>NZ_JAQQWT010000003.1:109411-441758 GCF_028610705.1 Halalkalibacter alkalisediminis
CAAAAAGTCTTAAAAAATTGCAACGGCTCCGCTCATTGCTGAGTTTGATCAAAAAGGTAAAGACCAACCTTTTTGATTAAGTTGCATTGGCTTCTCTCGTTGCACGCCTTTTTGAGAAGATCACTCAAAAAGTCTTAAAAAATTGCAACGGCTCCGCTCATTGCTGAGTTTGATCAAAAAGGTAAAGACCAACCTTTTTGATCAAACTCTTATAAATCTTACTTTACTTTGATATAATATGTAAATAGATTAACAACGTTGTCAAGGTGATGGAGGCTATTATGAGTGTAACAATTAAGGATATTGCAAAGCAGGCTGGGGTTAGTTACTCTACTGTGTCAAAGGCTTTAAGAGACAGCCCATTAGTTAAGAAACCCACGAAAACAAAAATTATGAAAATAGCAGAAGAATTAGGCTATCAGCCAAATGTAGCAGCAAGAAGCTTGGTGCAGAAAAAATCTTTTACAGTCGGTGTGGTTTGGCCGAGTGTTGAGCGAGTGGCACCTTCTATTTTAATCACGCAAATTAACGATCTGTTAGAAGCTCATTCTTATACGACACTGCTTTCCATTAATAAAATAGAATCTGCGATTTCAACGTTTAATCGCTTTCAAGTAGATGCAATTTTAGTGTTTGGAGAAAATGAAAATGATCTAACGAACTCAAAAATTCAATCAACGGTACCTATCCTTTATTACGGAGTCCAAGAAGATTTACGTTTTCCAACAATTGATGTAAATCGTCGCTTAGCCATTAAATTAGCCACTAAGTATTTACAGGATATCGGTCATAAGCAAATAGCATTCATTGGAGACTTATCTAATTTTGATCCACTGCAAAAAGATAAACTCATTGGATTTTTAGAAGCGATGAATGTAGAACATGCCTCAGATTTACCTGACATGATTATTCCAACAAATGGCTTAGAAGTTCATGATGGCTATCTGGCTGCAAAAAACTTGCTCACTAAACAGAGTTCTATCACAGCGATCATTAGTGGAAGTTATGATTTAACACGCGGCATTCTTCGTGCTACAACTGAACTCTCTCTTAAAATACCAGAGGATTTATCGATTATTAGCTATGATAATATCCCTCAGTCTGAAAATCTCGAAATCCAATTAACAACTGTAGGGGTTCCCATTACGCGCATTGCTCAAAGAATTAGTGAAACGCTATTAACTATTATAGAAGGAGAAACCGTCCAACATTCTATAATACTTGAACCTGAATTAAATACCCTTGACTCGTGTGCTCCTTTATCAAACAACCATGAAAGCAGTTGATCGGTTAGATCATCTTCTCTGTCAACGTGACTAACCTCTTTAGTCACACCTCTAAGCGGACATAGATTTTTGTTAAAATGATTTAAAAAGGTATTTTTAAGGGAATAACGGACCTAGTGAAGCTATTCCCTTCATAGACAGTCCATTTCTAATCATTTTAAGAAAATAACGGGCTTCTATGTCCGTGAAAGCGATTTAGAAGCAAGGAATATATAAAGGATCGTATGTCCGTTTCAGTGGTGAGTCCGATCCATAAAACAAAAAACTAAGGCTACTGCACTGCTAATTCTCAATGTCACTGGAATTAGTCAAGCTACACACCTTAGTTTTTTATTCCCATGTATATTCTATCGACTAATATCCTCCGAATCAGTTGCATACATGAAATGATCCATTTCTTCTCTCGTTGGAAGTCCCTCAAAGTCCCCAGGAATTTGTGTAGCTAGCGCTCCAACCGCATTCCCTCTCTCAACTGCTTTATTTAACGGTAATTGATCTAACAAACCAGATATTACACCTGCGGCAAAACCGTCTCCAGCACCAACTGGATCAACTACTTGTTCAACAGGAAAGCCAGGAACTAACTCACTTTTTTCCTTTGTAAAATAATAGGCTCCTTTTGCTCCAACTTTTATCACAACTAAAGAGGCACCATGATTCAAGAAGAGCTCACCCAGTTTATCTGGATCATTCTCTCCAAACATAAATTCACCTTCGGCCACTCCTGGCATCACGATATCTGATTTAGCCGCAATTTCAAGTAATACTTCTCTTGCTCGTTCCTCCGACCAAAGCTTCTTACGTAAATTCGGATCAAAAACGACCTTCACTCCATTTTCCCGCGCAATGGAAATCATCTGCATCACGGTTTCATAACAGCTCTCACTAAGTGCTGGTGTAATTCCCGTAATATGTAAAAATTTAGCACTGGCAATGTATGACTCATCTAGATCGTTAACAGATAACTGACTCGCAGCGGAGCCCTTGCGGTAATATTCAACTCGGACATTATTTGCACTTCTAACCTCTTTAAAGTAAAGACCGGTTGGAGCCGTTTCGCTTATCTTCACCTGACTAACATCTACTCCTTCCCCCCTTATAAAAGAAAGAAGGCCTTTTCCTAATTCGTCATTTCCCACTTTACTAATCCATCCAACTTCATGTCCTAACCTTGTTAATCCAATGGCAACGTTTGATTCAGCTCCACCAAACTTACGTGAATACGTAGCCGCATATCTCATTAAAGGTGATGACTCTGGGCTAAAAACTGCCATTGATTCTCCAATTGTTACTACATCCATTTTAAATCCCTCCAAATTTATCTATGGTCTTATGCTTTATGTTTTGGTGTAACGTTTTCTAGAAGTTCTTTCATGTTTATTGGTTTATTTTCTAGGCTTGATTTCCAAACAGCCTCACCTACTGCAATCGAATAGGCCCCTGCCTCAGCTCCAGCGAGTATTTCATATGGCCTAGCTGGGTCTACTCCTAAGAAAAGATCTTCCTGAATGATAGGATCTCCCCCGCCATGTCCACCTTCTGTCTGAATCACGTGAATGGTTTCTTTTGACCCAAATAAAGGATAATAATCAATCGTTTGCTCTGGTACTGGAAAAGGAACACGACTTAACTCATGAAATTCCTGAGTTTCTATTCTACCCTCCGTTCCATTAATAGCAAGACGATACCCTTCGTACGGCAAAGAAAAATTAATTGAGTAGCTTAATAGAGCACCACGATCATACTTCACCGTTGCTACATACGTATCTTCAATTTCAATCTCATGATCAAAAATACAAGCATCTGGTCTGTAATTTGTATAATTTTGTTTTTCTTCAAACTTAATATGATCGTCTTTTACAGCGCTTGAGTCTGTTCGATTGTTCCAACGCATGTAATACCCACATGCATGCTTTTCCGTACAGGTCCCACAGAAACGATGATCCACTGGACTTGGATTTAACTCTCCATCTTTCCCATAATAATTTAAGGCTCCATAAGCAAATACTTGTTCAGGTTTCTGGTCAATCCACCAATTTACTAGATCAAAATGGTGAGTTGATTTATGAACGGACAGACCACCCGAAAACTCTCTCATTCGATTCCATCGTTTAAAATAGCTAGCGCCATGATAAGTATCAATGTACCAATTTAAGTCAATTGATGTGATTCTCCCAATCTTCCCAGAAAGAATCAATTCTTTTATTTTGCGATGAAATGGACTATAACGATAGTTAAAAGCAACATGTACTGTGCCTTTGCTTTTTGCTTCTGCTTCCATGACTCGTTTAGCATCAAAGCTCGTTGTAACCATTGGCTTCTCACTTATAATATGTAAGTCATGTTCTAATCCTTGTAAAATATAATCAACATGAGTATCGTCTCTGCTCGTTACAATGACCGTTGTCGCATTCGTCTCATTGACCATTTGCGAAAACTGCTGAGGTGTGTAAGAAGGTAAAAAAGCAAGTTCAGGAAAGCGTTCTTTACAGAGATCGACTCGCTTCTCATCATTATCAAGCAAACCAACAATTTCATTCTCGTGAGAAAACTTAGTTATAATTGGGTTGATAAACATCTCAAGCGCTCGGTTGCTCAATCCACATACAACAATTCTTTGCATTCTTATATTCCCTCCTATTTTAACAACGTTGTTATGATTGCTCTATAATCAGAGTGAATGCTTCATTCAAGCAATCACCCTATTATGTTAGCACTAATAAACTTGAACCTCTTTAGCGATTTCAACTTCTTCTAATTCCTTATTCTTGCGCTCCACTACTTTAAACACGACTTTAACAACTTTGGTTAACAAGTAGCTAATCAAACTTGCGGTAAAGAACGGAATTAAACCAGGGAGAAACATCATTATATATTGAATTCCAACTATTCCAACTACCATAATAATAGTATATTGCGGATAAGCGATACCTAGTAACAAAGCGGTTTTTATATATTCAGGCCCTTTTAATTGCAAATGAACGTAAACCGGGAAGAACATTAAAACAGTCACAATATATAAAATGCTAGCAACGAGCAAGATATACCTTACAATCGTCATCCACAATACTTGATCTGCTACAATCATGAAATTCACATACAAGATATATCCAATAAAAACAAAAAACAGACCAAACAAATTAGATTTAATGATTTCCTCTTTATAATGCTGCCAAAATCTTTTGAAAATAGGGAAATCATCTGCTCCATTCACCCATTTCCTTGTTACGGCAAACATAGCAACTGTTGCTGGCATAAAGCCAAACACGATTAATCCCATTAGCGTAAACAGAATCCATAAAAGATTTATATAGGCTAGTCGAGAAATAAACACACTCGCTCGATAAAAGCTACCCATGAAACCATTCATTTCCATTGTAAAGACTCCTTTCATAAAACTAATAAACTAGTTATTTTCTATTATATACTTAAGTAGCTTTATTGAAAACGCTTTATTATCTGAGTAAACAGGAATAATTGCAACTAAAGGCGCTTCTAACTCTACCCCTAGTGTTTGTAAAAAGGGAGATTCGTTATTTAACGGAAGGGCATACACATGCAATTCTCCAGTTTCCGAGTCAATCGCTTTATACTTATCAGGAACTAATGCAAACCACGCATCGTCTAATGCTTCATCTAATCGGTATAATCCATCAGGATCATAGGCTGCAGACATTAACTCTTCATCTAGAAATAAAAGATCACCATTATGAGAGGCAATTTCAACAATAAGTCTCTCATATGTAACTGGATGTATATTCACTATAAATTCATCTTTCTCGACTGATATCGCATTGCTTATCATATCCTCGATTTCTTCCTGCATTGTAGCTTGAATTTCCGAGAAAAATAGTAATTCTATTTTGTCTTCATTGTTACTACAACCAATTATAGTGACAATGAAAATAATAGGTATAAGAAATTTCAGTAAACCTTTCATATTCCTCCTCCAACCTTTCTGTGAGCATTTCTAAGTTTGTTTTATGATCTCTACTATATCATTAATTAGCCTTTAGAAGAGGGAAAACCTATCATTCCCTCTTCTAAAGGCCTACTTGCAAAATGAAAGGTTTACTCGTTACTTAGTTCGTATTGATTGATTTGCATACTTGCTAAAACAAACGCTCCTACCCCGTGCAGATCATTTTCACTCGTTTCCCGTCCAACATAATAATCATAGACTCCAATCGAAGTTCCGATACAAATCCCTGTTAACGTTACCTTCTCTTCTTCATCTACTTTAATATAGTGACTAATAATTCCCTCGTATCCTTTTTTGGCCGCTTCATAGTATTTAGCATCAATATAACCTTGGTTAACTGCTTTAGCGATCGTATATACAAACAAGCTTGAACAAGAGCTTTCTAACCAGTTATCTTCTAGATGTCCTTTATCGACAATTTGATACCATAACCCAGTTTCAGCATCTTGGTATCGCACTAAGTTTTCAATTAAATTTTGCAAAACACCTATTAGCTCTTGCTTTTTAGGATGGTCTTCTGGAAGCATGCTAATAATGTCCACAACTGCTAACCCATACCATCCTAATGAACGTCCCCAAATCTCTGGAGCCGTATGTGTTTCAGGAACGCACCATGGTGTGTTTCCGCTCTCGTCCCAGCCGTGGAAATATAAGCCTGTTTTTTCATCCTTTGTATTTTTTCTCATTAATGATTCTTGTTGTAACACAAGATCGACCAATTCTGGCTCATTAAATTGTTGACCGTATTGCAAAGTAAACGGACCTGCCATATACAATCCATCTAGCCACATTTGATATGGATACTTATCTTTGTGCCAAAAGCCGCCCTCGCTTGTTTGATTAATCGTATTTAATAGATTTCTAAGCTTTGTTGCAGCTATTTTATATCTTTTTTCACCTGTTTGGTTATAAAGAGGTAATAAAAGCAATCCTGGCTGAATGGCATCTAACTGATCTCGTTCAAAATAAAAATTTCCATTCTCATCAACGAGTTGATCCACGTATTCTTTGAAATACTGAAAATACTCTTCCTTTCTCGTTTCCTGCCAAACACTATGAACCCCACATAAAAATACGCCTTGATGGTAGTGCCATCTATGAGCTGGCGGAAGTAATACCGGCTCATATTGCTTCATTAAACTCTCACTTGCTTTTTCTGCCCATTCTAAGGCACTCTTTCCATGTACAACTGTTTGATTCGTCATTCTAGTTCCTCCTTATTTATGATAATCCTACATATTCAAAATAATCAAAATCGGCAGCATTACTTGCTTCTTTCCCATTGCTGCTCGCGTACATCCCGATATAAGTCCCTACAAACCCACCTGCCACATCCGTACTTAGTATCCGCCCATCAACATTTTCCAATAGTACCTGCCACTGTTCCGGCTGCTCTGCAAAATAAAAATGATACTCCTGTCCATAAGCTTCTATCTTTAAAAATAGTTTCTCTGACGTTACGTCCTTCACAGACCAAGTGCGATCTTCTCCTGCTTCTCTTTTAATAAGTCGAATGACAGAGCGGTTATTCATCTTTGTACATTCCATTCGAATTTGAAAATCGTGATTTTGTAATAAAACTAGGCCTGCTACTTCAAATTCTGATTGTGGTTCAAATTCCATAACGGTTCTCACGACAAATTCGATATGCTGCTGACGCCTTCCAATAAAGCTAGGATTTACTTCCTCCATGATCGTTTTAGGGCTATTTTTTAATCTTAAATGACCAGGTCTTTCCGTTAGAGAATAAAAATCTCCCCTCGGTGTCCGAATAAAATTCCATTGAGATCCTAGTTCTTCGGCTTCAAAATGATCACATGCCGGTAAAGTAGACCAACGCTTAAGCTTTAGTTGTGGCCTGAGCATTTCTGCTTCGACTAGACCTTTTCCAGGATTCACAACTGGCCAGCCATTCTCCCAAGTAAAAGGAACTAAAAACGTTTCTCTTCCAAGATTACTGAACTCCCCACCATACGGGCGAGATCCAAGACAAACCATCCACCAATCACCTGTTTGAGTTTGCACGATATCTGCATGACCCACATTGACAATAGGAAAATTCCTCCCTAGATGACGATGAGTTAAAATCGGATTCGTCTTACATACTTCATAAGGATCTGTAATCGTTTCACTTCTAGCAATCGTAACGGAATGTGTGAACCCCGTTCCCCCTTCAGCAATGATTAAATAGTACATACCGTGTATCTTATAAAGATGAGGTCCCTCTTGCGCATGGACTTGCTTCAGAGCTCCATCCCATAAACTAAATTTGGGTCCGACTAGTTCGTGCGTTTCTACATTTAACTCTTGTAGATAAATTTCCATATGTTTTGCGTACTGTTGGCCGTTTGGCGGGACGCGATTCGCTGTGAAATAGACCTTTCCATCATCATCAAAAAACAGCGAAGGATCGATTCCAGGAGCATCTTCTAACCAATAGGGTTCGGACCAAGCACCTTCAGGGTCCTTTGTCGTCACATAGAAATTTCGTCTTGCTCCTGTCTTACTTTCAACAAAAGTCGTAATCATATAAAACACACCATTATGATATCGAATCGTAGGAGCATAAATCCCTTTTGAGCAAGGTGTTTCATCGAGATTTAGTTGAGAAGGCCTATCTAATACATGACCAATTTGGCGCCAATGAACTAAATCTTTACTATGAAAAATAGGAACACCTGGAAAATATTCGAACGTAGATGTGACTAAATAATAATCTTCACCAGCCCGGCAAATCGAAGGGTCTGGATAACAACCTGGTAGAATTGGATTTTTAAATGTTTCCATCTACATCACCTTTCTCGTTTTCACTGATATAAAACCAGTCAAAATCTGCATAACCAGAGCTAGTGCGAACGCCTTCATTCAAGCAGAAAATACCCAGTTGTGCTCCACTCCAACCACCACTATTTGCTTGAAATGGACTTCCTATTTCTTGAAAGCCTATTTGATCAACACTATAGCTGAACTGACATATTGCATGTTCTTTCACTTCAACTCGTAGATACAATGCTTCTGCTTCTATTTGTTTTATTAATGTCTCATCCTCTTCTGCTTTTTCACCGTTATAATAACCATTGAAGAAAGAAATTGAAATCGCTGCACAACCTCTTCTTATTTTTAATCCTGCATAGTCATGACCAAACACGATCAAACCAGTAACATCGTCTTCATCATGAGGATGAAAAGAAACTGAAGTTGTAGCTGTAAAAACGAATGCTGGAAATTTTTGCGTCACAATTTGTCCCGTATTAAAGAGTGTTGTAACCCCTTCCGTACGATTCCTTGAGAAAAGACGGAGTTTATTGTCTAGCAAGGAATACCATTCTCTTTTTACATTTGCTCGCCATTGCCATTGGAGTCCGAGCCTATCACCGCTAAAATCATCACTTGTTTGTGGCACAGTCGGAGTGGTTAAAACATCAAGTGGTTTCTTCCAGCTCATGACTGGTTCTCCCACTCCATTTGCATTTATATTTGAACCGATAAGTGGCCAATCATCCTCCCAACTCATCGGCTGAAGATGAGTAATGCGACCATAAGCACCCTTATCTTGAAAATGAATAAACCAAGACTCTCCTGACTTCAATTCCACCCAAGCCCCTTGGTGAGGCCCGTTGATAGCCGTCGAGCCTTGTGCTAAAACAATTTTATCCTCATACGGTCCGTATACATTCTTGCTTCGAAGAATGGTCTGCCAGCCATCCGTCACACCGCCGGCAGGAGCAACGATATAATAAAAACCATTTCGTTTATATAATTTAGGTCCTTCAATTGTCGGATGATGGGCATTTCCATCAAATACAAGTGTACCTTCATCCAAGAGCTCCGTCCCATCTGGTTTCATTTTGCAAATATGCAAAACACTCTTAAAGCCAATCCGACTTTTGGCAAAAGCATGAACGAGATACGCCTGACCATCTTCATCCCAGAAAGGACATGGGTCAATCCAACCTTTCGTTTTCTTAACGAGATGAAGGGATGACCAAGTTCCAAAGGGATTATTTGTTTTGCTCATGAAAATACCATCATCCGGTGTGGCAAAGAAAACCCAAAACTGTCCTTTATGATACCGAATGCTCGGTGCCCAAACCCCTTCGCTTTGACGAGGTTCATCATAATAAGAAAAAGGTAATTTCTCAAAAACATGATTTATAATCGTCCAATTTACTAAATCCTTAGAATGTAAGACAGGTAGACAAGGAGACATATTAAAGCTTGAAGCAACCATAAAAAAATCTTCGCCTACTCGTATGACATCCGGATCCGAATAATCTGCATGAATAATAGGATTTTGGTAATAGCCATTGCCCAAATCGGGTGACCAAATAGCCATTGATTGTTTACCGAGATTAGAATTCATTCTCTCACCTTCCTTCTTGTATTAGAGAGTTCACTAACCAAGAAATAGATTTTTCTCCACATATTTCATGACCACCATCAAAAAAATGATAGGATAATGAATCCAAAGCCTTTTCAGATTTATAGATGTTTTTCAAAGTGGACAAAGCAACTTGCACTTCATTCATAGGGAAGAGGTGGTCATCATAACCAGCTTCAATAAATAGCGGTTTCGGTGAACTTAACCCTATCAACTCCGGCAGCTCAGCGTATTGCAAGATTCCAGGTAGATAATTATCGAGACAATGCCTTCTTGACATGATGCTTCCTTTAAACGTATTAGTGTATCCGCTAATAACAGTGGCCTTAATCCTTTCATCAAGAGCGGATGTGAAGGCAGCAACAAGCGCTCCTCCCGATAACCCCATACACCCAATTTTTTCACGATCAATGTCTGTAAGGCCTTCTATATAATCAAGTACTCTTCTACACTCAAAAACTCGTAACCCAGCTAATGTTTTATTTACTAATAAAAGCTGACTTGCCAATTCGAAGCACGAGTTAGCTTTTACTAATTCAGAATTTCGGTTGGCATCTAATTTTCTGTCCCCAATTCCTATTAACTCAGGTGCTACAACCACAACACCTTTTTTAACTAGCTCAACAGCAAAATTTTTATGAATACCTGGTTCCCCACGATTTTCCATTCCACCTGGGTGCAATCCAACTATTTCTTTACTTCCATAGCCATGTCCATGAAGAGCCAACACCGCAGGTCTTTTCCCCTCAGATTTCGATGTAGGTAGCAAAACATAAACAGGCATCTTAAGATCAGGACCTGTCGCAAGTTCCACTCTTAAACGCATATAACCATCAAGCTCGATTATTTCTAAAGTCGATGGTTCAAGACCAACCTTGAAATTCGTGAAATCACCTAATGATTCTTGCAAGTCCGATTTAAGGTTGATTTTCCACTGTGAATCATACGTCGTTGGATGTGTTTGAATCGTATGATCATAAAGCTGCTGTAAAAATGAATCTGGAGACCACATCTTATTTACCTCCACCATAAGCCGTTATCTTGATATAGATGGACCGCTCATCGAAATCTCTCCACTTTTGCTTTCTTGAATAGACAAATAGGTTTCTCCTAGTTGTGTAGCTTGACGACCTTCGATAAATACATCTCGAACTTCATTTAATTGAACAACAGGAGTGTTCTTATGAAGGTTTTTCATCGTTACATGATGAATAGCCACACCATTGCCCCCATCCATCATTAAGGCTGGTCCTTGCCTTGTCTCCACTCGTACTCTATGAAACTCAATACCGTTTACATGCTTGCAATAGATTCCCTCTCCAGCCATCGTAATGACCTCTTTCACCATGTCAGGTTCTCCACCGACCTCAAATGGATCTGATGTCATCTCAAATGTCACATTGCTTAATGACACATCTTCGACTGGCATTTCAGGTAGACCATAAATAAATCCAGCAGCTGCACGACCGTTTTTAGCCGTCACATTGCTTATTTGGATATGCTTAATTTTTGGAGTTTTCTCTGTAACAGGTATTGCATCAGGATTCGTCATTGCTGGATCGTTTTCATCTACCCCATATCTATAAAATGAATTGATTGCGAGTGGACAGAAAACATCTTCCATAAAAATATTATTAATTAGAATGTTTTCAATGTAAGCACCACGTGCGCGGTTTGTCTTAATGCGAATACCACGGTCCGTTCCAATAAATACGCAGTTTGAAACGGTCACATTACGTATACCTCCTGAGTTTTCACTTCCCATAACAACCCCACCGTGACCTGCTTGCATCGTACAGTTGGTGACAGTTACATTTTCAGTGGGGCGATTCACTCTTCTACCATCTTCGTTAATACCCGACTTCAAACATAAACAATCATCGCCCACATCAAAATGACAATCAGACACCCTAACATTTGAACATGAGTCAATATCAAATCCATCTCCATTCGGTGTATTAGATGGATTTTTAAACGTAACACCTCGAACACTAACATGATCACAATAAACTAAGTGTGTATTCCAAAAGGGTGAGTTTTGTAAGGTAATTCCTTCAAGTGTCACGTGCTCACAATTAAATAGCTGCAACAGTGGCGGGCGTAAAAATTGACTGTCCCATTCTACTAAATTTGTTGCTATTTTTAACTTTTCCTCATTTAGTGCTGCAATTCTTTCCGTTACAACGCTTGAATAGACTTCTCCCTGCTTAATGTTGTGATAAACGTCCCACCATGCGGCTCCTTGTCCGTCGAATGTTCCCTGTCCCTTAATGGAGACATTTTTTAAACCATTTCCATAAATTAATGGTGAAAAACCATAGCATTCATAGCCAGACCATCTTGTTTGAACTGGCTGATAGGCATCAAAATGACTGTGAAACAACACAACAGCTCCTGATTCAGCCTGCAAAGTAATATCGCTCTTTAATTGAATGGCTCCTGTTAAAAACGTTCCTGCAGGGATCAAAACCGTACCACCGCCTGCATCTGAACATGCTTCAATGGCAGCTGCAATCGCCTCAGTATTATCAGTTATCTGATCTCCCTTGGCTCCATATTCAGTGATATCGTAATAAATCATTGAAAAATACCTCCTATCATGACGTTTCCTTTTTATCATTCTGGCTCTGTTTATTTACTGCTTAAATATTTCCTAGAGTAGATCTTCTCTAAGCGGTGTGAATGTATCTAGTAGCGCTCCTGCTTCAAGTGCGAGTGCACTATGAACAGCATTTTTGGGAATATAGAGAGTTTCTCCTTTAGTTATTACGACCTTTTTTCCGTTGATTTTAAATTCAAACTTTCCTGCTAAGCAATACGTATATTGTTCATGTGGATGACTATGCTCAGCACCGACACCACCTGCTTCAAATTCTACTTCCATCATCATTAGATTTTGACCAGGTGGATGGATCTTTCTTTTTACTTTTATGTCTACCATTTCCCATTTTCCAATATTCACCATAATAGTGCCTCCTTTTTATTTTTCTTTTGCTAAAAGTGGAATCCACAGTTGAATAGCCATAACAAAAACTAAGATCCAAGGTATGGTTTCAGGATTAATCTCTGTTGAGAAAATCATAAAAATAATGATTCCTAACCCTCTTCCCAGATTAATAATAGCTTCTCTCAGTACAACTGACTCCACACGAAAATGTTCCTTTAAAGGAATTTGATCAAGCCAAGTGAAATAATAAACAGCATACGTATTGGCTTGGAGTGGTTTAAACAACGAATTTATTGACATGAATAAAACAACCGTCCAAATGGCTATTTCCCATAATAAAAATACAGACGATAGTAACATTCCAATCGCGGCAACGAATAAATAGAGTTTCGTAGATTCAAGATTAGCCACACGTGAAATCACGTAACTTGCTATGATCGAAAGACTAAGAAACAACACGTTCATGTAGCCAATAAAGCTTTCATCAGGAAAAATCGTAAAAAGTAAAATGGGTGGAATATACATCAAAATTCCTTGAGGAAAACCGATGATGAACCATCCAAAAAGGGACTTACCAAAATTCACTTTCTTCTTAATAATTAGACTTAAGTATTTCATGTAATACTCTTTATGATGGGTTTCTTGTTTTCTGATTCGGAAACTACCAATCGTTCCAATTAAGAACATGAGAAAGGCAACAGAGAACACAATTAAGTAACCAGTTAAATCTGTATTTAAACTAATGACCACACCTGCTGCAGCAGGACCAACTAGATTCGCTAATCCCATTAGTATTTGATTCCAGCCAAGATAGCGATGTCGGTTATGATTACTGGAAACCTCGTGGGCTAGCGTAAAATAACTTAACCAGTAAGCAGCTTGTGAAACTCCTCTAAGTAAAGCAAACCAAATAAAGTATTCAACCATATTCTCTTGGGTCACCACAATGCACAAATAGAAAAAAGCAGTTAAAAAGATGCCATATCGATAAATGGTTAAATGACCTTTTTGTTTCGCTATTTTACCAATTAAAATGGTCGCAATCGCTTGAGAGAGAATCGCTGTTAAATTAAACAGTCCATTCACTAGTAAGCTTTCTGTTAAACGCCATAAATAAAGATTGATAAAAATTAACGATAAAGAGTTACCAAATTGAAAGATCGTATGATTAACAAGTGTAATAACGGCTTGTTCAGACAATCTCTTTTCTTTCGAAATTTTTAATAGTTTCATGTTCCTCCAACATACTCTCTGCTACATGACTAAACATTAAAAGAATGAATAAAATGGTTCAGCACTCTTAATAGGTTTTGCGTCTATGCCCGCTAACTTATAACACTGTAGCCTAATTAAAGTCGCTTGCGTGCTCGCATTCATGTCACCTTCATAGAGCCCTTTTCCTAAGTACACTGGTTCTGGCATGTTCGGATAAAACGCTCCTTTTTTTACTTGAGCAACATTAGGAGCGGGAGGTGAATGATCAAGCTCTCTCGAAAAAGCTCCATCCTCTCTTTTTAACTTGCTCATATTCGCGGTCGTAATATGGAGAATCTCCAATAATTCCTCAGTCGGAATGGACATATTCATATAAGAAAGTAAATCAATTGGGTTTCTAATGTAGCACATATCAACGGCTTCTTCAGTACGTAAACATGTTAGAATACTTTGATAGATTTTCTTTGTATTCGGCATGGGGATTTTGAATTTGTTATAAAATGTGTGAAGCTTAAATGTCCCAGAAATACGAACATATAAACTTCCACCACCCCATAACCCTGTCTCTTGATCTTGAATAGAGGCTAAATAACTGACAGCTTCTTTTAAGAATGGTTCACGATCTGACTCGTTCATCTCGCCGATATACACACATGAAGTTGCAAGAAGATCACACCCTCTCCAACTATTACTTAAATCAATGCTTCTCCACTTTTCCAAATACGATTCAGGTGTATTCACATAACTTGGAGCTGCCTTTGCTTTTAGTGGTAAAGGATAAAGTGGTGCACTCCCCATCCTTTTTAATGAATGAACAGAATAATTGATCGCTCGATTAACCATGACTTCATCTTTTGCCATCGCGGGATTTTCATCATAGAAAAAACCTGATTCAGCTACTTGTTTACCTTGAAAAAAACGAATGATTTGTTGTTTCATTTGGTTTGGCATTGAGTGAAGCAAATCATTTCGAATAAGCATATTTAATGCTTGAGCTGTGGATTCGATATCAGGATTAAAGGAATGATCCTGAATGGAACTTCTCGCATAATAAAACCCACCAGTTGATGGATGATATTGTCCAGCTAACCAACGAAACAATCCTTGATATTGAAGATCCATTTTATCTAAAACGCTTTGAAGGTCTTTAGTATTTCTCTCCATCTCTCCACCTGCTTTCCTATCATTTAGTTTCATCTATAAAATAAAAGGTTAATATCACTATTAACCTTTTATTTCTATTTGTTATTCTAACTCAACTGCTTATCCTTTCATTGAACCAATTAAAGCTCCCTTTGCAAAATACTTCTGCAAGAATGGATAAACAATTAAGACAGGGATCGTAGCCACTACGATGACCGCCATTTTAATCGTAATCTCAGGTGGTGGAACACTCGTGAAT
Source organism: Halalkalibacter alkalisediminis (assembly GCF_028610705.1). GTDB lineage: Bacteria > Bacillota > Bacilli > Bacillales > Bacillaceae_D > Halalkalibacter > Halalkalibacter alkalisediminis. The sequence continues at coordinate 124,625 of NZ_JAQQWT010000003.1, forward strand.
TCAGCTCCATCATAGTTCAATCCACTTGCCAAAACGACGATTTGTCTTAAAAGCACTTGAACTGGCCATTTTGAAGAATCACTTAAATATAAAATCGCGTGCATGTATGTGTTCCAATACGTTACTGCATAGAATAAAGAAATCGTTGCAATCGCTGGCATCGAACAAGGAATAACGATTCGAAATAGGATTCCAAAATCACTACACCCATCAATTTTCGCTGATTCTTCCAAGCCTGCAGGGAGATTTTGGAAGAAACTTTTTAAAATGATCATATTAAACGCATTAATCGCTACGGGAACAACTAGGGCAGCTAATGAGTTAAGTAGACCTGTTTGCTGAACAACTAAGAAAGTAGGTATCATTCCACCATTAAATAACATCGTGAATACGATAAAGAACATGATGAACCTTCTTCCAACTAGATCCTGGCGTGAGAGACCATAAGCTGTTAACGTTGATAAGAACATACTAAAAACTGTTCCACCGACTGTAACTCCTATTGAAATCATCATCGCCCTCATAACGGTGTCAGTAGAAAAGATATATCTATATGCGTCTAAACTCCAAACAGTAGGAATTAAGACGAAGCGTTTCTCCGCGAGTTCTGCGCTTGTTGTAAATGATGCTGCTAATACATGGATAAAAGGTAAAACACAAAGCAACGCAATGATTGCTAAAAGCGCAACATTTGTAAAAGTAAATAGGCGACTGCCTAACGACTTATCTCCAACCATAATCGTTCCTCCTTAAGTGTATGTGGTGCTATAAAGAAAGCCAGTTAAAATTCAAGAAATTTCAAAAAGGAAAACCGCCTTTTTATTCAAGATACTTTAAAATCAAAAACCAAACCGCCTTTTAAAATTTCTTTCTAGTAAACCCCTTCTTCGCCAGCTTTTTTCGCTAACCAGTTAGCAACCATAACAAGGATTAGTCCAACAATTCCTTTGAAGAATCCAACTGCTGTACTATAACTAAACTGTCCTTGTTTTAAACCAGCTGTGTAGACATACGTATCAAAAATTTCCCCTACTTCACGGTTAGAAGCATTTAGTAATAGATAAACATGTTCAAAACCTAACTCTAGTACATCACCAATTTTTAGAATTAGTAGAACAACAATAACACTTCTAATAGCTGGTAATGTAATGTGCCATGCTTGACGTAAGCGGTTAGCTCCGTCCATTTTCGCTGCTTCATATAACTGTGGGTCCACTGCAGCAATCGCTGCTAAGAAAATGATTGTTCCCCAACCAGCTTCTCTCCAAATAACTTGTATAATATACATCGGACGGAATGTATCAGGGTTCATTAAGAAGTTAATTTTTTGAAAACCTAATGCTTCTAAAACAGAGTTAATAATTCCTCCATCTAATGTCAACATAACAAAACTAATAGAAACAATAACAACCCAAGACATAAAGTGTGGAATGTAAATCAAAGTTTGAACACTTTTCTTAAACATTTGATTTCGAACTTCATTGAGCATTAACGCAATGATAATAGGAATCGGGAAGAAAACCAATATCTGTAAGGCGAATAATACTAATGTATTTCGAAAGATCATCCAGAACTCTGGACTCGTAAATAACCGTTCAAAGTGTTGAAAGCCTACCCACTCACTACCTGTAATTCCTAAATAAGGTTTGTAATCTTGAAATGCAATAATTAATCCGTACATGGGGATGTACTTATATACAAAGAAGTACAGGATCCCCGGGGCAATCATTAAATAAAGCCACTTATTCTTTTTAATTTTCCTCATTAACTCAGCCCGTTTATCAACTTTCGGTAATGGTGTTTTTGATTTTTCTAATGAAACATTGTTCTCCATTTTCAACTTCCTTTCTAATTAAGATCATGATGCTTTTCCTGACGCTAAATGTAACCGCTTTCTAATTCACATATTAAAGCTCTTTTTCCATTACATCTATAATCATTACGTTATAACAGCTCGAAAACCTTGATAATCTAAGGGTTATTTGCAGTGACTGAGATTGTGATTACTGAGAAACTCATTTAACTTCAAGATGATATTCCCTCTCCCAAAACTAATAAGCTAGCACTTGTAATCTGATATTCTTCTTCTTCAAAAGAGACAATGGTTTTTGATAATCTAACGTAATGCCTATCAAATAACTACCCTTCGACTGAAAACAATATATATGTAATTTTCTTTAAATGCGAAAAGGCACTGGGTAACTTAAAAACAAAGTAAAAAGGGGATGACTCTTTCAAGTCATCCCCTTTTCTTATCATTCTCTTAGTTTTGTTCTTGGTAAGAAGCGTTGAATTCTTCAATGATCGCATTTCCACCTTGAGATTTCCAGTTTTCAACTGTAGCTTCAAAGCCTGCTTGGTCTGTTTGGCCAAGGATGTAACGAACAGTTGCATCATCAATCATTTGCTTCAATCTATCACCATCGCGAATAAACGTATCGGAATCAAGTGTAATTGTTGGATTTTGAATTAAATAATCATTGTTATCTAATACAAGCTGATCCGCTTTTTGTCTTACTTCATAATCAGTATAAATCATGTACCTACCATTTGTAGCTGGCTCACCAACTTCAAGCGTTAAATAAGGTCTTACTTCTCGATCAATTTTTTGTTGATCTTCTGTGATAGGAGAAGCTTTACCATCAACAACCTCATAATGCTCTCCCTCTATTCCCCAGTATAGAATGTTAGCAATCTCTGGATTCATTAGTTGATCATAGAAGCCTAAAATGCTAAGTAATTTTTCCTCAGATTCAACAGCTGATTTAGGGAACATAACCAATTCACTGAAACCAGGAATTGCCCATATACCAAATTCTCCATCAGGTCCTACGACGTGATTTTGAACATCAAATTCAATATCTGGATTTAATGCACTTGCGTCATTATATAAAGATGTTACATCTTCCATAGAACCAACATACATACCAGCTGTTCCATTAGTTAACAATGCAACTTGGTCTTGTTTACTAGTAACAGGGAAATCTTGATTAATATAACCATTTGAATGCATTTCACGATAGAACTCTAATGATTCAATGAACTCTGGGAACATGAACTCTGGTAATAGCTCTCCGTCTTTTTCGCCCCACTCATGAGGAGTACCGAACCAAGAAGCAATTGATTTATAACCTCCATAAACTAAATCACTACGGTCTGCTAAACCAATTGTATCTTTACGACCTGTTCCATTTGGATCATCTTCAGTAAATGCTCTTACCATTTCCATAAATTCTTCTGTTGTTGTTGGAGCTTCAAGTCCAAGGTTATCTGCCCAATCTTTACGGTAAATTATACCTTGACGTGATAAAGGTCTTCCTTGGTACACACCATAAAGCTTACCATCTACAGCTGTATTCGCTAAAATTTCTTCATTTAGATTGCTAAGATATTCAAACTGGTCAAGGTATGGGCCAATTTCCCAAAATTGGTCATTTCGAATAGCATCTTTAAATTGATTTAATTGAGCAAACCCTACACGAACTGCTTCAGGGAATGAACCTGTTGCAAATGCTGTGTTTAATCTTTCTTCATAGCTACTGTCAGGAACCCACTGGATATCTAATGTATAGCCTGTTTTTTCTTCGATTAACTCTTGAACTTTTTTAGCTGGTGTTTCAGCTGTGTGAAGATTCGTCATAATTGAGAATTCAATTGGTTCAATTGAATCTACAGATACATCCGCACCACCCTCTGTATCTGCTGGTGCTGGAGTATCGTTTGAAGCGCTTTCATTATTGTTACAAGCAGAAATTAAAACAAGTACCAGTAACGTACAAAAAATAGTTAAAAGCTTTTTTGACTTAAACATTTACTAACCCCCACAATTATTATATTTTGATAGTACCATAATTGAAGATCACGAGAACATTCAATTTCGAGATTCATAGACATCCAATGTGCTATTTTCCTGGGTTCCAACCATCTAATATACTAGTCTTCGTATATCCGTTGGCCTCATCATCTGTTAGTTGATTTCTACAAATATTTTCTAGAACACCAGGTCCAAAATTCTTATACTCATAGAAACGAGCATCGGCTGCCAAGAATCCTGACATATCCGTCCAACCTATAGGATGAATATGAGAACCGAGATAACATTTCATAAAGACTACATTAGCAATCGCATCAGGATCGCCTCCTGGATTGCCACGTTCTACCTAAATAGACAGTATGATCTTGAGCATTACTAGTTAGTTTACATCTTAGAAATAAATATCCATATTCTTGATGTCTCGATGTACTAGCTGCTGTCACATAACCATTTACTTCTAAACCGCGATCTAGAGATTCAATTTCACACTCTTCAAATACAGCCTGAGCTGCCCCAAAAATAAAGTCAACATTGCCTCTCATGTAACATTTGTAAAAGTACTGAGTACCAGAATTTGCATAAAGTGTATCCTGATGACCGAGAAAGCGAACATGTTTAAAGATCATCCTTCTTCCACTTGTGTAGGCAGCTACTGCCTGTTTGCCATTAACATCTAGCGCGTAGTCAAAAGAATTCTCTATCGTTAGATTTTCAGCCTTGAAATCATCTGCAAAAACATACATACTCGCACTCCCGCTTGTTCCATACAGTTTTCCACAGTCTTTTTGCTTACCTGCATAATAATCATAAGTAATAATGGTTGTTTTAGCATTTTCCCCAATTAACGAAATGTATGGTTTTGTTTTTGGGACTCGAACAACTTCCTTCTAGACTCCAGGTTTAATGAAGATCGTAATAGGTTCACTTTGTTCTGGCACTGTGTCAATTGCTTTTTGAATGGAACTAAAATCTCCCATTCCATCTTTAGAGACAATCAAATAACGTAGCTTTCCTTCAGATTGTTTTCTTTGATGTTTCAATTTCCTCCACCAACTAATGATGAAAAGGAAAGCACCGAACTACAACCCGCAAAACCTGAAAGCCCTTTCATAAATCACCCCCATTACTTATTTACAGTAACAATCCGATGTTGAAATCATTAGAAATAAATAAGTTGTTACGTTGATGTTAATAGAATTCTGTGGTGAAGTACATAATCATCAACTCATCATGTAAGCACTTACATACCGTTATATCAATGATTACAGACAAATCTGATCTAATGATTATGCGTAGTAGCTTTCCTTTTTCCTATTTAATACACTTTCAAAAGAGGGCATACTCCCTTCACGTCAAAAAGCATCTTGAAATTTGGTTGTCTCCAACCTAATCCCAAGATGCTCTCCTGATTAGGATATTTTTTTGTACTTTTCACGATACTGTCCTGGTGTCATTTCCTCTTGTTTCTTAAATGATCGGATAAAATTTTGAGAGTTCTTATATTTAAGGTTTTCTGCAATTTCTTTAATCGTCATATTTGTTTCGATTAACCACTGTTTTGCTTTTTTGAAGCGATACATAGCTAGATATTCACTAAATGTGTAATTTGTTTCTTGTTTAAAAACACTGCTTAAATAATTCGCGTTATAATGCAGCTTTGATGCACATTCTTCTAATGTAATATCTGTATCGTAATTTTTATGAATCAAATCAATGATTTTTTCTGAAAGGTTATGAAACTGAGACTCTTTCCGATCATGGAACACTTTGACCAATGGCAAAATTAATCGATCTTTAAACCATTGCTCAATCTCTTCCTTCATTTGTAGTTTTAGTAACTCTTCATAAAGCGAAGCATGAAACACTTCAATTTGTTGAAAACTAACCCCACTTTCTTGTTTAACCATTAACAAATTGTTTAACAAACGCATCATTGATATTTGATACTCTCTTGGTGATTGTGTGTTTTTAAATGCTTTCGTCATCCAAACAGAAAGGAATTCTAGTGATTTTTCTTCATCTGCTAATTTTATAGCAACTAGCAACTCTTCTTCGGTGCGCTTAGGATAATCAAAAATAACAGAGTGTTTTCCCGAGTTGATACTGCTAAAGTGAACAATAACTCCTTTTCCCAACTGCATTCGATGCTTAAGTGCTTCTATTCCTTCCCTATACCCTCGTTTTGCTTCCTTTATCTCAGAGAACGGCATGCTCACTCCAATACTAACTGTCATGTTAAGTGTATTCTTAATATGACTTTGTACCTTTTCAGTTACCTCATAGACCGTATCTTTTATAACATCCTCATTTTCGTTAAAACCCATTAATATAACTAACGTTTGATCAATCCATACGGTTGGAAGTCTTTTCTGCCTATCAATCGTTTCTTCAACGATATTTTTTACCGCAAAAGATATTTTTTCAAGATCCATAGATTCGTAACTGTTTTTTTCAAGACCATCTACGTGTAATGTACAAACCGTCATCTCTTTCCAATTTCCGACTACTTTATCCAACTGAAAATAATTTAAATTCTCAGTAATTTCACTCGTTTTGTAGTTCCCTGTAAATAAACGATCAAGGAATAATGACTTAACTTGTTGAGTGTGTTCTCGTAGCTCCACTTCTAAATTAGCTTTAGAAGAAAATAGGTCATTAATATGTGCTTCAATGATTTCCAATTCATTTTTCTTGTTCCGATCTTGATCGGGCCAATTCTTTTCAATATATCCAACTAATTTATTGACAGGTGAGTACAATTTCCGACTAATGATCCAGATATATAGGATACATGTTAGGACGATGAAGGTAATGACAAAGAACGTAAACCAACCGATCTTCTTACTTTCTTGCGTTAGCATATCAATTGAATTAAAAGAAATATAATTCCAGTTGTTAAAATCAGATTTATTATACGTAACGGTATATGGATATTCTTTCGATCCAACATCAAACTGACCTGTTTTTTCTGTGAACCCATCGAGGGAATCAATGTATTTCGTATCTAATAAGGATTTTCCAATTAACGATTGATCTCGATGAACGATAATTTGATAGTTTTCATCCGTAATCATTACTTCATCGGAAAGTTCATCCACATTAATCATTTCAGCTAAACTGCAGCTTGGAATATTAGTGAATGCCAGTCCATACTTAGAACTTAATTTAGGTGGAAGTTTCTTTACTAAACTTATTGTATGAGGGCAATTCCGTCCAGAAATCGGCTTCGAAAAAGCTTCATTTTCTAGCAATAGCCATGTAGTATTATGCTCTAAATCAAGATAGGATAAGTAAACCTCTTCATCAGGGTGTTCATTCAGTCGAGACAAACCGGAGTTATTCACAATCCAGTTTTCTTGAAAGTTTAAGAGAATGACCTCGTCTACTTTAGTATCAAAGGATCTGATATTACTTAACTCTTGTCTTAACTCTCTATAGATCGAGAAATCTTCTGCTAATAATGGTCTTCTAATGACAGAATCCATTAAAGGTGAATCAATTGTGCTACTTACACTATGATGGACCGTTACTAACACTTGCTCAATATTTGATTGTATTTGTCTAATAATTTGAACCTTTTCATGATTCACTTTCTCCTGTATATGTTTTGAAGATTGGACATACGAAAAAACACCTACTATTATGACAGGAATGATACTGGCAATGCTCGCAAAAATAATTAGTTTCGTAAGTAAGCTCTGATTTCTCATAAAGCAACCTCCTTTCACTTTGTTATAGCTTCTCTATTGATAATATTTGAAAGGGCTTTCATAACAATTAGGAGAAATATGTCACATAATTGTTGTAATTCATGAAATTTATTATAACATAACATCCTCATTCCATGTTTATCATTATCAAACATTACGAAAAAGTCAGCCACTCTTTAAAGAGGTCATTGAAAAAGGTAGAGGTTTACCTTTTCAATGGCCTCCTAAGAGTGGCTGACTTTTTATACGTGCGAACGCATACGTTCAATGAATTCTTTTACCTCAAGCATTTCCTCAGGTTTCGTATGTTCCATTATAATGTCGCACATAGGCTTATTTTGGTTTAATAATTTTAAATACAACTCATAATTCATTTTTCCTTTACCAGGGGTTACAGTTTGGATTTCTCCCTTTTCATCAATCATACGGTCTTTTGCATGACAGGCAACAATCCGGTCTCCTAAAAGGTCAAAGGCCTCTTGAATGACTTGATCTTGGTTGTGAAAATTCTCCACTGTTAATAAGTTCCCTGGATCTAATACAACCCCAAAATGAGAAGAGGGCAATTCATCAAGCATTTGTTTTAATGCTTTTGCCGTACCAATTAAATGTCCATTAGCTGGTTCAATTCCAATTGTTACTCCCCACTTTTCTGCTTCCTCTACTAATTCTTTAAGAGATACTTTTAACGTTATCCAATCTTGTTCAGTAAAATCTTCGTTTGGTATTTTCCCTACTTCTACCGCAACAATCGGAGCACCAAATAATGGAGCATAACGAAGGATTTCCTTAAAACGTGCAAGGTTCTCTTCTCTTTTTTTTACATCTCGATCAAACAGATGTAGATAACAAGCGAGAATGGATATAGAAACCTCGTTATTGTTGAATTCACTTGCAATATTCCTCACTAATCCAGGACTTAACATTCCTGGTTTTTGAAATTCATAATCGCTGATCGCTTTCCAGATTGCTAACTGCACATGTTCAATCCCATAAGATCCAACTGTTTCGGCTAATTGTTGATAAGGTTGTTTCCCAAACAAATGAGCTAATACTCCTACTGTCACCTGAATTCCCCCTTGTATACTTACATTTGTAACTAAGAATTAAAGTTTAACCTGCTCGCTGTCCACTTCAGTTGCAATCGAAATGGACTGTAATGCGGAATTACTCATAATCTCTTTCGTCTTTACTCCTGATATATAGAGAAAAGGTTTGGCATTGCTCTGACTACTAATGTCTTTCATTTTGATGTTCCGACCATTATGTAATGCAAACAATGCTCCATTTTTTACATTCATTACTATATTTGAGAACATAGCACCGATACATTCAGAGCATACAATTCCCTGTTGTGAAGTAATGGATAGATTGTGAAAAGTCAGGTTGGCTAACGGCATCTCTGGAAGACCATTTACTTTAATCGCGGTTTTAGCACCTTTACATATGATATTTCGAATATCAATATTTCGAAATATTGGTGTTTTCTCCGACACCTTTTCATCTGTTAATACTTCTTCTCCATCAAGTTCATAGAACATATGAAAGACAATCGCTTCATTCTTCATATTCATCATTCGAATTCCATCTATGGTGATCTTCTCAACGATCCCCCCTCTACCACGGGTACTTTTAAATCGTAGGCCGACATCTGTTCCAAAAAACGTACAATCACTAATGTGTATATTTCGAATTCCCCCGGACATTTCACTCCCGATGACAAATCCACCATGTCCGCTATATACTTGACACCCTCTAATCGTTATATCCTCACATGGTTTAGCTATCGTACGCCCAGCCTCATCCTTCCCAGATTTAAGACAGATTGCATCGTCCCCAACATCAAACGTACAATTTTCAACAAGCCCATACCGACAAGACTCCAAGTCAAGACCATCTCCATTTTGAGAAAACCACGGATTACGGACTGTAATATTTCGAACCGTGATTTGTTCACATATCCATGGATGCAAACACCATGCAGCTGAATTTTGAAAAGTCGGCCCTTCAATTAAAATGTATTTGCTTCTTCGTAAGCTTAATAGATTAGGCCTCAAAAAGTCTCGATATGGCTCAAAGTCTTCAATTTTCTTGGAACCACTCTTACGAAGAGACTGAAAAGCCTTTTTTCCCTCTAGTGCTTGTGCAGTAGGCCACCAAACTTCCGACTCAACAACTCCACCAGATTGCGTTAATTTCTCCCATTCCGATTCAGTCATTTTAAAACGTTTTACCGGCCTCCAAGCTTCACCTGCTCCATCAATGACACCGTTTCCGGTTATCGCAACATGTTCCAATCCTTCTCCATCTAATGGTGACCTGCATCTGACGGTTTCTTCCCCTTCAAAGGAGGATAGGATTAATGGGTAGTCATCAAAATTAGAACTAAACAGCAGCAAAGCACCTGCTTCTAAGTGCAAATTAAGTTTACTTGTTAATTGAATCGGACCTGTAAACCATACACCGGCAGGAATGATTACCTTCCCACCACCAGCATCTTTACATACTTCTATTACTCTTTTAAACACAGATGAATTATCAAAGATTCCGTCTCCAATAGCACCATAATCAGTTATTAAATAGGATCTATTTGGAATATCCGGTAAGGTAATTATCTGATCAGCCATCTTCATAGGTACCTCCTTCAGTTATATATCGAGCTAAGGGTAAGCTCTGTTCTGTAATTCCTTCTATAATTAGTTCAACCATTTCCCGAGCTCCATATTCAGAAAAATGAGTATCATCCTGAATACCTTGAACATAATTTGGATGTTCTCCAGGTTCAATCCATAAAAATAGCTGTTTCGTCTGATCTGGACCTAGTTGTTCAAAGAGGATTTTGCTTTTCAAAGTTAAATCGATAAGCGGGACATTTTTTTCTTCTGCGAGTTTTTTCATAGCAACTGGGTATTGACCGTGCGTTTCAATAATACGTCCATCATCATCAAAGCTTCTTCTTTGAATAGAAGTTAAAAAAATGGGATGAGCCCCTTTTTTGTGTGCCACCTCAATGTAATGTGTAAGATAGTATTTATAAGACGACTCAGGATCCGTATAGCGTTTTTTATCTACTTTTGCATCGTTGTGCCCAAATTGAATGAGAAAATAATCGCCCGGCATTAGTTGTGCCTCAATGACCTTTAACCTTCCCTCATCTATAAAGCTTTTTGAGCTTCTTCCAGATGAAGCATGATTATGAACCGTTACATTTGAGGTAAAGAACCTTCCCAACACTTGTCCCCAACCTGCTCTTGGTGATCTTGATTCAGCATAACTCGAAGCTGTAGAGTCACCTGCTATAAAAACATTGATGTTTGACATATGCCACCCCCGTATTTATGTCTGATTATATGGAAGGACTGAAGGTACGTAAATAATCATTACATTAGGTGACAAGCAAACGCTTGATAGCGCTTGCTCGAGGACGGATAATCATTTCCTCAGTAGAGAAAAATCGCAGCATTAGTAGATCCCCTACATCTTTTGTATCATTTTTATAAAATATCTGTCGTATCCTCCATGGAGCGGTAACCTAGTTCTGTTTTAGCCTTTAACATATCCCACGGCTTCCCTGGGTTATCCGACACACCATAGTAAGTACCAAATGGTAGGTTGGAGTCAATCGCAGAAGTAAAAAGCCCAATCAAATCTGTATCTGTTAGTAAGGTCTTTTTTAATCGATCGTTTGCTTCTACGTCCTCTTTAGACACATCTTTCGGCACAGAACCAATACGAATGTTCATGACAGAAATCCCTTCTTCGGCCGAAAAAAGAAAACCAATCTGCTCAGAGGCAAACTTTAAAACACCATATAATCCCCGTGAGCAAGGAACATCATTTACATTAATCTCTCTTCCAAGCAGGGAATTTCCATTTTCTTCATAAAAATCTGTCACATGATTCGTACTAGCAAAAATGACTTTTGGGATCTTCCTCAATGTGGCTGTATGTAGGATGTAATAAGTTGCTTTAAAAAAGATGTCAGTCATATGTTCGAATGTCTCGACTTCATCGATCGCATGTGAGGTTTCTGTATTCAATAAGTTTATAAGGACATCTGCTTCTGGTACTTTTTCTGTAAGTTCATGTAGGTTCGTTGCATCCACTTCTATAAAATGTGCATCACTTACTTCTTCATTTTTCTGTTGATCCATAATAACGACCTGATGCTCATTTTTTAAAAATGCTTTTGTAAGAATAATGCCAACAGTACCTGCACCACCGATTATTACTATTTTTTTCATTTCACACACTTCCTTTTTAAACTTTAACCATCCAATAGGTTTTCCTTTTAAAAGATAAGTATGTAAAAAATAGACCATATTAAAAAAGCTACTGAAAAAGGTGACGTACCTTTTTCAGTAGCCTCAGTTAATAATGAGGACAAACTATTTAATCTCAAAGTAGTTATTCGCATTTGTGAAACTAATGTTTTGCACCATGTTTCCTAATAATTGATAATCTCTAGGTGCTTCACCCGTTTCCACCCAAGTTCCAACCAAATCACAAAGAATCCTTCTAAAGTACTCATGTCTTGGATAAGACAAGAAGCTTCTTGAGTCTGTGAGCATTCCAACGAAACTACTTAATAAACCTAAGTTGGCAAGATCACTCATCTGTTTAACCATACCATCCTTCTGATCATTAAACCACCAACCTGAGCCAAACTGAATTTTACCATTAACCCCACTAGATTGGAAATTTCCAATTGCAGTACCAATAACATAGTTATGAACTGGGTTTAAGTGATATAAAATCGTTTTTGGTAACTCATTATTTTTATCAAGCTCATTTAAAAAAGCATTCAGGGGTCTTGCTAAATCTAAATCGTGAATCGAGTCAAAGCCCGTATCTGGTCCAAGCTTAGAAAACATCCGCTTATTATTGTTGCGAATAGCCCCAATATGAAGCTGCATGGCCCAACCAAGTGAAGCATAAAGTTTTCCTAAAAATAATAGAGTATGAGTTTTATATTTCATTTCTTCACTTTTAGAAATCGCTTCTCCACTTCTTGCTTTTTGGAAAATGACCGAAGCCTCTTCAAATGTACATTCCTCAAAAGGAACATTCTCAATGCCATGATCCGAAATACGACAACCAACTTCATGGAAGAAATGTGCTCTGTTTTCAATAGCTGCTAGTAAATTTTCATAGTTTACAATCTCAAGATCAGCTGCTTCACTCAATGATTCAATATATTGGTTGAATGTAGGTCGAGCAATCTCGACAGCTTTATCTGGACGAAAAGCAGGAACGACCTTTGTTTGTATCGCTGGATTTTCATGAATCGCAACATGATGTTCTAAACTATCAATTGGATCATCTGTTGTCCCTATCACTTTCACGTTAAATTTTTCAATAATCTTTTGTGTCGTAAACTCATCCGTTTCTAATAATTGATTACACTGGTTCCAGACTTCTTCACTCGTATCTTCATTTAAGAGCGTATCCACACCAAAATAGCGTTTTAACTCCATATGTGTCCAATGGTAAAGCGGGTTACCAATTGTATGCGGCACTGATTTAGCCCATTGTTGAAATTTTTCTTTGTCGGACGCTTCACCTGTAATGAATCTTTCGTCAATACCAAGCGTTCTCATTGCTCTCCATTTATAGTGGTCACCATGGAGCCAGATTTCAGACAAGTTGTTAAAAGAGCGATTTTCAGCGATTTCCTTAGGACTAAGATGACAATGATAATCGTAAATCGGCATTTCTTTCGCATAATCATGGTAGAGTACTTTTGCTGCCTCACTATTTAGCATAAAATCTTCGTGTATAAATGGTTTCATTATTAGTTCCTCCCTTAAGTTTCCCTTTTATAACAACGTTGTTATTTTTGTTGAAAAGGTTTTCAAACTACTTATTCATCTATCTTACTTTATTTTAAGTAACCAATCAACCCTTTAATAATGAGATTGTTCATATATTTGAATCCATTTAACCTTTAAAGAAAGGTTAAATGGATTCATTAGGTAGGTAGTTATTTATTTTACTTAAGGTCTTCCATTTTTACGAAATCCATATCGGTAAATGTATAATTTTCACCAGCCATTGCCCAAATAAACGTATAGTTTTTCGTTCCGACACCTGAGTGAATGGACCACGGAGGTGAAATGATCGCATCTTCATTTTTAACAACTAGATGGCGAGTTTCACTAGGTTCCCCCATGAAGTGGAACACTCTTGATTCTTCATCCATGTCAAAGTATAAGTATACTTCCATTCGGCGATCGTGAACATGTGCAGGCATTGTATTCCACATGTTGTTTGGCTCAAGGAGCGTCATGCCCATCATCAGTTGACAGCTTTGAAGCCCACCGTCATGAATGTATTTATAAATTGTTCGGTTATTTGATTCACTATCAGATCCAAGCTTTGTTGGTTCAGCATCTGCAATCGGAAGTACTTTCGTTGGATACTCTTTATGAGCTGGAGATGAAACAAGGTAAAAACGAGCTGGATTAGCCGCATCTTCACTATGGAATGTTACTTCTTTTTTTCCTAACCCAACATATAAACAATCGCGTTTATTTAACTCAAACTCTTCACCATCAACAATAACTTTCCCTTTAGGACCAATATTAACGATTCCGATTTCTCTTCTCGCTAGAAAGAAATCCGTTTTGAGTGCATCGCCTGCGTCTAATTTTAACGCTTGACTTGTTGGGATTGCACCTCCGACTATAACGCGATCATGGTGTGAGTAGACCATATTAATTTTACCGCTTTCAAAAAGTGATTCAATTAGAAATTCGCTTCTTAATTTTTCCGTTGTATATTGTTTTGAATCTACTGGGTTTGCAGCGTATCTAATTTCCATTTTGTCTATCCCCTTTATTAGTTTACTAGATTTTAAGAGCTCATCCATCCACCATCTACACAAAGTACATGTCCATTAACATAGCTTGAAGCTTCTGAGGCTAGGAAAACAATAGGACCTTTTAAATCTTCTGGTTTCCCCCATTCGCCTTTTGGAATACGCGAAGTGATATAGGTATTTCTTTCTTCGTTTGCTCGTAATGCTTCCGTATTATCCGTCTCCATATAGCCCGGAGCGATAGCGTTTACATTTATTCCTTTACTAGCCCATTCATTCGCTAATGATTTCGTCAATCCAGCAACCGCATGCTTACTTGCTGTGTATGCAGGTACTCTCAATCCGCCTTGGAAAGATAACATTGAAGCTATATTGATGATTTTTCCAGACCCATTTTCAAGCATGTGATTACCCACTTCTCTGCACAATTGAAATACAGAATTTAAATTGACATTAATCACAGCGTTCCAATCATCATCTGAAAAATCTGCAGCTTCAGATCGTTTAATAATACCTGCATTATTTACTAAAATATCAATTTTACCAGCCTCACTTACTGCATCTAATACTAGCTGTTTGGCAGCAGCAGGTTGAGATAAATCTGATTTTATTTCATAAAATTTACGGCCAAGCTCTTCAACTTGCATACGCGTTTCCGACATATCACTTATACCAGCACCGATGACATCTGCTCCTGCTTCAGCTAATCCTACTGCCATTCCTTGCCCAAGTCCTCTGCTTGCTCCAGTAACAAGCGCGACTTTCCCATTCAATGTGAATGATGATTGTGTCATCATACGACCTCCTATTTAAACATCAAAAGTCTCTTTATGTTCATTTAAGTTCGTTACAGTTCGATTATAGCACCTAAATGAACCTGTAGCAATATTAGATTTTCAAAATTATTTAACTAAATATGATCGGAATTGACATTTTCTCTAATCGTTTTTGGACTTCTTTGTCCAATCTTCTATCAGTTATAATTTCATCAATATCATCTAAGGTAGCAAATTGAATTAAACCCACTTTTTCAAACTTAGTGGACTCGGCAAGGAGCGTCACGCATTCAGCACAGTTTATGATCTGTCTTTTCCACTCCACATGAAAACTATTAAAAACCGTCAAGCCGTGCTCAATGGAGACGCCAGTTGCACCAAAAAATAAACGATCTACTCGAATACGTTTTAATAAATCTGATGTCTGCACACCAAACAGTGACGAGGACGCTCCTATTCTTGATCCACCCAGAACCATTAATTGAACTTTTTCTTTATCGAGCAACTCATACGCAATTTTAATATCGTTTGTGATAACCGTTACAGGGAATTCCCCAAGTAATTTAGCAACTTGTAGAGTGGTACTCCCACCATCCATTAAAATCGTTTCATTTGGCTTCATTAAATCCAATGCTTTTCTAGCGATGTTCCCTTTCCTTTCGTTGTTACTTGATTGCCTTTCGTTTATAGGAAAGATTCTAACTTCTTCTTCTTGCAGTACTGCACCGCCATGTATTCTTTTTAGTAGTCCTTTTTTTTCTAGAGCTTCTAGATCAATTCGGATTGTTTTTTCTGTCACGCCTAGAACAGCACTTAATTCAGCAACTTTAACAACCTTATTTTTTTCTAATTCTTTTAGTATTTTTTCAAAGCGTTCAACTGAGAGCATAGATATCCTCCGTAGACTTTATAATATGTATATTATCGAACTAAAACAAACATTTGTAAACCTGTTTATTTTTTAAATATTGAAAAGAACCGTTACTACTTTCTTGTTAGGGGTCTCTACTATTAAGGCAATATAAATGATTAATCGGTGTATAGTTGAATGAATAATAGCTGTTTTTGAAGATACTTACAATGCCCTCATATATGACACACATATTTTCTCGAAAAAAACGAGTGCTTCCTTATTGGAAACACTCGTTTTTTAAACCCTATATCTATTTTGATACCTTCTTAGGTAATGGTAAATCTAAACGAACAAGGTCTTCATATCGTTCGCGCCTAACCACTTCAAATGCATCGCCGTTTTCAACAAAAACAACAGCTGGACGTGGAATTCGATTATAGTTATTT
This sequence comes from Halalkalibacter alkalisediminis, assembly GCF_028610705.1. Lineage (GTDB taxonomy): Bacteria > Bacillota > Bacilli > Bacillales > Bacillaceae_D > Halalkalibacter > Halalkalibacter alkalisediminis. The sequence goes on from NZ_JAQQWT010000003.1 coordinate 141,044, forward strand.
GCCATCGCATACCCATATGCTCCTGTGCAAAAAACAGCTAGGATATCTTCGTGATTCGCTTTAGGTAATGGTAAATCCCAAATTAACATATCGCCACTTTCACAACATTTACCAGCAATCGAGAACGTTTCTGTCGCTTCCTCATTCGCACGATTTGCTAACACACCTTCATATTCAGCTTGATACAAGGCTGGGCGTAGATTATCACTCATGCCCCCATCAACAGATAAATAATCACGAACATTCGGAATATGTTTGTGAGCTCCAATTGAATATAAAGTTGTCCCTGCATCTCCAACAAGCGAACGACCTGGCTCAATCCAAATTTCAGGCATCGTTAGATTCGTCGCCGATGCTTTCTCTTTCACTACCTCAATCATTTTTCTCACATATTCTCCAACTGGAAGGGGTGTATCTCCTTCTATATAACGAATACCAAAGCCACCACCTAAGTTAAGCACACTAGGAGTGAAATTGAATTTTTCTCTCCACTCTCCAATTAATTCAAATATCTTTTCAACCGCCATTACAAAACCGGTTGTTTCAAAAATTTGTGAACCGATGTGACTGTGGACACCAAGTAAGTTTAAGAATTCATCCTCATGTGCTTGTTGTACTGCCTCATGTACTTGACCGCTTACAAGGTCAAATCCAAATTTTGAATCTTCTTGCCCAGTTGAAATATAATCATGCGTATGAGCCTCGACTCCAGGGGTAATTCGGAGAAGAATTTCGATACGATGCTGACGTTCTTTACAAATGCGGCTTAATTCCCGAAGTTCATAGAAGTTATCGACAACAATACAACCTATTCCAGCTTCAACTGCCATCTCAAGCTCTGCTATGCTTTTATTGTTCCCATGAAAATGAACACGTTCCATTGGAAAACTAGCTTCAATCGCCGTGTAAAGCTCACCACCCGAAACGACATCAAGGCTTAACCCTAACTCATCAGCTAGTTGAAACATCGCTAAACAACTAAATGCTTTACTTGCATAAGCGACTTGAAAAGGGACCTCTTCTGCTTTGAACGCTTCTTGGAATTGCATCGCACGCTCGCGAATAAGAGCCACATCATATACAAATAAAGGGGTTCCGTATTTTGCTGCGAGGTCAACTGTATTTACTCCACCAATCTCTAATTGGCCTTGATTATTAATCCGACTCGTTCCGTGTGTGTACATGTATGTCTACTTCCTTTCCTTGTTGAATCCTTAAAAAAGCAGCTAATGTGGGTCCACTAGCTGCTACAAACTGCACAAAGTAACCTCTTCGTATATTCGTACAAGTTGTTACATATCTATATGCAAGTTCACCTTAACAATCTATTAATCGTACAAGATTTATAAAATTATGAGTATAACTTTATCACACTAAATCAATATGAGCAAGAGTTCTAAAAAGCTGTTAAATAAAGGGAAATTCAACTTACATTTTTTACTACTAACTCGCTTCTTTCACTAATTTCTATTCAAAAAAGCTTTGCAAAATTGCAAAGCTTTCTCTCTACTACTCCGATTTAACTTTTTGCTTAATTGGATCTTGTGGGTTAACAATCCTTGGCCGAAATCTGACATTAGGTACAGATGCTCGAACTAATATTGACCACATAGCCGGTGGATCAAATGGAAGAAACGGCCACAAATAAGGCTTTTCAAATGTTTTGATCGCGGCAAGTGCCAAAATAAAAAGAGTCGTTCCAATAATAAAGCCTGGAGCTAAAAAGGCAGCTACGGCCAGAATCATGATAAATCTTGTTGCTCGCAATGCCACCCCAAGTTCATAACTTGGTGTAGCAAACATTCCGACTGCTCCAATCGCAACATATAAAATAACTTCCGGTGTAAAATAACCGACCTGAATCGCTATCTCCCCTATCAATAAAGCTGCGACTAAGCCGAGAGCCGTTGCAAGTGGAGAAGGCGTATGGATCGCTGCCATTCTTAACAATTCTATCCCCAGTTCGGCAAAGACAATCTGTAAGAAGATTGGAATGTTATTCGTTTCATTCGGACCGATAAAATCAAGTCCTGCCGGAAGCAAGTTAGGCTGCATAACAAGTAATAGCCAAAAAGGCAAAACCAGTAACGAGAAAATAATGCCAATAAAACGTGTCCACCTTAACAGCGTTCCGATAAAGGGAGCTTGTCGATATTCTTCCGCATGCTGTACATGATGAAAAAAAGTAGTGGGGGTAATAATGACACTTGGTGATGTATCTGTCATAATTAACACATGGCCCTCTAATAAATGATTCGCCGCCACGTCAGGTCTCTCTGTATATCGCACAAGTGGAAATGGATTAAAACCTTGTTTAACTAAATACTCTTCAACGATTTTATCAGCCATTGACAAACCATCAATTTTAATGGCCTCCAGTTCCTTTTTTAATATTTTGACCATCTTTGGGTCCGCAATTCCATCAATATAGGAAATACAAATGTCGGTTTTTGATCTTTCTCCTACCTGCATGATTTCATTACGCAGACCCTCATCACGAATTCTACGACGAGTTAAAGCTGTGTTTAAAATGATGTTTTCCGTATATCCATCACGAGCACCTCGAACAACTCTTTCTGTATCGGGTTCTTCAGGTCCTCGTCCCGGATAGCTCCTTACATCTACTACAATTGCTTGGTCTTCTCCTTCAATTAATATGAAGATAAGACCTGACAACATTTTGGTTACTGCATCTTCTAACGTGTTCGTGTACTCTACTTGAACATGAGTTAAATGATTCGTTATTGCCTGTTTAATATTCGTTGTTTCAGTTTTGCGACCACGCGCATCTAACTCCATTAACTCTTTTAACAATTCAATGATGTATTGAATATCACATAGTCCATTTACAAAGTAAATTTGGATATGTTTGTCAAGAATCGTTAAAGTTCGAATACCTACATCAAAGGACGTTCCAAAACCAAGTCGCTTCTTAATCTCTGCTTCATTTTCAACAATGTTTCGAGATATCGGGGTCTCTTTTTTTTCATGCACGTGACTCATGATATCCGCTCCGTTCCAAAATAATTTCTACTGCTTGCTTTGTGATCGGGGCACCTTTTTTGATCGTATCAAATCCTGCCATTTTTCCTATGTCTCCCACCCCAACGACCACTGGGAGGTCTAATTCATCTAAAATATAAACCGTATCGCCATTTATTCTTCCTATTTCCAAATCTGGTAGTCCCTCTTTATCGACTCCAAATTCTGTTAAGTTACCGTAACGATCTATACTTACATCAACATGGGTCCATTCACTTGAGTGTGTAGAAGACGCCACTGCAATGGCGCCCAACACGTCAATTTGTGGATGTAAGGCCACATGTTGCATCGCTTTTTCTCCTAATCCCATCTCACGTTGTCCACAATCATCAAACATAACCAATACGGGATCATAAGGAGTCTGTAAAATAAGAGAGACGATCTCTTCCCCGCTAATTGGGGTCGGGTTTCCCCATGAGTAACTAATACATCTTCCACCTATCTCTTCTGCCGCCAACTCTACCACTTTCCGTGCATGCTCATCCCCATCCGTTACTAAGATCACTTTTCGTCTCTCCACTTTCATCACCCCTTTGGTTTAAAGAATATCGCTACTAAGAAGCTAAATAAAATAGTTGAAGAAATCCCTACAGAAGTTACTTCAAATACACCCATTCCGACTCCAAAAAAACCATATCGATCACCTTCAGACATCGCTCCATGAACAAGTGAATGTCCAAAACTAGTAATGGGGACCGTGGCTCCTGCACCAGCGAAATCAATTAATCGGTCGTACAGATGGAACCCATCTAGCAAGGCCCCAACAACAACTAGCGTACTGAGCGTATGAGTAGGGGAAAGTTTGCCTACATCCATGAGCATTTGCCCTATGAAACAAATCAAACCTCCTACTACAAAAGCTGCTACATATTCAAACATATCTATTCCTCCCGTTCAAATGACACTGCATGTGCGATACAAGGGATCGACTCTTTTTGCTGTATCATTAGAGGACTTAGTAGGGCGCCCGTAGCAACAACTAACATTCGCTTAATTCTCCCCCGATTCATTTCTTTCAGTAAGTGGCCAAATGTCACGACAGCTGGACAAGCAGCACCGCTTCCACCTGCAAAGACAGGTTGTTCCTGGTGATAAATCATTACACCACAATCCTCATAATGATCTAACTGTATTCCCTTATCTTGTACTAGCTTGCGCAAAATCCCACTTCCTACACGTGATAAATCCCCTGTAACAATGACATCGTAATAAGACGGATCACGTTTCGTCTCTTTCAGATGTGTGACAATGGTATCAGCTGCGGCAGGTGCCATTGCTGATCCCATGTCAAATGGATTTTTAATTCCCAAATCCTTTACTTTTCCAATCGTAGCTTCTGTCACTCTAATAGCAGCAGGCTTGGTCCCTACGATGATCGCGCCCGCCCCTGTCACTGTAAAAGTGGCCGTATCAGGGCGTTGCCCCCCAAATTCAGTTGGATTTCTAAATTGTCTTTCCGCTGTTGCATTATGACTGCTAACGGCCACAAGAGACGTTTTAGCTACTCCTGTATCAATAAAGAGAGAAGCTAAAGCTAAGCCTTCCATTGCCGTCGCACAAGCAGAAAACAATCCTAAATACGGGATTTCTAACTCCCTTGCGTAATAATTAGATGTCACAATTTGATTAAGTAGGTCTCCAGCTAAGAAATAGTCAATTTCTGAACTCTTTTTCTCGGCATGTTTTAATGCCGTTTCTACGGCGTCTTTCATTAAGCGCCGTTCCGCTAACTCCCAGTTTTCTTCTCCTGCATATAAATTGTCATAACAAACATCAAAACTATCCGCTAAGGGTCCTTTCGATTCTTCAGGACCAACTGCCGTTCCAGTTCCCTGTATGTAGACAGGATTGTGAAAATGCCATGTTTGCTGTCCACGTCTTTCCAATCCCAACACGCCCTTTACGAATTAATTAACATTTCGACAAGCAATCTCGTTAAACTCACCAAATATGCGGAAAGAACTCCAAATGCTATAACGGCCCCTGTTAACTTAAACATATTGGCTCCGATTCCAAAAACAAGTCCTTCGCTTTTATGCTCGAGAGCAGCACTTGTCATGGCATTCGAGAAACCTGTAACAGGAACAAGTGAACCAGCACCAGCAAATTGGCCTAATTTATCATAGACACCAAAACCTGTTGCTAATGCCGCGAGTAGGATCAAAGTCGCTAGAGTCGGACTCATAGCTTCCTCTTGGGTAATCGGCAAGTATGTCATATAAATTTGACTAATTCCATGTCCTAACGTACAAATTAACCCTCCTACTACAAACGCCTTTACACCATTTTTAAAAATATGGCTCTTTGGCTGATAGAGCTTTATATTTTTTTGATATTGTTTCTGCTCATCCTTACTCAACTAGAAGCCCCCCTTTTAGAAGAATGATCAATCAAACTCTGATCTAGAAATTCACCATATTTCACTCATTTTGATATAACGTTAGTATGACTGGAATTCCTTCCTTCATTCTTAAAAAAAGGAAAAGAGGCTGAATCAAGGGAAATGGGTCCTGTTGATTCAGCCTCTTAGCCTTCTATCATTAAATAACAAACTGTTCGATATGTTGATCTTCTATCAATCGACGTTCGGTTTTCCACTGATTCACGTCGTACTTATGCTCAACATACACTTGATGCCAAACCATGAATGAAAGAACAGTCCAAATTTTCCTACTATGATCTGCCTTGTCCTGATTATGATCATCGAGCAGCTTTCTCACATAGACTTTATCAATATACTGACTCGTCTCACTTTCATTAATTAATTCTAACGCCCAGTCATAAAGTTCATGCTTTAACCAATGTCTAATAGGTACAGGAAAACCAAGTTTCTTTCGCATAAATACGTGTTCTGGAACCATTTCCTCAAAAGCTTTACGAAGAATATACTTCGTTGTTCCACAAGTCGTTTTCCATTCTGCTGGAATTTTAGAAGCTAATCCAAACACTTCCTTATCAAGAAAAGGAACTCTCAATTCTAATGAATGAGCCATCGTCATTTTATCCGCTTTTAATAAAATATCTCCACGAAGCCATGTACACATATCTAAATGTTGCATCCGATTGACAACATGTTGCCCTATCGATTGTTGATAAATCGGTTTTGTTATAAATTCATTCGTATAATTAGAATGATAGTCAGAAAGAAGGTGTTGTTTTTCTTTTCCCGTAAATATTTTTGCATTACCTATATACCGTTGTTCTAAAGGTGTTGTACCGCGTTCAAGAAAGCTTTTCCCTTTAACCCCTTCTGGCATTTTCAAAGCTAATAGTCTTAGCATTCTTTTTAAAAACCTAGGTACATGGCGAAAACATGCTAGACTTTGGTACTCTCGGTAAATGTTATAGCCACCGAAAAGTTCGTCAGCTCCCTCCCCTGACAAAACAACTTTTACCTGCTTACTGGCTTCTTTCGCAACAAAATAAAGAGGCACACAAGCTGGATCTGCAAGCGGGTCATCCATATGCCACATAATTTTAGGCAATTCGTCCTTGTACTCGTCAGCCGTGATTAATTTACTATTATTTTTAATATTTAACTTAGCTGCACTTTCTTGTACTACATTAATCTCACTATAACCGTCTTGTTGAAAGCCAACAGAGTATGTTTGTATTTTAGGATTTATCTCTTTGGCGATTGCCGCAATAATGGTTGAATCAATGCCACCAGAAAGAAAAGAACCGACAGGCACATCACTACGCATATGCTTTTCCACTGAATCGTACATCGATTCTCGAATACTCTGTTTCCAATAATCTTCTGTTTGATTAATTGGTTTAAACATCGGTTTAAAGTACTGGTTCATTTGAGCTTTGTACCTTACTTTTTTCTCCATGTAATGACCTGGTTCTAATTTAAAAATTCCTTCAGTCATCGTTAATGGTTCAGGCACATATTGAAAGGACATATAATGATGAAGTGCTTGTTCATTTATTTGATGATCTTGAAGAAGTAAGCTTTTTTTTTCAGATGCAAATCTGAGCCCATCATGACTCTCTTGATAAAACAATGGTTTAATCCCAAAGTGGTCCCTTGCTGCAAAAACTTCTTTTTTGTGATTATCCCAAATAACAAAAGCAAACATACCACGTAATCGCGTTACGGCTTGTTTTCCTTCTTCACTGTATAGGGCTAAAATCACTTCTGTATCTGAGTCGGTTTCAAAGTGCTTTCCCTTTTCTAACAATTCATCTCTTAACTCTATATAATTATAAATCTCACCATTGAACACAATCCAATAACGACCATTCCCATATGAAAGGGGTTGATAGCCTTTTTCCAAATCAATAATACTCAAGCGGCTAAAGCCTAGTTCAACGTTTTTACCTTTCATATACCCTTCTTGATCTGGTCCTCTATGAGCAATCATTCCGTTCATATCTTTAATTAGATTTTGATTATCATATTTTAATTGTTTATCATATACACCTGCTACAAAACCACACATCTTTCCTACACCTACTTTTCTGTTCTACATACTTCTACTACTATTGGTCATTTTTACATCAATTATTCATAAGGTTAGACGCATGCATTTGTTAAAACGTTACAGAAAATAGACAGGCTCTATTTTTTTTGTAGATGAATTAATTCCGAATTACAAAAAAACGATTCCCTCAAAAAGAAGGAACCGTTTTTCGATTAAATTGTATGCTCTTTCTCTTCATACGGGTGTGCCACCCATCCATCCGTATCGATGAACAAACGGACAGCAACCACTTGGCGATCATCCATTAGCGTAAAGAAGTGAGGTGTGTGCTCTGGAACAGAAATCACGTCACCTGCTTCAAGCTCAATATTAAAGTAACCCGTTTCGTCATCACCTTTTACGATAAAAATACCATGACCTGCTGTGATAATGCGAACTTCGTCGTCAGTGTGCGTATGAACCTGCTCAAATTTCTTTAATAACTCTTCAATATTTGGTGTCTTTTCAGATAACGCAATGACATCCCAATTCACGTAACCTCTTCGTTCAGCCAATGAGCGGATATCCTCATCAAAGCTTTTTAAAATTTCAGCTTTGTCTTCATCTGTTAAGTCAAACTTCTCAACTAAATTCTCAGGTAACTTTCCCATGTCCCAACGTTCAAAAAATACCCCTTGACATTCTAGAAACGCATGAACATTTTCTTGTCCATCAACTACTTTACCGCTATTTCTAACTCTAATTACCGCCATTTATAAAACCTCCTTAAGATTAGCTGCTTTCGCTTGTAATAGTTTCATTTGATAAGAGAACAAAAATTCACAAGCTTCAAGATGTCTTTTCGCCTCAAAAGCATTTTTTCCCCAAACCGTTATTCCATGATTACGAATTAAGACGGCTTTTGTTTTAGATTCAATTTTTTCTCCAATCGCACGACCGAGCTTAGGTAAATCAGCCCAATTTTCTACGATTGGGATGGTGAGTTCACCATCTTCCTCCCAAATACCAAAAGCTTTAATGAGCTCCACATTTCGAAAAGTTATCGATCCTTTATCCGCATATAGCTCAGAAATCAAATTATTATCTAACGTATGGACATGTAAACTGCAACCTGCATCTGTTTTTTTATACACTTCTAGGTGAATAACGGTTTCTGCAGATGGTTTGCCTTCATCTGACAGGGGCTTGCCTTGCGCATCAACGAGAACAAAGTCGGTTTCGGTTTCTTTGTATTTATCTTTTCCACTAACTGTAACTAAACAAGTTAAAGGATTGTCGCTCACCTTAATAGAAAGGTTCCCACTCGTTCCCGGGAACCAATCTCTCGCTGCAAGCTCACGCTTAACAGCCGCTAATTCATTCCACTTCGTAATCACGATGTCACCTCATTATTTTCTAAAATCTGAATTACTTCATGAAATGTGTGAAAAGGAGCATGTGGTATTTCTAACTCTCGACACTTTTCTAATAAGAAGTCTCTGGCAATGACAAAATTGGCTTGCTTGGCAGCTTGTAAATCAGTGATGGAGTCCCCAATCACAATTTTAAACCGATCCTCTCCAATTTTGCGTAAGATCGAGGGTTTACAGCACCCACACTCATTTATACACTCTGAATCACATGCGTGTAGCCACTCCACACGAATCGTTTCTTCATCAAACTTGGCTTGATTGCAATAGACAGGAAGCTCATATTTTTTCAAGAGCGGATGAACAAAGAAATCCATTCCTCCACTAACAATAATCAAATCAATGTCATGGTTCTTCGTATAGTCGACAAATGTTTCAAAGCCATCTCTAATCTTTGCATCGTTTAAGATAAATTCAGTCATTTCTTGTTTAAGAGCCGATGGAAGGAGTCTAAAGAACTGTCCAACTCCTTGTTTGATCGAGATCCGCTGAGCCAAGATATCATCTTTAATAGCTTCCCATTCTGGAGGAGCAAATTTGTTCATAATTGCAACAATGTTGTCATTATCCGTAATCGTTCCATCAAAATCACAAAAAATCACAGGACGTTTCATCTCGTTCATTTGCCACCCCATAATTCAATGGCATCGGCAAGTTCCGGATGATCGACAGTTGCCTCCACTAATGTTTGATTATTTAAAACGGCATCAATTGCTTGTACGAATGCTTTCCCACCAGCTGACGCACCGCCTGGATGCCCATGAATTCCGCCACCTGCATTAATAATACTGTCCATACCAAAGTCAGCTATTAATTTAGGTACAAGTCCTGGGTGAATCCCTGCAGACGGTACTGGAAATGCCTTTTTAAATTGATCTTCCTCTATTAAGTTTCGTGCAATTGCTTGTGTTTCTTCCTTTGCCATTGCTACAGAACCATAAGGCGATGGGAACAACACTAAATCAGCCCCTGACATTCTTGCTAATTTCCCAAGTAATAGTCCTGGAGAAAGACCGTAATCAGGTGAAGAAATCATCGTTCCTGCGAAGGCTGGATGAGCCATGATTGGCAATGGAATATTAGGATCTTCCGCAAGTGCCTGCATGACATCAAGTCCATAAGCAAATACATTGAAGAGAAGCAAATCAGCACCTAGCTCAACGGCTTTATAAGCATTCTCTTTTAATTCCATCGTCTTCCCTGTTAAATTAACTGCGTGAAGTGTGCGTTTTCCCGTTTCTTCATAGCTCTCGCGTAACGCTTCCTGACAAACAGGAATTCTTTTTTCAAGTGGTGTTAATTTATTTTCAAATAAAATTTCATCATCTTTGACAATATCTATCCCACCAAGAGCTTGGGCTTTCATTTGTTCTTTTAGAGAACTAAGGTCTCTTCCGATGACGCCTTTAAAAATACTCATTAACAAAGGACGCTCGTATGTATTCGTTAAGTTCCTAATTCCTTCAATTCCAAATTTAGGACCAGGGTAGCTTCGTTTTAGCTCTTCACTAAACGATAGATCAAGAAGTTTAACTTTTCCATCAAGCGAAAATTTCCCAAAAGTAGTTGTTAAAACAGCTGGTAAATCATTTGAAAAGTTCACAGCCGGATAACCAACAGTAATAATAGCCTTGTTGTCAGCAACCATCTTCGTTTCAACGACTCTTCCTTTATGTCTTTGTAATTGTTCTTGTTCAACTGCAGGAAGATTCGTCCAAGATCCGACTGTTAAACCAATCGCAATGGCTTCTGCTTTTTTTTCTAAGTTGTCTTGCTTTACCTCGAGAATATATGTTGCTAGAACTTCACTCACTACATTTTCCCTCCATTACTGCATTCACTTACCTACCATGGAATTAAAAAAAATGAACAGTTTTGATAGTTTTGAATTATGACAGCATTTTATTTGATCGTCAATTTATTTTAAAACATAACAGCCTTCTTGGAAGTAGTATATCAAATTTAAAACTTTATCACGATAAATGAATATTTAATTTTCAAAATATAATTGACAGCTCCCTTTTCTGAAGTGTAAGATGTCAGCAACAATTAAATTTTATAACTCTTATGATGAGAAGGCTGAGGGAATTGGACCGATGACGCCCGGCAACCGGCTTGTAAAAGCAATGGTGCTACTTCCAACAGAATGAACGCATTCTGACAGATAAGAGGAACGAACGTGACGTTTCAATCCTCTTGATTTGTAATCAAGAGGATTTTTCTGCATCTAGGGCTAAAGCCTAACTCTAACATCTATTGGGAGGATTACACATGGCTATTAAACAAGTGGTTTACGAACCGTTGACTACAGATACAGCAAGAGAACTAAGTAAAAATTTACAATTGTTTAATCAAAATGATCAACTTTCCGCGGTTGAAATTGGTGATGGCAACTTAAATTTAGTATTCCGTATCCAAAATGTAATAAATGAAAAATCCTATATTATCAAGCAAGCACTTCCTTATGCGAAAGTCGTTGGTACTAGCTGGCCATTAACACTAGATCGTTCACGTATTGAAGGTGAATCTCTTAAAAGAACATATCAACTTGTGCCAGAATTAACACCAAAAGTCTATTACAGTGATTCTACTCTAGCCGTAACCGTCATGGATGATTTATCTCATTTAATCATTTTAAGAAAAGGTTTAATTGCCGGTAATCAATATCCGAAACTAGCTAAAGATATCGGAATATTTTTAGCACATACCCTCTTCTTCAATTCTGATTTCGGGCTAAACCAGCAAGATAAAAAGATCCAAAGCAGCCAGTTTATTAATCCGGAATTATGCAAAATAACAGAAGATCTCGTTTTTACAGACCCATTTTTTGATCACGATACGAATAATATTGATGATACTTTGAAGCTATTTGTTACGGAAACGATTTGGGCAGACCCAGCTTTAAAGCTTGAGGTTGCTAAATTAAAACAAGCTTTTCTAACTAAAGGAGAAACCCTCGTACATGGTGATCTTCATACAGGTAGCATTTTCGTAAGTGAAGAAGAAACGATCGTTATTGACCCTGAGTTTGCCTACTATGGTCCTTTTGGTTTTGATGTAGGTGCCTTTATCGCTAACTTGATATTAAATTATTTAGCTCAAGATGTTCACTTAGCAGTTCAACCACAAAAGAAAGCTGAGTTCCAACGTTATTTACTTGATGTGATTACAGAAACTTGGCAAGTGTTTGAACAAGAATTTACAACACTGTGGCAAGAACATCCACAAGACGCGTTTATGAATGTTGATGGTTATTTAGAGCAAACATTGCAAACGATCTTTAGTGATGCAATTGGATTTGCAGGTTGTAAAGTCATCCGTAGAATGATTGGACTTGCTGGAGTCGAAGATGTTGAATCGATCACAGATGTAAACCTACGAAATCAAGTTAAGAAAAACGCTCTAACACTAGGTAAAAAATTAATTGTACAACGAAATGAACTAACATCTATTCAGAAACTTGTAAAGGTTGTGTCTGACCATGCTTAATACGCCTATTCGCTCCGTTCAATGGAGTGGCACTCATATTACCTTGCTCGATCAGCGTCTTCTACCGGCAAAAACAGAATTTCTCTCCCTAACTTCTATTAAGGATGTATGGGATGCTATTTTTAAATTAAAGGTTAGAGGTGCTCCAGCAATAGGGATTGCTGCCGCCTACGGGTTAGCTCTATGGACCCAGCAAACAACTTTGACTAATTTTAATGACTTTAAGTCGGAGCTCGTCAAACAAGGAGCCTATTTAGAAAGTTCTCGCCCTACAGCTGTTAACTTATTTTGGGCTGTGAAACGTATTCTTTCAGTTGTTGAACCTGTCTCTTCGGTAGAGACAGCTAAAGAAGCCATCTTGGCGGAGGCACAATTGATTGAAAAGGAAGATGAAGATGTCTGTCGTTCCATCGGTGAATATGCAATCACTTTATTTCACGATGAAGATACACTTTTAACACATTGTAATGCTGGAGGAATTGCAACAGCTCGCTACGGTACTGCACTGGCCCCATTTTATATCGCAAAAGAACGAGGCATGAATTTGAAAGCTTACGCTTCAGAAACTCGTCCTGTTTTACAAGGGGCTAGATTAACAGCTTGGGAGTTGCAACAACTAGGGGTTGATGTGACTTTAATAACAGATAATATGGTAGCTCATACGATTAAGTCAAAAGGTGTGACAGCCGTTATTGTCGGAGCTGACCGCATTGCCGCTAATGGTGATACAGCTAATAAAATTGGAACTTATGGCCTTGCATTAATCGCAAAATCCCTTGGCATTCCATTTTATGTAGCTGCTCCCCTTTCTACGATTGACCTTGATACCTTATCTGGTGGAGAGATTGAAATTGAAGAACGACATCCAGATGAAGTAAGGACGTTAAATGGACAGGCCATTACGACACCGGATATGAAAGTTTTTAATCCCGCCTTTGATGTTACGCCTTCTGAGTTAATCACAGGAATTATTACAGAAAAAGGGATCATTCAAGGTGATTATCAACCAAAGTTAGCTAAACTTTTTTTATAGAAGGTCATTATGTTAGGATGGAAAATCTCTTTCATGAGATTGCCATCCTTTTTAAAATTGAAAAAAATATTAAAATAGAACGGCACTTAATTCCATTTATTATATAGATTGACGATTAAAGAATTGTTCTTCACACGAGCATTTGTCTTATTCTTATTAGATTGACATCTTACATACTTTTCATATTCAATGTAAAACACTGTCAATTTAATTAAAAATCTTTTACACTATTTGTAATCTACCATAAGGGAGGAAGAAATAATGGCCATTAAAGCTTTTTCGTTTGCACGGTTTGCTAATATTTCTAGTATTCAATCTGCAAGTCCTGAGCAACTTGACCTCGTTCCAGAAGACTTCAATAATTCAATTCGGTGGAATGCTGGCCATATATTAGCAATTTCCGAAAGTCTCTTGAAGCACTCAGAACGATATGTTCCTGTTCTGCCTCCAGCCTATAAAGATTTTTTCTTCATGGGAACGAGCCCAAAAGACTGGAAAGAAGATCCCCCTTCCATTGAAGACATTCTCGTAATGTCAGCGAAGCAAGTTGAATCTATCCAAAAGTTGTTTGAAAATGATGCACACTCTCCTTTAAAGCAGCCATTCGAGCTTAAAGGGCACACCTTTGACAATCTAACGGAAATAATAAGTTTCATCACTTTTCATGAAGGGTTACACCTCGGAGCAATACGAACACTGCTTAAAGCGACTAGCAGCTTTTCTAACCAATAACCCTTCATCAGTTTGATAAGATTTTGAATACAGATCAAGAAACCCACTCTTCAATTGAAAAGTGGGTTTCTTGATACTAAATGTTAAACATCTCCCATTTCTAACTTCATCTGCTCAAGAATTTTCTTCTCAAGTCTTGAGACCTGAACCTGTGAAATTCCAAGCCTGGCTGCAACCTCTGATTGGGTTTGATCTTTGTAATAACGAAGATACACAATTAATCGTTCCCTCTCGTCAAGATCTCTAATTGCTTCTTTCAAAGCAATTTTATCAAACCATTTTGTTTCTGTTTGATCGGCAATCTGATCTAAGAGGGTGATAGGGTCACCGTCGTTTTCGTAGACCGTCTCATGAATCGATGAAAGAGATCGACTAGCCTCTCCTGCAAAAACAACTTCCTCTGGCGTAATTTCCAATTGTTCCGCTATTTCGTTTACAGTTGGCGTTCGACCTAGAGACTTAGTCATCTCATCCTTCATTTTGCGTATCTTATTCCCCAATTCTTTAATTGAGCGACTCACTTTCACCGTTCCGTCATCTCGCAGGAAACGTTGAATTTCACCAATAATCATAGGTACAGCATACGTCGAAAATTTAACATCATAGGACAAATCGAACTTATCAACCGATTTAATAAGCCCGATACAACCGATTTGGAATAAATCATCAGCTTCGTAGCCTCGATTCATAAAGCGCTGAACGACCGACCAGACAAGTCTAGTATTGCGATTTACAATTAAGTCTCTCGCCTCTTGATCGCCTTCTTGGCTCTTAGCTATAAGCTTCTTTACTTCCGAATCGGAAAAATGTGCCTGCTTCTTCTTTTGTTGTTTTACCTCGACATCCATAGGCAAAACTCCTTAATTACACATAGCTTTGCTATTTGTGAGTGTTTTTTTTAAATAGACAGTTGTGCCAATCATCGGTTCAGATACAACTTGAAGCTCATCCATGAAATTTTCCATAATTGTAAATCCCATACCCGAGCGTTCGAGTTCTGGTTTTGTTGTAAACAATGGTTGACGCGCTTCCTCAATATCTTGTATGCCCATACCTTCATCTCGAATCGTAAGTTCTATTGTGCCGTTTTCCAACGTACAATGAATATAAACCATCCCATCTGCTTGATTTTGATAACCATGAATAATCGCATTGGTTACTGCTTCTGACACCACGGTCTTAATTTCTGTCATTTCATCCATAGTTGGGTCAAGTTGAGCAATAAAAGCACCCACAGTCACTCGTGCAAACGACTCGTTTTGGCTCTGAGCGGAAAACTTCAAATCCATCACATTTTGCATCGTTTAAGCCACCCCCAAAGTTTGTAAAGCAAATTGTTCACTGTCTTCTAAACGGATAATTTTAAACAAACCTGACATTTCAAACAAACGTTTGACTGATGATGAAATGGCACAAACGACCATTTCTCCTCCGTTTGCTTTGACTTGTTTATACCTGCCAAGAATGACACCTAGACCAGAACTATCCATAAATGAAAGTAGTTCTAAGTTTAAGACAATATGCTTTACCTGACCGTCAGCTAGCTTCTGCTCAACCTGTGCTCTTAATTTCTCTGCTGTATGGTGGTCAAGCTCTCCCTCTAATCGAACGAGCAAGACACTACCTCTTTTTTCTAAATCGATTTGTAAACTCATTTTCATCACTCCCTCTAGTTAGCTCACATTCATGAGTTAGCTTATAGATGATCTTCATCTACACTTTCTTTGCTAGAGAGAATTTCGCCTTTTTCCTTCGTGCTTCCTGCTAGATGACAAAACTAGTCTTGATTCGAAGGAAATTGTCAAAAGAAGCGTTAAGCCGCTCCAAATTTCGCAATGACACGCTTAAATAACTTCCACCATGAAGCTTCGTAAACATCATCTCCAGCTATGAGTGGTGTTTCGCTTAATATTTCACCTTCTCGTTCAATGAAAAGAGTCCCAATAATTTCACCTTGTTTGATAGGTGCATGTAGATTGGCTTCAATTTCTAAGCGTTCAACAACATCATCCACTTTGACTCCTTTTTTCGTTAAGATCGATACAGATTCAGACGTGACTACAGGAATCGTATTTTTATCACCTTTATTTACTTCTACATCAGCTAAAATATGATCTCGATCATAAAGCTTGTGTGTTTGATATTGACTAAATGCATAATCAAGCATAGAAGTAATTTGAGCGTTTCTCTCTTTAGGAGACGGTGCTCCCATAATAACTGTTATGACACGCATTCCGTTCTTTTCGGCGGTTGCCGTTAAACAATACATTGCTTCTCTCGTGAACCCTGTCTTTAATCCATCTACTCCTGGATAAAATTTTACTAGTTTATTCGTATTGACAAGCCAAAATTTCTCATCTGTATCTTCTCTTAAATAATCCTCATAAATTCCTGTGAATTTCGTTATATCTTCATACTTTAAAAGTTCTTTTGAGATAACCGCTAAATCATAAGCAGTAGTGTAATGATTTTCAGCTGGAAGACCATTTGTATTCATGAAATTTGTATTTTCTAACCCTAGTTCTTTAACTTTGGTATTCATCATTGCAACAAATTCATCTTCGGTTCCAGCAATATGCTCTGCCATCGCTACAGACGCATCATTGGCTGATGCTACGGCAATTGCCTTTAGCATATCTTTTACACTCATTTCTTCACCCGGCTCTAAGAAAACCTGTGATCCCCCCATCGAAGCTGCGTATTCACTTGTCCTGACCTTATCGTCATAAGCAAGTGCCCCTTTATCAATCGCTTCCATAATTAAAAGCATCGTCATGATCTTGGTCATACTTGCTGGTGGAAGCTTTTCATGACTATTTTTATCAAAAATCACTTCACCAGTATCTCGTTCAATTACTATCGCTGAAGATGCCTTTTCTGCTAACTTCGCTTGTGGCTCTTCGGCGCTAGCCATTGGTGCAAACAAACTTAAAACAAGGCATACGCTTAATAAACTGGATAGAATTTTCCTCATCTCCATCCGACCTCCATCTCATTTTCATAGTCTTCCTTAGGTGATCCGATTCTTCCAAAGCAGGAAAATCCACCCAAGTTGGCTACCCCCCATTTTCTCCAGTTGATGTTTTTTTATACATCAATAAAGATAAATTAGTTGAATTTTAACTATCTAGAAATTTATCAACACGTATGATAGAACGGAAGAAAATCACCCCAAAAAGGAAATACTGAATCTATCTTTGAAATAACCATTCCTATTATTCTGTTTATCATTGCCCTTCCGACTAGTTGGAAACAGAAAGCCAAAAAAGTATTTACAAGATAGCAATCTTAGCTAAACTCATTTAAACCTACTTATCTTTTAGCTCACTCGTCCTACAAGAAAAGAAAGAATAAAAGATGTTTAATCTTCGAAATGTATTTGAAACCTATTTCTTAATCTATGTAAAAATAAGAATTATTTTCTCGCCCAAACCGAAATGATCTACAGTGAAAAACGATTAGAAGCCACATACAGGAATTTACTTATGGAATTCATGGCGACATTCGCTACAATTAACTAAGTAAATCGTGAAACATTACTCACTCTTGCGTGGTGTTGCCTTTGCTATTTTAATCCTGACTATTACACTCTATTTAGTTTGTTTTAATTGTTTGTTGGACTCTTTTCCTTTATACTTCTTAATAAGAGATCTTACCCGGAGGAATACGAAAAATGACTTCTACTGCAATTCGGTTTCATTCAAATCAATTATCAGCCGCCATCCATTACCCCATTGATCAACAGCAGTCTAGCTTTCCTACTATTATATTTGTACATGGATTTGTTGGAAGCAAAGTGGGAGACCATAGACTATTTGTCAAAGCAGCAAATTTCTTTGTGCAAAAAGGCTTTATTTGTTTTCGATTTGATTTTCGAGGTTGTGGTGAAAGTGATGGCGATTATCAAGAAGTAACAGTCACAAAGCAGCTGGAAGAATTAAGAGCCGCCATTCACTATGTTTCTACCTTAAATAGAGTCAATCCAGAACAAATCATTCTAATTGGTCACAGTTTAGGAGGCGCAATTACCGCTTTATCGGCTAGTAGCTTTCCGTCTATTCAAAACATTGTGCTCTGGTCACCGGTAGCTAGGCCTTATTTAGACATTCGTTTCATTACAGGGGATGAAGCTATATTAACGGCTGAAAAAAAAGGTACCTTTGACTATAAAGGCTTTTTACTTAGTCATGATTTTTTCAGAGACTTAAATAATCACGATCCACTAGAAGCAATCACTTCCTATGAAGGCTCAATCTTTATTATTCATGGTGATCAGGATCAAGAAGTCCCTAAAGAAAATGTCGCTACCTATAGAAAAGTAATAAATGAAAAAAGAAACGAACAATTGATTGACGTTTCTTATATATCAGGAGCTGACCATACTTTTACGAACACATCTTGGGAGAATGAACTTTTTCACAAAACAAATAAGTGGTTAGAAAACGTTCTAAATCCTCGAAGCTAATCGCCCCGAGGATTCTTTTTTATTGAACCGGTGTGGGTTCCTCTATGTTAATAGCTGGACCAAAAAACTCGTAATGAATGTTTTCTGTTTTCACCTCTAATTGCTTGAGTTCACTGACGACTGCTTTAATAAAAGGAACAGGGCCACACACATAAAACTGTCCGTCATTCTCCTTTACCACTGATTCTAAGAAGGCTTGGTCTATATAACCTTCTTGATCGTATTTTCTTTCACGCTTATCTTCACTTGTTGGTTCAGAATATAGAAGATAATTTCTAGCATGATTAGACAACGCAACGCTATCCTTCACTTCTTCACCAAATGCATGTACATTGCTATTTTTAGCAGCATGGATGAAAGTCACTTCTTGCTCAGGGTCATTAGCGACAATCGTTTTTAACATGCTGAGCAACGGTGTTACCCCTACTCCTCCACTAATTAAATAAGCTGGCTTACGATTTTTAAAGTCTAAAACAAAATCTCCTGCAGGTGCACTTACTTCTACTTCATAACCGATTTCACACTCATGTAAATAATTTGAGACTTTACCAGCAGGTGTTCCTTCATCCTCACGCTTAACGGAAATTCTATACATCTTTTCATTAGGAGAATCTGAAAGACTATACTGCCTATTTTGAAGATAAGTTTCTCCATCGATATTGATTCGTAAAGATACATATTGTCCTGGACTAAAGCTTGGTACCCCTTGACCGTCAGCTGGCGCTAAATAAAATGACGTGATTGATTGACTTTCTTTTACCTTATCGACAATACGAAACGGCTTAAAGTCTTTCCAACCATTTTTTTGTTGTTCTGCTTCCTCATACATTTCTTTTTCAACTTGAATAAAAATATCAGCAATAGCTCCGTATGCTTCCGCCCATGCTTGTAAGATTTCTTCCGTGGCAGCATCGCCTAATACTTCTTTAATCGCTTTCAATAAAAATTCTCCTACAATTGGGTAATGCTCGGCTTTTATCGCTAAGCTCCGATGCTTATGAGCAATTTGTTTGACGACAGGCAGAAGAACCTCTAACTGATCAATATATTTAGCAGCAGCTGTAACCGTGTTAGCAAGAGCTGTTTGCTGTCTTCCCTTTTGCTGATTGGCATGATTAAAAATATGCAGCAATTCCGGATGTGCCTCAAACATCGTTTTATAAAAATGAGTTGTAATCTCTTTTCCTTTTACTTCAAGTACTGGTGCGGTTGATTTTACAATTCCAATTGTTTTTTCTGATAACATAATCTTTTCCCCTACCTTTAAAGATGTATTTTAAATACTGCTTTAAGTGTAGACTTGATTTCATTTTAAAGCAATATATAAAATACACCTTTAATAAATTGGTCACAATTGATTCATGATTTTAACTAACGATATTGCCACTAATGTGAGATCTTTCTCACATTTTTTTTAAGTGAAGCTTCTTATATAGAAAGTGATCGAAGTGATTAGATCACACTTCATAAAGACATACTTTACGATAAGATTATGATAAAATTATATTTATTTACTAGATAATGTGAGGCTATAACAATGAAATTAACGATTTATACAGACTATTCTCTTCGTGTTCTTATTTACCTAACAACGCTTGAGGAGAATGAAAAAACAAATATTAAAGAGATAGCTAGTGCCTATGGTATTTCTAAAAATCATCTAATGAAGGTTATTTTTCAATTAGGAAAGCTAGGTCTTATCGACACAACACGTGGTCGTAACGGGGGAATTCGTCTAGCTCTCGAGCCAAACGAGATTAATATTGGCTCTGTTGTTCGACAAACAGAGGATGACTTAAATATTGTTGAATGTTTTAATACCGAACAAAACACTTGTGCGATTTCACCTGCATGTAAGTTAAAAGGCGTCTTGCATCAAGCCTTAAAGGCCTACTTAGAAGTGCTTGACCAATACACGTTAGCTGATTTAACACAAAACCAATCACTGTTGAAAGAGTTGTTACAACAAGACAAATCCACATCTCACTAGATGTGGATTTACCTTGTTTATTCGCCTGTAGTTTGTAATTGAACGTCGATATTTCCTCTGGTTGCTTTTGAATATGGGCACACTTGATGTGCTTTTTGTACAAGTTCTTCTGCCTCAGATTGAGCGGCTCCTTTGACCGTTACATGAAGAACAACTCCTATCTTAAAGCCATTGTCTTCTGGGTCCTTCATTAAACTCACTTCAGCATTAATCTCTGAATTAATTTCCTTTTTTTCTTTAGTTGCTACTAAGTTCAAGGCCCCGTCAAAACAAGCTGCATAGCCTGCAGCAAAAAGTTGCTCTGGATTTGTTCCCTCAAAAGCCTGTACATCACCCTTTGGCATTACCAACTTATGATTTAATACGCCATTTTCAGATGTTACATGACCATTTCTTCCACCAACCGCTTTTGCTTGAGCAGTAAATAAAATATCTGCCATTAGCTAACACTCTCCTCATTTCTTTATCCTTCTCTATGACTATTCACTAAAAAGAATCGCATTAAACATCCACCCACAAAAAATTCAGGAAGCTATAACTTCTGAGATAAAATCAGCTGTATGATAGTCATTTTGATAATCTAAAGCCCTCTGTTCTCTTCATTTACACTTCAGAAAAAATGGATTGTGACTTTATTCGTTAAATCTACCCTTCATGCTTTAAATAAGGCTTTTATGCATCATCTCCTCTAACTCTTTATCCCATAAAGAAGCCTCTTCAAATTTCGACTCTAAAAAACCCCCGTTGTGTGAACAACGGAGGTCAAGCCAATCATTATGGACTAGAGATGTTAACAATTAAAACTGAGAACCTCCAAGCTGAGATTCAGCTTGTTGAACTAGACGCTTGGTGATTTCGCCGCCAACAGATCCGTTTGCACGTGCTGTTGCATCTGCACCAAGTTGAACGCCGAATTCAGAAGCGATTTCGTACTTCATTTGGTCTAGTGCTTGCTGTACTCCAGGAACTAAAAGTTCATTACTGTTGTTGCTTGCCATTTCTGTTCACCTCGCTTTGTTCGTATTCAATAACTATTGTGTGAGATTTCAAGAAACTTATGTAAGATTTCTTTTGGTAATCTTTTCTTATAGTTCATAAAGCTCTAAAGGAAGTTCATCCGGATCTTGAAAAAAAGTGAACTTTTTCCCCGTTTGCTCATCTATTCGCACCCTCTCAACCTTAATGCCTCGTTGTTCCAATTTTATTTTTGTAGCTTCAATATTACTAACTTCAAATGCTAAATGTCTTAACCCTCTTCCTTCTGGATAACTTAATCTCTCAGGTGCACCTGGAAACGAAAAAAGTTCGATCTGATCTTTTTCTCCGACCAATAAATCTAACTTATAAGACTTTCTTTCAGATCGGTAAGTTTCACTAATGATTTTCAATCCTAAAATATCTACATAGAATTCCTTTGACTTCTGATAATCCGAGCAAATAATAGCTGCATGATGGATTCGATTAAACAAACTTAGCACCTACTTTCATTTTCTTTATCTTACCATTTTAATCAAGTTTTGTAGGAGGTACATTCGTATGTTTCTTATCCATTACTTCAGCAAAAAGTTCTCCATAATGCACGTCTTCCTTCTTGTTTTGTATCCCTAGCATTTGCTTGAACTCACCTACAGTTAGCGGTTTTGCATCATCGGTCAGTTCAATTCCTATCCTCCCATTCGGTTCAAGTAAAGCAACTTTCACATCATTATAATCAGTAACACCATATTGCCTTAGTTCAGCTTCTAATTTATCAACGGTCAACCGGTATTTCTTTAGATTCTCAACAACAATTTCTCCGTCTTGAATCACTACAGCAGACGTACCGGTTATAAACTTCTCAACGGAGTTAAATTTCACTTGTATATACTCTACAAAGATTAAAACCACCATAAAAACGGCAATGGCCATAACGGTATTTAATTTACTATCTTCGATAATCGGTTGGACAATAATATTTCCGATCGAGATCACCACAACGGTTGTCGGAATGGTCATCTGCGCAATTGATTTTCGACCAGAGAGTCTCAGGAGCATAAATCCAGATATGACCATTACAGCCGATTCCCATAATATATTTAAATCCACGACTTATTCTCCTTTCTTTTTTCATCCTTTTTATATTCCCAAAAAAACGAAAACCTTACTCCACATAAATTAGTAATTTAATCGAAAACTAATATTCGTACGTTACATATTAAAGGAGGTCTAGTTGTGGATCAAGAAATGAGCTATAGCAAAGACAATAAATTTATTCCAATTACGACCATTAAAGATGGTGTGTTGCAAACTGTTGCACCAGATCTCTATTGCTTCCCTATTCAAGTTGTGAACATTTGTTTTGTAGGAAACCCAAGCCATGACAAGGGGTGGGTGCTTGTTGATGCAGGTATGCCTAAGTCAGCAGATAAAATTTTAGATGCTTTGCAAGAAAATTTTGGGGCAGTTCATCCTCCACGTGCCATCTTGTTAACGCATGGACATTTTGATCATGTTGGTGCCGTTATTGAATTATCTAACCAATGGGATGTTCCTATTTATGCTCATTCAGCTGAATTTCCCTATTTAACAGGCGAAAAAAGTTATCCCGAACCTGATTCAACGGTTGAAGGCGGCTTAATCGCAAAAATGTCCCCACTCTTTCCAAATGAACCGACTCAATTAGGAAGTAGATTAAAAGAGCTTCCAAAAGATCACCGAATTCCGGAATTACCAGGTTGGAGATGGATTCATACACCCGGTCACACCCCAGGACATGTCTCTTTTATTCGGATAGAAGATCACGCACTTATTGCAGGTGATGCCTTTGTTACGGTTAAACAAGATTCTCTATATAAAGTGCTGACACAGCAAAAAGAAATAAACGGTCCACCTCGATACTTAACAACAGATTGGGAGGCTGCGTGGGAATCGGTAAAAATCCTAGATAACCTAGAGCCCACATTAGCCATAACTGGTCATGGTCCTCCTATGCAAGGGGAGGAATTAACAGAAAGTCTTAACAAACTTGTTCGAGACTTTGATAAGATTGCAATCCCTGACTATGGCCGTTACGTTGATCCAAATATGCATTAAAAGACGACATTTTGTCTGATAGAAAAAACC
Organism: Halalkalibacter alkalisediminis; assembly: GCF_028610705.1. Taxonomy (GTDB): domain Bacteria; phylum Bacillota; class Bacilli; order Bacillales; family Bacillaceae_D; genus Halalkalibacter; species Halalkalibacter alkalisediminis. The sequence continues at coordinate 164,736 of NZ_JAQQWT010000003.1, forward strand.
TGAGTCCACTGCCAATAGCAGTAGACTCAGGTTTTCATCGTTAGAGTGTGTTTTCCACAGAATCTGATTGCAAAGAGTCTGATTGCTGTTTTCGATTATATTTCCTTTTCATTCTACCTACTCCTCTAGACACAACAACCGTCGTTGACATTGAGGCTATTACAGCAGTCGCTACTTCTCTTGTTCCTTGAATAACCGCTTCCGTATTCGCTACTCCTTGCTCCTTCTTTCTGAAAATGGATTCCAAAATGACTATAGAAGCATCCACCATCATTCCAATCCCCAAGCCGAGTCCAATTAGGCTTAACATGTTAAAGCTATAGTCGAAAAACCACATGGCCGAGAATGTTAATAAAATTGATAGAGGAATCGACAAGCCGATAATCATCATCGCTCTTATATTTCTTAAAAATAACAAAAGCATGACAATGGCTAGTAATCCACCAATTAAAACATTTTGAGACACACCTTCAATGGAATCACTGACATGATCAGCTTGAGCAACCACCTCTCCTAACTCAAACCCACTAACGAGACCCTCATCTCTAATTTTCCCTACCTCTGCCCGGATCGCTTTTGCCATCTCCACTTGTGTAACAGTTGGAACACGAGCTATTTGAACAAGGATAAAGTCTTCACTTCCATTTTTCCAGACCCCTAATGAATGTTGGCTTGATTGTTCTCTAACATTAGCAAAACCACGAACCTTTTTCACACCATCTGTTGTTAGTACAGAAATAGGTGTAAACTTTCTCCGTCTTAAGACGGAGATCACGTTATTGGGTATTAAATCACTAGCAAGGCTGAAAGTTATTGAAAAAGTCAAAGAAGTATGAAAAAATTTATTTAATAAGTAAAAAGGGAGAAAAACAATGGACAATAAGAAAGTGATTATTACACAAAATATTAGCGAGAACCTTATTACTCAAGTACAACAGATTGTTCCGGATTGGCAGATCATCGTCGGGCGAGATCCATCAAAATGGGAAAAGCATTTAAACGAGGCTGAAATCATTGTTGGCTGGAAAAAGGAAGTGAGTGATCTAGTTCTACAAAAGGAATCGTCCTTAAAATGGCTGCAAACATGGTCTGCTGGCGTTAATAATCTTCCTTTAAACGAATTACATTCTCGTGACATTCAATTAACAAGTGCCAATGGCGTCCATGCCAATCCAATCTCAGAGACAATCTTTGCTCTGATGTTAGGCTTAACAAGAAAGATTCATACATACGTAAAAAATCAGCAAACGAAAACGTGGCATCACGCTAATATGAAACTTGAAATACATGGAAAGACAATTGGTATTATTGGAGTTGGATCGATCGGAAAAGAGACAGCAAAAATAGCTAAAGCATTTGGCATGCATGTTTTGGGGATTCGTCACTCTGGAGCACCAGTAGAACAGGTCGATGAAATGTTTACAACAGATCAGTTAAATAGCTTATTGCCGAAATGTGATTACGTCGTTGTCACTTTGCCTCTTACTTCAGAAACACAACATCTATTCGGTGCTGAACAATTTTCTTTAATGAAGTCTACTGCTTACTTTATCAACATTGGACGAGGAGAACTCGTTGTTGAACAAGACCTTATTCACGCACTTCTTGAGCAACAAATCGCCGGAGCTGGGTTAGATGTGTTCACGACTGAACCACTACCTGAAGAAAATCCATTATGGACAATGGAAAATGTCATTGTTACTCCTCATACATCCGGTTCAACGGAACATTATGATAAGCGAGTGATTGAAGATATTTTCATTCCAAATTTAAAAAAGTATATAGCAAAAGAGCCACTTAGTATAAACGTTGTTGATTATAAAAAAGGCTATTAAAGATTAACTTATATACACTAAAAATAGCAGCCCCTTCATATTTTCAGAATGAAGGGGCTACTTTCTCTATTCAAATTGATTTGGTACTATATCATTTCGAATATCAATGTAAATGATTCCTTGCTCGTCTATTTGAGCATAGAAGACATCTTCAAGCCTCTTAATTTTATGATGAACTAAGATCTCTCTCACCCAATTTTCATCTTTTCCTAAGATTTTCAAACTTTGGTGAAGAATCTTTCCATCAATAATAAACCCTTGGGCTAAACCACGAGTAGCTTGGACATTAAGGACATCCTTTTGCATTGCTGGTAAATAGGGTGGTTTAGCAAGGACAGAAATAGAACCATCCGTCTCCATAATCGCCGTTTCTACTTGATCCACATAAAAAAAACTTTCTTCCGAAGACTGGTAAGCAAACCGTCTATCGTAAGCCTTACTTTCTTAAGACCTTCCTCAAGAACTTGTCCATCTTGAATTAAATACGTTTCCTCGTCTTCTAAAACTTTGCGACCTCTTAAACTTTTAATTGCAATGACACTAGTCAAAAAAGTATAAAAGCAAAATAAAATCAATCCGATCATGCCGATCCATACTGGAACATCTTTCGTAATCATCGAACTTGCAACAATGGAACCTATTGTAATTCCAGCTACAAAATCAAAAAAATTCATCTGTGCTATGAGTTTTTTATTGAGCAACCGACACAATATGTAAAGAACAACAAAGCCAACCGTAGCACGTATGATGATTTCCATCACAGTCATAATACCACCAACCTTTTATGCACTAATTATCTCCATTTTCATTTTTGAACATTCAAAAAGAGGTAAACTCGGACTGAGTCTACCTCTACTTTTTTGGATTCCATTTAAATTGCAATTGCGCCGCTCGCTTACTAAAAAAAAGAACACACAGAGTAAGCCCAGACTCACGAAGCAGCATTACTAATTGTTTAGATTAAGAATCAAAAAGGTAAATACCAATCTTAACTATAATGACTTAGTTGCTCCACCATCTACTACAAGCGCCTGACCTGTTACATACGTATTGGCGAATGATCCAAGAAAAACGATCATCTTAGCAAACTCTGTTGGAGTGCCATAGCGGCCAATTGGAATGGCTTGCTCCATTTGTTTCTTTCCTTCTTCATAGCTTAGATTCAACTTCTCTGCTCGAATTTGATCAAGTTCTGCTACGCGTTCTGTTCCAATTCTTCCTGGTCCTACCGTATTAATCAAAATCTGATCGGAGCCAAGTTCTTTAGCAAGCGATTTGGATAGTCCCACTATTCCTGTTCGGAATGTATTAGATAGAATCAATCCATCTACAGGTTCTTTTATAGATGAGGACGCAATGTTGACAATACGTCCTCCCCCTTGTTTGCGCATATATGGAAGCACTTCCCTGATCGCACGAACAAAACTAAGCAGGTTGAGCTCAAATGCATATTGCCACATTTCATCTTCAAAAATATCAAACCCACCAGCAGGGGGTCCTCCTGCATTATTCACAAGTACATCAACAGAACCATGCAATTCAACTGTTTCCTTCACTAGACTTTTAATATCTTCTGGTTTTGTCACATCACATACGCGAATATTGGGCTTTTTTCCTGTTTCTTTTTCAATCTCACTTGCGGCAACGAGAAGCTCTTCTAGATTTCGGCTAGCAATCATCACGTTCGCACCCTCTTTTGAAAATTCTAGAGCGCTTGCTTTACCTAACCCTTTACTGGATGCTAATACAATAACTGATTTATCCTTTAATCCTAATTCCATTTTTTATCCTCCATTACATCTCTATTGAACTAGATTGTATAGCTCTCATTTTCTTTCCTTTGTTCCATTGGATTAATACAACTACTACAATAATCACAAACCCTGCAATATCCTGGGTTAAACTCGGATTCATAAATAACAATGATCCTCCAAATAACAGTAAACGTAATACCCAATTCATGCTAGCTAAAAGATAGCCTTCTGCCGCTGTCCCTAACATGATTACTCCTGTTACAGCTGTGATAACAACAAGAACCCCTTCCATAAAGGTTGTATCGATTAAAAGAAGTGAGTTGTTGTAAACAAACATATACGGAACAATAAAACCGGCTATCGCTAACTTCATCGAGAGAAATCCTGTTTTCATTTGATCCCCACCGGATATCCCCGCTGCCGCAAAAGCGGCTAAAGCAACAGGTGGTGTAATGTTTGCAAATAATCCAAAGTAGAATACAAATAAATGTGCAACTAATGGCTCAATCCCTAGAGTGATAAGGGCTGGTGCTGCCATAGTCGCCGTGATAATATACGTTGGGATACTAGGTAATCCCATCCCGAGAACAATACATGCAATCATGGTAAAGACAAGTGTTAAGAATAGACTTTCACCGCCAAGCGTCACAATTCCGTTTGCTAGTTTCAAGCCAAATCCAGTCATAGTAGCTACACCGACAACAATTCCAACACAAGCACAAGCTATCGCTACCCCTACGGATGTCCGAGCCCCTTGCACCAATGCATCTATAATGTCGCGCATAGACATTCTGGTTGTTTTCCGTAACATCGCTACAACAACAGTAATAATGATGGTCAGTAAAGCAGAAAAAATAATCGTACGGCCACTAAAGAACAACATATACATAAGGAATACGAGTGGGATTAGCAAATGACCACGCTCTTTTAATACTTCCATCACTTTCGGAAGATTTTCTCTCGATATTCCTTTTAAGCCTTCCTTCGTTGCACGAAGATGAATTTGAACGATGATTCCTAAATAAAATAGTAAAGCTGGAAGTAGCGCTGCCAAAGCAATCTGACTGTAAGGTATACCCAGAGTCTCAGCCATGATAAACGCCGCTGCTCCCATAATTGGTGGTAAAATCTGTCCTCCAACAGAAGCTGCGGCCTCTACAGCTCCAGCAAAATTACGACTATATCCTATTTTTTTCATAAGAGGTATCGTAAAAGAACCAGTTGTGACAACATTGGCAACGGCAGCCCCGTTAATGCTTCCTAAGAAACCACTTGCTATAACAGAAACTTTAGCCGGGCCACCTCGCGTTTGACCTGCAATGGCTAGCGCCATATCATTAAAAAACTGCCCCATTCCAGACTTTGATAAAAATGCACCAAATAGGATAAATAAGAAAATATATGTAGCTGAGACTCCAATTGCGGTCCCGTATACCCCTTCGGTCGTCACATACATAAAATTCACCAGTTCATCCCATGTATAACCACGATGGCGGAAAATCCCTGATAATTCACGGCCATATAATCCATATAAAAAGAAAATAACAGCCATCGTTGGCAAACCCCAACCTGTCACACGACGAGAAGCCTCTAGTACAAGTAGAACTAACATCGCTCCAAAAAACAAGTCAAAATGATTCGGTAAACCACCACGATTCACAATCCCCAAGTAATCTACAAATATATAAACAGATGTAGAAACAGCCATTAGCGCAAAAATGACATCATACCATGGGAGTTTCGTTCGACTTGCCTTTTTAAACGGTGGATATAATAAGAATATTAACGCTAAAATCGCTGCAACATGCAATGATCGATGCTGCAAGGTTGCCGGCGTTCCAAAATAAGACGTGTACATATGGTAAAGAGATAAGCCAATTGCAATAAGAGAGACAATGATTGCAACCGTCTTATTTGAAAAAGTTCGAAAACGTGATTCAGCATCGTATTTTTCTAACACTTCTTGTTGTTCTTTTGTCATTTGAGGTTCATCTAAGGTTGAACGCTTTTCCATGACAGTCACCTCTTCTCTATAAATATTTCCATTCGTTCATGGTGGGGCAGGTCTTCCGCATCAAAGACGATTGTATTATTCATCTCAAGTTCAAAATGAACGTTTTGAGAATGTATCCATCGAAACACAGATAATTGTTCATTAATATCTCGAACGACCACTTCACCATCTTCTACGGTCATCGTTCCCTTTTGATGAGGAACACCTGCACCAAATGATTGAAAGACCGTTTCTATTAATAAAAGCTCTCCTTCATCAGTAAGTTGATAGGTCTCACGCCATGGTGTTTTTTCGACTGAATGAATCCACTTAATGGTAAATGTATCACCAGCTTTTAAATGAGTCACTTCGTTATAAACGGTTTTATCTTCTTGACTCTGAACAACAAGGGTCAGGTAGTCTGAATTCGTACAAGCTGTGCATAAGAAAAGAGTGAATACGAACCAAACTTTCATCTCCAAAACCCCTTTAATAAAAATAGTGACTGACTCATTCAACCCTCTCAAACAAAAAGAGAACATGGATCATGAGTCAGTTTTTTTGAATTAATTAATCTAATGCCCCAACCTCTTTAAAGTAACGTTCTGCTCCAGGATGGAATGGAACAGGCATTCCAACGCCCACTGTCTCTAACGCAATATCTTTTGCGGCATTGTGAGATCCCTGAATGTGTTCAAGGTTTTCAAACAATGTCTTCGTAATTTCATAACCTGCGTCTTCAGAAACCTCTTTAGAAAGGAGCAATAAATTAGTGATTGCAGCTGTTGGAATATCTTCTTCATTTCCATAAGAACCTGCTGGTATCCATTCACTTGAGAAGAACGGATAATTTTCAATTAAGTATTCCATTGCTTCCCCTTCTATTGGTAGGATTTTAGCTGTATGTGTTGTGTCTAGGTCAATGACTGTTGCATTAGGTACACCACTTGTCACAAATGCTGCATCAATCATTCCGTTTTTGATCTGGTCAATGGCTTCGCTATAAGATAAATAGTCAACATCAATATCATCATAAGTCATTCCATGAGCTTCTAGCACCATACGTGCATTTAACTCCACTCCAGAGTTTGCAGCTCCGACACCAACGCTTTTACCAGCTAAATCAGTAATACTTTCAATACCGGAATTTTCAGTTGTCACAACTTGAACAAAATTAGGATATAAAGACGTTAATCCTCTTAATGTATCGATCGGCTGCTCACCTTCAAATGCACCGCTTCCTTCATAAGCTTGTAAAACAGCATCTGCCATCGTAATCGCAAGTTCTGCTCTGCCTGTATTAATAAGGTTGATATTTTCAACAGATGCACCAGTCGCTTGCACCGAAGAATCAATCCCTAGTTCTTTTTCAATAATATTGGCTACTGCTCCACCAATTGGATAGTACACACCCGAGGTTCCTCCAGTTGCAACCGTTACAAATAAATCTTCTAGCTCCATGTCACCAGCTTCAGCTTCTGAACCTTCTGTCCCATCAGAATTTGGACTTGTCGTTTCTTCCCCACCACAAGCCGTTAGAAACACAAGTAATGCTGCAACAAACAATGCGTAAAACTTTTTCATGTTTACTTCCCCCTCATACATTTTTTATCTTCCACTTTCTTTAATGCAAGGGTCATGCCAACTTTAAAACCGCAAAAATGTATACGCTACCAAGTAAACGCATACATTTTTGCCGATTCTAAACCGGCAAAATTTGCCGTCCTGCAAAATTTGCCGGTTTCTATTGTTTATATTGATTTAACTTATCACGTAGCCCTCTTTCACTGATTCCTAACATTAAAGCAGTATTTTTTCGATGACCATTATTCGCTTCAAGTGTAGCTAATATAAATTGTTTTTCCATTTCTTTTAACGGAATCCCTACCGAATCTAAAAGTGTAACTCCTTCTTTACGCTCAACCATTTGAATAGATTGAACTTGTTGTGGAAGGTCCAACACTTCAATAAATCTGTCATCTGCTAGAACCATAGAAGATTCTATGATATTAGATAGTTCTCGAATGTTACCGGGATAATCATAATTTAGTAAAATGCGGTTTGCTTCTTTCGTTAACCCTTGTACATTTTTCACCATCTCTACGTTAAACTGTTCGATTAAATGTTGGATTAATAGGGGGATGTCCTCTTTTCTTTCTCTTAGTGGTGGTAAAGGTACTTTAATAACATCTAAGCGGAAGAATAAATCTTCTCGAAATTCACCTGTCTTGACGGCTTGTTCCAGATTCTTATTCGTTGCTGCAATGACACGGACATCTAGATTAATTTCCTTATTAGATCCTAACTTGGTTACCACTTTTTCTTGCAAAACACGTAAAAGCTTAGCTTGCAACGAAAGAGGCATATCTCCAATTTCATCAAGAAAGATGGTTCCACCATTTGCAAGTTGAAATTTTCCTTCTTTACTTGAAACAGCTCCTGTAAATGCCCCCTTCTCGTAACCAAATAACTCGCTTTCAAGGAGTTGGTCTGGTATCGCTGCACAATTGACAACTTCAAAATGTGCCTTTTTCCGTTTTCCAGAAAAATGGATCGCCCTCGCAACCAGTTCTTTTCCAGTTCCGCTTTCTCCTGTAATTAACACATTTGAATCAACTTCTTTTACTTTACTGATCAAGTTAAATACAACAGACATTGCTTCACTTTTACCAATAATTCCTTCAAAACTATATTTCTTTTCTAGTTCTTGACTTAAAAAATCAACTTGCTGATTTAGATGCTGATAATGAAGCGCTTGTTGGATAATTGAATAGAGCTCATCAATGTTAATGGGCTTAGTTAAATACGAATATGCTCCTTCTTGTATCGCTTTTACAGAAGTAGAAATCGTTCCATAAGCAGTAATCATCACAACAATTGTCTTCGGACTTACTTCTTTAATCTTCTTTAAGACTTCTAGACCATCTATTTGACCGATTTTTAAATCAAGCAAACACAAGTCATAGCTATCTTCCTCAATACGTTTTAAGCCTTCATTTGGTTTTGTTGTAGTGACAACATCGTATTGATCCTCTAATGCAAATTCCAAAGAAGAACAAATTGAAGCTTCATCATCAATTACGATAACTTTTTTCATTCACTCACCCTCCCTCTTCTTTTGAGAATGTTAACGTTATCGTTGTTCCTTTTCCTTTCTTACTTTCGATCACTAACTTCCCACGATTCTCATGGACATATTGATGAGCAATGGCTAAACCAAGACCTGTTCCTTTTTCTTTTGTCGTGTAAAAAGGCTCTAACGCTTTAAGTTGCTCTGCTTCTGTCATACCTGTCCCTTTATCTGAAATCTGGATGATAATGCTTTTATTCTTAGTGTACGCATTTAAGTTCAAAACAAAATCTTTCGTTTCTTCTTTTAAACTCATCGCATCCAATCCATTAATAATGAGATTAATAATGACTTGCTTTAACTGATTGGAATCAGCTTTAATCCAGAGGTTCTCCTCCGTGTCGCATTGTAAAGTGATACCCTTGTTAAGAGCCGTACGATCAAATAAAATTGAACATTCTTTTAAGATCGAAGACACATCTATCCGTTCTTTCGTTAATTGTTTTGGCTTTGCGTAATCAATTAATCCTTCAATCAACTGATTCACCCTTTCAATTTCCTGTGGAACATAGGTAGAAATCTCCTTTTGAAACCGTTCATTCATATACTTACGTGGGATTAGTTCAGCAAACGTTTTAATAGAGGTTAGTGGGTTACGAATTTCATGGGCAATCCCAGCAACCACTCTGCTTAGAGCCTGATTTTTTTCTTGTTCAAAAATTTGAAGACGCAGTTTCCTTTCTTCTGTAATGTCTTCAAATGTAACAATTAGGCCATTTAATCGTTTTTCAAAATCATATAAAGGATACACATAATAGCGTAGATAGTAGGTGCGTTGTTCATCTTTTTCCCATACCGTTTCTTCCCCTAAGAATACATCTTTCGTTTGAAACACTTGGCTAAAACGGTTCTCCAACAGTTTTTGCAACAACAAAATCTGTTCGTAGTGAAGACCCACAACCTCCGTTTGTTCCCCTGATATTTCTAGAGCCTTCGTGTTAAAAGACGTAACCACACCTTCTTGATTTACCGTTGCAATCCCGCGTGGACTACTATTTAATATTTGCTTCTGAAATTCATCATTGTTCTTTGTTTGTTCAATTTTTTCCTGAAGCTTGTTGTTCATGTGATTTAAGACGGTGGTTTTCTTTGTTACTTCTCTTTGTAGCTGACGATTCCAGCGCATACCAATTAAAAATAAAATAATAGCTACAAAAAGCAACGACCCGATAATTTGAATGACTATCCATAAACGATCCGTTAGTTCATTTTCACTTTCAAACCATTTCTCGTATAGCATACTGTAAGTTCCGTCACTTTTTATATCTCGAATACTCTTATTAACTAGACCTAGTAGGAGATAATTCTCTTTTTGAACTGCCATTGTATAATCGATTGGTAACAGATAGCTTCCGACAATTTTATATTGGTCCTGCTGATTTGTTTCCTCCAATATATATTGAGCTGTTAACACATTTCCAACAAACGCATCAGCACGTCCATTAAAGAGCAACTCCATAGCCGTAACTTGGTTGCTCGCAACATGATACTTAATTCTACGAATATTACGTAAAAACTCATATTCGAGGGTATCACGTTGAAGGGCAGTCACTGCGCTCGTTAATTGAGCGAGCCCTTCGATTTCCTTGTTCTCAACATGTACAAGAAGCCCAATAGATGTACTTAAAATAGAGTCCGAAAACTCCATCATTTGAGCATGTTTTTCATTAAAATAGGCACTTAGCAGAATATCAATCTTCTTATCTTGAAGCTCTGAGATAGCTTCTTTTTGTGGTATTGGACTGTATATAACATCAGCTCCAATTCGCCCTGCAATCTCATTCATGATATCAACTGCAAACCCGCTTGGTTCTCCATCCTGATTAAAATGGACAGGAGGAAAATCGGGATCATACCCAACTACAAGTTTTTTATTTTCTTCCGCTTGTACGGTTAATCCCCAAAAAGCTAATAACAAACTCATCGCAAAAAATAGAAAGATTTTTTTCATGCGCAGCCCCTTAGAAAACGTTATCTTTTTATCTATCGTAGTTGAAATTAGAGTAAAAGCCAAGCCAGGCTTAAAAATCTAAAAAAAGGCCAACTGAATTCTAGCTGACCTAACTGACTACTCATTAAATTACTTTACATTTAAAACAACAGTTACTTTAAATAAATCACCATCGACATTAATGTCTAACCGTCCACCATGTAGATCCACGATTGATTTAGCAATAGCAAGACCAAGACCTGAACCATCGGTATGACGAGAAGCATCGCCACGTTTAAAGCGCTCAAATAGTTCATCGACCCCATCACCTAATTCATACTTGGTAACATTTTTAAAGATAATAACTACTTCATCATTTATGGTTTTGACTGAAATATACACCCTCGTATGTTCCAACGAGTAACGGATAATATTTCCAATTAAGTTATCAAACACTCTCCACATTTTTTGACCATCGACATTAGCTAAAAGAGGGGATGATGGTGTCGATATTCGAAACTGTAGAGTCGATTCGTCGATAGTTTCGTTATACTCGCCAAGTGCTTGGTGGAGTAATTGAATGAGATCGATATCCTCTTTTACTAACTCAATGTTCCCACTCGCCATTTTTGATGCTTCAAACAAATCATCAATTAATACTTTTAATCTTTTTGATTTGCGATCAATCACCTGAATATACGCATTTCGATCATCCTCTGAAAGATCCATTGATTTTAGTAATTCGGTGTACGTAATAATCGACGTTAGAGGTGTCCTCAAATCATGACTAACATTTGTAATTAACTCTGTTTTTAAGCGTTCACTTTTTGCTTGTTCTTTTTGTGATGTTTTGACTCCATGTTTTAGTGTATTAATGTCACTTGCTAATGTAGCTAACACTGATTTTCCTTTCACTGGCAGGTCAGGGACATAACGACCGTTCACGATGTGATTCGTATTCTCGATAATCCGGTTAAAGTAGCCAATTCGCTTAAATAGCATAAATAAAATTGGCAAACCAATGAATAGAAAGACAACCCCGTATGGAATAATTAAAACAGGTTCAATAAAAATGATTGAAAAGGCTAATCCAAAGCCAAATACGACTGCTAACAAAAAGATTAGTTTTGTTCCTAAACGTCGATTTGCAAAGGCTTGTTGAGTAGCACGGTACCCCTTCATCACAATCGCATCATTCCAACCTTTGATAAGTAGATTGGAATCCATGAAAACAGCTTTCAACAGAACTCCCTGTATAAATGTTAATGTTACAAATATAGTAGTTATAATTGTATGAATAAAAAAATCGCTTATATAACTTATTATACCCGCTAAAAAATCAGTAGAAATATATATTTGAATCAACAAATGATATGCAACAAACAGCATAATAACAAAAATAAGTAGCCGAAGGTCGATCGGAATACGAGCATATACTTCTTTCCAAGATGAGTAGTCAATACTCCTTAAAATAGCTGTTTTCTTAATAATAAAGAAACTTATCAACAGAGCCAATAATCCAGTGAAGCCATAAATCGCATATAGGAGTCTTGATTGTTTATAGTTCTCATATTCTGCTAATATTGGGCTTGTTCCTTGTATTGATTGTGGAACAGCCACCTTCCCCTCAAACTCCCGACTTCTATTTGCTTGTGAAGGTCCAACGATCACCTCATCGTAACCAAAGTAAGCTTCACCGCTTCCTTGTGTTGAAAGATGGCCATATTTACTTGATGGGTAACTGCGAATAAAATGTAAATCCTTATGATTAAAAACACTATTGATTTCATCACTCGTTAACGTAACATTTGTAAAAACTTCTCCTGATTCTATGTCTCTCAAATAATACTGAAAACTAGATTTCATTTTCACTAAATTAGCACGGTTGATTTCTAAATTCTGATAATACTCATCTACTCTTTGTTCCTTTTCGTTTATAATCTTTTCCCGGATATGTTCATCACTTGAAAAATTATTTGTAATATCCTCTATTTTTTTATCTCTTTCAGCAGTATACGCATCTGCAACAGCTTGATTTTCATTTGTTAAGGCATCTTCAATCAGATGATCATACTGCTCTTTAATACTTGAAACCTGTTCAGTTAGATTCCCATACCGATAACGATGTTCGGTAACCTCATCCTCTGATACGGTCATCAATGCTTTTACTTCTTCTTTCGGTATATGATTTAATTCATAAATACTCAATTGATCGATAAAATGATTGAACTGGCTTTCAAACTGATCCGTATGAAAGTAATTTCGTACATAATCCGTCCCATGGGTTAACGCGGATAACACACCGCCTAACCCGAATGTGAATAAAAATAACCATGCAGCTATCATTACTTTATTTTTCCATTTTGTATCCAACTCCCCATACCACCTTTAAATATCTAGGATTTTTCGGATCGATTTCAATTTTCTCTCGTATCTTTCTAATGTGAACAGCCACTGTATTTTCAGCATTATAACAAGGCTCTTTCCAAACACGTTCATAAATTTCATTGATTGAAAACACTCGTCCCGCATTCATTATAAGTAACTCAACAATTTTATACTCGATCGGTGTGAGCTTGACCACTTCTCCGTGAGCTTTCACTTCTTTCGCTTCTCGCTCTAGGGTTAAGCCATTTAAATCAATTAACTTGTGAATGCCTTCGTATGTTCCTAGCGAGACATACCTTCGCAATTGCGATTTTACTCTTGCAATAAGTTCTAAAGGATTAAACGGCTTCGTTACATAGTCATCTGCACCGACCTGCAGCCCTAATATCTTATCGGTATCCTCACTTTTCGCACTTAAGATGATTATTGGGATATTTTTTTCTTCACGGATTTTAAATGTTGTCGAAATTCCGTCAAGGCGAGGCATCATGACATCTAGCAGAATCAAGTGAATCGTTTGCTCCTGTAATTTCTCTAACGCCTCAATCCCGTCCTTTGCTTGGATCACCGTAATCCCTTCATTTTTCAAATAAATCTCAATAGCAGTACGAATTTCTTTCTCATCATCAACAACTAGTACTTGATAATTCATCGTAACCCCCCTTTCGTCATTCTAGATCCTTGACTTACCCTTATCATAATGTGTAAATCTTAACATTTACTTAGTTTAAATCTTAAGACTTTCTTAATATTAATAGTCACCACATCAAACGGTTCTATGGAGTGACAAGGGTACCATAAAAAACGGTAGCTTCATTATGCTACCGTCCTGTTTTAACATATTTACTAAAGAACTCCTGAATTTTGCTTTCATAAACTTCTTTATTCACGACATACGCTTCACCGTGAGTAGCCTCAGGAACTAATAATAATTCTTTTTCACTGTTTGTCTTCTCATATAATTCATAAACCATATCGGTCGGTACAAACAGATCTTCTTTACCATGAATATATAAAATCGGCACTTCGGCCTTTTTCACTTGTTCTATAGCTGATGCTTCTTTAAATGAAAAACCTGCTTTCACTTTTGTCAGCAAACTCGTGCTTTGTAGTAAAGGAAAACTTGGCAGGTGATACATTCTCTTTAATTGATATTTCAATACTTCCTCACAAGATGTATACCCACAATCAGCAACAACCGCCTTTACTTGATCAGGTAAACTTTCGCCACTTGTCATCAAGACAGTTGCCCCCCCATTGAAACTCCATGTAACATAATACTAGAATCTTCTCCTACTCTTTCAATCACAACATTAATCCATTGCAAATAATCCTTTCGCTCATGCCAACCAAAACCGATATAGTTGCCATCACTTTTACCGTGACCACGTGCATCTGGTAGGAGCACATGATACCCCAGTTTTTCATAATAAAACCTTGCATATCTCCCCATATCCTTTGCTTGACCAGAATAGCCATGTGCAATAATGATGGTTTTATTAGTCGGTTTACTCGCTTTAAGAAAGTATCCCTTTAATTTAAGACCATCATTGGATGTGATCTCTATTGTCTCAAGCTCCTGCTTGCTTATCCAAGCTTTTGGATCCTCTTCCATTGCCGTCATACTCTCCGCAATAACAGATTTCTCAAGATCGGGGTTGTCCGATAAGAAATCCTTAGACGTACTTGCAATAGCTACCTGATAGAAATAAAAGCTTGCTCCAGTCAAAAACACAAGAAAAAAAACAACTGCGATCATCATATTCCATACCCACTTTTTTCATTCATTGAATTCTGCCTAGTAAGTTACGAGAATCCTTATATCAAATTTTCAATCATTCCAAGCTCAACAGAACTTTATGTGTTAGTAAATAACTCTTAAACTCATTGTAGGACGTGCTAATGAATTGTACAATATTTATATATATTTCTACCAGGAAGGTGGACATTCAAATGCCTGATTGGTCCTATCACGTTTTATTCAAGCCACTTTTATCAAGATTACCTCCAACTGTTTCTCGTGATTTCATTCATAAAGGAATGAATCGAATTGCGTCCATACCTGGAGGAAAATCATTCATAAATTTTCTAGGACGCGAAGAATCGTCTTGGAGATTAGAAAAAAACATTGGTCATTTACGAGTCTCTAACTCAATTGGTATTTCAGGAAAGATCGATCCTCATTTAACTGGGACTAAGGCCTTTACTAATTTAGGATTCGGTTTCATTGAAATCGGCCCTGTTACAAAGATCGCTACAAAATCTGTTCCCCCAACGATCGATCAACAAAATAAAAACATTAAGTTTCATGACCCTCTTGAATCGATTGGAGTCATTAAGACAATAGATCGACTAAAACAACAGCAGCCGAATCAACCCATTTTTATTCGACTGTCAGGTACTGTTAAGGAACAATTAGAATTAACAAGTATACTGGATGATGTTGCCGACGCCTTCATCTTCGAGTTTGATACTAAAGAATCGAACTTAGATGGTTTTGATCCTATAAAAAAGCCTATCTTTCTAGCCATTACCTGTTCTCAAGTAGAATCGGTTTCATTGAGTACAATTCAGTCTACTTATTCAGGTCTATTGTTAGATGAAGTACCTCATGAAGTTGATTCTATCACTCGTCAATCTCATAAACATGCACTTCTTTTTTTAAAAAGCAACCACTTTCTTCTACCCGTTATTACAGTAGGTGGCGTACTTGAACCTGATGATGCCTTATCTCTATTTGACGCAGGTGCTGATCTTATCTTACTAACATCAGGCTATGTATTTTCAGGTCCCGGCTTACCAAAACGAATAAAAGAAGCCCAATTAGATCAACTACCCAAAGAGGAATTCAACTACAAGGGTTGGGGGTGGTACTTTTTATTTGGTTTTTCAATTATGATCGGTGGGCTGATTACACTGCTTTTGAGTATGACCACCATCATCCTCCCTTACGATGAGCATTTTTTAGAGATGAGTAGATCTTCGATTGAGCTTTTCAACGAAAGAATTCTTGCTTTCATGGCACACGATCGAATGACTTTAGCTGGAACCATGATTTCAGGCGGATTCCTCTATATGTTTTTAGCCACTTACGGTGTTAAACGGGGTTTACGTTGGGCGAAGCAAACCATTGATGCAGCAGCCATTGTTGGTTTTTTAGGAATCTTACTGTTTATAGGTTATGGTTATTTTGACTGGCTTCACCTGCTTTTTTGGCTAATTCTATTACCGTTTTATGTAATAGGCTTCATAAAAACAAGGCATATTCGCGAAACAGCAACTTCTCGCAACAGACATAACCATTCCGTCTGGAAAGGAAGTTTATTTGGTCAATTTTGCTTCGTCATACTTGGGTTTTCATTTGTTTTTGGTGGAGCAATGATTTCTTTTATTGGTGTCACGAACGTGTTTGTGACCACAGACCTTCTTTATCTTTGTATGCCACCTGAGATGCTTGACGATTTTAATCAACAGCTTATTCCTGTAATTGCCCATGACCGCGCTGGATTTGGTAGTGCTTTATTAAGTGTGGGACTGCTAGTCTTAATGATTTCACTCTGGGGCTTTCAGCAAGGAAATCGCTGGGTATGGTGGACGTTGTTCATTGGAGGAATTCCTGCCTTTACAAGTGGTATTGCAGTTCATTTTGCCATTGGTTATACGACGTTCATTCATTTATTACCTGCTTATTTTGCTCTGCTTCTTTATGTGACCGGACTGTTGTTTTCCTATCGATACTTTTATTTAACTAAGTAGCTAACTATAAGGAGATAGTAAGTTTCATCTATATAAAAAGGTTGAATCAACTTTTACAGTTCATTCAACCTTTTTCTTACTCATCTTTTTTCTCATCTTTCTGAAACTCCGCTAACTTTGCTAGTAAAATATGCTGTGGCATATGCATGATCTGTTCAATTGGAACGTTTAACGATTTTGCTAATTTTTGAGCTGTATCTGCAGATATCTGCAATGGTCTCATCTTCATCCCTCCAACGATTTGCTACTTCTATTTAACCATATTTTCATATGGGGATCCAATCTATTAATGAGTGAAAGTTGTTTGAATGCGAATACATCTTATCCAATTTGAACCATTAGTGGACTTGGAGTGAAGGATCAGTAGGTTCAAAAAAATAATGTCGAAACTCTCACTCACTAGAATTGAACGACCTGAAACAAACCTTTCCAGAGGTCCATTCGTTCGACCTGCTCCTGAAATTTTTGTACAAGAGCATTTCCAAGTTAATCGAGCTTGTTTATTCTAACTTTAGCTACTATAGAAGGTGCATTGGCTCATAATAACGTTTTTTTACAACAGCGTCACTTTAAATTCTGTTCTGATTCACTTTTTTTCTAAATAAGCATAATAAAAATGGTCATGGAGGTTATTAAACAATGATCCATACTGTAAAAGCAGGTGAAACGTTATTTGCCATTTCTGAAGATTATCGTACCTCTCTTTCAGCTATTGTTGCTGCCAACCCAGGTATCAATCCTAATATGATTCTCGTTGGTCAACAAATCGTGATCCCAAATCTCCCTCACCCCGATACGATTCCTTATACGATTCACATCTCTTTAGTTAATCGAACTCTCACTTTAATGAATCAAGGTGTCGTTCAAAAAGTCTACCCTGTAGGAGTTGGAAGGATGCTTCACGAGACACCTGTGGGAGATTTTGTCATAGTGAACAGAGCCCCTAATCCTGGAGGACCTTTTGGCTCAATGTGGTTGAGTTTATCTAAAAAGTCTTATGGGATCCATGGAACCAATGATCCAAGTTCAATCGGACACTATGTCTCTCTTGGTTGTGTTCGGATGTACAATCAAGATGTAGAGGAATTGGCGAGAACCGTTCCGAATGGGACTGCCGTCTACATTAGGCCTTAAACCAAAGGCGCAACATTCTATATCTTCGCTCCTTTGTGATAAAATGGTAAAAAGAAGGATCGGAGGTATCGGAATGCAACTTCACAAGGCTACCACACTAGAAGAAAGAAAAGTAATCATACGACAAACGGTCAAGGCTTTTGCTAAGCGTGCCCAAAAACATGACGAAGAAAATACGTTTCCAATGGAAAATATAGAAGATCTAAAAAAAATAGGGTATACCTCTCTTACTGTTCCAAAGTCCTTTGGCGGACAGGGGCTTCCGTTATCTGAATGGCTACCATTGCAAGAAATCATCGCAGAACAAGATGGCTCAACCGCCTTGTCAATTGGTTGGCACATGGGACTTATTTCACAATTAGGTGAACGATTACATTGGCCTCCGAACATCATTAATCTGTTATTTAGGGAAATTGTTCAAGAAGGAAAATTGATAAATGCTGCTGCATCTGAGCCCGAAACAGGCAGTCCAACTCGAGGAGGAAAACCTACTACTCGCGCGCATAAGAAGGGGGATTCGTGGATCGTTTCTGGGAGAAAAAATTTCACTTCAATGGCGCCAGCTTTAGATTATTTCATCGTTTCGGCAACCACGGATGATGGTCAGGTTGGAAACTTTTTCATTCAACATTCTGCTAAAGGGGTTCGAATTGAAGAGACGTGGAACTCCATTGCAATGAGGGGAACAGCAAGCCACGATCTTCACCTAGATCAGGTTGAAGTTTCTGCAGATCATCTGGTTGAACTCATCCAGCCAGGAAACAAACGGCCCGCTGGCTGGCTCTTACATATCCCTACTTGTTATTTAGGCATCGCACAAGCGGCTCAAAATTTTGCGATCGATTTTTCACACTCCTATTCTCCAAACAGCCTCGATGGTTCGATTAAAGAATTGCCAAATGTTCAAGTGAAAATTGGAGAGAACGAAGCCGCTCTAATGCAAGCTCGTTATTTTCTATATGGCGTTGCAAAGAAATGGGATTCAAGTAACGAAGCAGACCAACTGTTGATGCAATCTGAACTTGGTGCTGTAAAATACCATGTTGTTAATGCAGCCATTGACATTGTCGACCGTGCAATGAGGGTCGTTGGGGCTCAAAGTTTGTTTAAAAACAATGACATTCAGCGTTATTATCGCGATGTCCGTGCAGGCCTTCACAATCCACCTATGGATGATCTGACGTTAATTCTACTAGCAAAAGAGGCCTTTCAAAAATAAGTAACAACGTCAAAAAAGGATTTCGTGAGTTGAGATACAGAGCCTAGCTTTGTTTCTCTTTTTTTCATAGAAGAGTGACTTATTTTATAAAAAACATGCTCAAACCGTGTGAATTTTCCTCTAATGCAAGATACTGTTTGCTAATCTTGGAACAGTTTAGCATTCTTTTTGCAAAATTAGACATGCTTTTTGCTTATTTTTTCAAACGACTAAATTTTATGCATCAGTTTTGGTTTTTATGCATCTACTTCCCCAACTTATGCTTCAATCTTAGATTTTATGCGTCCTTTTACCTTTCATGTGTGTCACTGAACACGCCTACTTTAAACAAATAGAATAATAAAAATCGTCCAACATGTTTACTGTTGGACGATTTCTTCCTTCGGTTCCATGAACAACACATCACCCGTTTCAGATTGCAAGAGAAATTCAACTATAGTCGTCGATAATTCATGAGGTTGAAACGGTTTTGTTAAATATTTTTCAATTTCGGATTTTTCTAGTGCCGATGAGATTACAATAGGAATGTTCTGCGTCTTTTCCCCTTCTTTTAAATAATTAATTAAACCCCACTCGCTCATTTCCTAACATTAAATCTATGACAATCCCAACTAATGGAATCTTCTTCGCATCTTGAAACGCTCTAGATGGATCGTTATGATGAATTACCCTCAAGCCTTTTCCATTAAGCTCCTCTGATAATAGGAGAGCTAGACTAGTATCACCTTCAACGATCATGACTTTTAAGCAATTAAGGAAGCTTGATAAATACAGTCGTCCCAGACCCTTCCTTAGCTTCAATCCAGATTTCACCTTTATGATGAACAATTATTTCTTTAGAAATTGCTAGGCCCAAATCCTGTTCCACCAATTTTTCTAATCTTACACACTATAACACTACAAAATTCGACATTATTATATCTGTTCCCCTTTTGACTAGCTAGAGGATTTAAATGTAATCTTGCAACTTTGTAATAAACCATTGACAATATTGTTACTACGAATTATCATTTAATTAATTGAAACTACCGAGAGATCAAATGAAAAAGATAGAAGTTAAGCCCTCTTTAGCCTGTTGTTGATGAAAAATCGATGATTGGAAAAAGTTTAGCTACTTCACTCTTAAACGTTTTGGTAAATCGGCATATTTCTTTTCTATGAGGAGAAATATGCCGTTTTTTTGTAACTAAACAACTGGAGGTATGAGATGCAAGCTGTCAAAAAGAAAGGCGCTTTAGAGGCGACCATTTCCAAAGCGCTAACTCAATGGGAGAAGGATTTCTTAGGAAGAGGATCCGTTTCTGTAAAAACTGATATAATTCGCGATATGATTATCGTCACGCTTAAAGGTGTTCTTACTCCAGCTGAGTATGCGTTGTGTCAAAAAGATGAAGGGCGGTTGTCTATAAAAAAAATCCGATGTGAGCTCGTTGAATCTGGTCGTGATCAACTAGGAGAACTGATTCAAGAATTAGTCGGGGAAGAAGTTTTAACCTTTCATACGGATATTAGCACCAAAACCGGTGAACGCCTTATGGTATTTAGGTTAGCCAATGATATCGAAAAAACATTAGATTAATAATGGGAGATCTTTAAATAGCTTTTTAGCTCGTTAAAGGTAAACCGACAATTACTAGATACACGACTCAAGTAGAGTCTGTTCTGTTAATTGTCGGTTTTTTTTGAATAAAGGTAAATGGAATTGAATGGAGGTATTGTGATGTACGAAATTATTTTACAAAATTTACTTTCCCCGGTTGTCTTATTTTTTCTATTAGGGTTAATTGCCGCCCTGGTTAAGTCGGATTTAAAATTCCCAAAAGCTTTAAGTGAAACTTTAAGTATCTTTCTTTTAGTGGCAATTGGCCTTAAGGGAGGAATTGAACTTTCAAAATACTCATTTCAAGAAGTCATTAGTCCAGTAATAGCTACTTTATTTCTAGGTTCTTTATTGCCTATCGTCGCTCTTCTTCTTCTAAAGACGATTAAACTAGATACAAAAAATGCTATAGGATTAGCAGCTACCTACGGGTCTGTAAGCATAGTTACTTACGGAGCAGCCATTTCTTTTCTAGATCATGTTGGCACTAGCTTTGAAGGGTTTATGAATGCGATGGTCGTGTTGATGGAAAGCCCAGCCATTATTATTTCTCTGATTTTACTTAAAGTACTTGACTCTAAAGAGAATAGATCGGAAACTTATATACCTCAAAGGTTAGCTTTTTCATCACCAGCAACCTCTTTTCTTGATAAAGACGTATTAAAAGAAGCATTCTTCGGAAAGAGTATTATTCTCCTACTAGGTGCCCTTTTAATTGGACTCGTTGCTGGCGACAATGCCATACCCGTCATTCAACCACTGTTTATTGATTTATACAGCAGTGTACTTATTCTCTTCTTACTAAGTATGGGAATAACTGCGGGCGAACGTCTACCCGAAGTAAAAAAACACGGTCCGAAGCTTTTATTGTTCGGAATCGTTATGCCTATTGTTGGTGGCACTCTTGGAGTATTAGTAGGAAGCATGATCGGATTATCAATTGGAGGAATGACTTTAATGGGCGTCCTTGCTGGAAGTGCTTCATATATTGCGGCACCTGCTGCCCTCCGCACTTCAGTGCCAGAAGCCAATCCATCCATTTATTTGGGCTTAGCACTAGGGATTACATTCCCATTTAACCTCATTTTTGGTATTCCGTTATTTTATCAATTTGCCAGTTGGTTAGGTACACTATAACATTTTTTTAGGATATATAAAGAGGAGACAAGATTACTTGTCTCCTCTTTTGTGCTTATATAGTTCGTTCAATTATTAATTAATAGATTTCATCATAAATCAATGTTGGTTTTTCAACAGTTGATTTTGAAATCGAATAGGCGGAAGAAATCATCTCTACTACATGCTGAACATCTTGCTGGTTTGCATGTATCGTCACTAATGAATCTCCCAGTTCAACCGGATCTCCCATTTTTTTATTCAACACAATTCCAACAGCTAAATCAATCGTAGAATCTTTTGTCGCACGACCTGCCCCAAGTAACATAGCCGCTGTCCCCATTTTATCAGCGACAATAGATGAAACGCTACCCGATTCTTTCGCCTTTACTTCAATTTGATAATTCGCTGTAGGTAGTTTTTCAGGAGAGTCTACAATAGAGGCATCTCCATTTTGAGACTCGATAAAAACCTTTAATGTCTCAAGTGCTCTTCCATTTGCAATGACATCCACCAACATGGTGCGAGCCTTTTCAATTGAAGGAGCTTTTTTTGCTAAATAAACCATTTGGCTTCCTAGTGTTAGGCAAAGTTCCCTTAGGTCTTCTGGCCCTTCTCCCCGCAGCATATCAATTGCTTCTCTTACTTCAAGAGAATTACCAATCGTACGTCCAAGTGGCTGATTCATGTCAGAGATAATCGCCATCGTATCACGTCCAAGACTTTTCCCAATCGCCACCATCGCTTCGGCTAACTCTTTCGACTGATCAAGTTCCTTCATGAAAGCCCCTGATCCAGTTTTCACATCTAAAACGATCGCATCTGCACCAGAAGCTATTTTCTTACTCATGATCGAGCTAGCAATGAGAGGAATAGAGTTCACCGTTGCGGTCACATCACGAAGAGCATAAAGCTTTTTGTCTGCAGGAGTCAAATTACCTGTCTGCCCAACCACTGCAAGTTTATTATTATTAACCAGTTTCGTAAATTGGTTTGTATCAATTTCCACACTGAAGCCTGGAATGGCCTCTAGCTTATCAATGGTTCCTCCAGTATGGCCGAGGCCTCTCCCTGACATTTTAGCAACAGGTACACCTACGGCAGCCACTAGTGGAGCAAGAGCAATCGTAGTCTTATCTCCAACTCCTCCTGTTGAATGCTTATCAACTTTTATGCCTTCAATTGCAGATAAATCAATTTGATCCCCTGACTCCACCATCGCCATTGTTAATTCAGCTCGCTCATTTGTCGACATGTCTTGGAAGAAAATGGCCATCGCGAAAGCTGAAACTTGATAATCCGGGATGTCGCCTTTTGTATAGCCATCAACCACAAACCGAATTTCCTCTTTCGTCAATTCATGGCCATCTCTTTTCTTTTCTATAAGGTCAACCATACGCATTTGCGTCACTCCCTTTTTAAAAAGTACATAAAAATTTTCACTATTTTATACTTCAATTTGGCTTTTAATCAGCCACACTTTTATGTAGATCCATAACTATTTCAAAAGGTGTACTACATATCCATCACAATCGCTTTCACTAATGATAAGAAATCTGATTTTACACGTTCGGTCGTTTCTATGACTTCATCATGCGACAACGGTTGTGGCAAAATGCCTGCAGCCATGTTTGAAATACAAGAGATTCCGAGAACCTCAAGTCCAGCATGACGAGCTACAATCACTTCTGGTACGGTTGACATTCCAACCGCATCTGCTCCCATCACACGAAGCATTCTTACCTCAGCTGGTGTTTCATATGCAGGTCCTGTATTTCCAACATAAACTCCTTCTTGAATGCCGATATTTAAGCTCGTTGCTTTTTCACGTGCTAACTTCCGCAAACGCTCCGAATAAGCAGTCGACATATCTGGGAAACGTACACCCATTGAGTCGTCATTAGGCCCTATCAATGGATTCTGCCCCATATTATTAATTTGGTCTTTAATAATCATGAGATTTCCTGCTTCATAAGCCTCATTCACACCACCAGCAGCATTTGTAACAATCATCTGACTTATGCCTAATGCTTTCATCACTCGAACAGGGAAAGTGACGACTTCCATGCTATAACCCTCGTAAAAGTGGAAACGCCCTTGCATTGCTACTACTTGCTTCCCTTCTAATGTTCCAAAAACTAATTGACCTGCATGTCCCGCAACCGTTGAAACTGGGAAATTAGGGATCTCGTTATATGGAACTTTAATTGGGTTCTGAATTTCCTCTGCAAGTATACCAAGACCCGACCCTAAAATAAGACCTATTTCTGGTGCTTGATTCACTTTGTCTTTCAAAAATGATGCAGTTTGTTCAATCGAATTCAACATATTTCCCTCCTATAACTTCTGTAAAAAACTAGTGCCATGCTTAGGGAGTGTTACGGCAAAGTTATCCGCAATCGTCGCTCCAATATCAGCAAACGTCTGACGCTTCCCTAAATCTCTTGCTTCTGACTGCCTTTTGTTGTACACGAGTAAAGGAACATACTCGCGTGTGTGATCTGTCCCAGGATGAGTAGGATCATTCCCATGATCTGCAGTAATGATTAATAGATCTTTCTCTCCAAGCTCCTCCAAGACCTGCTTTAATTGCAAGTCATATTGTTCAAGCGCCTGTCCGTAACCTATAGGATCTCGTCTATGACCATACTTCGCATCGAAATCAACCAAGTTTATGAAACTAAGACCTGTAAATGGCTTGCGAATGGTCTCAAGCAGTTTTTCCATTCCATCATCATTCGAAACCGTACGGATAGATTCTGTAATGCCTTCACCATCATAAATATCAGAGATCTTCCCTATGGCTATTGAATCCAAACCATTATCAGCAAGCTCATTCATAACTGTACGTTCAAATGGCTTTAGTGCATAATCATGACGATTCGGAGTACGTTCCCATTTATTTTCCCTTCCAACAAAAGGACGAGCGATAATACGACCTACCATGTATTTCGGGTCAAGAGTCAGTTTCCGAGCTTTCTCACAAATCTCATACAATTCCTCTATTGGTACCACATCCTCATGTGCCGCAATTTGTAGAACCGAATCAGCCGAAGTATAGACAATTAAATCTCCCGTCTTAACATGTTCAGCTGCTAGTTCATCTAGTATTTCAGTACCAGACGCTACTTTGTTACCAATCATCTTACGGCCCCATTGTTTCTCTAACTCTGCTACTAACTCTTCTGGAAATCCATCAGGAAATACTTGAAACGGTTCTTGAATATTTAAACCCATTATCTCCCAATGACCAGTCATCGTATCTTTACCACTTGATGCTTCTTGCATGATTCCATAATGTGCAAGTGGTTTTTCTACTTTTTCAATCCCTGGTATTTCATCAATGTGGCTTAGACCTAAATTGGCCATATTCGGCATATTAAGACCATTCATTTTTTCAGCAATATGCTTTAAAGTATGAGAACCTACATCTCCAAATTCAGCTGCATCAGGCGCCTCACCAATTCCAACAGAATCCATAACTATTAAAAACACCCGTTCAAATCGAAACGTACTCAAGATTAGATTCCCCCTTTTTTTATACTATGCCCTACTTTCATCCAAATTTGACAACTATTTAGTTGTCAGAAGTCTGACCTCTTGCGATATAAAAATTCTATGCTCGTGGATGATGCTGAGCATAGACCTCTTTCATTCTGGTTTTCGTAACATGAGTGTATATTTGTGTAGTTGAAATATCAACATGACCTAGCATTTCTTGAACTGCCCTAAGATCTGCCCCATTTTCAAGCAAATGAGTAGCAAATGAATGCCTTAACGTATGTGGAGTTAATGGCTTATTAATATTTGCTTTTTCAGCAAGTTGTTTTAAAATTTTCCAAAATCCTTGCCTCGATAATGGTTTGCCGTGATGATTCACAAATAATACATCATGACGATTTTTTTTCAAAAGCGTTAGGCGACTGTCTTCTAGATACCTTTGTAAAGCTTTGGTTGCTTCACCGCCTAATGGGATAATTCTCTCTTTGTTCCCTTTTCCAATGCATCTGACAAAACCCATCGTTAAATGCGTATCTGTTACAGTTAAATTTATTAATTCTGAAACTCGCATACCGGTAGCATAGAGCGTTTCTAGCATCGCTCTATTCCGACGAGAAATAGGATGTTTTTCCAAAGGCACTGCCAATAACGCTTCAACCTCTTGCATGGATAATACTTTAGGCAAACGTTTAGCCCTTTTTGGAATGTCTAAATGTACAGAAGGATCTTGCTCAGCTAACTTTTCACGCAAAGCAAATTGGTGAAAGGCTCTGATGGAAGCAATGGATCTAGCAATGGTTGTTTCAGCGCGACCTTGTTCTTTAAGAAAATATAAATAGTGAAGAATGGTCTGCCGATCAATTTGGTTAATATCCATTGTATTTTCAACATTTTTGACAAAGAGCTCGTACTGCTTTAAATCTCTCTCATACGATTGAATCGTATTTTTGGCCAAGCCGCGTTCCACTTGTATGTAATGTAAAAACTCAGTTATCTCATTACCCAATTAAATCGCTCCCATTATGAGCTAACTACTATTCTCCTTCTCGGTAAAACATCATTAAACGTTCAATCCAAGTAGTCGAATTCGCACCACTAGTCTCCATTTGAAATACTTTTACAGCCTTACCTTGAGGCTCATCATAGCGATGGTAGCTTTCATATTCTTGACTTACCCATAGAATACCATAATAGAAGAGAAGTGTGCATCCCATAAATAAGAGAAACACTTTTAAAGTTTGAATGACTAAATAAAACCATGACCTCATGGGACATACCTCCGCTTTTGACTTTCTTGTCATTAAGCCCTTAATACAAGCTATGCCAAAAAGTATAGAGAATATACCAGACTATAATCAAAAAGGGTGGTTTTTACCTTTTTGATTATAATCTGAGCACTGAGTTGAGCCGATGCCTGGTTTTAAGCTGTCTCTGAGTGCTCTTCTCAGAAACGGTGCGCAGCGTGCCAAGCCAGTGCCACATCCATCATGCTGATCACACATTTCAGCAACTTTAATGCATTTTCAGCAACTTTAATGCATTTTCAGCAACTTCATCCTTAACTGGCTTTTAGTTCCATAGAAAAGAACGCAGCATTGGCACTCTACCAACATACGTATCCGAAAGAATCAACAAAAAAAGCCTGTTCCTAAAGAACAAGACTTTTTGTCTACTTTATTCTTCCGTTCCTGTCTTGGTCTCTTTATCATGACAACGATGACAGATCCCGTGAAATGTTAAACGGTGGTCCTTAATTTTAAAGTTCCAATCGCGTTCTACGACTTCTTCTACATCCCCGAGTAAATCTTCTTGGATCTCATCCACTGCTCCACATTCAATACACACGAGATGATGATGAAAATGTGCAGCTCCTTCTTGACGTAAATCAAAACGAGAAACACCATCTCCAAAATTTATCTTATCTACTATTTTCAGCTCTGCTAATAATTCAAGAGTACGATAAACAGTAGCTAGTCCGATCTCAGGTGATTTTTCTTTTACGAGGAGGTAAACATCCTCTGCACTTAAATGGTCTTCTTCGTGTTCAAGCAACACTCTTACCGTTGCTTCTCTTTGCGGAGTAAGCTTATAACTTTGTGAGTGCAGATGTTTTTTTATTCGTTCGAGTCGTTTCTCCATCTTTCATGCCTCCCCTCAACCCTTTTACCTCCTTTCATTATAATCATTCAAAAAAACAGTGTCAATCGATAATGATTATTACTTAATTAGTTATAATCAATAGTAAGTGATAATCATTATAATCAAACTCCTGTTGTGATGACCCATCGCATTAAGACCGGTGAAACATATGCTTCAAAAGCCGATGCGAACACAAGAGCTGATCCCACACAAAGGATGAGTAATGAATATTTCATAAACTGCGGAAAGATGGGCATATTAGTTCGTTTCATAAATTGTTGCCTGACCATTTTAAGACAAAATGAGATACTAGCTGTTCCGACAATAATAAAAGCTGGAACTAAAATGAAGTTTTGAGGCATAATTGAGACGAAAGATAGGAAGAATCCTGCCATACCCATTTGATTGACTAAGAATCCCACTGTGAACCCAACAACAACCCCTTTTAGAAATAGAAGAATCAGAATAACAGGCAACCCTATAATTGATAATCCTAAAATCCACATCAAGCCAAAGTACTTAGCATAATGGGCAAAACTCTGACTGAAAATAGCTGAGGATTGAGCAAGCTCTCCTTCTTGAACATGTCCAAAAAATTGATTTAAGTACATATATAAATCATGCTTTTGCGTTAAGCTCAAGCTGTTAACAATGATCGCTCCAAATACAATCCCAATAAGAAATAATACTGTCGTAAAAACGTATATCGTTCGATTTTCTTCCAGATGGGCAGATATCATCTCTCTTAAACCGTACTTCATTACGTCATGACCTCCTCTTTTGCTCTTACTCCAATCTATGAGACAAGTCCGAAATCTATGACTATGATATGTAGGTTATTAAAAAAGGTAGTTTTATCTTTTGCTTGCTAGCTCCCTATTTTATTCTACCTTCCCATACATTCCTCCACCACCCGCCTTAATAGAAAGAGTTCCTTGCCTTGCAGCAAGAATAGCAGAAGAAATTTTACCTGTAACAATGCGGTTGAGTTGTTCTTCCGTAACGTGATGAATAATATTCATGTCCGTTCCAAAGTGGTCACGTAACTTTCCCAATGTTTTCTTGCCAAGTTTAGGTATAAATTCCAGGGGAACCTGGTGTTGGTAAGGGGGTCTCTGGTTTTCATTCATATTTGAAGAAGCCAACTCCTTTAAACGGTCAGAGACCCCCTTAATAAATTTGGTTGATCCACAAGCTAAACAAGTTCGAGTGTCTGATGTTACTGAGCATTTCGCACAAATGGTATTATAGTATTTTCCTAATAACGGGTTCAAACCAAAATTAGCTTTAATCCCCCTTCCATCTGTATTCTGAAGAGCTTTATGCACTTCCTCAAATGATGGATCTTTTAACCTTACTATCTGATACTCCCTTGCTATTTTTTCTAAAGAGTGTGCGTCGGAATTCGTTAAAAAAGGATAGTTGTGTAATTCATTAATTTGATCGGCCATCTTTGTATCACTACTTAGCCCTAATTCTATCGCGTCAATTAGATGCGGATCAAATACCTCGGCCAAACTTTCTTTAACACCTTTACCATATAAACTTTTAAAGGGAGTAAAAGCATGAGCAGGAATGAACAATCCTTTAAGGTCACGAACTTTCCTCTGAAGCACTTTTGCTTTCTCATATATTCTCTGAGAACTTAATGATGGATTTTTCATGCGACGAGCCATCCATTCACTAAACTCACGCATCGCTACTATGGTTGGAAGGTAAGCAAGGATATGAATCGGTCCATGACAGTTTTCATCATAAAGTTCAATTTCAGACCCCAACAAAAGCGTAACACCTGAATATTCGATCCCCCCTTCCGTTTTCTCAAATGCGACACCGCTTAATAAATCATCTTCAATTTCATTGATAACTTCTGGGACATGACAATCGATCACTCCAATGATGTCAACCCCTTTTACCTCTCTTGCAAAATGGATAATAGATTTTAAGGTCAACGAAGGAGCAGCCGTTATCTTAACGGCTGCTCCTAACCGAGTTCGTCCAATATGTATATGTAAATCAGCAACATAGTCTTGTAATTCTATCACGGCTTTTTCAACTCTCTCATTTTCAAGTATTGAATTGCGTACGCTGTCTTAGCATCGTGAATCGTTTGATTGTTTACCATTTGCTCTGCTTCTTCAAGAGTCACTTCTAACACATCCAGAAATTCATCATCATCTGTTTGACTTAGACCCTTTTCTAGTTTATCCGTTGCATATAAATAAACGATTTCATCAGCAAAACCTGGTGACGTGTAAAAAGAGAGAATAAACTCTAGCTTTTCTGTTTTATAGCCTGTTTCTTCTTCAAGTTCTCTCATAGCAGAATCAAGTGGATCTTCGCCTACTTCAAGTTTGCCTGCTGGAATTTCTACAATGACCTTGTCTAACGCTTTTCGATATTGCCTTACCAGAACGATTTTTCCTACTTTCGTTATTGGTATCACTGCAACAGCGCCTGGATGTTTCACAACCTCCCGGGTACTCGTTTTTCCATTAGGAAGTTCAACTTCTTCTATTTGTAACTCTATAACACGTCCTTTGAAAATCTCAGTTGTTTTGGTTGTTTTTTCATATAAATGGTCCATCTTTTTTCTCCCTCCATTAATTGGTTCTTTTTTTTCTCATTCCTTCATAAAAGTGTAGCATACCTCTCATAGGAAAGGACGAGCCCAAATGAAAATCTACGTTCACGATAAAGGAATTGTATTGGCAGGGAAGGCTTGGGAAATTAAAGCTAAGTTAAATCAAGCTAAAAAATCATTTGATTTAGTCGAAGATTGGGTTGAAAGTGTCCATCATCAACCTGTCGTCAAAAGTCCTACCCGAATTGCCTCAGCAACTGCACAAAAGAATAACGGATCATCTTCATACTTGCGACCCATCGTCTGAATTGGCAATCTAGCTCTTTTCAAAGCATGAGTGACCATTTCCGTAACGTAATCCTCTAAAGAGAAATGTATTTGGTGTTCTACGTGATAAGGACGGTATGATTCTAATTGTTCCATAAGCTTCTGACGATTCTTTTCCTCTAAGTATGGAATTGGCAAAACAGCTTCCTTAAACGTAAATTGACAAAGTGGGGTTAGGGTGTGATGACTTAGTCCACTATGCCTTTGTCTGGAGTCTGCAAATGACAATCGAGGAATCCAAATAGGAACACCTTCAAGGGCACTAATTGTGTGAGACCAGTGAGACATAATCATCCCGGAGAAACCAAAACGTGTTCCTGTACCTACAACACCTGGTCCAACAGAAATAACAATAAAATCTGCCTCTAATGTATTTTTTGCAAATTGTAAGGCGGAGGCGATTGTAACAGCCTCAAATTCACCGCCAAAAGCTTGACCAACTGTAATGGAATGAAAACGGCCCTGTTGATGTAAGGCTCTAAGTTGATCGCTCATAGCTAAAGCTAAACCGGCTTGATCATCGAAAATGACACAGCAGCGACTACCCGATTTTATTTCTTGGGAAACAAAATAAAAAAGCGGAACCATACTATGTAATTCCGCAAGCCAAACAGGGCTTCCTTTTAAAGTGAATGATTTTGTAAACAGATGATGATACTCGCTTTCTTGTGATTCAATAGCCATTACACTGTGCTGAATGGGAGTGTAGCGTAGTTTCATTATGTGACCTTGAACTGCTTCATCGCTCCAATTTTTAACCGGAATGACTTCTCGAACGATGTCCCATCCACCTGTACCTAGCTGCAAATCAGTTGCTGTAACATTGACGACAACGTCAGCTCCTACTTCTACAGATGGTGATAAGCATTTATATAAAATCGCACGCTTAGATCCTTTGTCAGTCTTTAACTTTTGTATCTTCTCATTTTCAAATTGAATGTCTATAACCTTCGTTACCATTTGTTTATACATAGTCTCACGCCTCAACTAAGCTTTTTACCAAAAATGCCATATTTTCTTATTGTAACCAATATCAAGATACCTTTATTCAAGTAGTACAGAAAAAGGAATCTCTCTTGTGATTCTATTGAAAACATTGGCTAAGTAAATGTGCAAAAAAAACATTAAGCGTATGAATCCAACGCTTAATGTTTCGAGAAGTACAAAAAGGATAAAAAACTCACCTTTATATTATAGTAGGGGTTCAATTAAGGTTTCTAGTCCCTCGTAGTGGACTTCGCCTCTAATAAGATGCTCAATGGTTCCGTCTCTACTTATAATATAAGTAGTCGGCATCCCAATTATATTGTAACGTTCATACACTACGCCATCTTCGTCAAAAAATACAGGAAGATTGATCTCAAGCTCCTCGATAAAACGAGGAGCATCTGTTAACGTACGTTCTAATTTTTGCATATTAACCGTGAGAATTGTAAGCCCCTCAGCTTCATAATCTGCTTGCAACCGCATCAGATCTGGCATCTCATCGCGACAAGGCTCACACCATGAGGCCCACATATTTAAGATGATGACATCACCACTGTAATCATTTAGTTCTCCAGCATCTTGATTATGCATGGGTAATGAGAAATTTTCTGCGATCATCCCAGGCTGACTTCCGATTTCTTGACGGTCCTGGAAAAAGATGATTGCTATTAAAAGGATAGCTGCTACACCTAGTACCATTATTGTTGCATTCCGTTTCATAGTGTTCCTCCAATATCTAGTCCATAAGTTTATTATAGTGAGGTATTTCTTTAAAAGGCAAGAACATCGGTGACAATTAATTAACAATCCTAGCTTTTCGAAAAAAGATTATTTTGATAGAATGAGTCAGGTAGTGCTTTTTCATTCAAAAACGCTGCCTTTATTATGAAAGGACGGATTTAACATATGTCAGTTATCGAAGCTATTATATTTGGAATTGTACAAGGTATAACCGAGTTTTTACCGATCTCAAGTACAGCGCACATTGTTATTACACAAATTCTTCTTGGCTATTCATTCCCTGGATTTGGTTTCGAAATTTTTCTTCATTTCGCTTCAATTTTAGCAGTTGTGATTTACTTTAGACAAGATTTAGTCGAAGTAATAAGAGGATTCTTTGGTTACTTTGCCAATCGGTCACGTTATAATCGCACTCAGTTTTTCTTTGGACTATACATTATTGTCGCAACAGGAATTACTGGTGTACTCGGTATGCTCCTGGAGGACTTTGTAGGGGCATCACTTAAGACACCTCCTTTTATCGCGATTGCCTTAGCTGTCACTGGTTTTTTCCTTATCGTTATTGAACGATTTGTCCGTTATGGAAATCGTACAGAAAGAGATATGACATTTCGTGATTCGATTATCGTTGGTCTAGGTCAAACACTAGCTGTTATTCCTGGTATTTCTAGATCCGGCGCTACCCTTATTACAGCTTTATTTGCCGGATTAAGTCGCGATACAGCGGTTCGCTATTCTTTCTTACTATCCATTCCTGTTATTCTTGGATCAAGTGTATTAGCTATCGGCGATTTTAGGGATGGTGCTATGGTATCAGAAGTTGGAGTAATTGCTTTAATCGTTTCGTTTATCGTAACCTTCATTTTTTCTTGGCTAGGTATTGTTTGGCTAATTGATTTTCTGAAGAAAAGTAAGCTCGTATACTTCGCGATCTACTGCTTCGCTGCAGCAATCTTTGTCTACTTCTTCTTAGACAATAGTATGATTATTGAATTATAAGGTTTAGAGCCAGAGATCCACTATATGGATTTCTGGCTCCTTTCATCTAATCAGTAATATGAAGGCATACAAAACAGGAATTGTGAGCACACATAAAATAGTCGTAGTAGCCACGATTACTGAAGAAAAGGTGACATCTCCCCCGTATTTTTGAGCAAACATTGGAACAGTAGGGGCTGATGGAGTAGCCGTTACTAATAGTGCAACTCCAATAACGGTTGTAGAAACTGGGAGCCAAAGAAAGGGAGCTAACATCAAAGGAATCAACAGTAACTTAGCACCAGTAGCATACCAAATATATTTATTTTTCATAAGTTGCTTAAATTCTTTAAAGTTGATGGCCGCTAGCAAACTCCCAATTAATATCATAGATAATGGCAAAGTCATCGTCCCGATATCAATTAGGACACTAGAGAAAAGAGGTGGCCAATGAAAAGGAAGGACCATCACGATAAACCCAATCGATGTGGCTAATACACCTGGGTTTAAAACGAGCTGTTTCCAAGTCACCTTCTGCCCCACTCGTGCCACGACATAAATGATATAAGTCCATACATAAAACAGAAAAAAAATCATAAAAAAAGCTGTATACAATACCCCAATTTCACCAAATAGAAGAAAAGCAATTGCATACCCCATAAATCCTTGATTGCCGAAAATGATCGCTGCCTCATAAACACCTTCGCGCTCTGTATCTAAATTGGCCTTCTTTCTCATCCAATAGCCTATCAATGATGCCATTAATAGTGCAAAAATCGAGAGTCCTAACAACCATGAGATATCCACTAATAAAGACATAGAAAAAGTTACATCCATCGAGTAAATAATTAAACAAGGCAGAGTAATATATAAAATGACTTGAGTAAGCACAAAGTTTGTCTCTTTTGGTAAAATACTTTTTCTTCTCATCACAAAGCCAATTAAAGCAATGACTAATAAAACTAGCATTTCTTGTATCAAACCAAGAACAGCACTCATCACATTCCCCTAACTACAAGAGGTTCTCTCGTCTACCTCTTGACTGAAGTCGATCTATTTCATCTGTTCTGCTAATTGTTCCATAAAATCCAACACTTTTTGATCAATTAAACCAACATCAAGAACCCATTCATCAAAATTCTCAATTAAATCGAACCAACTTCTAAAAATTTGGATGCTACTGCCACTCCAAGCTCCGCCGTACTTGGATCAAATCCGACGATTGAAAATGTATGGACAAGATCACTTGAGAGTTTTGTGTTGGTTTTCTTCACAAGAAGTCACCCTTTTCTTTTTTTTGTAAATTATACCATGATAAACCCATTCATGAAGGTGATTCATAACGTTACTTCTACTTAGCCAAGAACCATTTTAATGTATTCTTTAAGAAAAAAAGTTACGCAAGCAGAGCCTACGTAACCTTAATCTTATAATTGGCGTAGCGATTCCTCGATAGGGGCTTTGCCATTTAGTATTTCGAATGTTTTTCCAAACGTATTTTCTAAGTTCACTACTTTTGCTAGCACGATTGCTACATCTTCTCGTGTAATTGTAGCATCACGTACTTGTATTTCTTCTTCTAACTTAATATACTTTTGCGCTGCATCATTTGTTAAACTGCCAGGTCGAACAATTGTATAAGTAAGGGAGGATCTTATCAAATGGTCATCAGCCAATTTCTTTGCAACGAGATAGTGCTTGATCCGTTCACTTTTGTCTGGATCAACCGTTCCCATAGAACTAAGCATGATAAACCTTTTTACCCCAAGTCTTTCAGCTATGTCTACTGCTTTGATCGCTCCCCAGAGATCAATTAGAATCGTCTTATCTGCTCCTGTATGCCCTCCAGAACCAGCCGCAAAAATAACGGCATCCACCTCTTTAAAAGCATGATCAAAACTTGACTCTAAATCAGCTACAACCGTATCATCTGCGCCTAAATTCCTTACCTCATTAGCTTGTGCAGACTCTCGAATCATCGCTACTACTTGATGTCCCTCTTCCTTTAATTTAGCGAGTGTGTGTCTCGCTACTTGCCCATTTGCGCCAATTACAAGTACCTTCACAAAATCACTCCTTCAATTAAACTTCTTCCTTCCTTATTCTGGAGTAAATTCTTAATGAATTCAATGAATCTGCCTGACAAATTGATCAAATGATGAAGTAAGGGCGTTTTGATCTAAATCGCTTCCAATTAAAATCATACATGTTTCTGAGTTGGATTCAAGTGGAATGAGCTGTAATTGGCCAGATGCATATTGAAAGGAATACAGAGTGTCATCTTCCTGAAAACGAACATACCCTTTGGCTCTTACTAAGGACTGTTCTTGACCATTTAACCAACTTTTAAATTTCCCTTTAGAGACAGCTTCAAACCCTGAAATTTTCAATGCCTGAAACGGATGGGAGTGATGATGGTGGTGGTGTGTGTTTTCCTTTAAATTTATCGTTTCAGTTTGAAACCGTTTAGCGAACAGTACCTCTGTTGCTACATCTCCAAAAGTGGAAAAAGCAATAGGAGCATCTTTCCTTTTAATGTCTTCTACTTTAGCTATTACTTTTTTCATTTTTTTATCATCTAATAGATCCATTTTGTTCATAATAATCAGCGTACTGGATGTTACTTGTTGTTTTAACATGACTCTAATTTCTTTAGAGCTTTGAAAGATACTTTGGTATTCTAAGTACCTGCTAGCGTCTACTAGACCAATAACAGATTGAATATCGACTTGATCAATTAAGTCTGGATGAGTAAGTGCTTCAACAATTTCCCTTGGATTAGCAATTCCCGTTCCTTCAATTAATAAAACATCCACGTCTTGTCTCATGTTTAATAATTGCACAAGTTCCGATTTCATATCATCTTGGATCGTACAACAAATACAACCGTTAAGCATTTCAATCATCGATTCATCTTCAAACAATTCTTTCTCTACATTTTCAGAACCAAGTTCATTTAAAATTAATGCAGGATTTTTCCCTAGGCCTTTTTCATGAGTAAGCATTCTTTTGAGAACCGTTGTTTTCCCACTCCCGAGAAAACCCGTAAGGATAAAAACTGGTATTCTATTATTCATTTCCGCTTCCCCCTTACTTTTTAAAATAGCACATCTATTACTCTATTTACAAATAGGAATAATTCTTATTTATTATACATATGTATCCATTATCTTTCTTTAGACTACGATTTCTCTGATATAAAATATGGATCAAGAGCAGTGTGATCCTGTACTCATTTCCGAACACCTGTCCATAATTTCGTACACTTAATAGAATCAAAAAGCACACCCTTATCAGTTTTGATAGGATGTGCCTTCTCTTGATGATCATCTATGAAATGGCTTTAAAAAACAATTAGCTCTCAATAACAAGTTCTTAACTAAGAGACATTCTTCTTGTTTTTCAAAAACTTTTCTTTCCGTTTTTTCATAGCTTTTGTAATATATCCACCCTTAAAATTACGAGGTTCGTATGAAACAATGAATGCGCTAGGTTCATAATCGCTGACAATCTTGATAAACTCTTGTTCTCGATCTCGCCTTGCCGTACAATCTAAACGAAAACGTCTTGCCTCATTCATCCCTTCCACTTCAGCCGTTGATACACTAAAACCTACTTCGCGAAGTCTCTCGGTTAATGGCTCATTTTTATTCATTATATTCACTTCAATTGTAACGTACCCAATTGCCAGTTTTTGCTCAATGATTTGACCTATATATAAACCTACCCCAAAACCAATTGCATAGGCTGCCATATTTAAATAGTTGGATAAATCACTAAAGACAATCGCAATTGCCACAACATAAATGACTCCTTCAAGCGTACCGAGTGCTGATGCTTTCCCTTTCATCCCTTTTACCATAGTAATCGTACGTAGCGTTAGGACAGGTACATATATGAGTTGAGCAACAAAAATAATTAAAGCTTGAAGCACATTCAACACCAACTTTCAATCTAAGATAACTATCGTAGTGTAACAGGAATGACGCACTGAAGCTAGCCTATTTTTCTAAAGGATATTTGAAATTATGCCAAACATTTCAATTGTTTTACACAATGGTTCTTCACACTTTCCACACATGATTTATGTTAAAATGGCGGAAGGACTATTTTGATAGATTAGATAAGGAGAATATGATGGTGAAATTCAAACAATTTTTCCTGTCTTTTGGAAAAGATTTTTTAGGTTTTATATTGTTGTTGTTTTTCTTAGTATTGTTTTTTAATATTGAGTCTTTTAAAAACGAACGAGCAGGTTTTACGGTTCCCGATTCATGGTTAAATGTAAACACCATTTTTCTTGGAATTGTAATTGAAGCTGTTCCTTTCATTCTATTAGGTGTATTCGTTTCAGCGCTTATACAAATTTACGTGAAAGAAGATTTCATTCAGCGGTTTCTACCAAAAAATGCTTATGCAGCCCTTCTACCAGCTGCGATTTTAGGTGCTATTTTTCCCATTTGTGAATGTGCCATTGTTCCGATTGTCCGTCGTCTTATAAAAAAAGGAATGCCCTTGCATGTTGGAGTCGTCTTTCTCGTTGCAGCTCCGATCTTAAACCCTGTTGTTGCGGCCTCGACCTTTTTTGCTTTCCGAACTGATTTAACTGTATTATATGCGCGAATGGGACTGGCCTTTGTTCTTTCGATTTTGATTGGGGGAGTTTTGTACCTTGTCTTTAAAAATCGTGATCAGTTAAAATGGACAAAAGAAGAGTTAGTTGGTCGCCAAGTGGTTCTAGAGACAAATACCCAGCCTAGAAAAATGAACCGACTTAAACAAACCCTTTATCATGCTGCAGATGAATTCTTTTTAATGGGGAAATTTTTAATATTGGGTGCTTTTATTGCTGCCCTCTTTCAAACATTCCTCGATCGTAGTCTCTTACAAGCAATCGGCAGTAATGAGTGGAGTTCAACCGCCGTCATGATGGCTTTTGCATTCTTGCTTTCTCTTTGTTCCGAAGCAGATGCTTTTGTTGCCGCATCATTTGGCAGTACCTTCACAACAGGTTCCTTAATCGCTTTCTTAGTTTATGGGCCTATGCTCGATTTAAAAAATACGATTATGCTATTTGCTTTCTTTAAAGCTAGATTTGTCCTAGTCTTTATGGCCGTCGTAACAGCAGTTGTCTTTATCGCTGTTGTGATGTTGCAGTTATTAGCGATTGTTTAATAGAAAGGAGAATGAGAATGGAAAAAAAATCTGATTTAGGCTTTCATGCATATATCCGTGGAATTATCCTTATTGGTTTTGCTTTGCTCATGCTTGCTTTTATTATCACCGGAAACATTACGTATTACATTGCACCAACAATGATGCCTTTCGTTTATTTCGCAACGGGCGTCTTCTTATTACTTGGGGTCATTCAAATCATTCGGAGCACCGCCAAAGGACAAGAAGAAGAGCAGCTTTGTGACTGTGGGACCGATCACAATATCTCTGGTTCACCTGTCACAAAACTACTTATCTACTCTATTTTCATTACACCTATTGTTCTTGGTTTTGTATTACCCGATAAGTTGTTAGACAGCTCAGTTGCTGCGAACCGTGGCATTCAATTTGGCTCAGGAATTAAAACGGATCAGACAAAATCAGCATCACCAAAGGAAAGTTCTTCTACATCCCGTGCTGAAGCTTTCCTTAATGACCCTGATGCTTACTTTGAAGAGTTAGAAAATGGGTCAGCTCCTGAAGATATAGACGGTGAGCACATAACCGCTGAGGATTACTTCAGTGAAGAAGGTTATAATCAATATTATGATGAGCTTACAGAGGAAATCCTTGCTCAAGAGCGCATTATTGTAACAGAAGAAAACTATTTAGATATGATGACCGTCCTTGATTTGCAAATTGACCGTTTTATGGGTAAAACCATTGAAATTGTAGGATTTGTTTACCGCGAACCAGAATTTGAGGATGATCAACTTGTTGTGGCTCGTTTTGGTATGACATGCTGTGTCGCCGATGCCTCTGTTTATGGGACAATGATCTCAACCGAAGATGCAGATCAATTTGAGAATGATACATGGGTACGAGTAACAGGTGTTTTAGATAAAACAGACTACCATGATATTCAAATCCCACTCATTCAATTAAGAGAAATTGAAGTTGTTGAGCAACCTGATAGTCCATATGTATTTCCTCGCTTTAGTTTCTAATTGTAAAGACCAAGCCTATGCTTGGTCTTTTCTTCTATTTATTCTCCTGTAAACGTCAAATCAATTACCACGATCTCTGACCGACTACCTAAGCGAATAGGCGGTCCCCAAAATCCAAACCCTGAAGAAACAAATGCATGTAGTTGGTCTTTCTTCTTATATCCCCAGTCCAACTCATACATGCGTTTTGTAATAAGATGATTTGGGGCCATCTGCCCTCGATGAGTGTGTCCAGAAACAATTATATCCACTTGGTTTGTCATGGCCTCCTCTAGTTGATAAGGTTGATGGTCCATCATAATAATCGGTAGTTCATCGTTCAATTCCTTCACCAATTCTTTAATCGTTTTTCTTCTTTTATCCGTTTTGTCTTTGCGACCAACTAAATAGCACATTCCTTCTATATTAATGATCTCGTCCTGTAAAATTCTGATGTCAATCTCGTTCATAATCTTAGTGAACCAAGGAATCTGACCACCATAGTATTCATGGTTGCCTAAAACACCATATACCCCTAATGGAGCTGTTAATTCTCTCATCTTATCGTCCATCTTTTTTTTTATAAATGGCTTTGGGTTATCGTCAATAATATCGCCTGGTAATAAAATAAGATCTGGCCTTAATCCGTTTACGAGTGTCACCAACCGGTTCAGATGTGCTTTACCAGAGAGAGTACCAAAGTGCATATCTGAAGCAACAACTATTTTCATCATTTTTTGTTTAGATACTTTCTTCGGAATTTCAATTTGATACCGTCTAATTACTGGACTATACGCATTAAAGAGACCATAAGCAAAAATAAAAATAAACACAAGAACTGTGACCCAACCAGTTCCTATAATGCTCATTTCACGGTCTACTCCGATCATGCCCATCAGCCATACCGCTAGATTAGCTATTGGCAATAATAAGAGTGCATATTGCATAACCGCGAACCAACAGGAGCCAATTAATTTCAAAAAAGACATCTCAATAAACCGAGATAAAATATAAGAATATCCCAAAGCAATGATAACGAGCGTATAAACAAATAAGTTGATGGTGAAAAAGTGCTGTAACCAAACCCAGCCATTCCATCCAATATAAAATAATAGACCGTTGTAAATGAATATAAACAATAGACTTGATATAATAATGCGAACGTTCACACTGGCAACTCCCTTAATAGTAATAGTGAATCTACTATATCACAGCATCATTTATTTCAATAACAACCTGCTTAAAGTATTAAAAAAGCGCTGAGTTCTCTCAGCGCAATGTTGACGTCTAGTCATATCAACCCATTACCTGTAAAAAGAATAATTTCTACATTTTTACAGTTCTATCTTGCTCTTCCTCAGTCATTGATCTCCATCCTTCAATTGCTAAGAATGCACATAGAATGAATAAGACAAATGCCGAGCCAAACAGGAACCAATTACCCGCGATAAAGTTGTTATACATTAGAACTCCTAGAGCAGCTACGGTAACGATGAACATAAAGACCATCGGAATAACCACATAGAAGTTTCTTGCGCCTGTTTTCTTTAACCATACCGCAACAGAAAGCAAAGCTAGTGCTCCTAACATTTGGTTGGCTGATCCGAATAAAGGCCATACTTGTTGCCAACTTCCAGTTAATGCTAGTGCCGCTGCCCCAACTAAACCTGTTGTCGTAGCGACATGGCTGTTTTGGAACCATTTAGGGGCTCGGTCTTCTGTAATTTCTTGAACGGCATAACGCATTAAGCGAGTAGCTGAATCAAGTGTTGTCAGTAAAAACGCTGATGCCGTTAAAGCTGTAAAAGTCACGGCTGTTTGCTCTGGAATCCCCCAGAATGACATGAAGTATCCGATACCTGCAGAAAAAGTTCCGATTGGGCCACCTAATGCATCCATTCTCGCTGCGAAATCAGCTTGAGTTAAATAGGCTACTGATCCAATAGCAATTATGGCTAGAAATGCCTCTAATAACATCCCGCCATAAGCAATAAATTTACCGTTCTTTTCATTATCAAGTTGTTTAGCAGTCGTTCCAGATGAAACAAGTGAATGGAAGCCTGAAATAGCTCCGCACGCAATCGTAATAAATAAAATAGGAAATAAAAAGCCCATTGTTTCATGTCTAAAACCAGTATAAGCTGGCATTTGAATCGTTGGAGAAGCAATTAAAATACCCACAGTCGCTCCAATAATCATTCCATATAGTAAAAAGGCATTTAAATAATCTCGTGGCTGAAGCAAGAGCCAAACAGGCATAACAGATGCAAGATAGGCGTATCCAAGAAGAATTAATGACCAAGTTGTTGCACTAAGGTGAATAGGGAAACTAATTCCAATCCAGATTGAAACTAACATCGCTGCAACCCCTACGATACTAGCAATTACAAGGTTCATTCTTAATTGGTTGACTAAAAAACCAAACACAAGTGCAATCCCTAGAAACAAGATCGATGCAGTTGCTGCTTCAGGTACAGCTACAAATGTATTCGCTACTAAAATCATAAATACACCAACAATGAGAATAAGTGTCGCAATAGAGAAAGTTAAGAATAAGACCTGACCTCGACCACCCATATACTCTTTAATGATCCCACCAATTGACTTAGCTTTATGACGTATCGATGCTTGTAGCGACGTATAATCATGAACCCCACCAATAAAAATACTACCGACAATAATCCAAATGACTGCAGGAAGCCATCCAAACACGACAGCAGCAACAGGCCCTGTAATTGGTCCACCTCCAGCAATAGTTGCAAAATGATGACCAAGCAACACGGGTTTTCTAGCTGGAACGTATTCGATTCCGTCATTGATCTCGTTCGCTGGTGTCACACGATTGGGATCAACCTTCATTTCTTTTTCAAGGAACTTTCCATAAATACGATAAGCTAATAATAAAATAACACCGGCAATTAATAATAAAGTTAAAAAGTTCATACCTTTACATCCCCCTTCAATAAAGCG
The DNA here is from genome assembly GCF_028610705.1 of Halalkalibacter alkalisediminis. Taxonomy (GTDB): domain Bacteria; phylum Bacillota; class Bacilli; order Bacillales; family Bacillaceae_D; genus Halalkalibacter; species Halalkalibacter alkalisediminis. The sequence goes on from NZ_JAQQWT010000003.1 coordinate 206,958, forward strand.
TTTTCAAAAGCTGTAACAAATTCTCTACCCTTTTTGTGTACATAGACACGATTATCTTTTAAACTAACAACGGCGATATAACGATCAGCCCAGCCATGCCACCCGTATTTTAAGAATTGAATCTTTCTTGACCTCTTGATTTGTTTCATGATTTCATGATTGATCGACTCATTTGTTACGATCACTCCAACAAAATAAGTAGCCATGTGATCTTGTTTCTTTGGGACAAAACTCGGGATATGACGGTCGATTTCAGATGCAAAATGCTGAATCGATTCTTTATTAACTTCATCTAGCTGTGTCACAAATGCATATTGCTGTACTTCTACTCCCCAAACTTTAATCGATTTACTCATTAAATATTTCTCATCTCTTCTCTGAAACTCAGCATAGAAATCCAAAGGAATGGAGCCAATTGCTTCATCACGATAAACATTAAATTGTAGGGTATATTGGTTTGCCATTTCATTTACGAATTTCTTTGACAATGTTTCAGTCATACTAAAACCACCTATCTCTAACTAACTTAATTTAAATCGAAAATTTTGATTAAACATTACATACGATCCCATTCTTCTATCTCCCATTAAAACCAATTCAATATCCTTCTCTCTATTGCATCCCTCCTTGAACAAATTATATTCAAGTGTCAAGTTCATTAGTAGAAATATTCACATAATTCTTAAATTAATTATACATAATTTCCCTTAATATACAACTTGTTTCACATATCAATGATTAGTTTTTCCTCCTAAGATACATGGCTCTTACAAAATCCACAACAAAAAGAGGTACAACTCTTAGTCACTTGTACCTCTAGTAATGAAACATCACTTATTTAGCGATGGTCTCAAACAAAGCTCTATTTTACTTGATCTAATTTTGCCAATACATCTGCCAATGTTGGCAAGGCAGTCATTGCTCCATGTGTAGACGCAGCGAGTGCTCCAGATACAGATGCAAACGTAACAATTTCTTTCCATCGCTCTATAGAGATCTGTTCCATAGACTTTTCTTTATTTAAATGATAGAGAATGCCAGAGACAAATGCATCTCCTGCACCCGTCGTATCAACCGTTTGAACCTTCATCGCCGGAACGTGAACTGTTTGATTGTTTAGATGTATATAACTACCAGCTCCACCATATGTAACGAGTAGTACGGGGATTTTATAAGAATTTAATTTCTTTATCCCTTTCTCAAGTAACGTTTCTCCAGTTAGGAAGGCAAGTTCTTCATCTGAGATTTTCACGACATCGGCCTCTGACATCATGGATAAGATGGTTTCTCTAGCTTGTTCTTCAGAAGGCCATAAACCCAAGCGCAAATTAGGATCATAAGAGACAATTAAATTGTTTTTCTTTGCTAGCTTTACCGCTTCTAACGTTGCTGTCTTACTCGGCTCACTAATCATCGAAATGGAACCAAAATGAAGGATATTATTTGTATTAAACAAGGTTGAATCTAATTCTTCTTTTGTTAAAAAACGATCTGCACTAGGGTCGATATAAAAGCTGAAGTTACGTTCACCAGTTGGGTCAAGTGTGACAAAAACGACCCCTGTTCTCGCTTCATTTGTCATCAACATGTTAGTGGTATCAACACCATGGCTATTTAACGTCTCCCTCATAAAAGTCCCAAGAACATCTTCACCTACTTTTCCTAAGAAACTTGACTTAGCTCCTAGTTTAGCTAATGCTACTGCTACATTCGCTGGTGCTCCTCCTGGACTTTTTTGGTACGTTACGTTTTCAGAGTCTAAAGGGATAAAGTCAATTAATGCTTCTCCTAGACTAATTATTCCGCTCATTCTTCCACCCCGCCTTTTTTATTACGCTCAATTCTTTGAATATGTAGACTTAAATATACGAGTTCTGAAGTAGGAAGTGTATAATTATATGCTGCATCTAAATACTCTGCTAATTCTACTGAAACCTGATAAGCAGTTTTATGCTTTTCTTTCACTAAATGATGCATATCCTCATCTACGTCCTGCGTAAGCTGACCTTCCGCTACACGTCTCAATGCAAAGTTCAAATGCGTGAGCAGTCTTTGATATGAAATGGAGTCCTGTTCTACTTTCACTTTAAGCTTCTGTTCAATTTTTACAATAAGATCATTTAATATTGAAGTTGTGTTCATGGCTTGGTTCATCGTTGTTCCGTTCATTTTGGCTGTATGAATATGAAGTGCAATATGTCCCGCTTCATCTTCAGGTAAGTGTATCAATAACTTATCTTCAATATGTCTTATCGCCCAAAGTCCAATTTCAAACTCCGCTGCATATAAAACTCTAATTTCATTTAATAATTTATTTTGTATTTGATATCCTTGTTTTACTCGCTCAATTGCAAAGGAAACATGGTCTGTTAACGCAACATGAATATGTTCGTTCAACTTCGTTTTGAGTGTTTTTTCAGCCTGTGTAATAATCTCTTCTGTTACAATAATATGTGCTTCAGGCAATTGATCAATAATTTGCGTGAACTTTTCATATTCTCCTTTATCCTTCATCACAAAAACCTTTTCAATTTTATCTGGTGCGATAATATCATTCCTACTTTTTCTAAAAGCAATCCCAGAACCCATCACAATAATCTCTTCATTATCTTCTTTAACGACAACCACATTATTATTTAATATTCGATTAATCCTCATTTTTCTTAGCTCCCCACATGGACATTAATGAGGTGATGACTCAAAAAAAGGTTAATGTGTTTTTTTTTTGAGTCATCCTCTTGTATGGTCTAACCACTATATTTAATCGATAATACTGGAGTTTCTCCTGCAACTACCTCATTTATTTCTTCCTTTTTCATGCTCTCAATTAGCTCCATGTTCGTTATTACAATCGGGGTAATCGTACTTGCAGCCCTTCCTTCAACCAATGCTAAATCGAAATCAACGAGTAGGTCTCCTACTTTCACTTGATCTCCTTCTTTTATATGAGTAGTAAATCCTTCTCCTTTCATATTGACTGTTTCCAGTCCAATATGAAGCAATATTTCTAGGCCTCCAATTGTTTTAATACCAATTGCATGCTTAGTTGGAAAAACTTGAATCACTTCACCTGTCACTGGTGCAACCACTTTACCTTCTGTAGGAACAATGGCCAAACCATCGCCCATCATTTTTTGTGCAAAAGTAGGGTCTGGGACTTCCTCTATAGCCAGTAGTTTACCCGTCAATGGTGCATGTATGACTTCCTCTTGAGGTTGAATCGGTGTTGCTTCTTTTTTTCCAAGACCAAATAATTTTTTTAACATGTCTTTCCCCTTTCATGAATACATCGAAAAAAAAGACTTAAAAACAGGGGGCACCTCTATAAGCCCCTCTTGAATTTAAGTCTTGCCTGATATTACTCAGTAACAATCCGATATTCAAAAATGTATAGTGTTATTTTAGTATGAGTGAATACCAAAGTCAATTAAGGCTTACTTTACTTTACCCAGTAGCTGTTCATCTAAAACTCTTGCTACACTTTTAAAATATTTCTTGCTCTATACGTTTGCCCATACGCCTTTTGTCTCCCTTCATATAATATAGCGAGAAGTAAGAAAGGAGATGAAAAAAATGAGCTATGGATATAAAGGTGGATTTACTCTAATTGTCGTATTATTCATTTTATTAGTAATTGTAGGTTCTGCTTACGTTTGCTAATTAATGTTCGATAAACTTTAGAACAACAAAATGAGACTGCAACTATTGTAGCTTGCTAAATTGCAGTCTTTGTTCCTTTTATATAATCTATAAGAACTATGATTTTGAACTTCATATTCGTTACAAACGAAAAGTTTGTTAAAAATTCATACAATTATACTATGAAAAATTGCATATTTAAAGTAAAATACATAAAACAAATATATATGGAAGGAGGAATAGCATGCTACACCTATTAGATGACCAATTCATTCTTGATTCTTATCAGCAATCAATTGCCTTACAATTAGATGAAGAATTTATCCTCTTACTTAAGAATGAAATCGTACAAAGAGGGATATTAGATCGATACAATGATTGTTTTTCCATTTCTTCCTCTAAATACCTCATCCACACACAAAAACCTTCAATTAACGAATAAACTCATGAAAATGGTTTTTTTTATTCGTGTTTTTTTAAAAAAACCTTCCATTTCAACCTTTTTTCATCTATACTTACCCCTATAAACAAACATCTAATAAATATGAACTCGTATAATCGCGGGAATATGGCCCGAAAGTCTCTACCAAGCTACCGTAAATGGCTTGACTACGAGTGATTCTTTGACTTTTTTGTTTTGTCTAAAACAAAACCCGAATGTCATGGTCACTCGTTATGGAGGAACCTTGATATTCGGGTTTTTTATTTAAAAAGGGGGAGACTCACATGGAACGGCTAAAACAAGCCATTCGTGAGCGTGGAAACGTTTTATCAAATGAAGTACTAAAAGTCGATACATTTTTAAATCATCAGATTGATGTTGATTTAATGGCAGCAGTAGGTAAAGAGTTTGCACAGCTATTTAAAGAAGAGGGGATCACAAAGGTTCTCACGATTGAATCTTCAGGAATTGCTCCTAGTTTTATGACAGCAGCCGATTTAGGAACTCCACTCATTTTCGCTAGGAAGAAAAAATCTCTAACAATGAACGAAAACGTTTATGTAAGCAAAGTATATTCATTTACGAAACAAGAAACTAATGAAATTACAGTATCAAAAGATTTTATAAACGAGAACGATACCGTTTTGATTCTTGATGACTTTCTAGCAAACGGGCAGGCTGCATTAGGTTTAATAAATATTGTGAAGCAAGCAGGGGCAAACATGGCAGGCATCGGGATTGTAATTGAAAAGTCATTCCAAGATGGAAGGAATCAGTTGGAAAAGGCAGGCTATCGAGTTGAATCGTTAGCACGTATTCATTCATTAGAAAATGGACATGTCACTTTCGTAGACGAACTTGTTACTACTAACAGATAGGGAGAGAACAACATGAGCACAAAATCCATTCATTATCCATTATATAAAAAAGAGGATACAGATGCTTTTTTCGCACTATTTCAAAATAATTTAGCTAACTTTGTTGTCATTGCTGTATCAATGCTTGGAATGGGCTTTCCTGCAAGCATCGTTTTTGGAAAAGTCATTCCTGGTGCTGCGGTAGCCGTTATGGTGGGAAATCTTTACTATGCTCATATGGCTAAACGATTAGCTTTAAAAGAAGGTAGAACGGATGTCACCGCTCTTTCCTATGGAATAAGTACACCTGTTATGTTTGTTTTCTTATTTGGCGTCCTCGCACCTGCTAATGCGTTAACAGGTGACCCAGAACTTGCTTGGAAAATTGGGGTAGCTGCTGCTTTACTTAGTGGATTAGTTGAATTGTTAGTTAGCTTTAGTGGAAATTGGGTACGCGACCGTTTGCCTCGTGCAGCAATGCTTGGTGCGATTGCTGGTGTTGCTTTAACATTCGTTGCTGGTGAAATGCTTTTTAATACCTTTTCTATTCCAGTTGTTGGCCTTGTATCTTTAGCCATTATTCTAGTAGGGATCGTTGCTAAAATCGCGATGCCATTTAATATTCCAGCTTCTCTTTTTGCGGTACTTGCAGGAACCATTTTAGCCTTTGCTTTAGGCTATCAGTCACCTGCTCAAATTAATGAAGGACTTTCTAACATTGGCTTTTATCCAATCCTTCCAACTCTTGCTCCTTTTGAAGGACTTACTTACTTATTTGGTGCACTTATTGGGATCTTAGCCGTTTTAATTCCGATTACATTATATAATGCGATTGAAACAATGAACAATGTTGATGCCATGGCCGCAGCAGGTGATTCTTATGATGTTCGTGAATGTCAAGCTGTAGATGGAGCTGGTACAATGATTGGTGCTTTCTTCGGGGGGCTTTTCCCAACAACTGTTTACATTGCTACAGTAGGTTCTAAACAAATGGGAGCTGGTCGTGGTTATAGTATCTTAAATGCAGTAGTATTTGGACTCGCTGCGATGACTGGTGTGATTGCTGCATTTTCAGCTATTATTCCACTTGCTGCTGTTGCTCCTATTCTAGTTTTTGTTGGGATGTCGATGGTTGGTACAGCCTTTCTATCGAATGATAAAAAGTATTATCCAGCTGTTGCGATTGCGATGCTTCCTTATCTAGCTAACTACGTCATGACTCGCTTTAACAACGCAGCTGGTGAAGTTGTAGCTAATATTTCTGCAGGGATTGTTCCACTAGGACAAGGGGCAATGTTTACTGCGATTTTACTTGGGGCAATGACCGTTGCCATCATTGATAAGAACTTTAAGCAAGCAATCGTCTTTTCAATCATCGCTGCACTACTATCGTTTGTAGGCTTTATGCATGCACCTCGTTTGGCATTAAATGCAGCTCCTGATTTTACAATTGGTTATGTCTTGGTAGCTATATTTTTTGTCTATGCCTACTATAAGCAACGCTCCGTTTTATCATTATCATCTTCACAGACAGAAGCGAAAAAACTTGCTTCCTAATTCATTAAAACCAGCTAATATATTAGCTGGTTTTTTAGACTATATAAAAAGGAGCTAAGTAGTTTCAGTTCCAAATCTCTAATGCTCATAAATCATTTTTCGTGTCATTCCACCATCAATGGTCAAATTCTCACCATTAATAAAGTTATTTAGATCATCCGTTAAGAATAGACAAGCTCTTGCAATATCCCCAGGCTCTCCAACTCTTTTAGAAAAGTGCTGCTCATGATCGACCTCACGAAGCTCCGATATTTTTCCCGTATGAATCCAGCCAGGGCTAATTGCATTGACTTGAATTCCGTCCTCTTGAAAAGAAGCAGCCAATGAGTGAGTTAACGCCAAAATGGCTCCTTTCGATGCTGCATAAGCCTCAGAGAAAGGTTCTGACATTGTTGCACGGGTTGATGCAATGTTAACAATCGACCCTTTTCTATGTTTTCGCATCACTTTTGCCACTTCTCTTGAGAACAGAAACACGCTTCTTACATTAGTGTTCTGTACGTCATCCCACTCTTCAATAGTTAACTCATACGGCGACTTAAAACGAGAAACCCCGGCGTTATTTATTAATGCATCAATATGTCCAAACTGATATTCGACATGACTAACCAATTCACGTATATGATCTTCCTTTCTAACATCACACAACAAAGCATGAGCTTCCCCTCCACTTTTCACAATCTGAGCGGCTGTCTCCCTTGCTTGGCTTTCACTTACATCTGTTACGATCACAATATCTCCTGTTCTCCCGAACTCTCTTGCAATAGATGCCCCTAGGCCTTGACCTGCACCCGTAACGATCACAATACGTTCATTCATTGTATTCCCTACCTTTCTGACTATGCAAATATTGTACAAAAATTAAAAAACATTATAATTATATGTGAGGAGGTATTTTAGGCCAAACTACTTTGACCTAATTCTTTTTCGAATCTTCATTTTTTGGTATGTCTGTGGAGTGATCCTATTAACCTTTAATGTACTTCCCCCTTCACTTGAATGGGCGAATGCCGTTTTTCTTGTCTTAGCATGCTTACTAGGTGGTACCTATTTTGTAAGAAATTATGGCTCCGTTATAGGCTCTGGCATTTCAATTTTCATAATACTTTCCACGACCTTTGTAGAGTGGCTAGGAGTCACATTGGGTCTTTTCTTTGGTCACTATTATTACAACCCAGATTTTGGACTTTTTATTTTTGATCTTCCATTAACGATTGGGTTTGCTTGGCTAATGGTTATTGCAACTACACATGTACTTGCTAAACATATTACTAGAAAGCTCACAAAATATAAAATGATTGCCTTTTCTTTTGTTGGAGCTAGAGCTGCCTTTGTCATGGATTTACTTTTAGACCCCGTTGTTTATATTTTTAAAGAATATTGATATTGTAATTCTGGCTCCCGGATTAGAAATCAGACAATTAACCTTCAAACCTAGTTAACCTATTTAAATAAGAAAGGTCCTACATCAATGATTATACCTCTTACATGAGCATAACCTGAGATATTTATCGAGTAGGAGACCTATTATTTAACAGATAGGAACCGACATTTATACAGCATTTGTCCAAGTTAACCAATGCTCATATCATTGATGGCAAATCATTACCTTCACTGATGGTCACTAAGCGACATAATCTTTCGTCATTACTACCGGATAAAAAAAGCAATTCAGTCGAAACTGAATCGCTTTTTTATCCCTAGGGTGAAGATGAATGCGGCCACATCCATGCTTCCCTTACACCTTATGCATGTAGAACTTAGATGTTTCAGATTTAATGCTTGTCTGAATTATCGTTTATCTTGTTTCCATACTTAATTCTTCGTTTGAAATACTTCATATTGATTACGACGAACTAGATCCTAAATAGTTCGATACATCAAAGGAGCCCTTTAACCGCCATTCAAGCATCAATTCGGTAACAGCCACAGGTTCAATCCTGAAATACATAGTATTTAATGAATCACCCAAGTAATTATGTCTCTACAGATTGTACAAGCTCAATGAGATCTTTGTTTAATACTTCTAATTCTTTAAATCTATTACTCATTATTGTAATGTACCCATTCTGCTCCTCTACCGATGCAAATACTTCTTCTACCATCGCAGTTGAATCGTCGGTCACTTTAGCGACAGATGAAAGCTCAGATGTTATGGTTTGAGACGACTTCTCAAGCTGTTTCACAAGGTGTTCTAATCCAATTGAAGATTGAACGACTCGTCCAATTTGACTCAGCACCCTTTCTAATTGTAATTCGGTTTCTTCCGTCTTCGCTTTGCTACTATTAATCAGTTTCTCACATCTGACAATTTCATTTGCTACCTTATCTGTTCTTTCTTCAATTACACTGAGGATGTCGGCTATCTGCTTTGTAGATTGTTGGGAATGTACCGCTAACTTTCTAACTTCATCAGCAACTACTGCAAACCCTCTACCATGTTCTCCGGCTCGTGCTGCTTCAATGGTAGCATTTAAAGCCAGTAAATTCGTTTGCTCTGCTATTTGATCAACTGCATGAAGGATCAAACCAATGTTTAGCGTTTGCTCTTGTAAGTCTTTCATGACTACAGTAGTTGAATTAACTACTTTTTGTACATCACTAACTTCTTGTGTTAACTTATTTAACGCCTGGTAGCTCGCCCTAGTCTCAGTTAAGCTTACTGAAGCAGCTTCATTCATTTCTGTTGCATGTTGAGAGACGTCCTTGACTGCTACATATTGCTTGGACATCTGTTCATTCATATCTGTTACGCTAGCCGCTTGATGTTCAACTCCTTTTGAAACTTCTTTAAACGTCTGTAAAAGCTGATTTGATATTGAACTAGTTACTTCAACATCTTGTTGAACATTTATAGATACATTACGAATAATTTTTGTCGAGTCTGTTACTTTCTCCAAGAGTTTCAACACATGTTGTTTTCCTTTTAAAGCTTCTAACGCTTGATTTTCAAACGCCATTTTCATCTGTTCTCCGATTTTAGCTTGAGCTATTAGTATTGACGTTAATAAAACGACAAATATATTTAAAGAGATTAATACATCTGATTGTAAACCTAAGAACATCGTTTCATTTAAAGTAAGAAAAAAATAATTTGTTAATATAAGCCCAATTGCACCTGATAAGGCAATGACAAGATAATGATGATAGAGTGTGACAATAGCTAAGCTAATATAAACCATTAAGTAGTTTGATAATTTAGGTGAAGTTAAACCCATAACAAGTATTAAAGTTCCAAAGGAAATTGCCACGATATAGGGAACTGTAGATGGAATCCATTGTTGATAACTTATTAACGTGATAACAACCGCTAATAGGATTCCTGTAATCAAATAAGCTAGAATTCCGGCCGTTGGAACACCGCTCGCAAAATTACTAGCCAGCCCTAAAACAAACATAAACCAGATTAATTTTGATAATAATTTATTTCGACTAATTATATTTTCTAATGACATATGAACACTCCTCGTAAAAGTCTCGTCACGCAAGAATGAAAGCGTTTTATCACAATGTAGCATAACCTCTATCTCTTTCCAATCATGGACTTATCAGCTTTTAGCAGAAGATAAAAAAAGATTCAAAAAGTCTGCTTCCCTTTTTGAATCATACAATTTGGTTTCCTTGACTTAGATTAACTAATTTTATCCTTTAGCAAGTCACGAACGGTATCTATTAACTCCATTGGATTAAATGGCTTGATTAGATTAGAATCAGCACCACTATCTAGCATATCTTGCTTATCCTGTGCTTGCCCCTTTGCTGTTAACATTAATACTTTCTGATGGCTTGAAGAAGGATTTTTCCTTACTTTTTTTAGTACTTCAAGTCCAGTCAGTTTGGGCATCATATATTCGAGGATGAGCAGGACTTAATTATTTTTCTTGAAGTTGCTCTAATGCCTCTACTCCATTAGTCGCTTCATCAATCTCAAACCCTTCATCCTCTAGAGTATCGACGATCAACATTCGTAATACATCCTCATCATCCGTAATCAGCAATTTTCTCATTATTTTACTTTCCGTTCTATTAATCGTCCTTTGAGATTCCTTTTCTAGTCATAATCCCCCAGTCAGAACGCTTATTTATGGCATGCCAAATTCCTTCTAAGCGCCACCAAACGGTTAATGGGCGATACCAAAACATCTCCGTACTAGCATAAACGAAAAGTGTGAGTAAATGTCTTTTCTTCGGATAACGCCTTAAGCTCCATTCTTCAAGCAGTACACCACACATCGATATATAACAACCATAGAACCACGTAACTAAAAGTAGAAGAAGACTAATTTCAATTGAGATAAATGAAAAGAAAAGTCCTAAAATAATGTATATATACGCTAATCCTTCCACGACAGCACCGAAAAGTTCAATAAATAAAAAATAAGGCATTGAGACAAGCCCAACTTTTCTGTACTTTGGATTCATTAACATATTTTTATGCGTGCGCAAAGTCTCAAACAGTCCTCGTTGCCATCGAGTCCTCTGTCTACTTAAAATCGAAATGGAGTCAGGTGCTTCAGTCCAGCAAACAGGGTCTGGAATATACTGAAGCTGTTTATCTGATTTTTCTTCCACTATAAGCTTATGTAGACGAACGACTAGTTCCATATCTTCTCCAACCGTTCCTCGTTCATAACCTCCAGCTTTGATGACCCAAGATTTATTGAATACTCCAAACGCACCTGAAATAATGAGAAGCAAGTTATAACGACTTAGACCAATTCGCCCTATGAGAAAAGCACGTAAATACTCAATGATTTGCATAATGACAATGGGGTTGCGAGGAAGGCTTACAGTCATAACTTCTCCTTTTTCTACTACACAACCATTGGCAATCCGAACACTCCCACCTGTTGCAATTACTTGTTCATTCGAATCAATTATGGGCTTCATTACTTTTAGAAGCGCATCTTGCTCAAGAAGTGAATCACCGTCAAGTGTGCAAATATAAGGAAAACGAGAAGTATTTATGCCAGCATTCAAAGCATCGGATTTACCCCCATTTACTTTATCTACTAAAAATAAGTTCTCAAAAAGAGTTGATTGATAAACCGTCTTGATTTCATTAGACGGAACCTGCTTTCGAATCGTTACAGTTGTAGCCGTCATCTGATAAGAGTTAATCATTTTTTCTAATGTTTGATCGGTTGAACCATCATTAATGACAATAATCTCATATTCCTTATAATTCATACTTAGTAGTGAGCGGATACTACTTACAATCCCCGACTCTTCATTATAGGCAGGAACAAGAATTGAAATTGGCTTAGTATCATCACTTATCAGTAGATCTTCATAAGGAACTTTTTTATTTAACCCTTTTTCTCTGCGCAAAACGAGAAAGGAAAAGATAAATAAGACTAAATAAAACAAAGATGCTCCTACCATATAAAGAAAAATCGCAAGGCCAAACCCATCGAAGATGCTATTCATTGTCAACATTTTGTCCAACCGCCTCTCCTAACCATTGGTAAGCCGTATCTCTAGCAAATTTATCTTTACTTGTCTCATAGACAAACTCAAGAATAAATAAACCACTTTCATATCTAGCCAATGACTCTGCTGCTGCTTGCCTAACCCACCAGCTAGAATCAGATAAAAGTTTTACCAAAAGTTCACAATACCGTTGTAGTTTAAGTTTTCCAGCGATTCGTGCAAATAACATACGCTCAACCCAATGATCAGACGATTGAAATTGAACCAATTCTTGTTCTTTTGAAGTTGCTCCAAATACAAAGATCGCTTTAAGTGCTCTGATGCGAACTTCAGGTGAATCTGCCAAGAGCAATTCATCAAATAAAGAACTTAGTTTCAAGTCCTTAGATTCAATGGCCACATCTAATAAAGCGACTTGTACTCTTTCTGAAAGATCTGTTAAACAATTTTCAATTAGAAAGTGTAGAGGTTCAACTCCATATCTTCTAAAGCACTCTTTAAATAAGAAGTAAGGCCAATCGGGCGAACCTTTAATTTGATCTAATAAGCGTTTATCATGAAGAGTGGCTAATGCGCGAATAATTTGATATTTCTCTGCTTCTGTTTGCTTTTTTGTTTCATATTCCAACCAAAGATCACCTCGAAGGACTTTCATTTCGAAATCTTCAATATAATATAAAACATTCATTCGCTCACTCCATGAACCTTTTCTTAATTTCTTGCGATACAAAACCGATAACTCATCACTTGCTACTTGCTTTAAAGCTGAACTAGTTTCCTGATCATTAAATAATTGGATATAATGACTAATGATTTCTTGTAGCACTTCATAAAACAAAAAAGATCTTTTAACGGAACTTGGAATCCCTTCACGTTTATTCCTAGCAATCTCTTCAATTAATAAGGTTACCTCTTTCTCTAACTCCATTTTCCTAATTTGTTTACGCTGATGGTAGTTTTTGCGAATCAACAAATAAATGAGGAGTGTAATGTTCAGAAGGAACAATATCATAATCAACGAAATTAAATATGTCATCGTCTCCTCCTCCTAGTACTTATATGATTGACCGATAGATCAATCTTTTTATCCTAGCTAATAATTCATCTAATTTAAATGGTTTTGTGACATAGTCATCAGCCCCAAGATCTAATGCCCTCACGATTTCTTTTTCATTGGTTCTTCCGGTTAACATCATAATGACGACTTTACCTTGTGGATACTTTTCTCGAATTTTCGCCACCAGTTCTAGCCCATCCATTCGAGGCATAATCCGATCCAAAATAATAATATGGCGTTCTCTTGGTTTGTACCAATCTGATGCTAAGAAAGATTCCCCTTCCCGAAAACTTTCAGTATGAATCGCAACACCTTTTACCTTTAAGGACTGAATGTTATCGGTTAAAACTTGGCGTATAATTCGATCATCATCCACAATATAGATATGAACCTGATTATGAATCTTTTTAATCGTAGAATCTTGATAAACAGCTACTTGATTTCGTCCATTCCCTTTCGCTTCATACAAGGCTTGATCCGCTTCTTCCATCAATGGTTGAAGGCTTTGAGTCTGTTCTATCATTTCCGTTAAGCCAGCTGAAAATGTAACCTGAAAACTCTGCTCCGCTTCATGAAAAACAATATCGTGAAAACCTTCTAAAAATCGGTTTAACGTTTTTAGAGCCTGATCTTTGGTAGTGTGAGGGAATAACATCAGAAATTCTTCTCCCCCTAAACGGAAGACCATATCAAGTTTACGTTTCGATTGATTTAAGTAATGCACAAACTCTGCTAAAATTCGATCACCAACGGGATGACCATACGTATCATTCACTTGCTTAAAATGGTCTAAATCGAGTAAAGCTACAGAAAAGTGTTCTCCATATCGATGATACGTTTCAATTAAACGTTTTGCTTCTATATCTAAGAATCGTCGTGAAAAAGCTCCCGTCAATTCATCAATCATTACAGAATTTTGGATACCCATTCTTGTATCGAGTCTGTTCTTTAAGCGTACAAGAAACTCATCTTGCTGAAGGGGTTTCAGAAAATAATCCGTTACTCCCTTTCGATAAGCTTCTAATATAACTGCTGGGTCATCTTCAGCACTAACCATCATAACCGGAATAAATTCATTTTTTGCTTTGATTAATAGCTGTTCTAATAATGCAAATGACTGAACTCCTGGAATAACAAAATCGAGAATCACGCAATCAGGGCGTTGATTCATGTATAACTGAAGCCCTTTTTCTGCAGTCAATGCTGCAAGTACCACATATCCCTCTTGTTCTAACAGTCTCTTTGTGAAGTTGACGAAATCATGATCATCATCAATCAACAAAACCAGTGGTTTGAACCCTTCGGTTACGACTGTTATATTCACTTGTTCTGTTTCTTCTTTTACTTCTTGTTCACTGGAGGGGAACTTAACTAGCATCGGAAGTAACTCGTCATATGTCCAACCATTTTCTTTACCTGCATCCTTCACTACTTCAAGCTGTGCCTTTGCTGCATCCGCATATTCATGTAGACCAATAGTCGCCCCAGTTCCGACCACAGTGTGGAAAAATCTTACAACTGCTGTTTGTGAAACCATCTTTTCACTTTTCCATTTATCAATCGTTTCCGTCATACGCTCGATAAATTTCTTTTGATAACGTTCCATAAGCCTCTCCTTTTAAAACTCACTAGAAACAACTATATATGTATGATCATTATAGAGGAGTTTCTACATAATTCGATAATTTTTTCAAAAATAATAGCTTATGGCTAATAATTAAATCCTTATGATTCTCTTACAGAAATACTTTAGTTCGTGAATCCTTAGAAGATGGAGTCTGGTTGTTTTGTTGTGGGGTGATAAGCTAAAATGAGAAAAAACGAGGTGGAGTTGCTGAACGTGTCTGTCTCCTGAAATGCTTTCACCTGGTCATCAACTATGATGTTTTACTGATTGGTAATGACCTTCCCCTCATCGATTAAGGAGAGGGGCCATGTCAAACAACTTATTCTCCTATTTGTTAATTAACTCTTTCCGGTCTACCATTTGTGGAGGCTCTTCCAACCATCCATGCTTAACCATCAGCTTTGCTCCATCAGTTGCATAATCAAAGATATCTTTAGCAGCTAATACGACAACTGGTGGAATGTCATTCCGCAAACTAAAACTTGTGCCAAATGCATTACTACCTAAAGAAAAACTACATAATAAGCTCGTACAATACATCATTATCTTATCAGAAAAAGGGGGCGTTACAGATGAAGTAATCGTTCCACTTCAAGAGCTGGAACGGAATGGGCAAATCCCATGATCAAATTAGCTCCTACAATATTGCTTTCAACAGCATGATAAAGATAAGCCACTTCTACCGCATTTAAAGTACGTTTGTCGCCCACTAATTTTATCCCTTTTAAGTAATCTTGATTGGTAGCAAACTCTACTTCATTAGGCATCGTCATATGTGGTGGTTTAACTAGCGTTCTTCTTCTTAACAGAAATTCCGTACATTGGTCAAAATATTTCTGTGTCATAGATGTTAGATCCCGATATAATTTAACGATGTCCTCTCTGTAAGCCATACAAGTATGAAGTGCATGCATCCCATACTAACGGCTTTCATAATGCGGATAAAATCGATATCGAAATCTTGTTCGTACAAATTTGGTGCGTTAATAGGACATCAGACTTCGTATACCCAACTGGTACCACCACACCATCTTCCTCAAATATAACGGTTAATTCTATAAACACCTCAACTTCTTTCTGCAAATTAGTCATGATCTCCAAGCATCTGTATCTACAGACTTATTAATAAAGTAATCCAGTATCCTAGATAACATCGTATTTTGTTGATATGCCATCCATAATGTACCTAGTTCTGATGATGAGAAAGCCTGCTTAATCGACATATTCATTACCTCCGCAAGTTTATTCCTTCATATTGTTCCCTTCTTAGCAAAAAACTCATTCGACCATATTTAGTAAATTTGTATGTTTTGCTTCCATTTGAAAAACATAAATAAAGCATATGTGTTTAGATTAAACTGTGAGGTCTCAAATGAATAACCTAATTAAATCTTTGCTTATTATACTTTCCATGTTTCAAGTCGCTTTTCCAACGATTGAAAGTGAAAAGAAATTGGGAACTAAAATCATGAGGATTCCCACCGTAACTACAAAGGAACAATCCATTACACAAGCGTTAACACTTGACATTGGCTTTCGACATTTCACAATTTTGATTCGGGAGATAAAAAAGGTTAACGACCTGAAAGGGTTAATGATACGAACAATGGAAAGCACTTGGGGCAAAACCGACACCAATGGCCTTTACAGAGCTTTTTACCGGCTTACAGCAAGGAGTTTTCGATGGCCAAGAAAATCCTATTTCCATGATAGTTACTAATCGTTTATATGAAGTTCAGCCGTACATTACTCTAACTGGACATGTTTATAGCGCAAATCCATTTATTGTAAAAAAAAACGTTTTGGGCTTTGAAATTTCCTCCCCATGTCCATAAAAAGAACCGACACTTAGTCGGTTCTTTTCCTTTTATTACTCTTTAATTTTCACATTATACTTTGTTAACCAGTAGTCCATTTGAATAAAATGAGCTAAAAGTTGAGGTCCAGCCATCAACTGTCCGAAATACGGCTGTCCTGTTGGGAACCCACCTGACTCTGCCATTTCCTGTAAAGCAGCTTTGTTTATGAATTCAAAAATAGGTGCATCCTTTTGTGCAAGAACCTCTTGCATTCCTTTTTGAACAGCAGCCGTATATTTAGGATGGTGCGTTTTGGGATAAGGACTTTTCTTGCGATAAAGAATGTCATGTGGTAAAAGTCCTTCTAATGCTTTCCGAAGAATTCCTTTTTCCCGTCCATCTAGTTGCTTCATTTCCCATGGAATATTCCAAACATATTCAACAAGCCGATGGTCTGAAAATGGAACACGAACTTCTAAACTTGCACCCATACTCATCCGATCCTTGCGATCTAAGAGATTCGTCATAAACCAAATAATATTTAAGTAAGAAATCTCTCTTCTTCTCGCTTCTTCAGGTGTGTCTCCATCCAAACGTGGAGTTTCAGCAATCGTTTCTTTATAACGATCATAAACATACTGTTTTAACTTTAATTTTGGTTTCCATTTATCATTTAGAAGATTTTCACGTTCATCGATTGACCTCATCCAAGGAAAGCCATCATAATTCATGATTTCCGGCTTATGGAACCAAGGGTACCCTCCAAAAATTTCATCCGCACATTCGCCAGATAATCCTACTGTCACATCCTGCTTGATCTCATGACAAAACCAGAGTAAGGATGAATCAATATCGGCCATGCCAGGCAAGTCTCGGACATCTACAGCTTCCTTTAAACGATTAGCCAACTCATCAATTGAAATGATTTTATTATGATGCTCCGTTCCAAGCGCATCAGAAACTACTTTCACCCAAGGCGCATCCGAATTGGGCTGAAAATCATTTGCTTTAAAATATTTATCATTTTCGTCGTAATCAATTGAGTAGCTCTTAATTGGGCCTTTCCCTTCTTTTTCGTATACCTTAGCAGCAAAAGCCGTTAACGCACTTGAATCTACTCCACCAGACAGAAACATACCAACAGGGACATCAGCAAATAACTGGCGTTCTACGGCGTCCCCTAATAAGGAACGTACATTTTCTGCTGTCTCTTCAACCGTTTGATCATGCTTTTTGCTTTTTAATGTCCAATATCGACTAATTTTTGCACCATTCCGATCGTAAATAAGCATATGGGCCGGTCTTAATTCATGAATATCATCATATACTCCATGACCTGGAGTTCGTGATGGTGCTAGACCCATAATCTCAGCAAGACCTTCTGTTTTCACAATCGGTTCAATTTCTTGATGGGCTAACAAAGCCTTTAGCTCAGATCCAAAAATTAGGAAACCGTTTCGAACAGTATAAAACAGTGGCTTCACACCTAGACGATCACGCGCCATAAACAGACTTTCATCCTTATCGTTCCAGATGGCAAAGGCAAAAATTCCATTAAACTTTTCGAGTGCTTGATACCCCCACTCAATATACGATTTTAATAATACTTCAGTATCTGAATGCCCTTTAAAGTCATGACCACGAGCAAGGAGTTCTTTCCGAATGTCCTCTGTATTATATAGCTCGCCGTTATAAACCAACGTGTAGGTTTTACCCTTGTAAGTACGACTCATCGGTTGAACACCATTTTCAGGATCAACAACCACTAAGCGCGCATGACCAAAAGCAGCATGCGTTGAAGTCCACACATTTAAGTCATCTGGTCCACGCCGGTTTAATGTTTCTGCCATTTTCTTCACTTGTTTCTCTTCTTTTCTTAAGTCTTGACGCCAATCAATCCACCCTGTAATTCCACACATGTATTCATCAGCCCCTTTTGGGAAGTTTTTCTGTAAGAGTAAGTCATTAGAACTTAACTCTGTTGTCTACTCTCTCAATGCCCCATGCTAGGCTCTATACCCATAAGCTATCCTATTCAAAAATTAGGCAGATGTGATGTTTTTTTATTACCTATTTGATTTAGTAAAGATGTAATGAGAAGGTCATAATCTTTACAATAGTTAATAATCGTAAGAATAGTAGTGAGTTAATCTTTTTAATAAGGAGGTTTACCATGCTTCAGTCAAATAATGAATCCCCACGCTTCACTTCGAAAAAGCATTATAAAAAAACACTGAAAATGAAACAATTACAATTAATACGTCTACAAAGAAAATTATATGAACAAAACATCCCTGTCATTCTCATTTTTGAGGGGTGGGATGCAGCTGGTAAAGGCGGAACCATTAAGCGAATAACAGAAAGACTTGACCCGCGTGGTTACTCCGTACACGGCATTTCTGCTCCAGATAAACACGAATTAAACTATCATTATATGAGAAGGTTTTGGAAGGTCCTACCTAAAAAGGGCGAGATCTGTATCTTTGATCGCTCCTGGTATGGGCGCGTTCTAGTCGAACGAGTAGAATCACTTGCAACAATAGAAGAATGGACGCGGGCCTATGACGAGATTAATCACACCGAGAAAATGCTGGCAGATGATGGCCATATAATCATAAAGTTTTGGTTGGACATATCGAAAGAAGAACAATTAAGTCGTTTTAAAGCCCGAGAATCGGATCCATTTAAAAGTTGGAAACTCACTGATGAAGACTGGAGAAATCGAGAAAAGTGGGATCTATATGAAGAAGCAGTCGAGCAATTAATTAATCAAACAAATTCAGCCTCGGCTAAGTGGCATATCATAAATAGCAATGATAAACAATCAGCTCGAATCGCTGTTCTAGACAAACTTATTGAAGAATTTGAGAAACAGGTAGGAGAGATCGACTAACTCCTACCTGTTTAATTAAACGGAAAAATCAGATATGCGAACCTGCTTACTACAGACTGAACTCTCTTTTTTATTTCCGATAATAATTCCTGCTAAGATAATAGAAACCCCCATCCATTGTGACCAACTAACAGGTTCAGCTAGCACAAGCGTAGAAAGAATAATAGCAACGGGTAGCTCTGAAGATGACAAAATCGTTCCGAGACCTGCTCCAACATGTGGCATTCCAATTGAAAATAACAACGGTGGTAAGGCAACACCGAAAAGCCCAAGAACTAAAACATAAGGTGTAAGCTCAATAAGGAGCGGAATCTCTGTTAAGAAAATCGGTGGATATAATGTTAAAACGGCGAGCAGTCCTCCGACTGAGAACCATGCACTTCTTTGAACCGGCTGTAATGTCTTACCTACTGTTCCACTCACATAGATGAATGTAGCAAACATAACAGCAGCAGAACTCGCCCAAGCCGCTCCTTGAATTGAAAAACGGTTTGCTCCTTGTGTGAATATTCCTGCAGCTAATACCGATCCAACAAGTAAAACCGTTATAGATAACAGTTTTACTTTGGATGTTTTTTTCTTTTCCCATATCCACTCCAACAGTGAACCAATCCAAATAAACTGAAATAAGAAAATGATCGCTAAAGAAGCGTCCAACCATTGCAACGATTGGTAATAGAAAATACCGGTTAACCCCATTGGAATACCAGCCACTACTAAACGAACGATTTGACCTATCGATAATTTATTACCTTTTGAGAATAGAGCCAGTACCCCAATCAAAACGGTCCCCACAATAAACTGTCCCCCTGTGACTTCTGCTATTGAAAATCCTGCACCGTACGCCAATTTGACAAACGTAGATAAAATGCCAAAACAGCAACCACCTAAAAAAACCAATGAAGCATACTGCCATGCCTTCATCACAATCACTCCTTTTCCCCATGAAAAAAACCACACGTTAAAAGACACGTGTGGTGAAAATAGATTTCTCTAGAAAAGTCCACACCCTATAAAAGATTAGGGTTTTAAACTATTTGATTTTTTACTAGCCTGATTGTAAAATGATTCCTAATGTAAGTCAAATGGTTTACCATTTCTTCATTCGCAACTATACTAAGTAAAATAATGACTAATTAATTACCTGAAGGTGGTTTAATGGATACTCTTTTAATTAAAAAGCACATTAAAGCTGTAGCTAAAACCTATACAGATCACGACTTTTCTCTTCCTTTAACAGAACTAGAAGAAAAGGAACTAACTCGAAAAATTGTAAAAAAAATGAATGAAACCAATCAAACGGATGTGAGAGATATCGTCCAAGATGTCGTGTATGCTTTTTTCACAGGTCAAGATGAAGAATGACCTTCTCTTCTTAGAAGGCTGCTGATCTGATCTTTTGGGTCCCAACAATCAAAGGTATAGGTCGTTTTTGTTTCAAAACCTAACCGCACGCAACGATAAATCATCCCACCGCTCTCTTTCTTCTTTGCTAAAAAATGACGGCACGTCGCACAACAGTGATAACGATTTTTCATAGTACCCTCCTGTAAGAGTTTTTACTTTTGATTGAACCTCTTTCCTCCCACTCTCTCTATGATACCTGGCATAAGTTGATATAAAGTTGTTCCTACATTCATCCACCTTGGTAGGTTAAGCTCACGTTTTGGTTTTTCAATTAAGCGAATGGTTGCTTTAGCGACTTCTTGAGCATCTAACATCCATTTTTCAACATTCTTCACATAAGTTCCTTCTTGATCGGCCCTTTCAAAGAAAGCTGTTTTAATAGGACCAGGGTTCACGGCACTTATATGAATCTTTTGATCATGTAATTCAAGTCTTAGCCCGTTTGTAAAACCTAAAACTGCATGTTTAGTTGCTGCGTAAACACTCGATTTAGGTGTAGACAATTTTCCGGCCTGTGAAGCAATATTGATGATATGTCCACTATTTTGCTCTAACAAATACGGCAGTATTTGTTTCGTTAACGCAATTAAACCGATCACATTCACAGCAAACATTTCTTCAACGTTTTTAATATTAGTCGACTCCACTCTTTCAAAAACACCGAAACCTGCATTATTAATTAAAACATCAATTTGTCCTACCTCTGTCATGATCTTTTTTGTTACTTTTGTAATCATCTCTGGCTTGCTAACATCGAACGAATAGACGTGCGCTTCGCCTCCAAGTTCTTCAATTAATTTTTGTAATTCATATAACTTCTTTGTGTTTCTTGCTAATAAAACGGTTCTATAGCCTTTTTTCCCTGCCTCTAGGGCTATCTCCCAGCCTAAACCACTAGATGCCCCTGTGATCCAAATTGTTTTTCTCTTTGCCATCTAGAATTCCTCATCTCTTTATCATCTCTTTTCATTCTACAAGAAATGAACTACCCTCACTACCCTCTAAAAAAACTGATAGTTGACTCAAGCCTCTCTCCCTCATATAATAGTAAAAACAATACGAAAAAGCGATGATAGGGATTATTAGACAGATCATTATGTGAAAAGAGAGTGACCTCACCGGCTGAAAGGGTCATCACCGCTAATGTTGTTGAACCTGCCTTTGAGCTAGTTAGAATGAACATACTTTTTCTGTTCATTAGACCGTTCCCCACGTTACGGGTATGAGTGGGCATTTTCTTGCCAACAAAGGTGGTACCGCGGATAAACTTTTCCGTCCTTTTTATAGGACAGAGAAGTTTTTTTTATTTTGTAGATAGTGCCCTTAGCATTCGTACACTTTATAAAATTCTAAGGAAATGAGGAGAGAAAAACATGAGTCGACAACGGCTAGTCGTTAAAATTGGTAGTAGCTCATTGACGACCAATCAAGGTGCTCTTAGTTTTGAAAAAGTTACTCGGTTTGTTCAGGCAATCGCGAAACTAAAACAAGCTGGTCATGAAGTCATTGTGATATCTTCTGGAGCTGTTGCAGCTGGCTTTAAAGCAATTGGTTATCCAAGTCGACCAGTAACAATCGCAGGAAAACAAGCTGCTGCTGCTGTTGGGCAAGCGATGTTAATGCAAGCTTATATTGAGCAATTTTCCAAATATAGCTTAACACCGGCCCAACTACTGTTAACTAGACAAGACTTTTCTGATGAAACACGATATGGAAATGCTTATTCAACATTGACTGAATTATTAAAAAGAAATGCCATCCCTATTATTAATGAGAATGATTCCACTTCAATTGAGGAATTAACCTTTGGTGATAATGATATGCTATCCGCTCTTGTAAGTGGATTGATTCATGCTAATACTCTTTGTATCATGACGGATGTCAATGGATTATATGATGCGAATCCGCAGAAAAACCCTTTAGCAAAAAAAATAAACTATCTCCCTTATATAACAGAAGATCTACTTGCTTTTGCAGGAGATTCCAACTCTAAAGTTGGTACTGGAGGAATGAAGTCTAAGGTTAGTGCTGCCCAAACCGCTCTGACACTAGGTGTTAATGTTTTTATTGGTAAAGGAGATCATCCAGAGACATTTATTGATATTTTAAACGGCAAAGGAGACGGAACGTATATTGGTTCCTTTGTGCATGAACCCGTTATGCCCATGACTAAGCAGTGGATTGCGCTCCATTCAACCATTGCCGCTCGCCTCACCATTGATGAAGGTGCCGAGCATGCTCTTCTTTACCGTGGGAAAAGCTTATTACCTGTTGGAATCCTAAAAGTAGATGGTGAGTTCTCTGCAGGTGACGTGATAGAAGTCCGTAATAAGAGTGGCTATGTGATCGGAAAAGGAAAAACGAATATCTCCACTGACGAACTAAAAGTTCTGCAAGATCAACAAAAAGAACATGATCCATCCAAAAAACATAAACAACCCGTTGTCATTCATCGGAATGAATGGGTTCCCAATATAAAGGAGACGATGAAATGAGTGAATTACGAGAAAAAGCCCGGAAAGCAAGTGAATGTGCACGTATTCTTTCTACTATTTCAACTGAAGAGAAAAACCAAGCTCTACAATTGATTGCTATACAGCTAATCGAAGAAGAAACTTACCTCCTTAAAGAAAATGACAAAGACATTGTAACCGCACGTCAAAACGGGACAAATGAAGGCCTTATTGACCGCTTAACGTTAACGTCAAGTCGTTTAGTGGATATGGCGGAAGGTTTAAGACAAGTCGCGTCTTTGTCAGATCCAGTTGGCGAGGTTCTATCAACTGACACACGTCCAAATAAGCTAAAGATCAGCAAAGTCCGTGTTCCTCTTGGTGTAATTGGTATGATTTATGAAGCACGTCCAAATGTAACTATTGATGCTTCTAGTTTATGTTTAAAAGCAGGCAATGCCGTTTTATTACGTGGTAGTTCTTCTGCCATTCATTCGAATACAGCCTTAGTTACTGTCGTACAACGTGCCCTCGAGCAAACGAAGATTCCAGTTGAGGCGATACAACTAATTGAAGATACGAGTCGCGAAACAGCTACCGAAATGTTTACATTAAACGAATATTTAGATGTTCTCATACCAAGAGGAGGAGCTTCTCTCATACAATCAGTCGTTAAGAACGCTTCCGTTCCTGTCTTAGAAACCGGGGTAGGAAATTGCCATTTATTCATCGACCGTACAGCTGAAAAGGATATGGCTATTTCAATAGCTGTTAATGCAAAAACCCAGCGTCCGTCGGTTTGTAATGCTGTTGAAACCATCTTAGTTGACCGAGAATGGGCTATTCTTCATATGAAAGAGCTTCTGCAAGAACTTGCGAACAAGAGTGTTTCGTTTGTCGGTGATGAAGAAGCAAGAGCATACGATAGTCGGATAGAGCCTGCCACTGAATCTGATTGGGAAAATGAATTCCTTGATCTAAAAGTCGCCTTAAAAATTGTCGGTTCTGTCGATGAAGCCATCAATCATATTTATACTTACGGCACCAAGCACTCTGAGTCCATCATAAGTGAAGACGCACTGAACGTAGAAAACTTCTTAAATAAAGTAGATGCTGCAGCCGTTTACCATAATTCTTCTACTCGTTTTACAGATGGATTTGAATTCGGATTCGGTGCAGAAATTGGAATTAGTACACAAAAGCTTCACGCACGCGGTCCTATGGGGCTTGAAGCTTTAACCTCTACTAAATACATCGTCCAAGGTCAGGGACAAGTGAAAGGATAGGTGGAAAGGTTTGCTTAAAAACAAAACCATTACTTTTTTAGGAGCGGGGGCGATGGCCGAAGCCATCATTGCAGGTCTTGTTAGACTTCAAGTTGTCCAACCTAATCAAATTATCGCAACAAATTTAAGTGATCAGGAAAAGCTTAATTATCTCGAGATCGAATACGGAATTCGAACGAATAGTGATCGCTTAGAAGCCGTAAAAGAAGGTGATATTGTCATACTAGCGATGAAACCTAAGGCTGTAAAAGAAGCGATTGAAGATGTTAGAGAGACAACCAATCCATCACAATTGTTTGTCTCTGTCTTAGCTGGAATTCCAACTGGGTATATCGAGGATTTACTTGGTCACCAAGCCGGTGTAATTAGAACGATGCCAAATACCTCTGCTAAAGTGGGAGCTTCTGCAACAGCTATCGCTAAAGGTACATTTGCAACAGATCAACATATGCATGAAGTCGATAAACTTTTTTCAGCAGTAGGAACGGTTACGGTTGTCCGTGAGGAAAAACTCGACGCAGCAACTGGTCTTGCTGGAAGCGGGCCTGCTTATTTTTATTATTTAATTGAAGCTATGGAGATAGCAGCTGAAAAAGCGGGTCTTTCACAAGAAGAAGCAAGTACCCTTATTACACAAACGGTAGTGGGTGTAGGGAAAAGACTACAGTCCACGACTAAAACGTCTAAAGAGCTTTATGAAGAGGTTATGAGTCCAAATGGTACAACCGAAGCCGGTATGAAGGTTCTACAAGAAAGAAACAGTCAAGAAGCATTGACAGACGCAATCACAAACGCTATTGCTCGATCTAAAGAATTAGGAGCGGTATTTTCAAACACAAAAAAATAACATTTGAGGCAACAGGCTATTCTAGTTTGTTGCCTTTGTTTTTATTAATTATATAAATCATTTATCACTTTTTGGCGATGGAGTGGAAACAAAGACAGAATACGATCTCTTCGAAACAAGCGGTTCTGATTACGATAATGGCAAAAAGCAATCAGCTGTATCTCATTATAAGATTTCACACTAATCGTCCTTTGGGTAATTAGACCATTATGAGCTTGATATACCATTTCTAATTTTAGGGAGTCTTCCACACTACGATTGAGCAATCTATCCATGACCTTTCCCTCCTGATGCTTACGTTTTTTTAGTATACAAAAAAAGAACAACAAAAACAAGAACATTTGTTCGTTTTTTATCTTAATGCTTTTGTACAGGTATAAAATCTAGTAAAATAAAAGTTAGATTGCGTACAGGGGAGTCATGTTATTATTATGGAAATTTCAAACACAGAACGTTCACAAAATAAATTCATTCGTTTCGTACAACGAATTGTTTTTCATCGTGCATTTACATCTACTGTAATTGGCCTCATTGTTGTAAATGCCATTCTTGTTGGAATCGAAACATATCCTGATATTTATCAGGAACATAAAGAGTGGTTTTTTCTAGCAGATTACATATTACTGTGGATCTTCACCATTGAAATTGCCATGCGTTTCATCGCAACAAAACCAACAAAAAATTTCTTTAAAAGTAGCTGGAATTGGTTTGATTTTTTAATTGTAGCCGCCGGGCATCTGTTTGTCGGTGCACACTTTATTACAGTGCTACGAATTCTGCGCGTATTACGTGTTCTTCGAGCCATATCTGTTATTCCATCCTTGCGTCGCCTAGTTGATGCTTTATTGATGACCATACCTGCATTAGGAAACATTATGATCCTTATGAGTATCATCTTTTATATCTTTGCCGTAATAGGAACGATGTTATTTGCTGGGATTGCACCAGAGTATTTTGGTAATTTACAACTCTCACTTTTAACCTTATTCCAAGTCGTCACCTTGGAATCTTGGGCAAGTGGGGTTATGCGTCCTATCTTCGCTGAAGTCGCTTGGTCTTGGATTTATTTTGTCCTCTTTATCCTTGTTGGAACTTTTATTGTCTTTAACCTTTTTATTGGAGTCATTGTTGGTAATGTTGAAAAAGCGAATAAAGCTGAAGAAGAAGAGGAATCTAACAATGAAATGCAAGAATTAAAAGCTGAGATCTCAGAAATGAAATCCATGCTACAGAAACTTACTGATCATAAATAAAGAAACAACCAGCCTATCTAATTGAAAGGCTGGTTGTCTTATGTATTGGAGATAATCTTATTAGTTTCTTTTATTTCCTCTTCCTTTTTAATAGATCTTGAATCATCATTTCCACTCTTCTTGTTTCTCTACTAGTATGAAATCTTTTATAAGCCTCGAATGTGATCTCCATTTTAAATTGATGAAGCTTAGACTCCCACTCCTGCTTATCTCCATCAATCTGATAAGAGATTAATCGTTTCGATAATTCTTCGATTCGATTAATAATGGTCACAAAATCAGTAACGCCACTGTTTTCCTCGAGATAATTCGAAGACAAGAACGCCTTCATCTGTCTAACAGTAACATCTTGATTCGGTGGCTTAACAGAAAATGACCAAACCTTTTGTGGTTTGGTCATTAATATCTTTTATTGAACGGTTTCATCTGCTCCACCAAAAAACTCTTGGTACAATTCTCTTACTGTTCGGTCAGCATCAGAGGCATGGATTCCTAAGATTAAACTTACTTCTGATGAACCTTGGTTGATCATCTCAATATTCACGTTGGCTCGCGTTAGAGCAGCTGTAGCTCGTGATGATATCCCGATTGTATTATGCATCCCTTCGCCTACGATCATCACCATCGCAAAGTCACGTTCCACATAGACATCATCTACACAAAGTTCTTCATTAATTTTTGCAACAATTCTTTCTTCAATCTCATCTGTTAACTGCTCTTGACGTAAAATAACGGACGTATCATCAATTCCAGACGGCATATGCTCATAAGACAAGCCCTCGTCTTCTAAAATTTGCAACAATCGACGCCCGAATCCCACTTCACGGTTCATCAGATACTTACGCACATAAATGGTTGCGAAGCCTTCATCTGCAGCAATCCCAATTACTGGATTTAAAAAATATTCTCTTTCAGCAATGATCATCGTTCCTGACGAGGAAGGATTGTTTGTATTTTTCACACAAACGGGGATCCCATTTCTAAAAGCCGGAAATAGAGCTTCATCATGGAAAACAGAAAAACCAGCATACGATAATTCTCGCATTTCTCTATATGTCATTCTTTTAATTTTTACTGGATTGTCAATGATTTTAGGATTTGCCGCAAACACAGAGTCAACATCTGTAAAGTTTTCATATAGGTCCGCTTTCACACCCGCAGCTAAAATAGAACCTGTAATATCTGAACCTCCACGTGAAAATGTCACAAGTGTTCCTTCTTTTGAATAACCAAAAAACCCTGGGAATACAATAATCTCATCTCGTTGGCGTAAGTGAATAAGGTGATCATAT
Source organism: Halalkalibacter alkalisediminis (assembly GCF_028610705.1). GTDB lineage: Bacteria > Bacillota > Bacilli > Bacillales > Bacillaceae_D > Halalkalibacter > Halalkalibacter alkalisediminis. Next base: position 234,800 of record NZ_JAQQWT010000003.1, read on the forward strand.
GCTTCTGATAAAACTTGCGCATTTCCCGGCTCATCACTTACAAACAAACCGGCATCTTGAGGATTAAGATATGTAGCGTTTAACCCTACTTTTTGAAAATATGAAGCAATTAACTTTGCATTATTGTCCTCACCACTGGCTTTGATTAAATCCATGAATGAGTCCCCACGATTTAAATCAAACTCCAGTCTTTTGCGTAAATCCGCCTCAATCGTTGCTACGATCTCTCTACCTAGGCCTAAACCTTCTGCAATATCTTCGTAACGCTTTACAACTTCTTGCAATTCAATTTCTGCTTCTCCTTTTTCTAACATCGTTTCGCCTAATTGAATAAGTAGATCTGTTACCTTTGTGTCATCGCTGTGACGCTTTCCAGGTGCAGATACTACAATGATTTTCCGTTCTTTATCCTCTGCTACAATGGCAGCTACCTTTTTAATTTGCTCCGCACTTGCAACCGATGTTCCCCCAAATTTCGCTACCTTCATCTGTTGTCTCCAGCTCCCTTATCCTTCGTTTATCTCTACATTTTAAGTTTTTAGAACATTCTCAATATAGCACAATCAAATACGATCTGCAAAGTGATTCTGTTCCGTTATAAGCTTACATAATCTCCTTATTCTTCCTCAGCTAAACTCACCACATTGTTCCATACAATACACACCTATTCTTGGCAATGACGCTTATATACAAGAAAGAGGATGATCAACATCATCCCCTTGTATATAAATAGTAATCCTTTTTATATCATGACTCCTGATTAACCATTACGTAATATAAATATACATGCTCATATTCGTCGTTAGGCGTAGTTACCTGTTCTAAGTCAAATGTCTTCATTGAATTAGAATTCACGTTCTCAGCCAGGTACGCAACATACAACTTTTCTCCGTAAGGAATTTTATCTATTTGCTCCAGTAAATAGCCCCTTGTTCGTCCGCCTTGCTCTAAAGTCGGGCGTGAAAAGGAATACGAACTAGATCCCGTCGTTCCACTGTCATAAAAGATGATCATCTCACCTTGGACAGAAGGACTATCGCCACTCGCTTCCCAATCCATCGTAAATAAAAATCTCGCTCGATCATCCTCGGTTTCAAAGTCGGGATTATTTGCAGCCAACGTGATCCCACCACTCTCCTCAGAGAGCTCACCATAGTGAAAATAATCAACACCGATTTCTAATGAACGAAACTGTTTGCTTCGATCCATATATTCAATATAAAATAATTCATCAGCTAGCAATGAAAAAATCACTTGCTCATTTTCTGATAAAGTGATTTCTCTTAATCTCTCCGATTCCCCTCCCCCCGCAGTCAGTAATGTATCGCAACCAGTAATGCTAAGAAGACACATGAGGAAGAGTATCGACTGTTTCATTTTTTCGTTCTCCGTCTCATTTTATTATCGGAATAAGCTTAGTAAAAAGGGCATTTGTTCTCCTGAAAATTCCTGATCTGTACAATTTGATTCACTCATATAGTCTAGTTTTTTTGCGTAACCAAGTGTGGTTTCTTCTAGATTATTTGTTAATCCCGCTTGGTCATAACACGCAGGTGCACTATAGACTTTCTGTGTGTGATCAATAATAACCCTTGTCTCATCTGAAGGCATAACCGTTACTTGAATGATGAAGCCCCCAATTAGAAGTACTATCGCTATCATTAACCATATGGTCGTTCCTTTTTTCATAATTGACCTCTTTTCTTTTTACCTTTTCAACTTTTTAAACTTTTAGATTAATAACATTAGTCAACATTCTTGTTTCCTTTTCCCATTGTAGTGTAATATGTAGGAAGCATAACTCGCAACTATTTTAGTACTAATGTATGTCGTTTACTTACATGTAAAGTTATGCTAGGACTTTTAATAGAGAATTAACTTTCAGGAGTGATCATAAAATGAAACGTTCTTTACCACCTAAAGCTGAGCGTCACCGTCATTTTGGGACTGTAGACCCTATCATTGGAACAAAACCAACAGATAAGGAGAAAATGCCAGATCTTCAAAATAAACCAGCTGATTTTTATTTTCCTATTCAACAGGTTGGAATTTCTGATGTGAAATACCCTGTCATGATTGAATCAGAGTTGGCTCCAACTACTCAAACAACAACAGCTACTTTTGCATTAACTACTAGTTTAGAGCAAGATTTTAAAGGAATTAACATGAGTCGTCTAACAGAACAACTGCACAAGTTTTTTCAAACACATTTACTAACGGATCAAACACTACGTGAATTCACTGCTATCTTGGCTCGAGAAATGAAACAGAGAGCTGCAAATGTCCGTGTAACGTTCCCTTGGTTTTTTACAAAGACAAGCCCTGCGATGCAAAAAGAAGGGATGGCTCATGCAGACGTAACTTATGATGTGTCTTTTGACGAAGAAAAAGGATATACATCGATTATAACATTAACGGGTGCCGTAACGACGCTATGTCCATGTTCCAAGGAAATTAGTGAGTACAGTGCACATAATCAACGTAGCTTCGTAACAATGACTGTAACGGTTGATGATAGCTATGAAGCTGATTGGAAATCTGTTCTGCTAGATGCAGCTGAAACAAATGCTAGTTCCATCCTTTATCCCGTTTTAAAGCGACCTGATGAAAAAGCCGTAACTGAGCATGCTTACGAAAATCCTCGTTTTGTTGAAGATCTCGTTCGACTTGTTGCAGCTGATTTATATGAAAATGGTGCCATTAAATCATTCACCGTTGAATGTCGAAATGAAGAATCTATTCACCAACACGATGCCATTGCTAAATTAACTTATACTAAATAAATTGTAAAAAGGCAGTTGAGATCGTTTATCTCAACTGCCTTTCTTTATAACTTCATTCTTGAAAAAACGTTCACAGTCCTAAATCTTTAAACGTAGCCATTTCTCTTAGAATTCGAGATGAGGCCTCAACAATAGGATACGCTAGAGCTGCTCCTGTCCCTTCTCCTAATCGTAAGTCAAGTTGCAAAATCGGCTCGACCTCTAGGTAGTTCATCACTGCTTCATGTCCTAATTCTGCTGATTGATGAGCGATCATTAAATAAGGTCCAATAGCAGGTTCTAATTTCTTCGCTACTAAAGCTGCTGCAGTTGAAATAAATCCATCAATTAGCACAGGCGTTTGTTTTGCTGCCCCTGCTAATATAACACCTGTTAATGTGGCAATTTCAAGACCACCTACCTTTGCTAAAATAGACAAAGGACTTGTGCCAGCGGTTATATTTCGATTCAACATAGCTTCTTTAAGAACGGCAATCTTTTTTTGTCTTTCTTCTTCTTTCAGCCCTGTTCCAATCCCCACAACTCGTTCCATTGGCTCCTGTGTCAAACAAGCAACAAGAGCACTAGATGCACTTGTATTTCCTATACCCATTTCACCTGTAATTAGTAAGCGATGACCTTTTAAAATTAAATCGTTAGCTATCTCTTTACCGACTGCGATGGCAGCAAGAGCCTCTTCTTCCGTCATGGCGTCTTCGCGAAGAAAATTCCTAGTACCATTTCTAATTTTTTGATGAATAATTGGCTGGCTACTAATGTCTGCGTTAACCCCTACATCAACTACTAACACTTCTGCTCCTATTTGCTTCCCAAACACATTAATGGCTGCCCCCCCACGGACAAAGTTCTCAATCATTAATGCCGTCACTTCTGGAGGATATGCTGAAACACCTTCCTCCACAATCCCATGGTCAGCCGCAGCAACCACAATTGCTGGTTTCTCGATTATAGGTGGAAACTGTCCTGTAATTCCAGCTAATTGGATCGCTAATTCTTCAATTCTCCCAAGGCTGCCTATGGGTTTTGTTAACTGATCTAAATGAGCTTTTGTCTCCCTTAGTACTTCATTGTTAAATGTCTTAATCGTCATTTTCTTTTCTCCCTTTTGTCTGGTATTGTCGGCAGGTATCCATCCACGTTAAGGCCAACTCTGGATTCGAAGCTAAGTGTAGATGGATGTAGCTAGCAAGAACTCCATTGGCTTGAAACCCGACATGTTGCCTTTCTCCATTTAAAGTTTTATAGCTGAATGCCGGTTGAACACTTTCCATGAATCTAGAAGTTGAATAATGAAATTCATGACCTCTAATAAGCGCCCCTTTTTTTCCAAAAACGGTCTCTGACACTGTTTCCACTTCGCGATAGCCGATTGCTGAAAGTTTCTCTTGCATCGTTACTTCCATCGGAATCACATCTGCCATTGAATAGGCCTTTCCATGAACATGAATTTCTTTAGCTAAAAACATAAATCCACCGCATTCTGCTAGAATAGGCATTCCAGCTTTGCTAGCTTCCTGAAGATCGGCTATTAATTTCTTATTTTTCATTAATGGTTCAACATATTCTTCAGGGAATCCGCCCCCTAAATAAACCCCATCGCAATCAACAGGTAATGATTCACCTGCTAAAGGAGAGAACAAGATTAATTCAGCTCCTGCCTTTTTGAGTAGAGAAAAGTTTTCTTCATAGTAGAAATGAAAGGCAGCATCATACGCTACAGCAATACGAATTTGTTTTGATTGCACAGGCCAGGGGAGGGCATCCATGTCTTCTTGAATCCGTACCGCTCCCTCTGCGATCTCTAAGATTTTAGCTAAATCAAATTGATTGGATACGGCACGAGCCAAAGTTTCAATAAGTAAGTCGTGTTGCCCCTGTTCTAGTGATGGAACCAGTCCTAAATGTCTCTCAGGCAGAACAGGTACATCATTTGACTTTAAATAGCCCACAACAGGAACTCCACACATTTGTTCAATAGCTTCCTGACAGAGTTTAGCATGACCTTCGCTACCAGCCTTGTTAAGAATAACCCCTGCAATATTTACTTTATCTTCCATTAATTGAAAGCCTCGGACAATGGCAGCTGCACTTCTTGCACAATGGCTAATGTCTACAACTAATAATACCGGAGTATCAAGGATTTGACTTATCTCGTATGTACTTCCAACATTTGAGGAGGCTGAGTGTCCATCGAATAATCCCATCATCCCTTCAATGATAGAGAGATCTGCCTCCTCACTATTTTTATAAAAAATGGTTTTAATCCATTTTTCAGATAGCATCCAACTATCTAGTTGGTGCGACTTTCGGTTGGTTATGGCGAAGTGAAAGGTTGGATCCAAATAATCCGGCCCACACTTAAATCCCTGGACTACCTTTTTTTGCTTCGTTAAAGCCGCCATTAAACCAAGTGTCGCTGTTGTTTTTCCAACACCACTAGCTGTACCTGATACAATAATACGCGGTTGCATTTTATCACTCCCATTTAACAATTCCTTTTTATTGTATTTTATTAGACTTCACTCACCTCATTTTAATTATCTAGCTTTCAAACCTAAATCTTAAAGTTAGAAATGATCACAGCTATGACTAAGAAAAAAACCGACTATTAAGTCGATTTCTTCAGATACTCGTCTAGTAACTGTATGAATAATGTTTCGCGTTCTTTTTCATGTAAGAACTCTTTTCTAGCCACCATTTTTAAAATAGTTCTTCGCTCCTGCTCTTTTAAACGACTAGCACGCACTCGCTGTCTTACGTCAACTAAAAAATCTAAGTCCTCTTCAATCGTGTAAGGTAAAGATGACTCTAGCTCATTCATGAGTTGCTTGCCATATGTTGGACTTGCTCCTCCCGTGGACAAAGCAAGGGTCAAAAGACCTTTCTCCAATGTCAGTGGGAAGTGAAAATCACTAAGTTCAGGGTGATCAGCCATATAAATAAGTTGACCTGGTTGTCGGTTTTGATAGATTGATAGATGAAGAGAGGAATGATTTGATGTTAAAAGTAATAGATCTTCATCAAAAACCTGAGAGCGTTCAACTGCTCCTCTTTTCCAAATCACCTTTTTTTCGTTTAACCAGGGTTTAAACGCGTCGTCTAAACTTGGAGCATATACAAAAATCTGACTCAGTCCTACATTAATTAGTTTTAAAACATGCCGTTTTGCTACAGATCCCGCACCAATCACGGCAGCACTTTTCCCTTCCATGTTAAGCATTAATGGTAGGTGGCCCTTCATATCTTTGTCCCTTGTTGTTCAAAGAAGCCTGAACGATATAAGCAAGTGTCACAATTGACCAACACACTTTCATCTAGTACTTCCTGGACGCGCCTCGCTAGAACGGTAATTAATTGATCATCAAATCCTAAATAGTCACAAAGAATATACTCCTTATTGGATTGCTTCGACCACTCGTCGAGCTGTTTTTGTAACCCTTTCATCAGAACACCTGTAAAAAGAAGATAAGGTACGACATAAACCTTTTGATTCGGTAGGCGATTCACTCTTACTAACCCTTCATCTACATTCGGTCGTGTTGCAGCAATAAAACAGACATCTACATCTGCTACAGGTGTATATTCCCAAACTAGACGGGCAATTTTCATTAAATCACTCGTGGCATCAGGATCACTACTTCCTCTCCCTACAAGAAGTATAGAGATGGGCTCTCTGTCTTCATAATTAGGACGGCCATCTCGTAACGGCAACCCTGCTTCTTGCAAGCGCTCCTTCACAATGTCAATAACGGTAGTATCTATTCCGATAGGACGTCCATAGGAAAAGGAAACAGCTGGATATTGTTTTTTCATTTCAGCGATTGCTTCAGGAATATCTACTTTTGCATGCATTGCCGTTAACAGTAAAACAGGCACAACTGCGATGTTAGTCGCACCCTTTTTAACACAAACTTCGACTCCTTCTTGAATGGTAGGCTCTGCTAACTCAAGAAAACAACATTCTTGAATTGCTACATTTGGATGAGCCGCCTTTGCTTTTTCCACAAAATGATATAGCTCCTCATTTCCAGCTTGAACTCGGCTACCATGTCCAATATATAAAATGGCTTGCAATAAGCTCAACTCCCTTTAACTTGCTCTTGTTTTACTAGTTCTTTAATCAATGCTTGTCCAGAGGGCTCTTGTAACGTAGTCTTTACTTTGTACCCATAACGAATCGCAGCTTCGTACGTAGCAGGACCGAAACAAATAATCTCGGCACGTTCTGAGAGTGTCATAGGTGTCTCATGACAGGCAGTAATCTGCTCTGTTACAACTTTAACTGACTCTGCACTCGGAAAAACAATGGTATCTACTCGATCTTCGTCAAGAATTCGTTGACATGTAAAGTTTGATTGCCGAACCACTAACTCTGAATGAGAGCCAAGGAAATCATGTTGACCATAAAGTTCTCTTCTTTGTTGTTCCCTGTCTTTCCAAACAGTAGATGCAATGAGCAACCTTTTATTCCCCTCTATCATCTCATTAACTGGAAAACCAAGACAAACGAAAGACTCAATTGCTTTTATAGACTTGGTTGATGCGCCATAGAGGGTTGCTTTCAACGAACGAATATCAACTCGTTGTTCTTTTAATTGACTAAAAAACCACTCAACACTTTTTGGCGAATGAAATACTATTTCATCATAGTCCTCGAAATGAACGTAGGTTTCTTTTAAGTGTTTTGTCATAAACCTTGGGTATTCTAAAACTTCGGCACCAAGACTCGTTAACTTAGAAGCAATTTCACTTTCCCCCTCTGAAGTTCGACCAAACAATACGTGTTTTCCGAATAAAGGTTGGCGTTCAAACCAACTTTCCGTTTTTCTCAGTTGAGCCACGTCGCCGACGATTGTTATAGCTGGATTAGAAAATTTCTGTTCTTTAACTAATTGAGCAATTGTCTCTAACGTACCCATTAGCGTTTTTTGCTTACCAAGTGTTCCCCACTGAACAAGTAGAACGGAGGTTTCTTTACTCCGACCATTTTCTAATAACTTTTCACAAATATACGGGAGGTTTTTAATACCCATGTAAAAAGCGATCGTATCAATTCCCGTAGCTAATCCACGCCAATCAATCAAGGGGTGACCATCTGGTGATTTATCATGTCCTGTCACGATGGCAAAAGAAGCTCCATAATCCCGGTGGGTAACGGGTACTCCTGCATAAGTCGATGCGCCAATTCCAGCTGTAATACCAGGTACGATTTCATAGCCAATGTTGAATTTCTCCAACTCAGCTGCTTCTTCTCCGACACGACCGTAAACACTAGGGTCTCCGCCTTTTAATCTAACGACTATTTTTCCTTCTAACGCATATTTAACCAGCAAGTCATTAATAGCCTCTTGCCTTAAAAGATGTCGATCTGGCAGCTTTCCGCAATAAACAAGTTCTGCCCCTGCTTTTGTTTTTTCTAATAATAATGGGTTCACAAGACGGTCATATAAAACAACATCAGCTATTTCTAAACATTGTTGTCCTTTTACAGTTAATAATCGAATATCTCCCGGTCCTGCCCCAACTAAATATACATAACCTTTTTTCATTAGTTCGCTCCTTTGATGATTCCATCATGTCATTCATATTTTATAACAAGTTCCATTTTTTCATAAGCTTAACTTATTCCGAGTTTTTTTATATGTTTTATAAATTATAATATAAGTTTGAGTTCACCTCAATTACATTGTTAAAATTAGTAGCCAGTCAAAAGAATTTACATTTTATGTGAAACAATCAATAAACCTTGTCAGATTATCTAACATTTCCAGTCGTTTTCCACTGCCTGCTATGCTATGATAGAAAAAAGATCAGAACATTCTAACTTAACAAGGGGTGGAATGGGTGTCATCATACAAAGATAAAAAAGTGATAACGATTGGGATCGTTAGTGAATTGACAGGCCTATCAGAGAGAAAAATACGCTACTATGAAGAAAGAAAGTTAATCTATCCAGAACGTTCTAAAGGAGGAACACGTAAGTATTCCTTCTTAGATGTAGAGCGACTGCTTGATATCGCCAACAAAATGGAAGACGGAATGCAGACTTTTGAGATTCGAAAAATGGAGCAAAAACAAATGCAGAAGCAAGAAGTTCGCGATCGCATGCTTCGTGGTCAGTTGAATGCCGCATTTAATATTCGTAAATAACACATATATTAACGAAAACCTCGTTAATATATGTGTTTTTTTTGCATTCTTTTTAAATTTAACTTTTTTAACATAGAACGCTCTATCCTTTGACAAACTAATAGGAACTAACATTTGAAATGAGGTGTTACCCTTGCGTACCTATGTCCTTCTTTGTTCTTTTTTAGCTATGGTCTTTGTTTTATTTATTAATCAAACTTACACACAAGCTAATGAGTATGGACAAGCCGCCATTATCATTGATGATTTCGGTGGTGATGTAAAAGGCGTCGATTCTTTTTTATCAGGCAAAATTCCTATTACCGTTGCTATTATGCCTTTTATGGAACACTCGACTGAGCAAGCTGAGCGAGCCCATCAAGCAGGACTTGAAGTCATGATCCATATGCCAATGGAACCAAAAAAAGGAAAGGCATCTTGGTTAGGTCCAAATGCCATTACAAGTGACCTCTCAAATGAAGAAGTACGCAAAAGAGTATTAGAAGCCATCGAGAACGTTCCATATGCAAAGGGCATTAATAATCATATGGGTTCTAAAATAGTTGAAGATGAGCGGATTATTAGAGTAATACTCGAAATCGCTAAAGAACGCAACCTATATATTGTTGATAGTGGGACCAGTTCGGCTTCTGTTATTCTAGAACTTGCAAAAGAGTTAGATATCCCTCATGCAGCAAGGAATATCTTTCTAGACGATACCTTATCTTCACAACAGCATGTTTATAAACAAATGACGTCTCTTTTAAAAATCACAAAAAAGAGGAATAACGCTGTTGCCATCGGACATGTTGGTATTAAAGGAAACGAAACTTATGCTGGTATTGAACAAGCACTTTCTACCTTCTCTAAAGAAAAGATAGAGATTGTACCAATGTCTCATTTATTAGACACCGAAATCGATCATGATCATTCCGGTTTTTGGAAACCTAGAGAGGAGAGTCACACGTGGACACCGTTCATCCATTAATTCAAGAAAAAGCATTCACGGCAAAAGACCATTCTAAGGTCGTTTTACGTCCAGTTCATTTACAAGATGCTGAAGAAATAGTCATATCAGTTGAATCTATCATTAAACAAGGTTCTTCCATCCAAAAAGAAAGAGCAAGAACCGTAGAAGAAGAACAAGCATTCATTATCGAAATGACCTCGAAAGACAATATGTATACAGTTGTAGAAGTGAACGGATTAGTTAAGGGGATTGCAAGGGTTATACGAGGAGAATTAACTATGAAGCGTCATACGGGTCTTTTTAGAACTTGGTTACACGAAGATACTCAAGGAAAAGGGATTGGGAAGCAAATCATGGATTATACCCTTACTTGGTGTCGTCTTCACCAACTTCACAAGTTATGTTTAACCGTATTTGATTCAAATAAAATTGCGAAGAGTTTATACGAAAAATACGGCTTTGTGACAGAAGGTGTTCAAAAAGATCAGGTGTATATAAACGATGTATATCATGATGAGGTTTTCATGGCGTATTTTTTCAAAGGAAAGGGTGAATCTGACCAATGATGTGGAGAATGGCAAAAACAGTAGCAATCGTAGCGATCGTAGGTCTTGGTTTAGCCATTATAGGACGTGCTCTAATAGATGATAACAACTATTCCATTCAAACAAAAGACATTCCCAAAAATCTAGAAGTTTCAGCTATGGATCACTTAATGGCTGAAGATTTATCGCTTACAACTTCCATGTTTTTAAAACAACTCTCCGCCCAAATGCAAAGATGGGCCGAAGCAGATTTAAGTGAAGACGAAATGCGAGCACGTTTTAAAGAAGAAATCTCAGAACACCCGCATTTTAATGGGTTTGCTATTTTAGAAAATGGAAAAATCGTTGAGCAGGTTGGAGATTTAAAAAGATACCATCCATCTAAGTTAACTCATCACCATATGAAAAGTGATTTTTCCGACCCTTACACCGTTGATGGCAAACAATTTATGTTAATGGGAGAAAAGTTGAAAGGTGGTCGCACTGTAGTTGGAGAAGTGGACTTATCTTTCGTTAAATCCTTCGTGAAGGATATGGCTTCTGTTGCAGATGCCAACGGAACTTTTTTCGTATCTGGTGATAATCCAGAAGTTGAGTGGGAAACAACTGAAGATCTACCAGAAAATCTTCAGTCTGAGACAGTGCCCGAATTAGGCTGGCAAATAGTTGTACATTCGGATGAACAGAAACCAGAGAAATTACAACAGTCCTATCATGAGAACCAAGCGGTAATTAAATTTAAGCATCCTGAAGTGGCCGATACTTGGTTTAGTGATCATCAAGATTTAATCATTGTTGAAAACAATAACCCCTTATTCGTCGTTGAATCAAACATAGAATCCACTGAAGCACTAATTCAACGGTTAAGACGAGATTACGACTTAGCGATCGTTGAACCAAACTTCATCATTTCAAAACAGGTTACAATCTTTTCAACCGTTCCAAATGAGACACCTGAAAAAACAAAACAAGCTAGACCGCCCGAGCGTCAGCAAACGGTGTTAACTTCTTTACCGAATGATGAGTTTTTTGCACCATATCAGTGGAACCTCGAGCAAATTGAAATTAATGAGGGCTGGAATTTATCTGGAGGAGAAGGGGTTAAGATTGCTGTTCTTGATACAGGAGTCGATCCGAATCATTTAGACATAAAAGAGAAACTAGGACCCGGTTATAATGCGATTGATGACTCTGATGATTTTATAGATGCACACGGGCACGGAACTCATGTAGCTGGTGTTGCTGCTGCTTTAACAAACAACGTAACAGGGATTGCCGGTATTTCTTTTAACAGCACAATACTTCCCGTAAAAGTGCTGAACGACGAAGGCGAAGGGTCATCCTATGAAGTTGCAAAGGGGATCTATTGGGCCGTTGAACAAGGTGCAGATGTGATCAACATGAGTCTTGGAGATTATTATCCATCTGATCTTCTTTATGATGCAATTTCCTATGCGTATGAGCAAGATGTCGTTTTAATTGGTGCTTCTGGAAATGATAATGTCGAGGATCCTATGTATCCGGCAAATTATGAAGAAGTCTTTACTGTTGCTGCTGTAGATGATTCAAGGAACCGCGCTTTCTTTTCGAATTACGGAAAGCATGTAGACATTACAGCTCCTGGTGAGCATATACCAAGTTTATTCCCTGATAACAACTATGTAGTAATGTCTGGTACTTCTATGGCTGCTCCACATGTAGCAGGTTTGGCTGGATTAATACGCTCATTCAGACCGGACTTAACCAACGAAGAAGTCTACGAAGTGATGAGATCAACAGCCAAAGACTTAGGAACTAAAGGCCATGACTATTATTATGGCTATGGAGAAATTGATGTAGCCGCCGCCTTAAAGTCCATCGCGAACTGATAAGTCTAAGCAATCAATGATTAAAAAAACAGCCCTCTCATTAAAGAGGGCTGTTCATCATTCAATTACAAAACCAGCTGTTTTACGAATCGGTTTTTTTTCTAATAGTGTAATAGAAGAAATAGTTGGAAGTTTCAGGAAGTTCTTCTCAACTTCTTCTTCTGCAGCCACAAATGCGGTTTCTTGATCATTGGCCGCAACAACCACATGCAACATTTTTACTTCAAGTTCTACTTCAAATCGATATAAATACATCATGAAGCAACAACTAGGATTTCATCTAACGTAGCTTGAAGAGCATCATGTCCTACACGAGTATAGAAATCAAAAAACACTTCATTCGGTTCTTTGTTTTCTTCAAAATAACGTAGTAAAGAAGTTAATGCAGGGGCTAACTCTTCTGCTTCAATTTTTCCTTTTAATTTATTATTGAACTGAGCCACATCTTGCTCGAGAGTTCCACCGACGTAAAATTCAAACGCTTCAACCATTTTTTTGTCTTTATTTTTTAATAAAACACCTTGAAGGCCGATGTCCGCAATTTGACGTTGACCACAAGCATTTGGACAACCAATCATATGAATACGAACAGGAACATCAATATCTAAATGCTCATCTAAATATTCAGCCACACGTCTCATACGCTCTTTTGTCTCAACAAGAGCTAAGTTACAGTATTCAATCCCTGTACAGGAAACAGAATATCCAATAAAGTGTTTAGGCTCTAACTTAATGCGATCAAATAGTGATTCTTGTAACAAATCTTCAACCTTTTCATTTGGAACATTAGGGATCAACAAATTTTGTGTGTTACATGTTCGAATTTCACCATTTCCATAATCTCTTGCAATACGAGCTAGATTGAACCATTCGTCTGAACTCATTCGACCGACTGGAACGTTAAAACCTACATAACTTAAACCCTCTTGTTTTTGAGGATTAACTCCGTAGAAATATCCACCATTCCATTTTTCAAGCTTACAAGTTCCTTTTGTCGGAAGTTCTCCAACAAATTCTTCCAATTTTTCTTTAAACTTCTCAACACCCCAATCAGCAATTAAGAATTTCAGACGGGCGCGGTGACGTTTTTCTCGGTAGCCATAATCACGGTAAATCGAGGTAATCGCAATGGCGATCTCTTTTACTTTCTCTGGACGTACAAACACATCTAGCTCCTCTGCAAGATAAGGCTTAGCCGAAAGCCCCCCGCCCACCTTAACATGGAAACCAATTACTTCTTCTCCACCGATTTCTTTCACAGCCGGCGTAAAGGACATACAATTAATGCGATCATGACCAGCGTTATGAACATTTCCTGAAATTGACATTTTAAATTTACGTGGAAGATTTGAAAAATCAGGGTTACGTTGGAAGAAGCGGTATACATCCTCAACAATCTCCCTTGTATCATATAATTCATTCGGATCAATTCCTGCAAGCGGATTCCCCATAATCGTACGAGGAATATCTCCACAGGCACCAACAGACGAGAGACCCACTGACTCAAGACGTTTAAAAATATCAGGCAAGGTTTCAATTGTTAGCCAGTGATATTGAATGGCTTGACGAGTTGTAATATCAATCACATCTCTCCCATAGTCACGCCCAATTCCAGCTAATACTTCGGCTTGCTCATTTGTAATTAAACCAGAAGGAATATTAACACGCATCATGAAATACCCATCTTCTTTAGGCTTTTGCAAATAAAGACCTGCCCACTTAAATAAACTCCAGTCCTCTTTCGGAATTGATTCAAAACCTTCCTTTGCATACTTATCAATATCTTCTAATATTTCTAATCCGTCCTTCTCTAACTTGCGAAGCTCGTCTTTATTTAATTTATCTAAGTCCGTAGACCAAACTTTTTCATACCCCATGCCTAATTCCTCCTCGATGTAGTCAATTACACATTCTACTTCATTCAACTTTGAAATACATTTATAGAAGGCGTGAGATCTTCCTCACGCCCTTCTTCCTGATTCTATATAACAACCTTCATCTTAAAGAATTTTTTTCTCTTTAAGATAAGCTAAAATCATTTCAACCGATTGTTCAACTGACTTTTTGTCTGAATCAATAATAATTTCTGGAGCATCTGGTTCTTCGTACGGGGAACTAATTCCAGTAAATTCTGGAATCTCTCCTGCTCTTGCTTTTTTATATAGACCTTTAGGATCACGCTCTTCACAAGCTTCTAAAGAACAACGAACATACACTTCAATAAATTCGCCATCTTCAACCAACTCACGTACTCGATTACGATCTTCTTTAAACGGTGAAATAAAAGCTGTACAGACGAGTGTTCCTGCATCAACAAAAAGCTTCGCAACCTCACCAATTCTTCGAATGTTCTCTTTACGGTCCTCGTCACTAAAGCCCAGACCTTTATTTAAACCATGACGAACGTTATCACCATCTAATACATAGCTATTTTTACCTTGTTTAAATAACTGCTGTTCTAACGCATTGGCTAGCGTAGATTTCCCTGCTCCCGAAAGCCCTGTGAACCATAAAATTGCGCTACGATGTCCATTTCTTTCTTGACGCTCTTCTTTTTTTATCGTTGTCTCATGCCAAACAATATTTTGCTGCGACATTATAATTCCTCCTTCCAACTCACAAAAAATTCTGATCATTTTTACTATGCTTTAAGATACGTTTCTTCGCATGGTTTGTCAATAGATTTTCTTCGGATCGTACCGAGCTTATACAAAAAGGTAAAGACCGACCTTTTTGTCCTTGGTTTTTCTGCCCAGCTACGAAGCGGCATTGGCTTCTCTCGCTCTGCACCTCTTCTTTAGACACCCGCTCAGAAAAGGCTTAAAACCTTGCAGCGGTTCCGCTCAATGCTTCGAGCTTATACAAAAAGGTAAAGACCGACCTTTTTGTATAAGCTCTTAAATTCCGCCACCGTCGTCGAAGGTTGCTCTTCTTTCTTTTCTGGCTGATTGATACATGCTGTAGGCGCCGCCTGTTGCGATTAGTACACTGGTTAAAACAAACAGAGTGTAATAATCACCTTGTTTAAACAGCATAATGAGTCCATATGATAAGACAAGTGAAAATAATGGTGAAACAATCCACACTTTAAGAATTTGTTTTAAGATACTTTTTTGCCATAAGCGTAGTCCACCTTCTACTGTTCCAATCCCGATAATAGCTGAAGTTGTGACTTGCGTTAACGGAACAGGAAGACCGAAAATAGATGCTGTAATCACTAAGGATCCACCGGTTATAGAAACCGTACTCCCTTGCAATAGACTTAACTTTGTAATTCGTTTGCCGTTTGTTTCAAGGACGCGTCCTCCTAGCAACAGAGCTCCGATTGCTACGAAAAAGCCCCCCATTAAAATGGCAGGTGTGATGTCTAACAATCCTGCACCAACTAGTGGTCCAACAGCATTTGCTACATTATTCATTCCTGCCGCATAGGCTTCCATACATCCACTTATGATTAAAAGGGCAACTAAAGGTTTTCTCCATTTTCCCTTTCCTGTTAGATCAGGATATTTTCTTTCTAATTTACGGACTAGATGACCGAACAAAAAGGCAAGTAAAAAAGCGACAATTGGGACGATCACCCAGAATGAAACAATCACAATTAATTTATCAAAGAAAAGGGATTGGTAAGCAATACCAGCTCCAACGATCGCACCTACAACTACTTCACTAGTCGATAAAGGAATGCCAAGTAAATTAGCTATGAATAAGGAAAGACAAGCTGCACCTAAAATAATGATGACAATTTCGACATCAACAATAGAAACAGGAATAATGCCACTCCCTATAGTCCGGACTACTTCGCCACCTGCTAGAGCTCCCAAGAACGCAAACACGCCAACAAGAATCATCGCATTACGTTTTCGGGGAATAGCTCCACTTCCATAGGCAGGACCCATTGCCGCAGCTGTTCCACTTGCTCCTATATTCATTGCAAAGAAACAAGCAATGATGATAGCGACAATGGTTAACATATATTTTCTTCCTTCCTATTAAGCATGTACTTTCTGCATACCACGAATTAGAACTTCCACTACTTCACGTCGACTAAATTCCGGTGGTGGCGTCACACCTTCTGATAGCATTTGGCGAACCTTTGTCCCTGATAAAATCACACGATCTTCTTTTCCATGCGGGCACGTTTTCGTTGAAGCCATATTTCCGCATGCTTTACAGAAGAAACTATGTTCAAAGAACAATGGTTGAATGCTTAAATCTCCCTCTTGGAATTCAGAGAAAATCAACTGCGCATCGTATGTTCCATAATAATCACCCACACCAGCATGGTCACGTCCTACGATGAAATGCGTGCAACCATAGTTTTGACGAACAATTGCATGGAATACCGCTTCACGAGGACCTGCATAACGCATTGCAGCTGGGAATACTGCTAGAAATACTCGATCTTGCGGATAGTATTTCTCTAATAAAACCTCATAGCTCTCCATTCGAACATCAGCAGGAATATCATCAGATTTCGTATCTCCTACTAACGGATTTAAGAAAAGTCCGTCAACAATTTCAAGTGCTGATTTTTGGATATATTCATGTGCACGGTGTACAGGATTCCGTGTTTGGAAACCGACAATTCGTTTCCAGCCAAGCTCTGCAAACTTTGCTCTTGTTTCACTTGGATCTAGATAATACGAATCAAAACGTTCATGCTTCACACGTTTTGTTAGCGTAATTTCTCCTCCAACATATACATTAGGACGTTCAAACATTTTCTGAACTCCAGGATGTTGATCATCTGTTGCACGATAAACCTTTTTTGCTTCAACCGCTTTATTAGGCGTATAAATATCGGCTACTTCAATTACCCCATACACTTCGCCTTTATAAGTTAACTTCGCTTGTTCTCCTATTACTAGTTCAGCTGCTTTTTCTTCCGTTACAGGTAAAGTGACTGGAATACTCCAGACCGTTCCATTGGACAAGCGCATTTTCTCAACAACCGATTCATAGTCTTCTTTTCCAAGAAATCCAGTTAAGGGACTAAATGCTCCTATTCCAATTAACTCTAAATCTGAAAGAGAAAACGAATCTAATTCTATTTCCTTTTTTATGTTTGAATAATTAACACTCGCATCAAATTTCTGAATTAATTTTCCTCCATGTGCCTGTATCATACTAAATCATCTTCCTCTCTACTCATCTAATTTTGTGTTTTCCTCATTCATACAAGTGACTTATTTGTGCAATCCACACTCTGTCTTTTCTGAATTTGCCCATCTTCCACTTCTAGGATCTTCACCTTCTGCAACTGGTTTCGTACAGTACTCACAGCCAATACTAGGATAGCTCTTATCATGTAATTCATTGTAAGGAAGCTTGTGAAGGTTGATATACATCCAAATTTCTTCTTCCGTCCAGTGAATTAAGGGACATACTTTAATCGATTGAAAACGATTATCTTGATTGACGAATTGTGTATTTATCCGTGTAGGTGACTGTTCTCTACGCAATCCAGAAATCCAAGCATCGTAACGACTTAACTCTCGTTCTAGCGGCACCAATTTTCGTACCTTACAACAAGCATCTGGCTCACGTTCCCAAAGTCGCTCACCATACTGTTTGGCTTGTTCTTCTGGTGTGATTTCAGGTTTTGCTAACTCAATGTTTAAAGAAGGGTAGCGCTCTTTAACTTGATCAATCAGGTCATAAGTTTCCTTAAAATGAAAGTCGGTGTCCAAGAAAACAATGGTCGCATCCTTTTTGACCTTGCTTATTAGGTCAATTAGCACCATTCCTTCTGCTCCGAAACTACAGGAATAAACGAGTTTGTCACCAAAAGCATTGTAGACCCATTTTAAAACATCGAGGGAGTCTTTTCTCTCTAACTCTTTATTAATTACTTCATAATCTCCCTTTTGCAGTACATCAAATTGTAATTTCATATACTCACCCTTTTTTTAAAAGATATCGTAAAAACAGATGATTTTATATATTCTGTTTTAAATCCGATCATATCACTCATAGATTAAACAAAACCTTCTTAAACTAGATATACCGATCTTGAATACCTTTACCGATAACAATCTAGAGCAACACTTAATTCCTTGTAAATTGATATGATTTATTAGTTTAATAGTATTCTACCGATCCTACCATTAAAAGTCAATATCGTTTTCCTGATGAATCTTTAATTGGGCACAAAAAAAAGTGCAGAGCATAACACTCTGCACTTTCCAAATTATGGTTGCGCAATTTCGCCAGTAACGTTCTCAATCGTAACGGTCCCATCACGACTTTCTAAAATCGTTACATTTCCATCCAAATCATTAATTGCGATATTTCCTACACCACTTCTAATGGTCACGTTTCCTTCATGCTCGTTAATTTCAACATGACCAGACCCTGCAATAATACTTGTTTCACCAGTGGAATAATTGATTTTAGTGGTTCCTGCATTGTTATTTATAACAATAGCTCCAGCAACCTCTTCTAAAGTTATATCTCCTGCCCCATCGGTGATTTGAATATTTCCTTGAATATCTTTCAAAACCAAATGATTCGTACCGTGCTGTAGATTAAGATCAGCTCTCAAAGATTCAATTTGCAACTGCCCCTCATTTTGACGATATTCAAAAGCTAAATCATTCGGTACCTCAATCTCGAGGTGGATAAAACCTTGTTCGGGTTCGGCTCCTCGTTTTACTGACGTCTTAAGAAATGCTTGGTCATCTTCCGCAAATAAATCAACGGCTAAATTATTCTCACTAAACGTCTGTGCCTGTTCAGCACTATCATCACTCCAGGCTGTGAATTTAGCCGTTACTGTGATTTGATCAATCCCTTCAACACCTTTAACTTTGACATCACCTTCGTCATGATTGATATTAAAAGTTGTTATCTCTTTTCCATCTAACGTGTACGTTTCTTCGTGCTCAAACGTAATTATGTTACAACCTGTCAAAGTTATAAGAATCATAGTTGAAATCAACCAGCATTTAAGACCATTCATTTCAATTCTCTCCTGTCTATATTGCATACCCATCCTACAGTCTACAGAAATTCTCAATTATAAGCCAATAGAATCTACAAATAAACATTGAAATTCATGGTTTAGTCACTTTTGAACAAAAGGGAGAATGACCGCAGGTTGATTTTCCTTCGCTACATACTCTACTTTGTATCCCTCATTTTTTCTTTTATGAAAGGTTTCTTTGGAAATAGGACGTGGTGTCGACCACATTAACGATTCAATATTATCCCAAGAATCATGGGTAATTAGCTCAATCTTATAATAATAATGATTACCAGATGGATAAGTCTCACATACATATTTAACCGTTTGTTTTGAATGCATTCTAAGCCACTCCTTTTCTGTCTATCTTTCCCAGAAAAGAATGAAGATAAAACTAAAAAGAATGCAACAAAACGAACACTCACAGCATTTACGTTAAAAAGTGAAGTCTGATTGCTTGTTCTCTCCCTTTAAACATACTGTTTAACAAAGGCTTCAAAAAAACGCTAGGCAAGAAAGAGCGTAGATGAACTTGATCTTGCATAATGGTTTCATTACCGTTTGGTGTGAATGTATGTATGTGACTCCACTCTACAAACGGAAAGGGAAGCTTAACAGCAGTATCAACAAAACGGTTAGGTTCTTGAACATCCTCAATCAACGATATCCACCTAACATTAAAACCAGCGTACCCTAGTTTCATTTTAATTCTATTTCCAGTAATAGTCCTAGGATCAGATATAATCTCAACCTTAGGAAAGGGTGTTATTTTAGATAAATTAGTGGCAGATGAGAAAAAAGACCAGACATTATCAATCGGTGCATTTATAATGGTTTTATACGTGTAAACAAAAGAAGTCATCTTGAATTCCCCTTTACAAGCTAGTTAAGAATCTCATGGGACAACTAACATTAAATGGACTTAATAACTTCTAATTATTATAAATTACTACAACTTAAGAAATAAGGATGAGTAAATTGAATCAAAGAAAAACCTTTTACAGTGGATTACTACTAGCATTTAGCTTACTTTATGTTAGTTTTCATTGGCAACCTTTAGAGTTCTGGGTCTTATTTCCCCTGTCTCTCTTTTGCATGACGGTATGGAGTTGGTTACTTGAACCATACGACCTGAAATTACCATCTATTCGTCTATTACTATCAGCTATCGGGAGCGGCATCCTGCTATATAGTTTTTTCGCCTTTGGAAAATGGTTCGTGCTCATAACTGGTTTGCCTTTATTATCGGATCTAGAATCCTTATTTACATTAGTCAAACCAACCGAACCCATTCATTACCTTTGGCTTTTTTTCATTGTAATACCGGGAGAGGAATGGTTTTGGCGTGGTTTTATTGTAAAAAGGTTAACGAACCATTTATCCGTTAACAAAGCTGCGGTTTATGGGACGACTCTATACGCAGGCGCCCATTTAGCAACAGGAAGTCTGTTACTGGTCCTAGCTGCCCTTCTAGCTGGTTTAGCTTGGTCCTTTCTTTATGTACGGTCAAAATCAATCTGGGTACCCATTCTATCTCATTTGATTTTTGACTTATTTTTATTAGTTCTTTTTCCTTTGATTTAAAAAAGTGACTCAGAACTCTGAGACACTTTTTCTTCTTTATGCATATATATTCACTAATAAACCTTTGATTTCCCCAACCATGTTCAGGATATCCAATCCTTTTTTTTGCTTCTCTAGCACAGCATCAGTTAAATCCAACAGTTTTCGATCGACCTCTTGCACAATCTTATAAATCTTCGTTCGCCCTCTACGGTTAAAACCTCTACGTTCTTCAAGACTTAGACCAAATTGAACGGCATCCTCCATAAACTCTTTCACTAACTGTTTGTACTTTCGCAATTCATCAACGGTTCTATTCTCAGCCAACACCTTGCCTTGATCATCTATTTTATGCATGAGCTGCGCTAAGCGCTCATACGCTTTCTCATCTCTTTGCTTTCCCATGACCTCTTGAAAGGAAACCTTCGCTTCAGGTCCAGCCTTCTTAGTATCGACTCGGTTCATCCCAGTTTTGCCAATTCTTTGGACGTCCACTCTTACACCTACTTCCTTAGTCGCTAAATATTCTTTATTAGTAGTGTATCACAAATTTATACGTTGAATCCGTTTTCTATTCGCATAAAAAAACGACGAGAAGAGACCCTCCTCTCGTCATATATTTTCATTATTGTAAAAGCTGTAACACACCTTGTGGCAATTGGTTTGCTTGAGCAAGCATCGCTGTAGCGGATTGATTTAAAATATTGTTACGCGTAAATTCCGTCATTTCAAGCGCCATATCAGCGTCACGAATACGAGACTCAGAAGCCGTTAAGTTTTCGTGTGTTACCTGAAGGTTGTTGATGGTGTGTTCTAATCGGTTTTGAACTGCACCTAACTTAGAACGTGAGTCAGATAAACGATTAATAGCTTGATCCAGAGCAAAAATAGCTTTATTAGCATCAGCATTCGTTAATACATTAACATCTTCAATTCCTAATGTAACAATATCCATCCTTGGGATATCAATCATAACATTTTGATTTGTATTTGGTCCTATTTGAAAAGAAAGAGCATTGTTCGTAATTGTATAATCTAACGATGCTGCTTGCAGATTTGAGTTAAATTGATATTCAACTCCTCCATGACGGAATAATCCGTTGTTAGAGGTCAACTTTCTTTCTGCTTGAATTGTAACTGTATTCGCGGGATCAGATACATCATTTAATTTCAATGTAGCCTCTGCTTCTAATTTTACTTTTACTGTACCAGCAGTTGATATTTTAGTTGCATCCATTTGAATCCCATAAACATCTTGTGCATTATTAGCGCCATTACTACCAATTGGAATAACCATAGTACCAATACTGAGACCATCTGGGTCGAGGACTTCAATTTTAGCATCTTGATTTTGCTCAACCTCACGAACTAAAATGGTATACTCCCCAAGCTTCATCCCATCGTTAGGATTCACAAACTTAATATCGCCCTGTCCCAGTCCAGCAGAAGGTTGTGTAACTTTCTCAGTCATGACCACGTTAGACACTTCTAATTGATAATTCCCTGATTTAATATTCGCATCAGTAACCTTTGGGTACCCTACAATATTAATAGGATTTATACCTGCATCAAACGTAGTCAATACCGCACTAAACCCATTTAATAATTTACGAGTATTAAACTCCGTTTTTTCTGAAATATCATCAACTTCTAGCTTCAATTGATCAATTTCTTTTTGAATTTGCTCACGGTCATACTCTGTATTCGTATCATTAGCAGCTTGAACTGCTAACTCACGCATACGCTGAAGCATTGTATGCACTTCTTGCATCGCACCTTCAGAGGTTTGCATTAAAGATATTCCGTCCATCGCATTGCGTTCAGCCATTTTTAACCCACGGATTTGCGAACGCATTTTTTCAGAGATTGCTAGTCCAGCAGCATCATCTGACGCTCGGTTAATTCTTAAACCAGAAGAAAGCTTTTCAAGGTTTTTAGATGTATTAAATTGATTTTGGTGTAGGTTGCGATATGAATTTAACGCTTGTATATTATTATTAATTTTCATAGGAGAGAACGTCCCTTCAGCATTTAATTGATTTATTCGTAAACTGAATTACTTTCATAGGCTAAAGTTTTTTGTCTAATCCCTTTAGCTTGAACATTATGTTTCGTCTTCATTGCTTCATTCCAAGAAGACATTAGCATCGTTAAGAGCTTAATTACTTCTTCTAAAATACTTTTATCCTTTTTCACGTTTGCTTCTATTAATTTATCAGCGATATAGTTATAAACTTGATCTAGTTGGTCAGCAATAATTCCTGCTTCATAATTTATACCTGCACCCAGCCGGTGGATGATATCACTTGCTTTTTGAAGCAACTCATTAGCACCAATGAAGTTCTTTTCATCCATTAATTGGCTAGCATTTTCTAGATTGGTTAGACACGCTTCATATAATATTGCCGTTAATTCTTGAGATGTTTTTTGGTGAAGCGCTTCGTTCGTTAGGAACGTGGTCAAACCTCCCACCTCCATTTTTTCTTTCTTACTAATACTATTATCGGAGAGTTGAAATAATTGTTTAATACTTTTTCTCCATCTCCTCAATTAAAAGTAAAATCTCTGCCATGACTGAATATAATTGTGGAGGGATGTTCTCACCTAAATCCATATCCAGCAAGTTTTCAACAAGTCTAGCATCTTCTTGCATATGAATATTATTTTTTTTAGCTAAGTCAATAATTTGGTTAGCTACTTGTCCTTTCCCTTGAGCGACAATTTTGGGCGCTCCTTCGTTCTCGTCATCATACCGAATAACTGCGGCTGTTGGACCATTTATTTGCCGACGTTGCTTATGGTTGAAATGCTTAGATACGATCATATTTTTAAGTCAAATCCCTTCTCCGTCATAACAGGCGTTTGTCTGGACGTACCTTCTTCTTTTTCTTCCATAATGGACACATCATTTTTCAATTTTGCATATTTAATTCCATTGATGGAATACCCAATTTCCGAAAGCTTATCAACAGCTAATTTCACAAGAGGCTCCATTTTCGATTGAAAATCAGCGTTGTCATTTTTAATCGTAACCGATAATTTCCTTTCACTAGCTGATACTGAAATTCCAATCTCACCCATCTTAGGTGTTTCCATTAGAAAGAATAAACTACAATTCTCCCAATCTACCTTCTCACTTTCATTACGAGAATTCACAAAGACTTGTAGGTTTTCTACTTTTTCTTGTAATAAAAATGGAATCTGGAAGAATAAATTTTGTAAGCTACCCTGCTGATTCGATCGACTCATCAACTGTTGGCCTGTTACGTTCTGAAGTGCTTGGTTCGCCAATTGTTGGACGCGAGTCTCTTCTTCCCCATGGGCTAATTGCATTAAAGTCGTTTTTAAGTTACGCTGCGCTTGTTCTTGCTGTTGCTCTTTTCCAGAAGCCAAAAACTGCGCGACTTCAGAATCACGATTTAACCCTAAAGTACGAATCGTTTCAAACATTGCTCTAGGTGAACCTTCTTGCAATGGTCCTCGAACGGTTTCACTGTATTGATTTGAAAAAGACTGCGATGGCAAATTAGCTTCACGTAATGCTCTTTCATTAACTGCCGTATAATACTTTACTTTCGTCTCCGAAGGCTGAAAATTCATTTTATCAACTAATTTCTTAACCTCTTGGACAAGTTGCTTAGCTTCACGATGCTTCCCGCGCGAGAGCAATTTGCTCGCTTCCGCTAACTGACTACTTGCCTGCATGAGTTGCCGTTCTGTTTTCATATCCGTCAAAAGCATCATTTCGCTTTTCAAGATAGCATTATCTAACTTTTTTATTGTTGTCTCAAGCAAAGGTTTGACAATCGGTTGCGCCATATTACGAAATTGTTCAATTTGCCTGTTAACCTGATCAAGTGTCTTTGATAGATCTCGTTGTAAATGTTTAAAATCAGCAGTTAATTGCGCTAGTTTTTCTGTCACCGTTGTCACAGCAATCGATTTACTTGCCATTTCTACACTCGTTTGAAACTGTTCATTATCTGTATAAACTCTAGCCTCAAGTATCGGTTGCGAAGTGACAACCTGCTTAGAGGCTTGTTCTATTTTATTAAGCACCGCTGCCATTTCTTGTCTAGCTTTTAGCTCACGACCTTGCTGCTGCAAGTCTCTTGCCGTTTGCGCTGTTTGATTGAGTTCTGATCTCAAACTTTCGTCTAGCGCTGTCTGACCACTCATCAAGGATTGTACTTGTTGAATCGCCCTTTCGAGATTTGCTTCTCTTTGCAAGACTGTCTGGCTTTCCTTTACGGTTTCATTCAATGAGGAAATATCACGATTGATCGTATGAGCTAGATTAGTTGCTTTGACTGAGAGTTGTTGGACCGCTTGGACTAATTTCTCTTTAGCCACAGCTTGTAATTGATCCGCTTGCTTTAAAGCTTTATTAATTTGTTCACCAGATTCATTTTGAACCAACCCTCGTTCGTAAATCATTCCCGAGACTTGCTCACGAACTGCCTGTGATAGACCTTCTTTTTGAATCAACAATCTAGCTTCTTTCGCCGTATTTTGCTCAACTTGATGTGAACTCGTACGTTCAACTTGATTTAATGTTTGATCGACTCTTTCTCTAGCAACCTGATCAAGGTGTCTTGATTCAGTTATTGCTCGTTCTAACGTCCGATTCGTTTCCACATTGACTTGTGGATGATTTACTAATACATGCACTCTATCTACAGCTCGGTTAATAGATGTTTCCTTTTGAACTGATTCGCTCACTTGTTTAATCCGCTCCTGAAGCCTTCCTTCTTGAGTAGGGGGAGTTAGAGCTTGAACGTTCGACTCCATTCTTGACTTAATAGGATTCAGATTCTGTTCCTGACTAGCTAAGACATTACGATCAAGACGCTCCCTAACAGGGACTTCTACTTTAAAATCTCGGTTTAATTCTTTTGAAAGATCATTCAACACTTCATTTAATGGTCTACCATGCATCGCTTCATGAGCAGCACGAAGATGCGTTTGAGTTACATCTAAATGTTTATTAGCAATTGCCTGTACCGTTTGAAGTCGAGCCTCCACTTTCCCTTCACTCATAAAACGTTGTAGATCTTGGACCGATTCTTTTGTTAATGTTAATCCTTTATCTAAAATCATTGAAACAGCTTGTTTTAATTCAGGTGTGAATTGTTGGACACCTAATTGACGGAGTGTTTGATTCACTGTTTCTCCATTCACCCTTGAAGAAGATGCGGATGGAACTCGATTATCCTCAATTACTCGAACCTGCATGATCTCTTGTTTCGAGTCAATGATTTGAATCGAGACTCGGTCCATTTTCGGAACTTCTCCCTCAAATTTCACATGAACTTCACGGCCACGGATGGAAAGCAGTGCTTCATCTTTGCTCGTTTGCTCCTTTACTCTCGCCAAGTAGATTTCCCCATCTTTCATCTGTTGCATTTTCTCTACTGGTTGTCCCGTTGTGTGAAGATGGTGTTGAATTTGCATTTCACGCTCACGCTCCGCTCTTTTTCAAATCTATTTGAGGCTGTACTCTCAATAAAAACAACCCTTATAAAATGACATAACCCAAGGTTACAAGCACTGATAATCTCATAAAAAAACTAAACACAACGTATCTTTCAAGTGATTAACGGCACCGCCTAGGTTAGCCCTTGTATTTTTTATTTAAAATTCTCTCTTGTTACTATTATCGGATTGAATGAATCAGATGTTAACTCTATTGATCTTCTTGTTTCTTCCAACCTTTTCGAACAATATGGTCTCCAAAACGTTCACGTAATTCCATCATCGTTTCATCCAATTCATTTCTTTTTATATCCTCTTTATATGTAAAGAGATCTAATTGTTTATACGCGTACTTTTTCTCTAACAAATCATAGGTACTAATCCCTAACAGGCGAATAGCCTCTCCATTCCAGACTTTATCAAATATCCGGTTAGCTTCAGACAATAGTTCTTCTTTTGTCTGAAGGGGATTGTAAACCTTTTGACTTTTTGTTACCATCTTCCAATCATGATAGCGAATCGTGATTTGTATCCCTCTTGTAAACAGATCCTTTTTCCGTAACCGTTGATGGACACGCCCTGCTAAATCATCTAAAGTTGACCTTATTAATGGTAAACTCTTTGTATCTGCACGTAGGGTTGTTGAATGACCGATTGATTTATACTCAGAATATGCATGTGGGTTAACCGGTCTATTATCCTGACCATTTGCTCTTTCCTTCAATTGAATTCCTCGGTCCCCAAACCTTTTAAGTAACATTTCATGATCGGCTAGTGCTAGATTACCAATTGTTAAAATGTCGTTCTTTTTCCACTTATCAACCGTTCTTTTACCAATCCCATGCATCTCATCGATAGGTAATGGCCAAAGCATTGTGGCTATATCTCTTTTTCTAAGAATGGTAATTCCATTAGGTTTTTTCATATCACTTGCCATTTTTGCTAAAAATTTATTCGGGGCAATCCCTATGCTACACGGGAGGTTTAATTCAGCTAAAATTCTTTCTTGTATCGACTGGGCAAGTTTAACTGGATGGACCTCTTTTAAATATGAAGTAAGATCCAAATAACCTTCATCTATAGATACTTGTTGGACAAGAGGAGTGTATGAAAATAGAATCTCAAATAACGCTTTCGACGCAACTCGATAGCGATCACCATTCGGTTTAAGAACAATCAACCCTGGGCAGAGTTTTTTAGCTTGCCATAGAGGCATAGTTGTCTTAACACCTTTAGCTCTTGCTTCGTAACTACTCGTTACAATGATTCCTCTTCTTTCTTCTGGGTTACCTGCAATAGCAACTGGCTTCCCCTTTAACAAAGGGTCATGTGCGATTTCAACAGATGCAAAGAAACTATTCATATCCAGATGAAAGATTAATCGTGCACGATTCATGTTCATTCCTCCTCCTCATTATTATAAGAAAATACGTTCGCTAAAGAAAGCTCGACCTAGTTGCAATCATTAATCAATTCTTGTAAGCTTATGAGTAAAGGAGTGAGGGATTATGACGAAAAGAAAGCTAAAAGTAGCATCAAATTACTCTGCTTTACTTGAAAGCATATTACTCCTTCAACATAGCCATGTAAAAGAGCAAAAAAAATCACCAACAATTGCTGAAATATCAGCAATCACTGGTGATACAGAAGAACATATTTTAGAGAGTATGGAACTTGGTAGACCTGAACCTTACAAAATCACTCACTAAATTAATGAAAAACTAGTCATTCAGAATCCTAGACTGTTTGCAATTCCCTCGCTCGCTTACGAACTATGGCGCGTGCCACATGAACACCATTAGCACCAGCTTGCGCAAGACCACGCGTCATCCCCGCACCATCTCCACCTGCATATAACCCAGAAATCTTTGTTTCAAAATCCTTCGTTACTTCAGGACGAGCTGAGTAGAATTTAGCCTCCACTCCATAAAACAACGTATGCTCTGACGCAATACCAGGTGTTACTACATCTAGTGCTTCCATCATTTCAACAAGGCTCTTCATTGTGTTATAAGGTAGAACAAGACCTAAGTCTCCAGGGACAGCTTCTTTCAAAGTAGGTTCAATGAATCCTTCAGTAATTCGCTTCTCGGTTGTCCGACGACCTTTTAAAATATCCCCATATTTTTGTACTATAATAGATCCACTTGATAAATCATTAGCTCGTTTCGATATTTCTTTCGCATAGCTGATTGGCTTGTCGAACGGCTCTGTAAAAGTATGTGATACGAGTAGAGCAAAGTTTGTATTTTGGCTGCCAAGCTCCGCTGCTTTATAGGCATGGCCGTTAGCTGTCATGACTCCACTATGATTCTCAACTACTACATGACCTGACGGATTCGAACAGAAAGTACGGACTTTCGTTCCAACACTTGTGTTGAAAATAAATTTAGCTTCATATAAATGTTTATTGATTTCAGCCATAATCACATCTGAGGTTTCAACACGGACACCAATATCAACTTGATTGTTCATCATTTTTAAGCCACGTTTTTGTAGGATGTTACCAAACCACTCTGAACCATCACGTCCTGGTACAATTACAACTTGATCAGCAAAGATTTCTTCCTCCTTTTTTACAAGCTTGACTCCAGTTACACGATAACCCTCTTCTGTCTTTTCGGTAATGACGTCACTGACTTCCGTGCGAAAACGAGCATCCATTTTATCACTTAAAAACTCATAAATACTTTTTAAAATTTCGAGATTTTTCTCAGTTCCTAAATGACGTACGTTAGCACGCAGAAGCTTTAATCCAGCTCCAATTGCTTTTTTCTCTATATCACGAACCGCTTCTGTTGTGGGATCGGTAATCTCATCAGGTGCCCCGTGTTCCATATTAATTGAGTCCACATATTTGATAAGCTCTAGTACCTCAGAAGGAGCTAAATAATCTTGTAACCAACCTCCAAATTCAGTCGTTATGTTAAACTTGCCATCTGAATAAGCACCTGCACCACCAAAACCGCTTGTAATAGAACACGCAGGCAAACAGCCCGTAAATTCTTTTCTTCCGGCTGGAGGTGGACATTTTTCAATTTTCTTTTCATTTATGGGACATCTTCGTTGATAAATCGTATGCCCTTTATCAATTAAAAGGACTTTAAGTTCAGGTTGTTGTCTGTATAATTCATAAGCAGTGAAGATTCCCGCAGGGCCGCCACCAACAATAATTACATCATAACGTTCATTCACAACTATTCACTCTCCCCGTTTGCGTTCTCTCATGAACCTTTATCATTTTAACAAAGAGAACACTTACAATCAACACATTTACGAATGTTTTTACACACAAACGAAGTTAATGTTCGTATTTATACCCTCGCAAAAAAAGGAGCACTTTCACAAACTACTTGTAAAAGTGCTCCTTTTATTCAATCTGATAAACCTTATTTCATTGCTACTTCTTTTACTACAGCAACTACGGCTTCAGAAAGCTTAACTAATTCAGTTATTGGCATACGTTCATTTTTTGTATGAATTTCTTCATAACCGACCGCTAAATTTACAGTTGGAACTCCGTGTCCTGCAAAAATGTTTGCATCGCTCCCACCACCGCTTTGTAGCAATTCTGGTGTACGACCAATGGATGACATGGCACGCTTTGCCACTTCAACTACTTCATCACCATCGCCAAGTTTGAATCCTGGGTACATAATTTCCACTTCTACTTCTGCAGTTGTTCCCATTTCCTTAGCAGTCGATTCAAAAGCTTCCTTCATCTTCGCCACTTGAGCATCCATCTTCTCAGCAATTAACGATCTGGCCTCTGCTAATATCGACACGTGATCACATACAATGTTAGTCTGTGTTCCACCTTCAAAACGTCCAATGTTAGCTGTAGTTTCCTCATCAATACGGCCTAAAGGCATTTTAGATATTGCTTTTGCTGCAACAGTAATAGCTGATATCCCTTTCTCAGGAGCTACACCTGCATGAGCTGTTTTTCCAAGAACCGTTGCTTTTACTTTCGCTTGCGTTGGTGCTGCGACAATAATATTTCCAACAGGTCCATCGCTGTCTAAGGCAAATCCAAATTTCGCTTTTAGAAGAGATGGATCAAGAACTTTTGCACCATTTAAGCCTGATTCCTCTCCTACTGTAATAATAAATTGAATCGTCCCATGTTCGATATTCTGTTCCTTCAACACTCGAATACCTTCAAACATCGCGGCAATACCTGCTTTATCATCAGCTCCTAGTATCGTTGTTCCATCTGTTACCACATAGCCATCCTTAATAGAAGGTTTTACACCAACGCCCGGCACAACTGTATCCATATGTGAAGTGAAATAAATCATATCTACATTTTCCTTCGTACCTTCAAGCGTACAAATTAGGTTACCAGCAGCATGCTCCGTCTTACTGGCTGCATCGTCTTCGATTACATGAACACCTAATTGTTCAAATTTTCTTTTCAAAATTGGCGCTATAACATCCTCATGTTTGGTTTCCGAATCGATTTGTACGAGTTCAAGGAACTCGTCTACCAAGCGTTGTTCATTAATCATATGTATGTTGCCTCCCAATATAGTGTTGTAAGTCTGTCAATATCTTTACTCATTAGTTTTTGGGTTCAATAAGGTCATTTCTCCTATTTGAATAACCTCTTAAATGGTAACGTTGAAAACTAAAAAGCGCAAGTTTCACTCCACTCATTGTTTTTCACATAGTTCATAAAGAACGCCTTTAGAGGACTTAGGATGCAAAAAAGCTACTTTAGCACCTCCAGCTCCATTTACAGGTTCATCGTGAATCATGTTCACACCTTTCTCTTTTATCTCTTTGATTCTTTCCTCAATACTTATTACACCTAAAGCTATATGATGAATACCCTCTCCTCTTTTTTTAATAAATTGAGCTACCGTACTCTCATCCGTTAAGGGTTCAAGTAATTCAATTTTAGATTCACCTATTTTTAGAAAAGCTACTTTGACTCCTTGAGATCTCACTTCTTCTAATCCAACTAACTCTAAATTTAGTACACCCATATAAAAGGGTAATGTGTCTTCAATTGATGCCACCGCAATCCCTATATGATCGATTTTCTTCGGTTTTGTCATCTTCTATTCCCCACTCTTTCGTAAGCGTTACTACTATGTTCTGGATCATTGTTTTAATTCCTGCTTTTATCTGGTATTTCTACTTTCCCCTTGTCCAAAAGCTAATAACAAAGTAAAATAGAAGTAGGTATTGTAGAGGAGGTTTTTCTTATGCCACGCAAATTTCAAAAAGCTATCATTTACCTTATGATTATTACAATGGTTCTTGGCACCCTTTTAATGGGCGTATCTTTCTTCTAAAAAATAATTAAGGGATCTTATATTAAACCCCTGGTACATGTGTACCAGGGGTTTTGACTATTCAATAGCACCAAACGAACGAGCCACTTCAATAAATTTTTCATTTTTATCAGTTATATAGATTTTTGTTCCTAGAGGTATTACATCAAAAAGCTTCTCCACTATTTCATTAGGTAACCTTATACATCCAGCCGTAACCGAGTAACCAATTGAATCAGGGCGATTCGTTCCATGAATACCGAATGTTCGACCATCGGTATCATTTGCGTTAAATCCAATCCACCTTGAGCCTAATGGGTTGTTTGGATCTCCACCCACAATATCTTTTTTTCGATAATATGGATCTTTCGCTTTGACAATAATTGAAAAGGTACCAATAGGTGTTTCATCGCCCACTTTACCTGTTGCTACTTTATAGACATCTTGAATTTCACCATCATTGATATACGCAAGTTCATTGGTTGAAACGTTCACGATGAGAAAAGGGTCCCCAACGGTAGGATTTTCACCGAGCGGCCAAATAGGAGAAACCATTAAAAATGTTACTAACGTTAGAAGCGAGAGTTGCATAAGATAACCTCCCTCTGCTATTTTTTTGTTAGTGTTTCCCTATAATTTCTTTTTATCCGCATCGTTCCACAAGCGATCCTTAATGTGTAAATATTCCTCTAATTCATGCATGATGTATAGCAAAGCTGATCGCACTTCAAATTCTTCCCTCGAAGTCGGCAATGGCATTTCTTCAAATCCTTCTTTCATTGTTTTAATTCGATCTAAAAAATAGGGTACTCGATTAACTGGACTTACTGATTTACTTAACTCGTCTAAAAGGTTGGCAACCGTTTCACTCTGTTCAACAGTATGGTTCATTTTAGATACATAAGGCATCATTCTCTCTATGATCTCAAATTGTTTTTCTCGCATTTTAAAATAATAATAATACTGGTCTTCATAACGTAGAATATGATTTTGTATATTCCTCATTGCAAGGTTTTTTCCATTTTGTAATAAATCAACGGTTTCAGGAATTTCTTTTCCATCCCAATTACTTTCACCATATCTTAGATAAACAGATAACTCATGTAAAATTGTTTTAAAATGATCTTCTATTTCCTTATGATAATGTCTTAAAGCCTTATCACTATTTGGCATATAGAGATTCATTAAAAGAGCAACACCAATACCTATGACAATGAGCAATAGTTCATTAATGATTAGCGCCGTAGAAATACCTCCAACCGTGTAAAGATGAAGAATAATAACAGAGCTTGTTGCAATTCCCGCATTCATGTTTAGCTTAACAACAATAGGAATAAAAACGATAATGATCATGGCTAACGTCCATGGTTGATAACCAATCCACTCAAACAAACTACCACTTATAGCCATACCGATCATGCAAGCCACCATTCGATCCCACGATACTTTAAGTGAGTCTCTTCTTGTAACGGAAATACAAAGCACTGTGATAATGGCAGCCGATCCATAAAATTCAAGCTGCATGGCTTGAGCAATTGCTACAGCAAGGCCCGCTCCAACAGCTGTTTTCAACGTACGATAACCAATTTTAAATGGCATGCGCTCCCCCAAAGTATAAAATTTAATTACAAAGTGTCATTTATGAACTAGCATCTTAAACTCTACCTACAATGTGTGTTAAAAACCTATAATAGTTTATTAAACATTTCATTCTTCTGTTTTGAGTTTTGAAATACCTCTTTTGTCGATCCCTACAAAACGAAAGTCACAAAAAGACTTACAGTTTTCCACCGTAAGTCTTACATGCATTATAATACCTTCTCTAAAAAATCTCTAGCTCTGTCGGAACGCGGAGCATTAAAAAATTCGTTAGGAGGAGCATCTTCCATTAGAATACCTTGATCCAAAAATAGCACCCGATCAGCTACCTCACGCGCAAATCCCATTTCATGCGTAACGATGGCCATAGTCATCCCTGACATCGCAAGGTCTTTCATTACTTCAAGTACTTCCTTTACCATTTCAGGATCAAGCGCTGAAGTCGGCTCATCAAACAACATGACCTCCGGTTCCATCGCAAGAGCACGAGCAATAGCAACACGTTGTTTTTGCCCACCGGATAGACGACTTGGGTATTCATCTCGCTTTTCAATTAATCCTACTTTCATCAAAAGATCTTCTGCCTTCTCTGTAGCTTCTTGCTTTGTAAGTCCTTTTACAGTCATTGGCGCATAGATTAAATTCCCTAAAACGGTCATATGTGGAAATAAGTGAAAGTGTTGGAACACCATTCCTATTTGTTGTCTCACTCGAAGTACATTCGTTTTTGGGTTTGTTAATTCTTCTTGATCCACCCATATTTTACCGGAAGTCGGTTTTTCAAGAAGATTCATACATCTAAGTAAAGTTGACTTTCCTGAACCCGATGGCCCAATAATCGCTACTACATCACCTTTTTTTATTTCAGTAGTAATCCCTTTTAACACTTCTACTTTCCCAAACGATTTATGCAAATCATCAACCTTAATCACTACGTTGCAACCTCCTTTCAATGAGACGACCGATTATCGTCAGTACCATAACTAACAAGTAATAAATCAATCCTACAAAAAGAAGAGCCTCAAAGTATCTATATATTTGAGCATTTAGAACTTGAGCACGACGCATAAGATCCATAACCCCAATAATAGAAACGATAGCAGATTCTTTCGTTAGATTAATAAACTCATTAAAAAGAGCTGGTAAAATGTTACGGAACGCTTGAGGTAAGATGATTCTAAGCATCGTAGGACGATACGGGATCCCAAGAGCCTCCGCTGCTTCCTTCTGACCTTTGTCCACAGCTTGAATACCGGCACGAATAATTTCTGAAACATAAGCTGCCGAGTTTAAACCAAAAGCAAGAACACCAGCTACATAAGCAGAGATATCAAACCCAAATTGCGGGATCCCAAAATAAATTATTGATAATTGCAAGATAAGAGGCGTTCCTCTAAAGACAGATGTATACGCATCTGCAAACCAACGAAGTACACGAAACCTACCAATTTTGAAAATAGATAAAATAACTCCTAAAATGAGTCCTAACACTAATGCTGCAGATACGAATTGTAACGTGACCCCGATCCCTTGTAATAAAAAAGGGATATGGGGCACGATTTGGCTAAAGTCCAAATTCATGCCCAATTATCCTTCCTGTTTTGTAACTTATTATAAAACATAACACATCCCGCGACATGAATATAATCGCGGGTGTGTCTTAATGACTAATATTTATTGTTGAGCTCCTAGGTGACCTTCTGCAACTGTATCTTCCATTAAAATTGCATCAATACGCCCAGCTATTAATTCTTGCATAATTTCAGGAATACGATTTAGTTTCACTACTTCAAAACCATACTCTGCAGCAAGTTCTTCTGCTTCCTCTTCTTGGATTGAACCCAATTGAACCCCAACTTTTAAGCCCTCTAAGTCTTCCAATGTTGAAAGATTAGCGTTTTCTTTAGAAACGATAAGGTTTGTTGCCTCATAATAAATATCAGAAAAATTCACATTATTTTTGCGTTCTTCTGTAGGTGTCATACCCGCTAAAACAAAGTCCACACGACCTGCTTCCATCGCAGGAATCAGCGCATTAAAATCCATATCTTCAATTTTTAATTCATAGCCTAATTCTTGTGTAATGTACTTAGCGATATCAACATCAAAACCAATAATTTCTCCCGTTGCAAGGTCAATAGATTCGTACGGAGGATAATCTGCTGATGTACCCATTATTAATGTATTCGTTCGTTCCGTTCCTTCTGTTGTATCATCCGTTTCTACAGAACCTTCGCCAGCATCGAACCACTTTAAAATTAAATCATCCATTTTTCCACTTTCAATTAACTCATTCAACTGTTCGTTAAACGGTTCCACGAGCTCACTGCCCTTAGGAAAAGCGATAGCTGACCCTAACTCACCTTCAGTTGGGATTTCAAAACTCACTAATTGTTCACCAGCGTCCTCTTCGGCTCCACAACCAGCTAATAAACCTACAGAAAATACTGCAGACATCCCTAACATCATCCACTTTTTCTTCATCATTAAACCCCCGCTATTTTCTCTAGTAATATAATATTTATTCTTGTACATGCATATTAACACATTGTTTTATGAATGCAAATACTTTTGTCACGAAAAAACGTTCTTTATTATAAATAGCATATTCAACTTATAGTTTCAATATGTTAGACAGGTTTTCTTTCAAACTTATTCGGCATTTCTGTATATTTAAATATTATTTAATAATAAGAAAACAACCATTTTATCGTTCCAATCAAAAAGTGACTCAATAGCTATTAACTATTTGAGTCACTTTTGTCATATGTTGTCATGTTAAGAATTCTTAATTAGTTGTTTCTTCGTCTACAGGCTCATCAATTGTTGCTGGATCCTCTAAAGGTGCGTTCTCATCAACTGGTTCTCCACAAGCTGCTAATACACTAATGGAAAGGGCTCCTGCTAAAACCGTATAAAGTAGTTTCTTGCTCATCGTAAATTCCTCCTTTGTAGTTGGGTTGGAATTTGCTTTGTAAGATGTGCTTCCAACTGTACCTATCATACTAAACTACCTGGTTCGTTAGAAGATTATCGCTCTCATTTACAATTTTTTACAAATTATTTTGACATTCTCACAATCTCTATAGTACTTTTTGACAGTTCAAGAGGTGCCGTTATTCTTTGCACGTAAAAAAGAACATATGATCAATACAATAGCTGTAAAATCTAATGTTTCACGGCTGTTGTTTAAATCTATTTCTTTAGTTACTTGCGGGAAGAATTACTTCTAATGTTGTTCCTTTTCCTGCTTCACTGTATATATTTAAAACGCCATTATGATGTTCGATAATTTTATAACAAACCATAAGACCTAAACCCGTTCCCTTTTCTTTTGTAGAATAAAAAGGTTCTCCAAGGCGATCAATTCGCTCACTTGGTATGCCACAACCATTGTCCTCTACTTGTATACAAACTTGATTATCTGGATGCTTTAAGATTCGTACATGAATAGTCCCTTTATCTGTTAGAGCTTCAATTGCATTTCTTAATAAGTTAATAAACACTTGCTTTAATTGCTTCTCCAGACCATAAATCGCTGGTACTTGTTCATATTCAAACTCCAATGTCACATTATTCATATTTGATTGAGCCTTGGTTAGCGTTAAGATTTGCTCAAGAAGTACTTGAATATCAATTTTACTAAAAACACTCTCAACATTTGGTTTGGCTAAAGTAAGATACTCATATATAATGGCTTCCACTCTCTCAAGCTCCTCCATTACTAAACTTAAATAAAAGGGTTTAACCTCTTGTTCTTTCTGAAAGAGTTGGAGGAACCCTTTAACTGTTGTTAGTGGATTTCGAATCTCATGAGCAACTCCCGCAGCAAGTTGAGCAACGACTGATAATTTATCAGATTTTCTAATAAGGTCATCTACTTTTTTTCGCTCTGAAAGATCTTTTAAGATTGTTCTAAAAGCTGGTTTTCCTTTGAATGTTATGAGAGTGGTTGTTGCTTCTGCATCGAACTTCTTCCCATCCAACCTCTTTAATGTATAGACGGAATTAGTCATTTCTTTCTTACCCGTTAAAAGCATTCTATAATTTTCACGCATCCTAGCCTGATCTTGGGCTACTACTATTTCGGATAAATTCAAGGCACCTTCTGAAAAGCTTCTAATACCAAAGAGTTTCTTGCCCGCTGGATTAATGTATATAATTTCCTTTCCGTTGTGTACGGAAATGGTTTCAGGTGACTTTTCAACCAAACTTCTATAGTTCATTTCACTCTCTTTTAATTCTTTCTCCATTTTCTTTCGATTGCTAATATTAATAAAATAAAGGGTTACTTGATCATCAGAACGATATGCCCTCACATCGAACCACTCATCTTGATCCTTTTTATACACTTCAAATTGTGTGTATTCTTCACCTGCTAATAATTGATAAAATTTACTTAAAAGTTCTTCATCATTATTTTGTTTTAAATAAGTCCAAAAATCATTACTTAGTAATTCTTCCATACTACGATTAAACAATTTTTCCGCTGCTTCATTTGCATATAGGAACTGACCATCTAGCCTAATCGTAATAATAGTATCTTTAATCCCATCTAATATTTTTTTAGGTAAACGAACTTCATCGCGATCACGTAATTTAGATTCGAGCATGGAGAAATCGACATCGTCAAACGTGGTCACAATTTTATCTAACTGAACATGGTAATATCCCTGATTTAGGTCAGAAACATCCGTAACCGTGAACAGTGTTGTTTGAAGATAACCATTTCCGTGTAAGATGAGCTTTTCCACCTGTTTTTGCTGCATCCCTCTTTTAATGATCGGTTCTTTTTTCATAAGGTCTTCATTAGCCTCATAAATGACAAACGATTCAATTGATAACAACAGAAGTTCCTCTTTGGTATAACCTACATGTTCACAGAAAGCTCGATTAACGAACAAAAATTCTCCATTATCATTAAGAATTGCTTGTCCCTGTAATGATGCCTCTAAGCATGATGAAAAAACAGAACCATTCATTGACATTCTCCTTAAAAACTCTATTATCGATAAAATTCTCCATCCTTCCACAAAACCCTTTATATTTTTTATGTAGGTAACAGACAATTTTTCATATGCTTTATGCTCCCAAAAAAACTTATGATTAGATCTACATACCACTTTCTCCAAGTACTTGTAAGACAAAGCCTTTTTAAAATCCATAATTTTTATCTTTACC
Source organism: Halalkalibacter alkalisediminis (assembly GCF_028610705.1). Taxonomy (GTDB): domain Bacteria; phylum Bacillota; class Bacilli; order Bacillales; family Bacillaceae_D; genus Halalkalibacter; species Halalkalibacter alkalisediminis. Next base: position 273,162 of record NZ_JAQQWT010000003.1, read on the forward strand.
ACCATATTTTTTTCAATGATTATTTATAAGTTTATTAAAGCAAAAGAGAGTTCAGCCTTTGAACTCTCTTTTTTTACCTTATCCCATATGAGGTGGCATATGAGGTCCTTTGGGAAGCATCGTATTATGCACGTAAGGTGGAGCTGGTCTTAATTTAGGAATCTTTCTAAACGGTTTCGGGTTATGATAATATTTAAACTCACCTAATCCATCCATACTTGGTCCTTGCGCCCAACGTCCTTCTTTACTAGCTGTACCACCTGATAAATCATAAAAATCATACGCGACTTCTTGCTTCTCAAGCTCACGTGGGAATGTACTAGGAACAACAATATTTTCTTTTTCTTCTAATTCGCAAATGGCTGCATACCACTGATTTTGATGCATGGTATCACGCACAATTAAAAAAGACAGCATATCTTTTACACCAGGGTCGGTTGTCATTTCGTATAGTCTGACTGCTTGGAGGCGTCCTTGTGACTCATATGTTAAGTTCAATCGAAAGTCAGCTAATATATTCCCGCTGGCATTAATGTACGACGCAGTCCATGGGTTTCCTACACTATCGGCGGGCATTGCGCCAAGTCCACTCACAATCGCATGTTGAGGGTTCATCCCACCTAACACAGCTCCAATTTTAGGATAAGCACTTTTATCTATTTGTCTAAGAGGCATTTTAAAAGATAAATCAAAAAAAGAGGACGGGAAATCCCGCCTCTACCTCAGTTTAAAGAACGTCAAGATTTACTAGTAACGCTAGGAGAATTTGAAGCAATAGTTGGATGTTTACACCGATTTGTGTATCAGTTGTTGTTACCTCAACGTTGCGAGAGTTTTCAATAACTGTTTTTTGATAGTTCATTTGCTTGGTTTTAGTGCTTTGAAGTAATTCTTGAGTGATTTGCTCTGCTTGATCGGCACTTGCAACAGAGATGCTGATCACTAATGCGATCGCTGCTTGTAAAGAAGCTTGTAATGACACAGCTGCTTTCGTATCTGTTGAACTCACCGTTACATCGCAAGAGTCTTTAATGAAAATATACTCCTCTGAGAACTGTAATGTTTTATCTACTTGACCAGCAACTTGTTCTACATCTGCATCGTCAGTTGGATGACATGCTTTCGTGTCAAGTGCTGACCACCTTGATTCTTTCTTTTTAGATGAATAGTATACGTCTTGATTCATGTTCATTTCCTCCTTTCCGTTTCTAATTTACACTATGTCTCTACGTGAAATTTGCTTGGTTATTAGCCTTGGTTCATGTGTCTAATTTTCATTTTGCATTAGATGAAAAGAGAGAACGCCTCCAAACACGTTGAAGAAGCTCTCTTTTACTGGTATCTATATTCAACGATGAATGTTCCCTTAGTTAAACCTATAAAACATCTAGATTTACTAATAATGCTAAAAGAATTTGTAGCAACAGTTGAATATTAACTCCAACTTGTGTATCTGTTGTCGTTACATCTACATTTTTAGAGTTTTCGATTACCGTTTTTTGTATAGTCACTTGCTTCGTTTTGGTTGTTTGTAATAATTCTTGAGTGATGCTTTTTGCTTGTTCACTACTCGCAACGGAAATGCTTATCACTAATGCGATTGCCGCTTGTAAGGAAGCTTGTAATGATACTGCTGCTTTCGTATCTGTTGAGCTTACTGTTACATCACATGAATCTTTAATAAAAATTAGCTCTTCCGATTGTTGCAACGTTTTATTTAATTGATCAGCATCTTGTGAAATCTGTTGACTCATTTTTCAATTCCTCCTTTTCCGTTCTAATGTAAACTATGAACACTTAGGATATTTGCTTGGTCGTTTGCCTCAAGCTTAGCGCCTAAATTGAAATGGCCTATAAAAAAATGGCCCCTAATCTGAGAGGCCATCTAACAAGTAAGTTATTTATTTTAATTTATTTAAAAACATTTTTACTTTATCTAAATCATTGTTGCTTTTTATAATCTTTTGCAGGGATTCATGAACAACTGGATTAGTTGTGTTTTGAGCCTCTACTTTAGGCTGATCCTTACTCTGAAAATCTTGTTCGCTTAGTGTTTTATTTTGATTTTCTAAGAAGCTTTCTACTTCTGATTGTATTTCACCAACTACCTTTTTTACTTTCTCTTTATCCTCTTCTGACAAGTCAGAAACAGGTGTAACATTATGCTTACTTAAAACCTTCTTGACCATTATATCCATCAGGTCTTGTTGATAATTTCCCATAATCAGGCATCCTTTCTTACTGAGTGTAGCCGAATGGCATTATTAGCATATGATACAAGCGCTCGGGATGTGTAACTATGTCTAGAGAATAGGCTAAAGGGGAATTGAAATTAGTCGAATTTTCAAAGACGTAAGACATTTAGAACAAAAAACAACGCATTGGGAACATCAAACCCAATACGTTTGTTTTTACTTTTAGTATCACTTATAGTAATTGAACTTATTTCTCATCTCACATACTGCTAAGTTTTTTTCTCGTTATTGTTTTCATGTTCAATGTCCAATTCTTTTATAATGTTATCTTTAATTTCTTCTTTTAGCTCCTCCTTGACTTCTTCTTTTATTTCTTCCAAAACTTCGTCTCTCATTTCTTCTAGTACTTCTTCTTTAAATATCTTCATATATTTCTTCACGTATTTCAGCTTTAATTTCTTTTCGATTTTTCTTTTTTCTCTTTGTTCCTTCTACTTTATAATCTTTACCAAGCATAATTAATACCGAAACAATCATGATAGCCATAATGATAGCAAAAGGTAGCGCTGCGATAATCGAAGCGGTTTGCAATGCACTAAGGCCGCCATCACCACTTATTAACAACACACTAGCCGTACCTGCAATTAAAATACCCCAAAGCATTTTTACAAATAAACTTGGATTCAAGCTTCCATTAGACGTCATTGCACCAAGTACGTAAGAAGCAGAATCTGCAGAAGTTATGAAAAAGATAAGGATTAAGATTACAGCAATAAAACTCGTAATAGCGCTTAAAGGCAATTCTCCTAGCATGGCAAAAAGCGCAATTTCCACATTATTCATGACTAGATCACCAATAGGAGCTGCCCCTGCAATTTCTAAACTTAAAGCCGTTCCTCCAAATGTAGTAAACCAAATAACTGCTAAAAAAGATGGAACAAGTAAAACTCCCGTCATAAACTCTCGAATCGTCCGACCACGAGAGATCCTTGCAATAAAGATCCCCATAAATGGAGCCCAAGCAATATGCCATGCCCAGAAAAAAATCGTATTTGTTCCAAGCCAAGTACTTTCAGTAAAAGGGGTCATCGTCAAACTCATTGATGCTACATTTGTGATGTATCCACCAAGTGTAGTTACAAAACTCTCTAAGATAAATAAAGTAGGTCCAACTATAATGACAAAAAGCAATAAGACACCTGCTACAGCTAAATTAATATTACTCAATCTTTTTATGCCTTTGTCGACTCCTTTTGCAGCTGAGAACATAAAAAGAAATGTGACATTCGCGATGATAACCGTTTGTGTAACAGCAGAATTAGGGATAGGAGAAATATAAGACAAACCTCCGGTAATTTGAAGCGCACTTAAACCAAAAGTGGTTGCACCCCCGGTACAAGTGGCGATTACGGCTAAAATATCTATCGATTTTCCGATCCATCCATTCACACGGTCCCCAATGATTGGATAGAATGCAGAACTTATTAAAGCGGGTCGATCTTTTCGAAATTGTACATAGGCAAGTGTTAAACCGACGATTGCAAAAATAGCCCATGGATGTAAGGCCCAATGAAAAACGGCATAACGTAGCCTCGCAACCGCGGCTTCAGGAGTTTCTGGACTAAATCCCATTGGTGTATCAAAGTAATACAACACCGGTTCAGCCACACCCCAAAAGACAAAACCAACGCCAATTCCAGCAGCAAACAACATCCCAATCCATGAATACCATGAGTAATCAGGGCGTTCATCCGGTTATAGCAGAAACAACCAGTACTACACCTGGTTTATTGGATATATTCGTTTGATTCATTTTTGACTCCCTTCCTTTTTACTCCCACTAACTAAAGTATGCAAGAGAAGACTAAAACAAAACAATCTCCTAATTACTGTAAATTAATTTCGAGGGTAAAAAGATGATAAAAAGATAAACTATAAACATTGAACATGAGTGCGGGGTGAGAAATACCTAAGTATAGCACTTATGCTAAAGCAAATCGATTCCACATTACATATTGGTTATTTCGAAAGGTTGTTGTCAATGAAACGAGAACGTAAAGTAGAAGCCATTTTTTGGAGTATTGCTTTTCCTGGATTTGGTCAATTTCTAAATAAAAAATATGCAAAAGGCTTTTTATTTATTATTCTAGAATTCGTTGTTAATGTTCAAGCAAGATTAAATGCCGCTATCATTCCCAGTTTTTATGGTTTAGGTGAAGTTGCAAATGAAACTGTTGACTATCAATGGATAATGTTTTATCCGTGTATATATTTATTTTCTATGTATGATGCCTATAGGGATGCTGGAGGGAAGGATGTGCCTTATTCAGCAATTCCTTTTGCCATTTCAGCGTATACTGGGACAATCGGAGTTATATATTCTCACACCTTCGCCATTTCTGGACATATACTCGGGGTTATTTGGTCACCTATATTATTTCTTATCTGTGGCTATTTGATTGGAATGATAATAAGGGTATTCATCATTCGATCCGCACGTATTCATCCTCAAGCATAGATGCCTTATTTTTTAATTTAATCGAAACACTGGTATACTAATTAAAAAAGGAGGTAATAAAATGACATCTCCATCTTATGAAGTTGCCACTTTTGCAGGCGGATGTTTTTGGTGTATGGTCAAACCTTTTGATCAATTTGACGGAATACTATCGGTTGTATCAGGCTACACAGGTGGTCATACAGAAAATCCATCTTACAAAGAAGTATGTTCCGAGACAACCGGTCATTACGAAGCTGTTCAAATTACATACAACCCATCTATATTCTCCTACAAAAAACTCCTTACCATCTATTGGCAGCAAATTGACCCCACAGATGCAGGTGGTCAATTTTTTGATAGGGGCAACTCTTATCGAACGGCTATCTTCTACCATAATGAGGATCAACGCCTCTTAGCAGAGCAATCAAAAGCAGAACTAAAGGGGAGCAATAAATTTAATCGACCAGTAGTTACACAAATACTACCAGCAAAGCACTTTTACCTAGCAGAGGACTATCATCAAGACTATTACAAAAAGAACCCACTGCACTACAATCGTTATCGAACAGGTTCAGGTAGAGAGGCGTTTATCAATAAACACTGGGGGAAAACAAATGAGTAATGAATCAAACGAACACTTAAAACAGCGACTTACGCCGATGCAATATCATGTCACTCAGGAAAACGGAACAGAGCCTCCTTTTCAGAATGAGTTTTACGCAAAAGAAGAAGAAGGCATATATGTCGATATTATCTCAGGAAAACCGTTATTTAGTTCAACAGATAAATACGATGCAGGGTGTGGGTGGCCGAGTTTTACAAAGCCTATCGTTGATGAAGAAATTATTGAAAAAGAAGATCGCAGTCACTTCATGATTCGTACAGAAGTTCGTAGTAAGGATGCCGATTCACACCTCGGTCATGTATTTAATGATGGACCAGGACCAAATGGGTTACGTTACTGTATTAACTCGGCCGCTCTCCGATTTATCGCAAAAGAAGAGCTAGATAAAGAAGGATATAGTATCTATAAAAAATTATTTTCTTAACATAAAGAGGGAAAGAGACACAGTCTCTTCCCTCTTTTCTTTCAACTTAAGTTTCACTTGCCTTTTACTGTTCTATTCATCGTAAATAACTTCTAGTTAATAGATAGCTGATCACTATAAAGATCCTAACACCTATCCTATAAAAAAAGAATTTTGGTTCCTTGACTAATTCCCATGGAACAAGCCCAGAAACAATCACCCACCTAACATTGCAAAGCAAACAATTAATCCCAATAAAAGAGCTTCTTGAAGATTTAAAATTACCCATTGATCTTCATTTATATGGTTTCGTCATACGTATACCTGACAACATACTTATCCGTTCTTAACTTTTTAATTTCAACCAATGGACCTACCTCATAACCATTGACCCAATTATCTTCAATCTTCGCTTTTACACAACCGGCTTGAAATTTAGAGCGAAACACTTGTTTATAATAGATCCACTTTGGTATTTTTCTCATAACATCTCTACCTTTCCAAACTATTCATTAACTTATATTACAAAATATTATTATGTTTCACAATTGGTTATAACTCATAATAAAAAGAGCCTTATATAGTGAATGATTTAGCGTTGTCCCCTTTATTATAACCAGGATTAATAGGCTTAACATGGCATTCTTAGCAGTGATTAGGTAAAATGAAAATAAAGAATGAAAGGAAGGGATTGAGACATTTGGCTAGAAGGTCTATACAAGGTTTAGTATCTGAGAATAAAATAGTAAGTCAGGAATTAAATGAAGAGATTTCATTATTAATCTATACTCCGCCCAATTACACGCCCTTGCAGACATATGACATCCTCATTTGTCAGGATGGGAATGATTATTTCCAACTCGGCCGTATTCCAAGACAGGTTGAAGAATTAATCGAAGAAAGTGAGATACGAGAAACAATCATAGTTGGAGTACCTTATCCTTCTGTTGATGAAAGACGAAGACGTTATCATCCGAACGGAGAAAAGGTAGAAGCATACATACGATTTTTAGCAAACGAACTTCTTCCTTTTATTGAAAAAACATATCCAACCCACCAACTTGCTTCTGCAAGAACATTAGCCGGTGATTCACTCGCAGCTACAGTTTCTCTACTAGCCGCATTAAGGTACCCTAGTTTATTTGGTCAAGTCATGATGCACTCGCCATTTGTGAACGATACGGTTTTACGTGAAATTGAAACTTGTAAAAAGCCTGAAGAAATTGTACTCTATCATGTAATTGGAAAAAAAGAGACAGCCGTTAAAACAACCGATGGCCAAGTGATTGATTTTGTAACACCAAACAAGAAGTTGTTTAAGGCTATAAAAGAAAGATCATTTGCCGCTTATACGTATGATGAGTTTGACGGCGACCATACTTGGACTTATTGGCAAAAAGACCTACCCAAGGGATTAACTACATTATTATCTTAAGGAGGATTTACTATGAAGGTTGGTATTGCTCTGTTTCCATCAAAGCAACTACAAGATCAAGCTAATTCATTTCGTATGCGATATGATTCTCACTATGCAATGATTCCACCACATATTACGTTAAAGGAAACATTTGACGTAAAAGAAGAAGAATTACCGACATTAGTGGCGATGCTCCGTGAAATTGCTAAAAAAGCACAGCCAGCTTTAATTGATATCTATAAGGTTGATAGTTTTTACCCTCAATCAAATACGATATTTTTTAAAATACGAGAGCATGAGTCGTTGACATTTTTATACGATCAATTACACAGTGAACCCTTCAGCCAAAATCCCAAATATGGCTTTATTCCCCATCTCACCATTGGACAAGAACTTTCTGATGACGAACATGCGGATGTAGTGGGTAGACTTAAAATGAGAAACTTTGAGTTTCAAGAAGTCATTAATCGAATGCAATTGCTTTATCAACTAGAAAATGGTTCTTGGAGTGTATATGAAACATTTCATCTTGGAGAGGATGCTTAAATATTATGTATGTTGTAACAGTTGAAACAAAAAAACAGCTAGATGACGCTTTTCGGGTTCGAACTGAAGTATTCTTTGAAGAACAAAACGTTCCGATGGAAGAAGAAATTGATGAATTTGAAGATCAAGCCATTCATTTTGTTGTTTATGATCAAAATGAAACAGCGATCGGTGCCGGCCGACTTCGATTTATAGATGGCTTTGGTAAAATAGAACGTATCTGTATCGTAAAAACAAGTCGTGGAACCGGAGTTGGACGCCTTTTAATGGATAAGATTGAAGAAGCAGCCCAACAAAAAGGAGCATCGAAAACCAAACTCAATGCTCAAATTCAAGCCGAAACGTTCTATAAGAAACTAGGCTATGAAACCGTTTCTGATCAATTTATGGATGCTGGCATCCCTCATGTCACTATGATCAAAACATTACTCTCATAACAACAAAAGGAAAGCTAACTAGTTAGCTTTCCTTTTGTTTAAATCGTATCATCTGCTTTAGCAAGTTTCTCATCCTCTTCCTTTAAATGCGACTGAACCGATTCAAGTTTCCCTTCCATCGTGGACAGCTTATCTCTTCGGTCATCTATTCTAATATTTGTGGCTACCCGCTTAAGTCCGTGCTTAAAGGGTACTTCATGAATAGCTTGAATAACTTCAAATAAAAGTGGAAGTTCGCCTTCTATGATAGTACTCATAGGCGTTAGCTGATATTTAATTTTGCCATCATATGACTTTAACACCTCTTGGATTTCTGCAACATATTTACTTACACTAGGACTTTCTGTTCCAACTGGGATAACTGTGACATCTACTATGGCCATGTGGCTCTCCTCCTTTTTCACTCTTGTTCTTCTAACAACTAGCCTTTCAGGAAACTCCTTTTTCGCTAACTGTCGATAGGATTCTATTGATGCTATTAAATGAATTCGATCTGGTTCAGTTGTTGTCACATGAACCTGCAACCAATAAGAAATTTTCAATATTACCCTTCTGAGTAATCGAAATTGTTTAACTTCCATAAGCTTTTGAACCATTGGTACGATTATCAATCCACTATAGGATGCTATTTCTAACGATGTTGAAACTTGTTTTGTTACAGCAAATAATAGGATGGAACCAACTATTACACTCATAAAATAGATGACAACGGCATTTGTAGAACAGTATCGGTTGGTAATACTAGCTTGTTTAATTTGAAACAAGCGCGCCCTTCCAATCAATCCCCTATCACTAAACACTTTATGTTCTGCTCCGTGGTATTTTTTTAATTGCTTCGGAAAGAGAAAGTGGGTTCCGAATATTAAATAAAAAATAGCGTATAAAGGGATACCGTTCCAAACTGTAGGTTGCCAGATTGCGATGATCTTAGGTACAAAAATGAATCCTACATAAAGGAGCGTTAGAAGTTTAAACCATAATGGCATTGAGACCATTATCTGCTTCATCATTGTGAATAATGTACGACTATTAATAGGCTCTACCCAGCTTTTTAATTTACCTTTTTCATGGAAAGCGCACGCAACGTGCTCTTTCCCTATGTAAAAAATTCCATTTTGATAAGAGAGTCCTCTAATTTTCACTTCCATACCAGTCCTTTTTTGTTAACAACCAAGTTACCCTTTATCATCCAAGTTTCCCAACAATAGCTGCAACATGTTTAAAAGTTATTACACTTAACTATTACAAATCAATCAAGTACTTCAATCCAATAAGGTACATTGGCTGCACCTGAAAAAGAGGGCGATGCAAAAGTGGCATCTTCTAATTCAAGAGGGCTGTGTTCCGTCCATGTATGGAGAAGTTGTACTTTTACATCATTTGGATTAAGATTTAGCCCTTCTACTTTTACTCTAACTTGACCTAGATTACCGTAACTTTCATGATCGACTAGCTTATTAGAAAAAGTGAAGATAATTCCATTATCAACAAACGTACCAGTGTCTTCCTCAATCACTTGGTCAGCATGTAGAAGTTGAACCAACCCCTCTTCCATTTCTACATCCGTTCTAGCTATTCCTGTTGATTGATCCAATACATATATACTTAAATAATCTTCTCCGTATAAACCTTCAACTGGCATCGTAGTCCAAATCCCATGCCACTTCAACCTGTAGACCACTTTCTACTTCTATAATGTTTACTTGAGAATCTACAAGTTCTTGAAGTTGCTCATTTGTAACTTCTTCGGACCCTTGTAAGAATTGATAACCACCTATTAACATGACTACCATTAAAATACCTGGTAAGATGAGTACAAGTTTATTTCCACTAAACATCGTTGTCGTCTTCCTCTCCATGTCTTTCATTAACAGCTTCATTTTATCACTCAAGCTCATTTACATTATAACGCAACCTCGCTTTTTACGGAAAGAATACCTTAAAAGTCAATTAAGCCTGCTAAAAGAATATTCTTCTAGCAGACTTAAACGATTCATTTGGGTTGCACTTTTCATTCTATTATTGCTTTTGCAATCTAGCAGCTCGATAAGCTGCGTGATTAGTAGGACCTATTCCTTTTCCAATCACAAGAGATGAAGAGATCGCAGCTGTAATAAAGGCTTTAGCCGTCTCAACAGATTCTTTAATGGGAGATCCTTTCGCTAACTCTGCAGCGATAGCCGCAGCAAACGTACATCCCGTACCGTGTGTATGCTTTGTTTCCACTCGTCTTGTCTCTAACTCATAAATGGACTCACCATCGTATAGCAAGTCAATTGCCGGTCCTTCTGTTAAATGTCCACCTTTAATGACTACATAGGCTGGACCTAACTTATGCAAATCAACCGCCGCTTGCTTCATTTCTTCAATAGTTTTCATTTCTTCACGTCCAAGTATTTTCGCAGCTTCAGGTAAATTAGGAGTAATTACGGTTGCAATCGGTAGAAGTTCTTCAGTAAGAGCCCTAATGGCTTCTTCCTGCAAAAGAGCAGCTCCACCTTTTGCAATCATGACTGGATCAACTACAATGTTCTTCACTTCGTACTCTTTTAACTTTCTGGCCACTAATGAGATGATATCGGCTGAAAATAACATTCCCGTTTTAACTGCATCTGTACCCATATCAGATAAAACTGCTTCCATTTGCGCTTCTATGGCTTCTAATGTTTGTGGAAATACCCCATGAACACCCAATGTATTCTGAGCTGTTAAAGCCGTAATAACACTCATGCCAAAGGTATTAAGTTCTTGAAACGTTTTGATATCTGCTTGAATGCCAGCACCACCACCACTATCAGAACCGGCAATTGTTAAAGCTTTAGCAATTGACATATGCTTCATCCTTTCCTTACGTTTGTACATTAGTTGAGAGTTTGAACCCCAAAAGGTAAAGTACGACCTTTGGGGGTTCAAACTCTATATAAATCTCTCTGGTTTACATGATTGTAATGGTTGATAGGGCTGTTTCTCATCAAGTAGGTCTGCTATAGCCACTGCTGTGATTGGACTAAGCAATATTCCATTTCGATAATGTCCAGTTGCAAACACTACATGAGGAGCTTCTTCTATTTTACCAATTAGCGGGAAACCATCTTGAGTGGCAGGTCGTAATCCTGCCCACGTATGAAAAGGCGTTTCTTTTTCTAAAAATGGAAATACATGCTTGTTCCAGTTGGTTAAGCGAGCAATTCCTTTTTCCGTTACGTCGGTTTTAAATCCTGCAATGTCTTCAGAGGCTCCATTGACTAGAGTTCCATTTGCCTTTGGTACGAGGTAACCTTGACTTGTATAGACAATGTGTTTTACTTGATTCATTGGAATTTCGTAGGCACATATTTGCCCTCTGATTGGATATACTGGGATTCGAATCCCAAACGTTTCCTCCAATTCGCCCGACCACGCCCCCGAACAGACAATAAGTCGATCACCACTAAATTCTTGACCCTCTTTCGCCTTCACAGTAATGGAATTTGCCCAATCCGTAACCGTCACTTGCTCGAGTTGTTCAACAATTACAACTCCATTTATTCGACAAGCCGCTTCAAGTGCCTTCACATAATCAGGAGCAAAAACATGGCTTTCTTCAGGGTAGTACATAGCCGCCTTCACATCTTTGGCAAGTAACGGTTCCATCTTCCATAAACGCTCTCCTGAGATTAGTTCAGCTTCAGCTCCCCATTCGCGTTGCCAGGACTGTCTCGTTTCTAGTGCCAATACATCGGCATCATGATAGACAGCATGAAGACTACCACTCTGTGCATACTCGAAATTCATTTGAGATATTTTTTTCACATCTGCTTGCCACTTGTTGTATAAACGTAAACTATCTAGACATAACTTAAAGAAATCATCAGGATCTTCTCCAATTTCTGAAAAAGGAGCAAGCATTCCTGCAGCAGCTCCTGAGGCTTGTCCCCCACAAGTTGTTTTCTCTAAAACGGTAACATTGTAATTACGTCTGCTCAGCTCAAAGGCTGTAGCAAGACCAATTACTCCCCCCCCAAGAATCAGTACTCGTTCTTGCACAATCAATCTCCCCCCTAGTGCTCTTTCTATTTTGAAACGTATGAAGCCAAACCACTACTTGCTGTAGCATATTTTTTCTTAGGAATTCGACCAGCTTCAAAAGATAGTCTTCCTGCCTCTATTGCATATTTCATTGCTCTAGCCATTTTAACTGGATCCTTTGCTTTTGCGACTGGTGTATTCATTAATACCCCATCTGCTCCGAGTTCCATCGCTTGAGCAATATCCATCGCTGAACCGAGTCCAGCATCCACAATAATTGGTACTTCAGCTTGTTCAACAATCAGTTGTAAATTATAAGGATTTAGGATTCCTAATCCTGTACCAATTGGGGCACCTCCAGGCATAACAGCAGCCGCCCCAGCACTCTCAAGCCTTTTACAAAGCACAGGGTCATCTGATGTATAAGGTAAAACAACAAAACCTTCAGCTGCTAGTACTTCCGTTGCTTTTAATGTTTCAATTGGATCTGGGAGCAACGTTTTCTCATCCGCACTAATCTCTACCTTAATCCAGTCACTTAAGCCAGAAGCTTTTGCAAGTCTTGCGATCCGAATCGCTTCTTCTGCGGTTTTTGCACCTGATGTATTCGGCAAATAAGTAAAGGACATTCCTTCTAAATGTTGTAAAATTGCATCTTCATTCGGTGCACCAAGGTTTACTCGTCGTATTGCAAATGTTAATACCTCTGCTTCAGAAGCTTTGATTGCTTCATTTTGAACGAAAGGATTAGGATATCTTCCTGTCCCAAGAAAAAATCTCGATGATAGTTCTTTCCCAGCAATGGTTAACTTTTTATCTCTCATCATCATCCACCTCCAACAAATTGTACAAGTTCAATTTTCATTCCATCACTTAATTGTGTTTCTTCCCAGCTAGAACGTTCAACAATTATACCATCCACTTCAGTAATAACGAGATGGGGCTCAAGACCAAAGTGTGTAACGACCTCAGCTAAATTGGCAACCACTATCTCATGTGCTTCTCCATTAATAAATAACCTCATTGTTCATTCTCCCTTTTCAGATAGAATTTTTGTGAAAGTTTTGCAAACTCCCTTAATGTCTTCTGCTCCAACAATCTCACTAATCATACAAATTCTTGTTGCACCTGCTTCTAGCACTTGATCAACGTTATGCAATTTAATTCCACCAATTGCAACAAACGGAATCGTTATTTCATTAGAAACTTGATTGATATAAGTAGTCGTTACAGGATCAACCACATCCACTTTGCTATTTGTATGGAAGATCGGACCAACGCCGATGTAATCTGCACCACCAGCTTCAGCTTCACGAGCTTCTTCAATTTTATGTGTTGAAATTCCTATAATTTTATCTCCAACAATTTTTCTAGCTTCAGCGAGTGGCAAATCATCTTGACCAATATGAATACCATCTGCATCAACTGCAAGCGAAACATCAATGTGATCATTGACGATAAAAGTTACACCATACTTATGTGTTAACTCTCTCAACGCCTTAGCTTTTTGTAGAATCTCTCGTTTACTACTTGTTTTATCACGAAGTTGAATAATATCAACACCGCCCAGGATCGCTTGCTCCATCACTTCAATTAAATCACGACCTTGGTGAAACTCTTCTCCTGTAATCGCATATAACTTAAACTCTTTCATGTTGTATTCCACCTTTATCGGTAATATGTATATTCAAGAAGGTCAAGTCCATAGCATGCTTTTCAAGCGGTAATCTTTCACCTTTAACATGAAAAAAACCGTATCCGAACGAACGGAATACGGCTGCGACGACTTCCCTACGCTGGCGTGATCCAGATCAGGTATGAGGGTAAAAGGAATTCCTTTTTCTCAGTCCATCCACATGGACACCCCTAGTCTTGAAAATACTACTAGTTATTACTTTCATTATGACAGACTCTTCTTAAAAATCAAGAGGTGAAACTTTATGATCTTACGCTATTCATTATCCCAGACAGGAATAAGCACGCCCTCACTAAGGTCCAACACGTCTTCAAATCGTTCTCCTATCAGAAGACTAGACCCACCAGGTGAAATGGAAATGGGGACATGACGCTCTAGCGTTGTTAATTTCGTCTCAGAATCTGCATATACATTATAGGCAATTAAATCATATCCATCTGTGTAGGTAATGAAATCACCACTCGTTTTAGGCCGTAAAAAGTAGAAAATTCCATTTTCATTGTCATATGTGTAAAATGGAATCCACCATTGTTCTGAGTAAGTGTTCAAGATTGGGACTTCTATTTGTCTGAACTTTTCTTTATCATCATAAAATTTATAAACAGAATAAAGATCATAGTCGGTTTCTACTGATATGGATAAGGATAAACCATCTGAAAAACTCGTATAAGCAATGACATCCTCTTTCCACAATTCAGTTTCCCCTGTTTCTACATTGGCTCGGTAAAGGGGAGCCCTGAAACTAGGTTCTAACTCATCCCAATTCAAATATGCAACTGAATCAGCGGAAATCCATTGGATGTAAGATTGTTCTAAATATATTTGGTTGATTTGTTCCTCTTCAACATTCACAAAATAGGTCTCAAAATTCCAATCGGGTAAGTACGCTGTTAAGATGAAAGAAACAGGTTCATATTCATTCCAATAAACAGAATAATCTTCACCAAAATCCCTAATCGTTAATTTCTGTTCCCCTTGTTTATCTACGATGACGATTTCAGATTGATCTAATTCATTTATAACATGTAACGCAAATAACGAATGATCAACATTTGCAATAACATTTACAATCCAACCCTTCATCTCAAAAAAGACGGAAGATTCTCCTGTAAAAAGATGGTGTTTATGTATCGTTGATCCTTCTATGTCTTCCTCTAAAAACAATATAGTCTCATCATCAAACCAGTTCATAACCTCTACGACTCGAGCATTTTCATCTACAGGTATGATAGCTGATCCAACAAAAAATGAATGAGGTATATCTCGCTTTACTGGTGATTCAATCAGACTTTTCGGTAAAGGCTGACTTTCAAGTGGGGTTTGAGTACACGCTGTTACTGTTAATAATACTACTATTAAAATTACCTTTTTCACAGCCTCAACCCCTTTTCTTTGTCTATTGCTATTATTTGTAACTACCTAATATATTAGACGGATGACTAACCGTAAATGTTTCAAATTCATCAAAAAAACTCAAAAAAAAGATCACTCAACCGATTCTCTAAAGAATTACATTATAGCGCGAAACTGAACCGTTTTGCACTACTTTTCATTCTAAAGAATAAGCAAGTTGAGTCATCTATTTAATTTATAGCCATATGTTGCTTAAATTTATCATAATCGGTTCTTTTTCTTAAAACTTTCATTTCCCTTGTATAAAACGAGCACCAGCTATGCCAGGATTGGTCATTTCTTTAGGATCCAAAATTTCATTTAGCTCTTCTTCTGACAAAATCCCACGTTCAAGACAAATTTCTCTTACTGGCCGATTCGATTTAATCGCTTCTTTCGCTACCCTAGATGCTACCTCATATCCAACATGCGGGTTAATAGCCGTAATAATTCCCACGCTTCTTTCAACAAGCTCACGACAGTGATCGATATTAGCTGTCAATCCTTCAATGGCATAGTCTTTAAAGACCCGAATACCATTTTGTAAAATCGAGAAAGATTGTAATAAGTTGAATACTAAAACAGGCTCCATAACGTTAAGTTCAAGTTGGCCTGCTTCTGATGCTAAACAGATCGTGTGATCATTACCAATCACTTGAAACGAAATTTGATTAATTACTTCACACATCACTGGGTTCACTTTCCCTGGCATAATAGAAGAACCAGGTTGTCTCGAAGGCAAATTAATTTCATTAAAACCTGTTCGAGGTCCTGAACTCATCAACCTTAAGTCATTTGCTATTTTCGATAAATTAATGGCTGTAATTTTTAAAGCGCTTGATACTTCTGTATAAGCATCCGTATTTTGAGTCGCATCAATAAGATTTTCAGCCGTTTTAAATGGATAGCCGGTTATATCCGCTAAATACTTAGCTACCTTTTTAATGTACTCAGGCTTAGCATTCAAACCAGTACCTACAGCTGTAGCCCCCATGTTCACTTCGTATAAATGATCAACTGATCGTTTAATTCGTCCAAGGTCACGTGTCAACACACGACGATAAGCACCAAACTCTTGTCCTAACCGAATTGGTACTGCGTCTTGAAGGTGAGTTCTACCCATTTTAAGAACATCATCAAATTCCAATTCTTTTGCTTTCATTGCATCAATCAGCTTTTCTAATTCTTTCGTCAAACCATCGGCTAATCGGAGAGCCGAAATATGAATAGCTGTAGGAAACGCATCATTAGTCGATTGAGCCATGTTAACATGTGTATTAGGACTTACTCGGATGTACTCGCCTTTTTGACCACCTAGCAATTCAATTGCACGATTAGCTATGACTTCATTTGCATTCATGTTAAACGAAGTCCCGGCTCCTCCTTGAATGGCATCAACAATAAAATAATCGTTAAAATTTCCATTAACCACTTCTTCTGCAGCCTCAATGATTGCGTCTGCTATGTTCACTTGTAGAACGCCCACATCCCGATTAGCCATTGCTGCTGCTTTTTTGACGTAACCAAAAGCTCGAATAAGCTCAGGATGAGGAGGGTATCCTGTAATTGGGAAGTTTTCCCTTGCACGCATCGTTTGAATACCGTAATAGGCTTCCTTAGGTACTCGCTTTTCTCCAATTAGATCTCGTTCTGTTCTAAATTCTGACATTCAATTTTGTCTCCTTTATGATGAAGCTCGCTGCTATTTTCATCTTTATTATATGTACCTTAAAAAACTAACGTTACCCTAAACCTGCTTTGCAAGCCAAGCCCCACCGATGACTCCTGCATCATTGCCTAAAGTCGCAATTTTAAATTCGCAACCTTCTGCCACTCGAGCTAGTGCAAATCGTTTGAACTGTTCTTCAAGTGGTCCTAATAAAAGTGAGCCTGCCTTTGAGACTCCACCACCTAAAACAATTTTCTCCGGGTTTAGGGCAATGGCGAGGTTAGCTAGTGCCAGACCTAGGTGGAAACTCACCTCTTCAATTACCTTATTTCCAAGCTTGTCCCCTTTTTCTGCAGCTTCAAAAACATCTTTAGATGAGATCGTAGCACGCTGATCATAAGTTGCTTTTAAGACACTCTCAGGATAATCCGCAAGTTTTTCAACTGCAAGCCTCGCTATGCCTGTAGCAGATGCAATCGTTTCTAGGCAACCGGTTTTTCCGCAGTTACAAGCTGCTCCACCCTCTGGAACTGAAGTATAATGGCCAATTTCTCCAGCCATTCCATTCACTCCGTGTAGGATCTGTCCATTCGTAATAATCCCTCCACCTACACCCGTACCAAGAGTTACACATAGAAGATTTTTCGCACCATCACCGGCACCTGTCCACATCTCACCGAGAGCTGCAATATTGGCATCATTATCTACCGTTACAGTAAGACCTGTCTTTTCCTCAAGTTGTTCTTTTAAAGGAAAATCGACCCAACCAATATTAACCGCTTGATAAATGAAGCCATTTTCCATATTAATAAACCCAGGGGCACCTAGCCCTATTGAAACTAATATGTCCTTTTCTTCGCCTAGTTCCTTGCACTTTTCTTCTATTGCTTGTGCTATATCACTAGTAATGTGCTTTCCCTCATCTATTTTATTCGTTGGTATTTCCCATTTTGTTACAATTTCACCTTTAGCTGTAACAAAGGCCATTTTTATGGTTGTACCCCCAATATCAACACCAACATACCAATTCTTTTTCATGTCTCTCCACCCTTAACTTTGTTTACTTTTTCGTTTCGTAAAATGAGTAACCCTTGCTGAAATTGATAAACATCGATTAATTTCATTTCGTACAGTTCACGCAACTCGTCCTCCATTAGCAAAAGATCAAAAGAACGGTCGCGTGTATAAATAATAGTACCATGCTTTTTTAGCAGTTGCCCTATGTCATACATTGTTTTCATAAGCCCACCTCTGTCTTATTATAACAGCTTCAATACGGATACGAAAAGTAGCCAAATAAGAGGAGTGAAAGCTGAGGAAGAATGGCGCCATAAAGCTTGTCGGATTTGCATTTGCATGTAGATTCCTAAGGCCAGTGCTGCAGTAAATAATACTCCTGCCGCTATCGTAAAAAAGGTTCTAAATTCAAGTAGGCCCCATTCTACACCCATGAAGAAAAACAGTAACGCCAAGACACTAATTAAAATACGATCTTCTGGATGAAAGAATCCCAAAGTGGGATGATACCGGCTAAAGCAAGCAACAATAAATAAAATAGCTAGAATGGACAAGAGGATTTCAACGACTCTAATAGCCAACCAACCAGTTATAAACATTCCCGAGATCATTCCTATATAACATAAAAATAAGAAAAATAAAGAAAATAAGAAAAGGTGAAGCGGCTTAACTGGTTCCCGTGGAGCAGCTAATAGACCACCTATTGTTAGCCCCAATGTGAAGACAAACACTAAAATAATCATGATTAACCACATGATGAAACACCATCCTTTTTAGATGCTTTTTTACGAAACCTACGCTTGAAAAACGTATGAAAGATCACAGCGCTAGTTGCCTGTTATGGTATGATATGTATGTCTTAAGTAAAAAAGAAGGACAAAGTACAGCTTGAGAAGAGGGAAAATAATGACTGAAAAAGTTCAAGATATCATTGACCGTGCAATATACGGTTCTTTAGAAATTAGACCTGAGGAAAGAAATTTATTTTTAACTACTATATTAGAACGAATTCATATTGCATTAACCAAAAAACAAGTTATTCATAAAGGGATGTATTCAGAAGTCTTGGATATTCTGAAGAAAAAATCCAATATACACCTGTATGTGAATGGAGATCTAAATTACAGCAATTATTCCAATTACATTCAAGAAGCAAGCAAACTAGGTGTACGTTTTACCATTGTGACACCTCAGAAAAAGACTCCATTCGGACTTGTTGTAGCAGATGATTCTCGAGCTGTCGATCAGGCAAATATTTTTATTAAAGATGATCTATATGAGCGAGAAATGGAAGAGCAATTGTAAAATGTAAAGAAGGTGACTCATTTGAGTCACCTTCTTTACATTTGATATTGCTCCATCGAGTTTATTATCGATCTGGGTCATTCGGATGTACGACGGTTGGTCTACGTTTTTTAACAGGCATGGAAACACGGAAGAAAACATCACGTAAGGCAGATGCATTAAAAGGAATAAATGGCCACATATAAGGCGTTCCTAAAGCTTTTAAATGTACTAACATTAACAGCCAAACGGTTACCCCTATCATAAATCCAGGTAAACCAAAAATCGCTGTACTAATTAATAAAGCAACTCGAATTAATCGGTTTGCTAGACTCATCTCATAACTTGGAGTTGCAAATGTTCCAACTGCTGCGACAGCTAAGTATAAAACCACTTCAGGTGAAAACAATCCGACGTTGATTGCTACATCACCAATTAATAGAGCTGCGACAAGACCCAGAGCAGTGGCAAGGGCATTAGGAGTATGAATCGCAGCCATCCTCAGCATTTCTATTCCAACCTCAGCAGCTAAAAATTGAATATAAAGGGGTACGGTTCCTTCTTCTTCCGCACCAATAAAATCAAGAGTATGAGGACCTAATTGATCATTGGTTGCTACTAAATACCACATAGGGATTAAAAATAGTGATGCCCATACAGCGATGTACCGAACAAACCTTAATGCAGTTCCGACTAGTGGCTTTTGCCGGTATTCCTCTGCGTGCTGCATATGATGCCAAAATGTTGTCGGCGAAATCATCACACTTGGGGAACCATCGACCATAATGATAACATGCCCCTCTAGTAAGTGAGTAGCTGCAACATCGGGTCTTTCCGTATAGCGCACCATAGGGTAAGGATTATAATTATGGTCAAAGATAAATTCCTCTATCGTCTTATCTCCCATTGGCAACCCATCTGTATCAATTTTAGCGAGTGACTCTTTAATTTTATGAACGATATCTTGATCAGCAATATCTGCGATGTATGTAATTGCCAAGTCTGATTTAGACCGTCGTCCTACTGAAACATATTCGACTTTCATCGTCTTATCACGTATTCGTCTTCTCATCAGTGCAGCATTCATCACGAGTGTTTCGACAAACCCATCCTTTGATCCTCGAATCACCTTTTCAGTATCTGGTTCCTCCGGTCCACGTACTGGATATTCGCGCGTGTCGACTAAAATGACTTTATCTAGACCTTCCACAACTAAAGCTGCTGGCCCTGCAAGAACTTGATCTACTACATTATCTAAGTCATCAGTTGTTTCTATTTCTGCATAAGGGATATGATGTTTAATTAATTTATCTAACGGTCGATCTGCTAGATCTGATGCTTTCATGATACGTAATTCACGTTGAATTTGAGTAATTGCCTGATCTTTCCCGAAACCATCAACTAGAAATAGCGACATTTCGCGGTCAGCATGTTCAAGCTCCAAATGAATTAAATCAAAACTTGTATCTACATCTAATTCTTTCTTTAGAAATTCAACATTTTGTTTGTAGATGATCGTTACTGGGTTTTTTATATCTTTTTTGCTCATCCTTCGTCACCTCCAATTGTTTTACATTATTTGCTTCAGGTTCTAATTCCATGCATCGATCATGCATATTGCCTTTTTGAGTGACATATAAATGGTGCAAATAGTTTGTCCATTGGAGGGACTAGTATGAGTAAATGGAAATTTGCAATCACCTTATTAATTACATCATTTTTCGTTGGACTCTTTCTTGTGATTTCAATCAAACCGGAGCCACTGAGGGACGCTTTAATCTTTTTTCCTATAGATCCAAATGCTACCTTCGAAGAGGCCACATCTCGAATTCAATTCCAGACTATGGAGGACGAAGACGAGTATACTCTTGATTGGACTGTAAAGTCTGTTCTAAATCAGGATGCTTACTTACGACAAGATGTTTCTCTTTTATTTGAAGACGGATATTTAAAAGATACACTGTCTTCTTGGCAGGAGAATACATCAACAATCCAAATGGAGAAAGATGTAAAATCAGATGACAGTGGTCATTATCGAGTTGTGACCTTTCATCATGCTGAATTACATTATCCCAACGATGAGATTAAAAGTGCCCAAAAGTTGAGTTTTGACCAACTTTATGTCATTGACTCTCCTTTAACCCCACTACATGCTTTTCGCATACCGCAAACAGAAGAGGAAAAAGAAAGTAAGCGAATTTTGGATTACATTTTAAAACAACAGCAAGATTATGACTGGGATTCTTTGTTTGAATATTATAATCTTCCACAAGATAACTATCTTCGTATTCCCTTAACAGACTTAGTGCTATACGAAGAAAAACCTATACCTGGTTTAACTCAAGAAAAAACAGCTCAATTTTTAGGAGGGCTATGGGAGGGGTTATATAAAAACTACGTACTAGGAATTACAAAACAAGACGGTACTACCGTCAGTCCTGTAGGTAGTACCGTCCCTGTCATTCTCGTGCCCAAAACTCCTGACCACTTTTTTGTTCTATTTCGAACATCCGATGGAGAACCTGTTCAACTTCTACAAACGCTCCAAAATTAATACACC
This sequence comes from Halalkalibacter alkalisediminis, assembly GCF_028610705.1. GTDB lineage: Bacteria > Bacillota > Bacilli > Bacillales > Bacillaceae_D > Halalkalibacter > Halalkalibacter alkalisediminis. The sequence goes on from NZ_JAQQWT010000003.1 coordinate 294,911, forward strand.
TATCCGGTGTGGGCAAACTCACACCTTCTTTTCTATGTTAAAATCCCACCTTACTAACAATTGCCTTTATTGAAGTCTCTCTTGTAAGTCGAGATACGCTTGTTCAGGATGAATTTGGACTGCACGTTGGATGGAGGCGCGTGCTTCTTCTAACTGATCAAGCTCCACATAAATAAGGGACAAATTATAATGAGCCTCATGAAAGTCAGGTCTTTTAGCAACCGTCTTAAGCAATAACGTTTTTGCCTCCTCATAGTTCTCAAACTTGGCTTCTGCGTATGCTAACAGAAAAGTCGCTTCAGGAATATCAGCACCTTCATCGACAGCACGTTGCAAAAAGGGATAGGCCTTTTCTATCTCTTCTTCTTGCAAATACTCTTGCCCAATTTGCAGTTCCAACAAAGGAGAACTGACCTTCTTCTCATTTATTTCACCAAACCAATAAAGACCCATTACATAACAAACCGTAATGAATAAAAAGGTAATTTGCCTTACTGAAAAACGAGTTTTGGGTAATTGAACAATAAAACTAGCTAAGAAACCTCCGATTAACCCACCAATATGAGCCCCGTTATCTACCATTGGAAAAGCAAATCCAAAAATTAAATTAATCACGAGAACCACAAGAACATTTTTCCCCATCGTACGGAAAAACAATTTTTTATGAATCGTTCCAAAATAAAGAAGAGCTCCAAAACAACCAAAAATAGCTCCAGATGCACCTGCCGCTACCTGTTCATTAAAAGCAAAACTAGCAACAGATCCGGATAAGCCCGCAATAAAATAAATAAGAAGAAAACGACTGGTTCCAAACATCCTTTCTACTGCTCCACCTAGATAAAAGAGAGCAAGAGAATTCATAAATAGATGCAAAAATCCAATATGCAAAAACATAGCCGTAAATAGTCGCCACCATTCTCCATCAAGAATTAACGGATTGTATTTCGCCCCATATTTAATTAACGTCAAAACCGACGTACTCCTACCATTTTGCTCTAAGACGTAAAACATAAAGGCCACACTCAATAATAATAGATAAGTAGCTATTGGATTGCCATAGAAAAATAATGATTTCTCCCGACTTTCGCGCTGTTTTATAGCTTGTTGAATTTCTTGTTTTAAAGCAAAAATCATGAACTCTAATTCCTCAATCGTATGAGTAGAAGGCGCAGGAGATATTTCCAACTGATTCGATTTAATACGATCGATAATAGAGGAATAAACGGTTGTTCGTTTTTTTCTACTCTCATAAAATGGTTTATTGATCTCTTCCCATTGATCGACAGGTGGATACACACTAATGTATACATTTTCTCCAATCAGCCTGCCTAAACGCAATTGTTTTCGTACTTGATCAAATTTGTTCACAGATTCACCGACGTCTCTTCTCAGCCAACTAGAGAAGTCTATATCTATGCGAACAACCCGAATAAAACGTCTTGGTTTTACATCTTCATCTTCTAGCCATGCCTCTTTATGATTTAATTCATGAACTCGGTATCCTTTTTGAAAAACACAATGATGAATGTATTTCCAAAAGAAGTAATCCTGATGTAGCCATTCCATTTAAACCCTCCTGTTCAAGTTGGGATCTTTATCCATTATATCAAGTTTTCTCTATTCTAGAAGGAAATCCAAACAAAAAGCCTGCCTTCAATCACACCTGAAGACAGACCTTTCGATAGTTACATGTTTTGTTGTGGTCGGTTAAATTGTAAAACGGAACCAAGTACTTTATCGCGAATAAATGGAATTTGCATCGCAAGCATCACTGCAATTTTCCGTAACATCCGACGCCCAAGTACGGCGTTAATTACGCGATAACGATACTTATAAGCAAAGTACATAGAAAACACAAACGATAGAATTGAAATAAGACGTTGGAACATCATCATCCCTCCTACTCTTAATTTGTGTTCAAAGCCTCATTTTTATCCAAGCTTTTCAAATAAAGAAATAAAGATACAAATCTATTTTAATAAATCATGTACAGGTTTTGTTGCTTCCTTTAGCACACTTGCGGAGTGATGAAGCTTGTCGTGCTCCTCATTACTAAGTTTTAGATCAAGAATTTCTCTTACCCCTTGGCGGTTAATAATTGCAGGTACCCCTAAATAAACATCATCAAGTCCGTACTCACCCTGTAACAGGGTCGATATCGTTAACACTGAGTTTTCATTTCGTAAAATCGCCTTAGTTAACCGCACCAACCCCATAGCAATCCCATAATACGTGGCTCCCTTTCTTTCAATGATATGATAAGCTGCATCACGTACGTTGATGAAGATTTCATCTAACTGCTTCATATCAATATTGCTGTAACTTAAAACGGGTTTACCACCAATATCAGCATGACTCCATACAGGCAACTCCGTATCCCCATGTTCTCCCATTATATAAGCATGAACATTCCGTGAGTCTACATTAAAATATTGTCCAATGAGAAAACGAAAACGTGCAGTATCAAGGATCGTTCCTGATCCAATCACTCGGTTCATCGGCAGACCAGAGAATTTCCACGTTGCATAAGACAGAATATCAACCGGATTCGTGGCAATAATAAATATCCCATTAAATCCACTTGACATTACTGCTTCAACAATTCCCTTAAAGATCTTAGCGTTTTTCTCAATTAAATCTAAACGTGTTTCTCCAGGACCTTGATTGGCTCCAGCTGTAATAACCACAAGATCTGCTTCTTTGCAGTCAGCATACGTTCCCGCCCAGATTTTCATTGGCGAACCAAAAGGCATACCATGGTTTAAATCCATCGCATCGCCTTCTGCTTTCTCCTTGTTTAAATCAAGCAAGACCAGTTCATCTACTACTTCTTGATTCAGTAAAGCATACGCATAGCTTGAACCAACAAATCCAGTACCAATGACTATCACTCTAGAGCCCTTATCTTTTTGTTCCATATTTTTAGCCAACTCCCTTCCTGAATATGATGAGTTTACCCACCCATATATTTACTATACAAAGATTTTGCTCTTGTCAGATCCTCTGTACCTTGTACGAGTACTCTTCCATCAGGGAATAACACTAAACGTTCTCCTTCTTTTAACTGAACTCTTAAAAGAAAGGGAGTTACTTGGATTTCAGCGATTCCACCTAGCCTATTTGACCAAACTTTTAAATCAATTTTTTCTTTTCGCTGAATTTGAACTGTTTCTCTTCCACAGAGTGTCGTGATGTGGTCTTCTTCATCCATTAACGCAGGATACTCTTTTTTCTGACACGTTGGGCAATCTGATTTAGGTGTATCCATTTTTAAATCAAACTGATGATTTCTCCAAACATCAAAGCTTTTTAACGTACCTCTAAGTGCCTGATGGTCACCAACTAAGTATTTTAATACTTCAATTACTTGATAAGACGCAACAATGTCAACAACAGGACTAATAACACCGATTGTATCGCAGGTCTGTCCGTTTCCTTCACCATGACTAATAAAGCATCTTAAGCACGGAGTTTGATTTGGAATGAACATTGCTGACATTCCTCTAGCACTAACAGCCCCTCCATAAGCGAAAGGAATACCTTGTTTAAAGCACATATCGTTTAAGAGAAATCGTGTCCTAAAATTATCTGTTCCATCTAAAACAAGATCAATTCCTTTTAATAACTCTGGTAATGTCGCAACTGTAACGTCTGTCACAAACGCTTCTATAGTAACGGAAGAATTGATTGCTTTTAATTTCCGCTCAGCAGCTACTGCCTTCGGTAAACTATCCTCAACATCTTGTTCGTCAAATAACATTTGTCGCTGTAAATTACTCATCTCGACATAATCTCGGTCGACAATACGAACAAGTCCAACACCTGCCCGCACTAAATGATTAGCAAGCACGGTTCCAAGTGCACCAACACCAACAATCAAGACTGACTTTGAGGCCAAATCCTTTTGCCCTTTTTCACCAATAGGTGAAAAACGTATTTGCCTTGAATAACGCTCCAATGACTCCTCCATTTTGATTCCTCCCTAAGAAAGTTAACTAACTAACCAACTAACTAACATTTGCTTAATTACATTAAAAAAGAATTAAGCCAGCAATGATGCCAAGAATTGCACCACCGAAAGTACACACCAGATTAACAACATCATTATTAATCCATGAAACGCCCTTTATTCTAATGGTTGCTACACCACAATGTTTTTTACTCTCAGTCTCAATTTGACAAGAAGAGCAACGATAAAGAACTTGGAAAATAGCCCCAAGTAAACTATCAACAAAATGCCCAACAAACCCTGCAACTGTTAAAGCAAATAGTAGCAGCATTTTACTGTCCATTTCTCCCCACCAAAAATAAATAGACGCAATTGCAATTAGCAAACTACCTGCAAAAGCAGATCCTGAACCAAGTATAGTCATGGCACCAGAAGTTCCTACTTCCACACGTTGTCTTTTCAATAGGTGGAAGGGCTTATTCTTACTAAAAGCACCAAGTTCAGTTGCCCACGTATCTGCATTAGCTGCAGCCAGACATCCGACAAAACCACAAATAAGAATTGGAGACGGAAAGAAAAGATACACACAAGCAAGTATAGCTGCTATCCCACCATTTGCTAACACTTGCGCAGCATCTCTCGTATTGCCTTTCTCTATCACCTCATTCTCTTTTTTTCCACTTAACGTACCCAACCAAGTTGAGCTAACGAAGAAAATTCCTAGTAAAAAAAGACCACACCATTTTAAACCCATTGCAACAAGGGAGCCAACGATCCAAGCAGCAACCGCTCCAGATACAGTAAGCTTCTTTTTAGCGAAAGCGAGAAAGGCTAGACTAAAAACGCCAAGTAAAAGTAGAACTGTCTCCATCATCGATAGAAACCCATTGGACTAATAATATGGTCTATTTTCCAATCATGAATGTCGATCGGTACTTCCTTAACCAATTGACACGTAAATGCTAACGCGATTGTAGGGACTTTAATTTGAGGAAGAAAACGATCATAAAACCCTCCACCATAACCTAATCGATATCCTCTTTTATCAAAGGCTACACCAGGTACGATAACTAGCCCTATTTCTTCTTTACTAATCGTTCTACAAAGCGATTCTTTAGGTTCTTTTACCCGAAATGCACTTTCTTCTAATTTATCAAAACTTGTAAGTTCATAAAACGTCATTGTTTTCGTTTTAAAGTCCGCTCGAGGAACAGCTATTATTTTATTTTGCTTCCAACCCATTTTAATGATCTCATATGTATCTACCTCTTGGTCACGCGGAATTGTTATGGCAATTAATTGAGCCTTTTTCCAACATCGTGAATCAAACAAATGTTGAGCTATTTGTGCCGATTGTTTTATGTACTGTTCGTTTGTTAAGTGCTTTAACTTTTCGACCACTTGTTTACGAATAGATTGCTTTATCTTCAAAACACTCACTACTTCCTTTTTTAATAGCCTTCTACCTAAAACGATCTTACTAGTAGCATACTACTCACACCTAATAAGGTCCAACTACAAAAAAAAAGCAGCGGATAAACCAGCTGCTTACTTTGTTTCGCGGTGTAGCGTATGACGCTTTAATCTTGGGCTGTATTTTTTCAATTCAATACGCTCAGGATTTTCACGTTTATTTTTTGATGTAATATAGTTACGATCTCCTGTTTCAGTGCAAGCAAGAGTTACTTGTACACGCATTTGCTATCCCTCCAAACTATGCTTACTTCATACTTGAATATGATAGCAAATTCTCAGAGAGCAATCAAGTGTTTTTTCTTTACAGTGGTGTTTATTCGTTCCATTTAGACTAATTAACTCTGTTTCTTTCATCTTTCTATTCTTTTACAACGTTCTTTCTGCTGCTCGCTTCAATTGATCATACGCCTTTTGCTTTTTATGTTTCGCATATACATCGCTTTCATAATATCCAGATACTTCCCATATTCGTCCGTAAATTTCTTGCCAAGAATCAAGCTCTACATTGGTAACAATCATACTTTCACGACCGTCGCGACATAAAGGCGCTATAGCCAGTCTCCCCTCTTGCTCGTTCCAAATCTTTTCCTTCTTTCCAACTGCAAGCTGACTATCCTGTTGCCTATTAAATTGAGAAGATACTAACGTTAACTGGCCTTCATTATGCTGCATGATGCTCTGCTCTGAAGGAGCTACAAAAGAAATCCCACTCACACTTTCACCTATAAATTTACAATGAAAAATAAGTTTTATCGTCTTCTTAGTATCAGATTGATTTTTAACAATAACTGTCATGACATTTTCAAGATCCTTTGCAGATCTCTCTTGTAAGACGGTAATTTGTATCTTCCACTTTTTATGATATGCCACTAAGATGGACAAAGTAGATGTATGATCGATTTTTGGAGACAGATCCCATTCATTGCTACTTAACCAAGAGCACTCCCCCTCCATCCAAATGGCAAAACTCTTTATAAACTGAGATCGATAGTGGGACATCATGATCCATTTAGGATGTTTGCTTTTTAATAACATTAATTTGTTCAATGTATTCACCCGCCAATTGTTTTGCATGCTCACCATCTTTCGATTGAGCATAAATTGTAAACAATCCATTTTCTTGATCTGGTATGATAAATGTCCAACTGTCTTCTTGATGTACTTTCATTCCATCAATAAGTTCGACTTCTTTTCCTTTTATAGACTCCATTAGTTTTCTCATAACCAATCCTTTTTGTTCAGTCTTGCATGTTATCTCTTCCTTATAAATGGACTGGATAGGTAACTTTGGCAAAAGTGTTGATAAGGACAAGTCTTTTTCTGTTAAGTACTCTAACAGATGAACGATGGCAAAAGGAGCATCATAATACATCATCTGCACGGTACCTTCAGATTCCATCATTGCTCTAGTTGATGTCTTCGAACGGATTAAGGTCTTCTCGTAACTCGCTGCAATTTCCTCAAGAGCCGATCCACCATAAAGAGGTATAGCTAGTTTTGAACGCAAGCCTTTTTCAAGTTGTAATAATAGAAACAATGTCATCTGTTCTTCTTCTGTGACAAGTTCCCCCAGCTCTGTCATTAAGCTAATAAATTCTCCACTCTCCCCAAGCATGATTGAAAAGTCTATGTTTTGAGAAAGCAGATAGGTTTTCATAGCATCAACATCAATTTGCCTTGGAATTTGATGAACTTCACAACCTAATTTCCTTAACAGTGTAGGCAGGAACTCTAACTCACTTGTCGATTCATTATGAAGCCCAACCTTCCATTTCTTTTCTTGAATTGCAACTTGATTAATCTCACGTAACAATTGTTGATCATATTTCTCTTCTAATGTATTGTCATATTTTAAATCGCCAATGTGATCAAACGCCACTCGACGATAGGCTTGAAATGTTACAATTTGTTCAAGGTCACGTTGAGCCCCTGAGTCAATTGGTAGACCTTCATCATTGAAGAATTCAATAACCATTTGTTTGTCATCATTCCGACCAGATAGTCTAATGTAGATACCACCTTGCACAGCTTCATTTTCAACACTATATCTTAAGATTGGTAACATCGTGCGTCCAAGCTCAACCACATGTACACCAACCCCTTGTAAACTTTGGATCAAAGATAGTTTTAAAAGTTCTGAGAATGAATGTCCATCACTTGCTACCAACACTCGATCTCCTTGATTAAGTAAACTTCCATAGGCCGCCCCTAATTTCGACCCATTCTCAGGCGTTAATTCAACGTTTGCAGTACCTGTCGCTTTATGACCCGTTAGGAGTGACCTGACCCCAACTTCATTCCAGACATAGGCTTGTTCAACTGTGGAGAACTCTTCAATTCTCTTATATGGCCAGACTTTAGCTTCTGGTTGGATAATCGCACCTGACCCTACTGCACTATGATGTCCAATGACTACATCTTCATAGATGGAGGCCTTAGACCCAACTGTAACTCCGTGGCATAAAGTGACACCTCTAAGTTCACTGCTTTCACCAATGTAGTTGCCATTCCAGACCACTGATCTTTTTAAAGAAGCTCCATTAGAGATTGTAGTTCCAGATCCAATAATCGTATGTGGACCAATTACAGCTCCATTCTGAATAATAGTATTTGATCCAATGGCTATAGGAGCCTCTAATTTTACACCTTCTTCAATAATGACATTTTCACCGATCCACATTTTTGGCTCAATTTCTGTACCAACAATATCAGCAACAATATCACCGTTCAAAAGATCACTATGGGCTTGACGATATTGCTTCAAATTTCCAATATCAGACCAGTATCCTGTTGCAGAATACCCGTACATTCCTGCTTGTTCTTCTAATAGACGCGGGAATACATCTTTGCTAAAATCACAAACAGCATCATTTGGGATATAAGAAAAAATACTTGGATCCATAATATATATGCCGGTATTAACCGTATCACTAAATACTTCACTCCAACTCGGCTTCTCAAGAAAACGAACGATTTGATTTTGTTCGTCTGTCATAATAACGCCAAATTCAAGCGGGCACTCCACTTGCTTCATAAAAATAGTCGTAACACTACTATGTTCATTGTGGAAGTCCATTCCTGCCTTTAAATCAAAATCAGTTAAGGCATCTCCACTAACAACTATGAAAGGTTCATCTAGGAAAGATTCAGCTTGTTTTACACTACCAGCTGTACCAAGAGGTGTTGTTTCTTCGAAATATGTTAAATTCACACCGAATCTTGAACCGTCTCCAAAATAATCTCTTATGACATCCGGTAAATATTGAATTGTAACCGCAATATCAGTAATTCCATACTTTTTTAATAGCTCAATGCTATATTGCATAACAGGTTTCTCAATTAATGGAACCATTGGTTTTGGTACATTACAAGTTAATGGGCGTAGTCTCGTTCCTTTTCCTCCAGCCATGATGACACCTTTCATTGCATCAAACCTCCTATATTAAATGGATAATTCTAACTCTTCTCCTAGACACTTGTTTATCGCTTTTTCTGTTTCTCCTGCAATCGTGCCCCAATCAAATCGTGTTTTGACATCCTTTAATCCTTGTGTAGCTAACGCTTCTCTTAGAATAGGATGATTATATAAATAAAGAACTTGAGTTACTAAGCTTTCTTCATTACCTGGTAAGAACTTAACTCCATTTTCCTCATGTCGAATAATTCCTGATAATCCACCAGTATCTGATACAAGTGTTGCCTTACCAGCTGCAAGACCTTCAAGAGCTACAATGCCGAATGGTTCATATAGACTAGGGAAAATCGTAGCATCACAACGATAGAACCACTCGTTTCTTTCTTCATCACTTACGAAACCAAGAAAATCGATATGGGACTCTAAATCTCTTTGTCTCACTTGTTGCTGATATTCTGCGAGCATCGGACCTTTACCAGCAATAACAAAACGGATATTTACATTTCGTTCCTTTAAGATCGCAGCTGCATTAATGACTGTTTGAAAACCTTTTTCTTTGACCATTCGACCGACTGAAAAAATAGTAAACGCATCATTAGCCGGTAGAGAATAAGTACTTATTTGTGGTTTGATTAGCTCAAAGTCCACACCATTTGGAATAACAGAGACCTTTTCATCTGGTAGTGAAAAGATTGTTTTAAGTTCATTCTCCATATATTCGCTACAAACAATGACATGATCAGCTTCATAACTTAATTCCCATTCTTTTTGATTGATCTCATATTGAAGTTCGCTATGAATGCCATTATTTCTCCCATGTTCCGTTGCATGAATCGTAGCAAGTAAAGGAACTTGAAGGGAGCGCTTCATGGCTGTTGCTGCAACACCAACAAGCCAATCATGAGCATGAATAATATCAAAATTTATTTTTCTAGCAAGCTTGTTAATGTATTGCACCATTGCTAGATTTAAACTAGCTACCCAATCAAAAAATTGTTCAGATTCAGGTTGTAACCCTTTTATTCGATGAACATTCACACCTTGATTAACTTCATAATCTGGATAACCCTCTACATAAGATGTCACAACATGTACTTCATGTCCTGCCTTAACTAAAGCTCTTGATAAATCAAACACATGACGTGATAATCCTCCCACCATCATTGGAGGAAACTCCCAACTCAACATTAGAATGGTACGATTTTCATTACCTATCCCATACTTTTCACTATTTGATTGCACATAGGCATCATGTGTAGAAAAGAATATTTGTTCATCAATATCCTTTAAGAATGGGAATCCTTGTTCAATAACAGCTAACCAATTGTCACCAATCGTTCCGTCAATTAATTTTTCTTTTATAGCATCAAATCGGCTTACGTGAGTAGAAAATCGCTCTTCAGCGTATTGAACCGCACTTTGCCCATCAATAATAAAGGCCCAATCCGAACTTACAGCTAACATCCATTCACGAACCATTTGCTTCAAAGCACGCTTCTCAAGATCGGTAGGTTGCGAAAACAATGCCACCATTGCCGTAAGGTCTGTTTCCATACGTTGATGATGCCTATATAAATATTCATTCTTTTCATTGACCCAAACATGTCCATAACCATTACGTCCCCAAGTCGAAAAAGAAACATGTGCCGTATCAAAATCTTGATAATGACGGTTGATGTAAGTCTCAGGAGTGATAAATTGAATTCGATTTTGTCCTTTTTCTAAAACTTGTCCAATCCATTCAGGCCCCTCAAACCACCAGTGCCCAAAAAGCTCTGCATCAAATGGAGTCATCATTAAATAAGGCGGATAGCATTGTTCTCCATGTTCGGAAATCTCTTGTTCAATTGCTCCAAGAAAATGCTCGGCATGAGCCTGTACTTTTCCATTTGCCCAATTAGGTACATAGATGTCCTTTTCTTCTCCTTGTCCCGTAATTCGCTTATGCTTGATTCCTGTATCAATTCTTACTTCTTCATGTACATAAGGTTTGATATAATCCCAATCACGTTCATACGCAATATCTCGATAAAATTCTCGATAATCAACGTCTCCTGGGTACCCTAATGTAGAACTCCATACTTTACTTGAAAGATCTGTATGCCTAGGAAAAAGAATAAGTCCATGCGGAGAATAAATAGGTGAACCGGAACCTTTCGAAGGCGTTGGATCAGCAGTGATTACTGCATGCTCATCAACAAAAGAATAGGTAATTCCTTCTTCCACAAGAATTCGGTCTATGCCAGGAGCTATTGCACACTCAGGTAGCCAAAATCCTTTTGGCTTCACTCCAAAATGTTGTTGAAAACAACGGATCGCTTCAACAACTTGTGAGCGAATGGCAGCTTTCGTTTTAACGTAAGGTAAAAAGGCATGTGTTGCAGCACTTGTAATACAAGAAATGGCACCATTATTAAATAAAGTCCGATAACCATTTAAAACATTTTTATTTAAATCTAAAAATGTTTTTTTAATTTTCTGATAACGAAGTATGTAATAGTCGTTAAGTTCTTCTTCTTCTATCGTTTTAGCTAATTCAACTTCTTTTTGAAGCAACTCTTCCGTCTTAATAATGTAGTCTAGGTAACGTTCTTGAATAATTGGGTCTGCTAACATTTCCAATACAGGAGGTGAAAACGATATCGTTAACGCGCCCTTAATATCAGTATCATTTAACTCCCATAATAATGGGATATAAGATTCTGTAATTGCCTCAAAAAGCCAACGTTCCTCCAGTCGGCCCTCTTCTTTATGTCGAACATAAGGCAGATGAGCATGCAATACTAATGAATAATAGCCTTCTTTCAAGAATAATCCCCCCTTACTTTACGGTCTCGTAATAAGAATACGTACTAAAATGTTCAAGCCATTTAGGCTCAGTCGTTTGACCATGTTTCCATTCATGAACGGCGTTCACATGTAACCCCTTTTCACTATCAGTCGATCGTGGAGTATCTATGGCGTTGGAACGAAGCAGTGAAAGAAACGTTTGCTGTCTAGTCACAACTCCGAAATCAACCATATACGTTCGATTCGGTTCTAAATTATGAATGGTCCAATTATTAGTCATTTCTGGAATCACAATATCAAAAAATTTGTGGGCATTGTGACCATTAAATTCAATCATCGTACAATCATAAACACGTAACTGTTTCCTTAATTCGTGCCACGGTAACCTACATTGATGTTCTGTCATTTGTCTCAATGATTCGCTTATTTCCCAAAAAACATGAAGAACAGTGGGGCTTTGCGGTAATAAAGTTACCTCATCTCTATCATAGCTTGCAGGAATACTTTGTAAAAATTGAATCTGTTCATCCTCCTCCACAGTGTTAGGATTTTCTTGTTGCTGAAGATATTTTTGATATCGATATTGCACTTTTCCAACCGTTGTTCCTAATTCTTTTGCAATCTTACGAAAAGAGTATCCCTCTTCACGTAGAGCTAATATTTGTTCAATCACTATCTTCACCTCCTAATTAATAGTTCGCTGTCACTTTTATTTTTTCATAAGCTGTAGCCAAACGATGTCTTTATGCAATTATTACTCAATTTATGACTACTTTTTTTGTTACGTTAATCATACAACTCCCTAATTCTATGAACAAGAAGGCGAATTTGTCTCATTTTGTCAGACGAAAGCCAGTTGTCACATTCAAGATCAAAAAAAATTATTCGCCTTTATTCGCTAGCGAATTTTGTCAATAAAAGAGCGTCGAATATTGTTGAAACAACACAGATTAACTCGATTTAAAACCGGAAGGAGGAAATTTGTCGATATACGGAAGGAAACGACAAGTCTTCGTTTCGTATTTTGCTTTTTTAGTTGTATAATGCAAATAGAAGATTTTCAATTCTGACACAAAATTAAATTAACTTCTGATGTTATTGCTTTTAAAGAGAAAAAGCACACATAGTCTCCAATGGATTGCTTAGAAAGTAGGTAGCTTTATGTTAGAAATCGTTTTAATTTGTTTATTCACACTTGCAACATTGCTCTTCATCCTTTCATTCTTCAGGAAAGACAAAACAGATGAGCTTGAAAAGCAAGTCGATCAAATGTCCATAACTTATATGCAAGAAATTTATCAATTAAAGAGTAAAATTCGCCTTCTTGAAGACGAATTACTAATAAGCGCTGATCAATCAACAGCAATTAGACAAAACCATACAAATTCACATCATAAATTATTAACAGAAATTATTGACCTTTATGAAAAAGGCTATGACATACAATCGATCTCAATTAAGACCAAATTGTCGAAAGATGAAGTAAACGGCTTACTTGATTCTTACCAAAAATCGAATAGCTTTACGGGGATGTAGTATGCGCTCCAATGGATTACAAACCTTTGCAGGGGGCTTATTTCTTGCAACAGCTGTTTTAGAGGCAACCTTTTACCTAAATCAAAACGACACCTCTTTTGAAGCTGAAAAAGAACCACTAACAATTAAAGAAATGAAAGTTAAAATGGTAAACCATGGGCTTGCTGTTTTACCTGAGGAAGAGCTAAGGAGCTTAAGAGAAGATCAGATTCCAGAAAATCAAGATACACAAGTTGAAGAGCTTCAAAACACAGTTTATATTCTTTTTCTTGAGATACATTCTGGCATGTCTAGTTACGATATTGCTGATCGTCTAGTTAGCGGTCATATCATTCAAGATCGTAATCAATTTTTACATACTGTCGAACAATTAGGCTTGTCAACCTCATTAAAAATAGGATTATATGAATTGAGTAGTGACATGTCCATAGAAGAAATCATTCAAACCATTTCGTAATAAAAGAGGGTGATTCGCTTGGTCAGTATCGACCTTACGGATCACCCTCTTCGCAATCTACATTTCAAATTCTGTTGGTCCTTACTCCGTGTCAGGCTGCTCTAGTATAGGAGTTGCTGCTTTAGGACCATTTCGAACTTCTTTTAAATCAAAATAGACATCTAGTGCTTGGCTTGCAATTTCCTGAGCCATTCCCTGCCTACCGCCGTTACGTTCTAATTTCACATTTGGAACCACAATAGCAAAGGCAACTTCCGGTTGATTGAAAGGAGCATACCCTACTAACGTTTGTGTATTGCCATCCACTAAGCGACGATTGTCCCCTTCACCAACTGCCACTCTGACTTGAGCAGTTCCAGTTTTTCCAGCTGGTTGATAAGACTTATTCGAGAAGCGACCACTCGCAGTGCCACTCGTCATCACGTTACGTAAACCTTGTTGTACACGACTAATATACTCGTCACTCATATCTATGCGGTTTAAAATAGTTGGTTCAAACTTTTGAACGACAGCTCCTAAATCATTACGATCAGCAACCGGTTCTCTAACTTCATTCACTAAACGTGGTTGAACTCTGTATCCATCATTAGCAATAGTTGAGATATATTGAGCTAGTTGAAGAGTAGTATACGTATCATATTGTCCGATCATAAGATCTAATAAATTACCTGGAACCTGACTCCCACCACTTAAACCTGTAGAAGTTGAAGGTAAATCAATTCCCGTTTCCGCACCTAAACCAAATTGACTGAAGCTATATCTAACTTCATCATATGCACCCTGTAAATTGGTCCATCTACAATTATTTGGATATTGACATCCAGCCATCAACATGCCCATTTCGAACATATATACGTTAGAAGAAACTTCAAGAGCTTTTTGGTCATTAACCCAACCATAATTTCGTACCGACTTCTTTTCAGGGGTAGATGGTAATCGAATTGGGCGGTCATTAAAAACCTTACCTGGATAAGCAACTCCTGATTCGAAACCAGTTAATACTGAAGCTGCCTTTATTGAAGATCCCATCTCAAAAGCTTTTGTCACATTTCCGATATGATCTGCTTTATTCCGACTATTTGAACCCGCTGGATCATTAAAACCAGCCATTGCTAAAATGTCACCTGTTCGCGGGTCCATTAATACGCCATAGGCTGAGCGATCTAGGATAAATGAGTTCCCTGCTTTTCTCATTTCTTCTTCAATAATCTCTTCAAGTTTTTGTTGCAACTCCATATCCACAGAAAGGACTAAGTCATTCCCCCGTTGTCCAGGACGTTCATTAACAGAGCTTTCATTGTCCTGCCCTCTAGTTGACGTTTCTATTACTGCTTTCTTTCCGCGAAGAACATCTTCATACTGCAATTCTAGGAAACTAGTTCCAACAAAATCAGAACGATCATAGCCTCTAGATACATAATAGTCTAACTTTTCTTTCGGTATAGCCCCAGTTGAGCCAAACAAACTGCGAAACGAGTTGCCATAAACGTAAGTTCTCCTAGAGTCACGTTGGATATCAATCCCTGGTAACCTGTACAGATTTTCACTTAACTGGTGAGATTCCTCATCTGTAATCCCACGTTTGATTCGTTGAGGTGCATTTGCATAGCCACGAGACATCTCCCTATAAATAGCCAACACCCGTAAGTCTTGTTCCGTTAATGCTTGAATAGCTTCTTCTGACACACGCTCAACTTCTAGACGATATTCTTCACTCGCCGTTTCAATCTCTTGTCTTTCTTCACGAGTAACTAAGTTATATCTTTCTTCTTCTGTCATCAACAGTAAAATAAAATCACGTTTATCTCTTTCTGTGATTCGGTCTGTCTCGACATCAATCAGTTCTTCTAATTCACGAGCTAATTCAAGGATCGTTTCAGAATTCGTTGTTCTAGAAGGATTGGTGTATGTGACAGAGAGTTCGAGTTCATTATCAACAACTATATTTCCATAACGATCGTACATGAGACCCCTAGGAGCATCAATCCTTGCTGTGGTATCACTAGTTTTTTCCAATTCTTTCACAAATTCTTGCCCTTCAACAATTTGGACCATTCCTAGTCTAAGTATTAAAGCCGAAAACAACACAAAAACCGCGAAGAAAAGCACATTTAAACGAATGGGGACATGATGTTTTTTCTTTTGTCTTGATTTTCCCACTTGTGTTATTCCTCCAAACTCCCTTAAAAAGTAGAATAGACACCTTCAAAGAGGTGCCTAGAAAAATCGTAGTTGCAACCCGCGTATGCCGTTGCTTCAGTTGTTTCATGAACCTACTTAAGTAGGTGGGTGTTCGCAGAACCTCGTTCAACTTCCAAAACATGTTGGCTTGTTGGCTGAGCTTCAATATAAAACTCCCTTTGAAAATTCAAGGTTCGAAACAAGTAGAAGCTGACTAACACGGCAGGTAACTTTTATTGATTTTATTATAGCATATCGGTTCTCTTTGTCAAAAGGGAAACCCATCCACTCACGATGAAATTAGACTCTTGTTTCACTAGTAGAATCGCCGTCTCCACCTTTTTGCCTAGCAAAAGTGTAACTCTCTCCTCCTTTTCCATCTTTAAAACGCACATGTCGGACAAAGAAATAAATAACCGCATGTCCTGCACCTAAAATAAGTAAGAGTACAGGAATACCTTTTTCCTCAGAGAAAAACGTAATGGTGGCTAAAAAAGCTAATACTGAAACGATTCGACCAGAATTTACGAATAATTCTCTTACTACAATATATTCCACTCGCATTTCTGCTGCTTTCCATCCTTTTCCTATAACATCAAATGTTAAAGAAACATATGGGACAAGTAGCATAGGGTACGCTATTGATACAACGACCCCATACATAATTAATTTAGTGAAAGTAAGTTCGCCGATTACAATAAGGAAGATTGCAGCATATAATATCATCCCACCAATTAAAATTAATTTCTTTCTAAAGGTTGGTTTTATGACTCGAGTAATAATATAATACGCTACAAATTGAACAGCTGAAGCTACTAACCCATATGTACCAATGGCAAGTTCACTACCAGTAGCAATGTAAACCCAAACAACAATGACAAACACAAACGTTCCTTCACGTAAACCTTGGAAAAAATGAGCACGTGTAATTTGCCGCCAATTTGAATTGTTCTTACGTTCTTTGAGTATTCTTCGAAAATAAAACTGCCCCTCAGCTGATCTTCGTTGTAACAAAAAGCTCGTTAAAACAGCAGCGACAAAAAGTGAAAGAGAAATGGTAAAAATAACTGTGTAACCGGTGAATTGTTCCATTCGAGTAATGATAACCCCAGCCAAAATTGGGCCAATCATTCCAGCAAATGAAGTTAATAGTCCAAGAAAACCATTAAAGAAATCTCTCGTTTCAGGTTCCGTAATTTCAAACGTTAGTACATTAAAAGCTAACCAATAAAAACCAATTCCAGTTCCAATTAAGGCACCTAAAAGCAAGAGGTATTCGTTTGCATGCTCCCCTAAAAATAATACAGTTGAGAAAAAAATAGATAGTGTTATGACACCACCCCTAAGCACTATAACCCTGTCGACTTTTTTAGCAATCCTTCCCGCTAAAATAAAAGCAAAAGGTTGCATGACGACAGAACCTAAGTTGTAAAGAGCAATATCAACAAATTCTCCAGACTGTTTCCACAAATAAACATTTACAAATGTGTTGGACAACGCAAAACTTAACGCATAAAGCCCTCCAATTACAAGCAAAAGTGTTAAGTCTCTTGTTACTTCTATATCACCGATCACTTTCTTTAACACAGACTTATTCACGACTCCACCACCCTTACAAATAGTGTGTCACCACTAAATGGGGTTATACAAAAAAAGACCAACCAAAGGCTTTTTTCCTTTGATTTGGTCTTTAGAAGTTTATTTTATCCTTAATTAAAAAAGACAAATCCAGAAGTAACCTTCTGGATTTGTCCAACAACTAAGTATTATTTTGCTTCGTTATAACGTTTTGCAACTTCTTCCCAATTTACTACATTCCAGAAAGCGTTAATGTAGTCAGGACGGCGATTTTGGTAGTTTAGATAATAAGCATGCTCCCAAACATCTAGTCCAAGAATTGGTGTTTTACCTTCCATAAGAGGAGTGTCTTGGTTTGGAGTACTTGTTACAGCAAGCTTTCCACCATCAACAACTAACCAAGCCCAACCTGAACCAAAACGGTTAGCTCCAGCATTTGCAAATTCTTCTTTGAATGCATCAAGACTACCAAATGTAGAGTTGATTGCATCAGCTAGTTCACCCGTAGGAGCTCCGCCTCCGTTTGGACTAAGTAGTTGCCAGAATAAAGCGTGGTTTGCATGTCCACCACCATTGTTACGAACAGCTCCACGAATATTTTCAGGAACAGCATCTAAATTAGCGACTAATTCTTCAATGCTTTTTCCAGCTAACTCTTCATGTCCTTCTAGAGCTGCGTTTAGCTTTGCAATGTAAGTAGCATGGTGTTTACCATGATGAATGTTCATCGTTGCCTCGTCGATATGTGGTTCTAGTGCGTTTGCAGCATAAGGTAATTGTGGTAATTCGTAAGCCATAATAAATTCCTCCTCAGATTAATGTAACTTTATCAACATAAATGTTTCATAAGTCTTCCAGTTCTTACATTACCAAAATTTGAACATTCTTGCAACGATTATGCTCACTATTTTTACGTATAGAAGACTCTTTTACTCTACCCATCCCATACATGAAATAAACGTTTTCATGGTCATAACGATTGGACTAGCTCATACAATGTAAAAAGAAATCTGGCGGAGGCATAAATCTAATGAATATGTTTGAAGCTATTTTAATTGGGTTTGTGCAGGGAATATCAGAGTTTTTACCAATTTCAAGTACAGCTCTCATGCTAATTATCCAGCGTTTTCTCCAGATTAGCATCGGTGAAGATTTTAAGCTAGCAATTGAAACGTTATTGCACATTGCATCTGTTTTAGCGGTATTGGTTTATTTTAGACACGACATTCGTAAAATATTGAGCGATTTTTGGTTGCATATTCAAACTAGAAGCCCAAGAACCAAAACCAATTTTCATTTTACTCTGCTTATTATGATTTCAACCATCATTACTTTAGTAGTTGCTCACCTTTTAGAGTTTAGTTTAGGCGACAATTTTACGAATCCTTCTACAATTGGAGTATCCTTAATTATTACAGGTTTATTACTCGTTTTGATTGAACATGGGCTCACACACGGAAATAGGTCAGAGATTCAACTTAATTGGAGAGATGCTATTATAATAGGGCTCGGTCAAGCAATTTCACTCATACCTGGAATATCTAGAACTGGCAGCACACTATTCACAGCTCTTCTTTTAGGTCTAAATAAAAGAACCTCACTCCGGTACTCCATTATGTTATCCATTCCTGTTTTCATTGGAATGAGTTTAATGAAGATCCCTGAAATACTAAAAAGTTATAGCGAGACACAACTTCACGCAATAACAGCTGCGTTTATTACTTCTTTTCTATTTGCTTTAGTAGGGATAAAGTGGATTATTTCAATGGTTGAGAATACAAAACTAACGTACTTTGCTGGCTTTTGTATAGCTCTTGGTATTCTAACTTGGCGTTTTCAATAAAGCCTTATCGCATAATGAGAGTAAGCCGTTAAACAACGTTATGAACATGCAAAAAAGGATCTGCATTTGCAGATCCTTTGTCATTAAATATGTAATGGAGGAGGAAGAGGGATTCGAACCCCCGCGCGGTTTAACCCGCCTGTCGGTTTTCAAGACCGATCCCTTCAGCCGGACTTGGGTATTCCTCCGTATGGTGGACCCTGTAGGACTCGAACCTACGACCGATCGGTTATGAGCCGACTGCTCTAACCAACTGAGCTAAGGGTCCTCTATGGGGCGACTGATGGGAATTGAACCCACGAATGCCGGAATCACAATCCGGTGCGTTAACCACTTCGCCACAATCGCCATAGAATTCTATTTAATTAAAAAGGAAGTAGCGGCGGAGGGAGTCGAACCCACGACCTCACGGGTATGAACCGTACGCTCTAGCCAGCTGAGCTACACCGCCATAATTTGGCTCCACAGGTAGGACTCGAACCTACGACCGATCGGTTAACAGCCGATTGCTCTACCACTGAGCTACTGTGGAACATCTCTTAAAGACAAGAATAATAATATCACGCTAACTAATTTAAGTCAACCCTTTTTTTACTTCTTCATCGACAAACAACTTACTGATTTAATTTATCATACTATACTTAGATAGACAAGTATGTTTTTTAAAAGAAGGGAACATATGGCTACATACCATATGTCCCTCTTATCTATTACTTAGTTTTCTTCCCCAATAACCGCTTCAGCAATATTTACTGAATGGTCACCTATACGTTCAAGATTGCTCACAATATCAACAAATACGATACCTGCAGAACCGGAACATTTCCCCTCGTTCACACGTTGTATATGTTGCTTTCTTAGCTTGCGCTCCATTTTATCTATTTTTTCTTCTTTTTCTAGAACAGAACGAGCCATTTCTCCATCCACCATTTCAAGAGATGTAATCGCCTCTCTCAATGTTGATAAAGTCAGTTCCGACATCTCGCGTAAGTCTTCAAGCGCTTTATCTGAGATCTGAACTTTATTAGCCTTTTGATAATCCTTCAATTCTACAATGTTTTCGATATGATCACCAATTCTCTCAATATCGCGAACTGTATCCATCAACATGGAATGTAACTTTGAATCCTGTGCTGATAAAGAGCGTGATGATATTTGAATTAGGTAATCCGTGATTTTTCGATCAAGGTTATTAATAGCTTCTTCAAACTGTATAGACATCTCAGCATGTCTTTTTTGTCCATTTTCAAGATATTGACTTACTTCATAAAGACCTCTTTCAGAGAATTCAGCCATACGTAGCACTTCTTGCTTCGCTTGTCCAAGTGCAATAGCTGGTGAAC
The DNA here is from genome assembly GCF_028610705.1 of Halalkalibacter alkalisediminis. Lineage (GTDB taxonomy): Bacteria > Bacillota > Bacilli > Bacillales > Bacillaceae_D > Halalkalibacter > Halalkalibacter alkalisediminis. The sequence continues at coordinate 315,479 of NZ_JAQQWT010000003.1, forward strand.
TTCCGATAAAACGAGGGTCTAGGTGTTTCGCTTTATATTCAATGCTGTATTCTTCACCAGGGACCAACTTTGTCACAATAATGGCTAATACAGCGACAAAAGGCAATTGAATTAATGTGTTTGATACATTAAAAATACCGTGAGCAAATGCAATGGTCATTGGATGATTTAAATTTAGTTGCATCGCAAGGTAGCTTATCAATTGTAAGAAAGGCTGGAATAAAATTAGAACGATTATCGTCCCAATTAGATTGAAAATAACATGAGTTAAAGCTGCACGCTTTGCTGCAACTGAAGCCCCAATTGAAGCCAAAATAGCTGTAATTGTTGTTCCAATATTGTCTCCAAATAAAACAGGTAAAGCCGCATCTAACCCCATTGCTCCTTGTTCATACAATTGTTGTAAAAGACCAATTGACGCACTTGAACTTTGCACGGCCACCGTAAAGATTGTCCCAATCAGAACACCTAGCAGTGGATTGTTACTCATACTAACTGTTAGTTCAGCAAATGATTCAAGTTCTCGGAGAGGCTTTAATCCAGTCCCCATTAATTCAAGTCCATAAAAAAGGGCACCAAAACCAAATACCACCTGCCCATAATTATTAACTTTTTTAGCTTTGACAAAGAAAATAAGGGCTGCTCCTACCGCAATAATAGGCAAGGCATATGCTGAAATTTTAATTCCAATAATGAAGGCTGTAACCGTTGTACCAATATTAGCCCCCATAATCACACCTATTGCCTGTTTCAAAGTCATAAACCCTGCATTAACAAGTCCTATTGTCAAAACCGTAGTTCCTGTACTCGTTTGTAAAAGAACCGTAACAAATAGTCCTGCAAAAACCCCCATAACTGGATTGGTCGTAAATTTATCTAATAAATCTCTAAGACCATCGCCAGCCACTTTCTGTAGCCCATCCCCCATGTATTTTATACCAAAAAGGAATATTCCTAGACCACCGAAAAACATGAACAAGAGCGTTTGTAAATCCACAAATCCTCATCCCTTCATTTCATAAGGTACATTATTCTGACCATTCGACAAACATCAACATGGACACTCTGTCTATTATTAAGCATTCATAGAGGATTTGTAAACAATTAAATATTTTTTATTTTGATAAGTCACATCTTGTCGATTTCTTAAATTGTCATAGCATTTTTCTTCTTATTTAGATAAAATAGCTAGGGATGAAAGAGGTGGTTAACCTGACGTTTTGGGAATGGTTTTTTAAAAGTTTTTATAGTAGAAAAGTGATTGCATATAGTCGATTTCGCCCTATAACAACGACAATTGGGTATGTCCTTTTTATCGTTTTTATTGCTAGCATTCCTTATTTCGTGTCTTTAAATATGGCAACTTATACAGGTGTTGATCGATTAAATCATTTATTAGTAAGTGATTTACCTTCCTTTCAACTTATCAACGGTTCACTCCAGTTAGACCGTACAGAACCGTTCTATACAGAAGAACTAGGTGAAGGCTTCGTTCTGATTGACCCAGCTAATTTTTATTCAGATGAAGATTTAAAATTGCTAAACGAAGGGATCGCACTTCAACAGCACAACATCCTTTTTGTAGCTAACGGCAACATTCAGAGCATTTCTTATACATTATTAGGCTTAAACGAACTAACAAAAGAAGAACTCGCTAAACGAATTCAGGATTTGCAAGGGTTCTTACCTATATTGCTGTTTATTGTAACCACATTGCTTTATGTAGGTCTTTCAGGCCTTGCTTATTTAGGGATTTCTATACTAGCATTTATTGCTACCTTTTTTAAAAGGGGTCGGCCGTTACAATACCGTCACTTTTGGACAATCACAGCGCATGCTCTTACACTCCCTGTCATTGTCCTTTATTGGATTGATATACTTGTGACACCTATTCCTTTTAGTGCATTTGTACTTTCGACTTTGTTGCTCGTTTTTATGGCAGTGCACACCATTCCAATTCCAAAAAGAAAAGCGAGTACAAAACCATAGGTTTACTCGCTTTTTTCGTCTTCTATTTTTTTTATAAGGATTCTCGTACCATCCACGGACGTAATAATGATATCCGAATTGGCTTCTATCCAGTGCCCACCGCTAGTCGCACTATACTGTTCTCCTTCTACTTCAATTGTACCAGTTGGGCGCAATGAACTAATCGTTCTTCCTTGCTTACCTACTAATTCATGGTAACGTTCGTTAATAGAATTATAACCAATATCTCCAGTTAATCGGTCTTTCAACGTCATTTTAGCCCATAAGTTTCTTGATGGGAAGACTTTAAGAAAGAGTGCTGAACTAAACCCACCTACTAAGAAACCCATTGATACAAGTGCACCATAGATGAAGTTGGGAGCAGGGACTGCTATCCCTATGATCATTAATAAGACTCCTAATAAAGCAATCGTACCATCTGTGATTACCTTACCATCAATTACAATCATGACTAGTCCTACCATATATAAAATGACGACCCATAATCCTACATCTCCTGAAAGATGGTAGGAGAAATACATAGCCATAATTGCAACACCCAAAATAGCAAAAAGTCCTTTTGCCCGCACAAGCAATTCTCCAATCAGAAACAAAGTTCCTAAAAAGACAACAATAAAGCCCACACTGGCAGAATTTAACCACTCCATACTCACAACTTCCTTTTTAATGTATACGAGTACAAAATCAATCCGTTTCACTTTTTTGGAAAAATGGTATAAATAAAGAGAGGGGGCAATCCCCCCTCTCTCATTATGAACTAAATAAACCTCGAAGGGAATCAATAAGACGATTAATTAAATCAAGGAAATTCTTAATAAATCCTTGAGTATCTTCTCGATTTAGAAAATCCCCTAAATTGTCACGAACTTTTGTAATTTGATCTTGAACCTGATTCCAATCAATGTTCATATCTTTCATTCGCATGAAAAGTGAAACAAGACCATTTAACTCTTCATCTGTTAACGTTATGCCTAGCTCTGCTGCCACACGTCGAATGAGTTCACGTAAATCGTCTTCTGTCTCAACAGGATTATTAGCAATTTCTTCTTTAATTCGATTCATTAATTCAGTGGCTTCTTCAACCCCAATTGATTCACTTAATTCGCCCGTACGGACCATTTCTTCATTAGCAATTTGCTTTTGTTCTTCTGGAATTTCAATTTCTGTTGCAATCTCATAAGCTTTAATTAACCCAGTTAATGCAGCTGTTCCCGATACATTAATAGGAGCTGTCACATAAATATCAGCATCTTCAACTCCTGCTGTAATAAGAGCATTGGCATACATTTCATCTGACACCCAATCAATGTTATTCGATTCTACAGTTAAGCCTGCACCAGCTTCCCTAAGTGTGATCTTAGAAGACGATAACGCTCTGCTTCCAATTCGAGAAGCGCTAATATAATTTCCTAAATATTGATGCTCTTCCGCGTTCGTTACATAGATGACAAGGTCATCTTCCGAGTGTCCCATTTCCGTTAACAAACTTTGCTTTTGCGTCTCTGATAAATTTTCTCCTAATGTAATGACTACGTCTCCTGGTACAGCATCTGCAAGAACAAACATTGGAAATAATAAAGCAAATACAAGTGTAAGAATCATTCTTTTTTTCCATTTCAGATTCATCCCAATCAACTCTCCTTTAATGACTTAGAATATCTTCCTAAGTCTAGCTCTCTTAATTGACGAGTGCTCTATTAAATAAGAAACACTTTTTCGCACATAAAGAAAAGGGACTTTAGTCACTTTTTTTTACTTAATAACGTGTTCATTTAGTATATCGCAGTTCTTACCAACTGGTAAACAAGGCCAGCAGTAAAGGACTATTACACAATTAAAACTAATAAAAAATAAAGCAGTAAAAATCATTTGTTCAATGTTTTGCAACCATAATCCAAATAAAAGCGGCCCTAAAGCAACACCTAAAAATCTCATCATAGAGTAAAGAGAAAACATGGTTCCCCTTTCCCTTTTTGGAACAATTGAAGCAAGAGCTGCATTAGCAGCTGGAAGTAATATACCAAACCCACTTGAGAAAAGCATAATTGATCCAATGAATAGGATTAACGAATCGAAGTTGATCATTAATGTAGACCCTAAAACCATGAGGATAAGACCCAAAATAATCGCTTTTTTGTAAGAATCTTCTTTCCCCTTTAATTTTCTACCAGTTCCATAAGATAAAATTGTTAACATAAATAAAGGTGTCGCTAACAATATCCCCTTCCAAAAAGAAAGAACCTGAGTAGCCTCTAATAAATAAGAGAAATAAAACAAATAACCAAAAAGCAAAAACATCCCGATTGCACCAGAGGAGAATATAGGGAATAACCAACGCCAATGAATAGAAAAAATCTTCTTTAATCTGCCTCTTGCTACTTTTTGCTTCTCACTAGCTTTATCCATCGTTTTCTCTGATCGGATAAATAATAATATTCCTACAAAAGCAAATAAAGATAGAGCTAAAAGAATGACAAAGCTTAACTCCCATGAAAATGCTAAGATAATCCCCCCAATAATTGGACTTATCACTTTCCCCATTCCGTTATATACTTCAATGCTGCCCAGTGCACGGGTTCTTTGTTCCCCTTCAAAGATTTCTGTAATAAATACCATCGCAAGAGGTGTGACTAGACCTGCTCCTATACCTTGAAATACTCGACCTACCATCATTAATTGAAACGTCGCAGCTGCCTCTACCCTGATACCAGCAAGAGCTGATATCAAACAGCCAATCATAATAACGGGTAAAGCAACGAGTGCTATTTTCTTTCTTCCAAACCGGTCAGACAAGTAACCTCCTAGCGGGACAAGCAGTGCTGCGGGAATAGAGAAACTTGTTAACAACCAGCCACTCTCAATTGTTGTTAGCCCCATATCTAATTGCATTTGGGGCAAGAGAGGAATAAACATCGAATTACCTATAACCATAATGACTGGTAAAAGACCAATAAAAAATAAGATGTAAGACGAACGAAGTGCCATACTATCACTCCTAAAACGTTTAACTAGTTCATTAAGACCTTCTTCATTTATTGCAGAACAAAAGAGCCTGAGCTCAACCTTTTGAAATTTCTTCTTCCCTTTTTGGCATATTTAGGATGAAAGAACATATACTCTTAATGAATAAATGAATACACTAAAGGAGGACAAGCTGAATGAAACGTATAGGGACGATTTTCATTATCCTCGTTATTTTATATAGTACTTATTATGATCTAACTATTGGAACTTTACCCAATGGACTTTCTGAAGTTACTGAAGCAGTTGCAGAATCAGTAACTAACTCTGACACGACAGAAGAAACAATGACCAATGTTGAATTAGATCCTTTCCAAGAAGTGATGGTTGAACCTGGACATACCGTTCTCTCCATTGTAGAACACTTACATGAAGGAACCATTAAAGCAACGATTCAAGAGATTGTTTATGATTTCCAAGAATTAAATGATGGTATTAGACCTGAAGAGATTCAAATCGGTAAAACATACTTATTCCCTGTATACCGTTAAATTCATTTCTTTTTTCAAAGCCATTCATAAAAATGACAAGGTAAAAAAACGCTCAGACAAATCTTAAGCAGAAAGACACGCACTTTGGGGAGACACGACACTCCCCTTTTTTGTATGACTTTAAAGCGTCCTACTTAAAATAGAAATGACTTTATCCTTGCCAAACAAATACTGACATTGATAAAATGGAGACGATTCTCTTTGTGAGATTAGGTGAAGAGTCCACTCTTCAATATAAAGGAGCGATTGGTCTATGACCGAAATTATTCATCGTACAAAAACGCGACCGGTTAAGGTTGGCAATTTGACGATCGGCGGAAACAATGAGGTAGTTGTACAAAGCATGACAACGACAAAAACACATGATGTTGAAGCAACTGTTGCAGAAATAAAGCGACTAGAAGAAGCTGGATGTCAGATTGTTCGCGTAGCATGTCCTGATATGCGTGCAGCTGAAGCAATTGCTGACATTAAAGCTCAGATTAACATCCCATTAGTAGTTGATATTCATTTCGATTATAAGTTAGCCTTAAAAGCCATTGAAGGTGGCGCAGATAAAATCCGCATCAATCCAGGAAATATCGGTAAACGTCATAAAGTCGAAGCTGTAGTAAAAGCTGCTAAAGAAAAAGGTATTCCCATTCGAATTGGAGTTAATGCTGGATCTTTAGAAAAGCGAATTCTTGATAAATATGGGTATCCGACAGCGGATGGAATGGTTGAAAGTGCTCTTCACCATATACAAATTCTTGAAGAACTTGATTTTCATGACATCATTGTGTCGATGAAAGCATCTGATGTCAATTTAGCTATTGAGGCATACGAAAAAGCATCAAAAGCTTTTGATTATCCACTACATCTAGGAATTACAGAGTCTGGAACATTATTTGCAGGTACGATCAAGAGTGCCGCAGGAATTGGTGCTATTTTAAACATGGGTATTGGTAACACAGTACGTATCTCGTTAAGTGCAGATCCTGTAGAAGAGGTCAAAGTTGCACGGGAGCTGTTAAAGTCATTTGGTCTTGCTGCTAACGCTGCAACCCTTATCTCTTGTCCAACTTGCGGCCGAATTGAAATTGACTTGATTAGTATCGCAAACGAGATAGAAGATTACATTTCAACCATTAAAGCCCCTATTAAGGTTGCTGTGCTTGGTTGTGCTGTAAATGGACCTGGAGAAGCCAGAGAAGCTGATATTGGAATTGCGGGCGCTCGTGGGGAAGGCCTCTTATTTATGAAAGGCGAAATTGTAAGAAAAGTCCCTGAAGAAACGATGGTCGAAGAACTAAAAATTGAAATTGACAAAATTGCTGAAGAACACTTCAAAAAGCAACGTGAATTAGAAAATGCATAATAAGAGAAGCACTAGCCGAAATTGACTAGTGCTTTCTCTATGTTCCCCGCTCTCACCTAATTAATCTAATGTTAGAAGAATGGTGAGAAAAAGACGGTCATGAGAATCGAAATCGCACCAATACCAATCGCCCAGTTACCAAGCGATGTGGAGCCATAACGACGTGAAACAAAACCTACTACAATACCTGCTGCACCAAGTAATATTGGCAAGAAGAATAAGGAGAGAATGGATAATACGATCGCAAATGTTCCGACACCACGTCCAGCCGTGACATCATCTTCGTTTATACGCGCCGTCTCATCTCGTTCGACCCTATCATTCATTACTCCGTATTCAACGGCAGTTTCTTCTTGAAAATTGGTAACGAATGGTTGATCTTTTTCTTCTTCCGTTAAATCTAAGCTCCGGGTATCACTTCGTCCGTTTTCATATTCTCCATCAACATGGTTATTCACAAAAGTTAATGATCGATCATCTTCATCAACTAACCTTATTGGTTCATCTTTTGGGTGTTCTCGGTCTGTCATACGAATCCCTCACTTTCTTTGTTTCGGGGAACAGTCCTTAGTATGACGCATGACAAGATAATTATGGGTGTCAATCTTTTCTTGCAAAGGAAGGTTCACTAGACCGACTCCGTTTTTTCGTGTAAGGTAATAGAAACAAGGTATTTATGAGGTGAATTTATGTCCGTTAAAAAAAGAATAGGACTAGATATTGATGGTACAATTACGAGTCCTAACACATTTATTCCATATTTAAACAAACATTTTAATAAGACGTTAACGTTAGATGATTTAACAGAATACGACTTAACTTCTGTTTTAGATATAACAGAAAAGCAGTTCTGGGAGTGGATGGAACATCATGAAGGGATTATTTATCAAGAAGCAAAGCTAGCTCCTTATGCTGAAAAAACGTTACATGATTGGACTAAATCTCATGACTTAATTTACATTACGGCAAGAAGAAACCATCTAGCAGATATAACCACTAATTGGTTCACAGCAAATGCTATTCCGTTTGACCATATTGAATTAGTTGGTAAACATGATAAGTTAGATGCCGTTCGCGAACATCAACTTGATATCTTCTTTGAGGATAAACATGACAATGCTGTTGCAATTGCGGAGGAATTTAATATTCCAGTTATTTTATTAGACACACCTTACAATCGATTACCTGCTCCTAAGTCTGTTATTCGTGCGCACAACTGGATAGAAGCAAAAGATTGGGTGGACAACTGGTTAAAAGAAAACAGCTGAGAACATAAAAAAGAGGACTAGCCTTAGCTAGTCCTCTTTTTAGTTTACTCTTTTGGTCGAAAGGTATGACAGCAAGTCTCTTTAATCTCTTGAGCTTTATCCTTATGTTCTGCTTTTTCGTAAAATTCTTCTCCCGCTTCCATGTTGTAGTCACGGTTTGCGTGTGCATCAATTTCTACGAGAATGGAGTCAGCTTGACATCTGTTGCCATCTCCCCAAAACGTACAATTTGCTACATTACATTTAACAATTGGATTAGCCATCTTATCATCCCCTCCTAATTTCTAGGATTGGACAATGAATTTAAAATATCCTTATCAATTTATGGTTACGCCTGTTTCAAATGCTCTAACGGAAGTGGGCGGCAATCATAGTTACTATTACTAACCATCCACCTAATAAATTCTACTTCATTATCATTAAGTGTTCGTTTAAGTTTCTCTTCAAAGTCCTTCGTCATATGCTTAACTATGGATTCCATAACTACCCACCTCGATTAAACTCAAGTTTATTTGCGGTAAATTTGCATATTTATATAAATTCAAAAAATACATACAATTTATTACATCTTTTATTATACGATTATTCCCTCAAATAGCAAGCGCTTTCACCGAAAGAAATTAAAAATATTGGTTGGAGATAACTGTTCATCATAGACAGGAAAAGACAAAAAAGACCAAACCTAAAAAAAGATTTGATCTTAACCTAATTTCACTTCTCTTCGTTAATTAATAGCAACGCACTCCTGGCATTTACCATAAATCTCAAATTTATGTCCAGTAACCTCAAAATCGGGAAATTGTTGACGAATCGAGTCCATCGGACAACTTTCGATATGCTTAGTTTTTCCACATTCAAGACAGATCAAATGATGATGGTGTTTGGAAATTGAACAACTAAAACGAAATCTTTTTTCTCCATCCAGTTCTGTTTCTTCAAGAATGCTAAGATCGGCAAACAAAGATAAATTACGATATATCGTGTCAAAGCTCATTCCAGGGTATTCATTTTGCAATCGTTCTAAAACATCTTTTGCAGATAAATATCTTTTTTCTAAAGCAAATAAGCGTAACATGTCCTCTCTCTTATCTGTATGCTTATAACCCTTTTCTTTTAAGAGTTCCATTGCTTCATTTACATTCAAAACAAGCCCTCCTTTACTTTACTTGTACTTTTTTCAATACCAGTACAACGATTAAGATTACTAAGCTCATTAAAACAATCATCCCACCTGTGGCAATGGCAAATTGATAAGAAAAAAATAATCCAGACAACATAGCCAATTGAGCAAATATGACTCCATATCCCACGAGTTGTTTAAAACTTTTTGCTAATTGTATGCTCGTAGCTACTGGTATAACGACCAATGCACCAACAAGTAAAATCCCTACAACCTTCATCGATAATGAAATGACTAAGGCAACTAACAACGCAAACATAAAATTAACCACTTTTAATGGAATGCCTGACACCTTAGCAAATTCCTGATCAAAAGAAATTGAGATAAATTCTTTATAAAATAAACCGATAATGATTAGAACGAACACCGCTGTCACAAGGATAAAATGAAGATCACTAATGGTTACACTAACAATGCTTCCGAATAAATACGCATACCATTCATTATATCCAGTTCTCGCTAGTGAAATAAAGATGGCACTCATTCCTATTGCAGTAGATAAGATAATCGGAACAGCCAATTCTTGAAAATGTTTATAAATCATTCTTAAACGCTCTGTGACCAAAGCTCCAATCAAAGCAAAGATAACCCCAATATACATAGGATTTAACTCTGAAAACCAAGGCCCTAACGTTCCAAGTAATACTCCTGCTGATAATCCAGCTAGTGTAATGTGTGAGATCGATTCTGTGATAATCGAAACTCTACGGACTAACAAAAATGCTCCTACTACCGGAGCGATAAATCCAATGATCACTCCTGCTAAAATACCTCGTTCGATAAACGTCAATTGTGTTAACAGTTCCATTACTGAGCCCCTAACATTCGTTATTTCCAAAGCTCATTTTTTGTCTTCTTCCCTTCCTAATTTCTCCGAATACTTTTTCTAAAAGCATGGTAAGAAGTAAGATTGCAACCGCAATCATGACAATCATTCCACCAGGGGCAAGATCAAAATAAAAGGCTGTGATGAGCCCTCCAATTACGGCAATTTCACCAAATAATATGGAGTAAAGAAACATCTGTTTGAAACCTACAGCCAATCTCATCGCAGCAGCAACGGGTAATGTCATTAAAGAAGATACAAGTAAAATACCAACAATTCTCATGGAAGCAGCGATAACTAATGCAACCATGACAATAAAAATGAAATTAATAATCCTACGGTTAATACCCGAAACAATCGCTTGTTCTTCATCAAAAGAAAGAAAAAATAATTCCTTATACAATAGAATTAAGACAAACAATACAACAACAGTAATAATGCTGATAGTCCATAAGTCTGAGCGACTTACCGCCATGACACTTCCAAATAGATAATGAAATAAGTCATTATTAAACCCATCGGCAAGTGAAATGAATACAACTCCTAACCCTATCCCACCTGTCAATATAATTGGAATTGCAATCTCCTTATAAAAGGAATAAACACTCCTCAATTGTTCAATTAACAAAGAACCACTAACGGAAAAAAACAATCCCATATAAAGTGGATTGAGCGTTTGGAAAAATGCCACATGTTTAGCTAATAACAAACTTGCTGCAATTCCTGATAACGTAATATGAGAGAGAGCATCCGCAATTAAAGAAAGTCTCCTTACTACTAAAAAAACACCTAATGTTGGTGCTAGTAAACCAATTAACACCCCTGTGTAGAAAGCATTTTGTAGAAATTCATATCGAAAAAAGGCGTCTAACATGAATTAATGTCCTCCATGACTATGATTATGAGTTAACAAATGAACGTCATGGCCGTAAAATGTCGATAAATCTTGATTCGCTTCGAAATCTGCAGTATTTCCATGGAAATGAAGAGTTTTGTTTAAACATGCCACATCGGTGACATGATCTGTCATCGCACCTATATCATGGGTTACCATTACCAAAGTAATCCTTTTATCTTTATTTAAATGATCGAGCATATCATAAAATTGTCGAACACTGGTTGCGTCTACTCCTACTGTTGGCTCATCTAGTATTAACAATTCAGGCTGACTCACCAAGGCTCGGGCAATAAAAACTCGTTGCTGTTGACCTCCAGATAATTCACCAATATTTCTATTCATATACTTAGACATCCCTACTTGATCAATCGCTTCTTTAACTTGCTGTTTATGCTTTCGGCCTAAAAAGCGAAACAACCCTATTTTCCCATATAAACCCATCGACACAACCTCAAAAACCGTTGCCGGGAATCCAGTATTAAAACTATTTGCTTTTTGAGATACAAACCCGATTTTTTCCCAATGGCGAAACTTAGAAGCCTTTTCTCCAAATAATTCGATATCGCCTTGCTGAGTAGGCAACAATCCTAGCATTAATTTAATTAATGTTGATTTTCCTGACCCGTTCGGTCCTACTAAACCTAAAAAAGATCCTTTTTTTATCGTTAACGATACATTTTCAAGAACTTTTTGATTACCATAGTGAAATGAAATATTTTTTAATTCAACAGCTTCAGTTTGAATAGGAATATGCATACATTCGTCTCCTTTCTTCACAACTTTATCAGAACAATTACGATTTAGTGTCTTATCCTTTCTTATTATAAAGGTTATTTCAATTCTGTCTACCTTTGTGCTCTACTTATCGCTTTTGGTATAATCAGGAATAGAATTTTATTATTCGTTTTGAGGTGGGGTTCGTGATTAAAGATCAATACGCTATTATCGATATGGGGTCAAACTCCTTTCGGCTCGTTATTAATGAAGTCGATCATCATGGTCAGTATAACGAATTACATAATTATAAAACGGTCGCTAGACTCAGCACGTATATATTAAACAATGGTTATTTATCTGATGAGGGAGTTGCGATCGTTAGTAATACACTTACTCGATTTAAAGAAATAATCGACTACCACCAAATTCCCAAGCTGATAGTGATTGCTACCGCTGCCATGCGTAAAGCAAAGAATAAAGAGGAGATCGTTCGTTCCATAGAAAAAAAACTCGGTATGACAATTCGTATTCTCAGTGAATATGAAGAAGCTTTCTATGGGTATTTAGCCATTGTCAATTCAACCAATATTTCGGACGGATTTACCGTCGATATTGGCGGGGGTAGTACTGAGATAACCTTATTTAAAAATCGAACATTAGTGCACTATCACAGCTTTCCATTTGGGGCCATTACTCTCCATCAAAAGTTCTTTCAACAAACAAAAAACCTAGCTGATGCCGTACAAGCTTTGAAAAACTATATTCGAGAGCAATGGTTAACACTCCCTTGGTTAGCAACACATTTACACTACCCTGTAATTGGAATCGGAGGAAGCGCAAGAAACCTTTCCCTTATTCATCAACGTCAAGTTAATTATCCGCTTGCAGGCATTCATCAATATGAAATACCTAAGACAGAGGTGTTTCACATCAATGACATGTTGCAACTTACTTCTTCCGAGGAACGTTCACAAATTGATGGCCTTTCTAAAGATAGAGTAGAAATAATCGTCCCAGCAGTTGAGATTATATCTTCTATTGTAGATCACGTTCAAGCAGAGAAATTCATCATGAGTAGAAAGGGCTTAAGAGATGGGGTATTTTACGAGGAACTGCTTAAAACGATGGAAACCAACCGATTTCCAAACGTAATTGAAGAAAACATGTACCAAATTACATCTAAATATAACATCAAGCTAGATTATGTGAGCCACATATCATATCTTGCCATGCAATTGTATAAACAGCTCTCACCATTTGCTCTAGTGGATCACGATCAAAAAGAGGCACTCAAACTCCTTCAACTCAGCGCTAGAGTCTTATATATCGGTGAAACCATCAATAGTGAATCAAGTAGCCAAAATACATTTTATTTACTTACAAACATAACCATTGAAGGATTATCTCACCAAGAACGATTAGCTGTAGCGTTTATCTCTTCATATAAGTCCAAATCTCAAATGATGAAATATGCAGAGCCTTTCATAAAAATTATTTCAAAAAGTAATTTGAAGTTGTTTGAATTTTTAGGCTCCATTATGAAGTTAGCTTATTCTTTAGATCGTACAAAAAGAAAAATAATCACAAAAATAGGACAAGTAACAGAGAATAATGATCAATTAGTGCTCCCGCTCTATTACAAAGAAGATCCATATTTTGAAAATATTCAAGCTAAAAAAAATAAAAAACAGCTAGAAAAATCGATTAAACAGTCAATTGAGTTCCTCTATAAGCCGCTTAAGTAAGTTCTGAAAAACGAAAATTCAACATAAAATTTATAATCACCTCTTAATATGTAGAAGGGACTAATTCAGTAGAAAGGTTGAGTACAATGATAGAAAATGAAAATCATGAATACATTGATCTCAATAACCCAACCTTTTATAATAATCGTGAATTAAGTTGGCTGGCCTTTAATGAACGAGTTTTAGAAGAAGCAATAGATGAGCGTAATCCTATTTTAGAGCGGTTAAAATTCATGGCAATTTTCAGCTCAAATTTAGATGAATTTTTCATGGTGAGAGTAGCTGGATTAAAAGATCAAGTGAAAGCAGGATATAACAAACCGGAAAACAAGGCGGGATTAACACCGAAACAGCAACTCAAACATATCGCTGATAAAAACCACAAATTAGTACGTCTACAAGATACGGAATATACAGAAACCATTGTCCCAATGCTTTTTCATGAGGGGTTTCAATTTATGACGATGGATGAATGCAATGCCGAGCAGATTGCATTTTTAAAACATCGTTTTAAACATTATATATTTCCGGTTTTAACTCCGATGGCGATTGATGCTTACCGCCCTTTTCCTATGCTTTTAAATAAGAGTTTAAATCTTGCAGTCGTATTAAAAAAACTTGGGAACTGGGAGGAGGAAAAAGAACAATTAGCTATCGTTCAAGTCCCAGCTGTTTTAAATCGTTTTATTAAACTTCCTTCAAATGAAAAAAAAGAACAATTTATTCTATTAGAAAATGTCATTGGATATTTTATTAATGATTTATTTAATGGGTTTGCGGTTAAATCCGTCTCTCCGTTTAGAATTACTAGAAACGCTGATATGACGATTCACGAAGAGGGAGCACGTGACTTACTCCTTGAAATTGAAAAGGAATTAAAAAAGCGTAAATGGGGATCTGCTGTCCGCTTGGAAATGCAAGAAGATATGATGGATCAGAATGTCTTAAATCTCTTATTAGACGTGTTAGAACTTCATAAAAATGATGTATATTCATTAAAGGGACCTATGGATTTATCCTTCTTATTTAAACTTTACGGACAACTTGCAAAGGATCACGAGCATTTAGCCAATGAGACTCTAATTCCTCAGCCACCTGAAGACTTAATGGGAGATGAGGATATTTACCAAGCTATCCTTAAGCGAGATATTATTCTCCACCATCCATATGAATCGTTTCAACCTGTTATTGATTTTATAGCAAGGGCAGCAGAAGATCCGAATGTACTTGCTATAAAACAGACTCTTTATCGTGTAAGTGGAGATTCTCCTATTATTAATGCTCTGGCACTAGCAGCAGAAAACGGTAAACAAGTGACTGTATTAGTGGAATTAAAGGCACGATTTGATGAGGAAAATAATATTCAATGGGCCAAGAAGTTAGAAAAATCTGGGGTTCATGTCATTTATGGCATAACAGCTTTAAAGACTCATAGTAAAATAACGCTTATTGTCCGACACGAGGACGATCAAATTCAACGATTCGTTCATTTAGGAACAGGAAATTACAATGATTCAACAGCAAAATTATACACCGACATCGGTTACCTTACGTCAAATGAACAATTCGGTATTGATGCAACTAATTTTTTTAATTTTTTAAGTGGCTATAGTGACAAACCCGTTTGGCATCATCTAAGTATCGCTCCATTTGAAATACGAAGTAAATTTCTCAGCCTAATCGATTCAGAAATAGACCTTCATAAACAGCAAGGGAACGGGAGAATCATTGCTAAAATGAACTCTCTTACTGACAAACCTATCATCTTAAAGCTCTATGAAGCCTCTCAAGCTGGAGTTCAAGTTGATTTAATTGTCCGTGGCATTTGCTGTCTACGTCCTCAAATCAAGGGAGTAAGCGAAAACATTCAAGTATTTAGTATTGTCGATCGCTTTTTAGAACATAGCCGTATCTTTTATTTTCACCAAGGTGGCGAAGAAAAATTTTACTTATCCTCCGCAGACTGGATGACACGAAATATGGATAAACGGATTGAAATACTCTTTCCTATTATTAGTGAACAAAACAAAAAACGGATTAAGGAAATTCTGACGATTACTTTAAGTGATAACACAAAGACGCGCGAACAGAATGCAGACGGTAGTTATCATTATGTTAAACGACCTCAACATGTTCAGCCCATACAAAGCCAATTGCAATTTCATGAAATTGCTGCTAGATTCACAATTAGTGAAGAATGACATAATAAAACTTAGTTTCTTCTAAAAAGGGACCTTCCCTTCCTTAGCAGAATAAAAAAGTCTCTACTAGTCTTACATTTCTTGAGACATCAATCAAAAAAACGAAGCCCAACGGCTTCGTTTTTTTGATTGATGAGTTTAAGCTTTTTGTACCATTCTCGATCGCCATTTTTTTGTAATGATTCCTTGCTTCGGTGAGAAGAAAAAGGCTAAACCGAAAAAGAAAGAAGCGACAAGCACAATCGATGCCCCAGAAGCTACATCATAAACGACGGAATAATACATTCCGATCACGGCTGACAATACCCCAAATAGAGCAGATAACGTTAGCATAACTGGCAAACGATCTGTTAGTAAATATGCAGTTGCACCTGGTGTAATTAACATGGCGACAACAAGAACAATACCAACTGTTTTAAGGGAAGCAACTGTAACTAACGATAATAGGAGCATAAGTAAATAATGAATTAGCCTTACTGGAATCCCTGTCGCTTTTGCCATGATTGGATCGAATGTACTTAGAAGTAAAGGTCTATAAAAAATAATGATCATTAACAGTACAAATGATCCAATTCCTAAAGTGACATACAAATCACTCCTTGATACAGCTAATACATTCCCAAAAAGAATATGCCAAAGGTCTACACCTGTTCCACGAAGCCCTGTAATCATTACAATCCCTAGTGCAAAAGCAGCCGTAAACATTATTCCAATCGCAGAATCATCTTTTATCCTGCTGTTCTGTGAAACGTACCCGATCGCTAACGCAGTTAAAACCCCTGTAATGGTTGCTCCAATAAAGAAACTCGCTCCTAACATATATGCAATAACAACACCAGGTAAGACTGCGTGGGAAATAGCGTCACCCATTAAAGCCATTCCTCGCAAAATAATAAAACACCCAATGACACCACATATAATCCCTACTAATATTGCTGCAATTAACGCTTGTTGTAAGTAAGCGTAGCGTGTTAATTGGTCAATGAACATTATGATGTTACTCATTAATCACTCACCACCATTATATTTTCATTAGCACCGAACAATTGGATACTCCCCTTATATGTCTTTGATAGAATGTCAGGTTGATACACTTCTTTCACTTGACCAAACTCAACTAACTCTTTGTTAATAAGTAATAGTTCATCAAAATATTGTTCAACTTTGCTTAAATCATGATGCACTACAAATACCGTTTTTCCTTCGTTTCTAAGCTCTCTAAGTAAATGGATAATAATCTCTTCAGATGTTACATCGATACCAACAAACGGCTCATCTAAAAAAAATAAGTCTGCATGCTGAGCTAACGCGCGGGCTATAAAAACACGTTGCTGCTGTCCACCCGATAATTCACCAATTTGTCTTTTACGAAAGTCTAACATTCCTACCTTTTCAAGAGACTCAGTAACAACCAAGTGATCCTTCTTCCCCGCTTTTTTATACCAAGGAATATGTGTGAAACGCCCCATCAGCACAACATCTTCAACTAGTACTGGGAAGTCCCAGTCAATTTGATTCCTCTGAGGAACATAGGAGATCTTTTCCCTTACATCTTTAACACTTTTCCCTAATACAGTGACTTTACCCAGGGCTTTTTCAAGACCAAGGATTGCCTTAATTAGGGTTGATTTTCCGGCACCATTCGGCCCAATTATTCCAATGAGTTTTCCTTGTTCAGCACTAAAACTAATATCTTTAACAGCTTCATTTTTCTCGTAATAGACAGAAAGTGATTCAACTTTTAATACATCAGCCATTAACTTCTCCTCCCATCTTTCAACCATATATATTCTTGCCATAGTGCAACTTTATTTACACACTTAGTCCTTATAATTCGTTAATGAACGAGGATGTTAGTTTTAACGAGAATCTTAAATCATCACAACATCTTATGGATAAACACTTAAAAATGTGCAAAATTAGGACAGGGCAGAAAAGTTTCCCTAAGTAAACTTTCTCTTGAAGTCCATTATAGTCTGAATTAACACTCTTGTAAATAAAGAGTAAATTTTATAAAAAAAACACAAAAAAGAATAACTCTATATTAGACTCTAGTTCATCAAACTAGAAAAGCCTAATATGGAGAGTTATCCCCTGTTTGCATTTCTAATGGTAAGGTTATTACAACCTTCGTACCCACATTATATGTACTCTGAATGTGAAAGCTTCCCCCATGATCTTCAATAATCTTTTTACAAAGTGGAATACCAATTCCTGTCCCTCTTGCTTTCGTTGTGAAGAACGGCTTACCTAATTGCCTTAGTACAGACTCAGGCATCCCCTTTCCATTATCATGAACCTCTATTACATACTGGTTATTCTCTATCTTTGTTTCTATTGTTAGAACTCTGTTTGTATTGGACTCTCCATAAGCCTCCACTGAATTGCGAAGTAAATTCAACATCACTTGTTTAACCATCGATTCATTTACATGAACTTGCTGATCTGTTTCAGTTAGCTTCAAATGAAATTCCACATCATGTAGAAGACACTCCGCCTTTATAATTTCTGTCAATGAATGCATGATATTTGCTGGTGACTGTAAACGCCGGTCAAGTTTTCTCCTAGAGACCGATAAAAAGTCTTCAAGGATTCCATTCATTCTATTTAGCTCAGACATAATCGTATCATAGTATTTTTGATGATCATTTGTCAGTTTAGCTAATTGTAGAAAACCTTTAATCACCGATAAAGGATTTCGCAATTCATGAGCTACTCCAGCAGCGATGTGAGATACAGCTTCCATTTGATGATGAAAAGTAAGTAAATTTTCAAATTGTTTTTGAAGAGAGCGATCTTCATATATCAAGTATACAACTCCATCTTTACTAAAAGGTATGGCTTTTATTCGATAAAGTAAATCATCTTCTTCAAAGTCTTCTTCTAGTTTACATTTACTTTTCAGTGCCTTCTGAATTAGCTTGCCACTAAATTGAATAGCCGAATTTCTGCGTCCTATTTCTTCTAAGGAGAAAATTTGTAATTCTGATTCTTTTATATTGGTTAGGTCTAAAAAAGCCTGGTTCCAACTAAGAGGTTGTAAATATTCATTTACTTGTAGAAAAGGAACACCCAATTCCTCAATTAGTAAATGCCTCTCATTTTTTTTCTCCTCGGTAAGAGTCGGTGACTGCAGATGCGACGTTTCCTTGTTTGAATCCATCGACATAAACTTACTCCCTATTGGGGCTTTTTTCTGATTTAGGTACTTATTATCCATAAGACCCCACCCCCTCTATTTCATACATCTATCTATTAAATCTTCTACGTATTTTTTGCTCTAACTCCTTAATTCGCTATAACTAGCAAAACTTCCTTTTTTTCTGCACATATTTCTTGTTCTCTCATAAAATGTCATTATGTTTAACTCTTGAAGAGAGGTGTTTTTATGAATGCTTTTATGCAACAAATCGTAAACAACAAAGTCAACTCACTTACTACGAAAGAATTATTAGACCTAGCCACACAGTATAATATTCAACTGTCTACCCAACAAGCTCAACAAGTTATTGCAATTCTTCGGACTGAACAAATTGATGTTGGAAACCAAGCACAAGTGGAGAGAATTATCCATCGTTTGCAAACAGAAGTAGATGAATATGTTTCTTCTGTTATTCAACAACTTTTACAACAATTTAGTCAATACCTATAAGAGTGGTTCATATCATAAAAAAGAAGCAGAAGGGGAAACCTTCTGCTTCTTTTCCTAATTCATCATTTTACTGCGAATTTCTTCATCAAACTCAC
This sequence comes from Halalkalibacter alkalisediminis, assembly GCF_028610705.1. Taxonomy (GTDB): domain Bacteria; phylum Bacillota; class Bacilli; order Bacillales; family Bacillaceae_D; genus Halalkalibacter; species Halalkalibacter alkalisediminis. Next base: position 334,919 of record NZ_JAQQWT010000003.1, read on the forward strand.
CCGTAAGTAACATTTCAATTTCATGTTTATAAGGTGCTCTCTTATCCTTCTTATCTTCCCCTACAAAAGGTGTCTCCAAAATTTTTGAAACATCCGCTAGTTGTGGATGGTGAACAATGTAGTGTAGGGCTTTATAACCAATATGACCAAAGCCAATATTTTCATGACGGTCTTTTGCTGCACCGCATTCATTTTTACTATCGTTAATATGGAGTACTTTTAAACGGTCGATCCCAATGATTCGATCAAATGAATCAAGAACACCATCAAAGTCTGAAACAATGTCGTACCCGGCATCATGTGTATGACATGTATCAAAACAAACCGATAAACGCTCATTATGTGTAACACCGTCAATGATAGCGGCTAATTCTTCAAACGTTCTTCCACATTCTGACCCTTTGCCAGCCATTGTTTCAAGAGCAATTTGCACATCACGCTTTTCTTCAAACACTTCGTTTAAACCCTCAATAATTTTTTGAATCCCCGCTTCTGAACCCGCTCCCACATGAGCACCAGGATGTAACACGATCTGCTTAGCACCTAGAGCCTCTGTACGTTCTATCTCAGACCTTAAAAAGCGAACACCTAACTCAAATGTCTCAGGTTTGGTTGTATTAGCAATGTTAATAATATAAGGTGCATGAACAACAATGTCAGACATCCCATTTTCTTTCATATGAGCAAGTCCAGCTTCAATGTTTAATTCTTCAATTGGTTTGCGTCTTGTGTTTTGAGGAGCTCCTGTATAGATCATAAAAGTATTTGCTCCATAAGATGCTGCTTCTTCACTTGCACCAAGTAGCATTTTTTTTCCATTCATCGAAACATGAGAACCTAAACGGACTTTCATTATTTCCTCTCCCTTTACCTACTTACTTTTTCTTTTTACGTCTTAGTTTTTGCTCTTCTTTTGCTTGTTTAAAGCGTGCCTTTTTCTTGTATCCTGGTTTGACTGCCTTTGCTTTTGCGACCGCTTTTCCACCGGTACGTTTTTGTTCAGCTGGCTTTTTAGCCGTTGTTGTTTTGCTTTCGCCTGAACGTGGTGTCTTTTTCTTTCCAGGTACTCCAAGTGGTGCTCGATCTAATTGAGTCCATTCACCTTGTTTAAAGTCATAGTAAGTGAATTTTACTCCACGCTTCAATAATTTTTCTATCGCTTGCTGATCATGATCTTCATAAATAGTAAACGCAATTCCATCCATACCTGCGCGAGCCGTCCGACCAACTCTGTGAATATAAAAATCCAAATCCTGCGGCAATCCGAAATTGATAATATGAGTAACACCCTTAACATCAATTCCTCTAGCCGCTAAATCAGTTGCCACCAAATATTGTACTTTAACCTCTTTAACTTGTTTCATAACTTGCTTTCGTTGTCTTGGCTGAAGACCACCATGAAGACGTTCAACATTTAAACCAGCTTCATACATAGCATCTGCTACTTCATCGGCTTGTTCTTTTGTGTTCGTAAAGACGATTGCTAAATAAGGATTAATTGACTTAGCAATGTCGACAACAAATTTAATTTTTTCACGATGTCTAAGAGGAATAATTCGGTGTTCAATCTTTGTTGCCGTCACATGTTTTGGTTCAACTTGAACATGACGAGGATCCGTCATATATTTCTTCAAAAATGGTTGCAATTTTTCTGGAATTGTAGCAGAGAATACCATCATTTGTAATTTCTCTGACATTCTAGATGCTACCTTGTCAACATCCGCTATAAATCCCATATCTAACATTTGATCGGCTTCATCGACTACAAGCATTGAAGCCGTGTACACCTTAAGTGCTTGATCATCTATTAAATCTGCCATACGACCTGCAGTTCCTACAACTATATGGGGTTGTACTTTCAGGCTATCAACAGCACGAGCGCGATCTGTTCCACCGACTAACAGCTTGGCATGAATTTGTTCGTTTTCAGGACAGAAATTTAAAAGTTTTTTTAACTCATCAAATAATTGCCCCGCTAATTCTCGAGTTGGAGCTGTAATTACCGCTTGTACTTCATCTTTTTGCGAATCAATTCTGTCTAGAATTGGTAAGAGAAACGATAACGTTTTTCCCGTTCCCGTTTGTGACTGTCCAATCACATCTCGTCCATTTCGAATGGCTGGTATTAAACGTTCCTGTATATCTGTCGGCAACGTAAACCCTTGTTCACTTAACGCTTCAATTAAAAAGGGTTTCAATTCAAATCTCTTAAAGTTTTCTGATTTCATAATATAAATTCATCTTCCTTCCGATTCCTTTGTGCAATAGTTCATTTTATCATACTTTGTCAGATCGTGGCTAATATGATATTTCTACCTTAGAACTCACCGCCAAATCATTCATTGCATATATCTAATTATAAGAAAAATATTTTCGGTGTTTTAGCTTATTTTATTCTTCCCAAAAATGACTAAAGGTACACTATTTAGATTGCTTTAAACTAGGAAAGGAGACTTTTACATGCAACCATTTTTTGGCCCACCATTTAGTTCAATGCCCATGCAAGCTCCGATGCAAGGCATGTCTCAAGCAGCCAACATGTTACCAGGAGGTCACATGTCACCTATGGCTGGAGTTGGAAGTCAGGCAATGCGAGGAGGAGGGGTGCTCTCAAGGCTACTAGGCGGCTTAGGTGGTGGTGCATCTAATATGGCTAGTGCTCCCGCAATGGGCGGATTTTCATCCGCTGGCGCAGCCGGTGGGATGAACTTTACTACAATATTAACAAACGCCCAAAAAGTGTTAGGTTTAACCCAACAGGTTATGCCAATGATTCATCAATATGGGCCTCTCATTCGTAATGCACCCGCTTTATGGAAAATTATGAGAAGTACCAATTCAACAGATGATTCAAATCCATCACCAGAGCAACCAATGAATGTTCCAGTCGCAACTGAAATACCAATTGAAGATGAAGAATCTTTTTCAAATTCTATAGAACGCGCTCCGTCCTCTAAGGGTATTACACCTACAGTTATAAAACCCAAAACCATTGACGGAATACCAGCACCTAAGTTGTATGTTTAACCGTTAATGGGATAAACTAACAGTGAACAAAAATAGATGATAATTTCCTGATTTTTTTATTGACAAGAATCGCCTTTTGATAGTAAAATTTACTTTTGCTTTTTTTTGTGTTATACTGTGATTACAACCCGATTGGAGGAATGCCCATGTTTAAAGTTGGCGATCACGTAGTCTATCCTTATCACGGTGCTGGAACAATTCAAGATATAGAAGAAAAGGATGTTTTAGGAGAAACGCACTCTTATTTTATTCTTAATTTTCCACTCGTTGATGTGAAGCTTATGCTTCCAGAAAGCAAAATTAATGATTCTGGATTACGTAAGATTATAGACCAATCAGAGTTAGATTCACTTGTAGATGCTTTGCAAAACGGACCTGACATTCCACCTTCTACAAGTCACTTCTCTCGTGAGACCGAAAATCTCTTAAAGAGCGGAAGTATCATTGATGCAGCTCACTTGATTTCTTCTCTTTCAAGGAAACAAACAGAACGGGCAAATGGCCTCCACATCCAAGACCGTAATCACCTTCAGAAAGCTCGCCAAATGATTGCTAGCGAATTAGTTCTTGTTAACGATATGACTGAGGAGCAAGCATATGAATTCATAGATGATGCCCTTACAGAGTTAAAAGAAGCGTAAGCATTGTCACTGATTAGAAACTCCTTTATACTAAATAATAGGTAAAGATTACACCATTCGTTAATATACGGATGGTGCTATTCTTTTTTAGAAGAACTTTTTTACTAAATCGTTCTATTAGTAGGAGGCCTTTCATGAATGTAAAGAAAATTTCTCCAAGAGGATATTGCTACGGCGTTGTTGATGCTATGGTTCTTGCTAGACAAGCTGCTGCAAACTTGGATTTACCAAGACCGATTTATATTTTAGGAATGATTGTTCATAACAAGCATGTTACAGATGCATTTGAAGAAGATGGTATTATCTCCTTAGATGGTCCGAATCGTGTTGAGATTTTAAATCAAGTCGATAAAGGAACCGTGATTTTTACGGCACACGGGGTTTCACCTGAAGTACGGAAATTAGCGAAAGAAAAAGGCTTAACGGTTGTTGATGCCACTTGTCCTGACGTGACCCGTACTCATGATTTAATTCGTGATCAAGTAGCTGAAGGGTACGAAATTATTTATGTCGGAAAAAAAGGACATCCAGAGCCTGAAGGTGCCATGGGTGTAGCTCCTGAATCTGTTCACCTTGTCGAATCAGTTGAGGATGTTGAAAATTTAGCGATCTCAACAGATAAAATCATTATTACCAATCAAACTACCATGAGCCAATGGGATGTTAGTGACATTATGAAAAAAGCCATGACTGTCTATCCAAGTGCCGAGGTTCATAATGAAATATGCCTTGCTACTCAAGTTCGACAGGAGGCTGTTGCTGAACAAGCAAAAGAGTGTGACCTTGTCATTGTAGTAGGTGACCCAAAAAGCAACAATTCTAATCGCTTAGCACAAGTGTCTGAGCAAATAGCAGGAACAACCGCTTACCGGATTGGGGACATCTCTGAATTGAAACTCGAGTGGTTAAACGGTGTGGAAATCGTGGGTGTTACATCAGGTGCCTCTACTCCTACACCCATTACAAAAGAGGTTATTTCCTTTTTAGAAAAGTACGACTCCAAAGACGAATCTACTTGGACACTTGAACGTAAAGTTACACTCCAAAAGATTCTTCCTAAAGTTAAGACGAAGCAGTAATGATAAAAAGCCAATTTTGATGATCTAAGTAAATTCTGATACTTTGGAAAAAAACGTAAACTGCACCTCAATTGTTGGATATTCTCTAACATTTGAGGTGCAGTTTTTTAGTTTTTTTATTTGCTACGCTTATTCAATTACTTTTAGCAAAAAACCCCGTCGGATGTTCAATTAAATTTGGAATACAAGCTTACACATATCCTTTATAAAAAATGACTATTCGCTTGGATGAAGAACTGCGATTGTTGATAGTTATAAGTGATTTTTGAGAAGTCGAATGGTTGGCCATTCGTTAAATGAAAAATGGTTTCAACGCAAAGTTTAGGTGACCGATTTGGCAAACCTAAATAATTGGCTTCTTCCCCATTTAACTTATCTACTTGAAGGTATATATCCGAAAAACCGACCTTTAATCCTAATGCATCCCTAATATAATTAAAGATCGATTCAGAAACAATTTCGGTATTTAGGTAGGTAATGATCGATTTATTATAAAACGATTCTTCTAAGCATAATGTTTGCCCGTTAATATATCGAACTCTTTTTACATAATAGACATCATCCCCTGGTTCGATATTTAAATTAAGGGCCGCTTCTTCTGTTGGTTTCCTTACTTCTAATTCAATCACTTCTGACGTTACGTTAAAATCTTCAAGATCCTTTTTAAACCCCTGATTAGAAAGGAGACTAATATATCCCTTCCTCTTATGCCTTCTAACAAAAATTCCACTGCCTCTGACTTGAAACACTACCCCTTTTTTCTCCAATAGATCTAAGGATTTAATAATCGTACTCTTACTCGCTTCAAAATGAGTCATCAAGGTTTCCAATACGGGTAGCTTATCTCCTTGTTGAAGCGCATGTTCTTCTATATACTTCTCAATTTCATTTGCGATTTGCTGGTACTTTAACATAGGCACTCCCCGTTTAGTTGGTTTATCTCACTTTAATAACAGAATTATAGCATAAACTTTTCAAAAGCTCATCCAATTAAATTATATATTTACAAAATTATTATTTGGTTATTTATTGATTATACCTGTATAATTATAATGTGAGTGTACAAAGAAATGAAGGGGGGATTTAGATGTCAGGAAAAGTTAGAGATTATTCAAAGCTTGCGAAAGACATTTTAGAAGCTGTTGTCGGAGAAGAGAATGTTATTGGAGCCACACGTTGTGCAACCAGACTTCGATTAGTACTGAAGCGATCTAACTCAAAAGCAAAAGAAAAAGTAGCATCAATGCCTGGCGTAATTACAGTAGTAGAAAACAGCGACCAATTCCAAGTTGTCCGCTAACCATCATAATTGGGATCAATTTAGACTATCCGATGTCGATTTGGGGAATTTTAATTGGGGTTGCCATTTGCCATTATTCTTCCTGTCATTTTAATTCAAATATCCGGATATGGTGAAGAAACATCCCAAAAAGCAGGCAGTGACATAGTAGAAAAGCAAGGACAAAGTAGAGGAAATGTACAAACCCATCATTCTAAAAATGAAGAAACCATAGATGCTCCATTTAGCGGGAAGATCATCCCACTTTTAGAGGTTCCGGATGAAGTATTTAGCTCAGGTGCTATGGGGAAAGGGGGAGCGATTGAGATCCGACAACAAATTATTTGCTCCGTTTGCTGGAACGGTTGTAATGATTGCCCCTACAAAGCATTCAATTGGCTTACGTTCAGACACAGGTGGGTTGAGTTTTACTTGTGCATATGGGTTTAGATACAGTGACATTAGATGGAAAGCCTTTTACGTTACATGTAGAAGATGGCAATAAATTCAAAAAAGGTGACTTACTTATTGATTTTGATAAAGAACTAATTCTAAAAGAAGGATTAAAAATCTTTACATCTATGATCATAACGAATTCACATGCTTATAAAGAAGTAATCATTGAAAGCCATAAGGAAATTACAAGTGCATTAGACCAAGAATTATTTACGGTAGTGAAATAAGGAGGAATAAAAAATGGGAAAAATGTCAAAAGATTTTTTATGGGGCGGAGCTTTGGCCGCTCACCAATTCGAAGGTGGATGGAATCAAGGAGGTAAAGGACCAAGTGTAGTCGATGTCATGACAGCAGGGGCACATGGCGTACCGAGAAAAATCACAGATACCATTGAAGAAAATGAATTTTATCCGAACCATGAAGCCATTGATTTCTATCATCACTATAAAGAGGATATCGCGTTATTTGCTGAAATGGGATTAAAATGTTTAAGAACTTCGATCGGTTGGAGCAGAATCTTTCCAAAAGGGGATGAAGCTGAACCGAACGAACAAGGCTTACAATTCTATGATGATGTATTTGATGAATTACTCAAGCACGGAATTGAACCTGTCATTACATTGTCTCACTTTGAAATGCCTTTACATCTAGCAAGAGAATATGGCGGCTTTAGAAGCAGAAAAGTAGTAGACTTTTTCTCGAAATTCGCTGAAGTTTGTTTCGATCGTTATAAGGATAAAGTGAAATACTGGATGACCTTTAACGAAATCAATAACAAAATGGATGTGAATAATCCACTATTCTTATGGACCAACTCAGGTGTTGTGGTCGAAAAAGGTGAAAACGCTAAAGAAGTCATGTATCAAGCGGGCCATCATGAATTACTTGCAAGTGCCTTAGCTGTATCAAAAGGAAAAGAAATTAACCCAGACTTCCAAATTGGAGCAATGGTTTCACATGTACCGATCTATCCTTATTCATCAAATCCAGAAGATGTAATGTTAGCCGAAGAAGTCATGAGACAACGCTACTTCTTTCCTGATGTACATGTTCGCGGCTATTACCCTAGCTATGCGTTAAAAGAATTTGAAAGGGAAGGATATAATATCAAGTTCGAAGACGGAGATGCGGAAATCTTGCGAAATGGTACGGTTGATTATTTAGGTTTCAGTTACTATATGTCCACAACCGTTAAAAGTGATGTAGTAAATGACAATTCGGGAGATGTCGTAAACGGCGGCTTACCTAATAGTGTAGAGAACCCATACATTAAATCTAGTGATTGGGGATGGGCGATTGATCCAACAGGATTGAGATATACATTAAATCGTTTTTATGATCGATACCAAATTCCATTATTTATCGTAGAAAATGGACTTGGTGCTATCGATACTGTAGAAGAAGATGGTTCCATCTATGACGCACAAAGAATTGACTATTTACAATCACATATCGAAGCATTAGAAAAAGCCGTAACGTACGATGGGGTTGATCTAATGGGTTATACGCCATGGGGAATCATCGATATCGTCTCATTTACAACAGGTGAAATGAAAAAACGTTATGGTATGATTTATGTCGATCGTGATAATGAGGGAAACGGTTCGATGAAGCGATATAAGAAAGATTCATTTAACTGGTATAAAAAGGTCATTGAAACGAATGGTGAACAATTATCATTTAAAACCAAGTAAACCAGTTATCGTACTAGCTTAGTGGTGAACTATAGACCGAATAAGGAACACTTATTAATAAGTGCCTTATTCGTTTTTTTGTGTAAGCAGAAGATTAATATACTGATATTCTGGCATTTAGTTTCGTTACGACTAGGATGGCTTTTTTAATAAAAAAAGTGAATTCATTGCTTCGAATAGAGTCCAAAACAGGTAAAGACTAACCTGTTTTGGATTCTATTCTCTTATACAAATTGAAACGGGTCTGTATTGGGTTTGGATGCTATGACCTTTGTATCGTATTTTGTTTGTTCTAAGAAACGTTCAAAGAATTGCTTTACCCCGTCCTTCATAATCTTCTCCACGTTATGGCCTGGATCAATGATATTTAATCCATCCATCATCGCGTCATGAGCTACATGATAATAGACATCTCCTGTTACAAATACATCTGCCCCTTTAAAGATCGCATCGTTCATGTATTTGTTACCATCTCCACCTAAAACCGCTATTTTTCGAACAATAGTCTGTAAATCACCAACAACTCGAGCCCCTTTTACATCAAAGACCTCTTTAACATGAGAAGCGAATTCAGCTAACGTTTTCTCGCTCTTAAGAATACCTATTCGTCCAAGTCCGAGCATCTCCCCTTGATTGTCTAGCGGATAGATATCAAAAGCAGGCTCTTCATATGGGTGGTTTTTTATAATCGTTGAAATAATTTTCTTTTGAAGATGACTTGGTATGATCGTTTCTACTTTTATTTCTTTTACATATTCCAATTTGCCCTGCTGGCCAATATGAGGATTTGAGCCATCCTCGGGCTTAAATATACCCTCCCCCTCAGAATTAAACGTACAATGACTATAGTTTCCGATATGGCCAGCACCAGCTTTCCCTAGTGCTTCTCTCAGGGACACTGCGTGCGTTTCTGGTACAAAGACCACAATTTTCTTTAAACTCAGCGTTTGAGTAGGAGAAAGTACTTCAATTTGTTGTAACCCAAGTGCCTCAGCCATCATATCATTTACACCACCCTTAGCCACATCTAAATTAGTGTGAGCCGCATAAATCGTAATATCGTGCTTAATCGCCTTTTCTACAATTCTGCCGTGTGGTGTATCAACATCAATTTTCTTCAACGGTCTAAATAATAATGGATGGTGGGCAACAATTAAATCGACTTCTTCTTGAATCGCTTCATCAATCACTTCTTCCAACACATCTAATGCTACCATAATCTTTTTGAGTGGTTTGTTTAACGTTCCAATCATTAATCCATTTTTATCTCCTTCTACAGCAAAGGATTTAGGCGACCAAGCTTCAAATTGTTGAATCATGGCTTGGCCGTTTATGTATTTGCTCATTTTAAAACCTCCATAACCATGTTGATCTTTTCTTTAAGTGATGCGCGTTTTTGTTTGACCTGGTCAGTTTGTGCGGCTTTGTCAAAATTGGCTAAAATACGATTCCAATTAGCTACTTCATAGTTCCATTTTTTCTTAAAAATCTCATTACACTCCCTCATTAAATAGGGGCCTAATAAGAGTTTTTCTTTCGTTTGTTCTCTATATAACTCTGAATCATCACCAGGGTGCGCAACAAGGACTTCATAAATCTTTTCATCTTCTTCTATGATCTCTTCTGCAGAAAGGAACCACCCATTTTCTCTCAACCATTTTCTTATGATATCAGCTGAAACATTAGGTTGGAGTACAAGCGTCTCTACCCCTAATAGCTTTTCTTTCCCTTCATTAAGGATTTCCGCGATTAACCCGCCACCCATACCTGCAATGGTGATCGTATTAACTTCCCCCTGCTTAAGAACAGCTAAGCCGTTGCCCTTTCGAACGTCAATTCGATTTTCTAAACCTACTTTTTCCACTTGGCTTTTAGCAGATTGAAAAGGCCCTTCATTCACCTCTCCTGCAATTGCAGTTGTGTCTGCATCCTGTAAACATAAATAACAAGGCAAGTAGGCATGATCAGAACCGATATCAGCTACTCGTGCTACTTTTGGAACATAACTTGCCACTCGAACTAGTCTCTCAGATAATTGTTTCTCATTCATGTTATCACCTATATATGTGTCTTAGAGTAATGTGCTGTTTCTACATTTTTTAAACCAACCATTTATGTCATGAGATCATTTCTAACCCTTTTTCTTACCATACTACTGATTGTAGAAGAGGATTTCAACTCACAAAAAGAAAAGACGAGAGTTTAACCCACTCCCGCCTTGATACTATTATTGAGCTTCAGCTAATAGATATTGTGCAATTGCGTCTGCTTCAACATCATTTAAATTAGTAATAGCAGGCATTGAACCCTTACCATTTAAAATAATATCAGCAATTTCTTCCACAGAATATACTCCATCAAGTCCTGTTAAGGCTGGACCTGCGCCGCCACCAAGATCTCCACCGTGACAGCCAATACATGATTGTTGAGCAAGCTCTTGGCCAGCTGTAACCGGGTCTTCAAACTCTGTTGGCGCTTCTTCTTCTGCAGGATCTGCATTCATTTCTGCACGTTGATTTAAACCTACAATCGAAAGAGAAATCATAAGCAAAATACCAACAATTGCAGTTACTGCAAAAGGTAAAAGTGGTCTTCCCTTCATTGTCATATCCTCCTTTTCAGTTATATCGGATCAACACATATCGTCAAACAGCTATGTAGACGCTTAAAGATTCCCTTCTCATTCTACTCGAAATTAATCTCAATGAAAAGGGATACTTGCTAGTTTTGCTTTTTTTGTCACTCTTTTATCTGAAAAGGAAAAATAGCAAAACGATTAACCCCAGTACAGCTGAAATGGTAAAAAATCTAATTGACCCCTTCCAACCAATAATAAACCAAACCAAACAATGAAATAAAATAACTACTTGTATATAGTGAAAATTACCATCCGTAAACCTTAATACACTCTCGACAGTTAACAAAAGAAAAATAAAAGCGATCATCATTAAATAGAGATTAGATAACAGTTCATTTATCGACTTTTTTGCAATGATTAATAACGTCATTGAAATAAAAAGACAGATAGTTATTTGCATTATTAAAGAAAAATCAGTAAAATAAATGACAAGAACTGCTAAAAGAAACAATGCTTGGGCTGTTATAAACCAAAGGAACGGCTTAAGTTTTGATACTTGACTGTCTTCTTTTAACCTTTGATCAAGGGTTTCTCCCTCTGAATAAAGAGTGAGTAAAAAATCACAGTAGTGTTCAGGTAAAAGCCTAGACTGTTTCCAATATTTAATTTCTTTTAAAATGATATCTTTTCTTTTGTTGTCCATCTCTTGCCTCCGAATACCAAACCAATACGTACAAAACAAAAGTCCTGTTCACCGATTAACAACTACAAAGAAATAGAACGTTTCTTTACATTTGCTAATCGTATTGAACAAGACCCATAGAAACAATATCCTTTTATCATGTGAACTCTACTATGAAAAGAACACTTGTGTTTTCTATTCTAAGAAATCCTTTAAACGCTTGCTACGGCTTGGATGTCGAAGCTTTCTTAATGCTTTAGCTTCAATTTGACGAATGCGTTCACGAGTAACTCCAAAGACTTTCCCTACTTCTTCTAATGTTCTTGTACGTCCATCATCAAGTCCAAAGCGTAAACGTAAAACATTTTCTTCTCTGTCTGTTAGTGTATCCAGAACATCTTCTAGTTGTTCTTTTAGTAGCTCGTAAGCTGCAGCATCTGAAGGAGCAAGAGCTTCTTGGTCTTCAATAAAATCACCTAAATGTGAATCATCTTCTTCACCAATAGGTGTTTCTAATGATACCGGTTCTTGTGCGATCTTTAAGATTTCACGTACTTTATCCGGAGTCAATTCCATCTCTTGAGCAACTTCTTCAGGAGTAGGTTCTCGACCAAAGTCTTGGAGAAGCTGACGTTGAACACGAATAAGTTTGTTAATGGTTTCAACCATATGAACGGGAATTCGAATGGTACGTGCTTGGTCGGCAATAGCACGAGTAATCGCCTGCCTAATCCACCAAGTTGCATACGTACTGAACTTATACCCTTTTTCATAGTCGAACTTTTCAACTGCTTTTATAAGACCCATGTTACCTTCTTGGATAAGATCAAGAAACAGCATTCCTCGGCCGACATAGCGTTTTGCAATTGAGACAACAAGACGTAAGTTCGCTTCAGCTAATCGTCTTTTGGCTTCTTCGTCGCCCTGTTCAATTCGCTTTGCTAACTCAATTTCTTCTTCAGCCGAAAGAAGGGGAACACGACCAATTTCCTTTAAATACATACGCACAGGATCATTAATCTTTATTCCCGGCGGTACACTTAAATCGTTTAAGTCAAATTCTTCTTCATCTTTTACTGCTTGTTGGAGATTAGGACCATCTTCCGTTTCATTTAACACTTCAACACCCTGTTCACCAAGGTATTCAAAGAATTCATCCATCTGGTCCGAGTCTTGATCAAACGCTGCAAGTTTCTCTGTAATTTCTGCATACGTAAGAACACCTCTCTTTTTACCTATCTCCACTAACTGCTCTTTTACTTGATCGATGGACAATTCACCTTCCGCTAATGGGCGTAATGGTTTATCTGCCATTCGATCCCCTCCTTCCATTGTTCACAACCAAAGCTCTTGCGTAATACTTAATAAAGCTCTTGTTTCATACGGTTTATTTCCATTAACAGCTTCGCAGCTTGCAGAGGATCTTGTTCCCGCTTCATTTCAAGTTCCTTTTGTTGTATTTGTACCCGCTTTGGATAAGTTTCAATCTGTTTCATATAATCAAGCAACTCTTGCTCTTGATACTGTTCATTTACCGAAAGCATGGCAAGCTCAGTAGTAATTCTAATAAGCTTCTCATCCTTTAAGCTTTGTATAAATTGACTAGCATTTGCTTCGTTTCCCTCTCCATAAAAAGCAAAGAGGTACGCGGCTATCGCTTGATGTTCATCAATATTAAATTCTCCACCAATTCGTTCCAAAACAGCATCTGCTACTTCAACATCCCTCATCATGTGAGCAAGTAAATAGCGTTCAGCATTATGATAAGCTGGCAAAAGTCTTTTAGTCTCAAACGTTTTGCGTGTTGGCTTCGGTTTATCAACCGATGAATATTGATTTTCCTTTTTGTTGGAACGAATGTTTTGCTGAAGTTCTTGTTTCAGTGCTTCAAGAGAGAGTGAAAATTCCTCTGCTATTTGTCGCAAATAGTGATCTCGTTCAACAGCTCGAGTGAGCGTCGATATCTCTGAAAGAACTTCCTCAATGTAACGCATACGCTCTGCTTCATTTGCTAAATTCTTTCCTCTTCGCAAATAACGCATCTTAAATGACATAAATGTCATACTAGCCCCTATTACATCCGATTTAAAACGTTCAGCACCGTATGTACGAATATAGTCATCGGGGTCCATACCTTCAGGCATATCTGCAATTTTAATGATACAACCTGCTTGTTTTAAAATACTTGCTGATTTAAAAGCTGCATTAATTCCTGCATTGTCAGAGTCATAACAAATTGTGACTGTTTCCGCGTTACGTCTTATTATACGTCCTTGCTCTTCTGTTAGAGCTGTACCTAATGTTGCAACCGTATTGGTTAGACCCGCTCCCCATGCTGCGATTACATCTACATACCCTTCGAATAAAATAACAGATCCTTCTTTACGTATAGACGGACGAGCCAAATGTATCCCATAAAGCGTTTGTCCTTTATGAAAAATGGGAGTATCTGCACTATTTAAATACTTAGGCTTTTCATCAGACACGGTTCGACCACCAAATGCGATGACTTTTCCTTGTCCATCCCATATCGGAAACATAAGTCTGTTACGGAAACGATCAAAATAACCATCTTTTGATTCTCTTTCACCTAATAGTCCAGCTTCTACCATTAAATCAAGAGAATACTCTCGTTTATCCAAAATCGTAGTAAGAGAATCCCAGCGGTCTGGTGCAAAACCAATTTGAAATTGCTCTATTTGTTCCCTGGTGAACCCTCTTTCTTTTACATACTCACGACCGTCGGCTCCCTGTTCCGTTAACGTTAAAACATGGTAGTAAAGTTTTGCAGCTAATTCATGTGCGGTTCTCATTGTTTCATGAGGCCCATCAACAGCATTTCTTTCTGAAGTCATTGCTTCGGGTAAGTCAATATTTAGCTTCGTACCCAGTTTTCTAACGGATTCAATAAACGAGAGTCCTTCAAGTTCCATTAGAAATGAAAAAACATTGCCTCCCGCACCACAACCAAAACAATGATAAAGTTGTTTGTCCGGTGAAACAGAGAATGAGGGAGACTTTTCACCGTGAAAGGGACATAATCCAATATACTGTCGACCTTGCTTTTTTAGTTGTACATAATCACTAATTACTTCGACAATATCCGCTGAGCGCCTAATAAGATCAACCTGTTCATCCGGTATCCGTATGCTCACAATATCATCACCATCACAAAACTGTTAAATTCGAGCTTTTTTGCTAAATTCCTTCTTTTCACGAAAGAATTTTTAGAAATTGCTCCACAAACTTTATTCGATCTGCTTGTCGAAATGGTTTTGGTCCTTTGGTTTTCTCACCCATTCGCCTTTGTTTTTGTGACAAGTAGCGTGCGTCTAACATCTGTGAAATCTTATCTTCTTGATAGACAAGTCCACGTGGCGATATTACACTTACTCCTTTTGAAAGCAGGATTGAAGCTAACGCATGATCTTGCGTGACGCAAATATCATTCTTGCGAGCTTTGTTCATCAAATATAGATCGACAGCTTCTTTTTCATTATCCACTGTTACTACACTTGCAGTAGACGGTAGGGTTAATGTATGAGAATATGAAGAAACAAAAACCATATTAACTTGTACCTGTTCACACACTTCCACTATTTCTTTTTTTACTGGACAAGCATCCGCATCGACGAATACTGTACGTTCTGAAGGATTCATAATAGTTGAATTCAACATTCCTCTCGAAAATCCTGCTACCTTTTTAAAGAATTTCGTAGATATTTGTCGAACGAAATAACTTTTACGTACCTCGTTCTTTTTATCCTTACTATCATTACCAAAAAACGAAGAAAAAGTCTTGACTTTTAAAATTTATTTGTTCTTTTTTTGTTTATGCCTAAAAAATAATCCTTTAGAATCACAATTCTTTATTATACGCAACTTTTCCTGCTTTGCATAGTAAAAAGATCTCAGCTAACCTTGACTCCCACTCAGGTTCTTTTTAATATGTAAAATTAACCGTTCTGAGAAACGAAAAAAAATCTAAAAATCCTTTCATAGAGGATTTTTAACTGTTTCATCAAAAAGAGCACCTTGTTTTTACAAGGTACTCTTTCTTTTTATTTTTTTAAAAACATACTTGATATCAAATTAGCGGTTTCCTCAACAGCTTTATTAGAAACATCTATCACAGGACAACCGATTCGTTGCATAATTTTTTCAGCATACGCTAATTCTTCTTTGATTCGATCTAGATTAGCATAATTAGCTTGCGCTTTAAGGCCTAATGCTTTCAAACGTTCTGCCCGAATGTCATTTAACTTTTCAGGGCTAATTTTTAAGCCTACACATTTTTTGGGTGCTACATGAAACAATTCTTTAGGAGGTTCAACCTCAGGAACAAGAGGGACATTCGCAACTTTTAAACGCTTATGTGCTAAATATTGTGATAGTGGCGTTTTAGAAGTTCTTGAAACTCCAATGAGGACGATATCGGCTCGAATAATTCCCCTCGGGTCTCTTCCATCGTCATATTTAACAGCAAACTCAATTGCCTCCACTTTACGGAAGTAATCCTCATCAAGACGATAAATTAGGCCTGGTTCATATCGAGGTGCTTTATTGGTCAGTGTTCCTATTTTTTCTAACATAGGTCCAATGATATCTACAGTCTCTACCTTAGCTTCTTTTGCTAATGCTAGTAAATGTTCTTTTATCTCTGGAACCACTAAAGTGAAAGCGACTAATGCTTTTGCTTTCCCTGCTAAAATAACAACTTCTTCAATTGTTTCTTTATCTTCAACGTAGGGAATGCGTCTTACTTCAAGCCCTGCACTACTAAACTGACTAGCTGCTGCCTTAACGACAAGTTCAGCAGTTTCACCGACTGAATCGGAGACAACATAGACCACAGGACGCAACTTGATTTCTTCCATTCTCCATCCCCTCCTTCATTAGTTAGATCATTTCATCGTTTGCTAAATCTACAAGCAGTGCGGTTATATTCGTTTTCGTTATCCGCCCAACCACTTCATAACCTGAACCACGATCAACTTCTACAACAATAGGTAATCCATCAATCTGTTTGTCGATTAGTTTATTAGCGACTTCAATAATTAGATCTTCTTTCTTACAAACAGTTATATTTGGCATGCGAGTCATTATAATACTAACAGGCATTGATTCAAGTGCTTGTTTTCCAAGACTAGCTCTTAATAGATCCTTTCTTGAAAGCACTCCTACTAGTGTCGTATCTGTATCGACTACGAACAGTGTTCCAACATCCTCTAAAAACATTGCACATATTGCATCATAAATCGTTATAGATTGCTGTACAACAACTGGTCGTGATTGATAATCATTTACCGTGATATGTTTTACTTTATCCGCTAAAAGCTGAGTACCTGATTTTCCTGTATAAAAATAACCAACCCTTGGTCTTGCATCTAAATATCCTGCCATTGTCAGAATAGCCAAATCAGGTCTAAGAGTAGCACGTGTTAATGAAAGTTGGTCAGCAATTTGCTCTCCAGTAATAGGTCCATTATTTTTTACAATTTCTACAATTTTTTCTTGCCGGCTTGTCAGTTCGATTAGTTTTCACCGTCCTTAGCACAAAAGTGCCATACTAATATGAAATTATTATATACGAATGAAAGCCTTTATGAAAAGGAATATCAATAAGAAGTTTGTAGAATGATCTTCGTCTTACACAATTTTGCTCTTAAATAGATTCGAAAAAGACGATGACTTCAAACAATTATTTCTTGAAATTGTTCTATTTTCAACTTTTAGGCAAAAACAATAGCTTGAAATTGTGCAAAAGAACGAATGACTTTTGACAATTCTCTCATCTGATTTAATCGATTTTCGCGAATTTCACTATTTTCAGTCATAACCATAATGTGATCGAAATATTGATTAATGATTGGTTCAGAACTCGCTAGTGCTCCATAAGCTTTTTGTGCATCGCCTTGAGCTAAGGCTTGCTCTACATGCATCGCTAATTCTTTATAATGAGAATAGAGTTGAGTTTCCTCTTCTTTCTCAAATAATTCAACATTGATCGTTCCATTTTCTTTCGCCTTCTTAGCAATATTTGTAACACGACTTAACCCTTCTACCACTTTCTTAAATGCAGCTTCCTGACGCATTTCTGTTATGATGACGGCCTTTGAGATCAACGTTGGTATATGACCTATCTGATCATTTAACACAGCGTCAATTACATCGTATTGTACCCCTTGGTCTTGTAGTAGGGTCTTTACTCTTAGTTTAAAAAATTCTAGCAAATCCGTTTTAATCTCTTCCACTTCACGTTTTAATAATTTTCTTGTTTCAGCCACTTCTAAGCTAATTTCAATCAGTTGCTCAAGGCTTACGTCTAGTTTATGATCATTAACCATTTGAACAACTCCGGCCGCTTGTCTTCTAAGAGCGTACGGATCTTGTGAGCCTGTTGGAATCAATCCGATTGCAAAACAAGTCACGATCGTATCTAACTTTTCCGCTAAGCTGACAATTGTACCAGCTAAAGTCGATGGGCTCTCATCTCCAGCAAACCGAGGTTTGTAGTGTTCATTTATTCCTAGTGCGACAGCTTGATCTTCACCTGCTAGTTCAGCGTATACTTCACCCATTCTACCTTGTAACTCTGGAAATTCGTTAACCATTTGTGTAACTAAGTCAAACTTACCTATTTCAGCAATTCGATTAGCTGTCTTCTCAGTCGTGTTATCTACAGCTAACAATTGAGACATGTTTGTAACAGCTAGGCTTACACGGCGTACCTTATCACCGATAGACCCTAGTTCTTCGTGATAGACAATTTGCTCTAATCGAGTAAGAGCATCAGAAATTTTAAGCTTTTGATCCTCTGTATAAAAGAACATTGCATCCGATAACCGAGCTCTTAGTACCTTCTCATTCCCCTTTGAAACATTGTCTAGATGTTGATGATCACCATTTCTCACGGTAATGAAAAAGGGTAGTAAATCACCTGACTGATCTTGGACTGGGAAATAACGTTGATGTTCCCTCATCGACGTAATTAACACTTCTTTTGGTAACTGAAGAAAGCTCTCGTCAAAGCTTCCGGAAAGGGCAGTTGGATATTCAACTAAATGGGTTACTTCTTCTAAAAGCTCTTCATCAATCGGAACAACCCAATTGTTCCCTTCGGTCATTGATTCAATCTGATTTCGAATCGCTCTCTTTCGCTCTTCTGGATTCACAATGACATATTCACCCAGTAAAGAGAATACATAATCTTTAGGCTCACTTATCTCCATTTCTTTGCCCAGGAAACGATGTCCATAAGTTTTAGTTGCTGTTTCAATCCCTGTAATCGAAAAAGGAATAACCTCTTTGCCGTACATCGCAATAAGCCATCTAATTGGACGAGCAAAACGAAGGTCATTATTACCCCAACGCATATTTTTTGGAAAGTGCATAGATGTGATCATTTCCTTTAATGCTGGAAGTAGTTCAATCGTCTTTTTACCTTGAATAAATTTATTCGCATAAATGTATTCAACGCCTTTAACTTCTCTAAAGAATAAATCTTCCGTGCTTACTCCCTGTCCTCTCGCAAACCCGGATGCGGCTTTCGTCCAACTTCCATTATCATCAAAAGCAATTTTCTTAGCTGGGCCTTTAGCCTCTTCCTCTACATCTGGTTGACTTTCGTCTAAATCTTCAATGAGAATCGCTAATCTTCTTGGTGTAGCAAAGGCTTGAATTTCACTGTACCCAAGACGTTCCTCTGCTAACCATGTTACTATTTTATCTTTTAATTGGTTCATTGAATCCGTTACAAAACGAGCAGGCAATTCTTCAAGTCCAATTTCTAATAAAAAGTCACGTTTAGTCATTATTTTCACCCTCCTTCTTTTTTAACATTGGAAATCCTAATCTCTCACGTTCATTATAGTATAGTTTTGCAGCAGCTCGAGCTAAGTTTCGAACACGACCGATGTAACCCGTACGTTCTGTAACGGAGATGGCACCTCTTGCATCAAGCAGGTTAAAAGTATGTGAGCATTTCAAAATATAGTCATATGCTGGAAAAACAAGATTTTCATCTAAAGCTCGTTTAGCTTCTTGCTCATATGTACCAAACAGCGAAAAAAGCATTTGACTATCTGACACTTCGAATGTGTACTTAGAATGTTCATATTCTGGCTGTTTGAAGATATCACCATAAGTAAAACCTTCCACCCATTCAAGGTCAAAGACATTTTCTTTGTCTTGAATATAGGAAGCCAGTCTTTCAAGTCCATACGTAATCTCTGCAGAAACCGGATTGGCTTCTAGGCCTCCAACTTGTTGGAAATAGGTAAATTGAGTAATTTCCATTCCATCTAACCAAACTTCCCAACCTAAACCAGCGCAACCAAGGGTAGGGTTTTCCCAGTTATCCTCAACAAAACGAATATCGTGTTCTAGTGGATTGATCCCCAGTGCCTCAAGACTTTTTAAATAAAGCTCTTGAATATTAATAGGCGATGGTTTCATAATTACTTGAAATTGATGATGTTGGTATAAACGATTGGGGTTTTCACCATATCTCCCATCAGCAGGTCTACGGGACGGCTCTACATAAGCCACATTCCATGGTTCTGGTCCAATTGTACGTAAGAGAGTAAATGGGCTCATCGTTCCAGCCCCTTTTTCGGTATCGTACGCTTGCATGATCATACAGTTTTGTTTTGACCAATACTCTTGCAAGGTCAATATCATATTTTGAACATTCATTTTCACTTACCTCCTTATTCTTACATGGTGACATTCGCACATAAATGAAATAGAAAAAGCCCTCATCCCTATGCCAAAACGACATAGGGACGAGAGCTTTTCCCGCGGTTCCACCCTAATTATTAAATAAATGGTTTTAGCATCTATTTAATCACTTTCAACGAATATGCTCCGGAACGCCTTCATTACATTCTTAAGCCCTAGCTCACACCGCCCTAGGTTCGCTTTCTTAAGAGAGAGTAAATACTACTTTCCATCTATGCACCATATCTTATTATTAGCATCATACTAAAAAAATAACTTAACTGTCAACATACCATCATTCAAAACCATTCATTCGTTCCATTTGTTCAAGAAACCTTCTAGACTTCAACCTTAACCCTGAATATTCATCATAATAAGCCGTTATAATGATTTGTAATTCTTTCTTCGTTTCTTTCTTTAAAGAAATATCGCCTAGCCTTTTTAAATCAAAATGGTAAAACAACCGCAACAGTCTAGCTACGTGTGCTGTAAGCCGATAAGCACGCTCATCTTGATGATTGCATTGTCTACATAGAAAACCAGCTTGGCGTATCGAAAAAGCAACAGGTACCTCAGTGGAAGAGCAACTTACACATCGATCTAACTCTGGTTTAATACCTGCAACTGCAAGCATTTTCACTTCATAGATCCGAAGTAACACTTCTGGATCAATACCTTCATTTAAATAATAGAGCGTTTGATAAAGCAATTCAAAATGATAGGGATTTCGTTGTCTATCTTCTGTTAATTTATCCGTTAATTCAACTATGTATGTTGCATAAGAGGCTCGAAATAGGTCATTTCGAACCTCTCGAAATGAATTTGAAATATCAGCTTGATTTAGTGTTCCGAGTCCAGAACCTTGCTGAAAGACAAATGTACCATACATAAACAATTGGGAAGCTGCAGACAAACGATTTTTAGGCTTTTTGGCTCCCCGAGACATCACACCAACTTTACCTAACTCCCTCGTAAATAACGTTACAATTTTATTGGACTCTCCGTAATCTGTCGTACGAATAACTAAACCTTCTACTTTTTGAATCATCCTGTCACCACACATTCTTCGTGAGGTGTCAACATACTGTTAATGCGTTGGCGAGTCGGTTGTTTCTATTTCCTCTATGTCTTCTTGTCCGAATTGTTCGTCTGAATCTCGCTCTAGTTCTTTCAACAATAAATACGTATCCACATTACCTGTCATTGAAAAGACTTTCCAAGAAAAATCGAGCATATCAGATTCCACCTTTCTTCTTCATAAGACTTCAACGCTCTATATTTGTATGATGACCTTCTTTTCTCAAATCATGTTAAGGAATAATTGTTAATTAAAAACACTTGACTTTTTAAGATATCCCTTACAAACACGCTATTACTATAATGATAAGCGTTCAAATAGAAAAAAACAATGGCTAGACGCCTAGACATAGATTTTTCTTAAGCACTTCTATTATCTTCTTTTGTTCTTCTTGGTACTCTGACTCGAGGTCAGCAACTTGTTTTCGATAATCGTTCATTGCAATATCTTACTTTGGTTCCTTTGCCCTCCCGCTAGCCCGATACAATAAAGGCACTTATAACACGTTAAATCAAATAACGGTTCCGCTCAAACAAAAAAGAAGAAAAAGGTCAATCTCGACCTTTTTCTTCTTTTTTTAATACTCATCTTCTCTAAAACCATAATCCCTCAAATGGGTGGCTTTGTTTCTCCAGTCTTTTTGAACCTTCACCCATAATTCTAAAAACACTTTTGAACCTAGTAACGTTTCGATGTCTGTTCTTGCTAGCTTTCCAACTTCTTTAAGCATCGAACCCTGTTTACCGATAATGATTCCTTTTTGAGAAGTACGTTCCACAATAATGGTAGCTCCAATATAAACAGTATCACCATTTCCACGTTTTTTCATTTGTTCTACATTCACTGCAACAGAATGAGGAATTTCTTCTCTCGTTAAATGAAGAACTTTTTCTCGAATCAATTCACTTACAACAAACCGTTCAGGATGGTCTGTTACTTGATCACTAGGATAGTACTGTGGACCTTCATCCAAATATTTAGTGATTTGCTCCATAAGTGTAGGGATATTGTTACCTTGAAGAGCTGAAATGGGAATGACCTCTTTGAAATCTAGTTTCGTTCTGTACGTTTCAATCACACCAAGAATATCATCGGGTTTGATTTTATCAATTTTATTAATGACTAAAAATACAGGAGTTTTTATTTCCGTTAATCGTTCAATAATAAATTCTTCTCCTGATCCAAACGCTTCTGTTGCATCCACAACATAAAGAACGAGGTCTACTTCTCTTAACGTATTTTGAGCTACTTTCATCATGAAATCGCCTAATTTATGTTTAGGCTTATGAATCCCAGGTGTATCGATAAAAATAATCTGCGACTCATTACTTGTGTACACACCTTGTATCTTATTTCTAGTTGTTTGTGGCTTGTCCGACATAATGGCAATCTTTTGACCAATGACATGGTTGATTAACGTTGATTTCCCAACATTAGGACGACCAATAATAGAAACAAAACCTGATTTAAATCCTTTTTGATTATTCATTCATATCCTCCGCTGTAAATGCACCCGGTAGCAACTCAGCCACCGTCATTTCTAATATATCACCTTTTAAATTTGTAAGTATAACATTTGTATCAGGAGAACAAAGCTCAACCATTACTTGACGGCACGCTCCACATGGAGGAACCGGTCGATCTGTTGCTGCTACAACTGCAATCATTTCTACTTTTCGATTTCCTTCCGAATAAGCTTTAAACAAGGCTGTTCGTTCTGCACAATTGGTTAAACCATAAGAAGCATTTTCAATATTAGCCCCTAGAAAAACAGTCCCATCCTCCATTAAAAGAGCTGCTCCTACTTGGAAGTTAGAATAAGGTACATAGGCTTGTTCTCTCGCACGTTTAGCTTCAACAATTAATTCATGCTTATTCATTTGTCTTCATCCTTTCTTCTTGAACGAACATGAACAATCATATTCTGATGGTCCACTTCCGTTCCCATATCATCCACCACAGCACCAGGATCTGGAGGTACAACGACTCCACCAGATATAATAAACTTAAGTCCTTGCTCAACCGACATATTTAATAAAATTACATCTTCTCTAGGGACTAAAACTAGCCACCCCGATGTTGGATTAGGCGTTGTAGGCAAAAAAACATTTATACAATCTCTAGAGGTGACTCTTTGAACTTCCCCTTTAGACTCTCCAGTTTGAAAACCGATTGTATAAAGTCCTTTCCTTGGATATTCAACAAGTACAACATTCTTAAATGAAGAACGTTCTTGAGCAAAAGCATGAATAACTTGCTCTACTGAAGTATAGATTGAGTTTGCGATTGGAATCCGACGAAAGGTGCGATCAATTGTTCCAAAGATTCTAAGTCCCCGTCCTTGGATCCTCATCGCCCCTACCCAAGTTATTAATAAAATGGTTAAGATAAAACCAATTCCGAGTAAACGTTCTGAAAATGGGGTATATACACCGAGAAAATAGATACGTCCTTCAATTGTCGTAATGACATTAAGCGCTTTTAAGAGATCTGTTATAAAAGAGCCAAGAAAAGCATCTACGAGTCCAAAGAGCAACTGGATAACATAGATTGTTGCAATAGCTGGAAGTAAAAAAATGATTCCAGCTATAATATTCTTTTGAAATCTTTTCCACATGATAGAGGGAACTCCTCTCAACCAATCTATAAAATGTTCCATCAAAAGAACTTACATCGTCTTTTTTGATAATTTTTTCAGGAACTACTTTAAAATAATTGTTTAATTGCAGGAACAAACAAGATTAATCCAATAATAACAGCAAATACACAATACACAAACACAGCTGCGGCAGCAATGTCTTTGGCTCTTTTAGCCAGTGGATGAAAATCCTCAGTGACTAAGTCTACAGTTCTTTCTACAGCCGTATTCATAATCTCTAAAGAAAACATCCCTGCTATAACTAACAATAAAATCAACCAATGAACGGTTGGTAGGTTTAATAGGTATGCGCATAATAAAATGACCGCTGCTGCTATTATATGTATTTGCATATTTTGTTCATGTTTGATTACAAACACTAAACCTTGACTGGCATACATGAATGATTTGAGTAATCGTTTAAACCCTTTTCGATTTCTATCGTGTAAGCCCATAGTCAGATAAAATGTCCTCTTGCCTTGAGAACATTTCTTTCTCTTCGGCTTCTGTCATATGGTCATATCCAAGTAAATGTAGCATACCATGAACAGTTAAAAAACCTAATTCACGCTCAAAAGAATGTTCATACTCTTCTGACTGCGCCTTAATGTGTGCAAGAGAAATGACGATATCACCTAACATATTTGGCATATCAGGGTCCACAATTACATCTAATTCATCTTCAGCTTGCTCATTTAATGCAAATGAAATAACATCAGTAGGCTCATTTTTATCTCGGTATTCTAAATTAATTTCTTGAATACGTGCCTCATCTACTATTGTTACTGACACCTCAACCTCTCCAGTCAAACCTTCTTTTTCTGCCGTTTTTATTATGACGTTCTCGACAAGATCTTGATGCTCTGTCGTTAAGGCATTTGTTTCATCAGTGAAATCAACTGTTACGTTCATCCTTTTTATCTCCTTTTCCTTTAGCGTCCTCTGGATATTCAATTCGTTGATGGAAAGTACCTTTTAGTGTTTCACATATAGATACAGCCACTCGGTCCAACTCTTTCAAAGTCAAATCAGACTCATCAAATTGACCATCTTCAAGTTTATCTTGAATAATTTTTCGTACTAGCGCTTCAATCTTATCGGGAGTAGGCTTTTGAATCGTTCGCACTGCCGCCTCAACACTATCTGCTATTCCTACAATTGCTGAAACTTTTGTTTGAGCTTTTGGACCTGGGTATCTAAATTGCGATTCAGGTATAGGCTGTTCCGAGTCTTTATTAGCTTTATGATAAAAATACTTTAACAATGTTGTTCCATGGTGCTGCTCAGCTATATCAATAATTTCCTTTGGCATTTTGTATTCTCTAAGCAAATCAGCTCCATCATACGGATGTGCAATGATGATCGTCCTACTTAATTGTGGTGAGATCTTATCATGAGGATTCTCCATTCTCATTTGATTTTCAATGAAAAAGTGCGGTCTCTTCGTTTTGCCTAAATCATGATAATAGGATCCAACGCGAGCAAGCAAACCATTCTCACCAATCGACTCACATGCTGCCTCTGCCAAGTTACCAACAACAACACTGTGGTGATAAGTTCCCGGAGCTTCTACTAGGATTTTACGTAGTAAGGGCTGGTTAGGGCTAGAGAGTTCAATTAACTTTGATGTTGACAAAATACCGAAGCCCTCTTCAAAAAATGGTAGCAGGCCTATCGTTAAAACCGCAGCCACAAAACCAGAAAGAAAGGCAAAACCAATATGCATGCCAATCTCCAACCAGCCACTTTGAACGGTCTTCATAAACAATAATGCAATTACGGCTACCATATTCACAAAGGAAACAAACAGTCCGGCTCGAAGAATGCGAGAAAGTCGAGTCGATTTACTTAGGAAATAAGCCCCCGCAAATGAACTAAATAAAATATAGAAACCATAACTGAAATGAAAGGTCCCTACTGTTTCATTATTAAACATAATACTTCCAATGACTGCAAACATGATTCCTGTAAACAAAGCAAGCCTAGTATGAATTAATAAGGTAATAAGCATAGCTCCAATCGACACAGGAACAACAAAGCCTATTCCTTGAATTTCTAATCCTTCTAGCATGCTTGTAATCTTCATAATCACAATTGTAACAATAAAGATTAAAGTAAACATCAATAAATGACTATTATTCTTTTGAACAGATGTCTGGGCCTCATTTACATAATACGAAAGCATACTTATGATTAATCCAATAAGAAGAGCGAGTCCAACATATGGAAACACATTGAAAGAATCATCCAATAGACCAACAATTCTTAGCTGCTCATAAATATCGTGATTAATCATTTCGCCTTCTTTTACAAGAAGCTGTCCTTCCCTTATTAACACTGGCTCAACGCTTTCTGCAGATTCTTGTCTTAGTTGTTCAGTAGCGTTAGCATCGTAGATATAATTGGGAATAATCGCGAACTCAGCTACCTCTTTCATCGCTTCAAGAAGATCATTGCTGACGGTTGAAATGGCAATCTGACTACGGACTTCTTCTTTTGCCTGTAACAGATCTCTAATTGAAATTCTTTCACTCATAATTTCATGAACAGCGTTACTCGTAGTCTCTCTTGCAATTTGTATTTGTGATTCACTTGCTTGTAAGAATGTTTTTAATGTTTCATCAGATATATCATTGCTTGTCCTTGGAGTTAACACATCTTTCACAAAATCAATTTGACGATTTAGAACTTCTTCCTCATCTCGATCAGTTTCAGTATTATCGCCGAGTTCTTCTTCCTCTGCCTCATCTATGCGAACTTGATTGACTAAGTCAAAAATATCATGCACTTTTCGCACTTGGTTTTGAGCATACTCTCGCTTCAATTCGTAAACGGGACTTACGTCATCGACAGCAGCACTCCTTCGCTCCTCTGTAGCGGTTTTATGTTCAGCCGTAATCGGAGACCTGATATCTTGTTCAGCAATCTGCGATAGTTGTACATCCAATTTTTCGGGTATGACGTTGCCTAGTAAGAGAAGATAAAGAAGAATTCCTATCGCAAAAAATAGAATACCTCTTAAATATTGATGATCACGAACTTGTTTCCACCACTTATGTTGATCAATCGATGATCTTCTTTTCAATTTAATCACCTCACTATCCAATCCAACATTTGTATCTATAAAGGAAGACCCTCTTTCTAAAAGAGGGTCTTCTTATTAACGCCTCTTAGGCAAAGGCTTTCTGATTCAATCGACTTCCTCATTCATCAGCAGATTAGCAGGATAGGTGACTCTTTCTCACTTTTCTATTTTCTCTTCTTGTTGTTCATAGGCATTTAAAATTTGCTGAACAAGTGTATGCCTTACAACATCAGACTGTTGGAGATAAATAAAAGCAAGGTCCTTCACATTTGAAAGAATTTCCATCGCTACTTTCAAACCTGATTTTTTTCCTCGTGGTAAATCGATTTGAGTTAAATCTCCATTAATGACCATTTTTGAGCCAAAACCAAGCCTCGTTATGAACATTTTCATTTGTTCCTTAGTTGTATTTTGTGCTTCATCAAGTATGACAAAAGCATCATCTAAAGTTCGCCCACGCATATACGCTAAAGGTGCTACTTCTATCGTTCCACGTTCCATTAAACGCGCTGTCTGCTCCATCCCTAAGACATCATGAAGGGCATCGTATAATGGACGTAGATAAGGATCTACTTTTTCTTTTAGATCACCAGGTAAGAAACCAAGACTTTCACCTGCTTCGACTGCCGGCCGAGTTAGAACAATTCGTTTCACTTGACCTTCTTTTAAGGCCGTTACTGCCATGACAACAGCTAAGTAGGTTTTCCCTGTACCTGCTGGACCGATACCAAAAACCATATCTTTTTTCCTGAGAGCCGACACATAATGACGTTGCCCCAAAGTCTTAGCGATAATTGGTTTCCCCTTAACATTTGTCGCAATTTTTTCATCATAAAGTTCTAATAATTCTTCAAGCCGATCATTCTCTGCTAATTGAACAGCGTAAACCACATCACGCTCTGATATGGTTATACCTTTCCGGATTAACTGTATTAAGGCAGCAATAACATTGCCAACGATTTCTGTCTTTGGGGTATCTCCAGTAACTTGTACCTCTTCACCTCGTGTTACAAGCGTTACTCCTAGTTGTTCTTCCATTCGCTTAAGGTGTCTGTCATGAGGTCCAATAAGTGCTTGTGTCTCATTGGCACTCTTGACTTCTAGCTGTATCGTTTTAGTTTCTGTCAATAGACTCAATCTCCTTGAATAATCGGTTGCTCCGATGTAATATCTTCTATTACTTGGTAATGTATCCTTAAGTTAACTTTACCATTCTCCACGTCTTCGTGCAAAACTTTTTCGCCAATGATTTCTGCGTCTAAAGGCAAATGCCTTTGTAAATCGACACGAGCTCTCTCTCTAGCTGCTCTCACTGCATCTTCTTTTGTATACGTACGATTGAATTTCGAAGTTTCAAGAAATTCTATTCGTTTATAACTAACGGGTATTGACCAGTTAATGAATCGAAATGGACGTTCATGCTCAAACTCTGTATATTCTGAGAATTCAACTTTACCTAATCCCCAAACCGGAAGATCAAATCCTAAAAATGATAGATAGTGCTTTTCTTTCTTTTCACCAGTCAGTGTTGTAAATAAAGTATCTAGAGGCACAGACACATCAGACTTGTACCAAATTTCCCCTAACACGACCGCCTGCGCTGGCACTAACTGTTTTTCGTCATCTTCGGCATCTTTCTTCCCAATATAACCTGAGACAAGCCTTTCTCCCTTGCGAACAAAATCATTTGGTTTCACTTCAGCTTGCCCATGTTCTACAAAGATCTTATGAATAATAGCTTTTTTCGTCGCAATAAGATGTCTAGGGCTATAGCGTTCAGCTTCTTCTGGTAACTGTTGTTCGACAACTTCAAATTCAAAGGTCGTCCCTTTTTGACGCACCCCCACCCACGTTGCCCCCTGAACCAACTCGGTGACATCCCGTTGAATTAACTCTACACTCGGTAATGAAAATTGAAAAGTCCCTCTCTTTATCCCCATCTCAGTTACTACTTGTCTAAGTTCATGCTCCACCTGTGGAGAGGCCCCTTTGATTTCAACCTTCCAGACCATGTTTGATAAGACGAACATGACCGCTAAGAAGGCAACAATGCCAACTAAAAAACCAGAGCGTTTCATGAAGCGTTTGAGCAGGAATGGTAATCCACTCCGTTGTACAAATGACACCTTACAGTTGGTCAACTTAAGTAAGGGACGAATTCGCTTAGCGTCTTCTACGTCCATATAACAAACAATTCTTCGCTCACCTATTCGTTTAATTTGCCAAATGCTAAAATCATGTTCAATACATCTATTCAAAAAGCGCTCTGGATAATCTCCGTCAATTCTCACTCGTACATAACCGTTAATATGGTTAGTCCAATTATTATTCATTTATAGTTTTTCCCCCTTCTGAGCTTGCGTATACCCTGTACTAGAGCCTATTAGCTAAGTACCTTTTTCCTCCTCTATAAACAGAACTTGATCGATCCGTCCTTCAAGTAGAAGTTCTTCAGGTAAAATCGTTTTTATAACAAAGTTATCACCTTTTATTAATAGTTGACCCTGCTTCAATAACAAGCGGAGCTCTTGGTTTGAAAATCGTAAAACACCGCGATGGTTTTCAATATAAATATGTAACTGGCCAATCATGGTAATTCGCGGTAGGTCCATCATGACATCTGCAGGAAGCTGCATCTGCTTTGTCACCCAGTTCTTCATTTGTTGTCTCATCTTCTTCATGTGCGAACCCCCTTCCTCTAATCTTTATGATCGTTTTTTCCTCGATATCACAATGAATCCTCTATAAACTGTAAAATATTGATCTACCTTCACTTAGAGGTATAGGTAGATTGTACTAGGTTGACTCTCTCTGGATACTCACCATGAAGTAGCGTAAATACAAAAAAAGAAGCAGTACCGTATAGGTACTGCTTCTTGACGTCATTGTTAGCGCTTTTTCATAAACGTGGGATGAGGCTGTCGTGATCTCGGCCTCCCTAAGACCTCTGCCCAAACAACTGCCTTCATCGCTTCTTTATTAGATAAATGATTTAAGTGAAGATCTAGCTTATCTTTTTTCTCCAAAAGATCTACCGTTTCTTTTCGAATTTCCCTGTTTTTTCTTGAAGAAACTTCTCTTTTGCGTTGCATCTCTTCATATTGATTTTGGAGTTCTTGCTGTCGACTTACTATACCTTCTTCAAAAGAGGCCTGTTGCGTTGTTTCTACTCGTGTAGAAGCACGTTTCTCCGTTGGTTCCGGCTCTATTTCTTCTTGTTTAAAAATTTCACGCCAATCAACTGTTTCCTGTTGCTGTTGTGGTTGACCCGCACGTTGCGGGCGATTTTGCCGTTGCTCTTGCTGCTGTTGACCAGCACCTGCCAAGCGTCCAAACATACTAATTAACCCACCGATTACCACAGCTACAAAGATAAAGTTATTTGCGATCAAATCAAATATTTGCTCTAATGTCAAAGACAATTCCTCCTTTCAATACTTGGAAAGGATTCATGATTAATCACGCTTCGGACTATTTGAATCTCCATCAGTAGCTTTACTTATGGAACCACGCATATCCGTGTCAGCCATTACATTTTGATAGTTCATATAATCCATTACACCCATGTGACCTTGACGTAGGGCTTCAGAAAGCGCCATTGGTACTTCCGCTTCTGCTTCCACTACCTTCGCACGCATTTCTTCGACTTTCGCTTTCATCTCTTGTTCTTTCGCTACAGCCATCGCACGACGCTCTTCCGCTTTCGCTTGAGCAATCTTCTTGTCTGCTTCAGCTTGGTCAGTTTGAAGTTCCGCACCGATGTTCTTACCGATATCAATATCAGCAATATCAATCGAAAGAATCTCAAAAGCTGTACCTGCATCTAACCCTTTTGAAAGAACCGTTTGTGAAATCATATCTGGGTTTTCTAGTACTTTCTTATGATTGTTAGCTGAACCAATCGTTGAAACAATCCCTTCCCCTACACGAGCAATAACGGTATCTTCTCCCGCACCCCCGACTAGACGATCAATGTTTGCACGAACTGTGATACGTGCTTTTGCCTTCACTTCAATCCCGTCCATTGCTACACCAGCGATAAACGGTGTTTCAATTACTTTCGGGTTAACACTCATTTGAACAGCCTCTAATACATCACGACCCGCTAAATCAATCGCCGCTGCACGCTCAAAGCTTAAATCAATGTTCGCACGTTGTGCTGCAATTAATGCATTAACAACACGGTCTACATTACCACCTGCAAGGTAATGTCCCTCTAACTTTGATGTACTTAAATCAAGACCCGCTTTCACTGCTTTAATTAATGGATTTACAACACGCGCCGGAATTACACGACGTAATCTCATCCCCACTAATTCAAATATTCCAATCCTTACTCCAGCCGCTAAAGCTGAAATCCAAAGCATCACTGGAACAAACGTAAATAATACGGCAAGTAAAATTAATAAAACTGCAAGACCAATCAATAGACCGATACTACCAGGATCTAATGTCATAAATAATTCCTCCTCTAATTAGTTTTCTTTCACTTCTCTTACGACAATACGTGAGCCCGCTGTATACACAACCTCGACATTCTTTCCCTGTCCAATATATCCTCCCTCAGAGACAACGTCAAGGCGTTCATTTCCAAACACCACAGACCCAGAAGGGCGGAGAGGGGTTAACGTTTCGCCAATTTGACCAATTAATTCTTTCCTTGTTGCATTCGAGATATAACCTTTCTCTGTGCTTGTTGAATCGGTATGAATAATTTTTCGCATTGGTCCACGCTGGCCAAAATAACGAAAAATCAAAATAGCCACAACCGTAGTAATTACAAGTGCTATCGCAATATATATCAACATGGAAGCTGTTGAGAAAGAAGCAAGAAGCATCCCTGCAATAACGGCTGCTATACCAAGCAAACCGAATATACCAAAACCTGGGACAAATATTTCTATCATAATTAGTAAGAATCCGACAATAAATAAAATCATCGACTCCCAACCTGCAAAACCTGCAAACATATGCCCAAAGAAAAATAGCAGCAAAGCAGATATTCCCATTAAGCCCGGAATGCCAAATCCAGGTGAGTAAAGCTCAAGAACGAGCCCTAAACTTCCAATGGATAACAAAATGGGAATCACAACCGGATGAGTGACAAATCTTGCAATTTGTTCGGAAAAGCTGACTTCCATCTCTCTTTCAACAGCATTCTCAAGCCCTAAATACTCGAGAAGCTCCGCGCGATTGGATGCGACCGCTTCTGCATAACCTACTTGTAGCGCCTGTTGTGACGTAAGTGTAAGCAAATCCCCTTCAGGAGCTCCAAGTTCAGGTAAATCAATTCTATTATCTGCCATCGCTAGAGCATATTGCGGATCACGATTATTTAACTCAGCCGCACTTCTCATCTCAGATAGCCAATAGGATTGAGTTTTATCTTCAGCCGCATTTCCTGCTCCATCAATCACAGCAGCAGAACCCATTGTCGCTCCTGGTGTCATCACAATTTCATCTGTATTCAGAGCGATATACGCACCTGCCGAAATCGCTTTGCTTTTGACAAAGGTAATCACTTTAATTTCGGTTTCTTGAATCAGTGTAGCGATATTACCAGCCGCATCCACCGCTCCACCTGGCGTATCCATCTCTAATACAATATGTGTAGCACCTTCTTCGACTGCTGTTGCGAACGAGCGAGCCATAAAGGCTTCTAGTCCTCTTTCAACCGTTTGTTCAACTGGAATATAATAAACAAGCGGTTCCTCTGTATGTGCTCTCTCGCTATGTACAAGAGACTGAATGGGTATTAACAAAGCAGCTAAAATAAGAAATGCAAAAGAGAACATTAATCTTCGACGTCTTGTTGCCATACAAACCCTCCCCTCTTTATTGTCATATTTACCTTTACGAACCAAACTTCAAATAGTTTCATTTTTTCATGAAAACTTTTTATCTTAGTTTTACCAATTCTTATAAATCATATCATGAGAATGTACCGAACTCTAGTGAAGTGAACACAAACAACAGTGTTCTAACCTTACACGTATTTATTAACTAGAATAAAGCAGCTAACATGCTCATGTCATGAAATAATGCGTTATATAATAGCGATCATCTATACAAAAAAAAAAACGTCTCAACTCTTTAATTTAAGAGATGAGACGTGTGTGTCATTATGATAAATGTTGTTGCACAAGACGATTCACAAGACCACCATCAGCTTTTCCTTTAACCTTAGGCATGACTGCTCCCATGACCTTACCCATGTCTGCTTTGGTTGAAGCACCAACATCGGCAATTGCTTCTACAACAATCTTCGATACTTCTTCTTCAGAAAGCTGTTCTGGCATATAGACCACAAGCACAGCAATTTCATCACGTAGCTTGGAAGCTAGATCTTCTCGGTTAGCTTGTTCAAACTCATGGAGGGAATCCTTGCGTTGTTTCAGTTCGCGATTAAGCACCGTAAGGCTTTCATCGTCCGTCAACTCACGTCCGAGCTTAATCTGCTCGTTTTGCAACGACGACTTTACCATACGGATGACAGAGAGTCTATCCTTTTCCTTGTTCTTCATCGCATTCTTCATGTCTTGATTCAAACGTTCAAGAAGATTCAATGAAAGCACCCTCTCACTTCAATTAGAACTTACGTTTTCTTGCTGCTTCAGATTTCTTCTTACGCTTAACACTAGGCTTTTCATAGTGCTTACGCTTTTTAACCTCAGCCAACGTTCCTTCTTTAGAGAGTGATCTCTTGAAGCGACGAAGTGCAGCATCAATCGATTCGTTTTTGCGAACACGAGTTTCTGCCATTATATTTCCCTCCCTCCGAAACAACCAACTCAGGACGTACATATAATTCAAGTGCACGTCTTATAGAATTATAATATATCGAAATCAATAGGTCAACCGAAAAACGACATTTTCCTTCGTTTTTACAAATTCTAGGGATAATAATAAAACATGTATTATCAAATTACTCTCGCTTAACAACTCATGAATCTGTTTAGATAGTAAACTCTACAAGCAAGCTATTGTCTGGGAATGGATATGCAACACCGGATTAGGGTCGTGTAATTATAAAAATACGTAATAAAACCTCTTCTATTAAAAAGAGAAGAGGTCGATCGATTTATTAATTAATCCTCAACATGCATAATTTCTCCATTTTCTATCGCCGCGATGGAAGCCACCCAATCAAAACCGTTATTTTCAACCCCTGTTAAATGCCAAACAAGTTTATCTTCAGGCAAAGCTTTCACACCAGCATCCATTTGTGCCATAATCGCATTAGGATCATCTACTGTACCAGCTAATTTCATAGCCTCAACAATAACATACAAGGCTTGGTAATTAAAGGCTGATTCTGCTGTCGGCACACGTCCGTACTCCCCTTCAAACTTCTCAATAAAACTAGCTGCTCCAGCTGCATTGCTATCTCGAATTGGCAACATTCCGATTGCTCCCTCGATTTCCTCTAACGAAACGATGCTGTCCATTTCTTCAAACTTTGCTTGATCCATCACCATAAAACCACCTTCAAAACCTAAGTCACGCGCCGCCTTCATTAATAAAGCTGTAGGT
Source organism: Halalkalibacter alkalisediminis (assembly GCF_028610705.1). Lineage (GTDB taxonomy): Bacteria > Bacillota > Bacilli > Bacillales > Bacillaceae_D > Halalkalibacter > Halalkalibacter alkalisediminis. Next base: position 369,411 of record NZ_JAQQWT010000003.1, read on the forward strand.
TCAGAAGGGCCACCAACAAAAATCACATCAGGGTTTTGATTTAAGGCATTAGTTACAATGGGAAAAAAGTCTGTATCTTTTCCGAAATCAACTTCCCCATCATAAACCACTTCGCCACCATGTTCTTTCCAAACTGGCACTAACTCCTCTGTCCAATCTTTCCCGTATTGCGTCGCTGTTGGAAGTAGCGCTAAGCGTTTACCGAAGCGTTCTTGCTGATACGTTACAAACGGTTCTGGATATTGATCATACGCAGGAGGAATGCGCAAGGTTAATTCGTTTCCTTGAGTTAAGATATCGGGTTCACTTGTGTAAGCCGCAATCAAGAAATTATCTTGTTCATTAAAGACTTGTGTAGCGAATACTCCACCACTATGCGGGACAAATACGACAGATGTGTTATGTTCCTGGACAAGACGTCTTGCATTTGTACCTGCTTCGTTCGGTAAGTACATATCATCTAATGTGACTAAGTTTATCTTATACGTTGTGCCATTCACTTCAAAGCCACCAGAATCATTAATCTCTTCTGTAGCCATCCTTACTCCTGCCACCGTATTTTCGCCATAAAACGCTGCTGGTCCACTTAGTGGTCCTGTGTAGCCGATGTTTAGAACTTCTTCCCTTGCTTCTGTTTTTAGAATTTCCATCTCTTCCCCTTCTGGAGCAGGAGAACTACTACCTCCTGATTGTGTCGTCCCGCCACCCGAACAAGCTGATAATACCATTAATCCAACAGCCAAACACGATAGGAACCAACCATTCTTTTTTTTCATCATCATTTCCCCCATTTCATATCTATGGAAACCCCTAGGCGCCAATATACGCTTTGCGGATTTCGTCATTTTCAAGCAAAGATTCCCTCGTGCCTTCAATTGCTAAAGCTCCGTTCTCTAAAACATATCCCCTTGACGAGATGGAGAGGGCTGCATAAGCATTTTGTTCTGCAAGCAAAACCGTCACACCAGATTGATTAATATCTTGAATAACCGAAAACATCTGTTTGACTATTAAAGGTGCAAGGCCAAGAGAAGGCTCGTCAAGCATGAGTAATTTAGGCTTAGCCATAAGAGCACGACCAATTGCCACCATTTGCTGTTGCCCCCCGCTTAAACTTCCTGCTAGTGCTTGGCGCTTGGCTATCAAGTCAGGAAACAATTCATAAATTCGTTCCAATTGCCTTGTTATTTCAGCTTTATCTCTTTTATACGAGTAAGCACCCATTTTTAAATTTTCATGAACTGACATTTGGGCAAATAGCATTCTCCCTTCTGCACATTGAACGACTCCTTCTTTCACAATTTGACTAGGAGATAATCGGATTAGTCCTTTATTAGAAAACTCAATCTCACCAGATGTTGGCCTTTTCAGCCCACTTATGGTGTGAAATAACGTACTTTTTCCTGCTCCATTTGCCCCCAAAAGAACGACAAGCTCGCCTTCATTTACTTCAATATTCACATCATTCAATACAGCGTTTGCACCTTGGTGAACGTGTAGGTTACGAAGCACTAGCATTATCTGTTCCTCCCCCTAAATAAGCATTAATAACGCTTTCATTTTCTCGGATTTCTTTTGGTGACCCATCAGCAATTTTCTGACCGTGATTTAACACAATAATGTGATCGGCAAGAGACATGACCATGGGCATTTTATGTTCGATAAGGCATACCGTTTTCCCATGGTTGACCATTTTTTTCATTAGATCTGCTAAGCCTTCTGTTTCATCTGGATTAACCCCCGCAGCAGGTTCATCGAGCAGAACCAACTCTGGGTCCGTTGCCAAGGCTAATGCAAACGCAACTCGCTTCTGTTGTTCCTGTGTAATAGAAGAAATGGGTGCATAAGCAAGCGAACTAACGCCTACAAAATCTAAAACTTCTTCAGCTTTATCCAAGCACATCTTTTCTTCTAGTCTCTCTCTTTTTGTACGGAAGAGAGCGTCTATTAAGCCAGACTTTGTGCGCAAACGATGGCCTACAATAACATTTTCAAGCACCGTCGCCTGCTCAAATAAATGTGTCGTTTGAAAGGTTCGACCAATTCCAAGCCTGGCAACATTTTCAGCCTTCAACTTGGAGATGTCTTGCCCTTTAAAGATAATCCTACCTGTTGTTGGTAAATGGAAACCACTAATCAAATTAAAAAACGTCGATTTCCCAGCCCCGTTCGGACCTATGACAGCAGTGATTTTTCCTCGCTCAATTGATGCACTAACGTTTTGAACAGCCGTTAATCCACCAAATGATTTCGTCAACTGATCAATCGTTAATAGCACGGGCATCACCTTCTTTACTTTTTGTAACTCCAACATCCATTTTTCGATTACGTTTTGCCTTCCACATAAGGTAACCACCAACAATTCCTCTTGGATAAAATAAAATAAGTAAGACGACAATCGGGCCAAATACGAGCATTCGAAACTCTTCCAAAAATTGCAGCATCTGTGTAAGGACAACCACGATTAATGTTCCAATGATTGGACCCGCTAATGTACCAATCCCACCTACTAACAAATAAAGTAAAAGCTCAAATGCAACATGAATATCAGCCATTTGTGGACCAATGAAGCGAACATGAGACGCATAAAGAGCTCCAGCCATTCCTGCAAAAGCAGCCGACAAAACAAATGCTAATAGTTTGTTTTTCATAACTGAGATACCCAGTGTTTGAGCCAATTCTTCGCTGTTCCTAATCGCAACAAATGTTTTACCAAGGAGAGAATGAACGATTCGGTACATAACAAAAATCGTAAGTATTAAAAAGAAAAGCATTAGATAGTAATAAGAAATCATTGACTCAAAACGCAATGGGCCAATTGGAGATGGATTGGGGATTCCGATAAGACCTCTTACCCCACCTGTTAAGTTCGATTTGTAGATAATCAGGTAAATCATAAAACCGACAGACATCGTGTAAATAGCAAAGAAATGTGATTTTGTTCGAAGTGCGATCAAACCAATTCCTAAACTAATAATAGCTGTTAGAATAATAGCCACTATAAACGCTAACCAAAAAGGAATTTCACCCTTAACCGTTAGAAGTCCAAGACCATACGCTCCTATCGCAAAGAATCCAGCATGAGCTAAGGATAATTGTCCGGTTAACCCTGTTATCGTGTTTAATCCATAAACCGCTATGGACCATATAAAAACCAATATTAAAACTTGCATGTAGTACTGGTTCGTAATAATCAACGGAAACAATATAACGGCCGCTAATAATATACCGTATAACCAAACCTTCTTATCTATCTTCATTTATTTAACCCCCTTTGCAAATAAACCGGTTGGCTTAAGGGTTAAGATAAGTACTAATAGGAAGAACGCAATTAAGTCTTTATAATCAGCTGAAAGGTAAGTGGCACCCAAACTCTCCGCCATTCCTAAAATATATCCGCCTATAATAGCTCCTGGTATACTCCCCATTCCACCAATAATAATGATGACAAAGGCTTTCATAATAACCAAATTACCCATGCTTGGAAAAACTAAATTAATAGGGGCGGATAAGGCAGCGGCGGCAGCGGCAAGACCACCTGCAATAGCAAATGTCATCATCGCGACTCGACTAGAGTGAATACCGACTAGAAACGCCCCACTGCGATTTTGAGACATCGCAATAATAGCTGCTCCCGTCATTGTCCTAGTCAAAAAGAGGTGAAGCAAGATCATGAGTAAAACAGCAGCAACAATAACCAAAATTCTTTGAATTGTAACTGTTAATCCTAGTATTTGGATAGAATCACCATACGGAGTCACCATACGTTGATACTGACTTCCCCAAATATATTGAGCAAATGATTCTAGAAAAAATAGCATACCAATAGCTGCAATCATAATAGGAAGTGGATCTTTTGCATCTAGTCGACTAAACACCAAACGTTCCATCAAGATTGACAGAAAAGCAACAACTACTACAGCAATTGCTATCGCCAACCAATAATTGATTCCAAGTGCCGTCATTACCGTCAAGGCTACATAAGCACCGACCATATATAGAGCTCCGTGAGCAAAATTCGGTACATGCAAAATGCCAAATACTAGCGTCAATCCTAGAGCAACTAAACTGTAAACGCTTCCAACAGTAAGGCCGTTTAATAATTGTTGAAAGAATAGTTCCACGATTCACCCTCCTTTTAAGAATTTGTTACAGCAATGAGTGTCCATGAAGATTAAAGCCTCTCATAGAGAGCGAGCTTCCCGTATCTATGAGACACTTACCATTTTAGACAAAATAGTAAACACTCATTGCTCTTTAGATCATAGTCTTAAATCAACATTCGCTACGGTTTTAAGATTAACTTCCCAACTGTCTTTCTTCCTTGCAGGAGCGTGTGGACGCTTGCGGCTTCTTCTAACCGATAAATTCCACCAATTTGTAATTTTAATTCTCCTTTTCCAACAAAGGTTAATAACTCCTTCATACTCGACTGCAATAAAGCTGGCTTACGCATAATTTGTGGCAGAAAAAATCCAATGACGGATTGATTGCGGGCCATCAATGAGGACGGATTAAAAGGACTTTGCTCCCCACTAGCGACTCCGTAGACAACGAGACGACCAAAAGTAGCCAAACATTTTAAGGTATCGATAAAAACACGTCCTCCAGCCATTTCTAAAGCAATGTCAACACCCTTTCCGTTCGTCGCTTCGAGCACTTTTTCATGCCAATTCTCTTCGCTATAGTTCACTAAAACATCTGCTCCTAGCTTCTTAGCAAGCTCTAACTTTTCACTTGTACTAGCCGTCGCAATCACTTTATTCGCACCAAAGAGTTTGGCTAGTTGAACAGCAATGGTTCCTACACCTCCCGCTGCCGCATGAACGAGCACCGTCTCTCCTGGCTCAATTCGCCCCATTGTTTTTAAAATATGATAAGCGCTTAACCCTTGTAGAGGAAGAGAAACCGCAAGTTCAAAGCTTACGTTTTCTGGTACAGGCATTAACCCTCTTTCATCAGCAATAGAATATTCTGCATAGCCCGTTGCACGCTTGGAACCAAGTAACGTGACAACACGGTCACCTGGTTTTACTGCTTTGACTTCTGAACCGACTTCTTCAATAATCCCAGCCACTTCAGCACCAGGAACGAATGGAAGCGGTGTTGGTATTACATACTGCCCTTCTCTTCTCGCTGTATCTGCATAATTCACACCGATGGCTTCTATTTTTATTAATACTTCTTTCGCTTCGGGAGCCGGACGATCAAGGTTCACTACCTTTAACACATCTGGACCTCCATAAGTCGTTATTTGAACAGCTTTCATTTTTCTCATCCTTCCTAATTTCCTTTAAAGTTTGGCTTTCGTTTTTCTTTAAAAGCGCTTACGCCTTCGTGATGATCATTAGTGGTAACCATCATCGATTGAGTAATCCGTTCAGCTTCTAGAATCTCTTGTAAACTCGCGGTATCTGCTAGATTTGTAAGCTTCTTCATTAAACCAATAGCCTTTACTGGTTGCTTTGTGAATGAAAGAGCAAATTCTCTTGTTTTTTCTTCCATTTCAGCCAGAGGGTATACATGATTAACTAAGCCCCATTGTTGAGCTTGTTTGGCATCAAGTGGTTCAGCTTTAAACAAAATCTCTTTTGCTTGATAAGGGGTGAGCGCACGTGGAATAAAGAAATGGCCACCTCCATCGGATACGAGTCCAACTTGAGCAAAACTTAAAATAAAGGAAGTTCCTTCTGCAGCAACGATTAAATCACAAGCAAGGGCAAGATTGAAGCCTGCACCTGCAGCGAAACCATGAACGGCTGCAATAATAGGCTTCTCCAACTGCCTCATTTGTTCAATTAACCCATTTAACTGACCGATGTGATCAAAGACCTCTACTGGACTTGCATCACCCATCGTCTTCACGTCTCCACCTGCACTAAATGATCTTCCCGCCCCTTTTATCACAACAACTTTAACTTCATCATCATCACTTGCTAATTGTAGATGCGTCTTTAATCCTATAATCATTTCTGGACTAAAAGCATTTAATGATTGTGGTCTATTCAGCGTTAACTCCATCAACCCATCCTGTATTGAAACAAGAAGATCTTTTGTTTCTGTTGTTTCCACCTTTATCCCCCCTCTTAAACGGTTAACCAACCTCCATCAATGAGTAAGTCAGTCCCTGTCACATAACTAGAGTCCGATGATGCTAAAAATGCCACTGCTTTAGCCACCTCTTCAGCTCTGCCTATTCTCTTTAACAATGTATGGAGCTCTATCGCTTGATTAAAAGACGCATTTTCCAAGCTTTCTTTTGTCATAGGTGTTTCAATAAATCCAGGTGAAACAGAGTTGACCCGCACACCATTTGAGGCTAGTTCCCCAGCTAACGCTTTCGTTAAATGAATTACAGCTGCTTTGGCAGTACTATAGTGCGGGATTTTCGCACCTGCTTTATGACCTGATAATGAGGCAATATTTACAATGGCTTTATTCTCTGCTTTGGCATCAGCTAAAAGCGGTCCTACATGTTTAGCCATCAAAAACACACTTGTCACATTCGTTTTTTGAACATACTCCCAATCCCATTCTTCTAATTGAAGAATGGATCCGCTAGATGAAGTACCAGCGTTATTAATTAGCACATGAACTACCTCAAAATTATCCTTCAAATAGGCAGCCAATAGTTCAACTTCTTCTTCAGCCGTTACATCAGCTACATAAACGTACGCATGCTGGTTATCTGATCTTTCGGATACTATTTCGGCTACCGCTTCTAGTTTTTCTTTTGTCCGCCCAACTAAAACGACCGTAGCTCCTTCATCTGCCAATTGGATTGCTGTCGCTTTTCCAATTCCACTACCAGCACCTGTAATGACTGCGACCTGATTTTGAAATCGTTTCAAATTCTTTCCTCCTTATGAACAAATGTATTGTCCCGTCTCATTTAATGATTCAGCGATAAAACGGTTACGATTCGTTCGATTAGAGAACAAATGACCATGTAACTGTTTGTTTAATAAATTTCTTAAACCTTCCACTTCTGGTGTCATGTCAAAACCAGCTAGCAATTGATCAGTCATTACTTTTACCTTCATCAAACTACTTTCTACAACAGCTGTTGCCAGAAGATCAGGAATAGTGTTCACACTCTCTTGATTTGATTTAACAGCTCTTAGTACGGCAGACTCTGATGCAAATAGCTCAATTGCAATATCAGCTAGTTTCATCAAAGTTTCCTGCTCATTTTCGAGGTTCATCCCAAATTGTTTAAATGTTAACCCAGCAAGAGCTAAGTATGCTGTGCGAATGCCTTCCACAACCTCTTGTTCTTGACCTAGCCTCCCATCCTTTGAGTTCAGTTGGTTTTCTTGTAATCTAGCGATTGCACCTTCAATCGCCTCTTGAATCGGAAGTTCACCCTTAGCTCCTTTTCGAAAGAAAATTCCTGGGATTAACAAGCGGTTAATCTCATTGGTCCCTTCAAAAATTCGATTGATCCTAGAATCCCGATAAGCTTGTTCAATCGGGTACTCCTTGATAAAACCTGCCCCCCCGTGGAGTTGCAACGATTCGTCTACAATAAAATCTAGCGTCTCAGAGCCATAGACTTTACAAATGGCACACTCTAAGGCATATTCCATCATTCGTTTCCCAACTAGAGAGAGATCTTTTGAATCTTCAAGATCTCCAAGTGCTTCCTCTAGTAAGGAGGCTGTACGATACTGCACTGCTTCAGCTGCATAGATTCGAGCAGCCATTTGGGCTACCTTTTCTTTTGTCGCACCAAATTCGCTAATCCGTCTCTTGAATTGCTTACGCTCATTTGTATGTTGAATCGCTAATTCCAGGGCTCCTTTTGCTCCTCCCATACAAGCAAATCCGAGATTAAATCTCCCTAAATTTAATACATTTAAAGCTATCACATGACCCTTTCCGATAATGCCAAGTACATTTTCAACAGGTACCTGACAATCTTCTAAAATAACGCTGCATGTCGATGAACCTTTAATTCCCATTTTGTTTTCTTCTGGACCAAGTGATAATCCTGGGAAATCCTTCTCGACAATAAAGGCTGTAAATTGATCTCCGTCAACCTTTGCGTAAACAATGAACGTATCTGAAAATACAGCATTGGTGATGTATAATTTAGTTCCATTAAGTAAGTAATGTGTACCTTCTTCATTTAAAACCGCTGTGGTTTTAGCAGCTAATGCATCAGATCCCGATGCTGGCTCTGTTAAACAATAAGCTCCTAAAAATTCACCCGATGCTAATTTAGGAAGATATTTTTCTTTTTGAGCATCCGACCCGAAGTAAGTAATCGGTAGTGTAGCGATACATGTATGATTAGACTGAGCTACCCCGTAACTACTTGATTGCCCTACCATCTCACCAACAATCCCTTTACTGATCTTATCCAAACCTAATCCACCATATTTCTCAGGAATACTATGCGCAAGTAAACCTAGCTCTCCTGCTTTTTTTAAGAGGTTTACGGTTACCTCGAAATTCTGAGATTCAATTTCCCCACGCATTGGAAGAACTTCTTTCTCAATAAATTGTTTGGCCGTTTGACCAATCATCACTTGCTCGTCACTTATATCCTCAGGTGTAAACAGATCCTCTGCCGTAATTCCTTCAACGAGGAAGCGTCCACCCTTCATTTCCTTCTTCAACTGTTCCATCTTCCTTCTCCTCCTTCCACACAATGTGGCAATTATCATAAATCGGTACGTTCTGGTCACAGTTTTCATGAATCACATATTGCAAATCTTCTTCGCAATTATGTTCTAGTAAAAACTTTCCAACTGCTGAACTAGCCAGTAATTGATAACGATCTGCATGGTTTTGTTGATAAAATAAACGAGAAGCTAATGCTCCATCTGTAAGCGTAGCTGAGGGAAGTAATTTATTAAAACATGTAACTAGATAACCAGCCCCGTAAAAATCTTCTAAACAAAATTGTCCTTGTGACCCCGAACAGATAACGATGATGTCTTGAGTAGGCTTTAACGATTTAACAGCATCTTGGACAATCGCTTCTCCATTTCTCAACGATCCCGCGTATAATTTCGTTGCCATCTCTGAGCGCCTTAGCGCAACAGTTCCATTTGTGGTTGCTAAAATGACTGATTTTCCTTTTACATATTTGGAGAGAATGATTGGATTGGGAGCGATGAATCCGTCTAGCACCCTCCCATTCTTCTCTCCGATGAGAATGAACTCATCGGGATGAAACTTCCTTAAAAATTTTAAGGCAGCATTCTCATCTAGAACAGGTATCACTTCCGTTGCACCACTTTCTAAACAAGCAGCAATCGTTGTCGTTGCAAGAAGGACATCTAAGACTATTGCAACTTGACCTTTTAGTTTTTCAGAAATGATATCTTCTTTTTTTAATACGACATGAATCTTTGACATATTGCCCTCCTTCTCTAGGAGTCTACCTAACTTAATTTGGTTGTAGCTGTTTGGCGACCATGTTTGATAAGAGCAGCAACAGTTTGATCCAACTGAGAAAACCTCGGATCCGTTGTTTGACCTTTATAAAAGCGATAATAAATTTGCTGAGCGATTACCGCTAGTTTAAAATAGCCAAAGGTGACGTAATAATGTAAGTCTGAAACATCACGTCCACTCTTTCTAGCGTAACGCTCTGCCCAATCTCTTCTTGTATAAAATCCAGGTAGCACCGTAACAGGTGGTTTCCCAAATCCTCTTACAAGTTCAATCGGGTCATCCTCCTCAATCCAATAACTTAACGCTACCCCGACATCAGCAAGAGGATCCCCTACCGTTGTCATCTCCCAGTCAAAAAGACCAATCATCCGTTTACCATCTTTTGAAAACATTGCATTGTTTAATTTGTAATCATAATGAATGACAGTGGCTGATTGTGAAGATGGTAAATGATCGGTAAGCCAAGAGGTTAAGTCAGCAAGTCCCTCGTGCTCACTTGTTTTGGATCGTTCATAACGGCCGATCCACCCCCTTACTTGTCGCTCTAAAAAACCATCTGGTTTAGATAAGTGAACCAGGTCCGTTTTCTTGTAATCAATTTGGTGTAATTCAACAAGATGGTCCACCATTTGTTCAGAGATTATCCGTCCAATTTCGGCTGTGGAGTTTAGTGTGGGCGGAAACTCAGTGTCCAAAACGATTCCTTTTTTTCTTTCCATTAAAAAGAAAGGGCTTCCAATTATTGATTCATCAGAACAAAAAATATACGTTTTTGGTACAAGTGAATAGGATTCATGTAGGCTTGCCATAATAGTTGATTCTCGTTCCATGTCATGTGCTCGGGCCGCGACCGGGCCAAGGGGAGGGCGCCGCAGAACAGCCTCCCAATTTCCGATAGTAAGCAAGTAGGTTAAATTGGAGTGGCCTGATGGAAACTGGCTAACAACAAGGTCTCCATCAGGGACATCAGTCATTGATCTTCGAATATAGTTTTTTAAGTTATCAAGTGGGAGTTCTTCCCCCTGACGTACGACAATTGTATCTCTCATTTTTGCCTCCTCTACCTGTGACGGAAAACCGGTTTACGTTTTTCAATAAACGCTTGCACGCCTTCTCGTATATCCTCGGTTTGGAAGACCTCTGTGAATAATGTAGCCTCATGCTCTATCGCAGCAGGAAAGCTCATGTCTGTCCCTTCATCTACAGCACGTTTAATGAAAGATAAAGCAGGCAATGAATGATGACGAATCTTTCCTGCGAGTTCCATTGCTTTTTCAAGCCCTCCACCAGTAGGAACAACATAATTGATAAGTCCTATTTTTTCTGCTTTTTCTGCTGGAATCGGTTCACCTGTAAACATGAGTTCCTTTGCTTTGGCTTCTCCGATTAACCTTGGCAGACGCTGAGTTCCTCCTCCACCAGGGAATAAGCCCAACTTAATTTCAGGTAAACCAATCAGTGTATGAGACTCAGCAATTCGCATATCACATGTTAGTGCCAGTTCACATCCCCCCCCAAACGTTAATCCATTTAGAACTGCAATAGTTGGTTTAGGGAAGAAGTCAATCTGGTTTAGGACCGAATGGGTCTCCATGACCTGAGCCTTCATATTAGGATGATCCATCAATTGTGGAAACTCTTTTATATCAGCACCAGCCATAAATGCCGTCTCACCAGAACCTGTTAAAATAATAACCAGTGTTTCTTGATCTTCTTCAAGAACTTGAAATGTCTCTCGCAAAGCAAATACAACCTTCTGATTCATTACATTTAAAGGGGGGTTATTAATGGTGATCGTTGCAATTCCGTTTTCTTTTTTTACCTCTACTAAACTCATGATTTCACCTCAAGTTTGCTATAATCATACCAACCTTTACCAGTCTTTCGTCCAAGTAAACCAGCTTTCACTTTTTCCTCGATGCATGTCGGAGGTTTATCTTGAGGATCGCCTGTTTCAGCATACCGTTGCTGATTGACAAAATAGGCAACATCAATTCCTGATAAATCCATGAGAGCAAATGGTCCAATTGGATGATTCAACGCCTTTTTACAAATTAAATCAATATCTTCAAAGCTTGCATATCCTTCTTCATACAACTGTACAGCTTCTTTTGTTAGTGCCCCAAGAATTCGATTTGCAATAAAGCCAGAGATCTCCTTGTGTAAAAGAACAGCGGTCCGATTCATTTGCTTGCTTACTTCCATCGTGATCTCAGCCGTTTCACCGGATGTATGTTCGCTTTTTACCACTTCCACACAATCCATTACCAGTGGAGGAAAAAAGAAGTGCATATTACACACTTTATCTGGTCTATTTGTCGCATCCGCAATTTTTGAATTGACGATGGTTGAAGAATTTGTAGCTAGAATGGCATGTGGAGGCGCAAGTTGATCTAATTTTTCAAATAGATCTCGCTTCACATCTAACTTTTCAACAATAGCTTCTATTACAAAATCAGTATGAGATACGGCCTCAGTTAAATCCGTAGTAAAGCAGAGCCTAGAAAAGGCGGCCTGTAATTTTTCTTCGCTGATTTTTCCTTTCTTTACCCACTTTCCTAATTGAAAATGTAAACTCTCCTTTGCTTTTTCAAGAGAGCCTTGCTCGATGTCTTGTAAAGTCGTTTCATAACCTCCAAGAGCTGAAAGCATCGCTATTTGATGCCCCATTGATCCAGCTCCTATTACTGCGAGATGCTTAATCGTCCTTTTCCCCATCTTAATCCCCCTTTTATACTAACCAGTTGGTATGTTTAGAGTTGAAGATCCTACATGGAAGGATCTTTATGTTGCCTTTAGCCCATTGAGCATAAAATCAATATAGATGGTTGATACTGCTTTTTCATCTAACTTTCCTTTTGGATCAAACCAATGATAACTCCAGTTTACCGCTCCAAGAATCGCCAGTGCCACAATCTCCACATTTAGATCTTGACGAAACTCTCCTGTGTCAATCCCTTCTTGAATGACCTTATTCAGGTTTTGCCTAAATAAATCACGCTTCTTAAAAATATCCTTCAAATGTTCTTCATTTAGATGCTGCATTTCTCTAAAGAACACCCTAGCGCTTTGCCCATGTCCTTCTATATGTTTCATAATCATATATACAATATCATATAGCTTTTGCTCAGATTTCGTATTTTTAATAAAGACTTCATCTTGATTTTGAAGTAACTCATCAATATAGCGTAAATGAATTTCCATTAACAATTCTTCTTTACTTTTAAAATAATAATAAAATGTCCCTTTCGTTACGCCCAGTTCCTCTACAATATCCTGAATGGATGTCTCTGTAAAACCATTATGACCAAATAAATCAATACTCACTTCAATTATTTTTTCCTTCATGTTGTCGCCTCACAATCTCTTTCAAAAATCATCCGCTCTAGTATACCATAAATGTCATCACCACTTTAATGAAATAGGTAACTAACTGGGTTCATTGTGAGTTCCTATTACGAGGAATTGGTATGTTAAAAGGTTAAACCCCCTCCATCTACCATTAACGTTGTACCCGTTATATAAGAAGATTCTTCCGATACCAAAAAACGAATGGCATTGGCAACTTCTAATGGTGTCCCTATTCTTCTTAGTGCATTGGCTGTACTTAAAATCTTCCACTTTTGCTCCTGCTCCCTCCACCCATCCACAATGGGCGTATCAATAACACCAGGAGCAACAGCATTGACTCGTATATTTTGTCTTCCAAATTCCAGAGCTGCATTTTTTGTTAGGGTAATAACACCTGCTTTGGAAGCATTGTATGCTGACATGAGCTTCTTTCCTTTAAAACCTAACAAACTAGAAACATTGACAATCGCTCCACCGCCACTCGACTCTAATAAAGGGATTCCATATTTCATACCAAGAAACACGCCCGTTAAGTTGATATCAATCACACGTTGCCATTCAGCAATGGATAAATCTGTTAGTTTTACTTCAGTATTCCCTATTCCAGCATTATTAATGAGAATATCTAACCGACCATATTTATGATTTACTTCATCCATCGTTCTTTTCACGTCATCTTCAATTCCTACATCGCAGTGAATAAGAGCGACATCAATTCCTTCACTAGATAATTCTTCTGTTACACGCTCTGCTTTATCACTCACATCAGCGACCACCAACTTCATTTTATCCGCTGCAAGCCTTCGTACTGTTGCTAAGCCAATACCGCCAATACCGCCAATACCACCCGTTACTAGAGCCACTTTTGACATATCCTACCCTCCCATCATTCTCTCTCAATTAAAACTGCAATTCCCTGCCCTCCACCAATACAAGCAGTTATCAAAGCGTAACGCTCTTGCCTTCTTGATAATTCATAGACAGCTTTTGTCATCAGTATTGCTCCTGTAGCCCCCAGTGGGTGCCCATGCGCAATCGCTCCTCCATTTACGTTTAATTTTTTTGAATTAAAATGAAGTTCACGATTTACAGCTATTGTTTGAGCAGCGAATGCTTCATTACATTCAATAAGGTCAATTTGGTCTAAAGACAATCCTGATTTATTTAACAAAGCCATTACTGCTGGAACAGGACCAATCCCCATAATATTCGGATCAACTCCACTAATAGCAGACTGGCTTACTACAGCTAATGGTTTCAAGCCAAGTTCAGAAGCTTTTTCACGTGACATTACAACAAGGGCAGAAGCACCATCATTTAATCCAGAGCTATTTCCTGCTGTCACGGTTCCATTTTCAATAAAAGCCGGTGAAAGTTTCCCCAATCCTTCCATAGAGGTTTGCGGTCTTGGGTGTTCATCTAGCTTAAAGATGATCGGATTACCTTTACGGGTTGGGAGTGCAACCGGAACAATTTGTTCATCGAAATACCCTTTTTCCATTGCATTTGCCATTTTCATTTGACTTTGAAACGCAAATTCATCTTGTTCCTCACGAGTGATGGCATATTTTTTCGCAAGAGCTTCTGCTGTGATACCCATAGGAGGATCGCCAATAGTTGCTGGTGATAATTTTGCAACTCTGAAGTTTGGAGGTGCTGCTGAGTAAGCTTTGGTTGGTCGGTCCATTAAATAAGGTGCTCTACTTAAGCTTTCAATTCCTCCAGCAAGATAGATATCACCAACTCCTGCCTGAATAGCTTGCGCTGCAAGTAAAACCGCATTAATTCCTGAACCACATTGACGATCAATCGTTAAAGCTGGTGTCCTAAGTGGAAATCCAGCTTCTAAAGCAGTGACACGTGCGATATTCCCCCCACCGCTAGACACATTTCCCATAATCACATCATCGATCAGATTGGCATCAAGGTCGACTCTTTTAAGCGCTTCTCTAAACACAATTGCACCAAATTCATGAGCCTCTAATGTTGCTAAAGCCCCTCCTTGTCTTGCAATCGCTGTCCTAACTGCACTTACAATAACTGCATCACGTTTTCCCATTTCATCCCACTCCCCTACATAGCATGCATTCCACCATCAACAATAAGCACATCACCGGTTACATAATCAGAAGCTCTTGACGCAAGAAATAAAGCTGCCCCTTGAAGATCTTGCTCTCCTCCTAAGCGTCCTAATGGAGTTCTTTCTATAATAAATGCTTCTCCCTTATCAATTAATCCTTTTGACATTTTGGTAGGAAAAAAACCTGGTGCTATCGCATTAACATTAATACCGTGTTGCCCCCATTTTGATGCTAAATCTTTTGTAAAAGTAATGACCGCTCCTTTACTTGTGTTGTAGCCTATCGTATCCATAAAGCGTGAATCAACACCGCCGAGTCCAGCTACGGAAGCAATATTAATAATTTTCCCCCCACCTTGCTTGATCATCACATGTCCAGCAGCCTTCGACATCAGAAAAGTACCTGTAACATTCACATTCATAACCTTGTTCCAAGCTTCAAGTGGCATATCCACAGCAGGGGTTCCCCATGTGGCCCCACTATTATTAACAACAATATCAATCGTCCCAAACGTATTTAATGTTTCTTTAATAACAGCTGTAACATCACTCTCTTTTGTCACATCACAAGCAATTGCAATGGCTTTTACTCCTTTTGCCCGTAATTCTTCACAAACTTTCTCACAGGATTCTAGCTTTCTAGAACAAAGAACTAGGTTAGCCTTTGCATCAGCAAAGGCATGCGCCATCTGACGCCCTAAACCACGTCCTCCACCTGTTACAATAGCGGTTTTCCCACTTAGGTCAAATAATGATAACGCATTCATAATACCCCTCCTTATAACGACGTTTTAGAGCGCTCAAAACGTTCAAGTTCCTCATCCCGCAACTTGCGCTTTAACAACTTTCCAACCGCTGATTTAGGTAGTTCCGCTCGAAACTCAACATCCTTTGGTACCTTGTAAGCAGCTAAGTGTTCTTGACAAAATGAAAGGATTTCATCTCTTGTTAAAATGGCATCTTGCTTTGGCGTTATATATGCTTTAACTGTTTCTCCCCGATATTCATCAGGTACGCCAAGTACGATTACTTCTTGTACTCCTTCGTACTGATAAATAATTTCCTCTATTTCTCGAGGGTAGATGTTATATCCACTTGCAATAATCATATCTTTCTTTCGGTCGACAATATAGAAATAACCATCTTCGTCCATTCTTGCTAGATCTCCTGTAAACAACCAACCATCGCGTAAGGTTTTGGCCGTCTCTTCTGGCTTTTTCCAATATCCTTTCATTACTTGTGGACCTTGAATGATTAGTTCACCAACTTCTCCTACTGAAACCTCTTGTATCCCTGTATCCGTTTCTATGACCACTTTTGCATTTGTACTCGGCAACGGAATTCCAATGCTCCCTGCTTTTCTCTCTCTAAAAGATGGGTTAAAGTGCGTAACCGGACAAGCCTCTGATAAACCAAAACCCTCACACACTTGCTTTCCTGTACCTCTCTCAAATGCTTCAAGAGCTTCAACAGGCAAAGAAGACCCACCACTTATAAAGCTACTTATTTGATCAAGGCCAAATGCTTCATATTGGTTAACTTGATTAAATCCAACATACATCGTTGGAACCCCGGCAAATTGAAAAGGTTTTTCTTTTTTTATAATTTCAAGGACTTCTTTCATTTCAAAGCGAGGTATGAGAATTTGGTTCCCTCCATAACTAATCGTTAATAGATTACAACAAGTTAAGCTGAAGATATGAAATAACGGAAGAACATTGACTACACTCGAATTTTTTGGTTTATTCTCTAAGGTGCGGAACATAAAATCATAGATTTGTTCAATGTTCGAAATAAAATTAGCATGAGTCAACATGACACCTTTTGATACACCTGTTGTGCCTCCAGTATATTGCAACACTGCAATATCTTCTTTCGGTTGAATGGCTACTTCCGGTGCTGGATGTTCCATCATTTTTAAGAAAGACTCAAAATGAACATCTTCCTCTTCAAGCTCGACTTCACTTTCCGGTTTTAATGACACGACTATCGCTTTTTTAGTTGGAACATTTTTTCTAATTGCTTTAAATATTGGGTATAAATTGGATAAAACTACGATGTGAGTTGCTTCTGAATCAAGAAGTAAGTATTCAAGTTCACGTGTAACATACATTGGATTCACTTGAACTACTACACCACCTGTTCGAAAAGTGCCGAAAAGAGTAAATAGATAATGCGGACAGTTAGGTAGCATAATAGCTAACCGATCTCCTTTTTTGAACCCATCTTCATGAAGAGCTCCTGCCATCATTTCACTCATTTGCTTTAATTCTTTGTAATTCCAAGTCCGACCATAAAAAGTGATAGCAGTATGATCACCATACTTTCTAACAGTAGTATTTAATAAATCATTTAATGATTCATTCTGAATATTTGCCTCTTCATTAATCCGCTCATCGTACAGTGCTAACCAACGTTTTTCCATTTTTCCCCTCCTAATTAACCGTTGTTTAAGTATGGTTTCAATTCCTGTTTGGCAACTGATTCGAGATGAACTTCATCAGGACCATCTGCAATTCTTAAGGTTCTGATCCCAGCAAACATAGCTGCTAGAGGGAGATCATCACTCACACCCTCAGCTCCAAACGCTTGAATAGTACGATCGATTACACGAAGAGCCATTCTTGGAGCGATCACCTTAATCATCGCTATTTCTTTTTTGGCAACCTTATTTCCAACGGTATCCATCATTGCAGCCGCTTTCAAAGTAAGTAACCTTGCCTGCTCAATTTCAATTCGCGATTCGGCGATCCATTCCCTTACGACACCTTGATTAGCAAGTGGTTTTCCGAAGGCAACACGTCCCACTACCCGTTCACACATGAGCTCTAAAGCCCGTTCCGCAGCCCCAATGGTTCGCATGCAATGATGGATTCGTCCAGGTCCAAGTCTTCCTTGTGCAATCTCAAATCCTCTTCCTTCACCGAGCAACAAATTAGTCGCCGGAACACGTACTTGGTTAAATTTAATTTCTGCGTGTCCATGAGGTGCATCATCATAGCCAAATACGGGAAGCATTCGTTTAACCTCGACTCCAGTACTATCAATTGGAACTAATAACATCGATTGTTGTTTATGTTTTTCGGCAAATGGATCTGTTTTCCCCATTACAATAAGAATCCTACATCTTGGATCTCCAGCCCCTGATGACCACCACTTTGTTCCATTGATAACATATTCATCTCCAATACGCTTAATCGAAATTTGAACATTGGTAGCATCTGAAGAAGCGACTTCTGGTTCTGTCATCGAAAAGGCAGAACGTATCTCTCCATTTAGTAATGGTTTTAGCCATTTTTCTTTCTGTTCTTCTGTACCATAACGTACAAGAACTTCCATGTTCCCTGTATCAGGAGCATTGCAGTTAAATACTTCAGGAGCGATGGCCGACCTTCCCATCATCTCGCAAAGAGGGGCGTATTCTACATTTGTTAAACCTGCACCCTCTTTAGCATCAGGCAAAAAAAGATTCCATAGGCCAGCTTGTTTCGCTTGTCGTTTCATCTCTTCCATTACTGGAGGTATTTTCGAGAAACGATCTATTGGATCTAATTGTTGCTGAAACTTCTTCTCGTTCGGAAAGATCACTTCACTCATAAACAATTTTAGTTCATTTTGTAAGCGCTTAACTTTATCATTATAAGAAAAATCCATACATTTCCTCCTTTCAAACTATACACTCAGTTCACTAACTAACCAGTCAGTATGTTAGGTGGATGAAAATGAGTGGCAATTCATTTGTTAATTCTCTTCCACTATACAACAAACATTTTGAACATTCAATTACTATTTTATTTGATTTTCAGTCATGCTTGTTCAAGTTTGTCCATAGATTGAATAGAGAGGTGATCACAGTGATCAAAGAACTATTTTCCTTATTGGCTGTTTTTATAGCTTTATTCTTATTCGGTATGGTTGTTATGAAAGCTGGACTTTTTCAGCTCGGACAAGCGAGCTTCCAAAAAATTTTATACCGATTAACAAACTCCGCATGGAAAGGCATGATCGTTGGTGCAATTGCTACAGCTATTCTTCAAAGTAGCTCCGCTATTATCATTATGACGGTAGGACTTGTCGCAACGGGATTGTTAACCTTTCGTCACTCTATCGGAATTATCTTAGGTGCTAATATTGGAACCACCATGACAACTGAATTGCTTGCTCTAGATTTGTCTATGTTTATCGTTCCTCTCTTGCTAATCGGCTTACTTTCTTTGTTACTCCCTAGTACACGTGCTTATTCAATTGGATGTCTTTCCTTTGGACTAGCTTGTATTTTTATTGCAATGGACGGATTAGAGACGCTAGCTTATCCTCTTGCATCGATCCCTTCTATTCACTCTTTTTTTGATTTAACGAATGAACATGAATTACTTGGGATTGGCATTGGCACCGTATTAACAGCTATCATTCAATCAAGTACCGCAACAACTGCCATTGCTATGGGGTTCATGTCGGATAATGTCTTAACTCTTCAAGCCGGTATTGCCATTATGTTAGGAGCAAATATAGGAACGTGTGTCACTGCTTACCTTGCAAGTATCGGTTCCGGACGTAGTGCGAAACTCGTTGCTTATGCTAATATTTGGCTTAATGTATTTGGAGTTCTTATCTTTATCCCCTTAATAGGTTGGTTAAGTTCCTTTGCTAGTAGTCTTACTTCATCACCGATGATGCAACTTGCTCATGCTAGTTTAATTTTTAATGTTCTTTGCTCCATTATCATGCTGCCACTCGTTACATATTTCGCTAAGTTTGTCGAATGGTTACATGTAAAAGAGGTTTAAAGAAAAAGGAAACGATGGACAAAAGTCAAATCGTTTCCTTTTTCTTGATTAATTTTGATATTGATTATACATGTCTTGACCAAATTGACTTTGTTGGCCTTGTGGGTTTTGCATTTGTTGTAATTTTTGAAGCTCTTGTTGTTGCTTTTGTTGCTGTTGCGTTTGTTGTTGTAATTGTTGTTGCGATTGATTGATTTGTTGTGTCATCTGGTTTAATACATTAATGGACTGGATAGATTGACCGACATTCCCTAGCATCTGAGTCGCTTGTTGAATCGACTGCTGCAACTGTTGGAATGTTTTTTGCTGTTGTTGTTGTGCTTGAGCGCTTATTTGCTGCATTTGCTGCAATAGTTGTTCAGTTTGTTGTTGATCTTGGCCTTGTGAAGACAAAGTTGAATTGGCTTGTTGTTGAGTAGATTGAAGCTGATTTAGCGTAGACTGCATCGTCTCTAAATGCCCTCTAAGTGGGTTGATTTCTTCACCAATTTCTTCCTCTGCTTTACGCTCTGCCGCACGTTCAACGATTTCCTTTGTACTTCTTTCCATTCCAAACTCCTCCTTAAATTGCTCTTGATTCACATTGTTCAAATCCGTCCGACCAATATATGCCGGTGCCGGCTCAGGCTTATTTCGAAAGAAAAAAGCTAAAACACCCAGTACGGCAACAAGCACAATGACAACGAAGAATAACATTCCATCGATAATCATGCACCTCCAAATAAAACACCAAGTCCACACTGCTTGAGTTGGGACAAAGCTTATTATGATCAACATGATAAGGTTATATTTAATTTAGATCATTCCAATATTAACTACCCTTCTTTATACGATACAAAGAAAGACACTCCCTGTTAAGGAAGTGTCTTTCTGTTAACTCGCTTTTTGTATTTGATCCCGTTCATACGGTAAAAAGTGAGGTAAACCAAATGCGGGTTCTCCTCCACCGATGCGTAAAAATACGGCAATAATTAATCCAGACAACGAACCATATAAGTTTGCATTTTTATAAAATAGTGCCATGGTTAACTGAGGAAACAAAATACAGTAAACCAGATCTGATGCTAAAAACCATAAAGTGTATACACTTTGTACGTTTAACGCAACAATCATTGCTGTCGTACCAACAATTATAATCGTACGTTTAATAACTTTCTTCAATTGTTCGTCACTTGCTTTTGGCTTAAATAGGAAAGCCACTTAGTTAGCATATTAAGTGGCTTTTTCTTGTTACTATTTATAACAAATTATTCATTTGACTATCACATCACATTAACCAGTTTATTTTAGTTAAACTTTTTCCTGACAATACCGTTGTCCTGCCGAATTTCTATCTGATTGTATCAACCCTTCTTCTTCATAATAACGAATTGTTCTAGTGTCTGTAGTTTTTGCATTTTACATACGTTACATCAACAGTGACTGTATTTCTTAAAAATCAGTTCTAATTATGGGGTTTTTTAAGGGGACAAGAATGAACAAGATCCAATTAGGGAAAAGTACAGTATAGATAGAGGAGGTAGAATATGGCTCAAGATATTGAAGAATTGTCAAATTGGTTAGAATCACACAAGGGAAATACATTACTCATTCGTAAAGAAGAGTTATCTACGGGACTACAACAAATTTTTGATATTGATCAAGTTACACTTGCACTTGATCATATTTCACTCATTTCAAATGAAAATAATGTAGATGATTATATTCCTAAACAAGAGTTAATCCTCCACGGACATGGAAACATTCAAAGTCAAAACGGAATGAAAGATATCCCTCAAGAAGCTTATGAAATTCCTCTCCTTGGCGATATTGTTACAACTAACGAAAAAGACGGATTAAAGGTGGAAACAGAGAAGGCCGTCTACAAATTTATGATTCAATAAAAATGACAAAAGACGTCCTACGTCTTTTGTCATTTTTTTAGCAACAAACATTTTATAAATAAAAAGGAATTCAGTCTAGGCATAGAGAACTAGTACTGATACAATAAATCGACAAAATGAGGGGAATTATGAACGAGCTATTTTTTGATCTACAGGTCTTATTACTGAACCTCTCTTTTATATTTCTTCTTTTCTTTATCCATCATAAATATATAGAGGGTAAAATAAATAAAGTATCTAATGAAATATTTTTAGGTGTTATATCTGCAATCTCCATATTACTATGTATGTCTTTTCCTTTCTCAACTTACCCTGGCTTCTTTTTTGATTATCGCTTAATCCCATTTATCATTGGTGCTTTTTACGGTGGGAAAAGAGTCGGTTTCTTTTTATTAGTCGTCCTGCTTACCTATCGATTTATGATCAGCTTTGATGTAGGTTTTTTTTCATCTGTCATCATCTATTCGTTTATCTACATCCTGTTATGTATGGTATCGCCTCATTTTAATAAATTAAAGCAGTTAAGACGAAAAATTATTTTAGCTATTGTTACAAATACAATAGGAATCATTATCATTTTAGTAGTCATCCACTTGTTTAAGGTGCGCTTATCAACATTCGGCTGGTTTTCTTTAACTTCCTTTTATACTTTACAGCTAGTTGTTATGTTCTTCTTTATCTATTTTATTGAGAAAGCGAAAAAAGAGAGTATTGTCTTAAGTGAATTAAAAGAACTCGAAAAACTAAAAGTCGTTAGTGAGATTGCTGCAAGTATTTCACATGAGGTTCGAAACCCTCTAACCGTAACAAAAGGATTTCTTCAATTACTTCAAGATAAGACCCTTCAAGATGAAAAAAAGGATTTCTATATTAAACTTTCTCTAGACGAACTAGAGCGCGCTGAAATCATTATTTCTGACTATTTAACGTTTGCCAAACCATCCTTAAAGAACATTGAACCATTAGAATTAAACACAGAAGTTCATTATATTTTAAAGGTCATTAGTCCTTACGCTACGATGAGAGACGTTCATATAGAGTTTGAACAAGTAAACGATATTTACATAGCAGGTGAACGCCAAAAGCTACATCAATGCTTAATTAACATCGCAAAAAATGGCATTGAAGCAATGCCAGATGGCGGTAATTTAACACTTCAAATAAGTAACTCTAATGAGATGGCTACTATATCCATTATCGATACAGGGATTGGAATGACCGAGGAGCAAATTAGAAGATTAGGTACCCCCTACTACTCGACGAAGTCAACTGGTACGGGCCTTGGAACAATGGTTACGACTAGCATTATAAAAGCCATGAGAGGAAAAATTTCTGTGAGTAGTAAATTGGGAATAGGCACAACCTTTACGATTACTATTCCTCAAATAGACAAAGCACGCAAAGATCGAATATAACTAATAAACAAGACACCAAAGTTAAATAGCTGACCTTTGGTGTCTTGTTTCTAATAATCAGTGTTTGCAGTCTCTCCTTTAATAATAGAGACTCCAGCACTTGCTCCAATACGAGTAGCTCCTGCCTCAACTACTGCTCTTGCTCCTTCAAGATCACGAACTCCACCGGAAGCTTTAACGCCAATATTCGGACCTACTGTTTTTCTCATTAGCATAATGTCTTCTACTGTAGCACCACCTGTTGAAAAACCAGTAGAGGTTTTCACAAAGTCCGTACCCGCTTTGACAGCTATTTCACATGCTCGTACCTTTTCTTCATCTGTGAGAAGGCTTGTTTCGATAATAACTTTAGTTAATGCCTTACCACTTGCTGCTTCAACTACAGCGCGAATGTCTCTCTCCACTAACTCATCATTCTTATCCTTTAAAGCAGCAATATTAATAACCATGTCCACTTCTGTTGCTCCATTTGCAATTGCATTCGTAGTTTCAAACGCTTTCACTTCCGGAGTAGAAGCCCCTAGTGGAAATCCAATAACCGTACAAACTTTTACTTCTTCCGTATCTTTTAATTGCTCTGCAGCAAGTTTCACCCAAGTTGGATTTACACAGACTGAAGCAAACTTATACTCTTTGGCCTCAGAACATAATACTAAAATTTGCTCTTGGGTTGTATTAGCTTTTAGTGCCGTGTGATCAATTAGGTTAGCAATGGATTGACTCACGTGTTAACATCCTCTCTATATGTAAGTTGTCCGTACCTCATCTAATCGTAGCATAGATTCAAATCAGATACAGCAAATTCTTTTATTAACAACTAGTTATTAATATACCCCATTTTTAGCATGTACATATCTAACTTCGTTAAATAGTATGGTTATACAACTGTACAAAGTGATTATAAAAAAATCAAAGCTCCCTTGAAAAGAGAGCTTTTGACTTCTGATTTTATTTTATCCATTTACAATTTGTTTAACTGGCAGGTCTTCCATAACACGCACGAATTCCCCCTGATTATAAGGATAACCAGCTTTCATAATTTTCACTTTCAGCAGTTTTCCAACCATATCTTCCGTTGCAGGTACTTTCACTTTCAAGTAATTATCGGTATAGCCAATATACATTCCGCTATCTGGATTTTCTTTGTCTTGTTCTTCAGGAATCATTTCTAGAACTTCACCTTCAAACATAGAAGAGTACTCTTTGGCAAGCTGATTCGATAATTCAATTAAGCGATGAACTCGAACATTTTTAATTTCTTCATCTACTTGATCCTCCATACGAGCAGCAGGTGTTCCTGTGCGCTTTGAATATGGAAATACATGTAGTTCACTAAATTTATGCTTAGCAATGAAATCAAACGTTTCTTGAAACTCCTCTTCTGTCTCACCAGGAAAGCCAACAATGACATCTGAAGTAACAGCAAGACCAGGAAGAACTTCTTTTAACCGATCTAAACGTTCCCCAAAGAATTCCATCGTATATTTACGACGCATTCGCTTTAATACCGTATTTGAGCCGGATTGCAGAGGAATGTGCAAGTGACGAACGACTTTTTCAGAACGATCGATTACATCGATTACTTCATCTGTAAGTTGACTTGCTTCAATCGAAGAAATACGAATTCGCTTCAAGCCTTCTACTTGTTCTAAGTCTTCTAATAGACGAGCAAGACTGTACTCCTTTAAGTCTTCTCCATAACCACCTGTATGAATTCCCGTAAGAACGATCTCCTTATATCCTGCATCTACTAGTTGCTGAGCCTGTTTGATTACTTCTTTTGGATCACGTGAACGCATAAGCCCACGAGCCCAAGGAATGATACAAAACGTACAGAAATTGTTACACCCTTCTTGGATTTTTAAAGAAGCACGAGTACGATCAGTAAAAGCTGGAACGTCTAACTCCTCATACACGCGTGATTTCATAATATTTCCGACACCATTAATAGGCTCACGTTTCAGTTTAAATTCCTCAATGTATTCAAGCATTTTCACACGGTCTTGCGTTCCTACAACGATATCGACCCCAGGGATCGCCATGATTTCTGCTGGTGATGTTTGGGCATAACAACCTGTGACACAAATAACAGCGTCCGGATTTTTACGAATAGCACGACGTATCACTTGACGACTCTTTTTATCCCCAGTATTCGTAACTGTACAAGTATTAATAACATAAACATCCGAAGTAGCTTCATAATCTACCTTCTCATATCCTTCATTTTGAAACAGTTGCCAAATCGCTTCTGTCTCATAATGATTAACCTTACAACCTAATGTATGAAACGCCACAGTAGGCATTGTCTTCACCTCATTAATTCGAAATGGTACGAAATGGCTGCAAGTGCGTACATGGCAGCCGTTTCTGTACGTAATATTCTCGGACCAAACCCACAAGCTTGAGCACCCTCAAGAAGGAACTGGTCTACTTCTTCATCTGTTAATCCGCCCTCTGGACCAATAATAATAAGAATTCTTTGTCCTTCTGAAAGTGTATTTAATGCAGTTGCAAATTGGGCTTTTTCTCCCTCTTTAGCAGATTCTTCGTAAGCTAAAACGATTGAGTCAAACAAAGGCATTTGCTTTTTAAGTTCTGCTAATGAATGAATATCAAAAACGGTTGGTATTTTTTCTCGATAAGACTGTTCTGCTGCTTCTTTCGCAATTTTCACTAGCCGATCGATTTTCTTTCCCGCCTTTTTTTGATCCCATTTTACAATTGATCTTGAAGCAGAAAATGGGATAAACGCTGTTGCTCCAAGCTCTGTACCTTTTTGGATAATGAGATCAAGCTTGTCCCCTTTAGGAAGTCCTTGAGCAATTGTTACCTCAACAGGAAGTTCCGAATTCGGAGTTAGATCTTCAATTATAGTAGCTATAATTTCTTGATTTTCAATCTCAGAAATGACACATCTGACCGTACGTAAATCATTATTGCTGCAAATAATTTCGTCCCCGATATCCATGCGCATGACTCGTAAGATATGCTTCATATCTTCTCCTGTCACCTTTACCACCTGATCAGTCATCTGCTCCTTCGCAACAAAATACCGTTGCATTTACATCGCCCTCACTATTATAAAATGGTAAGCCCTTCAACAAACACTCTTAGGCTTTACGTGCAATAATGGCTACCCAATCATCCATTTCTACGATTTCCTCAATCGTAAAGCCACCATCTACAAGCGCATCTTTCACCTCTTGCTTTTTCCGTTTAATAATTCCTGAAGTAATATACAACCCATCAGGTTTAAGAACCGCTGCCGCATCTTGAACAAACCGTACTATGACTTCAGCTAAAATATTCGCTACTACTATCTCATAGTGTCCATTAACATCTTCTAGTAAGTTATTTTGTTTAACTGTCACGACATCTTGAACACGATTTAAGTTCACATTTAGCGTTGCACTTTCAACTGCTACATAATCAAGATCAAGCGCTAAAACACTTTTAACCCCTAGCTTTGCCGCAGCGATACTCAATACCCCTGAACCTGTACCAACGTCTACAACTTGCTCTCCACCTTTAATGTACTTATCAAGAGCTTGAATGCATAAAACGGTAGTAGGATGTGTACCTGTACCAAAGGCCATTCCAGGGTCAAGCTCAATAATCATTTCGTTCTCCGTAGGTTCATACTCTTCCCATGTCGGAGTAATTGTAATGGAGCTTGACACCTTAACTGGCTTATAGTATTTTTTCCACGCAGTTGCCCACTCTTCTTCATGAACTTCCGCAATTTGAACTTTGTTATGTCCTAGGTCAATATCATACGTCAGCAAACCATTAATCGATTCTTTTATCTCATCAATCGTTTCTGCTAAAAAACTATTAACCGGGAAGTACGCCTTTATAATAACACCTTCTTCAGGATAATCATCTGGAGAGAGCTGGTAGATTTCACCGAATTTATCGCCCCATTCTCTTACAAGGTCCATAGGGTCTTCTATCACGACACCGCTCGCACCAGCTTCATGTAAAATATTACAAACTGGTTCAACTGCTTCCTCTGTCGTATGAATACTAAATTCTGACCACTTCATCATAATCTCCAACTCCATCCTTAAATTGCTATTCTCCCTTAAAGGCGCGTCTTACTTTTGCAAAAAAACCATCGTTCTGCTCATCCGGTTGCCCACCAGACATTTGTGAGAACTCACGAATCAAATCTTTTTCTTTTTCAGTCAAGTTCTTAGGCGTTACAACACGTATCTTCACATGTTGATCACCTTGTCCTCGTCCATGAACATTTGGTACACCTTTGCCACGAAGGCGGAAATTCGTACCTGTTTGCGTACCAGCTGGAATTTTCAATTTAACTTTTCCATTTAAAGTGGGTACTTCAATTTCATCGCCAAGTGCAACTTGAGCGAACGTTAACGGCATTTCGCAATAGATGTCGTCCCCTTCACGCTCAAAGAACTCATGAGGCTTCACATTAAAGACCACGTAAAGGTCACCAGACGGTCCACCATTTACTCCGGCTTCCCCTTGACCAGAAACACGTAATTGCTGTCCATGATCAATACCAGCAGGAACTTTCACGCTGATTTTCTTGCGTTTCCGAACTTTTCCTTTTCCACCACACGTTGAACATTTAGATTTAATAAACTTTCCAGTACCTTCACAATGATGACAAACACGGCGATTAACGACACGGCCAAATGGTGTATTTTGTTCGACATTTAATTGGCCAGATCCACCACAGTGCGAACATGTTTCTGGTTTTGTTCCTGGTTTGGCTCCAGAACCTGCACATGTTTGACACGTTTCTTCTCGTGGAATCTCAATCTCCGTATCTTTGCCAAATACAGCTTCTTTAAACTCAAGCGTCATCGTATATTGAAGATCGGCACCTTGACGAGGAGCATTAGGGTTTCTACGACCGCCGCCACCACCGAAGAACATATCAAATATATCTCCAAATCCTCCACCGAAGTCTCCACCGCCACCACCGAATCCTTGATTCGGATCTGTATGGCCAAATTGATCATAATGCGCCTTCTTTTGTGGGTCACTCAATGTATCATAGGCGTCTTTTACTTCTTTAAATTTATCCGTAGCATCCGCTTCTTTGTTAACATCTGGGTGATATTTGCGCGCTAATTTGCGATACGCCTTTTTCACTTCATCAACAGAAGCATTTTGATCGACACCAAGGACTTCATAGTAATCTCTTTTACTCATGTCATCCACTCCCGACTAAGTTCCATAACGTTCATCTTATCATCAATCTGTCTAAATCCGCAAGACATAGGTAAGAAGAAGCATTATCCTCTTTTTGGTTATATTCGAAGAAAAAGTCAAAGCCATTTACGCTGACTTTGACCTTTCTACAAGTTTAAAAACTAACGTTGTCTAATCCTTTAATCGAACGCTTATTTCTTTTCTTCTTCTTTTACTTCTTCGTATTCAGCATCTACAACATTTTCATCTGTATTTGAAGTGCCAGCATCTGCACCTTCAGCCCCTTGTGCTGCTTGTGCTGCCTGAGCCGCTTGCTCATACATCTTCGTTGTTAAAGCCATAACGATTTCTTGAAGCTCGTCTTTAGCTGTGCGGATCTCGTCAATGTTATTAGACTCGATTGCAGCTTTCAACTTATCTTTTGCAGCTTCTGCTTTGTCTTTTTCTTCTTGTTCAACATTATCAGCAAGATCCTTAAGCGTTTTTTCTGTTTGGAAAACAAGTTGATCCGCTTCGTTACGAAGTTCTACTTCTTCACGACGTTTTTTGTCTTCTTCAGCATTTGCTTCAGCATCTTTCACCATTTTTTCAATCTCTTCATCAGATAGACCTGAAGAAGATGTAATTGTGATCGATTGCTCTTTGTTTGTTCCAAGATCTTTTGCCTTAACATTTACGATACCATTTGCATCAATATCAAATGATACTTCAATTTGCGGAACTCCACGTGGTGCTGGTGGAAGATCCGTTAATTGGAAACGTCCAAGTGTTTTATTGTATGCTGCCATTTCACGCTCACCTTGTAAAACGTGAATATCAACTGACGGTTGGTTATCTGCAGCCGTAGAGAATACTTGTGATTTAGAAGTTGGGATCGTTGTATTACGCTCAATTAACTTTGTAAATACGCCACCCATTGTTTCAATACCAAGTGATAGTGGTGTTACGTCTAAAAGAACAACGTCTTTAACGTCTCCTGTAAGGACACCAGCTTGAACAGCAGCACCAAGAGCAACTACCTCATCTGGGTTAACTCCTTTATGAGGGTCTTTCCCAGTTAACTTTTTAATCGCCTCTTGAACAGCAGGAATACGAGTTGACCCACCAACAAGAACGACTCTGTCGATTTCACTTGCAGATAAACCTGAATCAGAAAGTGCACGACGAGTTGGTTCAAGTGTACGCTCAACTAAATTAGATGAAAGCTCTTCAAATTTTGCACGACTTAAGCTAAGCTCTAAGTGCTTAGGGCCTGTAGCATCAGCAGTGATAAATGGAAGAGAGATTTGTGTTTGTGTCACTCCAGACAAGTCTTTCTTTGCTTTTTCAGCAGCGTCCTTTAGACGTTGCATAGCCATTTTATCTTGAGAAAGGTCGATACCGTTGTCTTTTTTAAACTGGTCAACAAGGTAATCAATAATGACTTGGTCAAAATCATCTCCACCAAGCTTGTTATCCCCAGATGTTGCTTTTACTTCGAAGAACCCTTCACCTAGTTCAAGAATAGAAACGTCAAACGTACCACCACCAAGGTCATACACAAGGATTGTTTGATCCTCTTCTTTTTCTAATCCGTAAGCGAGCGCTGCTGCAGTTGGCTCATTCACAATACGCTCTACTTCAAGACCAGCAATTTTTCCAGCATCTTTTGTTGCTTGACGTTGTGAATCATTGAAGTAAGCTGGAACTGTGATAACAGCTTTCGTTACTTTTTCACCAAGATATGCTTCAGCATCAGATTTTAATTTTTGTAAAATAATAGCAGATAGTTCTTGAGGCGTAAAATCTGTCCCCTCAATAGTCTCTTTATAATCTGTACCCATATGACGCTTAATAGAAATAACTGTATTAGGATTAGTGATAGCTTGACGCTTTGCTACTTCCCCTACAAGACGCTCACCATCTTTAAACGCAACAACTGATGGAGTTGTACGATTACCTTCTGGATTTGGAATAACAGTTGCTTCGCCGCCTTCCATGACAGCCACACAAGAGTTTGTTGTACCTAAGTCAATACCAATGATTTTACTCATGAATTTCTTCCTCCGTTTCAATATATAACTTTCTTATTTATATTGGCTTTACCTATTTATGTAAGGATTACGCATTTACCTTAACCATAGAAGGTCTGAGAACGCGATCCTTTAATGTATAACCCTTTTGCAATTCTTCAACGATTTGATTTGACTCATACCCTTCCTCTTCAACTTGCATAACTGCTTGGTGCAAGTGAGGATCGAACATTTGACCTACTGTTTCAATTACTTCAACACCTTCACTTTTCAATGTGTCTTGAAATTGACGATAAACCATTTCCATCCCTTGTAAAAGCGACTTAGCCTCTTCAGCTTCTGGTTTAACTAGTAGAGCACGCTCGAAGTTATCTATCACCGGAAGCAATGCTTCAATGACGGTTTGTGATCTATATTTCGCAGCCGCTTCTTTTTCTTCGCGAGAACGACGGCGGAAATTATCATAATCAGCTTGAATACGTAGGATTCGGTTATTGAGTTCAGCGATTTCAGCTTGAGAATTTTCTTCCTCAATAATCTCAGTCACAGTTTCTTCGACTTCACCGTTTCCCTCTGTTTCAAGTTCTTCGGATTTAACTGTTTCTTCTTCCATTGTTTGCGTTTCTTTTTCTGTCAACTCATTCACCTCCTAGTAAAATTAATATAGATCTATGTAGTATGACAATTAGTTAAGAATACCACAACTAATTGTCAATATTACCATTTCTACCCTTGTTGATACAAGTTTGTTAACAGCTTTGTTAAATCCTTCGAGATTGTATCAACAACTCCGATCACTCTTCTATATTCCATCCGGGTTGGACCAAGAATTCCAATTGTACCCATATGCTTTCCCGCTATCGAATACGACGCGGTGATTAGACTACAGTTATCGAAGGCTTCTAAGTTATTCTCTTGTCCGATTTTCACTTGAATACCTGTTGTTGGTACACGTAAAATCTGATGCATCGTCTCATCTTCATCAAGCATATTCAAAAGCATACGAACTTTGTCGACATCTCGGAATTCCGGTTGCGCTAAAATGTTTGTTTTGCCACTATAGAATACTTTTTCTGCTTTTTCTCTTTCTAAAGATGAACCAAGCATACTTAAAACATGGTCATAGTTTTCAACATGACTACGCAAAACATCCTTCACTTCCGTTTGCAGTTTTTCCCTTAGCTTAAACAAAGGGACACCCATTAAACGTTCGTTTAGAATGTTGACCGTTCGTTCTAGATCCGCTGCTTCTATCTTATCTGGTACAGCTATTGTTTGATTTTCAACATGTCCTGTATCCGTAACAAGAATTAAAATAGCCGATCCCTTTGAAAGCGGTATGATTTGAATACTTCTCAACGTAGCCTCAAACATCTCTGGCCCCAAAACAAGAGAAATATAACTTGTCATATTCGATAACACTCGGGCTGAATGTTGAATGACTTCTTCTACTTCCCGAATTCGTTCTGAAAAGATCGAGCGAATATCTAATTTTTCATCGACAGTTAAATGATGAGGCATAAGAAGATTGTCTACATAGTAACGGTATCCCCTTTGAGATGGAATCCTCCCAGCTGAACTATGTGGTTTTTCTAAGAAACCTAATTCTTCTAAATCTGACATATCATTACGGATGGTTGCTGGACTAAACGTAATATCCTCTCTTTTGGAGATGCTTCTGGAACCGACTGGCTCTGCAGAACGGATATAATCATCAACAATGGCATGCAGAATCAACAATTGTCTATTTGTTAACATCCCTTCACCACCTCTGTTAGCACTCACTTCATTCGAGTGCTAAATCTAATGATAAATTATCAAAAAGGTAGCACTTTGTCAATAAAGAATGCTTATTTCACTTAGAAAAAAGGGTAAAAATGAAGATGCCCTTTGACTTATGATTCTAAAACAGCTATAAATTGCTCGAAAACTTCATTACTGAGCAATAACCCTTCTTCCGTTAACTTAATGCCATATTCATCAGATTGCAATAAACCTCTTTTCTGTAATCGCTCAATTTGTTCACCGAAACATTCTTCAAGTGAGCGACCATATATACGGTTAAACTCGGTTCGGTTCACTCCCACTCTTTTCCGTAAACCCATGAACATCGCCTCTTCAATTCGTTCAATAGGGGTAACCTGATGTTCTGTCAGAACCGGAGCCACATCAGCTGCTATTGCTCTTAAATATTTAGGAAGCGGTCCATGATTTTGATATCGCACTTGATTTACGTATCCATGAGCTCCCGCACCAAAACCATAATATTCTTGATTATCCCAATAGACAAGATTATGTTTGCTTTCATAGCCAGTTTTTGCAAAATTACTTATCTCGTATTGATGATACCCAGCTTTTTTTGTCTCTGCTAGCAATTGTTCATACATGATAATCTCATCTTCCTCAGGTGGAAGAGTCAGTTTACCTTGTCTTTGCCGAATGTAAAAGACGGTCTTCTCCTCAACCTTTAAAGAGTATGCAGATAAATGTTCAACACCTAAAGCCATCGCTTCAAGTATCGTTTCTTGAAAGTCTCTCGGTTTTTGACTTGGTAAACCAAACATTAAATCTAAAGATATATTTTCAAAACCCGCTTCTCTGCTTCTAGCAATAGCATCTACTACACTCTCCCTCGAATGTGTTCTACCAATTTCCTTTAGCAAGTTTTCTTTGAACGTTTGAACACCCATACTTAAACGATTAATCCCATGATCTTTCAATACTCTTAATTTCTCTTCTTCAATGCTATCTGGGTTTACTTCTATTGTAAATTCTTCTACTTCAGTTAAAGGGAGAACTTCTCTCATTCCTTTTAAAAGGGTATTCAATTGATTAGGTGTTAACGCTGTTGGTGTCCCTCCACCGATATATACCGTTTTCAAAGCAGATGTAGGATGACTTTCCATCATTCTTTCCATTTCTAGTAACAAGGAAGTAATGTAATTATCCACCGGCTGATTTTTCAAAAATACTTTATTAAAGTCGCAGTAGTGGCAAATATGTTCACAAAATGGAATATGTACGTATGCAGCTTTAACCATTTGCCTCCCCTTTCTAAAGGGGTTCATTTAGCCCCTAAATTGTTGTAATATCTTAATCTTTCTGCAAAAACTAAAAAAGTACTTCGACCTACTGTAAGTCTCCACATCAAGTAGAAAAAAGCTTAAGCAACATTTTTACTTATGTAACAACCAAAACCGCAGGAAAATCCTGCGGTTGCTGTCATCATTAATCGTCCATTCGTAAAACGGCCATAAACGCTTCTTGAGGCACTTCTACATTCCCTACTGATTTCATCCGTTTCTTTCCTTCTTTTTGTTTCTCAAGCAACTTACGCTTACGAGAAATATCCCCACCATAACATTTGGCTAAGACGTTCTTGCGAATTGCTTTAATGGTCGACCTTGCGATAATTTTTTGACCTATACTGGCTTGAACCGGAACTTCAAATTGTTGACGCGGAATCAATTCTTTCAATTTCTCAACAATAATCTTGCCTCGCTCGTAAGCAAAATCCCTGTGAACGATCACAGATAACGCATCTACCGTCTCACCATTTAATAAAATATCCATCTTCACAAGTTTTGATGGTTTATATCCAATAAGCTCATAATCAAATGATGCATAACCCTTGGTATTGGATTTTAATTGATCAAAGAAATCATACACAATCTCAGAAAGTGGGATTTCATAAACAATTTGAACCCGATTATCATCTAGGTATTGCATATCAATAAAAATACCACGTTTCTTTTGACAAAGCTCCATTACTGAACCTACATAATCATTTGGTACCATGACCTTTGATTTTACATACGGTTCTTCAACTGAATCAATTTTTTGAGTTTCAGGCATATTAGCTGGATTATCGATACGAATTTCTTCACCACTTGTCGTTGTCACCTGGTATATAACACTTGGAGCCGTTGTAATTAACGTAATATTAAATTCACGTTCAATTCGTTCTTGAATAATTTCCATGTGTAATAAGCCTAAAAATCCGCATCTAAAACCAAAACCTAATGCTTGTGATGTCTCTGGCTCATATTGCAAAGAAGCATCGTTTAATTCCAAACGTTCCAAAGCTTCACGTAAATCATTGTATTCATTCGTATCAACAGGGTATAACCCACAATAAACCATTGGGTTCATACGTCGATAGCCTGGTAATGGCGCTTCAGCTGGATTATTCGCATCTGTAATCGTATCACCAACCCGTGTATCTCCAACATTTTTAATGGCTGCTGATAAAAATCCAACATCTCCTACGGTTAACTCATCACGTTTTTCAGTCTTTGGAGTAAACACACCAATTTCGTTTACTTCAAATTCTTTGCCCGTCGCCATCATTTTAATCTTTTGTCCTGGCTTCACTGTACCTTCCATGATACGGATGTAAGCTACAACTCCACGGTAAGGATCATAAAGTGAATCAAAAATCAGTGCTTTAAGAGGTGCTTCAGGATCGCCTGTTGGAGCAGGTACTTTCTCAACTACTTGCTCTAAAATTTCTTCAATCCCAATACCATTTTTGGCTGAAGCTAAAACTGCATCGGAAGTATCTAATCCAATGACATCTTCTACTTCTTGCTTTACACGCTCAGGATCTGCACTCGGTAAATCAATTTTGTTAATAACTGGTAAAATTTCCAAGTCATTATCTAACGCTAAATAAACATTAGCAAGAGTCTGAGCTTCTATTCCTTGAGCAGCATCAACGATTAATAATGCTCCTTCACAAGCGGCTAAACTACGTGACACTTCATACGTAAAATCAACATGCCCTGGTGTATCAATTAAGTGGAAAATGTATTCTTCTCCATCTTTCGCTTTATAAGTAAGCTGTACAGCATTTAGTTTTATCGTAATTCCACGCTCACGTTCTAAATCCATCGCATCAAGCGTTTGTTCTTTCATTTCACGATTCGTTAAGGCACCTGTCTTCTCTAATATCCGATCAGCAAGTGTAGATTTCCCGTGGTCAATATGAGCGATGATCGAAAAGTTCCGGATCTTCGCCTGACGTGCTAGTCTTTGTTCTTTATTCATGACATGATCACTCCTACATTCTCGTACAATGTACACTATTTCTAATTATACCAATCGATTAGAAGTCAAGCAACAACTCTCTTTCGCTTTAGTATCGTATTGTTCGTTTTTTGATTACTTAAATTTGGGCTCTGTTTACTATCTCACTTAGTAAACTATTGCATACAGTGAGAGTATCTTCTCTGAAAGGTAGGTTTTCTTCATGTATAATTTTGGTGACCCAATGACTGGCACTGGATTTGGAACAGGGTTTGATACGGGGTATGACTATGGTGCAGGGTACGGTACGGATTGTGGAGCACCAGTAGTAGCGGGTACAGGGTACGGCTACGGGGCACCTGTCGCTGGATACGCAGCTCCAGCTACTGGATTTGGTACAGGACGAGGGTTTGCGTTAATTGTTGTTCTTTTTATCTTGTTAGTGATTATTGGAGCTTCTTGGGCTACTCCGGGAACCGTATAGAACAAAAAAGGAGGGCGTTCTCTTTAGACGCCCTCCTCCATACCATTCACTCTTTTTCATTTCCATTTAGAACATGATTAACAAATGACATCACTTGAGACAATAAGCTTCGACTTGCTTGATTCATTCCTTCAGCAATATAGCTTCCCATATCAGAAAAGAAATTAAATCTACCTACCTCTTCTACTTTTTTCCGTTTTTCAGCAAGTTCATCTTTCGATGGCGTACCTATTTCTAACTCATTGACTTGCGTTTTTTGATCGATAACTTTCTTTTCGTTCTTCTCAACAACAAGGGGAACAGGCTGCGAGATTCCAAGCTCTTCATTCATGATCTGAACTCCAAATAATGCTCCAAATAAAATTAGTAGCCCTATAAGCGAAATCCGCACAGCTAGCCTTTTCAACTAAATCTCCCCCTATTGTCCGTCTACTGCTTCCGAGCTAAAGTAATACTCTGCAAATACTTCTGCCATCGCTTCTGCTGTTCGATACGTTTCGTCCAACGAATTGTAAAGTCCACCCATTTCAATCAATACTGAATTTGATGATAAGTCTTGGTTATAAACCCCATTTGATCCAGGTGTATCTTTAAGAATGACACCACGACTTAATCCAGGATACTGTTCTTCAAGCAAATTATGAAGCTCTTTTGCTAACTGTAAGTTTTGTTGATGGTTACTGTGTCTACCCCCTATAACAAATACGGTACGAGCATATTCCACACCATTGATTTTTACTGTAGTTCTTTCTCTTGGGATAGTATCTCTGTGTAAATCAAAGAAAAATTGCAAGTCATCATTGTTTGCCATCGCTTCTTTTACATACTCTCGAGAAGCATCATATGATTGCGAATACTGCCAACTTCGTCCTTCGACAGTAGCTTGAATATCTCGTTCCTCTACTTTCGTACCTATTCCACGTTTTTCAAGCTCTTGAGATAATTTCTCCCCAACTAACGTTATATTAATTTTCTTATGAAATGCCTCATTTGGTTTATCTGTTTCAAGCTCCGGTAAAAATGATTCATAGTTATGTGAATGCATGATATGAACCACTTTTTGACCGTCTGTTGTTCCTCGAGATTGCTTAGCTTCTTTTTCTAATTCTTCTAATTTGGCTAAACTTTCCTGGGTAGCTTCACGTTCGGCCATAATGACATCCATCGGCGGAGCGGACTCAATTGGTAAATTCGTATAGTCTGTTCCTTCCCCCGCTACAATGATTTGCCCATCAAACAACGAAAATCCCGGTAATTCACGACCAAGTAAACTTCTAGGATCATTTGGGTTAATACTTGTTGCCACTTGAAACGCTAAATTAGATAGACTCGGTGGCTGACTATCTTCTGGTAACACTTGTGTGAAAAATTTATTTTCCATTCCGAGGACATAAACAAAATCTTCACCACTAATACCTGTTGCCCATTCATGCACTTGATTGGATGCTAATCCATATCCTGGTTCAAAAGAGGTTAACATTCCCGTAAAAATAAATAATGCCACCATTCCGATAATGGTCATTACAATTAGTCGTTTAAAGCTCGTCCGATTTATTGAAACCGTGAAGCTACGAATTTGTCTTCTTTTCATGGTCTCATCCCTTCTCCTCGTGAAATAAACTTGTCCATTGAAACCTTGTCCACTGCTGCAATGAAAGGAGTTTCTACCTCACTAATATGGGAAGCATGAGCCTTATAGAACCTTTATTTTTGTTTTGATCAAAAAAACCCCAACTCGAACAGTTGAGGTTTAACCATTTTTTAGTGTGTGTAGGCACCAACATTTTCTTGATTAATTTTTTGATGAAGTGCTGCATTCAAACCTGTTGCTATGACATTAGCCATATCATCAATGAATACATCTACTTCCTTAGGTGTTACCATCAAATTATGACCAAGTGGAGCAAGAACTTCGCGAATCAGTTGTCGTTTCTCTTGTTCAGGTAAATTACCAACCATCCCCATAATCGTTTCACGCTTTGCCTCATTCGGCAAATCTTCATCGGTTAACTTCCGTTGTTCACCAAAGGTCATCCCTGCTGGAGCAAGGGCACGGGAAGGAGCACTTCCCTCTTTCATTTCTCGACCAAAATGTTTTAATACATAGTCAATCGTGTCACTAGTAATAGATACAGCATCTACTACAGTCGGAATTCCTACTGCAATTACTGGAATCCCCAAAGCTTCCTTACTTAATTCTTTTCTTTTATTTCCAACCCCACTTCCAGGGTGAATGCCTGTATCCGAGACTTGGATCGTAGCATTTACTCTTTCAATAGAACGTGAAGCTAATGCATCAATTGCAATCACAAAATCAGGTTTTGTTTTTTCAATAATGCCATAAATGACATCACTTGTTTCTATACCTGTTAAACCCATAACACCCGGTGTAACAGCACTTACTGGACGAAATCCGTCTTGAACTTGCTCCGGAGCAAGTTCAAATAAATGTCTAGTAACAAGTAAATTTTCAACCGCAATAGGTCCTAATGCATCTGGTGTGACGTTCCAGTTACCAAGACCTACTACCAGACATGTATCCGTATCTTTAATTCCAATTTCTTTCATAAAAGCATGGAACTTTTCGGCAAAAACACGTTCCATTTTTTCTTGAATTTCTGTATCTTTTTTTCGAATACCTAGAGATTCAAAGGTGAGGTAATTTCCTTTTTTCTTCCCTAATCGTTTTGCACCCACTTCATCTATTATGACATGGGTAACCGTGACATCATCAATGGTTTCTTCATTTATTTGAACCCCACTGACTTCCTTCGCGGTTTTACCACTTTTCTCCTCTTGTTCTATCACCATTTGATGGGCTTCAACGGCTAGGTCCGTTCGAATTTGATATTGACTTAGATTTAATTGCTCAGTCATTATATTCACGCTCCTACTATAGAATCTCTTTGATGGTAGTGTTTCCGGCACAGCTCGTTTTCATTCTGGCTATTGCATTTTCTCGTCGAATTTGATAGAATGCAATTTGTTGTATGAATGATACATTATGTGTCAACCGTACCTTGAACAAGAAAGCGAAACCGTTCATAATAGATGGACTGGGATCAAAACCTGAACAACATTTCTTAGGAGGTGAAAGATATGCCAAATATTAAATCTGCAATTAAGCGTGTAAAAACAGCTGATAAGCGTCGTGCTCAAAATATCTCTGTAAAATCTGCTCTACGTACTGCAATCAAGAACTTTGAAGCAACAGTAGAAGCTGGTGATGTGGAAGTAGCTAAAGCAGCTTATACTGAAGCAAGCAAAAAGCTTGATAAAGCAGCTAACAAAGGCCTTATCCATAAAAATGCAGCATCTCGTCAAAAGTCTCGTCTTGCTAAAAAGCTTAACGGACTTTCTGCATAAGACATTAAGCCGATTAGAAAAAAACACACGACTCTTTCGTGTGTTTTTTTCTTATTCATTTAGTATTTAGTGTAGCCAATTTCATCAAGAGCAACTCCACAGCTAGTGTTTTTTCCATCTTTCCTGACTTAATTGCATAATCCGTGTCTGCAGCTCCTTCGAGTAATCGAAGCAAATGCTTATCCTCAAACCGATTTACTTGCTGACTTGCAAGTTTTACTACATATGGATGTAATTTCAATTGAGAGGCCATATCTCTTTGAGAATAAGATCGTCGACTCATTTCTTTCACTTGATAGTAAATACGTAATTGCCTCGCAATCAAAGAAAGTAATTTTAATGGTTCTTCTTTTTGTTTCAACAGATCGTGATAAATGATTAAAGCTTTATCTAATTGATTCTTTACAGCAAAATCAATTAGAGCAAAAACATCTTGTTCTAACGAACGAGCGACTAAAAGGTCTACTATTTCTCCATTTACAACTCCATCATTCCCAACGTACAAAGCCAGCTTTTCCATTTCCGAAACCAATAGAAGGAGTTGGGCTCCAAGGCGTTCTACTAATCGTTCTTTTCCATCTTCAGAGAAAGAAAAACCTTTCATTTTAGCTTGAGCATCGAGCCACTGTGACAACATCTTCTCATCAAAGGGACAACATTCAACAACAGCAGCTTTTTTTTTCAATTCCTTTGTTATCTTTTTTCTTTCATCTAATTTCTCGTAAGGCGTTAGAAAAATCAGGATCGACTCAGGTGAAGGATGTTCTATGTATTGCTGTAGTCGAGTTACATCATGATCCAATTTCGCCTCTTGTTTTTGCGTCGTCACCAAGGAAAAGTCTTTTACCACTACGACCTTTTTCCCTCCGAAGAAAGGAAAAGTTTCTGCCTCCTCAAGCGCAATATCTAAGAGCGTATCTTGCAAACTAAAAGAAATAAGATTAGGGTCATCTTGAGATCCAACTGTTTGCTTAATAATGTCTAAAACTAAATCTTCCATTAAGTAGGTTTGAGTTCCGTACATAAAATAAATCGGTCTGATATCGCCTCTTTTTACCTCTTTTTTTATTGCTAAATATGACATAGATAATTCCTCATTTTCACTTGCATAATTCCCTCAGATTGGAGAAACTACGCAATAGATTATATACTTGTCCTCTTTAAAGAATAGACAAAGTATATCAAAAAAACAAGAAATATGAGAAAGGGGCCTAGCCCGTAGATGCCAGACCCCCATTTATGATAAACGCCATAGAAGAAGATCCCGGGATGCCTTATCTACGACGATAACCACTACCTCTTTCACTATTTATGATATCCTATGCAAAGCAATCTTATAGGTGACAACTCTTTACAGACGAACCAACGAAGTCAAGACTTTCTAACAATTTCTTGAACAATGTTGGTGCTCGTTCTTAAAAACCAAAAGAATCGAACTAGCAATTTTAGAGCCCATCCCTTATACTTAATTTGTTAAAGGAGGAATGTCTGATGCATTTTGAAAAAGAAGTACAATGTAAACGAAACGATGCTATTGATTCTGCTGTCGGGTTTATCATTCCTTTTGGTTTCTTCGCTACATTATTCATCATCGCTACAATTGTTGATGTATTTAGCGGTTTCTAATTAAAATAAGCCTGATAACCTAAAAAGAGGATGATTTTCAATCATCCTCTTTTTATTGTTCAATCGCTGTTTTCACTTTAATTTTTTTATTTTTAAATTTTAACTCTATTGCACCAAAAATGTCCGTTCTTAAGATTACCATCTCCCGTTCCTCTAAGCGCTCAATTACTTCAGGGTGAGGGTGTCCAAAACGATTGTTTCGTCCGGCTGAAATTAAAACGATTTTTGGGTTAAGAAGTGTTAAAAATGCTTCTGTCGTTGATGTCCGGCTGCCATGGTGTCCGGCTTTTAATACATCTACTTTTAAGTTGGGATAATTAGAAATAATTCTTCTTTCACCACTTTCCTCTAGATCACCAGTAAATAAAAAAGAAAGCCCCTCAATCTCCATATATAAAACAATAGAACGATCATTCAAGTTTTGTTCTGTTCCATTTGGAGACAGAATAAAAAATGTAGCTCCACCATCTTTCCAACTCTCTCCTTCTTTAACAAATTTAATGTTCGTCTTGTGACGGGCAAAATTAGTTAACAATTCCCTTTCAAATTCACCGTCCACACTCCCTTGACCATAATAAACTTCCTTAACTGTAACTGTTTTTAAAAGCGCCTCTGCACCACCTATATGATCCATATGCCCATGAGTTAAAATAAGTTTATCTATTCGAGATATCCCAGTTGCCTTCAATGCCGGAACAACAATATCAGTTCCCACTTCAAACGGTCTAATTCGATTTCTCCATTCCTCATTTGAAAAAGAGATTGTTCCACCAACATCAATAAGATAAATCGATTTACGGTGAGGTAATTCAATTAAAATACTATCCCCTTGACCAACATCAATCATTGTTACTTTCGTTCTTGGGTCTGTATAAGGGAGCACAAGTTGGATGGTAACTACTAAACTTAATACAGCGATTGGCTTTTTCCACCAACCTCTCATTCCCTTTTCCCACATTAAACAACCAAAAAATACACATAGATAATAAGCAAACACAAGAATCATCGAAGGTTTGCCGACAACAATTGAAGTAAATCTGACATCCGCGCATATTTTTAGTATTTGATGAATAAATGGAAAAACAAACTCAAGCAATAAAAGAGGATAATTAAAAGCATAAGGAACAGAAAAGGATAGAAAGAACGAGATTAAAGTTAGGGGTAAAACAAATAAGGTAATAAAAGGAATGTAAATCAAATTTAATGGAATGGCTAACAGGGTCAGTTCAAACGTATGAAGAAGCAATAGAGGAAATGACAAACATTGAGACAGTAAAGTTACCGCTAATAATTGAGAAAAGCGAGTGACATACCTCTTTTGAATGATAGGCGCTGAAATAATTAATCCAAAAGAAATAAGAAACGACAATTGAAAGCCTAGGTGAAAGAGAGCCAGTGGTTTCATAAATAAATAACTAAGATAAACGATTGAAATCCCGGTTAAAGGAGATACCCTAGTTTTTAATCGCAAACAAATCAAAATGACCATAGCCATAATGGCTGCCCTTATCACCGAGGGAGCAGCTCCAGCAATTACGATATAAAAGGGTAGTATCACGAGCAGGACATCAATCGTCCTCTCTCTTATCAGCCCAACTCTAAGCAATGTATAAAAAAGCATCGTTACAATCATGCCAACATGCATACCAGATACAGCCAATAAATGAATAACCCCAAGACGTTGGTATGCTTCCATAACATCACCATCTATCGACGATCGATCTCCAAACAATAAAGCATTCATAATTCCACTAAACTCCGGATGGACGTGTTGTTCAACTTTTCGGATTTGAGCTTGCCTCCAACGCTGTAAACCTAAAAAGAGATTCCCTTCTGTTTTCTTGCACTGTATCCCTTCACGATTTGGTCTTAGGATCCAAAATATGGTTTGCTCCTTTAAATAGCTTTGGTAATCAAATTGACCAAAATTTGTTGATGGAAGAGGACTCGTTAAATTTCCAGTAATCATACAAGCATCTCCAAGTTCGAGTTGTTTCAACCTGTCCTGATCACCTCGTTCATATAAAAATGCTTGTACTTGAATAACCTCACTCAAGTTAGTCTTTAAACGTAAGGACATAGTATCTCCGTCTATTATAGGCATTGCCTGAACCACACCAAATATACTTTGTATGCCCTCTTCATAGGCCGTTAGTGGCTGATTCCAAGCTAAGCACCCATTTAAGTAATAGATAATGAATGGAATCGTAATGAAAATGATTCTTTTCTTTATAAAAGAACGTTGAATGAAACAAAAAAATAGAAAGAAAACCAAAATGAGGAGATAAAGAGGGCTCGATCCACGGAGGGCAAGAAACAGACCGAGCGTTGCAGAGAGAGGGATTAAGAAGAGAAATGGGCTTATTTCCCTCACCCCTTATAAAAACTTTGTGTAAATAATTGAGTTGCTTGTTCTTTTAGTTGAAGGAGCTCGTCCTTTTCTAAACCAGCTTGATCTAATTTATTTAATAACGAAACAGTAAACTCCTTTTTTTCAAGATGAGACTGGTCTAGGCTTACTTCTTCCAACTCAACCTTGACTACATGAATATTAGCTTCATGAAACATCTGC
Organism: Halalkalibacter alkalisediminis; assembly: GCF_028610705.1. Lineage (GTDB taxonomy): Bacteria > Bacillota > Bacilli > Bacillales > Bacillaceae_D > Halalkalibacter > Halalkalibacter alkalisediminis. The sequence goes on from NZ_JAQQWT010000003.1 coordinate 412,613, forward strand.
ACGGCATAAGAATGATTTTTATAATCAGTGGCATAGTAGACGCTTTTTATTCCTGCTTGGATAATCGCTTTCGTACAATTCACACAAGGGAAATGAGTTACATATATTTCTGCCCCTTCAGTTGGTACACCAAATTTAGCACATTGTAATAAAGCATTTACTTCTGCGTGAATGGTTCTTATACAATGATTATCGACGACATAACAACCATCATCAATACAATGGGCTCCTCCTGAAACAGAACCATTGTAACCACCAGCAATAATTCTCTTCTCTCTAACGATTGTCGCTCCTACCATCAAACGTGTACATGTACTTCTTAAGGCTAGTAAATGGCTTTGAGCCATAAAATATTGATCCCACGATATTCGTTCCATCTCATCCTCCTAAAACGTTATTAAGGTCAGTTTAGTGAAATGCCTGTCCACCGTCAATGCAAGTTAATGAAATATCATTAATTCTTCTAAAATCCCAATAGATTTAGGTCCAATTCCAGAAACATTTAACAAATCATTAATGTCAGTAAAGGGACCATGTTCATCACGATAATTAATAATCGCCGCCGCCTTTGCAGGGCCTATGCCAGGAAGTTGCTCTAATGCCAGTGCATCTACCCGATTAATAGCCACTTTCCCATCTTGGCTAGTCGTTCCGGTCGTACTTTGGAAGTTCAGTACTTCTTCTCCCTGAAGTGGCACATAAATCACCATCTCATCTTGAATAAGTTGAGCCAGATTCAACCGATGCTCATCCGCCTCATTCAGAACACCTCCAGCTAAATCGATAGCATGATACACACGATCCCCGTGTTTTAATTCATATACTCCCGGTCGCGTAACGGCTCCTTTAATATCAACCATAATAATTGTCTCTTGATCTAATAAAGGAGGTTCCGTTTGCAAAGAAACAGGTTGTAATTCAGTTTGAAATAAGTCAACTATAGCTTCTTCTTCAGCATTACGGAAATGTACCAACAACACCACACTGACTAATAGTACTACAATTCCTGAAATCGCGACATATTGCTTTTTCACCATTATTATCACACTCTTTCTCCTTAATTGAGTTATAATAAATCGAGAGAAACCATTTAAATTAGACATATATAAAGGAGTCGAACTAACTATGGCTGTACATTTACAAATTGCAGAACAAGTAAAAAAACATCGTGAAGCACAAAAACAATTTCTTGCCCTCGATGCTTCTAGAGAGCATGCCATTGAGAGAGCACTTGAATTAGCAAAAGCAGGAAAAGAAGTACAAACATCCGAGATCAACCAAATAACAGAAGAGATGAATAGAATCGCTATGCAATTTCAATTCCCTCCGCGTAAGCTTGTTACTCGAGAAATGGTATTAAATTACGTAAACATTCGTTAAAAGGTCATAACAGAGTCCCTTCCATCATACGTTTAGTCATAACGGGTGTTCGCGTTGAGCATGCAAAAGGAGGGGGCTAACTTGAAGATAGGAATCATAGGAACGGGTAGCATGGGAAGCATTTTAATTGAGTCTTTGATTGAGTCCGGTGTGGTATCACCAAGTCAAATGATTATTACAAACCGAAATAGAGAAAAAGCTGAAGCTCTGAAGAAACGGTTTCCAGAATTGTCAGTTGGGCGAGATGGTCGAGAAGTAGCTCAAGAAGCAAATGTCATCTTTATCTGTACAAAACCGTTACAATTCCCAATCGTCCTTAATCAGATTGCACCTTTTTGTCACGTAAGCAAATTTTTGATCTCGATTACTAGTCCAATTTCAGTAGAACAGTTAGAAGATAAAGTTGACTGTAAAGTTGCTCGTGCCATACCGAGTATCTTGAATAGAGCGTTAACCGGATCGTCACTTTTAAGCTTTGGAAGTAGGTGCACTGACGTAGATAAGGAGTTCTTAACAACACTGATGTCTGCTATATCTGAACCGCTTATTATCGATGAAGATATTACTCGTGTCTCTTCCGATATTGTTAGTTGCGGTCCTGCATTTTTCAGCTACATTATGCAACAGTTTATTGACGGAGCTGTAAGACAAACAAACATCTCAAAAGAAGATGCAACAACACTTGCGACTAATATGATGATTGGTATGGGGAAATTACTTGAGAAAGGACACTACACATTACCTACATTGCAAAAAAGAGTATGTGTTCCAGGTGGGATTACAGGTGAAGGAATTAAAGTACTTGAGGCAGAAATCGGATCAATGTTTGACCACTTATTTCAACAAACACATGCAAAATACTACGAAGATCAAGAATTAATAACAGCAGCATTCTCAAATGAATCTGTTAAATAAAGAAAACAACTAGAGCCTATCTGCTAATAGGCGTCCATGATGCATGCTTCTTACTAGGAAAAAGGAAGAGTTCTCACTCTTCCTTTTTTATTTCGCTTTCTATCTTCAAAATCCTTTTATTTCTTTTTCTTTGCGAAAAAAAATAGTCGTTCACTATCCTCTATAGGCTCCGAGTTAGTAAAATCTGCATAAACAGAAACATGACAAAAACCAGCTTCACTTAGCCAGCCTTTATATTGATCGATAGAAAATGTACGCTGTTTATGTAATTCAAAGCTTCGCTCAAACAAACCAGTTTCTTCGTCTTCAATAAAAAAAGTTAACTCATGCTCAACACTATTCTCATACTCTCCTTGAAAAGAAGTCCAAATATAAGCCATTTTTTCAGTATCATCAGCAAAAGTATGATTAATAAATCCTTTATTCACCTTCGTGATGGAGTGAACATCAAACAACAAAATGCCTTCATCTTTTAGTTGTTGATGTGCACTTTTAAACGTATCACGAACATCTTCTTCAGATTCTAAGTAATTTAAAGAATCACAAAAAATGGTTACAATATCATGTTGGCCTAATCCTTCTAGGTTGGTCATAGATTGTTGAAATAAAGGAGGTGAAAAGCCCGCTTTTTCACACTTTTCTTTAGCAAGCGAAAGCATTTCAGCTGATAAATCCACCCCCGATACATTAGCCCCACTTTGTTGTAAAAGAACAAGTAGCTCACCCGTTCCACAACCGATGTCAAGAATAGACAGTCCGTCTAAACTCGTTTTTTGAAGCTGTCTCTGAACAAAATCTACCCATTTATCATAGGGTGCATCCGCCATTAACGAATCGTATAAAGCAGCAAAAGCTTGATAATTCATAAAGGCTCCTTCTAATTCTCTTCTTTTAGGTATGTCCATCCATCACGCTGTTCTATTTTCTTTTCTTTCATCAATTTTCCAAGAGCACGTTTGAACTTAGCTTTACTGATTGAAAAGCGCAATTCAATATCTTCTGGAGGTGTCTTGTCCCAATAAGGCATTGATCCTCCTCGTTCTTTTAGGAATTGATAAATTCTCTCCGCATCTTCTTCTTGTTGTTCGGACCGAATTGGGTTCATTGTTACATTAATTCGTCCATCCTCGCGAACAAATTGTACACGAGCTTGAATATGTTCTCCATACCTTGGAACGCCTCGCATCTCATCATTATGAAGAAAAGCAATATAACCTTCATCCGTTAAGATGAGAGCCCCTTCATCAAGAAAATGATAGACATGTCCAGTTACTTCTTTGTTCATCATTTCTGCGGGAGCCTTACTAGCATGACGCTCAATGGGTTCTCCTTTAACAAGTTTTCCCATTAGACGTCCGCGTTTATCCCAAGTCAGGGAAAGAGGAAGTTTATCTCCTGGCTTTGGCCATTGCTCACGGTCATAAGGAAGCTCGTCCATAGACAAGAAAAGGTCCCTTGAAATACCATTATGGAAGAAGACTCCATGTCCTGTTTTTACCTCTACGGCTTCTAACCATGCCACCTCACCAACTTGTAAAAGTGGCTTTTCCATCGTAGCAGCCAATCTCCCTTGGTGGTCGTGATATAAAAAGACATCGACACGTTCACCAACTTCTAAGTCTTTTGTAGCCTCACGTTCATGAAGAAGAACATCAGTTGTTCCATCACTAACAAAAAAACCAAAGTTTGATTGACGAATCACCTCAAGATTAACACTATATCCTGCTTTAAGATCCATTAACCTAATACTCCTTCTAATTCAACAACTGGAGCATCTCCCCAAAGTTTTTCTAGGTTATAATAAGAACGTTCATCCTTATGGAAAACATGAACAACAACGTCTCCTAAATCAATTAATATCCAACGCGCTTGATCAAAACCTTCTAGACGTTTGATTTCAATTCCTTTTTCTTGAACTACTTTTTTCAATTCATAGGCAATTGCTTGCACTTGTTTATCGGAATTCCCGTGACAGATAACAAAATAATCTGCGATTAAAGAAACCCCTCTCATATTTAACGCTACAATGTTCTCTGCTCTTTTATCATCAATGGCTTTAACCGCAAGTTCTAAAATTGGTGTTTCATTCACTAAACATCACTTCTCCTTTTTTCTTCTATTAATTGGTTGTACGTTGCTATCGTATCAGGAAAAACTAATTGGTTTCGTCTCATTAGAAAACTAGTTGTATTTTTTAACGCTTCTATAACCGCTTGATCTAAATCTTGTTTTGCTAGCTCACGAACCTCTTCAATTCCTTTAAAATGTCGTCCGGGCTCAATATAATCGGCTAAAAAAACGACCTTTTCAAGAACTGTCATATCTGGTCTACCTGTTGTATGATATCGAATAGCATTTAAAACATCGTCATCCGTAATTCCGATTTCATGCTCGACATAATAAGCTCCACATGGTGCATGTAATAGCTCCTCACCATAATTTAAGAAGCTCTTATCATTTAGTTTCTCCCGAACAAGCCGTTTCATTTCTTCCTTATCACGGAACTTTGCATAATCATGAAAGACAGCCGCTAGCATCGCCTTTTCTCTATCTGCTCCAAAGCGATGCGCTAGCTCTGTTGCAGATTGCACAACCCCTAATGTATGTTTGTAACGATGTTCAGTAAGATGAGGTTTAACCTTTTTCAACGCCTGTTCTTGATTCATACAATAATCTCTCCTTCACCAATGCTTCCACTTCTTTGGGGACCATATACGTAATCGGCTTGCCCTCTTGAATCCTGTTACGAATTAGAGAAGATGAGAGATCCACTTGCATCATGTCTAGCAGATGCACTTGTTCTGCATAATAAGTTTTCTTAATTGATGTACCAGGACGTTGCACCCCAATAAATGTAACAAGTTCTAATAACTCATCTATTTTATGCCATTGTGGAAGATAGTCTACCATGTCTCCACCAATTAAGAAATAAAATTGATTATTTGGATATATTCGTTTTAGTTGTTTAATCGTATCAATCGTATAAGAAGGACCTTCTCGTTCAAGCTCAATCGTCGATACATGAAAATACTCATTATCTTTTATTGCACCAACTAGCATATCAATTCGGTCTTCATTAGACGCCAAATCTACACGTTCCTTATGGGGAGGTATATTTACAGGGATAAACCAAACTTCATCCAATTTGTACTGAACTAGAACTTCTTGCGCGAATAATAAATGACCTAAATGCGGTGGATTAAACGTGCCACCAAATAATCCAATTTTTTTCATTACACTACTCCTCTCCTCTTAATTATGATTAAGACGGGAGAACAAGTTCCTTATTTTCTTTTGACTCTTTGTATAACACAATCGTATGACCAATTAATTGAACAAGTTCTGCTTTTGTTTGTGAAACGATTTTTTCTGCTACTTCATCCTTATCTTCATCACAATTTTGCAAAATACTTACTTTAATTAACTCTCGAGCCTCTAATGCATCTTCTATTTGCTTTGTCATATTGTCATTTACTCCAGCTTTCCCAACTTGGAAAATAGGGTTTAAATGATGTGCTTTAGAACGTAAGAATCTTTTTTGCTTGCCAGTTAACATGTTGTACCTCCTAATTGTTGTAAAACATTTTTTTTCATTTGTGTAATATCTGGTTTTACTCCAGTCCAATGTTCAAAGGAAAGGGCTGCTTGATTAACGAACATTCCAATGCCATTAACTGTTTTTCCCCCACGTTCCTTCGCTTCTTGTAAAAGCTTCGTTTCTAACGGATTATAGATTAAATCACTTACAATCGTGTCTGTTTTTAGTAATTTAAGGGAAAGAGGAGAATGATGTATGTTAGGACTCATTCCTACAGATGTTGTATTAATAATAACATCGTAGTTGATTAAGTTTTCCTCCGCTACTTCTTTTTCAATAGTAGCAGACGGTACATGAAATTCTTTCGCCAATTTAACTAATGGAATTGTTTTTTCTATTGTACGGTTCGTAAATTCAATGTTTCCAACACCATGACGAAGGAGTGCTGTTACCACTCCTCTTGCTCCGCCACCAGCACCAATAATTAAGACAGATTTCTCACGAATATCTTCCTCAGTCTCGTCTAGTAACGACTTAACGTAACCACGGCCATCCGTATTATACCCTATTAATTTGCCATCTTTGTTCACGATCGTATTAACAGCTCCAATTTGAAGAGCCTCATCATTAATTTCATCTAGAAAGTCCATTACTGCTATTTTATGCGGAACGGTGACATTACAACCAGATATGTTCAAGGCTCTGATTCCATCAATAGCTTCTTTAACAAATTCTGGTTTCACATCAAATGCATGATATCTCGCTTCAATCCCCAATTTTAAAAAAGCATTATTATGAATAAGCGGTGACATTGAATGTCCTACAGGATGACCTAACAGTCCAAATACTTTCTCCATTTGTTTCTCCCCCTAGAAAAAAGTTAATTTCTTAATTAATAAGCATTGGAAAAAGAGTGCACAAAGGAGTTCTTACATCCTATGCTTAGCATCTTTAGCAACCCTTTTTGAATGAAGCGATCATTTCTTTCTCTACGCTTAGCTTATATAATAGATTCTCTTATGGTAACATTTACTCCTTTAGGTGCGTAACCATCTACTTTTAAATTTGCCCCATTCACCGTGACCCAACCTAGTCCCGAAAAAACGATATCCACTTTATTTCCTTTAACCTGAAAAGAGTGCTTTACTAAAGGAGGAAGCGATTCTTTTGTTTTTGGTCCAGGAGGAGTTAACAATTCACCTAAGTGATTTTGATAAAGTTCCTCTGCTTTTTCTAATTTCGTTCGATGAATATGCAACTCATTTGAACAGAAACAAGTAAAAGAAGTACGCTCTCCCTGTACAAAATCAAAACGACCTAGTCCCCCGAAAAACAGTGTCTGTCCTTCATTTAATTGAAATACCATAGGTTTAATCTCTTTCTTCGGAGTAATGGTCTTTAATTCTTGTTTATCTATATGATGAGCCATTTGGTGATGATTGATAATCCCTGGAGTATCATAAAGTGCTTGTCCATCCTCTAAAGGTATATCAATCATATCTAGTGTCGTTCCGGGAAAGTGTGATGTTGTAATTAATTGTTCTGTGTCCCCACCAAATGTTTTGATCATTTGATTGATAAACGTTGATTTCCCCACATTCGTACACCCTACTACATAGACATCTCGACCTTTTCGAAGACGATCAATTTCAGAAGCAACTTCAACGATCCCTACTTCCTTTTCCGCACTCATAAGTAGAACGTCAACTGGCTTTAAACCAAGTTCCTTTGCCGATTTCTTCATCCAATTGACTAGACGATTGTGATTCAATGATTTCGGTAACAAATCTACTTTGTTTCCAACTAACAAAACGTCATTTCTTCCGACAAAACGATGAAGGCCAGGTAACCAACTACCTGTAAAATCAAAAATGTCGACAATTTTAACAATTAGTGCTTTTTTTTGTCCTAATCCATTTAAAATTCTTAAAAAGTCATCATCCGTTAATGAAACATCTTGAACTTCATTGTAATGCTTTAAACGAAAACAACGTTGACATGTAATCACTTCTCTTTCTAATGCAGAAGGTGGCGCGAAGCCTAATCCTTCTTTCTTTTCTGTCTGAATCGCAACACCACATCCAGAACAAATAGGTCTGTTTTCTTCCATTGAAATCCTCCCCTTTTCTTTACTAAGATTATTTTTAGTTATAGTCTTCTTATATTATTAGAGACAACTTAGTCCTTCATCCCGCATAATTATAAACTCAAACAGAGTAGGTTAGAAAATTTATCCAACCACTTGACCTCTTACCAATCTTTAACTATACATTTACTCACTTTTTTTTTCAATCATAGAAGTAGGCACGTGTCATTTTTTATACCTTTTTGTCAACACCTCAATAATTTTCATCAATATAAAAAACTTTTCGACAAATACAATCAGCAATCAACAGCTGTGGATAACTTTATGCACGTTATACCATAATAAACATAAGGGTTTCATCTGGTAATAAACAGGGAATTAACAACTTATCCACCTATCAGTGTGGATAATCAGAACGGTTGTTCTATTTTGGAAGTCGTGTTAGGATTAAATCAACCAGGATAACGTATTAATTTATTCACATAAATCCACGAATATTCCTTGAAAATTCGACAAACCAAGACGAGGAGGTGAACCTGTCGTTATACAGACAGGACCATATGCAAAATCTATCTGACGAGCTTTTAATTGAGACTTACTATAAGGCAGTTGAGTTAAATTTAAATCACGATTTCATTGAACTAATTCGAGTAGAAATTGCAAAACGTTCCCTCTCCGATAAAATAAAACTTTCATCATGATTATGATTCGGTCCCATCAACATCTCAATCCAAGAGTTGATGGGCTTTTTTTCTAACTTTTCTTATAGCATTTCACTAATCATGGAGAACAAAAAAAACAGCTATCATTTGACGATAGCTGTTTTTTTGTTAGGCAATTATTCAGCTCGTTTTGGGATACGACTGCCAATACGAATATATTCTCTCGGTTCAAATGGTCCTGTCATTGGCACGATATGATTATCTAATTCTTGGACAGTAATAGTGCCAGGCCGATCTAATCCCTTTTCATGAATAGTACGCTTGTTAAATTCATTCGCGTACCATCCACCTGAAAAGAGAACAAGGAAAATACTAACGGCAGCTAACCCCTTTTGTTTATTATTCATGGTTGTCACTCCTAAGTGAGAAAACAGTCTTTTCCGTTAAAAAGGGTTGTTTACCTATAGAGTGTCGTACCCATTATAAAAATATACATACATTTTCCAATTTTATCGAAACAAATTAGAACAAAAAATTTTTTCTCCTCCATTTCCACGCATTTCTTCATATTTAATAAGACTGGGAAAATCGGATAACCCTATAGATGTTCTAGGATGCACGTGTCTGAAAATTAGGTTATAATTTTATTTAGTCTAAAGAGGGCATGGTTATAAAGCTAGAAAGAGGGCAGAAAAAGGATTCAGTCGGACAATTTAATATGATTCGTAAGAAAAAAAGGAGGTATTTGATTTGACGGTTTTACACTGGGCTACAATCTCCCCATTTTTGTTAGCCATTTTGATTCCTTTTTTGTATAAGTACGCAAGACCGATACATACGGGGTGGTTCGTCCTTGTACTCCCGCTCGTGTTGTTTATTTATTTCATTCGGTTTTTACCTGTCACATCCGATGGTGGAGTGATCGAATATAGTGTCCCTTGGGTTCCATCGCTTGGGATTAACTTCACGGTTTATCTAGATGGCTTGAGCTTGTTATTTGCTCTATTAATATCGGGTATTGGAACGCTTGTTGTTCTATATTCCATTTATTATTTATCTAAGAAAACAGAGCAGCTAAATAATTTTTATGTCTATTTACTCATGTTCATGGGGGCCATGTTTGGTGTTGTTTTATCTGATAACTTAATTGTGCTCTACGTATTCTGGGAATTAACTAGTTTAGCCTCTTCCCTATTAATTAGTTATTGGTTCCATCGTGAAAAATCAACGTACGGCGCTCAAAAATCAATGTTAATTACCGTTTTTGGTGGACTATCGATGCTTGGGGGATTCTCCCTTCTTTACGTCATGACTGGAACGTTTAGCATTCGTGAAATTATTGCAAGCGTTGATTTAGTTACTACAAGCACACTCTTTTTACCTGCTATGTTATTAATTTTGCTTGGTGCCTTTACAAAATCAGCTCAGTTTCCATTCCATATATGGTTACCGGATGCGATGGAAGCACCTACACCTGTAAGTGCGTATTTGCATTCAGCAACTATGGTAAAAGCTGGGATCTATTTAGTAGCCAGATTGACTCCTGTATTTGGCGGTTCAGCTGAATGGTTCTGGATTTTAACGATCGTTGGGATCACTACTTTATGTTGGGGTTCGATATCAGCCGTTCGACAAAAAGACCTTAAATCCATCTTGGCTTTCTCAACGATTAGTCAACTTGGATTAATTATGTGTTTATTAGGGTTAGGTTCAGCCTCACTTTATTATGGATTTGAAACTGAAACAGCTTTATTTTTTACAACTGCCACACTTGCAGCTGTATTTCACTTAATTAATCACGCAACATTTAAAGGTAGTTTGTTTATGACAGCTGGGATTATAGACCATGAAACGGGTACGAGAGATATCCGTAAACTCGGCGGTTTAATGACGATTATGCCAATTACGTTTACAATCTCACTAATTGGTCTCGCATCCATGGCAGGACTACCGCCATTTAATGGTTTCTTAAGTAAAGAGATGTTTTTTACTGGATTACTAAGAGCGTCTGAATTAACAATCTTTAATATGCCAACTTGGGGTATATTACTTATCGTTTTAGCTTGGGTTGCAAGTGTCTTTACGTTTGTCTACTGTATGGTCATGTTCTTTAAAACCTTCACAGGTAAATTCAAACCCGAAAACTATGATGTTCATGTGCACGAAGCCCCTATTGGGATGTTAATTAGTCCTATCGTTTTAGGATCACTTGTTGTGATCTTCGGACTATTCCCGAATTTATTGGCTTACACCTTAATTGAACCTGCTATGGCTGCCATTTTGCCTAACTTACTAGCCGAAAATCAAGTGTTCCATGTAGATATTTATCACTGGCATGGTTTTAATACTGAATTATTTATGACCCTTGGTGTGGTTTTAATTGGTACTTTCATCTTCTTAATGATGAAAAAGTGGTCGAAGATGGCTATTTATTTAAAAGAACGCGATCCACTCAACTGGTTTTATGATCATTCTCTAAGTGGATTAATTAGCGGTTCACAATTTGTTACTCGTATTCAAATGACTGGCTTACTACGAGATTACTTTGTTTATATGTGCGTGTTTATGATCTTACTATTTGGATATACAATGTATCGTTATAATGCATTTGCAATTGACACCGTCAATGTTACGGGGATTGACCCTTTTATGTGGGTAATAACGATTATGTTTATTGCTTCAACTCTCGTTATTCCATTTATTAATCACCGTATTACAGCGATTATCGTTGTTGGTGTTATCGGTTTTCTACTAGCTTTGTTATTTGTTGTCTTCCGTGCTCCAGATTTAGCATTGACACAGTTGTTAGTTGAGACCGTAACCGTAGTTCTCTTTATGCTTGCGTTCTACCACTTACCGGAATTGCGTAAAGAATCGTTTAAACCTAGATTTAATATTGTAAACTTACTCATTTCCATTGCGGTTGGTGGCCTAGTCACAGTCATTGCATTAAGTTCTGCTGCACTTGGAAACGAAGCTAATTTCGAATCCATTGCTGAATATTTCATTCAAAATTCAAAAGAACTTGCTGGTGGGTACAACATGGTTAACGTAATTCTTGTAGACTTCCGTGGACTTGATACATTACTTGAGGTTCTTGTGCTTGGAATAGCAGCACTTGGAGTTGTAGCCCTGATTAAATTACGAATGACAGGGAGGGAAGATGTATGAAGAAACAAATAAAATCAAATGACGTCATGCTTCATACGTTAACGAGAGTTGTCACCTTCATCATCCTAGCCTTCTCCGTATATCTTTTCTTCGCCGGACATAACAATCCCGGCGGAGGCTTTATCGGAGGTTTAATGACAGCATCAGCTCTTTTGCTCATGTACCTTGGCTTTGATGTGAAAAGCATGAAAAAAGCCTTGCCCTTTAACTATACGTCTATGATCGCAATTGGATTGTTGATTGCCATTGCAACTGGCGTATCAAGTATGCTGTTTGGTTATCCATTTTTAACTCAATTCTTTGAATACTACCAACTCCCTATTTTAGGAGAGACAGAATTAACAACTGCACTACCTTTTGATTTAGGTGTGTACTTAGTCGTTGTAGGTATTGCCTTGACAATCATACTAACAATTGCGGAGGATGATGCATAATGGAAATTTTAATGTCCATCACTGTTGGGGTCCTCTTCATGGTTGGTACATATATGTTGTTAACAAAAAGCTTATTACGTGTCATTATAGGTCTTATTCTATTGTCACATGGAGCTCATTTGTTATTGTTAACAATGGCCGGCTTACAAAGAGGAACGCCACCGCTGTTAAGTTTAGGTTCTGAAGCTTATTCGGATCCACTACCACAAGCTTTAATCCTTACAGCGATTGTAATCAGTTTCGGGGTCACATCTTTCTTACTTGTCCTAGCTTATCGAACATACAAAGAACATAAGACAGATGATTTGGACCAATTAAGGGGATCTGCTGATGAATAACTTAATTATCTTACCAGTTCTAATCCCGTTTATTATTGGAACGGTTTTAATCTTATTTAATAAACAGCATACCCTTCAGCGAGTGATAAGTGGAATCACAGCTATTGGTATGCTCGCTCTATCCATTTATTTAGCGATTTTTGTTTACCAAAATGGCATTACCGTTTTAGAACTAGGTAACTGGCCCGCTCCATTTGGTATTGTATTTGTTGCGGATATGTTTGCTACGATGATGGTCATTCTCTCGAGTATCGTTGGTGTCGTTTGTTTGTTTTTCGCATTTCAAACGATATCTTCTGAACGAGAGAAATACTTTTTCTATCCTTTTTATCTCTTTTTATTAGCGGGGGTTAATGGAGCTTTTCTAACAGGTGACTTGTTTAACTTGTTTGTATTCTTCGAGGTTATGCTGATTTCTTCTTATATTCTCATTGTCATGGGAGGTACGAAATATCAGCTACGCGAATCGATAAAGTACGTCATTATCAACGTATTTGCATCTATTTTATTCATTGTGGGTGTCGCATATATTTATGCAGTCACTGGTACACTTAATATGGCTCAAATTGCTCAACGTGTTGCAGAACTTGAGCAAGTAGGTGTATTGAATGTGATTGCCGTTCTTTTCTTCGTCGTCTTTGCGATGAAGGGGGGCTTATTCCCACTTTACTTCTGGCTTCCACGCTCTTACTATGGACCGCCTGCAGCCATTGCCGCTTTATTCGGCGGGCTACTAACTAAGGTTGGGATTTATGCGATTTTTCGCACCTTTACGTTGATCTTTAATCATGATCCTGGATTTACACATTATCTCATTGTAACTATTGCTGGTTTTACAATGATCTTTGGAGTATTAGGGGCCGTTTCCCAATTTGACTTTAAACGAATTCTTTCTTATCACATCATTAGTCAGGTTGGATATATGGTGATGGGACTTGGTATCTTCTCTCAGCTAGCTGTAGCTGGTGCGATATACTACATTGCCCACCATATTATCGTGAAATCTGCTTTGTTCCTATTTGCTGGTGCTACTCAACGGATAACAGGAACAACAGATTTAAAGAAAATGGGTGGCCTGCTTAAAACCCACCCATACTTAGCTTGGATGTTCTTTATCTCAGCGATCTCTCTTGCTGGCATTCCACCTTTAAGTGGTTTCTTCAGTAAATTTCCGATTATTTTAGCTGGTTTTGAAGAAGGAAATTATGTCATAGCCGCTGTCGCTTTAGCTGTCGGGCTCCTCACTCTTTTCTCAATGATGAAAATCTTTATCTATGCTTTCTGGGGAGAACAAAAACACACAGAGGAACAAGCGAATTTCAAAGTTGGGAAACTCTTATTACCAATTGTTCCACTTGTTGCACTGACTATTATCTTAGGTTTCGCTGCAGAACCCGTTTTCGTCTATTCATTACAAGTGGCAGAACAAATCCTAGATCCATCGATTTATATCGAATCTGTTCTTAAGGAGTAGTTGCTATGGCCTATCAAATATTATTAAACATTGTCATTGCGCTCGTTTGGGCCATGCTACAAAACAGCTATACTGGTGTTGACTTTCTAGTTGGCTATGTAATTGGTATTTTGATTTTGTTTGTATTAAGACGTTTTCTACAATTTGATTTTTACATGAGACGAATTTGGGCTTTAGTCAAATTAACTTTGCTGTTTATTAAAGAGCTTATTTTGGCTAATATTGATGTCATTAAAATCGTGTTAAGTCCTAAAATGGATATACAACCTGGAATTATTGCAGTGCCTACCAAGCTTGATACAGAGTGGGAGTTAACCTTGCTTGCCTCGCTTATCTCTTTAACACCAGGAACGTTGTCTATGGACTTCTCAGATGATAATAAATACATCTATATCCATTCCATTCATGTACCTGATAAAGAAGAAATGATCCGTCAAATTCATAATACGTTTGAACGTGCCATCTTGGAGGTGACGAAGTAATGTTTCAGACTATTTTAATGATTGTTCTTGTCGTGATGTCTATCTCATTGTTCGTCTGCTTTATTCGTACTGTTATTGGTCCAAGTATGGCCGATCGAATTGTCGCACTTGACTCCTTAGGGATTAATCTCATTGGTTTCATTGGTATTCTCATGATGTTACAAGAGACTCTTGCTTATTCGGAAGTCATCCTGGTCATTAGTATTTTAGCGTTTATCGGTACGATTGCTCTATCGAAGTTTATCGAAAGGGGTGTTGTTTTTGAACGCGATTGAAATCTTTTTAAGCATCTTTGTTGTTCTTGGTGGGTTTCTTAGTCTTCTTGGCTCAATCGGGTTAATTCGTTTTCCAGATGTGTATGGACGTACACATGCGGCAACGAAAAGCGCAACACTTGGAGTAATCTCGATTATGCTCGCTACTTTTTTCTTCTTTCTATTAATTGAAGGAGTCTTCGCTGTTAAGATTTTACTAGCAATCTTATTCGTATTCTTAACAGCACCAGTTGCCGCTTTAATGGTTGCACGAGCGGCTTATCGCACCGGAGTTCCTCTTTGGGAGAAAAGTGGTCAAGATGACTTAAAGGAAATGTATGAAAAGAAAATGAATGAACCTCAATAATATAGAAAACGGCGTTAGCCTTTTTATGCAGTGGAGCCGTTGCTCTTCCTTGATCAATCATTCAAAGCTTCTTCGTATAACTCCTATGCTGTTTTTAATATGTCTTTTTTCTAGCTTTTCAAATGAATAAAGGGCCGATTAATCCATCGGCCCTTTTCTTCTATTCTATTTCCGCTTCCCTAACTGCCTCTGCTAACAAATCAACAATGTGAACCGAACGCATCGATTCAGACAGCCCTTCACGTTCAATCCCCATCTTCATTTGCAATAAACAGCCTGGATTAGCCGTTACAATGGTCGACGTTTCAGTTGCTATAGCATGCTTCATTTTATGATCAAGAATCTGAGTAGACATGTCAGGTTGGATGATATTATAGATCCCTGCTGAACCACAACAACGGTCTGACTCCTTCATCTCTTGATACGTCACACCTTCAATCTGTTTGAGCAATTGGCGTGGAGCTACACCTGCATTCATAACATTTCGTAGATGACATGAATCTTGATAAGTGATAGCTTGTTCAGATAACTTCATTCTCGGCAGGCCTACTTCCAATAATATCGTTGAAATATCTGTCACCTTTTGTGAGAATAATACCGCACGTTCATACCACTCCGGATCATCTTTTAATAAATGATCGTATTCTACAAGAGATGCACCACAACCACCAGCATTTGAGATAATGTAATTTGCATTCATCTTCTCAAATGCCAGAATATTTCTCTTTGCTAATTCACGTGCTTTTTCTTTCTCTCCGGAATGAGCATGGAGAGCCCCACAGCAATTTTGTTCTTCTGGTATGACAATTTCACAACCTGCTTTTTCAAGTAAAAACAAAGTCGAATCATTTGTTTTCATAAACATTGTATCCATCAAGCAACCTGAGAAAAAAGCCACTTTCTTTTTCACAGGAGATTTAGGTTTAATATGATGTGGGCGTTTTTTCATTTCCTGTGGTGACGGGATTATAGGCAGTATTCTCTCCATTGTCCCAAGATTTCCTGGTATCAGATTCAAGACGCTTGTTCCTCTTACTACTTTCTGAACTCCTGACCTTTGGTAAAGCCATAACATCCCATTTAACGACCTCATCCGATTTTGGTGAGGAAATAACCCATTGAAAACTGATTTTCGAATGACCCTAACTGCTACATTATGCTTTTTGTGTTTGTTTAAAATATCTCGTGCTTCTTCAAGTAAATGACCATACTTGACTCCAGAAGGGCATGCCGGCTCACAAGCTCTACACCCTAAGCATAAGTTCAACTGGCGCTCAAAGTCTTCGTCAGGAGCCTTCTTGCCGTCCACAATCGCCTTCATTAAAGCAATTCGTCCTCTTGGAGAAGCCGCTTCATTTTGATCTGTTTCTACGTAAGTAGGACAAGATGGTAAACAAAAACCACAACGCATGCAATTCATCAACTCATCATAATTCATACGTTCTTTAAAGTCTTCTACTGTCTGTTCATGCTGTTTGTGTTTGTTCATTTTTGTACCACCACCCGCTTTTTAGTTTCTTTAGCAAAAATTTTACCTGGGTTCATAATATTATTAGGATCAAAAGCAAACTTTAATGTTTTCATAGCATTAACACCTTCGTTCCCTAATTTCCAAGCTAAATAAGGCGATTTCATAACCCCTACCCCATGCTCGCCTGTAATCGTTCCTCCCAAATCTATCGCTTTTGCAAAGATTTCAGAGAATGCTTCTTCGACACGATGCATTTCTTCTTCATTTCTTGAATCTGTCATACACGTTGGATGTAAGTTTCCATCTCCCGCATGCCCAAACGTGCAAATTTCAACCTGATACTTTTTTGCTATCTCATTAATCGCTCGAACCATCTCAGCAATTTTGGAACGTGGTACCGTTGCATCCTCTAGAATGGTTGTAGGTTTCTTTCTAGCGAGTGCAGATAAGGCTGCTCGACGCGCTGTAGTAAGGGCTAAGCCCTCCTCATTCGTTTTAGCAACTTGAACTGATGTTGCACCTATATGCTCACAAATCTCAGCAATCTTAGCTATATCACGTTCGACTACTTCTACAGGTCCATCTTGTTCAATTAAGAGTACTGCTCCCACATCTGTTGGCAAGCCAATCTGAGCAAAATCCTCAACCACTTCTAATGTAGGCTGATCTAGAAACTCAAGAGTAGCAGGGATAATTTTATGAGCGATGATAGAAGAAACTGCTTTTCCAGCTCCTTCTAAACTATCAAACAAAGCTAACATCGTTTTCTTCGTCTCCGGAATGGGAATCAATTTCAAAGTAGCTTCTGTTACTACTCCAAGCGTTCCTTCTGAGCCAACCATTAATCTTGTAAAGTCATAGCCAGCCACATCCTTTGCTAATTTCCCTCCTGTACGTATGACTTCACCATTTGGCAAAACAACTTCAAGACCCATTACATAATCTCGAGTTACACCGTATTTTAAACCACGTAATCCACCTGAATTCTCATTGATATTTCCTCCAATGGTTGAAATCTTCATTGAACTAGGATCTGGCGGGTAAAATAACCCTTTTTCTTCGACAGCTTGAATCATATCTAGAGTAATAACTCCAGGTTGAACAGTGACCGATAAGTTCTCTTCATCTATCTCTAGAATGGCATTCATACGAGTAAACAAAAGAACAATTCCGCCTTCAAGCGGACAAGTTCCAGCACATAGGTTCGTTCCAGACCCTCTAGGTACAATGGGAATTTTGTGCTCATTGCATACTCTAACAATGTCTTGAATTTCTACTCTATTGCCTGGTTTAATTATGGCGTCTGGCATTGCCTGATAGTTAGGCGTGGCATCATAAGAATAGACGATCAAGTTTTCCTCTGAATCTAGTACGTTACTTTCCCCAACAATTGCCGTAAGCTTCTTTCTTACTTCTCCGTCCAACATATTTCCACTCTCCTGTCATCCTCTTTTAAGATAAGTATAAATAAAAAAAAGCTCTTACTCTATGTATTAATACACAAAATAAAAGCATTAAACCATATTTTTTTTATACCTTCACCCAATTTCGTCTTGGTGATACCACAGAGCTAAAAACAAAGTAACAAGTTCTTTCGTTTCTTTCATTCGAATACTTGATAATTCTTGAATTCTTTTTAACCGATAATGCAATGTATTAATGTGAACATGGAGAGCAGCCGCTGTCTCCTTCACCGATAATTGATGATGAAAATATGCCTGTAGTGTTTCTAATAATTCAGGTTCATCCATTAACTTTCCTAGTACCTCGTTTACAATTTTCTCTCTAGTCTCTTTAGTTATTTCTCCAAGCGCAATCTCTAAAGTAAGCGAGTCATAGAACACAACTTTTTCAATCGAACTCTTCACATTTATTGCTTGATTGGCTTCTTTATAAGCAAGATGCAATGCAGTTGGGTCATCGTGCTTACGGCTAATTCCCGCTCTCATTTCAGAATGATATACGTTATTAATATGACTTAATAAGTTTTGTAAGCTATGAAACATCTCTTTTTCTGAATGATGAATGGCGGAAATCAGAAGGACAAAACGTCCGTTTCCCCATCTAACAAAAACATCGTTGCTTTCATTAGGATATAAATTTCGAATTCGTTCTAAAACATCTGGTTCTATATCTGTGTTGGTCTTATCATCCAACTGTAGTAACACGCAATAACGTGGTTCAGACATGTGAATGCCTAAAATCTCTCCACGTTCTCTAAATTCTTCCGTCACATTTTTGGTATGTAGCCACTCATAAACAAAAGTTTCTAATCCCCTTAACTTAGAATCAAGCCTTTCTGCGGCATAAGACTCTTGTATAATGAGCTCCGTCATTCGCTGAATTAATTCTCCATATCGAACAGTCGCTGGTTGTGAACCCGTTATTCCTATAACACCGATAATTTTTTTTTGAAACCTAATAGGCAAATTCAATCCTACTTTAACGCCTTTCAATCTTTGTGTATCCTTTTCTGAGATCATTAATTTCTTTTCCGTTTTGATTACTTCTTTTCCACCCTCATGGTAAGAACCAATTCGCTTGGAATCACTCCCTGCAATAATAAAGGCCTCATTATTTATTACAATGACTTCTTCATCTATCACTTTCGATACTTCTGTAACAATCCTTTGCGCTACATGCTTAAGCAACCTCATAGATTCTGCGCCTTATCATCACTCATTATCGCAATACGTTGGCCCATTTGAACATCGACATGCTCTTTAGTTGTGATATCTAAAATCAATCCTTTTTCACAAAGTAATACTACGGTTGATCCGAATGAAAAATATCCCACTTCATCTCCTTTATTAACGTTATTATTTTTGTGGGTAACTTCAATTGTATTAACATTCATCGCACCGACCTTTACTAAAGCAACATGTTTAGCGTTAACATTCATTTCTGTAATTAGACGATAATTTTTAGACAATGGTTTTTTTCCATAACGAAGCCCTAAATCATTTACAGGATACGATCGACCGCCAAGCACCCATTGCTTCTTAATTATTCCATCAACTGGACTGTGAATTCGGTGATAATGACTCGGACTTAAGTATAAGATAAAGTAGTGGCCATCCAGATAGGGTTGACTCGCTTCTTTCGATCCAAGCATTTCTTCAATAGTATAAGTTTGTCCTTTTACATGAAAATATGTCTTTTCCTCCAGCTTTCCAAAATGAGCAACCACCCCATCTACAGGACTAACAAACGCATCTTCCTCTGTATCAATGGGTCGCACTCCACTTTTTAGTTCTCTGGTGAATAAATCATGCAGATTGACAAATTCGTTAAGCGATCGATTCATTTCTGATTCATTTAGATTAAATGTTGTAGAAAATGGTTTGATAAACGGTTTGCTAATCTTTGATCTCGAGAATTTTCGTAGTACAGATGAGGATAAGCGATGATTGGTTAACTCAATGCACGATCTAAATAATAGTTTTTTCAATGTATATTCCTCCATTTTAAGTGATTCAGCGCTATTTGTTTTTGTTTCCTAGTCGTTTCATAAAACCTATGGTATGATTATGATTTAAGGTCAAACGGTAAATTTTAGTTGTCATCATGTACAAAATCGTGTAAGGAGTTGATGTCGTGTTCCTTTTGCATCAATTGGATCATACCGTCAAAAAGCTAAAAGGGCAAATTGCAAATTTCCTAACGATTTTAAACTTAGGACTTGGTGCTTTTGCAATTATGTTTATTTTACAGGATGAATTACGGTTAGGTCTTTTATTTATTACAATTGCAGCACTTACAGATCGTTTGGATGGCGCTGCAGCAAGACGTTTTAATAGTACATCTGAATTTGGAAAGCAATTAGATTCATTAAGCGATATTTTATCCTTCGGAGTAGCACCTGCATTTTTAATTTACCAAGCCGTATTATTTACATTTGGCTTACCTGGAATGTTACTTACTATTTTCTTCATTGCATGTGGGGCTATTCGTTTAGCGCGATTTAACATTACAGAAAGTACAGGCTATTTTGTTGGACTTCCTATAACAGCTGCTGGTTGTATGTTAACATTCCTCATGTTACTTGTACCCTTTATTCCAGCTCCTTACTTTTTACTCGCTACATTAATTCTAGGAATATGTATGATTAGTTCATTTAAAGTTAGAAAAATGTAATTTATTTTTGTGAGTTTGATTCACTCTCTCTTTTTTTGACAAAACCTTCATTAAAATTACAAATTTTGACGGTATCATGTCAAAAAAAGTGAAAAATATGGGTTCTAAAGATTTATTTTCCGTGGAAAGTCTTGACACACTTAGGGTTTCATTATTAAATTAAGTTGCGGCTTTATTTTTTCAGCTTGTCGAATGACAGGATTATTTAAAAATGAAGATTGAGCACTTCACCTACGGATGATGTGTTTTTCAAAACAAGGTATGAAAGGGAGTTTTTTTTCATGAACAAAACAGATTTAATTAACGCAGTATCTGAGCAAGCAGACCTTTCTAAAAAGGATGCTTCTAAAGCAGTCGACGCTGTATTTGACAGCATTACATCAGCACTAGTTGAAGGTGGTAAAGTTCAACTTGTTGGCTTTGGTAGCTTCGAGGTTCGTGAGCGTTCTGCTCGTAAAGGCCGTAATCCTCAAACTGGACAAGAAATTGAGATTCCAGCAACAAAGAATCCAGCTTTCAAGCCTGGTAAACAACTTAAAGATGCTGTAAACGAATAGTTAATAAAACGATGAGACAAGCTCTCATCGTTTTTTTATTTTAGTTGAGTGTGTAAGCCTCCTGCCCTCACTTCATACAAACCGCTTAAACTTATTATTACATCTATATCATAAAAAAGTGTGTTCCCTCATAGAGTGAAGAGATTAACTATGATTGGAGTGGCTTATATGAACTCATATTATGAAAATGCCTTGTTTGAACATCGCTTTTGGCTTCAAGTATTAGGTGATCATGCTAGGTTTATTCGAGATACTCTCTCGCCGACTGAAACCGAATTTGTGAATAAATCCTTGGACTTTATTGATATATTTGACAAACTTCTTCATGAGAGTCGGCAAGATCTCTCAATGGACGCTTTGAACAAGCTAACTGAGACCGCCAATCAACAAGCTCAAGAAATAAGATCATTTAAACTCGAAATCATTCGTGAACATTTAGTCGGTGACGTTTCGATTGGTTTATCGCCAACTTTCCTCAATCACATGGTAAATGAAGTAGAAGAGTACTTACGTCTTTTACCTTACCTACTAAAGCAGCAGGATCCCCCTTTATCTCACCCTCTTCACCATCACCTTGTCTGGTTATTGGATGCAGCCGGACATGCGGGAGGAATTACTGACGATTTAGATTTAGTTGAAAAACAACTCCAAGAAAAAAGCGAGGCCTTCACAAAAAGGTTTGAACAGTTTTACATCAAAGCGGTAGAAATGGCGGGTTACCTCAGATCTAATGTTCAACTCTTCCCTGCTTTAGATCGTTTTAATGAAAATGTGAAATTAGAAATTGCCTTATTTAAAGTGTTCCTTAATGAACTTGAGGAAATGGAGATGAACAACCGATTGCTAGGAACGTTCGACCAACTTATGGCTGATCATATGGCTAGAGAAGAATGTTACTATTTGTTGAAGGTAGCTCGTTCATCCCATCTAGAAGAACCTGACTGTGATCCGACATCCCCTAGATCTATAGATTAATAGTTGTTCACCAAGAACCTTTATAGAGGTTCTTTTTCATTTATGGTCTTACTTTTGTGAGATTATTTTATTGTTATATAAATGAAACCGTTTTTTATGTTAGAAAACGTTTTAATTTATAGAATATCTCGTTTTTTCTGAAAATAGGTTGATTCAATTGTCAGATATCGTTACAATACTTATCATGATTTGATTTATCTGATATTTGGAGGCTTTTTCATTATGTTAACATTTCTTTTCGCTATACTTTTACTTGTTATAGGCTATCTTGTTTATTCCAAAGTCGTGGAACGTATTTTCGGAATTAATGATCAAGAAAAGACACCTGCTTACACCAATCAAGACGGCATTGATTACACACCTATGCCTTGGTGGAAAGCCAGTTTAATTCAGTTATTAAATATAGCAGGATTGGGACCTATTTTTGGGGCTGTTGCTGGTGCATTATATGGTCCTGTTGCTTTCATTTGGATTGTAGTAGGCTGCTTGTTTGCAGGTGCTGTGCATGATTATTTCTCTGGAATGCTTTCACTTCGTCATAACGGTGCGCAATTTCCAAGTTTAGTAGGACGTTACCTAGGTAGTTATATGAAAAACATTATTAACCTTGTTTCTATCGTTTTAATGATCCTTGTCGCGGCTGCTTTCACTGCTGGTCCTGCACAACTAATTGCTAGTTTAACACCTCTATCATTTACATTTGCGCTTGTCCTAATTTTTGCGTATTTCTTAGTTGCAGCTGTCTTACCAGTTAATCGAGTTATAGGAAGAATCTATCCATTTTTTGGAGCGATTTTAATTTTTATGGCTGTATCAATTGGAATTGCTTTACTATTCACTGATCGCTCCATTCCTAATTTAACGTTGACCAACTTGCATCCTGGTGATTTACCTATTTGGCCACTATTAATGGTCACAATCTCTTGCGGAGCGATCTCTGGATTTCATAGTACCCAGAGCCCAATTCTTGCTCGTACCATTAAACGTGAGTCAGACGGAAGAAAAGTGTTTTACGGGGCTATGGTTGCTGAAGGGATCATTGCCCTCATCTGGGCTGCGGCTGGTATGACCTTTTTTGGTGGTACCATCGGTCTTCAAGAGGCTCTGGCTTTAGGTGGCCCTGCAGGGGTAGTGAATGAGATTTCCACGACCCTACTCGGGACTTTAGGGGGCATCCTCGCTATATTAGGAGTGATTATCTTACCGATTACAACTGGTGATACTGCATTACGCTCATCTCGTATGATGGTAACGGAAGCACTTGAGAAATTCTTTAAAGTGCGTGGTTTGAAGGGGATATTATTAGCAACGATTCCAGTTACCATTCCAACTTTTTATCTTGCTACCATTGATTATACATTTCTCTGGAGATACGTCGGTGGGACTAATCAATTAGTAGCAACGATCATGCTTTGGACTGGAGCCATGTACTTGCTTGAATCACGAAAATTCCATTGGATTTGTGGCATTCCAGCTTTGTTCATGACAGCTGTTGTCTCAACTTATTTTCTATATGCTCCTGAGGGCTTTTCCCTGCCTTATGAAACGTCTTTAACTATTGGTGCAATAATGACGCTAGTAGTTGCCCTTTGGTATATTTATAAAATACGTAAGAGCAACAAACCCTCTTTATCATCTTCATCTGAACATGCTGCATAATATATTTTAAAAACAGAGATAGCCATTTAGGCCTTTATCATCTCGACCTCCCTTTATTCATATGAATTTTCACAGCTAGCTTGAGCGTCATTCAAGCTAGCTTTATTTTTGTGCTAAAGAAGAGTCCGACTTAATGTGTGTCGGTGTTGTTCTAAACCTTCAGCACACATAAAAGTCGGACGAGACACCAAGAAATAATGGTTAAATTCCACACGAATATGAAACCCTAAGAATGAATTTATAGAGGAGTGATGATAAGTGGATTATAATGAAATCACATCGAAACAAGTAAATGGTCAACCTGCACAAACGCAAAACCATCAGCCTGGTATAGAGAGCAAGATGGACCCATCTCCTGTATATGATGATTTAAATTATAAAGGGAGTAACAAACTAAAAAACAAAGTGGTCCTTATTACAGGCGGCGATAGTGGCATTGGTAGGTCTGTTGCGATTGCTTTTGCTAAGGAAGGCGCTAAGCTTTCTATCGTCTATCTTGAGGAGCATGAAGATGCAACAAAAACAAAAGCAGAAGTGGAAAGATATAATGGAGAGTGCTTATTAATTGCTGGTGATATTGGAGACGAATCCTTCTGCCAACAAGCCATTCAACAAACAATCGAACAATATGGGCAAATTGATTGCTTGATTAATAACGCCGCCGAACAGCATTATCAAGAGAATATTGAAGATATTACTTCTGAACAACTTGAACGCACATTCAAAACAAATATATTCTCTTGCTTCCACTTTATTAAAGCAGCTATGCCGCATTTAAAAAAGGGAAGCACGATCATTAATACAGCATCTATAGTAGCTTATAAAGGAAATCCTGTCTTAATGGACTATGCTTCTACAAAAGGAGCTATGATTGCTCTGACACGGTCACTTTCTGAGAGCATTGTGTCTAAGGGGATCCGAGTCAATGCCGTCGCTCCTGGCCCTATTTGGACACCATTAATTCCTGCTTCATTTCCAGCAGATCAAGTGGCCTCTTTTGGAACAACGAGTCCGATGGGGCGACCTGGACAACCAGCAGAGTTAGCGCCTGCCTATGTTTATCTTGCTTCTGATGATTCATCCTATGTTTCTGGACAAGTCATTCATGTTAATGGTGGAACGATTGTAAATGGTTAAACCCTTTAAGGGATGTTTTGAAAAGTCATCATAGCCTTTTTAAAACATCCTTTTTGTAAATTTGTCAAATTGGCAGGAATTAATTCCTTTATTGTCTAATACTACTAATAATTCCTTTCTTAGAAAGTAGTGACGAAAATGCTGTCAGAAACAGATTCTAACACTAATTTTGATGAATTATATGAATACCTTGAACAACACAGATCATGCTTCCTTCAAGAATGGACAGAAAAAATTAAAATTGACTCACATTATATCTTTAAAGATAACGTAAAAAAGAACGGGTTTATGATGTACGAGCTTGTGCAAAACACGTTTTTTGGAAAAAATAACGAGACACAACTAAAAGAACTAGCTATAAAAGTAGCTCACGAGCGCTTTGAAGCAAATAGTAACATTGGTGATTTTGTTTATAATGTCAACATAGGGAGAAGCACACTCGTTAAACTCATTCTAAATTCGGATCTTGATAAAGAAAAATTAAAATCAGCAGTTTCTTTAGTAAACCAATATTTTGACCAATTCTGTTACCAAGCGGTAACGACATACACAGAAATTAAGAACCAAGAAATACAACAAAATAAACATTTCATCAGTCAATCCCATAAGGATAAACTAGCTATTCTTGGACAGATGTCTTCGAGTTTCGTTCACGAATTTAGAAATCCACTAACCTCCATTATTGGATTTAATAAATTACTTCGGAGCGAATATCCAAATTTAAGATACCTAGACATTATTGAACTCGAACTTGATCAATTAAAATTTAGAATCACTCAGTTTCTTCACACGTCTAAGATGGATATTGTTGGAGATTCAAAGAAAAAAATCCAATTAAAGTCTTTGTTAGAAGATATATTAAACTTCTTGTACCCTAGCTTAGTGGATGTAGACGTCAATGTTACATTGACTATAAAAGAGGACTTGCACATTGAGGTTTATAAAGATGAATTCAAACAAGTTTTCGTCAATTTAATGATGAATTCTATTGATGCTCTACAACAAAAAGAAAAGCCTAGAGAAATCAAAATAACAGTAGAGTACACGTCTGAAGAGAATGTTCTTATTCAGATTTCCAACAACGGCCCAGCTATACCACTTGAAGTGAGAGAAACGATATTTGAACCTTTCTTTACTACTAAAGATCTCGGTACAGGCATCGGTTTGTACGTTTGTAAAAATATTATCGAAAAACATCATGGTACAATGACTTGTTCTTCGAATCAGGATGAAACCATCTTTGAAATTCAATTACCTTTACATACTCCAAATGTCTAATCTTACTTATAGAAATTCATCGCGAATTCTTTTAAGCAAATGCCGCCGCTAAACACATCACCTTTTTAAAAGTGATGTGTTTCCTTTTTTCTTTTTTAAACATATGTCGTTTTTATCCTTAAAATTTGTCGTAGCATTATTAAACAGACAAAACACCAACTGATTGAAATCGTTATCGCCGAAAAGATGTCTGAAGGAAAATGTGCTCCTACAATTATTCTACTTAAAGCAAGGGTAACCATGACTTAGAAAGGCTATTACTTCAATAAACTTTTGCCCTTTGTATTAGTTTTCCTTATTTGGATACTCTAAAAAGACTTTACTAATTAGAGGAGTATTCACTATGTCCCTTGACGCCTTTATTATGGGTTTTGCCTTTATTTTAATCCACTTGCTTGCTAATGAGCTTATTCCCTCAGGAAGAATTAGAAGGTTAAAGTGGTTTTCTTTTTCAGGTGGCTTAGCTGTATCTTATGTTTTTGTCTACGTTCTCCCAACTTTACATAAAGAGCAAATTTTAGTAAAGAAATATGGCGATTATTTTACAATGGAATCTGAATTATACTTTGTTGGTTTAATAGGTGTATTGATTTTTTATGGTATTCAAAAAGTTGTACGAAAAGCCCAGCTAAACGACAAAACTAATAAAGCTAGAGCGCTTTTTTGGTTACAAATACTATTCTTTGGTTTTTATAATATGTTAGTTGCTTATACGATTATTTCTCACGATGTTTTGGGGGTACAAGCAGTATTTTACGGACTAGCCGTCGGACTTCACTTTGTTGCTGTTGCTCACGATTTATGGAGGGAATACGCAGATATTTATAATAAAGTCGGCAGGTATGTTCTTGCTCTCGGGATCGTTGCAGGGTGGATTATGGGAGTAACCATTCATTTATCCCCTTTAACAGAATCCATTATCTTTGCTTTCATCTCAGGAGCTATGATATTGAACGTATTAAAATATGAACTGCCTCCTGATGAGGAAGCACATTTTCCTACGTTTGCTATCGGTGTCGTTTCATATACAACCATTACGATGTCACTAAAATTTTTCTTTCAATGGTGAGAATCGTATAGAACAAAACACGCATCAGTTCCTTCTGCAACAAAATGTAAATCTGTTTAGACGATCATTTGAGATTAAAAAAATTATCCTCACCTAATACGAATAGTAAAAAACTATTAAACCTCAACATATGTGGAATTATATCTGCTCCGCATTCCATTTAGTCATAAAATCCATTAACTCAATCTTGTCTGTTTCCTCTAGTTTTTCCACTTCATCAAGAATCAGCATATCTACAAACTCAATTTGACCAACAAGAAGATCGGAAATGTCACGTGTCAAAACACTTGATATAACAAAAAAAAGAAACGTAAATCGGTTCGATTTACATCTCGAAATAAAATGTTTTTTAGTGTTTTATCTCTCTGTTCCGAAATCGTTACTAAATTAGCTCTCTCTATTTATTTTATTCCCCCTTCCCCTGATTCTGTTTATAAAATTCATGAAACAGCATCAAAGCTCGTTTTTCAATTCTAGAAACATAACGACGAGAAATTCCTAACTCTCTGCAATTTCCCGTTGAGTTCTCTCTATCAATCAAAGTAAATTCATTTCCTTCTTTATCGGTTCCAATTGGATCAATATTTATCGGAATTCATTATAGGGTAATCTTTGATTGAGTTACGACTTATATCAATTAGGACTACACATTTTGTCTTAAAATGTGTGGTCCTAATCTAACGCTGCCATCCGTTTAATGCAAACTTTCATATTTAAAAAACAAAACATATAACCTATCCGTTGTAAATAATCACTCCACCACTTTTTTCTTTTCTTTAGACAATTGCTTCATTAACATTATCAATCTCTCCATTTCTTCCTCACTTAGGTTATCATAACGAGACAATTCATTCTTGATGAAATCAATTGTTGGGTTATCTTGTTTTTCACCCGATAAGAAATACGTTGCAATCGATCCCGTAATCATACCTAAAAGTCCAATTCCAAACACCATTAAAATTAGTGCAATTAACCTTCCAATACCCGTTTCTGGAGATATATCTCCATACCCTACCGTTGTTGCAGTAACCATAGACCACCACAAAGCATCAGCATAAGTCTCCATACTTGGTTCCAATGACCTAATTGGAATTGCAGACATAAAAATCAGGATAACCGTACATGTAATAACCTTATGCAGTCCATTTGTTCTTACAATATCAAAGATTGGTTTCAAGTAATGAGCACCAATTGCGATGTATTGAACGAATCACGTTAAATATTATTTGGCCTAATTTCTTTGGACGTAAGTATCTTGGAAGCATAAAAGGGGTTGCTGTTACGGTTACCGTTATAGCGTCTTCATTTGGACCACTTCCACTTGGGATAGGTTTTGATGTGTTTCAGAGCTACACTCAAGTTTTGATGCTGTTTCTCTTATTTCCAATCATTGGGTTACTATGTGCAGTATTGACTAAAAAACCAGAGAAAGCTAATTATAAAGAATTGGCATCATAATAACTCGTCCTAAAAGGAGCAGGAAACCTGCTACAAAGAAGGACCGTTACTCAATTAACGGTCCTTCTTTTATTATTATCTTTCTTAAGTAATACTTCTCAGCTTGTTTCATTTGGAACTGTTCTTTTCTATTGACCTCTCAAATAACCCTATTTTAAGGCAATAAAAGTAGGACGATCCATGTTTATTTGACCGTCCTTCATCTTTGCTTATAAAATTAGTTTTTTCCTTGACTCTGCTTATAAAACTCATGAAACAGCTTCATTAGCGCTCGTTTTTCAATTCTAGATACATAACTACGTGA
>NZ_JAQQWT010000030.1 GCF_028610705.1 Halalkalibacter alkalisediminis
TTACAAAATCACTTAAAATTGACGAGAAAATCATGTTTTCTCTTTTCGCTTGGCTTTTGTTCAGTTTTCAAAGAACTCATTGTCGTTCTTAGCGACTTTAATATCATACCAACCAACAAGTTGGAAGTCAACATGTTTTTAAAAGTTTTTTTGACGATTAAAAACATTCTTCGGAACAACGAGATTAAATTTATCATTATCCCGTTAAATAGTCAACCGTTTTTTAAAATAAAATATATTAATTAACCGATTAATCACTGGTAAGCTTCCCCCTCCTTAATAGAAAAATAAATATACAATACTTATAAAACAAAAAAAGAGTAGCCTTCTCAGATTAATGAGAGCTACTCTTTTGAAACGTTTATTCAGATAAGAAGATAAAGTAAGCAAGGAATACAAAGAACAAAGCATACATAATCGGATGAACTTCTTTACCTTTACCTTTAGCTAGCATCGTTACAGGATATAAAATAAAGCCCATTGCAATCCCCGTTGCGATACTGTATGTTAACGGCATTGCAATAACCGTCATAAAAGCAGGTACAGCAATCTCAAATCTCTTCCAGTCAATTAAACCTAAAGATGAAGCCATTAAGATACCAACAATAATCAAAGCAGGCGCTGTTACTTGCGCTGTCACAACAGCAAGTAAAGGAGAGAAGAACAAAGCAACTAAGAATAATAAAGAAGTCACTACAGATGTAAATCCTGTTCGTCCACCTGCTGCTACACCAGAAGCAGATTCAATATAAGCTGTCGTTGTCGACGTTCCTAGAATAGCACCGATTGAAGTCGCACTCGAATCAGCAAGTAATGCTTTACCAGCACGAGGAAGCTTATTATCTTTTACAAATCCAGCTTGATTCGCAACTGCATAAAGCGTTCCAGCTGTATCAAAGAAATCGACAAATAAGAAAGTTAAAATAACAACTAACAACTGCCAAGTGAAAACAGTAGACCAATCAAGGGCAAATGCTTGACCAAACGTTGGAGCTAAACTTGGAACAGCTCCTACAATTGCTTCAGGAGGTGCAATTACCCCCGTTAAAATACCAGCTACAGCAGTGAGAACCATACCATAAAAAATTCCACCCTTGATACCGCGCACCATAAAGATAACAGTAATGACAATTCCGAAAATAGCTACTAACGTAGGTCCAGAGAGCAAATCTCCTAACGTTACAGCAGTCGCTTCATAAGGAACAACGATGCCCGCTCCCTTTAAACCAATAAATGCAATAAACAGTCCAATACCTGCAGCTGCCGCATACTTAAGTTCAGCAGGAATGGCATTAATGATTACTTCACGAATTTTAAAGACAGTAATAAGAATAAAAATAATACCTGAAACAAAAACACCGAATAAAGCAACTTGCCACTCGATCCCCATTCCAAGAACAACAGAATAAGCAAAGAACGCATTAAGTCCCATCCCTGGAGCTAAAGCAATTGGGTATTTAGCTAACACACCCATAATCAACGTTCCGATCGCAGCAGCCAATGCAGTAGCAGTAAATACAGCCCCTAGATCCATTCCTGCATCCGCTAAGATCATTGGATTTACAAATAGGATGTAAGCCATCGATAGGAAAGTAGTTAACCCAGCAACCGACTCTCTTCTGTATGTTGTACCATGTTCTTTAAATCCAAAATAACGATCCATTTCGTTTTCCCCCAATAAAATTAGTCTTACTCGTAATATAAACAAAAAAAAGCTTCCAATACATCTCGCCTGGAAGCTTAACTGACAAAAAATCGTATATACCATAAAAAATGGAATAGATTGATTTTTTCGTAGTCAAGCTCTTTACGGGAAGCTTGGTAGAGACTCGCAGGCCATATCCCTGCAGTTATACGAAAAGAATACTAGTCTTCGCAAAAAGAATTG
The DNA here is from genome assembly GCF_028610705.1 of Halalkalibacter alkalisediminis. GTDB lineage: Bacteria > Bacillota > Bacilli > Bacillales > Bacillaceae_D > Halalkalibacter > Halalkalibacter alkalisediminis. The sequence goes on from NZ_JAQQWT010000030.1 coordinate 1,889, forward strand.
TATCAATCAATCTATTCCTTGTCAATGAATTCACGAACATTATTTTATTTTTTCATCGAATCGTTCGTGTTTTACCTTTTATTCCCACTCGATTGTTGCTGGTGGCTTTGAAGTCACATCATAAACAACACGGTTTACATGCTTCACTTCATTTACAATTCTCGTTGAGATAATCTCAAGAACATCCCAAGGGATACGAGCCCAGTCCGATGTCATCCCATCAATTGATGTGACCGCTCGGATTCCAACCGTGTAATCATATGTTCTAGCATCACCCATAACTCCCACACTTCTCATGTTAGGAAGAGCCGTGAAATACTGCCAGATTTCACGTTCAAGTCCAGCTTTCTTTATTTCTTCACGAAGAATGGCATCTGATTCACGAACAATCTCCAATTTTTCATCCGTAATTTCTCCAAGGACACGAATACCAAGTCCCGGACCTGGGAAAGGTTGACGCCATACAATCTCATCAGCTATTCCAAGTTCCGCTCCAAGCTTACGAACTTCATCTTTAAATAACGTATTTAACGGTTCAATTAGCTCGAAACGCATATCTTCAGGTAAACCACCAACATTGTGGTGAGACTTAATCGTTTGCGCTGTATCCGTACCACTTTCGACAATATCTGTATAAAGCGTTCCTTGCGCAAGGAAATCCATGTCTTTTAACTTTCCAGCTTCTTCGTCAAATACGTAAATGAATTCATTACCAATTATTTTACGTTTTTGCTCTGGATCCGTAACGCCTCTTAATTTACCTAAGAAACGTTCTTGAGCATCAATCTTAATTACTTTCATATTAAAGCCTTCACTGAATGTTTCCATCACGCTTTCCGCTTCACCTTTACGAAGAAGCCCATGATCAATAAACATACAAGTTAATTGATCACCAATCGCTTTATGGATTAACACAGCAACAACCGATGAATCGACACCGCCACTTAACGCACACAGAACTTGCTTGTCCCCTACTTGCTCACGAATTTTCTCCATTTCGATTTCAACGAAGTTTTCCATTGACCATTCGCCTTTACAACCACAAATTTCAAAGGCAAAGTTCTTTAGCATATCATTTCCAAATTCTGAGTGACGTACTTCCGGATGGAATTGAACACCATACATGCTTCTTTCTTCATTACTCATGGCAGCAACAGGAGTCGACGGATTGAACGCATCGACAACAAAGCCTTCCGGCGGAGCAGTAATCAAATCACCATGACTCATCCAAGTAGATTGTTCAATCGGCAAGCCTTTGAAGATTTTTGATTGATTTTCCACTTTAATAATCGCTTTACCGTATTCCCGGTGATCAGCCGCATCAACTTTCCCACCAAAATGTTGAGTCATAAGCTGCATCCCATAACAAATACCAAAAATAGGAATACCTAAATCATAAATGGCAGGGTCACACTTAGGAGCCCCTTCGACATAAGCGCTATTCGGACCACCCGAGAAAATAATCCCTTTAGGGTTCATCGCCTTTATCTCTTCTGCTGTGATTTTATTTGAGTGCAACTCACTATACACACCTAAATCACGTATCCTTCTAGCAATTAACTGATTGTATTGCCCTCCAAAATCAAGAACAATGATCATTTCTTGGTTTAATTCCGTCATACTTTCCCACCCTTTTTTTGTTTTCATCCATACTACCTAATAAAAAAGCTAGAATCCACCCCCGTTGTCCAAAAAAAACAATACAAAGGCAGAATTCTAGCTTTCTGCCTTCATAGTCAGATTGTTTACGGTAATCCGGTAGATACTCTCAGGCCATATTCCTAAGGATATACGAAGGTTTATTCATTCGTCATTTTCAAATACTGATTAATTTTATCAGTGAGCTATCAACCGGTCAAGAATCGATTTTACGAACGAACGTTACCCAGTTAGATTTTTGGTTGGTCCAGCTTGAATCGATCGATTGGCCACCATACATAATTTTTTCATATTCAATCGTCAAACTCATCATCTCAGTTGCAGAATAGTGATGATCCATCCTTTCCGCATATTCTCTAAGCGTTTCACCATCTTGTCTCTTCCAACCAATATAGGTTAACAGCCAGAGTAGACGTTCATACGCTTGAATAAAAGCTTTTTCATCATCACGATTGCGAAACCTTGTTAAGATATAGTATCGGACAATGCGTTTATTTTTAAGCAAGGCAAAAAGAAGAATTCCACCAAATAAAACTAATACGATCCACGGTCCACCTGGAATGGTCCACTTTCCTGCCCCCCCTCCACTTGAAGCTGGAGCAACTTCATCATCCCCTTCAAGTTCAGCGAATACCTCTTCCGCCTCCGGCTCAGTTTCCTCAATTTCTGATTCAATCTCCGTTTCTGTATCCGCTACTTCCACTTCAGGTTCTATAAAATCAACATTGTGATCAAATCCACGCGTTGGTTCAAACGGGACCCAACCTACTTCTGGAAAGTACACTTCGACCCAAGAGTGCGCGTTCGCATTCGTCACTTGGTAGACATCTCTTTTGTCATCGAGCGACTCAATTACTTCCCCTTGCGTAAATCCCTTGGCCCATCTAGCTGGAATATCCATAGTCCGTAACAATACAATCATAGAAGTAGAGAAATTATCGCAATAGCCTCTTTGCGTCTCGAACAAAAATTGATCGACATAATCTTCACCATCTCTTGGCACAGGAACATCTTGGGTTTCATACTGAAAATCTCCTTGACCAAAATAAGCCTCCACTGCTTTTGCTCGGTCATATCGATTGCCTATATTTGCAGTAATCTCCATTGCCAACTCCGCAACTCGCTCAGGTAAATCATCAGGGAGCTGCGTATAATATTGTTGGATCATGTGCGGGTCTTGTTCACTCGATGAACGAAGTCCATCGATTTGATAGCTAGGATACCGGTATCCATAACGATAATTGGAAAGTTGGACAGCTTCCACACCATTAAATGTACTAGCTTTTCCCGTATAAGCATCCTGGAACAGGTCCACACCCATCAGTCGATCTGTAACTTCCAATTCGCCAGGATAAAATAAATGGTCAAAAAGGACCTCACCAGATTCATTTGTAAAAGCAACTTCCGCCTCTAACTGTTCATATTCAACAGACGATGAAGAACTAACTAGCTCAGATTCTTTTTTCACAAGAGGCGTCGCAATATCCCACCCTCTACCTGTGTAAAAATCTTTTGTTTCTCCTCGCCAATAGTGATCAGTTGTTGCCGCCGCATAAAAAACAGGCGTGTCGTCATCGATAAATCCTCCACCGAGCCGTTCATCATTATCACCATATCCAATTCGTTGGACTGGGTCACCTGTGCCACTCTCTCCTATACCAACAGCAGCTTGTACAAAGGGGACAGGATCCCCCCATTGCGGTTCTAATTTCGGCGATAGAAACCCTAACAGTCCACCTACCCCTATCATAATAACCAGTAAAACAGCGAGTCGAGCCGGTAAAAATCTAGGAGCAGAATAAACAGGTTGCTGCTCAATCATTCGATACATAGTCACTAATCCAAGTAGTAAAAATCCTATAATAAACGTTCTAATAATAGCAAAAGTTGCATCATAGATCGTAAACGTATCAATAACTGCCACATAAATAACAGTGAAAATAAGAAAAAATAATATTCTTCTCGCATGAACCGTCCAATAAAATAATAAATAACTCATAATCGATAACAGGACAAAAAATAAAAAACTACGAAACAGATCCGTTAAGCCATGCCAACCTCCTGCAAACATTAACTCTATATTTTCTTTTATATCGACTGCAATCAACCCAAGCCAGTCTAACGACAAAAATGGACCATCAAAAAACACTAAGTAAAGACCATAGAAGATGACCAGTAACTTTAACAGCATTGAAATTACAACAGGTAATTGTAAGAAAGTAATAAAAAAGAAAACAGCTGTGACCAACACAAAAACATGGATAAAACCTGTATCCGTTACATACGGGAGCGGCAAAAGCCATTCCAATAATAGCAAGAAACTAAGTCCATAAAGCAGGAAATCTCTTCCTGATTCCATTTGCCTTTTTTCTATACGCACGCTTCTGCCCTCCCCCTTTTTTACTCATTTGTTATAAACAGAGAAACTCCTAAGTTTTCTAAGTCTTGCAGATGAACTCGGTCTTGATCCATTAACGAAACGAGACAAAGAGTTAACACGACACCCTGGTCAATCATCGTTGAACATGCTTTTACCACTTGTTTGTTTAGTTCAGAACAGACAAAATAAACATGCATCCCTTGCCATTCACGATAAATGCCATCTATGACCTTCACGGATTGGTTGGTAGCCACGACCTTCGCTAATAAAAGCAAACCTTGTCCAATCGAACGTTCTGTGACATTTAAACACATCCAATTATGAGAACGAACAGCCATGTTAGGGAAAGTTTGTTTCTCAGTAAACGTAGCTACTAATGAAGCCGCTAGTTCAATGGACTGTTCAAATTTTCTTTCCGTGGCGAGATTACAATAGGAATCAAAGGCAACAACAACTCCTTCACCTTGGTAAGATTCGAACTCCTTCGTCATTAAATGAGAAGAACGAGCTGATTGCTTCCAATCAATAGATGTCAATCTGTCACCAGGTACATATTGCCGAACGCCTGCAAGAGAGCGGTCTTCTTCAAATGATTGCCTAATATGCATTCCCTCTAACTGCCTCGGTCTCCCCTCAGCCGGGATTTTCTTTAGCTTTTGAAAATGAGGATAAACCACAACCGTCGTTTCAAAATCTAATGTAGATTTTCGTTCAAACAACCCAAATAAATCGCCAAATGCCAAAGTAAGTTTCTCAAATGTATGACTTCCTCTTTTTACATCATATACCGTGTAAGAAAAAACTAACTTCCTCTGAAACGAAAAGAAAAAGAGAAATCCAGACTCTTCATAGTTTCCTAGATTAGGAGGGATCACATCTTGAATTCGAACGAAAAAGAATGGTTGAAGCGCACGCTTATAAACAGTTATTGTTATCGTAAGATTTTCACCAGCCTGCAAGACCTCTTTGCTGACTTCACGTTCTACACACTTAACTCGAAATGGGTAAATCGCAACTAAAATTGTAAAAACCAACACTGTCATCACACTATAAAATAAAAACCAACTAACAAAACCACCTTGGAACATCGCATAAGAAAATACGGTTAAAACAAATATGAGTAAGAAAACGAGTTTAATATAAGGACGAAACCTCTCCAACCATTTCACACTCACGAGCGAGTCAACCTTCTTTGATTGACCGGTATGCTCACATGCTCAAGAATCGAGTGAACCACTTCTTCAGCTGTACGATTAGACATTCTACTTTCGGCTGTTAGCATCATACGATGAGCCAATACATAAGGCGCTAGATGCTTAACGTCATCCGGTATAACATATTCTCGTCCTTGTAGAAATGCATATGCTTGAGAAGCTTTCATGAGCGCAATTGTCCCCCTCGGACTCACTCCTAGCTCAACCGATCGATGTCTTCTTGTTTCATGAACAAGATCAACCATATACATTTTCACTTCTTCACTAACAAGGATGTTTGTCATTTCAGTTTGGATAGCAATAACCTCGTTTGTGGACATAACCGCTTCTAACGACTCTAATGGGTGACGATGTTGCAATCTATTTAATACCTCAAGTTCTTCCATTGCAGAAGGGTACCCTAAGTTTAACTTTAGTAAAAAACGATCTAATTGAGCTTCTGGTAACGGAAACGTCCCTGCGTACTCAATTGGATTTTGTGTCGCCATTACAAAAAACGGCTTTTCAAGTTGAAGCGTTTCTCCATCAACCGTCACACTGCCTTCTTCTAGAGATTCTAGTAATGCCGATTGCGTTTTCGGTGATGTCCGATTAATTTCATCAGCAAGTACAATATTAGCCATAATAGGACCTGGACGAAATTCAAATTGTTGCGAACGTTGATTATAAATAGAAACGCCTGTCACATCTGAAGGTAACAGATCAGGTGTAAATTGAATACGTTTGAACTCTGCTCCGAGCGAACGGGCAATTGCCTTTACCATCATCGTTTTACCAACACCTGGAACATCCTCAAGGAGAACATGCCCTCCAGCAAAAAGAGCAATTAGGCTTAACTCAACCTCTTTTCGCTTACCGACTACAACTTGTTCAATATTCGATATTACTTTTTCTATTTGATCACGCGATGTCACCATGAATTGGCCTCCATTTCCAAAAAAACTTCTAGTTTTCATCATACCATCTCACCCTGGAAAAAACGTTACAATTGCATTACCAATTTTATGAGAAAAACAAAGCAGTTCGATTTACATGGATTGCTCGTTATTTTCCGAGTAATATTTTCTTTCTTTTCTCATATACTTATCTTTCAACCATATTAAAATACGACAACGAAAAGGAGGGATAATATGGGCCTTTGTCTATCGCTCATTATCATTGGTCTTACCATTGGATTTGCTACGTTTGGCTACGTTGGATTACTTCTCGGATTGGTTGTTGCATTATTAGCTTCGTGGATCACAAACCAAATCATCTATAAAAAAAACTCCAGAAACTCTCCTTCACAACTAACACCTGATGAAACCCTTTAGAATATTCGATATTTCCTCCTCTCTAGCGCATACTAATAAGTAAAGGAGGAGGGAATATGACTTATCATTTATACTCTCATAATGATTTAGATGGCGTTGCCTGCGGTATTTTAGCCAAATTGTCCTTTCAAGAAAATGTAGAAGTTCGTTATAACTCTGTACAAGGACTGAACTTCCAAGTAGAGCGTTTCTTAGAACAAAAAGCTAATAATGATGCAGTCCTCTTCATAACTGATTTATCTGTACATAGTGAAAATGAAAAGCGACTTCAACATTTTTTTAATAAAGGCGGAAAGGTACATTTACTTGACCATCATAAAACCGCTCTTCATTTTAACAAGTACAAATGGGCAACTGTGAAAGTCGAATATGAAGATGGTCGCCTAGCTTCTGCGACATCCATCTTCTATGACTATTTAAAAGAAAAGAAGCTTATCAAAGAAAATCCTGCTATTGACACTTTTGTCGACCTTGTTAGACAGTGGGATACGTGGGAATGGGATAAAAATAACACAATTGACGCTAAACGATTAAATGACCTCTTTTATATGATTGCCATTGAGGAATTTGAAGAGCGGATGGTCCAACGACTTCAAAGAGCAGACTCTTTTGCCTTTGATGACTTCGAAGAAAAAATCTTAAACATGGAAGACAATAAGATCGAGCGTTACATTCATAGAAAAAGAAGAGAGCTCGTACAAACTTTTATTAACGATTATTGCGTCGGGGTTGTTTACGCAGAATCGTATCATTCTGAACTAGGAAATGTGATCGGGAAGGAGAGTCCCCACCTCGATTACATTGCCATCCTAAATGCAGGTGGTAAAAAAATTGCTTTTCGCACGATCCATGACGACATTGATGTCTCAGAGATCGCCAACCAATTCGGAGGTGGCGGCCATGCAAAAGCAGCCGGCTGCAGCATGAACGAAGATGCTTTTAGATTATATATTATGGAAACATTCCCGCTCGAATCGTTGAGAATCGACGCACCAAAGAATCAAGTTAATCTAAAAGGTTCGGAACAAGGCTCTCTTTACATGGACCGAGAAGATCATTATTACTTTATTTCACCCACTTCAGATCAAGACTGGGTCCTCAAGCAAGATAAAACCCTTTTAGAAACTTTCGGATCTTTCCAAGAGGCAGAGCGACACATGAAGCGGCAATATGGAGCCTGGCTCGTACGGGATGACGCTTTTGAAAAGTATAAGTCTGACAACAAGCTTTCGAAAAGCTGATCCCAGAGGACAAAAGCATCGAGCCCTAGAACGAAAACTAGTCTGAACCTCGTAATGGTTCAGACTAGTTTTTTTACTATTGAAGTAGCTTTCACCAGCTCGGTTGATTCCGCCGAGCTCGTTAACGGAACTTATGTCCGTCACTCTTCATAAATTGGAGTTTTTTAGTAATTAACAGAACACATGTCCAGCCATTTATAACTTATTTAAATCAAATTCAGGGACTAACCCTTCTTTCATCGCTCTTCCAAGCAAAGCCCTTACTGCTGCATAGCCGTCTTCACCTAGATTTTCGGTAAACTCATTTACATACAAATCGATATGTGATTGAGCTACTTCCATGGATAGCTCCTGTGCATGCTCCAACACATACGTTTGAGAAACTTCCGGGTGAGACCAAGCGTATTTTACAGAAGCTCTTACCCATTTAGTGATCTCTTCAATATCCAATGATCGATGGGCAATAATCGCTCCTAATGGGATCGGCAAACCTGTATCTTCTTCCCACCAATTTCCGAGATCGGCCAGTAAACTAAGTTCATATTGAGGATATGTAAATCTTGCCTCATGTATAACCAGCCCAGCATCAATCTTTCCGTCCCTAACAGCCGGCATGATCTCATGGAAAGGCATTACAACAATTTCACCAACACCGCCGGGTACATTTTGAGCTGTCCAAAGGCGGAATAGCAAATAGGCCGTCGATCTTTCACTCGGAACTGCGATGCGAAGGCCGGATAATGAAGCGGGATCGTTCATTTGATCTTTCGTTAATACTAACGGCCCACATCCTCTTCCTAGCGCACCCCCACACGCAATAAGAGTATACTCATCTAACACCCATGGCAGGGCTGCATATGATATTTTTTGAATTTCAGGCCCTTTCCCTTCAGCTGCCCAATTATTTGTCTTATCAATATCAGCATACGTGACATCTAACTCGGGAGCCCCTGCAATCAACCCATGTACCCAAGCATGAAAAACAAATGTATCATTTGGACAAGGAGAAAATGCAATTTTCACTATCTAAACACCTCTCTTAATACGGAGCTAGCCTGCTCGAGTGTTGCTAGCGCCTCTTTAATTTTCCAAGCATTTCGGTCTCTTGGCCCGACCATATTTGAAATCGTTCGTATCTCAAGGATAGGAATCTTTCTTTTCTGTGCCGCAACAGCAACCCCAAAACCTTCCATTGCCTCCGCTACAGCGTTTGGCACTGCTCTCTCTAACTTCTCCGCTGTTTCGCGAGTCCCCGTCACCGTGGAGAGTGTCAGTATAGGACCTGACTGAACCTTTTGGCCTTTCTCCCTTAACGCTGTCGTTACAGAAGTATATAGAGTTTCATTCACCTTAACACAAGCGCTTCCCAATTTCAGTTCTTCTAAACTTAAAAAACCTTCCTTTGACTCTGCCCCAAGATCAGCTGCAATTAATTCACTAGACACAACAACCGATTCTATATCTGCCTTCCCCTTAAAACCACCAGCAATTCCAGCATTAATAACTAAGTCATATTCAGTTGATGCAAGAAGATAGGCCGTATTCACAGCAGCCGAGATAACCCCAACACCTACAACAGCTACTTCAAAGCCTTTAACGTCCCCTAATCCTCTTAAAACTGCTTGCTTTTCAGCTTCTACTGAAGTGACGATTAAAATTCGGGCATTTGCGCTATGTATGATTTTACTCATTAAAAACGCTCCTTGCTTTAAATGTAATAGACAAGCTTAATATGATTAGTATATCACCTTCCCCACACTAGATCTCATTTGCTGATTATGAAAAAAGCTTCTTCTATTAGAAAACATAGAAGAAGCTTTTTTTGAATTATACAATCCCTATTACCATCGCCACGATAATAAGTACGATACTAAATCCCCACATCCAGAAAAAGGAGTAGCGAATATGTTTACCCATTTCAAGTCCCGCTAAACCAAGGGCTAACCATAGCGCAGGAGAGAATGGACTGATAAACGTCCCAATGATATTTCCAATTGTCATCGCATAAGCCGCTGAAGCTGCGTCAACACCATAGCCGGTAACAATTTGTTCGACAACTGGTAGCAACGCAAAGTAATAAGCATCCGTGTTTAAAATTAATTCAAACGGAACTCCTAAGAAACCAATAATCAGATGCAAATATGGAATTAACATCGCAGGCAAAATCGCTACAAGATCTGTCGCTAAAGAATCTAACATCCCTGATCCACCAAGGATTCCTAAGAAAGACCCTGCCGCAAGAATGATAGAAGCCATCAAAAGAGCATTCGGCGCGTGAGCTTTAATCCGTTCCATTTGGTCGTCTACTTTAGGATAATTCAATGGTAATGCAATACTAAGTGCAATCATAAAGATGAAACCTGCTGGGATAATCCCCCAAACTAACATCGCAATTAAACCGAGAGTTAGCAACAGATTAATCCAAAGTAGTTTCGGACGAGCTAATCCATTCTTACCCTTTTCAGGAACAGAGCTTTCTGTATATTCAGCTGTCGCTGCTACTTCAAGTTCTGCTCTTTCTGTCTCGCTAAGTCTCGCAATACGACGCTTTTCTCGCATTCCTAAAATCACAGCCATCGCAATTAATAAAACCATTGCAATCAGTTGCAAAGGAATAAGCGGTCTCCATAATTCTGTAGGATCTACCCCTAGCACGGCCCCAACACGACCTATCGGACCGCCCCATGGAACCATGTTAATGATACTTGCACTTGTTCCAACTAATAACAAAAGTAAATATGGACTCATCTTTAATCGCTTGTATAAAGGAAGTAAAGCCGGGATCGTAATTAAAAAGGTGGATGCACCGGAACCATCAAGGTGAGCAATGGCAGCAATGATCACCGTCCCTACCGTAACCGCTATTACATCCCCTCTTGAGATGGCGATCATTTTATTAATGATTGGATCAAATAAGCCTGCATCTTGCATGACACCGAAATAGAGTATGGCAAAAATAAACATAATGACAACATTGATCACTTTATCAATCCCATCACTGAAGAACACCCCAATCTCAGGAAAACCAAATCCAGCTACTAAAGCACCTATAATAGGAACAATAACAAGCCCAATAATAGGAGTAACCCTCCCACTTAGAAGCAACAAAACAATGATAAGAATGGTTGCAAAACCGATGATACTAAGCATTTATCTCTCCCCTTTCTAATAGTTCAAAGAGAGGGTCGCTTATTGAAAGCGGATACATTTTATCACCCGATCATTTCAACAAAATAAAAAATCTCTCTTTTTAGAAGTTTCTGATTTATATCTAGAAACTTACCACAAATTAAAAAGAGAGAACTAGATTATGAATATAAACTAATTAACGGTTATTAAATGCATTTTGTTCATAATGTTCACAGCCAGGTGTACCTGCGCTCTGGCCTTCCTACATCACCATACTTTAATGCTGCTTCTATCTTTTTAGCTGAAACGAGATACTCTAGGTACCGTCTGGCTGTTGAACGACTTGCACCAATCTCTTTCCCTAGTTCAATAGCCGTTACTCCTGTTTCTTTCTTTTGCATAATTGCCTGGATTTTTTCAAGCGTAAGGCGATCGATCCCCTTTGGTAAATCATCGGTTTGATTAGATAGTGTAGAGACGGGTGAACCTAACCCTCTAAGTCGATCAATTTCCTCCTGATCCATCTCTCGCTTAACTGTCAACATTTGGCGATGCTTCTGATACCTTTGTAACGTTTGTTCAAAACGCTGAAACTCAACAGGTTTAACGATGTAATCAAACGTCCCTCCTCGTAATGTCTCTTCTATTGTTAAGACTTCTTTGGCAGCCGTAATCATAATAATCTCCATTTGATGATAGTTTTTTCGAATTGTCCAAAATAAATCGAGACCTTCAACATCTGGAATATACACATCTAGAAGAATTAAGTCAGGTGTTTGATTATGTTTCAAAAAATGTTCTGTCTCAGCTCCGGTTTTACAAATAGCAAGAACGTCGAAGCCTGATATTTTCTCAACAAATTGGCGAGTAATTTCGGCTACTCTGAAATCATCCTCTACAATTAACACTTGATAGATCTCTTTCATATCAATCCTCCTGCTTCTCTTTCGGAATCGTAATAACGAAGCAAGCCCCTTGGAGATCTCCATCTTCTAAGAAGATACTTCCCCCTATATCAAGAAGAGCTTGTCTCGTTAAAGCTAATCCAATCCCTCGATGGGAACCTTTTTTCGTCGAGAATCCTTCAGTAAATATCTTTTCAGCTAACTCATCTGGTACTCCGGGCCCCGAATCTTCTATTTCAAACACAATATCTTCACCCATGTCTGTAAAGAAAACCGACACTTTACGATTAGATTCATTTCTTATTTTCGATGCATCAATTGCATTTTCTAGTAAGTTTCCTAGTACGGTTACGAGAGCGTTTCGTTGTTCCTCTAATAGAGGGTGCGTTAACTGACTTTCTGGGTCAATCGTCATTTGCACTCGTTGTTCCATTGCTTGGTTTAACTTTCCTAATAGTATAGCACTAACCATAGGGTCTGGAACCTTCTCCATTAGAAAATGAATCCAATCCTGTTGCATATTGCTCTCTCTCTTAATAAAAGCAACGACTTCTTCCTTTTTCTCTAACTGAACCAACCCTAAAATCGTGTACAGTTTGTTAGAGAATTCGTGTGTTTGAGCTCGCAACGCATCCGCATATTGCTTAATTTTTGTTAATTCTTTTGTTAAACGTTCAATTTCCGTTTTATTACGGAATGTCGAAACAGCTCCTATTAATTTATTTTTATAAAAAATAGGCACTCTATTAACCAATACAGTATGTTTCCCGATTAACATCTCTCTATCGAATTGACTTTCTCGCTTTTGAAGGACTTCCGGTAAAGTAGAAGACGGCAGGACGTCCGTAACCAGTCTACCTAAAAGCTTCTCCTTTTCGCCACCTTGAGAGGCAAGTAATCTTTGTGCAGCTGCATTAATTAGCGTAATAGCCCCATTCTCGTTCACCGCAATAATTCCTTCATGAGTTGACTGTAAGATTGTTTCTTTTTGTAATAATAAATGCGAGATCTCTTCTGGTTCGAGGCCAAACAAGACTCCTTTAATATAACGAGCAATAAAGATGGCCCCTATGATCCCTAGACCAACAATAAGAAAAATGACATACCATATTTCTCTGCTATAGGTATAAATAATAGATCGTACATCATCAACTAAGTATCCAACAGATACGACCCCTATTATATCTCCCTGTTCAGAATGAATCGGGACTTTCCCTCTAATCGAATACCCAAGTGACCCCATTGCCTTAGACACGTAGGATTCTCCGTGTATTAAAGCCGGTGCATTGTCCTCTCCTACCATCTTCTGTCCAATTTTCTCATATATCGGATGTGCGTATCGGATTTCATTAGTATTCCCTACAACAATAAACTCGGCGCCCGTCGCTTCTCGAATTGGTGTAACCAAAGGCTGAATGACTGTAGAAGGATCCTCAAGTTCGAATGCCTCCCGTAATTCAGGGATATGCGCTACACTCATTGCAACACTAAGCGCCCTTTCTCCTAATTGAGTTTCCAACGTATCCGAGAAAAAGTAATGCAAGAAAATGCCCATAATGGCAAACATACCAATAATAAGTAAACCTATTAACAAAATCATTTTCAGCTTTAACTTAAGCTTCACCTTTGGCTTATGTAAATGTTTCTCACTGACTCTGCTTTGAAGTGAACCCATCGAACTTCTCCTTTTTCAATTCAAGATTGTATAGTAGTCTTAGTTCCATTGTAATTCAAAAGAAATCATGCGACTAATTAAAGTTAAGAGGTTCAACAAGATTATGACACCACAACAAAGCCCACCAACTTTTTCGATCATTGGCAGGCACTTAACTGTTTTTTTCTAAAAGAGTAAGTTCCACCCTCTAGAGTAAGTTGAATCACTTTTTATCGCTTGTTCTATGATTTAATACATCACTTTGAAATTTTCTCAATCTTTTCATGGTCAGGCGCCAGTCTCTTTGTTCTTGCTTTTTCTTCTTTCTAATTAGAATCTTCAAATCTGCTTTGCGCGACTTGTCATTTTGCATGCTTCACAACACTCCTTTGTTTTTATGGACTGTATCTACGAATAATACCTATGTCGAATGATGCCTGACTTATGAATTGATTCCAACACAAAATTGAACCGCTCAATAGTCATTGAGCGGTTCACCATTTATTCGACTTAATCTGTCTAAATTGAAGTTCGGCATTACCGTTTATTTACCTTAAATTTCACCTTTTTTTAATTGTTTCATCTTATCACTAACAAATTCCACATCTGTTCCAACGATGACTTGAACGTTTGATTTATTAACTTTCATTACACCCTTTGCTCCATTTTTCTTTAGAGCAGTTTCATTAATTTTATCGGCATCGACTACCTGCAATCTGAGGCGAGTAGCACAATTATCAATAGCTACTACATTCTCATTTCCTCCTAGAGCTGCAAAAAAAGCAGTTGCCATTGCACTATATTTATCAGTCGTATCTAGAGAGGGTTCAGTTAACTCTTCATCCTTATCATCTTCTCGCCCTGGCGTTTTCAAATTTAATACGCGAATGACAACGTAGAAGATAACAAAGTAAATCGCTCCATATACCAAGCCGATTACTAATAACATTAATGGTTTTTGAGCAATACCGAAGTTTAGCATATAATCAATAAACCCTGCCGAGAACCCAAATCCATGTCGAATTTCAAGTACATACGTTAACGACATAGAGGCTCCCGTTAATATTGCGTGAATGACATATAATACAGGAGATAAGAACATAAAAGAAAACTCAATAGGCTCTGTTATTCCTGTCAAAAATGAAGTAAGTGCTAATCCAATAAACATACCAGTTACTTGTTTCTTCTTTTCTTTCTTAGCTGCCATGATCATCGCTAAACAAGCAGCTGGAAGACCAAACATCATAACAGGGAAGAAACCTGTCATGAAACTACCTGCAGTGGGATCACCTGCAAAGAATCGATTTAAATCACCTGTTGCACCGTTGAATTCACCAAACACAAACCAGACTAAACTATTTAGTACATGGTGCAATCCAATTGGGATCAAGAGACGATTTAAGAAACCAAAGACTCCAACTCCAACTGCACCTGCATCAATAATCCATTGTCCAAGTCCATTAATAAGATCTTGTATTGGAGGCCATACAATTCCAAAGACACCAGCTAATATCACCATTGTTGCAGCAGTAACAATGGGGACAAAACGTCTACCTGCAAAAAAGCCTAACCATTGTGGAAGTTGAATGTTATGAAAGCGGTTGTATAAAAGACCAGCAATAATACCACTTATAATACCACCTAACACAGCCATATTAATATTTTCATTAATGGCCTGTGTTCCATTTACGAGAACAAAATACCCTATTGCTCCTGCTAATGCAGCGGAACCATTATTATCATGGGCAAATCCAATGGCTACCCCCATAGCAAAAATCAGAGCTAAATTATCAAAAATAGCTGCGCCAGCCCCCGCCATAAATGGCATATTCAAGAAATCTTCTTGCCCTAGTCGTAAGAGCAATGCAGCAGCAGGTAAAACAGCAATCGGTAACATTAACGACTTACCAATCTTTTGCAAAAAATTAAGCATGTACCTCATCTCCTTTTAAAAAAATTATGATTATGATGAATTCATCCTATCACCAATTTAGTATAGATGTCTATACAGATTTTTAGATTTTTTTATTATACTATAAAAAAATCGTTTACACTTAGCAAAATTAAGATTTCATCATCAAAAGTGGTATAGACAACTTGCGATTTGAGTTGTAAGATAAAACAAGATACTCAAATTATCTTTGGGGGACACAATGAAAACAAATGTACTGTTGATTACGAACGTAAAAATTTATCAAGAAAATACTATTTATGAAAAGGGTTATCTCAAAATAGAGAACGAAGAAATTATTGAGATAGGTCCTATGGAACTTTGTCCATTTGACAAGTCAATTGAGGTTTTATCTTTTTCTAGTGAGCATTCTTTACTACCTGGTTTCATAGACCTCCACATTCATGGCTTACACGGGGCTGATACGATGGATGGTACGATGACCTCTCTTAAAAAGATGGCTAAAGCTCTTCCACTAGAAGGCACTACTAGTTTTTTAGCAACGACGATTACTCAATCAAATGAAAACATTGAAGCTGCCCTATCAAATGTAGCAGCATATGCGTCTACAAATAAAGAACAGCCTGCAGCTGATATTCTTGGCATACATCTAGAGGGGCCTTTTATTTCATCAGTTAGAGCAGGTGCTCAGCCCCTATCATTTATCCAAGAACCAGACATCGCTGTTTTTGACAAGTGGCATGAACTTTCAGGTGAATTGATTAAACTTGTAACGCTGGCTCCAGAAAGCAAAAATGGTATGGCATTGCTACAGCATTTAACTAAGATTGGCGTAGTTGCATCTATCGGTCATTCCGATGCAGTGTACAGTGAAGTTCAACATGCCATCGCTAGTGGTCTCAGGCATGTAACTCACCTCTATAATGGCATGCGCGGGTTTCATCATCGTGAACCAGGGGTTGCAGGTGCAGCATTAACACATAGTGAACTGATGGTTGAATTGATTGCCGATGGTTTACATGTGCACCCTGCCATTGTCAGAAGCACGTATAAAACCAAAAGTGCGAAAGAGATTATTCTTATAACAGATGCTATGCGCGCCAAAGGACTGGAAGATGGAAATTATGATTTAGGTGGACAACAAGTTCATGTCTCCGAAGGAAAAGCAGTATTAGAAGATGGGACATTAGCCGGCAGTATTTTAACTATGAATGATGCAATAAAAAATATGATTGCCTATACAGGCTGTACTCTTAGAGATGTAATCATTATGGCGGCTGAAAATCCTGCAAAGCAAATTGGTGTCTGGAGCAGAAAAGGCAGTATTGCGTTAGGAAAAGATGCTGATATCACGATTTTAGATGAGCACCTTAATGTGGTTATGACTATATGCAAAGGCAAAATCGCCTATAAGAAGGGAGAATAAATATGAAATTGATAAAAGTAAAAGACTATCAAGAAATGAGTTCAGTAGCCTCCAATTATATAAGTAATCAAGTAAGAAAGCATAATCCATTTACACTCGGTTTAGCCACTGGTGGCACTCCAAAAAAAACGTATGAACTTCTTATTGATGACCATAAAAACAATGGAACTTCTTACAGCCATGTTACTACCTTTAATTTGGACGAATATATTGGACTTACGAAAGAAGATTCTAATAGCTATCACTACTATATGAAACATGCTCTTTTTAAATACATTGATATTAATCCAAAAAACATTTTTATCCCAGATGGGTTATCCGAAAATATCGAGCAAGAATGTGCAGAATACGAGCAGAAGATCCGTACTTACGGAGGAGTTAACTTACAATTACTGGGGATAGGTGCAAATGGACATATTGGTTTTAACGAGCCAGGAACACCCTTTTCTAGTCAAACTCATGTTGTCGAGCTTACGCCATCCACTAGAACAGCAAATGCTCGCTATTTCAATTCCATTAAGCATGTCCCAACACACGCGATTACAATGGGTATTGCTTCTATTATGGCTAGTAAAGAAATTTTATTACTCGTGTCAGGTGAAGAAAAAAGCCAAGCACTTAAACACTTACTATCAGACGAGGCTCCTACCGAAAACTTTCCTGCTTCTATTTTAAGAAAGCACCCGTGTGTTACAATTATTGCTGATATAGATGCTCTAAAAGACTTGGACGAAAAAGGTGTTTCATCTTTATATACAATGTTGAATCTCTAAAAAGAGCCATCCACATTTCCTACTCTTAATCAGCATGACGACCAAATTAGTTCCATCTTGAATCACGCTGTGTGTGCAGTGATAAAAGGTTAAATAAAGTTGAAAGGAGAATGCTAGTTTGTTAATTGATAAGAATTCCCCTCTTCCCATTTACCATCAGATTGAAGAGTATATTAAAGATCGTATTATAAAAGGCGATCTAAAGCCTGGTGATGTTCTTCCGTCCGAACGTGAGTATTCACAGCTTTTTGAAGTAAGTCGAATGACGATTAGACAAGCCATCAATAAACTTGTTAACGATGGCTATCTTTACCGAAAAAAAGGAAGCGGCACGTTTGTGGCCGAAAAAAAGTTTGAGCAAGCGCTACAAGGCTTAACGAGTTTTACAGAAGATATGAAAGCTCGAGGATTAAAACCAAGTAGCCAACTTCTCCACTTTGAAATTATTCCTGCCTCCCTTAAAGTGGCAGCCACCCTTCAGGTCGCTGAACATACACCTGTGTATGAAATCAAGCGTATCCGTTTAGCTGATGGTATCCCCATGGCACTTGAAACTTGTTACATCTCAGCTAATTTAATTAAAGGGTTAACAGAAGAAGTGATAACCCACTCGATTTACGATTACATCGAAGGGAAACTGCAATTGAAAATTGGCGATGCCACTCAAATTATTGAATCCTCTTTAGCTTGCCAAACTGAAGTTGAGCTATTAAACATCAACAAAGGTTCACCTATCCTTCTTATTGAACGGTGTACGTACTTAGCAAATGGCACTCCTTTTGAAGTAGTTCGCTCATCTTAT
Organism: Halalkalibacter alkalisediminis; assembly: GCF_028610705.1. GTDB lineage: Bacteria > Bacillota > Bacilli > Bacillales > Bacillaceae_D > Halalkalibacter > Halalkalibacter alkalisediminis. The sequence continues at coordinate 20,297 of NZ_JAQQWT010000030.1, forward strand.
CGAGCTGATCGCTATAAATTCGTATCACAATTAAAACGGTAAAGTTGGAGGTAACTAATGATTCAAGCCTACTTAACTAATATTAAAGAGTTACTGATAAAGCTTGAGACCGCTCCAGAAAACAACAGTCTTCGAATGGCTGCTGATAAAATCACCGAATCTATTTCAAAAGGTGGCATCGTTCATGTTTTTGGATGTGGGCACTCTCATATTCTTGGTGAAGAAGTATTCTATCGTGCCGGGGGGCTTGTGCCTGTTCGACCTATCCTAGTCGATGAATTAATGCTCCATAAAGGAGCTCTTCAATCATCAACCTTAGAGCGAAGTCACGACTACGCTTCATCTTTTCTTAGTAAGCAAGATATTCGCCAAGAGGACAGTTTAATTGTTGTCTCTACATCAGGAAGAAACCCTGTTCCGATTGACGTAGCGCTTCATGGAAAACAACAAGGTGCCTTTGTAGTTGGTATTACTTCCTTAGATTATTCAAAGAACCAGACGTCAAGGCACAAAAGTGGAAAATTTTTATGTGATGCTGTTGATTTGGTTATTGATAACTATGCCAAACCAGGAGATGGCGTTCTTTCTTTGAGTGAATCAGGTCTTTCATTTGGTCCAAGCTCATCCATTATTGGCTTAACGATTATTAATAGTATAATGGTAGGCGCCATTAATCGATTACTTGAATTAGGCTTAGACCCTCCTATTTTTAAAAGTGGCAATATCGACGGATCTGATGAACATAATCAAAAGTTGATCGAGCAATATAAAGATCGTATCACCATGTTCTAACCATACTTCAAAAAGCATCGGGAAACCCGATGCTTTTTCCTTTAACACTAAAACTTATCAGTAAGTTACTATGTTAATTGTTTCTGATCCATTTTTTTGAATGCTCCGTATGCTTGTTTTGGTCTTCGTCTCTCCAACGGATATACTCAAATACACTTTTGCAATCACCGCAATAAAACTGTCTAACAAGTTGCGCTGTGCCAAATGGCGCGATTAAATTGACATTTTCTGAATTGCAGAAGGAGCAAAATGGCTTTTCCGTTCTAGTGGACATTCGCAACCTCCCCTTTACCTTTTAAGTTAGCCACTTGGTCGTTAAATTGCTTAGCGAGCTGATGGGGAGCAAGATACCCCTCTAACTCTTTCGTTTTCTCTATTTCCTGCAACCAAGCTTCGGCTTCAACTAAAACTTTATTTAGCTCTTCTTCAAATTTCCTCGGAACCGCACCAACATCGTTCAATAACTTTAATGCCCAGCCCTCAGAGTAGACACAGTGTTCTTTATGCTCTAAGTACAGCTTATTGATTTGAGCGATGACGTCCTCGTGATTGGCCTCTGCCATCCTATCCATGACGACATCTATAGCCAAGTTCACTGCATAAAAACCAGCCATTAGTTTTACCCAACTATTAATTGCTTTCACTTCAGAGAAAGCTTTTCCCGTTTCACTTTTATGATCAGGCTTTTTGCCTTTGTGCCCTTTTAAATCTAGCGTCCATTTATATAGAATTCTAGCATGACCTAATTCACCTTGAGCAATGGCAACCGATGCTAGAGTAGATTCAATATCAGGTCCACTAAATCCAATCTCAACTAAACGATCACCTAAAATATATTTATTATCTGCAATGCCTTCAATTAATTGAATTAAAGCGGTGTTACTCATAATACCTCAGCTCCTTTTACACGAGATTCATAGTTCATTACACCCTCTGATAAAGCAACCTTTAAAAAATGATTTTTTCTTACGACAAACATTTCAAACCAATCTTCTTCATCATACGTATAATTAGCAAACACCTTTGCTAGATTATCAGAATCGGCATCGACAGAGCCTATAAATAAAAGCTCATCTCCTCGTTTAATTCTTGTAAACACATAGTATTCTTGTTTCTCATTATTCATTTTGAACTCACACCCCAATGCTTTAATTGATCTTTCGCTTTATCACTTAAACGGTCAACTGTCCATGCAGGTACCCATACGACATGAATATTCACCGTTTTCACACCTTCCTCTTCTAAAAGACGCTTTTCAATATCACTTTCAATCCATTCCATACAAGCACAAGAGGAAGCCGTATACGTCATTGTAATATCAACCGTACCACCTTGCTCTTTTATGTCATAAATAAGGCCCATATCGACAACGCTTATAGGAAATTCCGGGTCCATCACTTCTGTTAGCGCTTTCCAAAATCTTTCTTCTGTAGGAGTTACTATTTTTGTCATGATCAAACCACCTCATTACGAAGATTTTCTAATTCAACATACCCTTTTTGAACTCGATCAATAAATTCTTTGTTTTGCGGACCACGAGCTTTAAATCTCTTAATGACATTCTCCCACGTATCCGGTTGATCAAAATGCCATTTCTTATTCTCCGCATCAAATACACATGGAAATGGAACATCTAATACATATTTTTCAGTTTCTTCGTCGTAGTGAGCTGGCACTTTCACTCCAATTTTTTCACAGAAAGGAATCGCTGTAGATAACCACACTTGACGAAGTTCATCATTGGTTTTGCCTTTTAAGCTATATTCTAATTGAGCAGATCTACTTTTTAAGTTATCCGCAACCCCAAAGAACTCAAGTGCCATTAAGAACATCCAATCTACAGCTTCCTGTACTTGATTCGCCGTTTCAGGATCCTTCATCGCATTTCTCATAATAACCTCTCCGTTACGAAGGTGAAAAAGTTCCTCTTTATCAACCTTTACTAGCGCTCTTTTCCATGGACCATACGTCGTATGTTGATAAGCATCACCTAGCAATGTGTAACCTGCTCTATCAAAAAATGCGTTAAATACCCCTAATTCAATCCAATTGTCTAATTTATAGTCAAAGGCATGCGGATTTTTCCATTTATGAGCTTCGCGGTTAAACATTAGACTTTCAATGTCTTCCCCTAAATCCTTTAGTAGACGCCAAGCGATATGCGCATGACCAATCTCGTCTTGCATAACGGCTAATGCGGTAATTTTTAAATTTAAGCTCGGTGCTTGTTCGTAAACCGTTAACAACGGAGGTACACTTAAAAGCTCCGTATCCGCTACGATGTGTAACGTCTGTTTTAACGCATCTAAATACTCGTCATTCATATCCTCTTCTTTTTCTAAAATAAAGCCCTTTTTGATTTTCTCCAACAATTCCTCTCTTCTCATTACAAACACCTCATTTTTATTTATTATGTTTTATTTTCTAACGTTTATATAACGTAATATAAAACAGATTGAGTATTCTGTCAATAATTTTATAAAAATTTTTATTACTCTTATATTTTTTTATATTTTTAACCATAAATACAGTAAATAACTTGTGAATAGTGCTAATTTAAAGGGGGTTCTTCCCTAACCTTTTAAATAGATCCAATGACAAAGCCATTTATGAAATAGGGATTAGCTTTTAGTCCCTATCTTCAAAATTCATTTTTATATCATGTTTTTATTTTTATCGTTTTAATAACGTAATATAAACATTAAGTGTTTTAGTGAAAATCTAGTAATTTGGGCTAAATTGATTTTTTGTTCCGCTTGGGGTGTTTGGATATGGACTTAGCAGAGCTCTACTAAGTCCTCCAATTAATAGACATTTCATAAGGTAGAGACTATGATTTAGATAACATTACGTATAAAAGGAGATAAAAAATGAGAGAAGTTACTGTAGTTGGTGCCGTCATTCAAGATGAAAGCAAGCGCGTCTTGTGCGCATTAAGATCAAAAGAGATGATCTTAGCTAATTATTGGGAATTCCCTGGAGGTAAAGTAGAAAAAGGAGAAAACTATCCTGAAGCATTGACAAGAGAAATTCAAGAAGAATTAGGTTGTACTGTTTTAGTGGAGAAAAAAATAACGGAGGTCACCCACGATTATGACAACATGAGAGTACATTTGCACACGTACTTATGTAGGATTCGAAACGGCAACCCAGTTGCTAAGGAACATGCCAAAATACAGTGGGTGGAACTAGATCAATTACATCAATTGAATTGGGCACCCGCTGATATCCCTACTTTACAAATCATTACGGCACCATAAAGGAGATGTTTGATTAAGATGACCGATAGACCTTATCTTGCGCTCATTCAAGAATCCGTCCAACACGACGATGTCACATTTGAAGAGATCGCCCCTAATTATTTGTATCGTGCCAAAAAGGAGCAAAAGTCTTTTATTATGCATGATGTTGAAATTGGGTTAAATAATAGTGCTAGTTTAAAAATAGCCCGTAGTAAATCAGGAACCTACTCGGTTCTTAAAAAAGCTGGGATTCCAGCGGTGGAACACTATTTTTTATTAAATGATTCATCTAGGTTTTCCAAAAGTAACTCTTATCATTTGGCTGCTGGCCATTTTCATTCATTTGGGGAGAACATGGTGTTGAAGCAGGATGATGGCTCTCAAGGCAAAAATGTTTATCAAATTCATTCAGCAGAGGAGTTGCAATCCAAATTAAAGACGTTATTTTCTTTAGAGGTAAATGCTTGTCTTTCTCCTTATTATCCATCCACATACGAATATCGTATTATCATGTTAAAGGATGAGCCGAAACTATTCCTAGCTAAAGAACGAACTACCTCTTGGAAGCACAATTTGATAGGCGGAAGCCTCTCTAAAGAAGTTCCAGCTGCTCTCATTCCGATCTTATCAAAAATCGCAACAGATACATCTACAGCGCTTGAATTAGACTTTTGTTCAGTCGATATCCTTGATACTTCTCATGGATTGCTAGTACTAGAAGTAAACGAACAAGTGATGCTTGATGAGTACGTAAAAGGAGACCCCAACCGGAAAGAAAAAGTATCCGCTATTTACCGGGAAGCCATTTTAGAAAGATTTACCCGTTATTAAAAAAACAGAGGAAGATTTCAAGTGAAATCTTCCTCTGTTTATTTTCCAATATCGAGTAAGGAATGTCCGAAAAGGCGTTTGGCATTGCCAATGAACGTTTGAGTTCCGATGATTAAGATTAGGTCTATGTCTACATCCTTCTTCACATAATCCAATGCTTCAGCAAGAAAAGGAAAGCTCACACCGTTCGCATGATAGTTAAGAACGGTCTCTAAGGCATCTTCTGGAAAAGGCAAATGACTCCTATCTGGTTGGGTCACAATCATCTCATCAGACACTTCACTTAACACCTTCATGACCCCTTGATAATCTTTATTAGCCGGAACACCTACTATTGTAACTATTTTCTTCTCTCTTGTTTGATCAATAAGCTTTACAACGTCTTTAACATAGTTAGCGGTTGTTTCATTGATGGCTCCGTCTAAAATAACGGGTGGATTTGTCTGAATCACTTCACAACGTCCTGGCCATTGCAATTGTGTGAAACATTCTCTTAATATTCGTCCTTTTAATGGACCCTTTACGATATCCTCAGCAACACTTACTGCAATTCCTGCATTTATCGCTTGGAATCCTCCTAATAATGGAACCGATAAATGAGCATAAGTCGATCGTTTCGTTTTGACAGTAAAAGATGTACCTTTTGAAGTCATCTCGATCTGTTGAACTGAGAAGTCATTAGCATAGAAAGAATATCTCTTATCGTTTGGTAACCTTTCTTTTATTAAAGCGGTTGCCTTTTCAGATTGATGGTTAATGTAAATACGTTTCGTCTGCTCTTTGATAATTCCTAATTTATGCGTCACTATATTTGAAAGATGTGGGCCTAAGTTCGGTACGTGTTCTTCCATGATCGGCGTTATTACGGCCCACTCGTTATTTAAAACATTTGTATCATCATACTTTCCACCTCTCCCACACTCGATCACATTAATATCCGTTTGATTCTCTTTGAAATAACGAGCGGCAATAGCAATGGCAATCCCAATCGGTCCTTGGTATTCATCGTAAGATAAGTTTTGTTCGATCGTCTCAACAGATTCTTTGATTTGATTGCTAATCCTGATCAAATCTTGATCGGAAATCGCCTTTCCGTCTATTCGAATTCGTTCATTAAAATTAACTAAATGCGGTGAGGTGAATAACCCAACTTTCAATCCGTGATGGCTTAATAGTGAAGAGATGAACCTAGATGTTGAACCTTTCCCTTTACTACCGGTGACTAAAATAAATTTTTGCCCTTGATCAGGGGTGCCAATCAAATCGAGGAGACGTCTTGTTAATTCAGGCTTTTTTACCTTCTCATCTCTTACATCCTCTATATGGTCAATCGCCCTTACATAGGATTGGTATATTAAATCCTCTGCTTGTTTCACTGTATGGATCGACATCGTGTAGATCGCTTCCTTCTTGATTTCTAGTTTCTCTGATTCATTATAAAACAAATAATAAAAAAATGTTTAACTTCTAACGAATACGGGTAATTACTATTGTTCACATCTAAGACTGACAATCATGAGACAAAAAGACCGTACTAACTGGAAATTAGTACGGTCTTTCAAATTTTTTTAGTAAAAACGCAATAAATCACCATAAATAATTCTATCTGAGAACCCTAGATCTTGTTGCGCCTTTTCTATATAAGGTTCACAGTTAGCTGTAGAGGTTTCCCAGCCATACGGCTTACGGTAACAGACTCCTTTTGTATACACATACTTATCTGTAATAAAACTTCCATCTCTTAAGACAGCAAAAGAGTCACGCTCTGGTGAAAATAAATCAGAACCAAATTGAATATCATATTTAGAGTCGATTCCAAGTAAATGCATGATGGTTGGTTTAAGATCGATTTGCCCAGAAACGGTATCCATCGTCTCTTGCTTTTTGTGACCTGGAATATGAACAATCATCGGCACTCGCTGTAGTTGTATCGTGTCAAAGTCTGTAATTTCTTCTTTACCTAGAAACATACTCATCGCTCGATTATGATTTTGCGAGATTCCGTAATGATCTCCATATAAGATAAAGATAGAATCCTCGTACATGCCCTCTTCTTTCATTCGATCAAAGAAGTGTTCTACCGCATAATCCATATAACGCACAGTAGGAAAATAACGATTTAATGTACCGCTATTCGAGTCAAATTCATTAATCAACCGATCTTCCTCACCCAACTCAAATGGAAAATGGTTGGTTAACGTAATAAATTTCGTGAAGTATGGCTCAGGTTGGGATTTTAATAAATCAATTGATTGCTCAAAGAAATCCTTGTCTTTCAATCCCCAACCAATAGAATTTTCCTCATTAACCTCGTAAGAATTAATGTCAAAATACGTATCATACCCTAATGATTGATACATCACGTCACGGTTCCAGAAACTTTTGTTATTCGCATGCATGACCGATGTGTAATAACCATCTTTTGTTAAGATTTCAGGAAGCGCATTATAGGAATTACCTGAGTGCGTAAAAAAAACGGAGCCGCTATTTCGACCGAATAAAGAGTTTGCTAATAAAAACTCTGAATCTGATGTTTTACCTTGAGCCGTTTGATGATAGAAATTATCAAAGTAATAGCTTTCTTTAATTAATTCATTTAAGAAAGGTGTGATTTCTTCTCCATCTAACGTCTCGTTAATCACAAAGCCTTGTATCGATTCCAATGATAAAACAATTATATTTTTGTCTTTAGCAATGCCGAATAAATCTTCATTCGGCTCTTTATAAAGTTCATCTCGATACTCAATAATCTCTTCCATATCTGAACCATTCGCAAACACACGTTGCGTCTTTGACTGCGACTGAATAAAGGCATCATAGACGTGATAATTTAATATCCCAATGTTTTTCACTAACAACTCACGATCGAATGATCTCGTTAATAACTCCGTACGTTCTTTATGTGCAATTTGTAAATTCACAAAAAAGAGTAAGAATGCTAACGCAACGATCGCAAAAGCTTCGACCTTCTGCTTTTTCACAGTAGGAATTTTATCTTTTACTAGTAAGATTGTTAGAAGTAACAAATCTACAAACAAAAATAAATCTCGAAATGCCATTAACTCTAATACACTACTAGACAAATCCTTTGCGTTATTCGTTTGAAATAACACAGGGAGCGTAATAAAATCTGAAAAGAAACGATAGTATACTAGATTAAAATATAAAATAATCGTAGCAACAGCACTCATGACAATGACCATAATGTTTCTCGTCTTTCCACTGAAAAATAAACTAAGTCCTAATAATAGGACAACCGAACTTATTGGATTGATCATTAAGATAAATTCCTGAAGAAAATTATCCGTCGGGATTTTAAATCCTACTTTATAAATGATATATATTTTTAATGTAAGTAAGAGGACTCCTAAACCCCAAAATTGTAATCTCGATTTTACTGATTTTATGTTAACCATATATATTGCAAACCCCTTCCATCAAACATCTTAGCTCTAGTCTAGCTAGGCCAAGTTTGTCAACAAAGGGAATCATACCATATAACCATCAATATTGAAAACATTTGGAAGCGATTACATTCACGCAAATATAATCTTTTACTCCATTTTTCTTCCATTTATACATTATTTGAAAAGGATTTACGTTATGTTCATAAATCAATTCCCCTATCAAAAAGCACCTATATAAAATAGATGCCTTTAAAGAAAATTCTATTTTCCTTCTTCTCAAGCTTTTCTAGGAATATCAAACTATAAGGTAAAGTAGTCTACTTCTGGTAGTATTAAGTCCATTGAAAAAGGTGAAAACGCGAGGGTGTTGAAAAAGGTACGCTTTTTACCTTTTTCAGCACCCTCTATGCAATGAGTGTTCCGTTGCCTTCTTTTAAGCCTGCTATGAGCGGTTTTCTCATAGCAGGCGCGCAACGTGTGAAGTCATTGCACTTCCCCGAATCAGCTAAAAGAGACTTTTTCAGCAGTCTTTGAAAACGCCCCTTTTTCAATGGACACTCTCTTCCTCACTCCTTTGTACTGTAGTATTAGAGGGGAGCGATGCGGGGATGGTTCAATCTTTACTGCGAATGAATCGAAGGGGGTATTGCGGAGAAACTCAGCACCTCCTTTCATCATTTTTTGATAATATTCGCTATTCTTCAAACTAATTCCTCTACTACGCGAAAAATAGAATGATAGGTAATCTTACCCAATACTTTTTTCTAATTTCTTGGTTATGATTTCAACCTTTTAGCAAACATTACTAAAATAGACGCCCATCACTGAGCGATCTTCTATTCATTAACAATCCTTTCAATCTTATAGAGCGTTTTCCAAAGATGGCAATCGCTCCACATGCTACACGCCTCTAGGAGAACCCCACTCCTAGAGGCTTAAAACTCTGTAGCGGTTCCCCTCTTTGCTTCGAGTCTGTCTAAACCTGTCGATTTTCCTATTGTTCCACCTTGAAGCTGCCAGATGCTGTCGTAATCATGTACTTCTCGACTAAAGTCCCCTATAGACCAGCGACTTAATATTCCTAGGTATGTCGTTTCATTGATGTATTCATTCTCCTCAACTCTAATATTCGACCGATTCTTGGAGTTGTCATTGGCGTGAATAACCAATTGTCCTTTGCTTCTACCTTTTGGTCCACCATTCCATGAAGGACGTTTTGAATTTGACCTTCACTCATATCTAGTGGGTACATTTCCTCAAGCGTTTCTTCTATTTCAGTCTCAATTATCTCAAGTGTTGTTTGTCCTTTATCAATTGTTCCTTCAACCACAACGGTTTGGTTAGTTAACTTTGAATCAAGTGTTTTCAAAACAGAGTTTGAAATAACCACTGCCAAAATAATAATAAATAACAACGTAAGCCATGGAACCCTTTATGATAGATTAAACATTAAATAAAGCTTTGATATCATAAGCATTTCATCCCCAATCCTCTTTTCAACTCTTTTTTAAACTCTCCAATATCACAAAAAAACACGGTTTTTTAAAAAATACGCAGATTTTTCTTCGATGAAATGCTATTATTCCACTGGATATTTCAAGACACCTGAATTCCAATCGCGCTAGAAGTTTTTTAAGAAACACAAAAAAGCATTCCGTAATGGAATGCTTTAAGCTGCCTGGCAACGTCCTACTCTCACAGGGGGAAGCCCCCAACTACCATCGGCGCAAAAGAGCTTAACGACCGTGTTCG
>NZ_JAQQWT010000031.1 GCF_028610705.1 Halalkalibacter alkalisediminis
GGGTTAGCTTCATAAGCTAGCATTTTAAAGGAAACTGACACTCTATGTTTCTAGCGAGTGGTTTTTGCACCAGAACCAGAAATAGCGTAACTCCACCTTGTAGCATATTAGGTATTTAGTCTTTTAAAAATAGAAAAATAAAGATAAAAAAATAAATATTGTAAATATAGTAATCTATAATATATAATTTTTTTATCTAAGGGAGGGTTACTATGAGAAAAAGATTTATGTCGATAACAATTATTCTTACAGTTTTTATCTTTTTATTTTCTTCAATTGGAGGGTCATTTTCAACTTTTGCTGACAGTTCTAATTCACCAGTAAATTTTGAAGATGAATTTTTTGAGGACCAATCATCCTTAGAACATTTAATGTTCGAAGATCTAGATGAATTAAATGTTGATGAGCTTGAAGAATTAGGCGTAGCTGTACATCATGATGCCGAGGATTTTAATGAAGAGATACTTGCTGAAGATTTTGATTTTGAGGATGCTGTAAATGATTTAGACATATCCACAATGAATGAAGAAGAGAAAAAAGAATTTCTTCAAATCATTGAAGAAGCAGTTGCTATTTCTGGCACTACAGAAACGGAATTGTTAGAAGAGGCTCTTATTAGTATTTTTGATGGTGACTCAGAAACATTTAATGATTTAGAGGCTACACAAGAGGTATTAGAAGAAAAATATGTTGAAAAAATAGAATCTGAAGAAATAGCTTTAGTCTCTTTTGCTAAAAAATCATTTCTAGGGTCTGATAAAGTTTATGCTTCTAATAAAAACAAAGGGAAAGTAAGGGTAGGTGTTTACTTAGCCGGTTCTGTTTTTAATGTGGCAATTGGTGGTATAGTCGGCGGAGGTATAAGTGCGGTTAAAAGCTATATCAAAAAGAAAGGAAAAAAGGCAGCTTCAGAAACATTATCAAGAGTTGTAACAGCCCAGGCTAAGAAACTTAAAATCCAAACTGTTAGAGGAGTTGCTGTAGCATCAGTTATTGGGACAGCTGTTTACGTTGCATTAGATTATGCTGATATCGGTGTAGCTGTTGCTAAATTTATAGACTCAAAAGATTGGTATAAAAATAACGGATGGATAGATATAACACAATGAAATATTTAAGATATTTAATATATTTTATAATAATTAGTGTAGTTTTTTATTTTGTATCCCAGTATATAACTAAAGATAAAGAGCTATTAAATGTCATAATAGGCTTTGTCATCATGATCCTAGTAACTTTTCCATTAATGTACTTAGAATTTATTAAATTCCAGAAAAAGTAACACTATCAAACGACATAAAATTATGTCGTTTTTTATTTTTGAAACGGTTTTCTCCTTAATGTTTTGATGTTCTTTATTAATTTCTACAAGCACTACGAATAGTCCTTTTTTACACCAATTCAGCATGAATATCCAATTTTATTAAAAATCCTTATTCCATTAAATAGCCCTTTTCATAAAAAAGGGACGCTGTTCTTATTACAGAAACGTTTGAAGTACCTGCTCGTTAGTTGAAGTGAAAAACTTCAAAATCTCTATAATAAATTTAAACATAATCGTTCCTTAACAATCTGGCCCTTTAACGGAATAAGTCTATGTCACTAAATAGTTCCTTAATCCATCTTTTATTCAGATGTTCTTTTTCTTTTAGCCATAAAAACACCCCTTTAGACAAAAATCCAAAGGGGTAAAACATCGTAACTTTTTTATAAACATCGCATCTTTTTTATAAACTTCGTGACTTTATTTTAAATCCACACCTGATGCATCCCCCCTCATTTGAAGCATATTTTCGCCTTGACGCATATTTTCATAACAGATTTGTAATATGAGTTAAAAATAGGATGAAACTGCACCATTTCTGCACCGTTCCATCCTATTTCAATTAGATAAAATATGATTTTTAAGAAATAACAACTTTTTTGTTCAAAAGCGTCTTAATTTCCACCGATTTTCAATGAATTTATCAACGTAAAAATCGAACATGTCTAATTAAACTATCAACAATTTCATTTTTTATCGTAAAATTTAAATAGGAGCTATCAAACGTCTCAAGCGTCCAAGACGAATTACCCTACCTTACTTTGATCGCCTTCCTCATCAACTGGAGCTTGAGCAAAATGAAGTTCGTTTTTTAAGTCCCTCATATGGCGTTCTTTTTCTTCCCTAGACCATTGGCATTTTTTCGCCATATAATTAGTCACTGCGCCCTGCCATTTATTAACCCAAGCAATGTTGAAATAGAGCGCTCCTGTACGGCGGTTAAAGAAATCCGCTGGGGTAGCAACCATCTCTTCTTCCATCCCGTATTGCAACTGCGCTAACAGTAGGACCGGTAACTGATGTTGTTCAGCCTCTTTCTTATTCGTACGCATGAGATGAAAAACGTGTTCAACATTCGATCCGTATAACCTCACTACACGTTCTGCCTCTTCTTTAGAAAGCGCTAGATCTATTCCCTCATTAATTTTTTCTTGAACAAATGCTTCATAGTTCAAAGAACCATTAACGTTCCCACCTGATAACGGAATTCGATCCGTTGTACATTTTTTTTCATTTTTTAAATCTTTTGCAACAAAATCAACCACTCGTTCAGCCATTTTTCGATAGCCTGTTAACTTTCCACCGGCTATGGAAATGAGACCCGTATCTGAAAAGAATATCTCATCTCTTCTTGAAATTTCCGAGGCACTCTTTCCTTCTTCATGAATAAGCGGTCTCAATCCAGTCCAACTAGATTCGATATCACTAGCCGTTAACTTTACCGTAGGAAACATATAATTAACCGCGTCAATAAGATAATCTCGATCTGCGGTTGTCATTCTTGGATGAATAATATCTTCCTTATAAAACGTATCGGTTGTCCCTACGTAAGTCTTTCCATCGCGTGGGATGGCAAAAATCATCCGACCGTCTTTCTCGGTATCAAAGTAGACAGCTTGCTTTAAAGGAAAGCGACTTTGGTCGACGACAAGATGAACCCCTTTTGTCAGGTAAAGATACTTTCCTTGTTTAGATCCATCTTGTTCACGAAGCGTATCTACCCAAGGTCCTGCGGCATTTACAATGTTTTTGGCATAGATCTCATACGTTTTTCCTGATAGGAGATCTTTCACTTTAACGGCTACGACCTTTCCTTTTTTATAGATAAACCCTTCCGCCTTCGTGTAATTGGTAGCTTTTGCTCCTCTTGCGACCGCTTCTTTTAATACTTCAAGGGTTAGCCTAGCATCATCTGTCCGGTATTCTACATAAATGCCGCCACCTTTTAATCCGTTCCTTCTAATCAAGGGTTCTTTCTTTGAAACATCCTTCTGATTCAACATTCGTCTACGTTCATGTTTGCGAACACCAGCAAGAAAATCATATACCTTTAAGCCGATTGAAGTAGTGAACTTCCCGAACGTTCCTCCTTTAATTAGCGGAAGCAGCATCCATTCTGGTGTGGTAACATGAGGGGCATTTTCATAGACAATGGCTCGTTCTTTCCCCACTTCAGCTACCAGTTTCACTTCAAATTGTTTTAAGTAGCGCAGTCCTCCATGAACAAGTTTCGTGGACCGACTTGAGGTACCTGCGGCAAAATCTTGCATTTCAATTAAACCTGTTTCTATCCCTCTAACTTGAGCATCAAGAGCAATGCCAGCACCTGTAATCCCCCCCCCAATGACAAGTAAATCTAATGTATTCTTACTCATTTCCTCTAATCTTACTTGTCGATCACAACTTGAAAATTTCCCCATTTTTATCTCCCCTTTAAAAGGTTTAAGTGAGAAAAAAAAGAAGACCACAACAGCACTTAATAACATTATTGTTAAAAAGAGTGTTGTGGTCTTCTCCAAATCTCCGACCAAATTATTAACTTACTTTAAAGTATATCTTAATTATAAAAGATTACAAGACCTATTTAAAGATTTGGGCAGCCTTCACAGCTTTTTTCCAACCATTATACAGGGACTTCTGTTCCTCTTTCACCATGCTTGCTTCAAAACGTCGATCAACAGCCCATTGCTGCTTGATCTCCATTTTATCGCTCCAAAAACCAACTGCGAGTCCCGCTAAATAAGCCGCACCAAGCGCCGTAGTTTCTTGCACTTGAGGCCGTTCTACTGGCACTCCGAGCAAATCACTTTGAAATTGCATAAGAAAATTATTAGCAACGGCCCCTCCATCCACTCGAAGTGTTTTCACCGAAATACCCGAATCCGCTTCCATAGCAGTTAACACATCTTTTGTTTGATAAGCCAATGACTCAAGTGTTGCTCTAATAAAATGCTCTTTTTCCGTTCCACGAGTTAGACCAAACACAGCACCTCTTACATCACTATCCCAATAAGGTGTTCCAAGACCGACAAATGCTGGAACAACATAAACACCCTCTGTTGAAGTCACTCTTTTTGCGTATTGCTCCGAATCTTTTGCCGACTTTAGCATCCTCAAACCATCTCGTAACCACTGGATGGCCGAACCGGCAACAAAGATACTTCCTTCTAAAGCATATTCTACTTTTCCATCAATTCCCCATGCCAATGTTGTTAACAAACCATGCTCTGACTTCACCGCTTTATCTCCTGTGTTCATTAACATAAAGCAGCCTGTTCCATATGTGTTCTTAGCCATTCCCTCTTCAAAACAAGCCTGCCCAAATAAAGCAGCTTGCTGGTCTCCGGCTGCACCAGCAATTGGAACGTTTTGCCCAAAAAAGTGATAATCAACGGTTGTGGCATAAATTTCAGACGAAGGTCTAACTTCTGGTAGCATCTGCTTAGGTACATCAAGCATCTTAAGTAATTCATCATCCCATTTTAAATCATAAATGTTGTACATAAGCGTTCTTGAAGCATTTGAATAATCAGTAACGTGAGCTTTTCCACCTGAAAGCTTCCAGATCAACCAAGTGTCAACGGTTCCAAATAGAAGATCACCTTGCTCCGCTTTTTCTCTCGCACCCTCCACATGATCAAGAATCCACTTAACCTTTGTGCCAGAAAAATACGCATCAATTAATAACCCTGTTTTGTCTCGAACCATTTTAGTGTAGCCTTGATCTTTTAATTCTTCACAGATATCAGCTGTCTGCCTAGATTGCCACACAATAGCATTGTAGACCGGTTTTCCTGTGTGCTTATCCCACACAACTGCCGTTTCACGTTGGTTGGTTATCCCAATACCTGCTATTTCTTTTTGATCGACATTTGTCTTTAGCATTACGCCTGAAATAACAGCAAGAATAGATGCCCAAATCTCATTAGCATTATGCTCTACCCAACCTGGCTTAGGATAAATTTGTTCGATTTCTTTTTGTTCAACCCCAACGATTTTTCCATGTTGATCAAATAAAATCGCTCGCGAGCTTGTTGTCCCTTGATCTAGTGCTAGAATATATTTTTTCTCCATTTCGATTCCCCCTAATTTTGAGTTACCTGAGCCACTACCTTATGAGACTGTTCTAGTTTCCCTTGTAACCGCTTCTCATACCTTGTACATATATACAATGTTACAACAAATGCGATGATAAAAATCCATAAAGCTGAATAAATAATTCCTTCAAAAAGAGCGGCATAAATCGTTGCTCCTAATCCCCCACCAATGGTCGGACCTACAACTGGAACCCATGCATACTTCCAACCTGAATCACCTTTTCCCGCAATTGGCAATAGAAAATGAGCAATTCTTGGCCCTAAATCACGTGCTGGATTAATCGCATATCCAGTTGTTCCACCTAATGACATCCCAATAACGACAATAAACAATCCAACAATTAAAGGATTTAATCCTTCTGTAAATTGATTGGCCCCTATCGCTAATAAACCAAATACTAGGATAAATGTACCGAACACTTCACTATAAAAATTAGACGGTCTATGTTTAATAGAAGGTGAGGTAGCAAATACAGCTAATTTCGCTCCTTGATCATGGGTTTCCTTCCAATGTGGATAATAATGCAACCAAACCAACGTTGCACCAATAAATGCCCCCATCAATTGTGCGACTATATACGGAACAACACTTGTCCAAGCGAATTCACCAATTAACGCAAAACCAATCGTGACAGCAGGGTTTAAATGGGCTCCACTTATTTGACCCACTGCATAGATGGCAGCTGACAAACCGAGTCCCCACCCAAACGTAATAACAATCCATCCGCCTTGTTCAGAACTCGACTTTTTTAAAACACTACCAGCAACAACTCCCCCACCAAAAATAATTAAGATCATCGTTCCAACCAATTCACCCATAAAAGGCAGCATGCAAATTCCTCCTCTTTGCTGCAACAAAAAAGGAGACAAGCAGAATCATCCTAATAGAATAATAGGGTGAAATTGCTCGTCTCCAAATCTCCGTCACAAATTATTAACTTGTTTTCTATTAAATCATGCACTGAAAACGCTGTCAATGTTTTTTTGTTTTTCAGTAGACTAGATTAAAAATCAGTTTTTTTCAGCTCGTATTGATGGTTATCATAAAGCACAAATGAAGATAGACTCCTTATTGCCTTTTAGAAGTTTACAGATCCCATAGTTCCTTCCTAGAGGTCGTTACTCCAATTGCTCCTGCATCTAGGGCATTGATCACTTCTTGTTTTTCTCTAATAAGTCCCCCTGCTATGATCGGAATTCCAGTCCGTTCATAAACCTCTGTAATAATATGAGGCATAACTCCCGGCAACACTTCTATGTAGTCTGGCTTGGTTGTTTCTAATAATTTGTAACTGGATTCTAATGCGATTGAATCTAATAAAAAAAGTCGTTGAACAGCAATAATAGAGTTCTTTTTTGCCGTTAACACGACATTCTTTCTAGTTGAAATAATACCAGCCGGCTTTATATCCTGACATAAAAATTGAGCAGCATATTCATCTGTTTTTAACCCTTGAACAAGATCGGCATGCAAAAAAACTTTCTTACCTGCTCTATTTGCCATCTCAATCAAGCTTTTCAATTGACTGACATGACTATTTAATAGAATGATGACCTCGAATTTTGTTCTAAGTAATTTTTCAAACTCTTTTAAAGAACGCGCAGCGGGAAAAATACGTTGATCTATGAAATGATGTTGTGGCACACTATCAACTCCTTCATAATTCTCTTTTGCTAATTAAACCAACTCTTAGAGTTTCTGTCAAAAGTCAGCCTAGATTTATTTGTGCCTCCAGAATGCTGATTTATGATTTTTATGTTTTTTTAATATTAAAAACTTGTCTCTTTCTCAACGCTTTTCAAAAAAATAAAGGAGCTCTTAACTAAGAGACTCCTATCTATATAATTACTACTCCTTCATTAACATATGTCTTCTACGTAAAACCACATATAGAATGGTTCCAACAATCAGTAATAAGGATCCGACTAATAGCAACGTGTAATAATTGGTCGCTGTCTAGAAAGCTTCTCCCCATCTTTATCTATCTTATTTTCTTTTTCTTTTTCTTTCTCTTTTGTTTTATCCTATTTTTTACTTCTTTTTCAACTTTCCCTTTATCTTTTATCCTGTCAACAGGGTGGGCAGGTTTTGTTTCATCAGATTCTTCTGGGTCGTTTGGTTCTACCGGTGTTAACGGATTTTCATCATCCTCTTTTATTGAAGCCATTTTTACGACAACTGTAGTTAAAGGGTCAATTTGGATACTATCTGCTGTTAATGTAAAACCTGATCTGTCAGTTACCTCACTAATTCCAGCTTCATCACTGTCTACTACCACAGCGCCATCCGTTAAATCTGTATTTAGCGTTAGGGTTCTTTCTACCGTATCCGCATTAATAAATACATAATAGGCATCACCATTTGTTGCTTCATTTCGATAACCAATCACTAAATCTTGATCATTGATTTCCTCTGCCTCTATTAAAGTGACATTGGAGTCAATAAGCTCTTTTGTTCCCAACCTAAATGCATCAGTAGACTTTCTTAATTTAATAAGACCTGTTGTATACTCTCTTGTTCTATTATTGATTGAGTACAATTCTGCATTTGTAGCTCTTGTCCAATCAATCATGTTAATAGCATCTGTAGAGTCATAAGAGTCATGAATAAAATATGGATATGTGAATGGTTTTCCATCTGCGTCTTCTACATACGTCGATTTATATGGAGCCTTTTCTGTATCGGCTCTAAACTGTTTTGTACGCCCAAATTCTTGTCCAGCATGAATAAAAGCCTTTCCTTGAGCCGTTAAAACCATCGCATTACCAATTCTAATTCTTTGATGAATTTCCTCTTGATGAAACTCAGGGTCTTTCTTAATAGATTGTGCAATGACATCATGAAGGGTTAGATTATCATGAGCGGCGATATATTGAACGACATCACCAGGGTCTGTTGCGACAAAATTATGAGGTTGTGCCTTAATGTTGTCAAAAATTTGTTGGATATTTCTTGCTCCTCCAGTGATAAACCTTGGCTGCCCTTCACTACCAAAGCCTGATTTTAGTTCATTTCTAAATTCATCTGAGAAAACTCCTACACTTTCTGTATGTTGCATCCAATCCTGGTCAGCTGGCATGATGTCTCCTTCGCCTTCATCGCCTACAAACGTTCTCCATCCTTCACCAATCATAATGATGTTTGGATTCAACTCTTTTGCTTTATCGTAAGCAATTTGAATGCTTTCTGCATCATGATCACCCATCATGTCAAAACGGAAGCCATCCACTTTAAACTCGTCTACCCAATACGTAATTGAATCAACAAGTATTCTTCTAGCCATCTCATGCGTTGTTCCTAAACGTCCACCGCCAAAGCTTGTTCTTGCAGTCCCGTCGGCATCCATGAAGTGGTAATAATTTGGTACAAGATCCTCAAAGATTTCTACCTTTGCTGTATGATTATACACTACATCAAGTACCACACCCATACCACGACTATGAATCGCATCTACTAGCATTTTGAACTCATTAATTCTTAATTCTGGATCATTGGGATTTTCTGAGTACATCCCTGTTAGAGAGAAGTAACTATGTGGATCATAGCCCCAATTGAAATTAGTCCCTGTAGAAGCATACTCTAGCATTCTCTCAGCATTAGCCCACTCATCCCCCCAGAAATAACTCATTATAGGTAATAGCTGCACGTGAGTAACGCCTAAATCTTGAATATAATCAAGTTTATCAATAAATGCTTTAAATGTTCCAAATTGAGCGGTAAGCTCTGCTTCAATGCTTGGATCAGATGTAAAATCTCTCACATGAACCTCATAAATAATCGCATCTTCTCTTTTTTCAAATCCATCAATTTTTGCAAAACTCAGCTCTGGGCCAATCAAAGAAGGATCTACAATAGCTGCTTTTCCAATAGGATCATTTCCTAAATTACTCCACGCAGCCATAGATTTTGCATATGGGTCAAGGGCTAGCTTCTTCTCACCATTATGTTCTATTTCATAGTGATACACATAATTTTTCAAACTAGTCAAGCCTGTATTTTTTTCGTTAAGAATGACTTCCCAAACACCACGATCTCTTTTTGTCATTTCAATATCATTTCTGATAACCTTAGATTGTTCTTCTTTGTCGTACAGAATAACAGACACGCTTTCTGCCTTAGGCGACCATAATTTTAATGTTGCTGTTCCGTCATTATGTAAGGTTGCTCCTAAGTTGCCATCATAACCGTACATCTCGTCAATCAATCTCCAACCAGAACCGACGGTCACCGATTGCTCTCCATAACTTACACTAAAAGGCGCCAGCTCTGCATTAAAATACCCGTTAATCGTCACTTTTCTATCATTTATCACGACTACCGTTTCAAAGGATACATCATTACCGTCTTTGTCTTTTATGGTTATTTCTTCAGTTAAATCCGCTTCTGATAAATTAGCCGTATTAGAAAAAGTAATTTGAATCTTAGTTTCTGACAATAGTTCCCCTGAAGTCATCCACACTGGCACCTGACCATAAGGATTCGTGTAAACTACGTCATCTCCTTCTTTAATAAACAATTGGTTATATTCATTAAGCATGGAAAATCCTTTATCTTCACCGTCTTTTATATCACCGTTTTCTCGATTAACTACAAGAAATCCCATCTCTTTTGCATCCTCTTTTAATTCTACATCTACATAAGCACCATGGCTGCCCACTTGATCATCCGAAAAAGCGGTAGCTCCGGTTGGCCAACCCCCAGTTTCTTCTGAAGAAACTGCTACATCCTTCCACATCCAAAGACCCCATTTCTTATAACTTTGATCAGCTCTTTCATAGTGGATTCTCACCATGTTATCTGAAAGATTTACCGGTTCAAAAAGGAATACTTCATCTGATCCTTGTTTAATCCATACTTCATTGAGATTTGAAGAGAAGAGTTCAATTTCTTTGTCTCCACCTTCTTTATCACCATTAATCGTATTTAAAACAAGAAATCCTACCTTTTTAGCATTCTCTTTTAAGTCAATATCAATATAAGCACCGTAATTCGTTACTTGCTCTTCTGAAAAAGAGATGCCACCTGTTGGCCAATTTTCTGAAGGTGATGCTACATCTTCCCAAAACCATAAACCCCAGTTGTTAAAGATATGATCATCTCTTTGATAGTGTATCCGTAATGTATTTTCTCCAATATCATTAGCCCCTATTTGTTGCCCTGTTTGAGGTTCTGCTGCTACAGGGTTAGAAATTGGAAAATCACTTAAAGAAAATAACATTAAAAAAATCATCATTACAACTACAACCTTATTCAATTTTCTCCTCATTGTTTCCTAGCTCCTTTTCGATTTTTTAATAAAATATTTTATTTTTGTAGGCAACCGCTTTCCTTATTTACTGAGTCTAAACCCAATAGCTGTGGTCCATCATGCTTTGCTTCTATTCTTTTGGTTGCCTGCAAATATTTATACGATATGTAATTTTCAACTTACTAAAGGGTACATTGCGCTAATAAAAGGAATTGTCACTTTGTCCTAAGATAAATTACATATAAGAACTTATTTCAAACTTAAAGATTTATGAAAAACTCTTATCGTTCATCGCTTTTCTTCTATTACGTTTAAATTAAAGCGCTTACATAATAGTCTAATTAAAAATTTGAATTTGCGCAACCGTTTTCATAAAAAATTACAAATATTCTTTTAACCAATCATAATCGATAGTGTACTCTTTCGTAGTATTGTTTTTAGCGAATTTTAGTTTTTATCAGTTCAACAAGGTCAGGCCCCAAACCAGTTAAAAATTAGTAAAAATAAAGAGCCAGTGTTCACCGATTTTAAACCGGCACTCACTGGCTTCTTTCCTTTAAAAAAGAGTTCCATTTATCCTTCTGCTGACATCTCTAAATCATCAATGCGTTTTTCTAAATACTGTGTATCCTTACGGGCATTAAAACGTTCTGCCTTTTCTACTTTAACCGCAACGTTATAACTTGGAATTTTCGCTAATTTCTCATAAACACCTTTTGGAAGTAGGAAGTTTCCTTCTGGGAAGTGGACTTCTAGATTTCCTTTAGCAATATCCACGAAACGAGCTTTTCCTGTAAAGACACCATGTTGATTGTAGACGACAACTAACTCTCGCTCTGCAATGCTTAAATTTTTTGCATCTTCTTCATTCATTAGAACATCATAGCGATCCGCTTCGTTAAATGGATCATGCTCACTGTAAACCATTGAGTTAAATTGCTTACCACGTCTTGTTGTTACGTAGAAGTCCCCAGCGACTTTATTTAGATCTGGAATGTCAACTGGAATCAGATTTCCTTTACCATCTGGTGTAGGACAAATCCCATCTTCACATAACCAAGCTCCACCCCATTGGAAAACGTCTCCTTGTTTCTTTAGATGTTGGACACCGTCGTAGTTCGGATTGGCCACTGCCATTTCTTCGCGAATGGCTTGCCCATCTTTAAAATCAACTAAATGAGCTTCATCAGGCTTCACTCGTTTTGCGAGATCCAAGTAAATTTTCCATTCAGAACGAGCTTCTTCTACCATTTGCTTATTGCCCTCGATCGTTGGCGAGAAGTAAACCATCCGTTCTGTCGATGTTGAAGTTCCGCCACCATCTTGTTCATAACGTGTTTTTGCAGGTAAAACGATTACCGCTTCTTTCGCATCTACTAAAGTTGACGTATTGAAGATAATATCTTGGTGAACGCGAATCTCAAGCTCTGATAAAGCTTTCTCTACGAAAGTAGGATCTGGCATTGTTTCTAGGAAATTACCTCCAGATAAGTAGTACATTTTAATTTTCCGCTCATGATCATCAGGTAACAAACAGTTCTCAAGCGAAACTCCTAATACGTCACCTTGCCATTTAGGCACTTCGAAGTTCCAAATCTTTTCGATTCTCTCAATGTTCGTAGGCTCAAAATCTCCACCAGGAAGCACAAATGGGTCTGCTCCCATTTCTCCACTTCCTTGAACACTAGAATGTCCGCGAATTGGCATAACTCCACAGTGTTCACGACCTAAGAAGCCTCGGAGTAAAGCTAAATTGGCTACTTGGGAGATATTATCAGAAGCGAATGTATGCATCGTCAGTCCTAATGACCAAACAAATACGCCTGATTTACTGTGAGCTAATAACTCGGCTAATTCACCAATTCTTTCTTTCGTAACACCTGCTGACTCAACGATGGCATCCCAAGATTGTTCTTGTACTTTCACTTTTACCTCTTCATAGCCGTTAACATGTTCTTTTACAAAGTGATGATCGACAGCTGAACCTGGTTTGATCTCTTCCATTTCAAACCAATGTTTCATAATTCCGTGCATAAAGGCAATGTCTCCACCAATATTAACTTGATAGAAATCATCTGCTAGTTTCGTACCAAATAATGCAGATTCTCCAACGGAAGGAATCCAATATTTTTCCATTGATGGCTCGCGGTATGGGTTGATACAAACGATCTTTGTCCCTTTACGCTTAGCGGCATACATGTATTTTGTTGAGACTGGTTGGTTATTTGCTGCAACTGAACCCCAGAATACAATGACATCAGAACCGATCCAGTCTTTGTAGTTACAGCTCGATGCTCCAATCCCAACCGAGCGCTTTAGCGCTGTTTTAGATGGGGAGTGACAAATTCTCGACGCATTATCAATATTATTTGTTCCTAAAAATCTAGCTACTTTTGCTGCAACATAATAGGATTCATTCGTGATTCCTCTTGAAGTTAAAAAGAAGCCATAGTTTTTCGGATCCAGTTTCTTCATTTTATTGGCGATCATGTCCATCGCTTCATCCCATTCTATACGAGAGAATCGACGTTCACCTGGTCTACGGATAAGTGGGTAAGGAACACGGCCTAATTCACGAAGCTCCGCGCTTGTATATTGACGAAGCTCATCAATATCGGCGTGAACAATTTCCTCTTTCATTGCTGGCATCGTATTAAGGCGCAATACATTCAAGCGAGTTGTACAAACATGAGGTCCTGCTAGTGTTTGATCATATAAGCCAGCTACCCCTAATGCACAGCCATCACAAACACCTTTTGTAATGATGTTTTTGGCGTAGTTTAAATTATCTTTATTATTCCAAACGACCTTCATCGTTTCTCGAATATGCTTTGGTTTTACTTTACCTAAACCAAAAGGAACTTTACTTGCCCAAAGTTCGGGAGCCGGCATACTAGGTAATTTAATCGGTCCAGTGTGTTTTGTTTTTCCCATTTGTGTCACTCCTTATTTCATCTTATTGAATGTTTATGAATGGATAGGTTCAAGCATGTTCGGGATTGTTCAAAAAAAGAAGTTACGCTAGAACTCTCTATAAAAAAACCACCGTTCACCCCAAAACAAGTTAAGTAAGAGGTCAAACGGTGGTTTAGTCTTTTGCAGGAGCGCTACTAAGTGCCAGAACCAATTATTTTTTCTGTGAAAACTTCTCTTCAATGTCTTCATCAAATACGAAGATTGACATTCCGAAATCACGATCGAGATCAATATCGACAAACAGATCTAAAAACTTACATTGTAAAAATTGTTCCATTTCAGCAGGAGGATTTTTTCGATACATGTCTTTGACCATTTCTGTTCGAGCGGCTCTTAGCATTTGCTTGCCTTCATCAGCTGATGCAATAAACTTCTCAACTGGAGAAAGATTCCCTTCCATTTCGCATATGGCCCAATTTTTACAAAATGTTGTACTCACCTTACTCGGTCCTTTGCCCATATGTTTTTTCCGAAATGAGCGAACGAGGTTACTAAATTCAGCTTCATATTTGTTCATTTTTTACCCTCACTTCTTCTTATTACTTTTAGTGTATCAAACAAATAATGTAATGCAATGGCTCCGATAGTTGAAGCATGTTTGATTTACATCTAAGAAAGAAGTTAGAGGAAACTTAACTAACTAAATCCTTTGCTTCTTTACCTTTGTTAGCTTCCTTTAATTGTTTAATATCAATGCGAATGACTAATGAAACGATTAAAGCCGCGATAAACATAAACCCGAATATATATAAAGTTCCTGCATAGCTATTTGTTGTTTCACGTACCCACGCTGCAATAATTGGACCTGCTAAACCTGCCGCTGCCCATGCTGTTAAGATGTATCCATGAATGGCCCCTAATTGCTTGGTTCCAAATAAGTCGCCGATATAAGCTGGAATGGATGCAAATCCACCACCATAACAAGTGAGGATAAGGAATAACACAGCTTGGAACATAATGGCGTGTGTGATACTTGGAAGTAAAAAGAATGATGCAATTTGTAGCCCAAAGAAAGCTGTATATACGTTCGGACGTCCCATATAATCAGAAATAGAAGCCCAACCGATACGACCTAAACCGTTAAACACTCCCATAATTCCGACCATCGTTGCCGCCGCCGCTGCTGAAAGCCCTGCGATCTCTTGAGCCATAGGTGATGCTACAGATAAAATGGCAATTCCACAAGTTACATTAATAAAGAGCATGATCCATAAATACCAGAAACGTCTAGTCTTAACCGCTTCATTTGCTGTTAACTGTGATAAATCAGCAGCAACCTTTTTGCCTGTTGCTTGAACATCTTGCATATAACCAGCTGGTGGTCTCTCTAAGTATAGAGCAGAACATAACATGATAATGAAATAAATGATTCCTAACGTGTAAAATGTATTCGGAATTCCAACTGAATTAATTAGGTTAGCCATGATCGGACTAGCAATCATCGCAGAGAAACCAAAGCCCATAATCGCAAGTCCTGTAGCAAGCCCTCGGCGGTCAGGGAACCATTTGATTAATGTTGAGACAGGTGTAATATAACCAACACCGAGTCCAATACCACCTAAGACCCCATAGGTTAGGTATAATAACGTAAGTGATTCAATTGAAGTGGCAAAGCCAGCCCCTAATAATCCAATACCAAAGAAAGTGGCCGATACTAAACCAGATTTACGAGGACCATGTTTTTCTACGAAATGACCCATAAATGCTGCAGAAAGTCCTAGAAATAAAATAGCAATACTAAATGTGAACGATACTGAACTTAGTTCCCATCCATACTCTTGCATCAATGGGTTTGTAAAAACACTCCATGCATAGACAGAGCCTATTGAAATATGAATTCCTACAGCCGCTAATGCAATTAACCAACGATTTTTTGTTTTCTTTACTGTCTCTCCCATTTTTCCACTCCCTTTTCTAAACGCAAAAAAATCGACGCTACTCTCTTGAGGAAGATCATATACTAAAAAGTATACTTATCCCAAAAAAGTGCGACGATTAGTTTTAAGCAGGTTACGCTACTATCAACCAATAGAAATCGCTTACAATAACTATGTAACAGATAAAATTGACGACAGGTTCGCTATCTCACATCTTAAATGTTACAAATTTATGAATACATTTAAATCATAACTTGTTTTCTTTCGTTTTTCAATATTTTTATAGAGGTTGTTGATTTAGATAATTTTCTCACTTTTCTGAGCTAAAGTGTAAGTGGACAAACCTTGTCATTGCTATCTTTTCAGATCATTTTAAGCAACTTTTCTCTTACGTCATAAGTTAGAAAAGTATACACAATAGACTTGTCACTATCCAAAATCTATGATTATATGTTATTCATTAGAGTAGGAAGGGGGATATTTATGAATGAGCCATTAAGTATTACTAAATCGATCTATAGATTTAATCAAGATCAATTTACCGAGATTGACGATGAGATTGTCATTGAATTCCCTTTAACTGTTTATATAAACGATGAAGAATTTGCTACAATGGTTTGTAGTCCAAGAAATCTTGATGAAATGGTAATTGGCTTTTTAGCTTCTGAAGGTGTCATTCATTTTAAGAAAGAAATTAAAAACATGTCAGTTGATACCGATCGCGGTTTTGCTTATGTGGAACTGCATTCAAAGGAAGTAAAGAACCAACAATACTTCTCTAAACGATTCATAGGTTCATGTTGTGGAAAAAGCAGACAGTTTTACTTTCAAAATGACGTTCGAACGGCAAAAACATCAATGGTTAAAACAAAATTAACGGGCAGTCAATGCATAGAATTAATAAAAAAGATGCAAGATGATAGCCTTGTTTTTAAGAATACAGGCGGCGTTCATAACGCAGCTCTTTGTTCACCGCAAGAGCTTATTGTAAGCCGTTCTGATATCGGAAGACACAATGCACTAGACAAGTTATATGGGTACTCTCTTTTAAATGGCATTTCTGTTAGGGATAAGATTCTTGTTTTTAGTGGTCGGATCTCATCCGAAATTTTAACAAAAGCCGCTAAAATTGGTGTCGGCATTGTCCTATCTAAATCCGCACCAACAGATCTAGCCATCAACTTAGCAGAGGATTTAAATATCACTGCGGTTGGTTTTATAAGAGGCGGGTCTTTTAATATATACTCTCACCCTGAACGAATTATTTTAAATTAGAAGGAGCGATATTTTTATGAGTCCATGTAAAATTGATCATCCAGTAGAAGATGTTAGAAGTAAGCTAGTGTCTCAACAAGATGTTCTCCCACGTAATCTTTACAGACGATCTAAACAATTTCTTGAAACGACACGCACACAATTGGAACTAAATGAGCTTTTTCACCTTTTAAAAAAATATGATCTAGCAAACTCTGAAGAACAAAAATCTCGCAATGTGAAATTAACAAAATTGCTTGGATCATAAAAAAAGTCCTCTAAGCTTTTGGCACTGAAAAAGGTGTAAAACATACCTTTTTCAGTGGCCTTCCAACTTGGTTAGAGGATTTTTCAACATTCACCCTCCACTTACTGGAGGAATAAAAGCAATCGTATCGCCATCTTTTAAGAGATCTGTCTCACTCGCATAGGATTCATTTATCGCAATCATCGTTTGAGCAAGCGCTGTTAGCTTGTACTCTTCTAACAGCCAGTTTTTTAGCTCACTTACTGTTAGACCAGCTTTCTCAACTTTTATCTCGTCAACCCCAGCTTGTTCCTGAAGCTCTGCAAATAACAGAATTTTAATCATGAGTCTGACCTCCTATCTCTGGTGCACCTTTTGGATAAGAGGTCTTTTCAAGCTGATCACCGATCCACTTGGTTCCATCCTCCCAAAACTCTTTTTTCCAAATTGGCACTATTTGCTTGATACGCTCCATCGCATACTCATTCGCTTCATAAGCAGCTTTTCGGTGTGGCGTAGAGACAGCAATAATGACAGCAATGTCTGAAATGTCTAACATGCCTATGCGGTGGGTAATGGCAATTTTTGCGCCTGGCCACTTACCTTCTACTTCTTTTCCGATCTGCTCGAGCATTTTAATGGCCATTGGTTTATACGCTTGATACTCCAATTTTAGCGTCCGTTTTCCATGTGTCAGTTCTCTAACCGTTCCGATAAAAGTAGCTATCGCTCCGCAATCTCTACGAATCACTTTAGCAACTAGTTCATCCATAGACAGGGGAGTCTCTTTTATTTCAAATAGATCTTGATCCATAGTCATCACTCAATTTCTGTAATATATATTCAAGATAAATATCAGATTCAGTTAAATTATAGATTGGAAAGTCTAAGGAATCAATGATTAAAGGTTTCCACGTAATGGCGCAAACAATTTGATCGACCTCTTCTAAAAGGACTAGATCCTCTTCTCCTCTTAGTAAAACGACTTTAGGATAATGCTCTTTTTTAAACCCTTCCACTAAAATCACATCTGGAGAAAAGCCCTCGTATAACCGCACCAACTTGGGCAAAGTCCATTGTTGATTTTTTATGTGAATTTGTAAAGAGCCTCCGCCTTCAACAGCCGTCATAAAGGCACCAGCCGCTTCATGTCTTTCACTATCTTTTAACAGACCTTCTCTTTTTTGAGCAGTATGGTGACCATGGTGTTTGATTGAAGCTACCTGCCAACCTAAATCTGAGCTTGCTTTTATTACTTTTTCCATTAAGGTAGATTTGCCACTGTTTTGATAACCTACTACTTGTAAGATGCGACTATATTGCTCCACGGCCACTCACTTCCTTGAGTATCTTCTAACAAGAGGATATCAATATCCATTCCTTTTTCATAGCCTCGCGTTCCACCTGGCAATAACATTAAACAATCCGCACCACCTAGAGAGCTAACAATTCCCGATTTATCAACTCCTGAAGGAGAAGCAACTAATTGACCATCTACGTAATCCACTCTGGACCTAACTAATCTCATAAATGGATTTGGTTTTGTGAAATCGACACCAAGTGTCGCTTTTGTCTTTCGAAGATGTGGAAAGTTATTAAACAAAGCTTGGCGTAGCACAGGTCTAACAAATAACTCAAAACCAACATAACAAGCAGATGGATTTCCAGAAAGACCATAAATCATCTTTTCACCTAAATTCGCAACCGTCGTTACACTTCCAGGTCTCATTGCTACTTTGTTAAAAAGAACTTCTGCGCCTAATTCTTTTAAAATAACGGGAACATAATCATAATCGCCAACTGACACGCCACCTGTTGTGATTAACATATCTACTTCTGAAAGAGCTTGTTTCGTTGCAGTAAGACACGCTTCAAAGTCATCATTTAACTTCCCATAATACTTGGCTTGCCCACCTGCTCTATCTATTTGAGCCATGATCATATAAGCATTACTGTTACGTATCTTACCAGGAGCAAGGGGCTCGTCCACATTTAGCAGTTCCGTGCCTGTTGCAATCACTCCAATCACTGGCCTTTTTGCAACTGATACTTTTGAATACCCAAACGTAGCAAGCAAAGCAACAATTCCTGGATTAATCTGCGTGCCTTTTTTCACTAAAACCGTGCCTTTTTCCGTGTCTTCACCTTGGTAGGAAATGTTGTCTCCTTTTTTAAACAAGCGTTTGATTAAAATGGCAGGACGCTCTTGTCCTTCAAGTTCCTTCACAAGTTCGAGCATCACAACAGCATCGCAGCCTTGTGGGATTTGGGCACCTGTCATAATTCTAACGGCTTGAAACGGCATCACTTCTTCTTCAAATACATATCCTGCTCCAATTTCTCCTACTACTTCAAAACGCACAGGATGATTCGCTGATGCTTCTTTTGTATCTTCAGCTCGAATCGCAAAACCATCATATGGAGAACGGTTAAATGCCGGAACATCATGTGAGGCAATTAAGTCTTCTGCTAAAAACCTCCCAAATGATTCCTCAATCGTAATGACCTCTTTATCCGCTATCGTCTTGTATTTCATCACTCTTGAAATAGCTTCCTCAACCGGTATAGGTTTTCGCTTTTCTACCATTAGACGCACTCCTCTTATTATGTATTTTTAGGGGGAACTAGGAATAATGCAAGGGCTTTACCCTTGCATTAATCTACCCACCTATATAAGACATTTCAATTTTCCTTCTATTTTTCACCGTTTCTTCTGTTCGTTCTTCTGAATATTTATCCGTTCGATTGCTCCAGATTTGTGTAATCTTCTGTTTAATTTGTGCGTCAGATGCTCCTGAACGAATCAAAGCTCTTAAATCAAAGCCGTCCTCAGCAAACAAGCATGTATATACCTTTCCATCAGCGGATATTCGTGCTCTTGTACAATTTCCACAAAATGTATCCGAAACCGATGAAATGATTCCAATTTCAGTGTCTGTTCCCTTATATCTATATCTAGTGGCCACCTCACCAAGATAGTCTTTCTCTACTTCCTCTAGAGGACCAAGCTCAGAAACCTTTTCTAAAAGTTCACGCTTCGTTATCACTTGAGAGAAATCCCAACCATTCGTCTGGCCGACATCCATAAATTCGATAAAACGTAGCGTAATGTTTTTTTCCTTACAATAAGAAGCTAATTTGACAACTTCTCCGTCGTTTACATTTTTTCTCACAACCATATTAATCTTCACTTCTAAACCTGCAGACAAAGCAGCGTTAATTCCTTTTAATACAACAGCAGATGTGACATTTCTTCCATTCATCTTCTGAAAAATCGCAGTATCTAACGCATCTAGGCTGACATTCACTCTTATAAGTCCCGCTTCTTTTAACGCCTTCGCTTGCTTTACTAAGTACACACCATTGGTAGTCAAGCCAATATCTTCAATCCCTTTTATGGACGCTAAACGCTTGATCAGGTGAGGGACATCTTTCCGTAGCAATGGTTCCCCACCCGTTAGACGGATCTTTTTAACTCCTAAGCTTGTAAAATGTTTAGCTAACCTTTCAATTTCATCAAAAGAAAGGAGCTCTTCTTCTCTCATGAACACATAGTCCTCGCCGAATACATCTGCAGGCATGCAATAGGAACAACGGAAATTGCACTTGTCCATTATCGATATACGTAAATCTTGTAATGGTCGCAAGTACTTATCACTTAGATCTTTCATTTCCTTTCACATCCCTTCTCTAGTACATTCATTTCCAAGTCAGTGTAATTTCGAACGATTCATTGTATAGTTATAATTAATCATTCTAACATAAAAAAGAAGGGTGAATTAATAGTATGCATCAATTAAATAATTCCAAATGTGTGAACATAGCAATACTAACCATTTCAGATACAAGAAATTTTGAAGATGACAGAAGCGGACAGGCGATCAAATCTTTATTTGAATCGAAGGACCATTCAATTATAGAGTATAAAATAGCCAAAGATGAACGACCATTGATTCAAGCTATCGTAAAAGAATGGACTGCCAATTCTAACATTCAAGCTATCCTTTTAAATGGCGGGACTGGTTTTTCACCAAGAGATGTTACCTATGAAGCCGTAAACGAATTGCTCAGTAAAAAAATGGATGGATTTGGCGAACTATTTCGGATGTTAAGTTATGAAGAGATTGGACCAAAAGCTTTATTTAGTCGCGCTGTAGCAGGCAGCATCGATACGACCGCAATCTATGCTCTTCCTGGTTCAACTAATGCTGTCAAACTTGCTGTTAACAAGCTCATTTTACCAACATTACCTCATTTTGTAGAGGAACTAGTTAAGCTATGAGAATGGTTGGAGTTATTTTAGCAGGTGGACAATCTTCGCGTTATGGAAAGCCAAAAATGTTTGAAATCTATAAGGGACTACCGTTTTATCAACACAGTGTAAATGCTCTTAATACCAATAGCGCGATCTCATCTGTCTATATCGTCACCAACGAACTGCTATCCTCCCGCTTTGATGACAGTAGTGCTTCCATTTTAATTGAAAAACAACAACATAACGGTCCTTTACACGCTCTAACGTTTGCTCTTGACACCATTGAAGAAGCTGATTGGTTCTTCGTCTTAGCATCAGACATTCCATTTGTAACAGCAGAATTGGCCCGATCGTTAATTCAATATACAACCGATTCATCCATTGATGCCATCGTACCTATTGCGGGTGAAAAAGAGCAACCATTGCTCGCTCTTTATCATAAACGCTGTTTGCCTTATGCAAAAGACATCATCGCTCAAAATAAAAAAAGTATGAGACCCCTTTTGCAAGCTGTTCGTGTAAAGTGGATTCATTTTCCAGATAACCAGAAAGATTTTACAAATATTAACCGCCAGGAAGAATGGAAAATAGAGAAAGATTAGACTGTGTGTGCTAAGGGCTGCTAAACGTCTGATATTTGAATGATACGAGTGAATTCGTCACTATTTTTGAAAGGTTACGATAAAGCGTCAGAGGTTCTAATAGAAAAAAGCCTCCAAAATAGAGGCTTTTTCGCTTAATATGGATCAGACGGATGACTCACATCTTGAGCTTGTTGAACAGCTTCTTCTGTTTTCGTCGATCCAATTGGACCTGACTCCATTTCTTTTATTTTTGCAGCTAGTCCTTCTTTCACTCTTTTTCCATATTCAGGATCGGCGTTTGTAAAATTCTCGATCATCTGCTCTTGAATTTTTTTATGACATGGAGCTAAAGTATTGACTAGATTCTTGATCAATTCCTCACGTTCAAAATCAGAAAATCTTCGATACGTTTCTCCCGCTTGACCAAAGTTGTTAGTCCGGTCAATGGTCTCCCGTTTAAGCTCTCCCTCGACATACGGTGTATGCTCTTTTCCAGGGTTTTTCGCTTCCTTCAGCCCCCCTAAAGTGGATGGCTCATAGTTTACATGTGGATTTTGATCTTTGCCTTGGTCTACTTTGTATTCCATTTGACCATCACGCTGATTCGTTGCTACATGTTTTTTCGGCGAGTTAATCGGTAATTGTAAATAGTTCGATCCCACACGGTAACGCTGTGTATCAGAATAGGAGAACGTTCTTCCTTGAAGTAATTTATCGTCAGAAAAGTCTAAGCCATCAACAAGAACGCCCGTCCCAAATGCAACCTGTTCTACTTCTGCAAAGTAATTCTCAGGATTTTTATTTAGCACCATCTTCCCAACTGGTTGCCAAGGAATAATCTCTTTATACCATAGCTTAGTCGGGTCAAGTGGATCAAAATCTAATTCAGGATGCTCATCATCACTTAAAATTTGTACAAATAGCTCCCATTCTGGGTAATCACCTTTTTCAATGGCCTCGTATAAATCTTGAGTAGCATGATTAAAGTTTTTCGCTTGTAGTTCATCTGCTTCCTCTTGTGTCAAATTACGAATTCCTTGCCTTGGTTCCCAGTGATATTTAACAAGTACGCCCTTGCCTTCTGCGTTTACCCATTTGTATGTATTAACTCCTGAACCTTGCATCATACGATAGTTGGCAGGGATACCCCATGGTGAAAACAAGAAAGTCACCATATGTGTGGCTTCTGGTGAATTCGATACAAAGTCAAAGATACGTTCGCCATCTTGGATGTTCGTTACTGGATCTGGTCTAAAGGCATGGACAAGGTCAGGAAATTTTAGCGGATCACGAATAAAGAAAATTTTCAAATTGTTACCAACTAGATCCCAATTCCCATCCTCTGTGTAAAATTTAACCGCAAATCCTCTTGGGTCCCGGAGTGTTTCAGGAGAATGTCCACCATGTACAACAGATGAAAAACGAACAAAAACCGGTGTTTGCTTCCCTTTTTCTTGGAATAACTTAGCTCTTGTATACTTAGAAACCGGCTCATCCCCTACTTTGCCATACGCTTCGAAATAACCGTGCGCACCTGCTCCACGCGCATGAACCACACGCTCTGGAATACGTTCACGATCAAAATGGCTAATTTTCTCAAGAAAATCATAATTCTCTAAGGTAGTCGGACCACGGTTTCCAACCGTTCGGACATTCTGATTATTCGTGACTGGATGCCCCTGTCTGTTCGTTAATGTGTCTTCCGACTCATTGCTTGGGTTTAAATCTTTATCATCTTTCAAAGTATCCCCTCCTTTTCAGTTACCAGTTATGTCCATTAAGGACAAAATGAAAACCCGTTCACTAAAAAAACGTAACACCCGAGGGCATTACGCTTTCAAACTTTTCTTTGAAATTGTTCTTCATTTGTAAGTTAATCAATTCGCTTTGCATAAATAATGTATCGATCAGGTGCTGCCCCCACAAAATTGAAGGGATAGCAAGTTGATAAAGTTAAAATTTCATTTGGCGCTGTTGAACGAATAACCGTGCGATCATCGGCATCAACGATTTCTGCTTCATACATGACATAAGTAAAAGTCCCATACGGCATCTTCACCATAAATTCATCGCCATTCTCTAATTCTCCAAAACCACGAAATACGGTATCGCGATGTCCTGATAAGAGAATCTGATCATTCTGGTCAGGAAGAGCCGTCGATGTATAATGTCCAACCCCTCTGCTTAATTCTTCTTCATCTGTGCCAGAGATAATAGGGATTTCCTTATCAAATCGGGGGATGTATAAAGAACCAATCACGTCGCCACTTTCTATATTCATCATTTCAGCACTCGTGACTTGAGCGGTAGTATCTTCAAGAATTTGTTTAGCTTCTGCCAAAGATTCATGTTGTTTCGTATATGTCTGATATAGTTCAAACCCTCCAAATGATAAAAAACCAACTCCAAGAAGGATCATAATCCGAGCAACGATTTTCATTATACATACTCCTTTATGGTTTATCCCTATTAATCAATCATTCATATACCAAACAGTTTAACATAAATTACTAGCTGCAATGATCAAGAATTAAGCGAGGATGAAGAGGAAAGAACAGTAGACAACATAACTAGTTCAATTAAGAGAGAAACTAATAAATATGTTCACAGCAACAAAGCGCATTACTCAAATGCGCTTTGTTGCTGTGATTCTCACCTTATTTCAACTAATTGTTTATTCTTATTAACGAAAGTTATTTATATTGTATATCATCTCTTAATGAAGCGACTTTCGTTAACGCTGTATCTATATCTGCCTCGCTCACTCCATAATGGGCAAGAGCATGATGAAGGTGTTTGGCAATAGCATCAAAATGGGCTGGCTGTATGTTCATCCCCTCGTGTGCTTTTGCCATTGACATCCCTGAATATTGATTAGGTCCACCTAAAGCAAAACTGATAAATTTAGTCTGATGGCGACGTTGTTTATCCATATCAGTATGTTTAAAGAAATGATTAACGGTTTCATCTTTTAAAACCAATTCAGAGTAGAAATAGTCCACAACTTTTGCAATGGCCTCTTCTCCCCCCACTTTTTCGTATAGTGTTTGTTCCATAGATACACACCCCTATTTTGTTATTTAGTATTATTTTCCACTATTTCTTTAGTTCTTATCCCTATTTTGCAAAATCATTTTTACACACTTCCTTTTCCTCCTAAACAATTAATGATAGCAAAAATAGAGATGAAACAAGATGTCATGTAAAGGCCTCTGTTCTTCCTAATTCATTAGTGTTTCCATTTCTCTAAAATTACGCATTCTTCCATACAGACGAGTACTTCTTTTTATACTTACCATCTTCTTCTTTATTGATTAGTTCTAAAGCAAGGTGTTTGATTTCTTCATCTTTTAAATGGTCATATAAATACCTCAGACCTTGAATGAGATCAAAACGAATCAATGTGTAATTCTTTTCATCTTCACAATGAATAAACCGGTCTTTCAATTTATCTACAACCATCTCTTTTTGCTCTGTACCTGCTAATCCCACTTTCCAGGTGGATTGCAAACTATGTCTAGCTGTCACGAATTTCTGATCTTTTGTTACTTCCCAAATAGCCGTAAAGTCGTTTAATATTCGTTTCTCTGGATCACTTTTTGCCAAACCACAAAGAAACTGGGCAGCCCTTGATCTTCGATGAGGATCGGCATTTGTTAAATCCTTCATAAGTTGCTCCCAAACGTCGTATGCCCAGTCTACCTTTTCATCTATTGCTGACATAATTTTTTCATACGCCTCATATTGTAGATCTTTATCTTTAGATTGTAGGTTTTCAAAATAGGACTTTATCGAGAGATTCATTAGTTGTTACTCCTCTTGTTCAGTTGTAAGTTTTATGGTTCATTTTTATTATTTTAACCTTTAGCTATTCCTTAATCACGTGATACAAGTGAACCATCTCTTCTCTAGTTAAGATCATCGGCACCGGATAGAGGGGATTCGCCTCTTTCAATGCACGTTCAGCTAGTACTGGAATGTCATGTTCAAGAATACCACTGACTTTTGTAGGAATCTCCATATCTTCATTTAATTTCTCGATGGCATGAATGAACTTATTGGCTTTCTCTTCAGCTGTTTCATGCGATTCACTGATTCCAACCAAATCAGCTAACTCCGCCAAAGACAGATGCACAGATTTCCCATAATATTTAAGGACAAACGGCATAATAACTGCGTTAGCTAACCCATGAGGGACGGAATAATATCCTCCTAACGTATGGGCAATCGCATGTATATTGCCCACATATGCACGAGTGAATGCGACTCCCGCTAAGTATGAAGCCTGTTGCATGTTCGTACGAGCATGAATATTCGTACCATCAGAATAGGCTGTATACAGATTTTCAAAGATTAATTTGATCGCCTCTCTACAATACTGCCTTGTCTCTTTAGTGTTGCTTCTTCCAATATAGGCCTCAATTGCATGTGTGAGTGCATCCATTCCTGTTGTAGCTGTAATGTGTTTAGGTAAGTTCACCGTCAGCAAAGGATCCAGTACAGCTATATGTGGAATGAGAACGGGATCAACAATGACGAATTTTTCTTTTGTCTTCCTATTTGAGATGACCGCTGCCACCGTCGCTTCACTCCCTGTACCAGATGTCGTAGGCACAGCTATTAACAAAGGGATCTCTTTTCTAACCTTTAATTCGCCCTTCATTTGAGCGATCGTTTTTTTAGGCCTTGCCACACGTGCCCCTACTCCCTTTGCACAATCCATTGGTGAACCACCACCAAAAGCGATGATTCCCTGACATTCGTTTAAATGAAACAATTCTAATGCTTCTTCAATGTTATCAATCGTTGGATTTGGCACCGTTTGATCATAAATAACATAAGCAATTCTGTTAGCTTCTAAACCTTTAAGAAGAAGATCCAGCAAACCAAGTGTTACAATTCCCTTGTCTGTTACAATCAACACACTCTGAATTTTTTTGCTTCTTATCAGCTCAGGCAGTGTTCCCAAGCTCCCTTCTCCCTTTATCACCTCAGGTTCGCGCCAAGGTAAGAAAAGTGAAGTGACTCTAAAAGCTTGTTGGTATAGTCGACAATACGCTTTGTACATTTAGTTTCCTCCCTATTAGTTAGATTACAATCACCTTAAACGGGGGTTGCTTTGAAGGGAAAAGAAAAAAGCTCGACTTACCGGACATTGGAACCGGTATTCAGTTGAAAGCCATTCATGTATAATTTCTTAGGACAAAAGATAGGTTCAAATCATTAGATTTCACTGTCCATGTATAGTTTAACGAACCGAGTTTCCCGTCACACAAAAGACTCTCCAATTCAATTCGTCTTCGAGCCTACTAACCAAGTAATATGCCTATTATCCTTATTTTAGTTGCAACCTATAAATTCGATTCCATGATTATTTCCTCCTCTTTAACCTCTTACATCTTATTAATAGAAAATATTATTTAAACATATGCCATTTAGCACCGATGACCCTAAAACTAGGTTACCCTTACTACCATATTATTTTAAGAACAACGCAAAAACTTGAACAATGACATTGAGCAAATTTTCTCATTTATTTACTTATTGGTAGAGCGAATGAAAAGTTGCGTCTAGAAAGAGAAGTGGAAAACTTATGGTTCTGGTGCAAAAACCACTCGCTAGAAACATAGAGTGTCCGTTTCCTTTAAAATACTAGCTTATGAAGCTAACCCAAACAGTTTATGGATGACTTC
Organism: Halalkalibacter alkalisediminis; assembly: GCF_028610705.1. Lineage (GTDB taxonomy): Bacteria > Bacillota > Bacilli > Bacillales > Bacillaceae_D > Halalkalibacter > Halalkalibacter alkalisediminis. Next base: position 27,557 of record NZ_JAQQWT010000031.1, read on the forward strand.
TTTTTGATTTTTGGCAGACTTCACCCCTTGGTGAACCTGCTTCTTTTTAATCATATGCATGGCTTCTACGCCACTCAGTATGTAAGTAGCTGTACGAAATGATTTCAATCCTAACATCGAACGAACTCGCTTCTTTATAAAACGATGATCCTGTTCCACAATATTATTGAGATATTTAACTTGCCTTATTTGTATGCCTTCAGGCATACGTTTCTCTTCTTTTAACTCTTGAATCGCTACAGGATAGGCTGGGTTTTTGTCCACAGTTATGACACGAGGTTTACAAATATGAGAAGCAGCCAAGGCTTTCTTGTTTCAAATGCCCTACCTTGGCAAAGCTACTTCCTGAAGCCCATGCTACTGACCCTGCAAGTGCCCAGCCCTTCTTAGGGCTGCCAATTTACAATAAAAGGATTTTCAAGAGTCTTTAAAGAATATGATAAGGAACAACTTAAGGAGGGGAGAAAGTACTTACATTCTCGGTTTAATAGTTAAACATATTTTTAGAGGAGGCGGATCTATGAAACAGAGAAATTGGACTAGAATAGTTTCATTATTTACTATCTTTTGTTTGTTGTTAACGATTAATCCGTTTATTACTACTGCGAAAAACTATGACCAAGATATTCAATCTGTAGACACGGGTACGGATGGTATGGTTTCCACTTCTCACCCCATCGCATCCCAAATAGGTGCAGATATACTTAATAAAGGCGGAAACGCGGTTGACGCTGCGGTTGCCATTCAGTATGCATTAAACGTTGTAGAGCCGATGATGTCAGGAATTGGCGGTGGCAGTTTTATGATGGTTTATGATGCTGATGAAGATGACATAACGATTATAAATAGTCGAGAAAGAGCACCTGCAGGAGCAACGGCGGATATGTTCCTGAATGAGAGTGGAGGTATTATTCCGTTTCAAGAAAGGGTACGACACGGCAACTCTGTTGGTGTTCCAGGAACACTGAAAGGTCTTGAAGAAGCACTTGATCGATGGGGCTCAAGATCACGTCAGCAACTGATTACTCCTGCTATTCAGCTTGCGGAAAATGGCTTTAAGGTGGATGGACAGCTTGCCTCGTTTATTGTGAGTAATGCAGAAAAGCTATCCGCAACAGCCGCGGGAGATGTATTTTTGCCAGGAGGCGAGCCTGTAAAAGAAGGAGAATTACTCGTACAGTCCGATTTAGCAAATACACTTAAAAAGATCCGTAAACATGGAACTGACGCGCTTTACCACGGTGAGATTGCCGTTGCAATTGCAGAAGTTGTACAAGACTTCGGTGGAAGCATGACGGCAGAGGATCTTGCTAATTATAATCTGTCAGTTAATAAACCAGTATATGGAAATTATAAAGATTACCGCATTGCAAGTATGCCGCCACCAAGTTCAGGTGGAACGTTCCTCATTCAAATGCTGAAAATATTAGAAGACTTTGATTTGGGACAGTATGATGTGCGTTCTTTTGAAAAATATCACTTACTCGCTGAAACGATGAGATTAGCTTATGCAGACAGAGCGGCATTCGCAGCTGATCCTGAATTTGTGGATGTACCAGTTAACGGACTTCTTCATCCGGATTATATTGAAGAAAGAAGGTCACTGATTTCCCTTGATTCCAGAATGGACGAGACACCACCGGGAGATGCCTGGAGTTATGAAGAGGGAGCTGCAGACTATGACGTAGAAGCTGCGGAACATGATGCAGATGAACAACCAGGAGAAACTACTCACTTTACGGTTGCTGATAGATGGGGAAATGTTGTATCTAACACTAGTACGATTGAGCAAGTTTTCGGTTCTGGTATTATGGTTCCGGGACACGGATTCATGCTTAATAATGAATTAACCGACTTTGATGCTAGACCCGGCGGAGCAAATGAAGTGGAGCCGGGCAAACGTCCGTTAAGTAGTATGACTCCAACGATGGTTCTTGATGAAGAAGGGAAGCCAGTATTGACGCTCGGTTCTCCAGGGGGACCAAGAATTATCACAGCTGTACTTCAAGTGTTTCTGAATATTACCGATTACGGGATGGATCTAGAAGAAGCAGTGAAGGAACCGCGTATTTATAATACACACACTACACAAATGTGGTGGGAAGAAGGAATACCAGAAGATATGCGGGCACAAATGACCGACATCGGGCACTCTCTGCAAACGAATCCTAACTCTGTAGGAAACGTGCAAACCATTTTAATCGATTATGAAACGAGCCAATTTTATGGGGTTGCCGATGAACGAAGAGAAGGAGCTGCTATTGGTATTAATCGACCTGGAAACAGCTCAGGAAAAGACCAAGGAAAAAATTAATTAGTGAATAAAAACAGAGCCGGTTCCTTGGTAGTTACCCCTAAAAGTTAGAGTTTATATTATGCAGCTGTTTGGCTGGTTTGTGTCCGGTATTCGACTGGACTTAAACCAGCCAATTTTTCTTTTGATCGTTCATGGTTGTACCAGTAGATATATTTTTCAAT
>NZ_JAQQWT010000032.1 GCF_028610705.1 Halalkalibacter alkalisediminis
AAAAATTTTTTAAAAATTCCTTCAGTCTCAACAAATCTAAAAGATCTCATTCAACAAATTACGTTATGCAACTTAGTTAAAAGTGTGTATTCGGTAGTAAAATCACCCCAAATTTTTAAAAAACGTCAGAATTTTTTGTGTTATTTTAACCTCATTACATGGTTTCATGTTCATATTTAGAAGAGGTGACAGTATGAGAATGAACTGGTTCATGCTATCTGGTTTTATCCTATTGTCTACGTCCACTACATCGTTTTTCATGCCATCGAACAATACCTTGTATGTTTTTGACCATGTCATCTTCAATCAAGAGTTTCAAGCGCAAGAATATTCCTTTTTTAAAAGTCCACATGGTTTCCGACCACTCACTGAAGCCGGGGTATTTCTAGTAATCTATCTCTTCTATCAAAGGAGAAATAGACTGATTTATCTCCAAGCAAAACCCTTTTTACTAGCCGTATTTTATCAATCGAACAATTTTAAAGAGCAGACGCTTTCTGCGAAAAAATTGATCGAGAATGGAGGATGCGACATGCTCATATTACGTGTGCTAACGATTTGTATTTTCACTGCTAGTGCTCTTAGTATCTTTTTATATCAAGGAATCGAATTTACTCTAGCTATGTTAGACCTACTCAAAAATAAATGAGTTAGACTCTTAAGACTTGTATCCAATCGTAAAAAAAGCGCAATGACCCTATTGCGCTTATTACTAATCTCATCTATAACGAGCCCTCATCATATACACCGCACCAATCCACTAATGTTAGAGCGATGATTTCAGCAGCTTCAAAAACACGATCTAGAACAATATACTCATTGGGAAAATGCGCTTTCTCTGTAACGCCCGGTCCGAATACGATAGATGGGGTTTCTCCCACTTTCGTCAATAAACCTCCGTCCGTCCCCCACGGAGAGGCTTCAATTGTTGGAATCTGATTTAAAACGGTTTGATAATTTTTAGATAAAGATTGAACGAGTGGATGTTCCACCTCTATCGCCCCAGGCAGCCATCTCGCTCCAAACCATTCAAGTCTTACTGGATGTTCAGTAAACCAAGAGTCTGTCTCTCCTATTTTTTTCATCCAACTTTCCATTTCTGCTTTTGCATCCTCCATCGTCTCCTCTGGCGATACACCCATTCTACCTTCTACCTTTACCAAATCAGGAACAGATGAAGGCCAATCTCCGCCTTCTATTTTGCCAATGTTGATTGGAATGGGAATTGGAATCTTCTTATATAATGGATCTGTAATTCGTTCATTTCTCCTTTTTTCTAACTTTAATATATGATCAACGACAACCATACTCTTTTCAATGGCACTTACCCCTTCATATCGAGTTCCACCGTGTGCAGATTGCCCCTTCACATGTAGTCTAAACCACATTGAACCTTGTTGTTTAGGGAAGATCTTCATGTTCGTCGGTTCAGGGATAAGAGCTGCGTCGGCTGTGTATCCTCTTAATATCGATGCTAATGTACCTGCTCCACCACTTTCCTCTTCTATAACACTTTCAAAAATTACATCACCTTTTAAATTAATATTTAACGCTTGAAGAGCTCGCATTGCCATAAGAAGAGCTACATTGCCTCCTTTCATATCTGTAACGCCCCGGCCGTACATGTTCCCATCTTTAATCATTCCACTGTAAGGATCTATATTCCATTGCTCCATATCACCTGCTGGAACGACATCAATATGACCATTTAAGATAATTGAACGACCTTCACCTTTCCCTCTTAAAATACCAACTATATTAGGGCTACCCATAAATTCTGAACGCGATGATGCAAAATAAGGGTTCTTCTGAAGTTCTTCCCCATTTGGTTCCCATAAGTCAATATCGAGCCCCATATCCGTTAATGTATTCAAAATAATTGTTTGCGCCTTTGCTTCGTTCCCTTGTGTACTTCCTGCTTGAACTAACCTTTGAAGCAACTTGATTCCATCATGCTTATTTTCCAAAAGCCACTGGTTAATTTGTTTACTTAAATCAACGTTTCCTCTCACTTCAAGTCGCCCCCTAACAGTCTTCGTTAACTCTAATGGAATCAGCTATGATTAACGGCGCTCCGGTAAGACGAATGACATCCTCAACTGTGTGTGGGGCCATTAACTCCTTTAAAACTAATCCATCGTCTGTTACTTGAATCACTGCCATATCTGTGATAATCATATCGACACAGGCCGTTGCGGTTAATGGAAAGCGACACTGTTTTAAGATTTTTGCTTCTCCATTTTTGCTTGTATGGTTCATGACAACTATGACTTTCTTTGCCTTTTTAGCGAGTTCCATCGCCCCTCCAATTCCAGGTACTCTTTTTCCAGGGACGATCCAATTAGCCAAGTCTCCCTGTTCACTAACTTCTAACCCTCCTAAAATAGTCATATCAATATTCCCAGACCTGATCATTCCAAAAGCAATAGCACTGTCAAAATAAGAAGCGCCCGGTTTGATCGTAACGGGAATGCCCGCAGCGTTACAGAGCATAGGATCCTCTAACCCTTTTTCAGGAGATTTCCCCATCCCAAGGATGCCATTTTCAGCATGAAACATTACATCAAAAGATGCCGGAATGTGATTCGCAACAAGAGAAGGAATACCTATTCCTAAATTTACTACCATTCCATCTTTTACTTCGGCTGCTGCTCGTTTCGCCATTCGATTGCGAATGTCTATTCCCATGCCCATCTCCAATCGACTCCTTTACTTTCAATCACCATGTCAACGTAGATACCTGGCGTTACAATTTCAGAAGGATCTATTTCTCCAAGCGGAACGATTTTATCGACTTCAGCAATCGTGAAAGCACCAGCCATGGCAACTAATGGGTTCGTATTTCGAGCACTTGTTTCGTACACTAAATTACCATAATAGTCAGATTTTTTCGCGGACACAATCGCAACATCTGCGGTTAAAGCAGTTTCAATTAAATATTCCTTCTCGCCAATTAGTAGCTTTTCTTTTCCGTCCTCGATAATACTCCCGATTCCAATATCGGTTAAGATTCCACCCAGTCCGACTCCACCTGCTCGGATACGCTCTGCTAAAGTACCTTGTGGCGAAAATTCAACCTCTAACTTACCATCAACCATTAACTGTCCAGCAACTGGATTGGACCCAATATGTGAAGCGATTAATTTTTTAACTCTACCTTGACTGACTATTTTACCGATACCAATATGGGGAAAGCCAGCGTCATTTCCAATTAAGGTTAGATTCTTTATATCTTTTTCGATCATTCCGTTGATGATAGTTGGTGGATTGCCTACACCTCCAAAGCCACCGAACATCAATGTGCATCCATCACTAATTTTTGACAGAGCTTCATCGAGTGAACCGATCTTGTTAATCATCTCACCTACCTCCTCTCCCGTTTGATTTCTTGTAACACCTCATCAAAAATGGAGACGAGTTGTTTTATTTCCCGTTTTTTTATGACTAAAGGAGGGGCAATAATAATGGCATCTCCCACTCTACCGTCTACTCCTGACGACGCAGGATATAAAAGTAACCCTTTTTCCCTAGCACACTTAATGATCTTATTCGTTAACCCCTTCTCTGATGGGAGTGGTTCTTTTGTCATCTGGTTAGAAACAAATTCCACTCCTATCATCAAGCCTTTCCCCCGTATATCACCGATAATGGGATGAGATTTTTTTAACCGTTCCAATTTTGCAAGTAGATACTTTCCATTTTCATAAGATTTCTTCACCAATTGATGTTTCTCAATATAATTTATGACCGCCAGTGCGGCCGCAGCTGACTGTGGGTTCGCACTATACGTATGACCACTCATAACTGATTTAGACCCTTTAAGAATTGGCTTCATCACCTTTTCACTAGCTAAAGTTGCTGCAATCGGGGCATAACCTGCACTCATCCCCTTCCCAAGAGCAATGATATCAGGTGAAACATTCCAGTAATCCATGGCAAACATTTTGCCCGTTCGGCCGATGCCGGTCATCACTTCATCTGAAATAAATAGAATGCGATGCTTTTCGCAGATTTGCTTAATTCTTTGATAATAACCATCGGGAGGAACGAGCACACCCCCAGCTGCTCCAACGATCGGTTCTGCAATAAAAGCAGCAATATGTTCAGAACCAATTCTATTTATCGCTGTTTCAAGTTCACTCGCACAGGTTAGGTTACAATCTGGATAGGACTTCTTAAATGGACAACGATAACAATAGGGTGGAGACACCGTTGGACAATCCTCTAACAGTGGTTGAAATCGTTCTCTCCTTGTTACGTGTCCCGACATCGATAAAGCACCTAAGGTAATCCCATGATAACTAATCCATCGGGAAAGAATTTTTGTTTTCTTGTAATCTCCTTGTTCTTGCCAATGTTGAATCGCCATCTTCATAGCTGTTTCTGTTGCCTCCGAACCACTATTGACAAAAAAAGACCAGTAACGCTCGTCGGTATTTACTATTTCATTCAGCTTCAAGGCAAGATTTTCTGCTGGATCAGTTGTAAATTGAGATCGATAAACAAAAGAAAGATTCTTAGATTGATTATGCATGGCTTTAATAATATTTTTTACTCCATGGCCAATACTAGCCGTAATAGCCCCTGAAGAACCATCCATATACTTCTTCCCTTGATCGTCGTATAAATAAATACCTGACCCGCGAACAGCCTTAGGATAGAAATCATTCATGAGCGGTTTAATTAATAGTGATTCCTTCATCATGATCCCTCTCTTTTCTTGTTGAGGAAATACGAGTCTAGTTGAAGCGAAAATAATTTTGCTTTAATAACTTAGGCTGAGCCATCAATTGCTCGTATGTTGTTGTTTTTTCTAATTTTTTTGTATCAATAATCATCAATTGATCTTCTAATTGAATAATGATCTTTTCAGATTGATATTCCATGCCGCAGGAATTACAGTAAAAGCCTGGAGTTTCGGTTATCTCAATGGCTCGGGAGCCATCTGGTAGCTCCCAATAGACCGTACAAGAGATTGCGGTTGCTTCATTTGCGTCACACCATTCACACTTCATAATCCCATCTCCTTTCTGTAAAAATACGCTTGTTATGATGAGACGACTGAGTAAAGCTGCAACGTTGTGAGTCATTGCTACTTATCATTTTCATAACCTCATGATGTTTCATCCTTTTTGTTGAATTGGGCTTGATATTTCTTTTCTTTCAATTGATCTCGTTTCTCTCGTTTATCTTTTAACGTTATATACCCTTCTGATTCTTGATAATTAGAGCGACGGTTATAGCGTTCTAATGATTTCGGGATCATCACCTTCTGTTCATCATTTAAAATAGCAGAGATGCCCGTGTTCATTTGCTTTTCTTTATAATTTTCATAGATATTTTCAAAATACTCATCAGCTCGACCTGGTACATATCCTTTTGGTTCAGGATAACTCGTAATGACTCCCTCAAAATTTCTAAGAACCACTTTCTCTGGACTCTGTGAAATCATGTAATTGGGCTGTAAAGTGATTTTGCCTCCACCACCTGGCGCATCTACTACAAACGTAGGTACACTATAACCAGACGTATGACCACGCAAGCCCTCAATGATCTCTAGTCCCTTAGAGACAGGCGCACGGAAATGACCAATTCCTTCAGACAAATCACATTGGTAAATGTAATAAGGTCGTACTCTGATTTTAACAAGGTCAAGATTTAGCTTTTTCATGATAGGTAGACTATCGTTAATTCCAGCTAAAATCACAGCTTGGTTCCCAACTGGAACACCAGAGTTTACTAACATTTCACAGGCGTTCTTGGATTCTTCGGTGATTTCAATAGATGTATTAAAATGAGTATTAAGCCAAACGGGATGATATTTCTTTAAAATGTTACATAAATTCTCAGTAATCCGTTGTGGAAACACAACCGGTGCCCTTGTTCCTATTCTTATAATTTCAACATGAGGGATTTCTCTAAGATTCTTTAATATATATTCAAGAATCTTGTCATTAATTAATAGACCATCTCCACCTGATAAAAGAACATCACGAACTTTCGGCGTGTTACGAATATAATTGATCGCATCATCCAATTGTTTCTTTGGTACACCCATTCCTATTTGTCCTGAAAAGCGTCTGCGCGTACAATAACGACAATACATCGAGCATTGGTTCGTTACGAGGAAAAGTACACGGTCAGGATAACGATGTGTCAATCCTGGTACTGGAGAGTCTTCATCCTCTTCTAATGGATCTTCTAAATCATATTTCGTTTTATGAATTTCCTGACCAACAGGTACAGACTGCATTCGGATTGGACACCTTGGATCATCAGGATTCATTAAAGAGGCGTAATAAGGTGTGATATTTAAAGGAATGGTCATTGTTGAAATTCTAACCCCTTCTTCTTCCTCAGGAGTTAGGTTGATCACTTTTCTCAAATCATCTAGCGTACGAATCGTATTCGTTAATTGCCAAATCCAATCATTCCACTGTTCCTCTGTGACATCTTTCCATAACTCAATTTCTTTCCAATGACGTTTAGGCTTATATAAATCCATTCTCATATTAATCCCTCCTATTTTACTCTTTCTTATTTATTAGCAATTTTCGTGCCAACTTTTTATACTAAAAAAAGGCTGACTATACGCGAAAATCTACTGTCCACTTCAAAAATAAAAAGCGCATAAATAAAAAACTGCCTGATAATCGGCAGTTTCTCGTTAATAAATGCTATATTTCCATGCCCAAATTTAGGCAATAGTGTTTAAAAATCGGCAGTTTCACTTGTCTTTTGGATTTAGCGAAACGAAACAGCTTATCCAATTAAAAGATTAAGGAACGGAAAGAGCCATCACTGATATTTCTTAGATAAATCTTTCACCCAGACATTCATATCTTCGAGTTTCTCGTAGATATAACAATTGTTTGTTAACCTTCCTCTATACGTATAATCAAGCTGATAAAAGGCCGCATTCATTCCAAAGGATAGTGCTCTTGCAATCGAGAAAGAACAATAAATCTTTTCTTTCCTTAACTCATCTTCTAATTTAATCAGTAACTTTTTCATTAACCCATATTTTCGGTGCTCAGATAACGTAGCACAATCTGTTAATTCAGCATGATTAAACTGCTTATTTATATCTGCAGATGCTGCACTCACAATCTCATTATTGCATTCAACGATATAAAAAATTGTACCGCCATTCATGACTTTTTTCACATATTCTTCATGATCCATTGGAGTAGGGTATACTTTGAAAACACTCCCGTAAAGATTAGCCAGGTTGCTAGAATCAGACAAGGTAGCTTTCCTAAAGTGATAATGAGAAGGTGCTGTTTTTGTCTCTGGTTGTTTTCCTTTTATTATCACACGCGCAAGTATCTCATTTTCTTTCATCCAAACGTTGCTTGTTCGTCTAGCATCATCTGTATAGAAAGCCATCGTATAATTATCAGTTCCGTTAAAAAAACCGCTAAAGATCGCTTCTAATTCAAAGCCCTGAGACAACAGCTGTTGCCAATGTTCTGGACGGCTATGAAAGATTACTTTCGTAAATCGCTCTTCTTGAACAATGTTTCTTATAGCTCCTATTAATTCCTCAACGTTTCCTCTATACTCATCAATTCTAAGTCGTTTATTAAAAAAATCAAAATAAAGAGTAGCTGTAAAGGCCGCTGTCGATATTTCTTTAATTACCGGTTGAGATTTCATGACTTGAACTCCTTTCCCTAAATCTACAACATGATTTGGTATTTTTTTAATTTATATTGAAGGGTTTGTCTCGGAATCTCAAGCAATCTCGCTGTTTGTAAGATATTATAATTTGTCTTTTTTAACGCTTTAGTAATGAGTTCCATCTCTGTATGCTCCACAGCTAAGCGAAGAGATTTAAACTGCGTTAGACTATTTTGAACCGGACTTTCTTTTAGATATACTGGTAGATCGCAAAAATTTAATTTGTCTCCCTCCGCCATATTCATTGCAAATTCAATGGTGTGCTCGAGTTCCCTTACATTCCCTGGCCAATGATGACTCTCAAGCATTTCCAACACCTTAGAATCGACATCAACAACCAGTTTATTAAAGGAGTAATTATACTTTTTTATGAAGTGACGAACTAGTAAAGGAATATCCTCTTTCCGATTACGTAATGGTGGGATTTCAATAAAAATCACATTTAACCGATAATATAAATCAGATCTTAATTGCTGGTTCTCGATACATCTAAGTGGATGCTCGTTCATAGCTACGATCATGCGAACATCGACTAAATAAGAATCCGTCCCCCCCAGTCTTCGAATCACTCCATCCTCTAAGACTCTTAATAATTTAGACTGAAATTCGAGCGTCATAGAATTGATTTCATCTAGAAATAACGTTCCTCTGTGGGCGAGTTCAAATAATCCTGCTCGGTCAACCGCTCCCGTATAAGTCCCCTTCTTCGTCCCAAATAGTGTACTTTCAAGCAAAGTTGAAGGTAAGGTTGCGCAGTTTTGGGCAATGAATAGTTCATTTTGTCGATTGGATTCGTTGTGTATTGATTGAATAAGCAATTCTTTTCCCGTTCCCGTTTCTCCATAAATCATTACAGGTGAAGAGGTTTGAGCGGCTTTCCGAGCTAAATCCTTTACTTTTATCATTTCAGAAGAAGCGGTAACAATATCATCGAAATGATACCTAGCTCCGGAGATAGAAACTGGTTTTGTTTGTTGTAGGTGTACTTTTCCTTGAAGGTCAAGGAGAGATTGCGAAAGGCTCTTGACCATTGTTAAATCTTTCGCAATTTCTACCGCTCCAATAATTCGCTTGCCAACCTTAATGGGTAACGTTGTATTAATTGTATCAATAAACTGTCCTTTAATATTTTTATATGACTGCGGCTGCTGGTAAATGGGCTTTCCGCTTTCCATTACCTTTAGTAACGTGCTGGATTGCTTATTTAACGATGGAAATACGTCTAGAATATGTTTTCCAAGAACGTCTTCAATCTTAACCCCATCATTAGTGGCAGCCACTTGATTGTAATAAATCGTCATTCCGTCTCCGTTCACAACATGAATCGCTTCATCAATACTTCCTAATATGGCTTCAAGCATTTGTTTTGTTTCAAAAGGTTTTAAAAACAATGAAATCACCCCCTTCCCCAAAAGAAAATAGTTCCACCGTCAGGACCATTTACAAAATAGGTGACAACAACCTTGAGATTGATTCTTTAAATCGGATTTTGGATGGACGTTGTTCATACTCTTCAAGTGTTAACTCTCTAGATTCCTTGATATCTTCATGAAAAAGCTTCGTTAACTCATTTACTTTTTCGGTTGAATAAAGAAAAGCATTAACTTCAAAGTTTAATCGAAAGCTTCGTACATCAATATTAGCTGTGCCAACAGAAGCTATTTTGTCATCTGCAACAATCGTTTTACAGTGAAGAAACCCGTTATCATAAATATAAACTTTTGCACCCATTCTTAGTAATTCTCCAATATTCGAGTATGTAGCCCAGTAAACAAATGGATGGTCCGGTTTGTTAGGGATCATAATTCGAACATCTAAGCCTGAAAAGCATGCGACTTTAAATGCATCGAGCAAGCTTTCGTCCGGAATAAAATAAGGGGTTTGAATGTAAACATACTCTTTTGCCGTTAGGATCATTTTTATATAAGCTTTCTTTATTTGCTCTAATTGCGAGTCCGGTCCGCTCGATACAATTTGGATTCCGAATTGCCCATATTTTTTCGTAACAGGAAAGAGAAAATCTTTAATATGCAATTCTTTTTTAGCTGCCTGATTCCAATCTTGTATAAACCTTGTTTGAATGTGATTAACAGCCTCACCTACAATTTTCAAGTGAGTATCGCGCCAATAACCAAAACGTTGATTTAAACCTAAGTATTCATCGCCAACATTAAACCCACCAATATAACCAATTTCGCCATCAATGACGACCAGCTTTCGATGATTCCGGAAATTAAGCGTTAAATTAATAAAAGGGATTTTAGACGGGAAAAAGGCTTCCACCTCTCCACCTGCTGATTTAATTTTATGAATAAATGCCTTACTTAATGTCCTAGACCCTAAATCATCATACAACAATCGTACTTGAACGCCACTCTTTGCCTTTTTCGCAAGTTCGTCGGCTAATTTATTTCCAAGTTCATCATCACGAATGATGTAATACAAGATATGTATGTGGTTCTTAGCCTGTTTAATGTCTGCTAATAGAGAGTCAAATTTTTCTTGTCCGGTTGTAAAAATGGTAACGTCGTTATTTTGAGTAAGTAGTGAAGCATTTTGATTTAGATTCATCATAATAAAGTCTTTGTATTTAAAAATAGCTGGATCCCCGATTCGATACGTATCATTTTTCAAAGTCGTAATCTGATCCATGACTGACCCTTTTAATAACAAATAACTTTCCTTATCCCACCTAAATAGCTTAGATCGGCTTAAATTACGGCCGAATATAATATATAAAATAAAACCAGCTATCGGGAGAAATGTTAATACGATAGCCCATGTCCAGATCGAGCTAACATTTCTTCTTTCTAAAAAGATAATCATAAGAATGAGTACTGTATTGACTAAAAAAACCAAAGCGAGAATGATTGAAATAACATTCATATTCATAAAGCCTCCACCATCTTAATGTATTCAGCTATATGACTAGGATACCATGTTTCCTTATTTTGTCTAATGCACAAAAGAGAATGACTTTTAGATGTTCTACCTCAGGTCATAGATCTATCTATAAAGTCACTCTCATCTATTCAACGTTTAACGACGTCGAAGTTTTCCTGGATCAGTAGCCAATTTTGTGGAAAAGGCAGACCGAGTTTCCAATAACTAACCCCTCTTAATCCCAAGCGTTTAATTAAATCGAATTTCGCTTGAATCGACCTTGCATCTTCAAACCATACCTTATGAGACCGGCCTTGTTCATCTACATAATCAAAATGAGGGGCCTGAGCTTGAAAATCATATTGGATTGGTACATTGTAGGTTTTAGCAATCTCAATGGCTCTTTGCGGACTTATCGCTCTTGCATACGGGCCTCCAGGTACATAAGGTAATGTCCAATCATAACCATATAAATTTTGTCCCATCATAATTTTCGAGGCCGGCATCTCCGTTAAAGCATATTGAATGACTTGCTCCACTGGGCCAATCGGAGAAACAGCCATTGGTGGTCCGCCTGAATAACCCCACTCATATGTCATTAAAACCACAAAGTCAACAATCTCTCCATGAGCTCGATAATCATGCGCTTCATACCATTGTCCTGGTTGATCGGCTCTCGTTTTTGGCGCTAGTGCACTTGAAATAAGCAGTCCTTCTGCCCTTAACCTTGCTGCAGCTCTTCTTAGAAATTGGTTATAAGCTACTCTTTGGTTCCCGGGTAAAAACTCAAAGTCAAAATGAACATCCGTATATCGACCAACACGTCTTGTTTCGGCAACGATATTATCTAAGAGTAACTCTTGCACGGCTTGACTTTGCAAGATATCTCTACCTAGAGCGCCACTGAATTGACCTCCTTCTAAATTCGTTACTACCATCATTAAAGATGCACCAGTATCTCTTGCTACTTCAGGGATTCCAGTTAAAGGTTGCGGAACTAAGGATCCATCTCTTCGTGCTTCATAACTAAAAGGGGCTAGATACGTTAACAACGGACCTACTGCTCTTGCTTCATCTAACAATGCCTGACTAACGGTTGTTCCTCTTGGTTCTATATAAGCATTAGTCTCCACTCTTGGTCTTGGTGTAGGCGGTATGTACATACGTAGTCCTACTCTAAGTGGCTGCGCTGGATTCATTTGATTGATTTCTGCTAGAGATAAATAATTAATGCCAAAACGCTGTCCAATTAACCATAAACTATCCCCTGGCTTTACCCAATAAAATCGACCCCATATTGGGACGACTAATGATTGCCCTACGACCAGTACGTTTGGGTCTGGTATTTGATTAACCCGTACAAGCTCTTCAACGGTAGATTCGTACGTTTGGGCTATATTCCAAAGTGTATCTCCTGACTGAATAACATGTATTTGCATTTTCAATCCCTCATTTCCTCTGTAAAAAAGATGGTATGTCATACATCTTATGAGAGAAATAAAATGTCCTATACTTCAAAACAAAGTATAGCTATTTAAAACGACTCGAAATGGGTATGATGGTACGGAAAGGGGTGCGCATTTTTTTATGGAATTTATGTATGCCTATATCGCAATAGCGATTATTATTTCTTTTATTCCTGTACTAAAATCTATTTTTGCTACCATCCATACACTTATTCATGAAACTGGGCATGCGCTAGCTGCCCTATTAACGAGTGGAAAAGTCTACTCCATTTCCTTATACTCAACTACTGATGGAGTTGCTTGTACTGGATCAAGATCATGGTGGAGTTCGGTCGTCGTTACGTATGCCGGCTATACCTTTTCATCCTTAATTGCCATTCTTGCCTTTTTCCTCATTGCAAATGAAGAAACAGTCTTCTTGTTTTATATTTTCTTGCTTATTGCCTTAATTAATTTACTCTTATGGGTTCGCAACAAATTTGGAGTATTGTGGCTTCTTCTCTATATCGCGGGTTCGCTTGTAATCATTCATTACCAATGGAACATTCTAAAAGAAATCGTTGTTTATTTACTTTCTAGTGTTATTTTGGTTCAATCCGTTCTCGCGTCTTTTACGATTCTTATCTTAAGCATGACCAATTCGAAACAAGCTGGCGATGCAAAAGGGTTACAGAAGCTCACCCTTGTTCCGGCTTTTGTATGGGGAATTATCTTTTTCTCGCAATCATTACTGGCTACTTATTACGTTATTGTTTATCTTATCTAGGTACCTTAAAAAGTCCTTAGTACTTATACTAAGGACTTTAGATGTTTCACGAGAGCCGTGTTGTCACATCTTTATAAGATGTCTTTTTAACATGTCTAGGCTC
This sequence comes from Halalkalibacter alkalisediminis, assembly GCF_028610705.1. Classification (GTDB taxonomy): domain Bacteria; phylum Bacillota; class Bacilli; order Bacillales; family Bacillaceae_D; genus Halalkalibacter; species Halalkalibacter alkalisediminis. The sequence continues at coordinate 12,902 of NZ_JAQQWT010000032.1, forward strand.
CATATCCGGATATCCAACATAAATTAATCCAAGTAAAGCACCTTTGTCTGAGAGTCCGAAAAATTCTTTCGTTTTTTCATGGTAGCATAATGACCCAGTACGCCAAATCGTACCCAAACCAAAACGATGTGCCGCAAGTAGCATAGTTTGAATTGCACTATGAACCGCAGCATATTCTTCTTAAACCCATACATTTTTTTGTTTTATGGCTCTACCACCACCGCAATAATGATTGGTGCCCGAAGCGGATTCTTTTTCACTTTATTAAGTTTTTTTGACTTTCTTCTGTTATTGTATCCTGCAATTCTTTCCTCGTTATATCCTCAAATCCAGATCCGGTTTCTTGCATCTCCTTCTAACACAATGAATCTCCACGGCTTCGTTCGAAAATGATTAGGCGCAAATGTTCCTGCATAGAGTATTTGTTCAACTAATTGGGTACAGGATCTCCCTTTACTCGTCCAATGCTTCTTCTAGAAAGTATACCTTCCATTAAGTTCATGCAGACTCTTCCCTTCTAGCTTTGAATTAATTTATCTTATCTGAAAAACGGTTGTCTCGTGACAATGCATGGATCTTCACCGACTAATGAAGAGAGGTCATATGGGTAGGTCGTTCGATTTTTCATTAGATCTAATCATTTTCCTTTACTCTTCCTTAACCGAAACATTAAAATATAAGATAAACAGTTCAACCATCAGGTCAAAGGAGATGACCATTACGTTACAAAAATTAACCAAACTATTAGGTGTACTCTGTTATTTAACATCCATTCTTTATTTGATTGAGTTATTTATGCCTAGTGATCTGTTAAGATTGATTTATAGTGGGATAGCTTTCATTTTACTTGTTAGCACTCTTTTTTTCTTAACGAGTGTAAATCGTCTCATAGTTCTTGCTTTGATTGGAACAGGCATAATTTGTTTTTACATAGAACAGACAAGTATTCTTACAGCCTTGTCAGGATTTGGTGAAAACATTAATCTATTATCGCTTTTTTTATTAATTCCTATTATCGGTACATTCATGTCAACAGCAGGCTATTTATCAGCGTTAAAACATACAGTACAATCGAATCAACACAAAAGCGGTCAGCACCCATATCGATTTAGCTTTATCCTCACAGGTTCCATTAGTATTCTTTTAAATTTCGGTTCAATGGCTATTGTAAAGAGAATCATCACAGAAAGTTTCTCTGGCTATCAAAAAAAGAAACTCACATTAACGATTATGAGAGCCTTTGCTACTTCGATGTTGTGGTCGCCATACTTTGTTAACGTTGGACTCGTGCTCGTCCTATTTGATCTTTCTTGGTTTGACATTGGTGGATTTGGATTTATGTTAGGAATTATATACATTGTCTATTGTGCAATTATGTTTCGTTTTATATCTTTTTCAGATGATCCTAGGATTGAACAGGAAACAGAAATAGAGACGGATAAACAGGTCTCTTCATCCTTACTGCCGTTTTTCACATTTTCGACCGTTCTCATAAGCTTATCGTTTATACTTGATTATCTTTTAGCGGTGAAAATGTTAACCATCGTATCCTTGCTTGCCATTGTTTTGCCCTTTCTATGGGCATTTTTTACAAGGATCTTCAAGACTTTTTTTCAAGACGTTACCGAACAAGTGTTACATTCATTTGATCTACTTAAGAATGAATTAGCTGTGTTCATTAGTGCTGGTTTTTTAGGAATGGCTATGGCTTCAACCGATATCGGTATTTTTTTATCAACCGTCCTTTTTCAAGCTTCATTCGATTCTGTTTTCTTGCTTAGTCTCTTACTTATCATAGTTGCAACAGTTCTGGCGCAAATCGGTATTCATCCAGTTATCATTGTGATCGGTATTGGTAATGCTTTGTCTCCAGATAAATTTGGAGTAAGTCCTGAGTATTTAGCTTTAGTATTACTTGTTGCCTGGACAGTCTCTACACAAATATCACCATTCTCAGGTCAGGTCTTAATGGCATCAAGGTTAATGGAACAACCAACGAAAATAATCGTAAAACAAAATTTTGTATTTATTAGTATACTTGCCATCATTTTGACAAGTGTTCTATATGGTTTTAACTTATTGGGTTGGATATAGGAAGGATTTTTATCAATGGAAAGTCACATTCACAAACATCTTAAGACACAATCTTTATATTGGCTTAAAGAAAAAATGACAGACCTATGTGCAAATGAAGTAAAACTTTTTTACCGTAGAAATCGTTTTAAAGCAGATGCACTTGGTATAAATATGAAACGAAAAGAGGCCCGAATCATAGAAGCCAAAGCAACAAGGGCTGACTTCTTTCGGGATGAAGTCCTTCACTCTGATTATGGGTATCATCAAATGGCTCATTATGCTTATCTCTTGACGCCAGAAGGACTATTATCAACGGAAGAAGTACCAAAAGGGTATGGTTTATTAGAAATGGATGATTACGATAAAATTGTCGTTAAGAAAAAGCCAATAAAAAACCCAAGTCCCCTGCTCACACTTGACACACTGATTAAGCGTACGAGTCGTGCGGCAACAAATGCTGTTTTGTTTCAGGAACTGACAAAGGAAACAAAGGATACAACAGAAGGCGAGTTTTCAAAAGGAGCCACCGTTCAACTAATAAGTGCAACCTGTCCAGCATGTAAAAAACGAAAAAAATATCTAGTCAAGGTCAATCAATTAGAAGTGATCTGTCAAATGAAGAAATGTAAAAAACAGATCCCTCTTACAAAAGCAAGAATTCATATCGTTACACAATACAATGAAACATTCTATCAACAATTAAACGAGCTAATGAACAGCAAAGAAGGAGTAAAAGATGAATAAAAAAGAAATGGAAGAAAAAGTGATCGCTAATTATCAACAAGACGAACAGATGATGATTTTGGTTTTTGCGCAATGGTGCATCAATCATGATCTTGATCCAGCAGAATTGTATACTTCTGCCTATCCACAGCAAGGTAAAAATGCTTCTCTTCAATACGCAATTGATTTAACAGTACCAAAGCATGAGTCTGAACCGATTCCCGATGATACATTACTTGGCGTCCTGGCCCTATTTGGAAACGACGATCTAGCTTTTGTCGTAGCAGAAGAAATTCAGAAACGGAAAGGTCAATACTAATAACATCACTCGTTCAACTTAATCGGAATAAGACAAGGATCATGAATCATAGACTAGAAGACACAAGATCTAGGAGGTGGCTATCATGATCCCAGCACTTCTCGTAAAAATTGCCCTTATTATTATAGTAATTCGCTCAGCGTATGTCTGTATCCATATGCTAAATAAACGATTAAGTAGTAATTTATTAAATCTTCTTTACCATGCATCCATTTTCATTATTGCCTTATCGTTTTTGATCTAACAACCGTCATAGTGAGACAAATGACTCCTAAAAAGCTTTGCCTCACTATGACCTAAACGATTTACTCATTCACTATCAGTCACGAATTATTGTGTTCCCCCTTGCTCTCACCTAAAATTACTTCTATTACTTTTTAGCTAGTTAAATAAGTAAGTACAGATACTCAAAAATTGAATGTAGATAAAGTCGAGATTTGATAAAATTTTATAAATACAGGCTTGAAGATTGAGAATTGGGACACCGTCTCCATCGCAATTCATTTATGGTGTAAGAAGCTTAAATGCTAACAAGCTTAAGGACGTCCCCTTAAGCTTGTTCAATACTGGATTTTTATTCATCCCTATCCATCTTTGTAGTGTTAAACGTATTCATAGATCAAGCTGATACCTCGCAGTTATCTTCCCCTGACCGAAGCTAACTAATGTACCTTGGATTTTTCTTCAGGTAAGCTAAAAATCCAACATATAGTAGATTCATTACTATTGTAAATAAAATAATCTCAATGATATAATCTCTTCCGGTGAACATACTACCTATGAGCAAACCGTTAACAAAGAAAAATCCAATTAAAACAAGCATTTTTTCTGAAGACATCTTTATCACACCTTTTTTAAAAGTTACCTATATTTAATTCAATTTGAAATGGACCTTACAAAAGGACCTTTTGAGGATTGCTTACCTATTATCGTTCGCTACCCCTTTGTACCCATTGTAGATGAAGAAGAGTTTATTGGGATCTTAAGCGTTCCATAATAGAAAAAAACGCTAGAATCTTGTTTGGTGTGGGTGTAAAAGGTGTACGTATTTTATTAGATGTTCACGATCGTGTCGGAACACTACTAGGAATTACAAAAATCATGAATAAATCTGGTGTTAACATCATTTCTGATATTGGTTTTGAATCAGGTTCAACTTATCTACACACGGTTCTCATTAGATATAGAAGAAATGCCAAGTCTGGGTAAAATTCTAACGATTTAAATAAACATGGATATCGAGTCCTTGGAGTTGAATAAGGACATTGGGACTAACGCTAGGTATAATCAGCTAGGGTTAGTCCTTTTTATCACTTATAAGCTCTTCTATTTCGATAATATCCTTGTTCTCTTCGCTTAACTCTTGATGTATAACAGGTGTCACAAATCGTGAACGCGTGATCCCAGTTTAGACTTTTCCCACAATGCTTGCATGATTTCGTTAGATTCTTCACGTCGTTTTTTAAATATTCATGTACTCCATCACTGATCTCTTCTCTCACTCTCTCCCAGTAAATGGCCTCCGTTCGTTTATCTAACCGATACAAAAATAACAGATGTAAGCCAATAGATTTATAAGATAGTTCCATTTCTTCAAGGGAACCCCTTATAATTTGCGGCTCTGGAAGTTCTTCGCCTCTAATAATAGCGATCATTTTCTCTTGCCATTGCTCAATTAAACCCGAATCTTTTGTTGAGAAAGGAAGGTGTAAGAAACCATAAAGATCCATCATTGAAAGACGGGCCTCAATTTCTGTACCTCTAATGATCTCATATAATTCTTTTTCTTCAGAGAGCGTTGCCTTTTTGGTTCCTTTAGGACTATCGAACTTATCCCACATCTCAAAAAATGTACCTAGATCACGGTAATATTTTTGAAACCGTTCAAAAACTGCATTTGTAGGTGCAATGGCAAATGTCTGAATAGCCTCATCCTCTTTTTGAAGTAAATGCTTCATTAGTTTAATATCCGAAGTAAAAGCTACCTTCCCTACATCGTATATCCCTTTACGTCCCGCTCGTCCAGCGATTTGTTTCACTTCTTGAGAAGTTAATCTTCTTCTTCGTGAACCATCAAACTTTTCATTTTCTAAGAAAGCAATCCGCCGGATCGGCAAATTCAAGCCCATACCAATAGCATCGGTAGAAACAATTACACTTGTTTCCCCTTCTATAAAACGCTGCATTTGCTTCTTGCGAGTTTCCGGGGGCATACTTCCATAGATCATGCTAACAGAATAACCATTCTTTTGAAGCTGAGAGGCGGTCTCTAACACGCGGCGTCTAGAAAAACAGACAAGTGCATCACCTTTTTTGGTTTGCCTCATATTAAATTCTTTTCTTTCCACTTGAAGTGGAATATCACGGCTATAATCAAAGATCTCGATGTCTTCTGAGTCACCTAAAAGTTGTAAAACCATTTCTTCTGCGTTTCGGCTTCCAATGATGTGGACTTCATTTGCATTCGCTTTAGTTATCGCTTTATACCAAGAAAAACCTCGATCTTTATCGGCTAGCATTTGTGCTTCGTCTATCACGATGACCTCGTAGGATTCTTTTTCATGAAACATTTCAACCGTACAAGAATTATGGTTTGCACCTGCAACCGTTTTTTCTTCTTCTCCTGTTTTTAACGTACAAGGAACCCCTTCGCTATTTAGTTTGTCATACACCTCTAAAGCTAACAAACGTAATGGTGCTAAATATAGACCACTACGAGCTTTCATCATTCTTTGCAAGGCATGATGCGTTTTCCCTGTATTCGTTTCCCCAATGTGTAAGACATACCTTATACTTCTTCCAGCAGAAGGTCTATACTCACGGCCAAAAATGTCATCGAGAATTCTCGCTTCCTCTTCCTGCTTTCTCTTAATGGCTTCTTCTTCTTCCTGTTTCTTTCGCTCTCTCTCAACTAAATCATCTTTGTAAATATTCGTATGCACGTCAAAATCGAATGGAATTTTAGCTACCTTTAATAAGTCAGAAAGGAGTTCTGATTGAATAAGTGATAAATATTTTTTATGCCAAGGTTCCAGTGTAAGATCAACGACACCCTTCAATTTAGAAACCGTTAAAGACGCGTCATATAGGGCCTTGTATTGTTGAAGGATCTCCTCTGTAAGTGATTCTACCAACTGGTCACTAATATAATCTGTCAAAACTTGATGAACAAAACGCTCATAAGCATAGAAGTACGTTTCATATTCCCAGTAATATGCATTATGGATTTCACCTGTTAATTCATCGAAAAATTTAGAGACGGTAAAATAATCAGTTGGAGAAAAGGCTCCATCCTCTTCCAACTTCTCTTCAATTTTAAAGGTTTCAATCATTTTATACTTCGGTTTCGTTATTAGATCTTTCTTTATTTTTTCACTGACTCGGTAACGCAAATATATGTAAATTCTATGTTCCTCTTGCTGTAATAACTTTTCTAAAGCTTGTTCCACTTTTCGTTGTAAATCTCTTCTTAGTTTTGTTCGTTCTTCTTCAATCAAGAATAATTCGTATTTCTTTTTTGCTTGTTCAAATGTTTCTTTCCACTTCTTAACATCACTTTGAAACGTACTAATTAACCATTCTTGTACCTTAAAGGGTTTGAATGTTCTCATTTCATTACGAAATAAGCGATTTAAAATTTTTCGATCAATTCCATCCACTATATAATTCCGTTCAGCTAACAAAGCTTTTTTCTCTCTTTTTGGAACATCATTGGTTACCTTATTTAGCCAAACATTGACCCATATTTGCTCAATATACGAACTCCGCTCTGTTAAATATTGCTCAAACGGAGGACAATGATCTAATAATTCTAGATAACGATCGATATCTTCAAATACTTTGACTTTAGTATGTTCAACTGCTTTTGGATACACGTTCATTAATTTATTCATGAGTGTCTCCTTCAGAATCCGACTTGTATTAAACTCACTACATACATGGTGGTTTATCTATACTCCTTATATTAAATGCCTACCGTCTATACAATCAACTTATACTTCTTAAGCAATTTCGTTATAGATAAAAATTTATGTCCGTTAAAGATTCTATTACTTTTAGAATACGGTAAATAATGCTTTTTATGCACCTTTGTTTTTCCGGAGCTAAACTTAAAAAAGAACGACTATAAAAGTCGCTCTTCATTCTTTCTTTAATCTTCTCCTATTACTACATCGGCAATATTAACCGCATGGTCCCCAACACGTTCTAAATTACTTACGATATCTACATAAATAATTCCTGCAGATCCTGTACATCTATTCTCATTTAAACGTGCAATATGTTTTTTCCTTAGATCACGTTCCATTTTATCAATTTTTTCTTCTTTCTCTAATACAGCCCTTGCATCATCTACATTATTTGTTTCTAACGCTTTAATAGCTTGTCTTAATGTCGAAAGAGTAAGATCAAACATTTCATCTAAATCTGCAATCGCTGATTCAGAAAACTTAACCTTATTGGCCATTTGAGATTCCACGAGTTCCATAATGTTCTCCATATGATCCCCAATTCGTTCAATATCTCGAATTGTATCCATCAAAGTTGAATGAAGTTTGGAATCATCTGGTGATAATGAGTGTGACGATAATTGCACTAAATAATCGGTAATTTTCCGATCTAAATTGTTAATCGCATCCTCAAATTGGGGAATTAATTCCCCATGCTTCTTATCATGCGTTTTCATATATAGGCCAACTGTCTCCAACCCTTTTTCAGACAATTCTGCCATCCGTAATACTTCTTTCTTCCCTTGTCCTAAAGCAATGGACGGAGATTCTCTAATAAATCGTTCATCTAAATGTTTAGCCTTATACTCAATCGCCGAATCTTGCCCTGGAATGATTTTCGTCACGATTAAAGCTAATACCGCTACAAATGGAAGCTGAATTAACGTATTAGAAACGTTAAAAATTCCATGTGCAAAAGCAATCGTCATTTCAGCATTCAATAACAAAGCTTCTTGAATTCGTCCAATTAAAAATAAAAATGGCTTAAATATTAACAACACGATCGTAGTACCAATTAGGTTAAAAATAACATGAGTTAAAGCAGCTCTTCTTGCTGCAATAGACGCACCAATTGAAGCTAATACAGCCGTTATGGTTGTACCAATGTTATCACCAAATAATACTGGTAAAGCGGCTTGTAAGTTAATTAAGTCTTGTGAATAAAGTGATTGTAGTAAACCAATTGAAGCAGAAGAACTTTGAACAATCACAGTGAATATCGTACCAATTAAAACACCTAAAAGGGCATTATCACTCATGCTTATCGTTAAATCTGTAAAGGCTTGGACTTCTCTTAAAGGTTTCATTGCATCACCCATTAAGTTCAGCCCGTAGAAAAGAGCACCAAATCCAAAAATAACTTGTCCATAATTATTTACTTTATTGTTTTTAAAGAAGAATATTAAAAATGTACCAAGTGCGATAATCGGTAATGCGTATGCTGAGATTTTAATACCTATAATAAAGGCTGTAACAGTTGTTCCGATATTTGCACCCATAATCACACCAATGGCTTGTTTTAAGGTCATAAAACCTGCGTTTACTAGACCAATGGTTAGCACGGTCGTACCGGTACTTGTCTGTAAAAGGATTGTTACAATAAGTCCTGCAAGCACTCCCATTACAGGATTAGTAGTGAAGCGATCTAATATATCTCTTAAACGATCACCTGCTGCTTTTTGGAGTCCATCTCCCATATATTTAATACCAAATAAGAAAATACCCAAGCCTCCAAAAAACATAAACAAAATTGTCTGCAAATCCATTTCATCAACCCTTCTCTTCTTCTCTGTCGACAAATTTCAACAAAAATTATATTCCCCTTTTCAATATTAAAAAAATGTGAACACAATGTAAAGAAACGAATTGTTAAGATATTGTAAAGGGATTGTAAAGATTAATTTAAAAGTTGACTTCCATGTTAGTCTGTCCTTAGTAGTCTAATTTATTAAGAAGATTTTCTAGCTAAATCAACTTTAATGATTCACAAAACTAAGTTTGAGCAAACTAAAAGGAACCATTTAAAGGAGGTACGCACATGGCACAAGATCATTTTGAGGAAGTCTTCGAGCAATATCGTCGACAACTTGAAGAAAAAAGTTCGATAAATCCACCAGAAGGGAATTCGTCTCTAGAATATATTGTTGCCGTTAGAAAAAACGATGACGGGGACTTAATAGCTTTTAAAACAAACAGCGGTAGAGAATTAGACTACATTCAAGCGCTTAATGAAGCAAAACAAGGTCTTCTAGCTCATGTTGATATCTTTCATAAATATGGACGTGACATTTTGAAAAGCGAACCGGATGGGATAAAGGAAAATAACTTCGTACAGTTACCTCTATTTTGATTTGAAAAAGGGTTGCATAAAGAATTTTTTATGCAACCCTTCAGTGTAGTTCAAAACAAATTAAATATAAAAAAGCATTCTTAACAAAAAACAGTAACAAATGGAAGGAATTCACCCAAACATTTATTACTGTTTAATAATGCTTTTTTACTTATTATTCAACATCCATGCTCTTGATGGAATCCATATGACTAGCGATCATTGCGATGATCGTGCTTGCCTCGTCTTTACTAAAGATAAAATTGAATTCATCCTTAATTAAGTCATCGTCTTCAGTTCGAACACGGTTAATTCGTTGAAGAATTCCATCTCCTGTTTCCGGAATGACTCCAAACTTATAAGTAATCTCAACTTCTTCCGTATCATCAATGTAGGCTGTGACTTCCGGAGTTTCCCAGTCGACTTCTAACGTTTCATATTCTTCAGCGTCATCGTCAACTTCTTCATAGTACTCCTCCTCATATTCGTCATCAGCTCTATACTCTATCGCTTCTTCGTAATCATCGTCATCGTTAATGAAATCATGAAAACTCTCGTGTACAACATCAATAATATCTTCAATGTCTTCAAGGATCGTTCTCGAAGTTAAGTCTAAGTCTAGATCAAAGGACTCAATATAGAATTCGTTGTTAAACGGATCAAAGAAAAGTGTGCAAAAATATTCACGCTCAAAGTTTTCTAATTCAACGAAAAACTCAATACGTGGATGTTTGGCACCTTTGTCGATAGACATATGACCTATCTGATCATACTTATCACAAATGGATTCTAAATCATCTTGAAGCTCTTCAGTAACTCTATCAAACCAGTCTAATGTCACAATAATCCGCCCCTTTTATGTAAGATGCTTTCTAATCTTGAATGACTACCTCTAGTTTGACCCCACGTATGAGTTTTCAATCACATTATGTGAAAGTTTTAGGAAGACTTCTGTAAAAAATTATATGTTCTCCACCTTTCATCCTTTCTCGACTACATTAAGTATATGTATTCATTAACATACCACTCAGCTCCGAAGATACCCATGTGGCAATACTGCGTGAACGCCTTTTACTTGATTTACGATTTGCGTAATTCTTAAGTCAACAACAACGCTTGCTAATGCGGTAGCTTCTGTTTTATCCACTTTGTGGATGTGTTGAATAAGCAAGATCATTTCTTCCAATGCCATAATCGTTGCCTGATTCAAATTTTCGTGAAATCCGAATGTAATCCAACCAGTTGGTGTATTAGCTTTCGACAGAATTAATGGCATATCGTGTCTAACAGTTAAAGTGATATCTACGAGGTCCATCGGGCATTCAATTGCTTGCCCTGAAACTTCACCGTCTCCTTGGGCTGCATGACCATCACCAATTGAAAACAACGCTCCATCAACGGAGATCGGTAAATAGACTGTACTTCCTTAAACAAGCTCTTTACAATCTATATTACCTCCGCAGTAACGTGGTGGGATTGTAGAATGAACGCCAGCTTCTTTAGGTGCATTCCTCTTAACACCCATGAAGGGCCTAAACAGTACCGTAAAGGTTTGTTTTTCAATGGAGGTAGATGCGATCATTTTAGACGAATCTAGAACCCAGTCAAGCTTAATTTGCTTCGCATTAACTAGTCCCAATTGGTCATTGTGCCAATTCCATTTCCCCCCAGCACAATTCCATCCATACCAAGATGGGACAATATCATTAATCTTCACTTCCAACGTGAGACCAGGCTTCGTTTGTTCAATCCCAATCGGACCGATAATTGGATGCCCCCAAGCTTGCTCCTTTTCTCTTGATGAATATTCATGTCTACCTCCGTCTTTATCGTTATTTCCCCAGCCGATATCAATGGTACTACATTGTACTGAATCACCCGACTGTACGGTTAAAATAGGCTCATACGCATTGCTAAAAGAAGCATGTAAGTTTTTATCGACAGCATCAATCACATATTTTCTTGTCATTCGTTCCCACCCTCTCTTTGTAATTTGGGTTACTTTATGCATTCATTAAAAGAAATACCTTTAGCAGCATTGTTCGTTCAACATGAAGTGAGGGGCAACCACTTACCAGAACCACATTATTACAAAGAAAGCTAACCTTGATATACTCAAACTAGTATATCAAAATTAGCTTTTTTATAAATGGTCTATTTAAGAGGCAATGTAATTAAAAATGTTGTACCTTCCTCACTAGAAGAAGCCAACTTAATTTTGCCATCATGATTATCGATAATCTTTTGAACAATTGTCAATCCTAACCCAGTTCCTTTTTCTTTAGACGTTAAAAAAGGATCAAAAACAGAAGCCTGAATAAATTCCGGTATCCCTTTCCCGCTATCTTTTACATATATTTCATATTCATCTGCTTTACTGCGTGAATAAATGAAAATATTACCTTGATCATCCATGGAATCTATACTATTTCTGATTAGATTATGAAATACTTGTTTCATCTGCTTTCCATCAACCCTCATTGAAATTCTTTCGAGGTTTATGGAGAATTTAATATTCTTATGTTCAACAGAATGTCGAATTAACGGGAGTATATCATTTATTATATCCTCCAAAAAAAATTCTTTATAATGAGGAGCACTTGGTTTAGTAAGAAGTAGCATTTCTTCTATAATGGCATTTATCCTTTGAAGCTCTTTTAATATTAACGGAAGATGAAACTTTTCTTTTTCTTTTCCAGTAAACGATCGGTTCATAAGATTTAAAAAGCCATCTATAACCGTTAAGGGGTTGCGTATTTCATGAGCTGCACCAGCAGCTAGTTCCCCAACAAGAGCTAATTTTTCAGAATGATGCATTCTTTTTTCTAACTTCTCGGTATCTGTAATATCTATAAAATAAAAAATTCTTCCTATAGACTCCTGCTTTTGATCAATAAGCTCAGATTGAGAAATTAGCAAAGATCGTTCCTCTTTCGACGTATAATAAGGGATTTTCACATTGTTAATGATTTCTTTTGAAACCAAGGCGTCCCAAAACGTTTTGTTCTCTTTAGATCTATTTAATGGAACCGAAATAACCGATTCCTCATTTCCTAGCAGTTGCTTCGCTGTAAGATTCAATGAAACATTATATGACCTTTTGTCAAAGGTAATAATTCCAACCGGAAGTGAATTTAATATTTGTTCGCGATACATTTTATCTTTTAAGATCGTGTCAAAGGATTCTTTTAAACCTAAAGACATTTTATTAATGGAACTAGTAAGGTGACTAAATTCAACCTGAGAAGTTTCTTCAACCGTCATTCCGTAGTGACCATTGGCAATCTGATCGACTTTTTGTACAAGCCTCTCAATCGGTTTTGTTAAGTTTGAACTAATTCGATAAGCTGAGAATCCAGCAGCAATAATAGCGACAATCGTTAAAATTAATAGCAACCATAACGACTCATTAATAATCGTTGAAAAGTGATTCGTATGATTATTTAGAGACGAAATGACGTTGTTTTTTTTAAGATTAAGTTGATCGTTAATCGTTCCTAATTGGATTAGATATTCGTTCACCAAATAGGTTTCTAAGATCGCATGATTACTAAATAAAATCAGTCCTTGTGCTTTATTTATAATCGTAAAGTCTAACAGATCAATTTCTGTTTTTAATGGTACTAAGGAAGGAGGGGGACCACCATGAGACAATTTAATCTCGTCATCAGAAGTTGCGATAAAAGATTGATAGGATTCTACTAAAGAACAGCAATGATTATTTTCAAGATAACTTTCAATAATCATTTTTCTTGTTAGTAGTTCTTGTTGCCAATGAGTAATCCAGACCAATTCGGGAATCGTATTTTGATTGATTTCATAGCTTACGGAATTAACCTGATCAATCGATTGAATTAAAACGAAAGAAAAACTACTAAGAATCATAGTAGTTAAAAGGAGAACAATTAAAATTTTATTACGAAATGACATTTTCTTAACAAGATTTTTCATATTTCTCCCCACTTCACATTAATCACGATTATTTGCTTCATTGTCAATAAATTGTAAATCATCTTTTGTAAACATCGGTCCAAAAGGAGCAAGCTGGTACACTCCATCTTCTTCGGTTAACAGTTTAACTCCATGCTGTATGCCCTCTTCACTAAAATAATCTTTCATGATCGCAACATACATCTGAGAAACATCATTCATTACGCTAGTTAAGATCCATTCACTTGCCATATAGGACTGATCTTCTAAGTACCCTATCATATAAATTTGATTTTGTCGTCCATATTCAATAACAGCGCGATTAAACCCATTTCCTCTTGCATAAATAACATCTACGCCCTCATCAATCATTTCCTTCATATATTCTCCTGCTTTAGCATCATCATCCCAACTGTCGACGACCTTATAGTAAAATGCAATTTCTGGATTAGATTGATAGAGTGCTGCTTCAAATTGAGGTTGTTCCTCACGTGCATCAATAGCATCGATCAAACCTACTTTATTTGTTACTGTAATTAGAGCTGCTGCTATTCCAGCTTTTGCTTCTATCACTCCTTGATTAAATGAATAGACAGATTGATTTTCATGTATAGCATGACCATGGATCGTAACAAAATTCACATTCGAATGGGTCGGTGCCAGTTCTGTAAAAACATCTGAAAACTCTCTCCCATGACCAATGATTACTTTTGCACCGTCCTCTAAAGCTCTTTCAACTGTCTCTAATTGTAAGGCTTCTGTATTAATTTCACTATATAAAGTAACCTCAATAGGAAATTGTTCTTCTATTTTAAGTTGTCCAATGTATGCTAAACTTCCCCAGCTTTGGTCGACGACCTCGTCTGAAGTAATTATTGTCACTTTGGTTTGTTCGTCTGTTCTTTCACTATAAGAGGATTCGCTTAGAACATTACTCACTTTAATGATAATTGTGGTAATAAATCCAAAAGCAACAACCACTGTTAATATGAGGATCCATCTAGGTTGATTTAATGGTTGCATCTATCATTCTCCCCTTTTTTGCTCTTCCATCTATTTTACTTAAAAACAAGAATTAGGTCTACTAATCGTTTCGTGTTTTTCTACTTTTTTCGACACGGTTCTTTTACTTTTTAACAAACTTCTTTAAGTTTACGACAAAAGAACCTCTAATGATAGCGTTAATATCAATAAAGGCTCTTATTTTCATATTTTGTATTATAGTAAATTAATTCGATCAAATGGATAAAATCTCAAAACCACTTTACCTACTAGATTCTCAATTGGAATAGGACCAATGGCTCTACTATCTGAGCTGTTGTTCCGGTTATCTCCCATGACAAAAACATGATTATCGGGTATGACAAATACATCATTCGTTACATTCATCTCTTCTTTAATATAATCTTCTACTAACAATTCACCATTTCTATAAATATTTCCATTATTAAATTCAATTGTATCCCCAGCTTCACCAATTACACGCTTAATCCAAATGTTTCCCTTTTCCCTTTTATCAGCAAAGAGAGATAAAAAGGGACTATCAAATATTTGATCTTTAAACGTCCTTATATAATTAACCCGACTATCAATGATAACCATTTCACCATATTCAGGAATATTCCCTAAAGTATAAGCACTCTTAAACACTATAATTCGATCTCCAACTTTATCTGTATCTAACAGATCTTCCCCTGTCAAAGTTGGTTCCATCGAACTTCCGCTGACAACATATGGTTGAATTAAGAAAATGTTAATCCAACTAGCTAGTAAAAAAGCCAATAATATAGCATTTCCCCATTTAACATAATGAATCGTTTTCGTATGAATAGTTATCACCTCTCATCTTCTTTTTACCCATTTTTGAGCGGTAATATAACACCCTTTACTACTATTTATGTTTAAACTTTCTACAATAGATCTTAATCTAAGAATTTCACAATACTAGATTGAGTAGAGAAAAGATTCACCTACTGTATGAATGTAGCGCTTTTCACGTTTTGAATTCATGTGAATAAGCTGTATTAACATATAACAATGGTGAATAAGTGGAGAGAAAATATATGAAAGGAGGAAATATGTGTGGCCAGATACCGAAGTAAACCTGTTGTTGTGGAAGCCGTGAAAATCTCGAGGACCATTACCATTGAGACATCTGAAGGAACTGTAAAAGGGTATCCAGGGGATTACCTAATCACAGATGCCAATGGAGAGCAATACCCCTGTAACTCAGCAAAATTCGAAAAATCATATGAACGGATTAAAGATGGTATGGATGTAAAATCTTTAATCATAAGATCACTAAGAAAAGTGAAAAGAAAATCCAAAGAAGTATTTCAGAAG
>NZ_JAQQWT010000033.1 GCF_028610705.1 Halalkalibacter alkalisediminis
TTTTCTTTGCACAAAATAACAAAATTGAACATTTTGAGTTTTTCAAATAGTGAAATTAAATTAATGCAACACTAGTGTTATAGAATCATTTCTATCTTTAACAAGTGCTCTTTTTACCATTACACGGGGGGATAAGTCAAGCATTTGAACAATGATATCTGTATTTTGACCATGCTTTTTTTGAATTGTTATGTCCTCAGTTTTCTTGAACTTGTATATATGTTCATTCATAATATTACCTATTTAACCCAAATCACCTAATTATAGGATACCTTCTGGAATTCAGCCTTGAAACTATATTAGAATCTAGACACCAACTCTCTAAGATAATCAACAATATTAATTGACCTGTTGAATAATCAACGAAATACGCTAATTTATTCATTGTAAACAACCTGTTTATATTTATAATTAAAAACAGATATTGATTATTCAATATTTTTGGGTAAGCGTATACAAAGCGGATTGTTACTGTTAAATCAGGCAAAACCGATTACCGTGGAAAGAGGTAGGGGTTTTGCCTTTTTCTATAATTGGAGGGGATACAGTATAAATCTGGGGGGAATAAAGTGAAAATTGAGAGAATATTGAACAATAATGCAGTTATATCAAGAAAAGAAAAACAAGAAGTTATCATTATTGGACGTGGAATTGCTTATAATAAGCGGATTGGTGATTTAATAGATGAACTTCAAGTAGATAAAATTTTCACTTTAGAAAATGAAGATACAATGAGAAAGTTTAAAACCCTAATTGCCAATATGCCAATAGAGTATATGGATATATCCGAAAAAATCATTGCATATGCAAAAATGAAATTAGGTAAAAAGTTAAGCGATAGTATTTATATTCATCTAACGGATCATATTCACTTTGCAATTGAACGTTATAAAAGTAATTTACCTATTAAAAACGGATTACTTTGGGAAACTAGGCAATTGTACAAAGAAGAATATGAAATTGGATTAGAAGCATTAAATATGATATGTGAACAATTTGGTGTCATTTTATCAGAGGATGAAGCAGGGTTCCTAGCCCTACATATTGTTAATGCTGAATTGAACGAAGAGATGCCAATTATAAAAACCATGACTAAGGTAATGCAAGAAATTTTAACGATAGTTAGATATCATTTCAAGGTTGAGTTTAATGAGAATTCTTTACCTTTCTATCGTTTTATAACGCATCTTAAGTTTTTCGCACAGCGACTAGTCAAGAGCAATCATTACAACAGCGCAACAAATGATGACTTATATAATGTAATTAAGGTAAAGTATCCTGACGCTCATATATGTTCACTAAAAATAAAAAAGTTTATCGAGGGTTCTTACACCTACGAATTAACGGATGAAGAAATGATATATTTGACAATTCATATTGCTAGAGTAATAAAAGATAATAACGGTTAATTAAGTTTTAGGGTTGTAACCTAACGGGCAAAACCTAAATCAAACAGTCGAAATTGATTGTTTGGTTTAGGTTTTTTTATGAAGTTTTTTACCAAACACCCAGTTAATCATGGTGAATTAAGCAGGAATTATATTAAAAAGGAGTGGGAACATTGAGTTATCAAAGCCTTGCAAAGGAAATCGTCCAAATGGTTGGTGGAGAACAAAACATAATAAACGTTGTGCATTGTGCTACTCGTCTACGTTTCAAATTAAAAGATCAAAGTCAGGCTGAAAAGAAAAAGCTTGAAAATTTAGATGGGGTTCTAAGTGTTGTAGAGAACAGTGGGCAATTTCAAGTCGTAATTGGAAGTCATGTCTCTGAGGTTTATCAAGAGGTGATTAAGGTTGCAAACATAAATAGTGAGTCCAACGATTTATCCGTAAAAACAAAGGGGAAAGTTGTTGCAAAAATATTCGATGTTATTTCCGGAAGTTTTTCTCCATTGCTGGGAGCTCTTGCTGGTGCGGGTATGCTTAGAGCGTTGTTAACTCTTTTAACAATGACGGGAGTATTATCTACAGAAAGTGGTACGTACACTATTTTGTTAGCTGCTGGGAATGCTATCTTTTTCTTCCTTCCCATTTTTTTAGGTATTACTATTGCTTCGAAGCTTGGTGCAAATCCATACGTAGGTGGAATGATCGGAGCTGCGTTGCTAGATCCTAATTTTACTGGTTTACTTCAGAATAATGGTAATATTACTGATTTTCTTGGTATACCAGTCGTGTTAATGAACTATTCATTTTCGGTGTTTCCCATTTTTATCGCAGTCAGTATTTATGCTGTACTAGATAGATTCTTAAAGAAAACCATTCATAAAGATCTACAAATGTTTTTAGTCCCTATGTTGTCTTTGATTATCATAGTACCATTAACGGCAATTGCATTTGGTCCAATCGGTGTCTATGTTGCAAGTAGTATCGGAGTTTTTATTAATTTTTTATATTCTGAAAGTGGAATTTTGACAGGTGCCATTATGGGTAGTGGATGGACCTTTCTTACATTATTTGGGGTTCACACAGGATTCACCCCGTTCATTCTTGAGAATTTAGCAAATGGTGGAGATCCACTACTTGCATTGGTTTCTGCAGCAGTTTTTGCACAAATAGGATTAGCTTTTGGTATTTTCTTAAAAACAAAGGATAAAAAATTAAAAGCACTTGCTGGATCTACGTTATTACCTGGATTATTGTCAGGTATAACAGAGCCTATTCTGTATGGGTTAATGCTTCGTTACAAACGTACAATTCTTTATGTCGCCATTGCTGGAGTTGTCGGTGGAGGTATTAGTGGCTTGGTTGGAGCAAGAGCCTTGGCATATGCATTTCCATCTGCTCTTAGTATTCCAATTTATTCCCCGTTTGTACCATACATTATTGCCATGCTATCTGCTTTTACTGTTACAACGATTTTGACAGTAGTTTTTGGATATGAGGATAAAAAGAAATTAGGGGTAGAAGAAAATGTGGTAGAAGCAGGACAAACAACAATTAATAAACAAGAAGCAATAGTCAGCCCATTAACTGGAGTAATTAAATCATTAGCAGAAGTAGCTGATCCAGTGTTTGCATCAGAAGCTATGGGAAAAGGGATTGCCATTGAGCCAACTATTGGTAAAGCCGTATCACCTGTGAATGGTAAGGTCACGACAGTTTTTCCAACAGGCCATGCAATTGGAATTACTTCAAATGAAGGAGCAGAGATACTAATCCATATCGGGATAAATACAGTTCAATTAGAAGGGAAATATTATTCACCGGTCGTTAAACAAGGAGATCGAGTAAGCCAAGGAGATCTGTTAGTTACCTTTGATATTGAAAAAATTAAAGAAGCCGGATACCCAGTTACTACTCCAATTATTATAACAAATACAGACCGTTATACCGAAATTATTGAAATGAAAAAAGAAGCTGTTCAAGAAAAAGAAGGTTTATTGACATTAGTCAGTTAATGAACTTTTTTTATACAGGGAAGAGACTTTGTTACTCTTCCCAATAATAAATTATAATCGCGGAGGATACTAATAATGAAAAATGAAAAAATGGAATTTCCAAAAGGCTTTTTATGGGGCGGAGCTACTGCAGCTAATCAATTAGAAGGTGGATTTCATGAGGGGAATAAAGGCTTAAATATTGCCGATGTTCTGCCAGGTGGAAAAGAACGACTTAAGCTATTACAGTCACCGGGCTTTAATTTTGAAATGGATACAGAAAAATACAGTTATCCGAATCATGAGGCGATCGATTTCTATCATCGCTACAAAGAAGATATCGCGTTCTTTGCTGAAATGGGATTCAAAGTATACCGTATGTCCATTGCATGGACAAGAATTTTTCCAAATGGTACTGAATTAGAGCCAAACGAGGACGGATTAGCTTTTTATGACCGTGTGTTTGACGAGTTGCATAAGTATGGGATCGAACCGGTTGTTACTATGTCTCATTATGAAATGCCGGTAAATCTTGTGAAAGAATATGGTGGTTGGAGAAGTCGAGAAGTTGTTACGTACTTTGAAAGATATGCTAAAGTAATTTTGAACCGTTACAAAAACAAAGTGAAATATTGGCTCACATTCAATGAAATCAATTCTGGTCTAGAAATGCCAATTATGGGTCTTGGTTTTGCGATTCAAAAAGAAGAAGACAAATACCAACCGACTTTCCAGGCTTTCCATCATCAATTTGTTGCTAGTAGTTTAGCGGTAAAGGCTTGCCATGAAATCATACCTGAGGCGAAAATTGGATGTATGATACTATATATTCCTACGTATTCCTTTGATTGCAACCCTGAAAATGTACTGTATGCTCAACAAGAGGCACGTTTCTTCAATACTTTCTGTGCTGATGTTCAAGTGAAAGGGAAATATCCTTCTTTCATTCAACGTTACTTTAGAGAACATAGTATTAAACTTGAAATGAAACCAGGAGATTTAGAGTTGATCAAGAGCTATACTGTGGATTTTATTAGTTTCAGTTACTATATGTCACGTACTGAAATGAAAGATAAACCATCTGGTGATACAGTCGAAGGAAATATCTTGGGTGGAGTAAAAAATCCGTTTCTAAAAGCGTCTGATTGGGGATGGGAAATTGACCCTATAGGATTAAGAATTACTCTAAACGAGTTCTATGATAGATACCAAAAACCACTTTTTGTTGTGGAAAACGGTTTAGGAGCAAAAGACAAAGTAGAAGAAGATGGATCGATAAATGATGATTATAGAATTGAATACATCCGAGAACATATTATACAAATGCGTGAGGCGATTGAAGATGGCGTTGAATTAATGGGTTACACTCCCTGGGGATGTATTGATTTGGTCAGTGCGTCAACCGGAGAAATGTCCAAACGTTATGGATTCATTTATGTGGATAAAAATGATGATGGCAGTGGGACATTAGAACGCAAAAGGAAGAAGTCTTTTAATTGGTATAAAGATGTAATTGCATCAAATGGAAGTGAAATATAAATTTCTTTATATTTTCCCCCCTTGTAAAAACTATTGATTATTTTTATTGAAAACAACAACAGGTAGGAACACTCCCTTTATATTTCTAAAGGGGGGGTGTTCAAATTAATTGGTGCAATTTTATTAATTTAAGGTTGTAGGAGTACAAGTAAGGATATAATTCCCGTTTATGTTTCATTTGACTTTTTAATAGCAAAAACAGTTACTAAAGATAATCAACAAATATAATCGCTTTGTTGAGAAATCAACGAATTGCGTTTTTTTAACCATTGATCGTAACCATGTTCCTATTTATAGTTATTAACAGATGTTGATTAATCAACCGGAGATGATTTTCTTTTCTAGGCGATGCAATGCCCTCTTTAGAATTATTAATTGGTTACTTTCAAGCATTTTTACAAAAAAATGGACTTTTAAATTAGGAAAGATTGAAACTCGAATAGAAAACTTTAATGACAGTTTAACAGTACCAATTGAAAAAAATGATTTAAGAGCATAAATTGGGAGGTTTTTTTTTGGATAAACAAAATAAATTGATTATATTGATATTAACATTCGGTGTTTTTGGTATTTTAAATACTGAAATGGGGGTTATTGGGATCCTGCCGTCTCTAGCTGAGTATTATGGAGTCAGCGTATCTCAGGCAGGATTACTTGTGGGGCTATTTGCTCTTGCTATTGCCATAGCTGGTCCGACGATGCCTTTGTTGTTTTCAGGTATAGATCGTAAGAAGGTGTTATTACTCGTTTTGGCTATATTCGTACTAGGAAACATCGCTACTATTTTTATAACTAATTTCACCGTAGTATTAATTATTCGCTTTATTTCAGGCTTATTTCATCCGGTGTATGTTTCATTGGCTTTTACCATAGCTGCTGATTCAGTTAAAAAAGAGGAAGCGCCAAAAGCTATTGCTAAAGTTTTCATTGGGGTCTCTGCGGGTATGGTAGTCGGTGTACCGATTGTTAGCTTTATTGCTAGTGTAGCTTCCATTCAAATGGCGTTGGCATTTTTTGCCGTTACAAATGCTTTAGTATTAATTGCTACACTACTCTTTATGCCATCTATGCCGGTGAAAGAAAAACTTTCTTATGGATCTCAATTACGCATATTAAAAAAATCAATCACTTGGCTTTCTATTATAGGTGTTATTTTTCTCAATGCATCAGTATTTGGTGTTTATAGTTATTTTGCTGAGTTTCTGACTTCTGTTACAAATATGCCTTTAAATACCATCACGATCATGTTATTTCTATTCGGTTTGACTAATATTATTGGAAACATTGTCGCAGGAAAGTTACTTACCCAAAATGCAATTAAAACTGTAGTGGCTTTTCCATTTGCATTGGGAGCCGTTTACATCCTATTCTTCTTATTCGGAGAACTCACCATACCTATGGCGATCATTACGTTAATTTGGGGTATCATAGCTGGAATAGGAGCTAACATCAATCAATACTGGGTTATGTCTTCAGCTCCTGAAGCTCCTACCTTTGCGAATGGCTTATTTTTAACATCCGCTAACATAGGAGTAACAGTAGGGTCAGCTATAGGTGGGTACTTTATTGCACAAATGGGTACACAATACGTGATATTAGTAGGATTTATATCAATTATATTGAGCTTGGTTTTTGTTTTCCTAAGAAACTACAGGTATAATAATGTGCAAAATAACCCTTTAAATAGTAGAGTTTCCTAGATAGTAATTGATTTATAATTCTTTGCTTATTCTGCAAATGGATTATTATAACATTGAAATAACTATAATTGTTCAAGCATTGGATTTCGGTTGTATAATCCAATGCTTTTTTTCTTTATCCTACCATAATATTATCTAGTAACGCTTCTGCTTCATAAACACCTTTACCAACATCTCATTAGGCCAAATCCCTTAAAAGTATTTAAATTGATTCTAGTAATTGTATAAAAAAGATCTTTGTAGCCTGTTCAGCTTAAATAAACTGCAATGATTACTCATTAATTTTTAGAATTATTGACCCTAAAAGATTTGGTTAAAGGACTCGAGTGATTCGTAAGATTTAGTATAAAAGTATAAAACGATAATGATATTATCCCTTTAAGTAGATTTTCGAAAATCCTTTGATATGATGGGGTTAGAATGTGGGTTCGAAAGGGGATCTCAGTGGCAATAAAAGGGTGCTAGATGACCTTCTATCTGTTCATGGGAAGAGACATCTGCAACTTTATAGCAAGTTCTGTTGAAGGCTCAAATTCTACAAGAAGCATTAGTAATAATGAACACTTTATCCTAATTAACACCCTCTTAAATATCGGGAATAATGAATGCATTAGGTTTAGAGCTTTAATAACGTTGTTTCGGGAAAACAACTCCTACTGCCAAGCCTGTAGTGGTTCACCACCAAGTTATAGCCCAGGCCGAGCGTACCACAAAAAGCCACTTCCTAAATTATTTTAGGAAGTGGCTTTTGTTATTAATATTAGTTTTTTCATAACTACTTACTCAAAGTGGAGGAGAAATCGCACTTACTATTTCTCGTTTCGAGAGCATGTGAAGGACTAACGGCCTAACATCATTTCGCCTAGATAATTTTATAGTGCTTCTTTGAAGAAAGACTCGAGCTTATCAAAGGGGATTAACTCCACTCGGTCGTACAGATCCACATGCCCAGCACCCGGAACAAGGTAGAGCTCTTTTGGTTCGGCTGCACGCTCGTACGCATTTTGACTGAATTCAATTGAATGAGCCTCATCACCCGTAACGAATAGCATCGGACGCGGAGAAATCGTCTCGATATCTTCGAACGGGTAGAAGTTCATAAACTTCACGTTACTAGTTAGCGTCGGGTGTGTTGTTAGCTCAGGTGATGAACCTTCAGGCGTAAATTCACCCCTCGGAGTACGGTAGAAATCATAAAACTCACGCTGGATCGGGTCAGTGTTTTCAGTCAATTCATGTACCGTACCACTAGTATATTCGGTTTCACCGCCTGTAAATTCTACATAGCGTTGCTCTGCCGCCTTTGCGATGATCGCTTTTCTTTGCTCAAGTGTCAGTGAGTTGTTCAGTGCGTTACGAGCAGCCGCTCCCATATCATACATACTCACTGTCGCAATGGCCTGAATGCGCGGGTCGATTTTAGCCGCACTGATCACGAAGCTCCCGCTGCCACAGATGCCAAGTACACCAATTCGTTCTCTATCGATAAAGTCTTGTGTGCCTAGATAATCGACAGCAGCACTGAAACTTTCTGCATAGATATCCGGCGATACAGCGTTGCGCGGCTCACCCTCACTCTCTCCCCAAAAAGGTAAATCTATGGCCAAAGTAACAAATCCTCGTTCAGCCATTTTCGTGGCATACAAATTTGCACTTTGTTCTTTTACTGCGCCCATAGGATGCCCGACAATGATCGCGGGATTTTGGGTGTTCTGACTACCTTCAGGAATAATAAGATTCCCTACAACCTCCATGTTGTATTGATTATTAAATGAAACCCTCTGCATTGTTATCTCGTCGCTCTCGTAAAAGTTGTCTGCTCCATTTGACATGTCCGGCTGGTATGAATCGTCATTGCCAGTGGTGGATACTACGCTATCATCGGTCGTGGATGTATCGTTGCACGCGGATAAAATCGAGCCCAGTGCTATCACTGTGAGTAAAAGCATGACAAAAGATTTTTTTTTCATTTGAAAATAACACCCTTTCTTATTTTGGATTTGAAGAATGAGTTGATTAAATAAATAACAATGATTCCTGTTATAAATCAATTTTGATTAAATAATCAACATATGTCTTAAATTATAAGAAAGGAAGCTTGATACATACAATAGTTAATTAAATGCAATTTGTTGATTATTCAACAAATGAATTGGAATTGTTAATTTAAAACTATCTAGCGTTCATAGAAGTAGAATTAAAAGCCAAGAAGCCATTAAAAAAGCTAATTTTTTCACTAGCCCTTTTTACATAATCTAATCATTTAAAACCAGAAATTTATCATCCTGTGGCTATAAAGGAAGTTTTTTGTAGTAGGTATATCCTCTATTAGGAAAGGAAAGGTAAAACCTAAGGCTGATATTTGGCGGGAGGAGGACAAAAAAAAGCCCCAAGAGATGGCAGTCTCTTGGGAGCGGCATCTTAGCGGGAAAAGGGTTGAGCCAAATGAACCAGTTTAATATTTAAAACTGTAGAATGTGTGTTATGTATACAAATAGTCACTGCAGTTTAGTAATGGTTTTCAAGAAGGTCATTAGATAAGTTACAGTTCAAACGGCTCAAATATTGATACCAAAAGAATCGCAAGGCTTAAAACTAGTTCAAAAAAACAGTCGAAAATGGTTCAGTGCTTCTTGTTATTATTCTCCAAAATAGAGGTAAGAACAAGTGTTTGTTTAAGTGTGCAAGTAGAAAGGATACACTAAAGATATTTGGAGGGATTCTCTTGAAAAACAAGGATATACTTCGTAAGAAGACTGATTATGAACTAATACAATTTAAGCATTATCAATATAATTTCTTTCCTTGCAAGATTTAAGAAGTGTTTATTATTACCAGATGAAACTGAACCATTTTGCATATCCAAGTTTTGTTCCTTCGTACTTACAGTGCATAACCAAATATCACCATTCATCACCTGCAAAAGTTGTTTATAACCCTAATTTCAGCACCGAAAACGGTGTTAGATATTATAAATATTACTTTGATCTTGGGAATGAGTTTTGGTTCTGTGAATTAATACAAATAGGTTTTTTTTGAAGTGATTATCGGTTCCGTAAACGTCCGTTTTTCGTATTTTCGAATCCATACATATTTTCGCTTTCATGCTTCGAACAAATTGGCGCGAATTGTATAAATTATGCACTTAATATCATTAAATTTGCACGTAGTTGCTCGGGGTGATCGCTTGGGTACTAATCTAACGAAACAAAAAGTTATAAAGGAAATTGCTGAAAAACATCATTCAGATAGTTTTCAAATTTTATTAGCTTGGTGTATTCGAAATGGTCAAACAATTGCTATACCACAATCTAATAATACCGCTCATGTGATTGATAATGTGAAAGCAGCTCAAATTCAAGTAACTAAACAAGATTTGGCGCAATTAGATTCTCTATCCAGGACCTAGCATGAAACAGCCTCTTGCCTTATGGTAAGAAGAGAATGTAGAAATTATTTGTGCAGGCAAAATGGTAACCAAAGAATGCAAGATGCAGTGGATTGATTTATCTCTAAAAAATTTCCCTTCTTATTTATAAAAGTAGACGAAAACAAAATACATGAAAGGTAAAGGTGATTGCGGATGAAAAAAATCATAGCCCTATCTATATTTCTACTACTTATGATTGCTGGATGTGCTGGAAATGACCATCAAAATACTGGGACTGAGCCGGAAAATGCTTCAGGTGAGCGAGAAAATGAAGAGCAAGAAGAGCAAATTGTGCTCATTGAAAATCCAGAAGTAATTGCGGAAAATCTTGAGATTCCTTGGTCGATTGAAAAACTTGAAGATACAATCTATTTGACAGAGAGACCAGGCTATATCATAAGAATGGAGAATTTGAACGGCAAGACGTAGAGCTAGAAAAAGAACTTTCTTCAGCTCCAGAAGCAGGGTTATTAGGGTTTGTACTCGATCCTGAATTTCTGGAATCCAATATAGCTTACGCTTATTACACCTATGATGACAGTTCTGGACCATTGAACCGGATTGTTACACTGCGTTTGGAAGAAAACGTTTGGCGAGAAGAGAGTATGCTACTCGATAATATCCCAAGTGGTACCTACCATCATGGAGGAAGGCTTAAAATCGGATCTGATGGAAAACTTTATGCAACAACCGGTGATGCGTCTGTACCCAATATTGCACAAGATCTCGATTCATTAGGTGGAAAAATTTCAAGAATGAATCTTGATGGATCGAATCCAAGTGATAATCCATATCCAAATTCCTACGTGTATAGTTATGGACACCGAAACCCTCAAGGACTTACTTGGTCGTCTGACGGTATACTATTTTCAAGTGAGCACGGCAACAGAGCAAATGATGAAGTCAACTCAATAGAAGCTGGTCAAAATTATGGCTGGCCGATTATTGAGGCTATGAGGAACAAGAAGGTATGGTTTCACCGCTGTTCACTTCTGGAGATGCAGACACTTGGGCTCCATCTGGAATGGACTATTATGATGGTAAATTGTATGTTGCAGCATTAAGAGGATCTGCTGTTTTAGAATTTGACCTTGAAACAGATGAACAACGTGAAGTGATATCTGGACTTGGCCGAATCCGGGATGTACTAATAGAAGATAATTACCTTTATTTCATTAGCAATAATACAGATGGACGTGGTAATCCAGAAGAGAATGACGATAAGCTATATCGAATCTCAATTCAGAATTAAATTAGTTTTGCAAGTTCAACAATGAGTGCTGTGTACGAAACAAAATATCTTCCTTGTTCAGTAATATTAGGGAATGATATGGAAGTAAAACAATATCTTAAGAAGTCTATTGATAAGGAGAATGTCAAATGGAAATTCGAGAATTTTTAGCACATATGAAACGTGGTGAGACGGTTGAGGGGGGATCAGAAATACATCAAATGATGCATACAGTATCACAGGTAGCCTTGAAAATGATTGCCGAGATCAATGGAAGCTATCATCCCCCGGAAGAAATTCGTAAATTATTTTCTGATTTAATAGGCAGTCCCGTGGATGAGACGTTTGCCTTGTTTCCACCTTTTTATACAGACTGTGGTAAAAATATCAAAGTGGGAAAGAATGTCTTTATCAATTCAGGATGTCGTTTTCAAGATCAGGGCGGCCTAACAATTGGCGATGGCACGCTCATCGGACACAATGTTGTCTTGGCTACCCTCAATCACGACATGAATCCCAACAAACGCAGTACGATTCATCCTGCGCCCATAGTGATAGGAAATAATGTTTGGATTGGAGCAAATGCGACAGTTGTTCCTGGTGTGACTATTGGTGACGGTGCCATTGTCGCAGCTGGTGCAGTTGTCACCAAGGATGTACCGCCTAACGTTATTGTTGGCGGTGTACCTGCAAAAATTCTTAAAAAAATTGAAAACAGTATGGAGTAATCCTGCTGTTTTCGTGTTATCTACAGATTACGAGGTGATTTGTATTGAATTAAAAGTACTTAAATTGTTTTATAAAGAAAGGAATAGTCGTAATGAAAAAAATTCTTTTAATACTATGTATGTTTATAATCAGCTTTGGCCTGATTGCTTGTTCTACCAGTGAAACAAATGAAAGAGAAGAGATGAATGTAGAGGAAATGCCAAGTAGTGAAACTAACGAAGAAATGGATGAGACAAATGTAGAAGGAGCGCAAAGCAGTGAAACTAACCTAGAAAGGGATGAGGTTGAAATGTCACCCCCACTAACTATAGAGCTAAAAATAACAATAGGCGACGAAGTATTCTTAGCAAATCTTTATGATAACCAAACAGCACAGGCATTCATTGAAAACCTCCCCTTAATCATAGACATGGAGGATCTTCATAGAAATGAAAAGTTCCATTATCTTTCAGAGAGACCCGGCGTTATTAATGCGGGAGATATCATGCTTTATGGTGACAATTGTCTGGTTTTGTTCTATGAAACCTTTTCAAGTTCCTATAGCTACACTCGTCTCGGATATATTGAGGATGAGGAAAGTTTTGCTCAAGCTGTCGGAGACGGTGATATAAATGTCACTCTTGAATTGGCAGAAAATAATGAGTAAATAAGAATAAAAGACTCTAAATATTACTTACGCCAAATAGATGAATGATACGAATGGAATATTAGCTTAGATATAAGTGTTTTACATTTTGACTTCTCATTATATTCTAAAATACCAATCAGGATTCATCGAATAGAAAAATTGTTTGAAGAATAATTAACTTAGGACCACAAGATTTACTAAACAAACAGGGCATGTTGAAGAAGAACAACTAACAAAGTTATTTGATGCGCAGTACAACGACTACTAAATATATACAACCATTATGAGACGATTACCCCAAGGTAACCGTCTCTTTCTTATTCGAAGAATAAAATTTAAGAAAATAAGATGCTATTCATACTCAGTTGGTATTCTTGTTGTTTGTATAGGTAATCCTTAGTTACTAATAAGAACTAAGGAGAGTTGATTATTATGAATCTAGGTGAGCAAATATTATCAGATTTAGTAGCTGCTTTAAAAGATTTATATCCTAATATTGAAGTGGAAAATACCAAGAATAAATTATCTACTGTTCTATCAGAGTATTATATTCAAAGAGTTGAGTTAAGTTAAGTAAGGTACATCCTGATCTTGAGGATCAAATACAATTGTTCATCTCGGCCAAAAATTAGAAGGGTTAAGTTCTATTACTCTAGACAACTACCTCATGGAATTAGGTATGTTTGCTGATATCGTAAAAAAGAAGGCTGAGGACATAGCTACAGCAGATGTTCGAATGTATTTAAGTCAAGACGGGAAATTAAAAATGAGCACAATTAGAAAGAAATTATCTGTTTTAAAGAGTTTTTTTAGTTGGTTAGCTTCAGAAGAATATATTAAGCGTGATCCAACTACCAAATTAAAAGCTCCAAAAGATGAATACCGACTTCCTAAATCATTATCAATTGAAGAATTAGAAATGTTAAGAGAATCTTGCAATACAGTCAGGCAGCGTGCTTTTCTTGAAATATTGTATGCAACGGGTTGTAGGTTGTCTGAAGTGCATGGATTAGATAAAGCTGATATTAATCTACAAAATATGAGCACATTAGTTATTGGTAAAGGTGATAAACAAAGAGAAGTCTATTTTTCGATTAGAGCAATGTATCATTTAGGTAAATATATAAAAGGAAGAAATGACAATTGTGAAGCCCTGATGGTTACAGAGAGAAAACCTTATAGAAGATTATCTAAACGAGGAATACAAAGAGAAATAGATATAATCGCTCGAAAAGCAGGTTTACAAGACAAAGTAAGTCCCCATGTTTTAAGACATACTTTTGCTACTTTAACCTTAACTAATGGAGCTGAATTGGTTGCTATTCAAGAGCATTTAGGACATAGTTCACCAGATATGACACTTAGATATGCAAAGATTACTCATGAGCGAAAGCGAGAGCAGCATAAAAAGTATTTGATTCAATAAGTTGCTGGTCATTTGACTTATACTGCTGCGCAATAAATATCTTCATTTTTTGATGATTTTGTGAAAGAATGTCCTTGTGCGAAATGTTCCTAATTTTAAATGGAGGATGGTTACATCTCTCTGGTAAAGATTAGGCAATTCCTTCTGGAATTGAAGGATTACATCGAAGAACCAAATGATGTGATAACGCACAGAAGGGTTCTCTCTTAGTCGAGTAGCGCTTGATTTAGTAAGAACGATAGTGTTATTAGCTCGGTGAAAAGGCGTGAGAATTCACCGTAACAGTGTAGTTTAGCTGACGAAAGCCTACCCGATGGGGTGGTGTGAATCATAATGCTTGAGTTTGAATGAATATGGTGAGAATGTGTACAAAACCTTAAAAGCAAAAGGGCAAGCTGACGAACTTCCGAATGTACGGGTCTAGAATTTTAATACATAGAAATGTGTATATCACCAAATTGTGAGGTTAACTGTGGATGAGTAAAACTAAGTACTATGAAAGTCCATGATACGTTAAAGGCGTATGAAGGTTAACAGGCTTATAGGAAGCACCTAAGTTCATTCTATAATAGATATAATTCAACATTGGAAGCTGATAACGTGGAAGGCTTACTCCTTATGAAACGTTGGAAAGGAAAGCAATAATGACAATAGTTATTGTATAACTTCCCTTTGTATCAGTGAAAGTGGTGGCATAGTACCAATGAAGTGTCTAATCAACATGGAGGGATAGCCACTAGACTAATGAAGAGTCATTCAACCATGTAAGGCAGATCTTTATCGGTTAATAAGGTTCTCGTGAGACTAAAAGAGGTTTAACTCCGAAAGGGGTAGCCGACTTATTGAAACGGAAGAAACTGAGACACAATGAGTATTACAATCTACAAGAGTGTTTCGACACTCTTTATGCTAGAAGTGTCAATGGTGATAAGTTTTATGGATTAATGGAATTGATGAGTTCTAATGAGAACATACGTCTTGCTTATCGAAACATTAAAAGGAATACAGGAAGTAAGACGCAAGGAACTGATAAATTAACAATTAAAGATATTAGTCATTTATCAGTGGAAGCTGTAATAACAAAGATTCAAAACATGTTTGATAACTATAAACCACAAAAAGTACGACGTGTATTGATTCCTAAAGCTAATGGTAAAGTAAGACCGCTAGGTATTCCAACTATTTGGGATAGGATTTTTCAACAATGTATATTACAAGTTTTAGAACCTGTTTGCGAAGCGAAGTTTCATAAACACAGTTATGGATTTAGACCGAATAGAAGCACCCATCACGCAATAGCGAGGTTCAAATTTCTGATAAACCAATCTAGACTCCATCACTGTATTGACGTGGATATTAAAGGATTTAGCGACATTAATTTAAGGTGAAATACAACCTTTAAGGTGAACAAACTACTAAAATACTGTTAAATGCTAACTCTATCGTATGATTACTCTTTATTTTATTAAGTGCCTGTTCGAATACCGTAAGGTGTCTGAAAAGAACTGATGGGGTCTCCCTTTAGCCCCATAATGGTGCGCATTTTTCTCATAGGGTGTTGCTTTGAAAGTTCTTTTAAATCAGTAATTGTGATATGTAAATAGATTTGAGTTGTAGATAAACTTTTATGTCCAAGTAATTTTTGAATGGACACCAAATGAGCCCCTTCTTGAAGAAGGTGCGTAGCACAAGTGTGCCGCAATTTATGTGGAGTCACATTCTTATCAATATTAGCTCCTTCTGCATACTTTTTAACCATGTATTGGATCGCACGAGGAGTGAGGGAACCACCTTTTTTGCTTACAAAGAGTTCAGGAATTTCGCTAGTTCTAGATTCTAAGTACTCATCAAGAGCCTCTTCTACGATAGAATCCAGTGGCACAAAACGTTGACGTCCCCCTTTACCAGAAATAAGGATTCGTTTTTCAGTGAAACTGACGTCTATTACTTTCAAAGAACAAATTTCACTCACGCGTAAACCGGCAGAATAAATTAATGTAAGAATTGCTCGGTCGCGACGGCCAAGAATGGTTGTGGTATCTGGTTGAGAAAGAATATCCTGCATTTCTTTATTTTCAAGTATGACTGGAAGACGCTCTGGTGTATCGAGTAGTTTCGGCCATTTTTCACGTTGATCTTGTTTTGAATCTAGTAGTTCCATCAGGATGAGAAAGTCAATATAAGCTGAAAGAGTTGCCAACTTTCGACCAACCGCAGCTGAGGCATTTTTTCGCTCAACGCGAAGATAACGAATATAATCTACAACCAATTTAGCTTTAGAGGGATTATCCACGTGTGAATAGTAAATAGTGCAGAAAGTATTCATTACTTTTAGATCAATGGCGTAAGCTTCAGCGGTTTTGGGACGACAACCTCGAACCATTTGTGCATATTCTAGAAACTCTTGAATCGTAGATTCATTCATCATCTTTTTTCTCTCCTGACAAAGGTGGTATATTTTTACGTAATAAACTGACTGCTTTTCTGAGGTCTTCAAAATCTGCATGAGCATAGGCACTCGTTTCAGCTAATGTCTTATGTCCTAAAGCTTTTGCGATGACTTCAATCCGGCCTCCACGTTTAATAAGGTGGGCAGTGAAGGTATGACGAAGGGTATGTGGGCTTACAGGTTTTTGAATATTGGCGACTTCTGCATAATGGCGAATACGCCTAGTAACGGTCCAAGGCTTTATGCGAGTTCCCTTTAAATTAAGTAAGAATGGACCAGATTTCTCCTTCCGGTACAACCCGAGATATTGTTTGAAATCATTTAAAGCAGCTTTTGGAATGGCGATTTGTCTGTCACGGCCTTTGCCTTCACGAATATGGACCCAGCCCTCTTTTATGTCTACGTCTTCGATGTTCAAATTACTTAGTTCTCCCACACGAAGACCAGTAGAATATAGAACAAGAAGCGCCATATAGTCAGTAAATCCTTCTAGTTCAGTTCGGTCTGGTGCAGATAGTAATCTCATCATTTCATCTTCAGTTAGGTAAGCTTGTTCTTTTGGTTGTTTAGGTACCATTTTTAGTGCCTCCATTGGATTGTCTGACCGCCAGCCCCGTTCCACGGCGTAGGAAATAAAAGACCGAAGGTGAGACAAATTTTTATCTATGGTACATTGAGAAATCCCAGCTTGTCTACGAGAGCTCAACCAGCGAATAATGTCTGGACCACGTAAAGCTTCTATGCCATTTTCAAGGCAGTTAGGACAACCTACGGAGAATCGAGTTAGACTAAATCGGAATTCTTTAATTGTTCCTTTACTGTATTTTTTCATGCCAATTGCCGTTCTTATAAACTCCTCAATTTGGTTCGCTAACTTTCCAACCAGGGGGGCAGCCTGTGGCGTCATCGTATATTTTCGTCGTAAGGAAGTCATTGGTTTTTTACGAGAACTTTTTACTAATTTGAGTTTCGGCCGTTGTGGAATTGTCGCTTCATTAATTGGATGAGATTCTAGTGCGGCGGCGATCTCAGGGTTTTGTATCCTTGCATAATGTAATGTAGTTGTAACTTTTTTATGACCGAGCCAATCTTTAATGTGTACAATGTTTCCTCCTTGTTGGAATAGGTGAGTGGCACAAGTATGTCGTAATTGATGAGGTCGCAATGGTTTGATCCACATTTCAGAGTACGATTTAAAAGTTACGCCAATTAAATTGTTGGTCATCGCTTCTTTTCTCCAAGTAAGAAACAGTGGAGAAGCCATATCAAGATCCTTACGAGTGGCTAGATAAGTTTGAAGTAACTCTAGGACCTCACCAACAAGGGGCACACGCCGGTCTTTACGTCCTTTACCAGCCCGAATACAGAGAACCTGTTCCTCCCAAAGAATATCACTGAGCAGTAGATTAGCCGCTTCTCCCGCTCGTATACCAGTGGCATACATAAGAGCGAATAGGGCTAAATTTCGCTTTCGAATGGGGTCAAACTGGCGCCTCCCTAAGAAGGAGTTAACCTGTCTTCTTAACTCTTTAAGGCAATTTTGGATTTCTTCTAAAGATGCGACTTCAGGTAGAGCTTGGTGGGTATCTAAATTAGTGTAAGACAAGTGGATACTTGGATTGTCAAAGCAGTACTCCTGTTGTTTTAAATAGGTAAAAAAGGAACGAATTTGGCTTACAATAAGGTTTCGGTAACCAAGAGATTTTCCTTCTGTTCGTTCAATACAGTAGTTTTCAAGATCAACAAGTTTAACAGATTGGAAGTTTAGAGAGCGCTCTTCCAGGTGCTTAGTTAGCTTCTTTAATTCCCTTCCGGTGCCCAAAATAACTTTTGGAGTATATCCCTTAATGACAGACTGGTATTCACGATATTCTTGGATGATAGATTCCATAATAATTTCTCCTTTTAAAATATTTTACAAGATCCTAAGGTCTTGATGATAATTATTTATGGTTCTATCTTATATCGCTAAAAAAGGTTTCTTTGATAATGTGAATCATAGCAAACTTCTGAAACAGATGTGGTCATTAGGAATAAGAGATAAAACAATACTCTCTCTTATATCAAAAATTCTAAAAGCAGAAGTTGAGGGCGAAGGTCTACCAACAAAAGGGGCACCACAAGGTGGCATACTGTCCCCACTTTTATCAAACATCGTATTAAATGAACTTGATTGGTGGATAAGTAATCAATGGGAAACGTTTGCCAGTAGCTACGAATATAAACAACTTTTCAAAATATCCTGCACTTAAAAAATCTAGGTTAAAGGAATGCTTTATCGTACGTTATGCGGACGATTGTGTGCCACGAAAGCATCCAAAGTGTGCGTAAGCACATAAGGAAGCTGTGCTGCACTTAAGATGAGAGTAGGCCTCTCGCAATCGCTATACAGGTAGGGATTGCAAACCACCTTAAGGTGCTGTAGTCAAAAGCTATGGTATTGAGCGTTAAGGAAAAGGCAGAACAAGATTCTGTCAGGTACATATTAAGGAGACGAAAACCATTGAACCGCTGAAGAAGTATCGAAAGCGTAGAGGTGTCATCAAAACTGAGGGGGAGTCGTTAACTCAGGATAAGTTCGGAGGAAACCTGTTTACTGTCCGTTCGGTGACCGGTATAAAGGCGGCGTGAACTTAATATAGGCTTGAGTGTGGAACGTGGGAACCTACGACATGGATGCTAAGGGAGAAATTCAAGTGGAAGCCCCACAAGAATCAGAGTACCAATGCCATGTATAGGGGCGGAATAACCCGTAGTAGTTATGAAACCTCCTAACGGAGGTGGAGCAAAGGGGTTATATTATTCAGTTTTATAAACAAGTCAACCATCATAGTGGGAGGAACTTATGCATAAAACAAAGCCGTATGTGATATCTAAGAAGATAGTATATGAAGCCTTTATGAGAGTTAAAGCAAATAAAGGGTCAGCAGGAATTGATGAGCAATCCATAGAGGAATTTGAAAGAAACCTAAAAGACAATCTTTATAAAGTATGGAACAGAATGTCATCCGGAAGTTACTTTCCTCCAGCAGTCAAAGCGGTAGAAATACCAAAGAAAGCAGGAGGGACAAGGACATTAGGAATACCGACAGTTGCCGATAGAGTTGCACAAATGACAGTGAAATTATATTTTGAGCCTTCGGTAGAACCATTCTTTCATGAGGATTCCTATGGATATAGACCAAAGAAAAGCGCCATTCAAGCAATAGAAACAACTCGAAAAAGATGCTGGAAGTACAATTGGGTACTTGAATTTGATATTAAAGGTCTGTTTGATAATATAGACCATGATTTACTGATGAAAGCCGTGGAGAAGCATACAGACATAGAATGGGTAAAGTTATACATTAGAAGATGGTTAACAGCACCATTCCAAACTAAAGATGGAATAAAAGAACGTACATCCGGCACACCGCAAGGTGGTGTCATAAGTCCGGTGCTAGCAAATTTATTTCTACATTATGCTTTTGATAAATGGATGGCTATTAATCTTCCATCCAATCCATTCGCCAGGTATGCAGATGATGCAGTCATCCACTGCAAGACAGAGGATGAAGCAAGGAAAGTGCTCAAATCCTTAAGTCAGAGAATGAACGAATGTAAACTCGAACTCCATCCTTCCAAGACAAAAGTTGTATATTGTAAGGATGCGGACAGGAAAGAAGAACATGAAAACATAGCGTTTGATTTTCTGGGATACACGTTCAGACCAAGGTTGTCCAAGAACAGGTGGGGAAAGCATTTTGTGAACTTCACACCAGCTATCAGTAATAAATCTAAGAAATCGATTCAGCAAAAAGTGAGAGATTGGAAATTACAACTGAAGGCGGATAAAGAGCTCATAGACCTATCAAATATGTTTAACTCAATAATTCAAGGGTGGATTAACTACTACGGAAAGTTCTACAAATCCGAAATGTACTCCTCTTTAAGGCATATAAATAAAGCCTTAACTATGTGGGCGAGAAGAAAGTATAAAAAGTTATCTCGTCACAAGAAAAGAGCAGAACACTTTCTAGGTAGAATCGCTAAACAAAACCCAGAACTTTTTAAACATTGGGTTATAGGTATTAAACCTACGGCTGAATAATGGGAGCCGGATGAGCTGAGAGGTTCACGTCCGGTTCTGAGAGAGACTACTGGGGAGGTTCCAGTGGTCTACTTACCGTATTATTATGGTTAAAAGTGAAATGGCGGCGAAACGAGTCATGAGATCAGTGACAAGGTTCATTGAAGAAAAGTTGGGTCTTATTGTCAACAGTACAAAAACAAAAGTAACCAGACCTGATGACCCTACAATGAAATTTCTAGGGTTTGGCTTCTATAATGATTATCAAGCGGGTTTATACAAGGCAAAACCGCACCAGAAGTCCGTAGAAAACTTCAAATAAAAACTGAAACAATTAACGAGAAAGAATTGGAGTGTTGATACGAAGTATCAGGTTGAACGAATCAACCAAGTCATACGAGGATGGGTTAATTACTTCAAAGTTGGCTATATGAAAACGGTGTTAAAAGGCATTGATTCCCATACAAGAGTTCGACTGAGAACGTGCATATGGAAGAAATGGAAAACAGCTAAGAATCGAAGAAAGAACTTAATCAAACTTGGAATAGATACAATGCCTACAAATATAGCTACAAAAGTAAGGGTGCAGTGCGAATTGCCTACTCGTGAGTACTTACAACGACAATAACGAACAAGAGATTAGCTATGTTTGGGCTAATCTCTTGTGTCGAACATTACAAAAAAAGTACATGCTTAGTATGAAATTGAACCGCCGTATACGGATCCGTACGTACGGTGGTGTGAGAGGTCGGATAATCAATTAATGATTATCCTCCTACTCGATATATTTGGATTTCCTTACCGTTGTAAACCCGTATTTTTCTGATGTTACTCTCTTAGCGTAGGGAAAATTGGCTTTTTTCATTCCAAAATTCTCTTAGCGTATG
Source organism: Halalkalibacter alkalisediminis (assembly GCF_028610705.1). Classification (GTDB taxonomy): domain Bacteria; phylum Bacillota; class Bacilli; order Bacillales; family Bacillaceae_D; genus Halalkalibacter; species Halalkalibacter alkalisediminis. The sequence continues at coordinate 21,471 of NZ_JAQQWT010000033.1, forward strand.
TTTTCCGCGTTTTGTTGGTAGGACCCCGAAATAACCCTGTATCTACAGTTTCGCATTTCAGGTTATCCCTATATTGTAACGGCGTTACCCCCGTCCATTTCTTGAAGGCGTTGCTGAATGCGCTCGGTTCCGAGAAATGGAGAGCATATGCAATTTCACCTATAGATATATGCAATTGTTCCAAATAACCGATGGACAATTGCTTTCGCACACGAATAGACAATTCGTTATAAGAAGTTTTCTCCTCTTTCAAACGAAGTTGTAACGTTCGAACACTCATTTGAAAGTGTTCTGCAGTTTGCCGTAAGGTCGGATAATGGGTCGGAAGACAGTGTTCCAACCATTGCAATACTTCATCCGAGAACGATCCTGTCACTTGTAACTTCTCAATGGCTTCTTTGGCAATTGTTTCGAATACGAATAACAATCTTGTATCGGAATACAGAACCAAATTCTCCAACAAGTCCTTACTCATACACAGCATTGTGGAATTGTCTCCAAATGTGGGAATCACTCCGAACACAGTTTCATATGGATGTATTCCCCCCGGTGACTCATGCATAAACCTGACTTCATGCAACGGAACCGTTCGATTACACAGAATTCCGATTAGACGGTAGAGCGAAGTAGCCATACCCTCTGCACAATGGCGGGGAAAACTCCAGTTAGATTGGGTAAACATGCGTATTCTCACATCTTCATCTACGATCTCCCAATCCAGATTGAATCCGCTGCACAACACTTCATTGTAAGTCTGAAACGACTTAAGTGCAGCTTCTATGTTATTGCAATGCATCATGACGTATCCGAGCACGCCCAAATCGGCAAATTCCGTAAACGCCCCCATCTGCAATCCGAAATGATCATCCTGTGTAAAGATCGCCGCCGCGTTTGTCAATCTCTCTAACTCCATTGTTGGGATACGCGCATCCTGTTGCGTCAGAACAGTGCTGTCAAACGATACATACCGGAAAAACGAATCTGTGTCCACGCCCTTATGGACAAGCGACTTCATGATTGGATACAGCATGGTAACAGAAACACCCGAATCGATCACCAAATTCTCCCCTTTGCGTGATTTATCAAGTAAAATACGTTGTTGATCATTTTATTCCGCCATTTTCCAGTATATACTAAGGTTGCTTTTTTACATTATATCACAATGAAATTATCGGGGAGGTAAAAGCAATGAAATCGAAAATGCTTGTCATTAACGGCCATCCGGATGCACAGAGCTACTGTGCAACCTTGGCCAAAGCATATACGGAAGGAGTTCAAGAGAACAACAAAGCCCAAGTCCGAAATATCAACTTAAGCTCAATCTCCTTTGACTTGAATCTGCAACATGGATATGGTAAGCGAACGGAACTGGAAAATGAACTTCTTGAAGCACAGGAGATGATCCGATGGGCGGATCACCTGATATTTGTTTACCCGATATGGTGGGGGAGCACGCCCGCTGTTCTGAAGGGCTTTATCGATCGGGTATTCTTGCCTGGGTTCGCATTCAGATACAGGCAGCATTCACCGTTATGGGATAAGCTTCTATTGGGTAAATCTGCGCACCTGATCGTTACGTCCGACACCCCTACCTGGTACAATCGACTCGTGTACCATCGGGCCGGACTGAATGTCATGAAGCGAAACGTACTTCATTTCTGCGGTATCAAACCAGTACGCATAACCGAGATTGGTCCTATCAGACCATCTACATCTGACCAACGGGATAAATGGATTGCTCACGTTCGAGAGCTTGGTGCCAAACTCTGCTGATTTTCATGTATGCTATTTAGCCCCCTAATGAACTTGTACAATACACCCCTTATTCCGATACAATAAAACCAAGACGGAGGGGAACGCCATGACAAGGAAACAATATGACCTGATTTCAAGAAAAGGGTTGTCGCCAAAGGCAAAGAAATCAGCAATATGACAGCTGCAGCCCGGCAACATGAACTGGATCCCAAGATGGTGCTTCGATGGGCCAGAGAATTGGAGCGTACAAGTCTAGATCAGTTAGATGGAACACGCTATAAGCAAGCGGCCTTTGTTCCTACAGCATCTGATTATGCAGCACTTGAAAAGGAACATGAGAAAATAAAAAAGCTGTATGCTGAACAGGCATTGGAACGGGAAATTCTTCGAGACCTGTTAAAAAAACGAACCCAAGCTTGCGGATATAATAAAGATTGCCCAAACATACATTGTCCAAGGACATCCCGTATGACTTGTACTGCGCATCCTGGAAGTGGAGCGCTCCACTTACTATGTATGTTCAAGCACAACCGCCCTCTCCAGCTGAAAAGCAAAAACCAAACAGTGAGCTTGAGAGCAGAGTCCAACGTACAAGTTTCGCAAGAACCGCAGGAACTGCGGGGATAGCCTGCTTATCTTCGCTCGTTGGAGCGTTCAACGCATGAATCTCGTGACTTTTAGTCATGAGAGGTTCAATAAAAATAAAGTGTAATTAATTGGGCGGAGGGCATTATGACTATTAAAACAGGATGCTTTATCTTTATAAGAGTTTTTTTGGGGTTGATGTATTTATGGATAGTTGCTGACCGTTTAGGCTTCTTGAGTCCAGTTGGAAATCTAGGTGTGGTCTGGGGGAATTTTGATAACTTTTTGGAGTATACAGCTACTTTGAACCCTTGGTTCCCAAGAGTAGTGTCTGATATCCTAGGTTATTTTGTAACCTTCTTAGAAGTTGTGCTTGGTGTTTTATTGGTGAGTGGTATTCGCTTAAAAGAGGCTGCTTTAGCTAGTCTTGCCCTGCTTTTGGTATTCCTATTGAGCATGATTTTCTCGATCGGTTTTAAGGAAGCTTTTGATTACATTGTTTTTACGGTAGTTGTTGCAGCGGCTTCGGCACTTCTTTACAGGGAAGCAAAAAAGAGGAGGCCGGGGTGGGTTTAGCGAAACCTAATCACTTGGTCACAAAGAGGGGATTAGGCTTTATTATTTCAAATTCGTACGTTCTTCTTTCTTTGGTAAATGCGTTGTTAAAAATAGTAATTTCAGTGGTGAATGGTCATAAACATAGCACAGGTGTAATAATTTTGTGTCTGTTAAGTCTAAAGCAGTGCAACTTTTAAAGAGAGCCTATATATCAAGCCCTTGGAAGTTAATATTAAATAGTTGACAGAGAAATTGTGATTGTCTTATATTATTAACTCAACTTTCGCAGACCAAATTAGGCAGGTAAGCCCTGATGTAGCTTGGTAAACCTGCAATCCATTGTGATAGTTGATTTTTAAATAATTGTTGTGTTTGTTTGTTCGTCTTTTTCAAGACATCTTGAAGAAGCTCGATTAATTGCTGTAAAGCGACAGCCCAATCAAGTTCATTCACTTCGTCACAAAGGTCATAAAACAAACCACCTAATGTGCGTTCATCTGTGTGGCAACGATTTTGCCAAGAAAGAACGATATATCTAGTAAAAACAATGGTTGTATGACTAATGAGTAAGTCATACGAGCGTCCTTGAAACTCTTTCTGTAAGCGAAGAAGCGATTTTGTCGTCTTAAAGAACACTTCAATATCCCAACGGATGCCGTAAATACGCACAATTTCTTGTTCGGAAAGCGTGCAATCTGTACTTAGAATGGCAAGCCATTCACTCTTCTTATTACGGTTTTGAACGAACACGACTTTAACCGATACGCCGTTTTTCATCGTCGTCGTGATGGAACGAAGAAGCCCTTTCTTTCCTTGAAGGGGCGACGCGGATCGGTAGAGTTCTTTTAATGAAACCATTTGACCATCAACTTGATAACGTTGCTTCGCATTTTTGACCATGCCAATGACGTCAAGTCCTTGTTCGACGATCGCCTGAATCAAAGGTTGTTGAGTAAACCACGTGTCCATCAATACGTAAGAGTCTTCGATACCATTGGATAATGCTCGTTCAATCATCGCTGGGATTTGATCAGGTGCTGACTGGAGAGCTTCGCTACGGCGCTTGTAACCAGAACTTCGTTTATCAATTTCTTCGTTGATCCCATTAATAGAAGACTTTTTTGAGCTTAGTAAAGAGAAGTCAACCGGCATGAAAGTATAACCGTCTGACCAGCCTAATGTAAGCATTCGAAATCCTTTATAAAATCGCATTTTCAAGGAAGCATGATCAAAACAACGGGCAAGTAACTCCACATTCTTACTACGATTTCTATCAAACTAGAATCATCAATAATTAGCACTTTTGGACGGTCCTTAGATGTAAGCACGCTGACCTTTTGAATGGTAGCTGTACTAAAGAGTAAAAGGAATTTCCGCCAAGCAAATTTGGAATGATTTAAAAAACGATAGACGGTATCTTTGCCTGGATAACGCTCGCTCTTTTTAGAAGTGACAAGGGTAAACCAATTTTTTTGATGAAAGATCAGACTAAAAACAAGCTGAAACAAATAGGCGCATGAAAACCCAAAGTTTTTTCGAATACCTGCTTGGCGAAGGTATTTTGATATTTGTAATTCAGAGAATACTGCAGAAAGTTCATTTGGTAGTTGCTCATTCGAGTGTTTTTCCTTTATCATAGAGAAGGCACCTCTTCTTTGTGGTAATGGTTTCTAGTCAATTCCACTATACCAAAGAATCAGGTGCTTTTTCTGTTTAAAAGCACTCGTCAAGTAACATAATTACTAGTTCTTAAAGCTTTGATAGACCTACTCAAAGGTCAATTTTCAAGGTGCGAAAGTTGAGTTATTAATATAAGACATTAATAGTTATTAAAATAACAACAAATAAAAAATGGATCGGAAGCATTCTGCGGAAAAGAATCTTTTGTTTTTTTTTCGTAGCTTTGGCTTGTTTCATTCGATTGTTTATTTCCATATTTTTGAGTATCCATGGTTTTTAGCCTCCTTTTTTAATATTGGTTAAAGCATTGCCTATTCTTAATGAGCTTGATCATGAATACAATTTTTTGAAGTGAATTTAGAGGGAAACGGTGATTTAAAGAGGAATAGCTAATAAAATTTCAAAAAATTGAAATGAGCTGAAACTTAAGTCTTATGTCACTAATGTGATTTCCCTTTTTCTAAAAAAAGCGAAATCACTTATAAAATCACCACCATTTCGCACTGGAGGAAAGATAAAACGACTAGGAGCACTGTACGTACTTGAAAATAAAGCCAATAAGGGTTCCAGAAAGTTGAATTAAACAAGAACAAAAGCCATATCACTAAATTGTGATATGGCTTTTGTTCAATAGTATAATTCAAAATTTTTAAAATTTGATGTGAAAATCGGAGTACTTAGAACTTGTGAAACATTTTTATGAAATTAGCTAATTCGTATAAAGAATACTGACGATTAGGCAGGTACCAGAATTTTGCACAATAATTTGGAGTTGTTTCTATAAATTGATTATTAAGTAGTTTTTTGGTCAAGTTCGTAAAATGGTAAATATCTCCTTTCCATAATAACATTGCCTTCTTCTTGGGAATAATTATTTCCGCAAATTCATAACAAGAAGGATCCTCTCCATTTTTGAATAAAATATAGTCACCGTTTTTGATATAACAATTCTTCAGTAAGTAATCAAATGTATTGTAAATTCGAGTGCCTTTAAAAGTTTGTTCATCATTTGAATTATTTTCTTCAGATCTAGTCCAGTCAAGATCATTTGAGTAGAAGTATCCATTCATATTAAATACTTTTAAACTTGATACTGCATTAAGGTCCCTCATTCGAGCGCGAAAGTTGGATGAAAGATCAGGTATAGAAATCACTTTTTTTTCAAAACTTGAATTCCAACTAAATAGCATTTCAGAATCATTTTCTGTATTTATGCTGATATGAGGCTGTTGAGAAGTAAAAATTTCAGTTGAGATGTCATCTACAATAGATAAAATTAATCGAGGTTTATCCGCTGATGGGATCATCTTTTTTATGAAAAACCAAGAGGTTATAAAACTATCTTTGGTATCTGGAGGAAGATGAGAAAAATGTGTTAAGGATTTTTTATAAAATCTTAGTGTACCGCGATATATGATCTCATTATTATAGGTAAATAGTAAGTTGCAAATCCAATAATAATTATTCTGTTCTTTTATTTGTTCTTGATTCAGTGAAAGGAGGACTCGCCATTCCTTAGACCATCTTTCGTGTCGATGCAATATCTTTTTAAATGTGTCCACCAGTAGTTCGATATGTTTCTTATCCCCATCGCTTAAAGAAGTTATGCCTCCAGATTGATCTGAAATATAATTTAATATTTCTTCTAGGTCAGAAATGCGGTAGGGTGGTATATTCTTGTCTAAATCCTCCTTAACAATCGGCATTACTTCTTGTGAAGTCTCTTCCGTCATGATGGACCAAACAGGAAGGCCAAATAAATCACTATTTTCAAGTAACCGTCCATATTTTTGTTTAATTACTTTGCGGTTCAAAATTCCGTGCTCGTTTAACATTATTTTTTTATGTTGTCATGATTGAGAGGAATTTCCTTCATAAGTTGTTTTACAAGTTTTTCATCCCAACTCGTCTTTACTTCTTGTAAATCTTTTATTTGTTTATTTTTTTGTCTCACAACATCCTCCTATAAAGTTGCACTAAAATGGTCATTTTCCGCACTTTTTATAAGTATAAAGTGTGTTAGATTCTATGTATAGCTTTAGTTTAATATTAATATAGTTTAAATCCCAGGTTTAACAAGGAAAGAAAGCAATTCAAAAAATTGTAGTCACAACATGAAATTTATTTATTGTGCTACGCTGTAAGTGGGTGATGATTGTGATAAAGGATATCGATCAGAAGTTAAGAATGGATTTTCAACTGTGGCTTGCTCAATGGAATGATATACCTTGGGCAGAAAATTATAATCACAGTATTTATATGAAATTATATAATGTCATTAGCTTTGCATAAAGTTTCTTCAAATTTGTCAAGTAGTTTTGAGTAATTTATGGTTTCAAGGCACAAAAAAAC
>NZ_JAQQWT010000034.1:0-19727 GCF_028610705.1 Halalkalibacter alkalisediminis
CAAGGAGCTGAATCACGTGGCTTAAATCCAATTTTAAAAATGTTAAATGTAAAATTGGATTCTTGTACGATTCATGAATTAGGCTTTATGAAATTGATTCAATTAGAGTTCTTTTCATATCTATCACCTTAACCACTCAATTAAATTTTTTATAACGCTATATACATATGCTGATTTGCAAATATATATGTTAAGTCATATCTCCTGAGTATAAAGATTAAAGGGAAAGTTTTTTTGGCGTACATACGCATATTTAAGATTCATTGATTAACTTTATTTACACTTTTTCATATATTAAAAAATAACTATTATTAACTTATAAGAATTAAATGAAGGGTAAGTGATTATAGTGCAGAGAAATAAAATTTTAATACATCTTCATACACCTAAAACGGCAGGGACAACATTAAGAAAAATAATAACTAATAACTATCATAACTCGTCGTATAATGTATATTTAGATGAATCGAAAAGAAAAGAAAGACTTAGATCCCTTTCTAAAAAAAATGTATCTTGCATTCAAGGTCATTTCCCATTTGGGATCCATAAATATTTATCGAAGCCATGTACGTACATTACAATGCTTCGTAACCCAATCGATCGAGTAATTTCCGAATATTATTTTATTCGAAGAGGCACGCGACATAGATTACATCAAGAAGTAATGAAATTGAGTTTAGAACAATATTTGAGAAGGCCAGAATCTATGAATGTACAAACTAGGTATATTTCAGGAGCAAGGGGGCCTTTGACAAGACAACATCTCGAAATTGCAAAAAAAAATATCCAAAAATATTTTTCTATAGTAGGAATAACAGAAATGTTTAATGAGTCTCTTTTTTTAATGAAGAATAAATTCGGATGGCAAAATACCTCTTATGAAAAGGAAAATGTTACAAAAGCAAGACCTTCATTAAATCAAATCTCAAAAACTACATTGACTGAGTTAGAGAAACAAAATAAATTAGATATAGAATTATATCTTTTTGCCAAAAGACTCTTAGAACAAAAGCTTATTAATTTAGATCAACAGTCTAAACAAGAGTTAAATACTTTCCTCTCTAAATCAAACAACCAATAAAATACAATAATTATTATTTTGTCTTTTTAATTACTCTCGTGCTTTTTTAATCAGTGGAGGAAAAGAGAAAGTTTTCCCCTATTTGATCCAATAATTTCCTTTGATAAGTAAGAGTCAAGTAATCCCTACCTGTTACTCAGATGGGGATTACCTTATTATTTAGTTATCTTTCATAACGCGGCACTGATTTGGAAGACTCTCTGACCAAGAGAGTAGCTTGTCTAGTGCGTTACCGTCTGTTGTGTTGATATTAGGGAGTTCCTCAAAAAGATACATTAGATACTTAAATGAATTTAACCCATTTTCCTTGGCGGTTTCCACAATACTGTAGCTCATGGTCACCATGTTTCTTCGCTCTGAATGTGTCATCGCAAAACCTTCTGTTTCTAATCTTAAGGAGATTTTCTCATAAGCTTGACATTTGTCAGAAGGTGGGGAATATTTGACGCTTACTTTGATAAAAATAAAAATACCTCATATTAAAAGATTTCCCTTCTCTATAGTACACCTTTTAAATATTCAGTTAAATATTTCTTGAGCTGAGCTAGATTTACCAACCAATCCGCGCGATTTGCAGGAATATTCGTATCAATTGTTTTACCGATGAAATAATTTAATTGCCCTTTGTTATGGCTGTTAATTAGGATATCATTTTTTTTGAAAAATTGGCGGGGGGTAAGGATTAGTTTTTTTGTTGGTTTGTTTTGAAATATGCAGTTATACATAGCCGATCCTGAAGAGCCAGCAACAATGTTGGCATTTCTAAAGATATTTATTTGTTTACTGACACTTAGTTCCTGTGGGTGAATAATTGTAAATCCATAAGAAGAAAAAAGCTTTTCAACTTCTTGTTCATTTACTAAACACCGTCTATTGTTGTTTAGTTTAGATCTTGAAACATAAATTTTTTTCGGACCAACTCCCTCATCGTAATAATCACCTATTTTTCCCCAAGTAGCATTAGCAAGAGTAGATGTATACTTTCTTAAAACAAAGGCTTGAACAGGAATATGAAGTCGTTCGCATCGAACCGGATAATGTAAACGAATAATCTGGTTTGGTCTAATTCCGATTGCCTTTAAAATGTCTAATTGCCATTGTTTGGTATCATTTGGATTCATAATAAATTTATATTTGCTAATATCAATAAATTGGGTGATCCATAATCTCGAAACTACTTCTAATAGAAAATGACCATAGGCTCCTGAAATTTCCCCACTTAAAAAAATAATATCCCCCGTTTGCCAAATAACTTTTGTCGGGTTTTCTTTCAAACAAAACCGGTTAGTAGCTTGATTATATTTGAGGAACAAATGAAAGGAATAGGGATCGTAATGCCTAAAGCTATCCGGTAAAAGGAATTGATTTTTGTAAACGATCGTCTGATTCTTTAAACATAATGCGTCTTTTATACTTGCAAGGTAAAATTGTTTACTTGTACAATCTTGAGGTATCTGTTGTTCTAGAACAGCTTGCTGAGAAGGAATTATAGGGTTAATTATTTTTGTTTTTTCGGGCTTTTGAACAATATTAAAACGATTTTTTGGTAATATTCCTTTCTCATATTGTTTAAAATCTTTCACTTCGCATATATCTTGATAATTAATTAATTTCAATTGTTTACTTATATTCATAATACCCCCCTTTAATAAATTAAACCTGAGATATTTTACTGTACATATAGAAGTTCTCTAACTTGAATAAGAACACAACTTTAAATGACTGTACTTAAATATATTCAGCCCCTCTCAGATTAGACTTTTAATACATTTAACAAAACTTAGACATTATCCTGATACTATAAATAAGGGCTATAACACTTTTAATCATATTTCTAATATTTATCAGAAAAAATAACTAGGAACACAAACCTTGTTCCATAAGCAGACATATCATATTCTAAATTGATTAATATGTTTTTATCAAAAAAGTGGCTAAAGAAATAGAGGTGATATTAGATTGAAAGTAAGCTGTATTCTCACAAGCTATAATCGGCCAAAAGGGGTGCGCGAGGCGATTGCAAGTGTACAAAGACAGACTTATTCAAATTGGGAATTGATCATTGTCGATGATAATTCTAATGAATTAACGAAACGAGTTCTTAAAAAGCTTATTAACAAAGACTCAAGATTAAAGCTCATTGAATCAAATGTTAAGGATAAGGATAGACATAAGACAGTTCGCTATTCAACATGTATCAATCTTGCATTATCACATATAAGCGGTGATCTCGTTACGTATTTGACTGATGATGATATCTATTATCCACAAAGGTTCGAAAAAATGGTGAAAATATTTGAAAGAAACCCTCATATTTATGTTTTATACGGTAGACAATGTGTCGTTCATATCCAAAATGGTAAAATTAGAAGAAAACGTCTACGTCCTCTTGTTGGGGTAACTAAACACCCAATGTCTCGGGTCGATCATAATTCTTTTATGCATCGTCGAAGTTGTCTTAATCAAGTGAAAGTTTGGGACGATGATCCATCTTTTTGGAGAAATGCAGACGCTATGTTCTTCAGAAAATTGGTAAAGTTTTGGTACTTTCACCCTTTGAATTTTATTACGGATGAACATAGAATACACTCAAAAGGGATTCAAGCAAAAATGAGACGGAATAAAAAGCCGTGGGAGGAAAAAGATGCTGAATAGAATAACACACCCTCCGATTAGTTGGGGAAACTGAAAAACTATTACAGCTGATACCATGGCGATTAATCATTCAAAAATAGTCTCCTTTCCCAATTGCTAAAACCCTGAAATATACAGAATAAACGAAATGGAGACAACCCATTTCGTTTATTCATTTTCTAAATATCTCAAATAACAGAGATTCTCCTTCCTCAAAGAGTAGTCGCTCTTCTTTAGTCATCCGTACAAACTCAGCCTCTGAAAACTGTAATTTTTTTAGTACCTGAATGTGAATGAGATGGAGAATATTTTTATAGCTTAAAAAATAATCTGAACCCTCCAAATAAATAACACCGTCAGGCAAAATAAATTTGGGAGAAAAGGTCGAATGGATGTGTGGTCCATCTGCTATATTTTCTATGTCTTCCTGATTTACATGTACTAACTCTTCAAGCTTAAAATGAAACCGCCTTATGGCTTTTTGATCCAATATTTTTCGTTTTTGATTGCCTTGTAAATAAAAAAGGTCTGCACGTTCCTCTGCTTTTATGAGCCTTTGATTAGGGATAGTCTGGTTTCTAAAAATAGATTCATCAATAGGATCACCACAAGGATACTTAAATAGAACTGGATCTGGTACAGCAACAATTTTTTGATGATTATATTTTAGCCGATCAAACATTTCATCTTTAATTTGTCTTCGTTTCTGTTGATCTATTAAATAAACCTCTGATCCTAAACCTTTTACTAAGATTCCATCTGGTATTTTTGGGGGTAAAAAAGCATTTAACTTTTGAAAAGAAGAAGGTGTTTTATAACTAATATCTAATACTTTATGAATAGGATAAAAAGGTTCAAACTCGTTTAACCGTGACCAAAAAGCTGCATCACCATTATGCCAGTACTTAGGATTATCATCCCAATAACTTCTATACTTTCGAAAAACTTTTTCCGCAATGGTTCTTGAATGCAACACAGAACAATGGTCAACACGGTTTGCAGCCCTTTTTAATACACCTTTTGTTTTTCTTGTTTTCATAGATACTAATTTCAACTCATTATCTACATGCTGAATCATTTGGCCTGAGTAGACAATATCTATATTAGAATATCTATCTAAAAAGTTAGTCATTTCTTTTAATCTAGTCGGTAAATATTCTGTATCATCTGTCAGATACGAAAGATATTTCCCTGTTGTTAGCGGAATTGCTTGATTGATTAATGCAGCATACCTTGTTTTTTTATAGCGATCTTGATCATCAACGTAACTATTACAGTAGTGAATTCGTTTATCATTTAAATACTTATTTATAACCTTAGCTGTTTCCTCATTAGAAGCATCATCCATAATAAATAATTCCCATTCTTGCATCGTTTGCCTTAAAACGCTATCGATCGCTTTCCCTACTGTCTGTGGTTTATTGTAGCTAGTTAGAATAACTGAAACTTTTGGGTTCATGTAAACACCTTCTTTTCGAGTTTGAGACTGTTATTTACACCTCTATCTCTTTTTCGTCTTCCAATCAAACCCTATCACTGGATCATCCCATGCTAACCTTTTCTCATCTGGATCGGCAGCTTTATATGATTGCGTTGTAAAATAAATAATGGTAGCAGGCTGTTCACCAAGAACTCGATAACCATGCGCAACTCCTTTTGGAATTAATAAAAGAATCTGGTTTTCTTCGCCCATATAATATACATCCGTCTCTCCCTTTGTTTTCGAATCCTCTCTTAAATCGTAAAGTACTACTTGTGCATTCCCTGAAGGAAAAAACCATAAATCGTCTTGTTTTTCATGATAATGAAAAGCCTTAATAACACCAGGATAACTCATTGACATTGAAGCTTGACCGAATCTCTCTAATATATTTTCATCTTCACGTACAAGCTCTGCAAAAAAACCACGATCATCACAGTGCTTCGTTATTTGTTTCACTTTTACTCCTTCAATCATGTAATCTCTCCTTCACAAAATACTCTTCTAATGCAGCCTTCCAATTGCGTGGTTTTAATACATCATTGGATTCTAATTTATTTAGATTCAACAAAGAAAATGCTGGTCTTTTTGCAGCTGCACCGTATTCCTTTGTTGTTATTGGTTGCACTAGATTGGGGTCTGTTCCAACATATTCATAAATAACTTTGGCAAACTGATACCAGCTACATTGGCCATCATTACTAACATGATAGATTCCATATGGTTTGTCGATTAGCTGTAAAAGCACATTTACTAAGTCATTCACATAAGTCGGTGAACCAATTTGATCAGATACGACTTTGACTTCTTTTTGAGATACAGCAAATCTCGCCATTGTATTTACAAAGTTCTTACCACCATGACCGTATAACCACGAAGTTCTCACAATATAACTTTCTGAGATAGTTTTTAACACAAGCTCCTCTCCAAGCCATTTACTAGTTCCATAAATACTTTGAGGATTTGGAATGTCTGTCTCTAAATAAGGAATCGTGTTCTTACCGTCAAACACATAGTCAGAGCTGATATAAATCATTGTTGATCCAATTTTTTTACATACTTTTGCAATATTTAATGCTCCTATTGAATTAACTTGAAATGCTTTTACTTGATCTTTTTCACATTGATCAACCGCTGTATACGCAGCTGTATGAAAGACAAATTCAGGACAATATCTTTTAAAGACATTTTCTACTGTTTGTTCATTTGTAATATCAAGCTTTTCTTTCGGTAATAGTATTACTTCATTGGATGTTTTCATTGTTTCAAATAATGCTCTTCCAAGCTGTCCGTTCCCACCGGTAATTAAGCACTTCATAAGAGATCACTCCTGCGTAGAGCAGACTCAATCCACTTTTCGTTTTTGATATACCAGTCAATTGTCTGCTTCATGCCTTCACTAAATGAAGTAGCTGGTTGCCAACCAAGCTCTTTTTTTATTTTTGTTGAATCTATTGCATAACGACGATCATGCCCCTTTCGATCGGGAACATACGAAATTAGATTTTCCCCTTTCCCTAAATCATGTAAGATCGTACGAATGACATCTATGTTTGTCATTTCATTGTTACCGCCAATATTATAAACTTCTCCAGCCTGCCCGTGCTTCACGACCATGTAAATAGCTCTACAATGGTCTTCTACATGCAACCAATCACGAATGTTTAATCCATCACCGTATAATGGTATTTTTTTATTAGTTAAAGCATGATAAATGATTTTTGGAATGAATTTTTCTGGATGTTGATATGGTCCATAATTATTTGAACAACGTGTAATAATTATGGGGAGCTTATAGGTCTGAAAAAAGGAACGAACAAGTAAATCGGCACCAGCTTTACTTGCTGAGTACGGATTGTTTGGGGAAAGGCAATGGTATTCAGTAAAAGCTGCATCCATTTTTTTAAGAGATCCGTACACTTCATCTGTAGAAATTTGAACCATCTTTCGCACTTTTCCTTCAAGAACCTTTCCAAGTAAAGCATGCGTACCATTGATATTAGTTTCTATAAAAGCTTTTGCATTCTTAATGCTTCGATCCACATGTGACTCTGCAGCAAAGTGAATAATTACGTCATATGACCGATCAAAAACTTGATTTAGTTCTTCTGTTTGTGAAATATCAATCTTAAAAAAACGGTAATTTTCACTTGTTGTAAAATTTTTTATATTATCTGGATTTCCTGCATATGTTAAGGCGTCAATATTAGTAATACGATTAGTCGTATGTTTCAATAGATAACGGATAAAATTGGAACCGATAAAGCCTGCTCCACCGGTAATAAGGAGATCCAAACTCATATATCATGCCCCTTTCTCTCCTTTTGGTATATAAGGGAATTTGCTTCATACAATGATTCGTGGGTACCAGCGTCAATCCACCATCCATTTAATATTTCATATGACAACTGTTGTTGTTTTATATACACATTATTAAGATCCGTCACTTCTAATTCCCCTCGTTCTGACGGTGATATACGCTCAATATATTGAAATGCGTATTGATCGTACATATAAATACCGACAACACAAAAATTAGTTAATGGTTTTTTTGGTTTTTCTTGAATCGAGGTAATGATTTGCTTTTTATTATTGATTTCAGCAATGCCATATCGATTGGGGTCCCTTACTTCTTTAAGCAAAACTTTGGCTCCATTTGTTTGTTGTTTAAACGATTGAATATACGGGATTAATGCCGCTTCAAAAATATTGTCTCCTAAAAGAACGATGAACTTATCTTCTCCTACAAAATTTTTTGCTAATGATATTCCATCTGCAATTCCACTAGCATTTTGTTGAACCTTATATTGAAGGTGAACACCTAGTTCTTCACCTTCACCTAAAAGTTGAACAAACGAAGATAAACTTTCTCGATTTGTAACAATTAATATCTGTTTAATACCAGCTTCTTTTAATTTTATAATTGGCCAGAAAATCATCGGATATGGCCCAACCGGTAGAAAATGTTTATTAATAATTCTTGTTAGCGGTGATAACCTGCTTCCTGTCCCTCCCGCTAAAATAACTCCTTTCATTATTCTGAGCACCTTCTTCCATCGTCTAATATCTATCCCTATTCCGCAACCTCTCCTTTTTATATGCAAATATGTATTCAACCGTTCCATCTTATAGAGTTCCCTTCGGATTTGGATATCGTTTAAATATAGGTCTAGCAAAGAACCTACCATTTTCTAACAATATTCCGTGAACTGCTTTTTAGTACACCCCTGAGGTATTCTATATCTAAACCGCATCATAAGGTATAGAGTGAACTTTTTGAGGCGTTGATAAAAGTGGCTGAACCCAACTGGTATTATCTTATAAATAAATCAAATTGTAAGGGTCAAGGAACTCATAGATAAGTATATTTAGGGTACAATTCCATACCCTTATTTAGAATGAGCATGCATAAACAGAAGTATCAAGATAACTCAATTAATCTTGATACTTCTAAAGAAATACAATATAGGTTCTTGGTAATAATTTTGTATAAGAACTCTTCTAATTATCTTTACGTGAAGTTTTCCAGCCATAGTTCATTGAACTTAACTAGTACGACGACCACAGCATCCTCCTTTTTTAACTACTCTCCTTTTTTTAGAAGTTGTTTCTATAACAATAGGATTCTTATTTGCTTTTACAGGTTTAATAAAATTTCTTTGCTTAATTTCTCTTTTTTTCTTCATAGCCAACATCTCCTTTTTTTATAATTTCATTCTATGCACTTTCCTAAAAAAGGTTAGACTAAGATGTTGGTTCTATTGAAAAAGGAAATGTTTTATACGTTCCAGTTTGGACACGGTAACACTTTACTTTTGGATTGTTTGTTTTATATGAAATAATAATCATGATCACATCAAGATTTAAGTGATTAGCAATATCATAACTTGAGGGTATAGCTGCTGTAGTTGGATGAGAATGATATATAGCTATTACCTTCTCTTTATGCTTAGCCATTTGAAGTAAAGTTTCCTCAATTATCTTCTTCCCAACAAAAAAACGTCTATCTGACTTGATTTCATTTTTCAATTTCCAAACTGACTGAACTTTATTATTGTTACCCGAAAGCAACCCACATACTTCATAAGGAAGGTTAGACTTACCATGTTCAACTATTTCATTATAACAACTACTCGGAATGATTATCTTATCAATTTCCATAGCCCATACTCCTTTGAACGAATAATCAAAGTGATGGTGTTTCAATACCTTTAATTGCTCACTCCTATTCTAAAGGTGGTTTAGAAGGTGTATCACCCATATTCCCACCTGATTTTCCATTCCTTTTCTGCTGTATCTCAGGATAAACACTCTTTTTTTCAGATTCAACTTTTAGGATTTCTTCATTTGTCTGTTTTTCCGTTTCAAAAGGTGTACTACTTTTGTTTAGACTTGAAGTATTTAGGTCACGTTTCAGTTGAGAATTATTTTGTACCTCTGCTTTAAACACAGATTTTGGTGCCGATTTATGGTTTTGTTCATTAAACGAAAATGAAGGTCTGTTAACATTTTTTTTCGTTTTGTTTATTGAAGTATTCATCTTTTGTAAATCTTGGTGCTGTTGAGGGCCATTTCTATTTAATGGAGTCCTTTTTACTTTCCTACCTTCAGTGGGGATTCCTTGCTGAAAGTGTTGTTTTAACGGTTTTGACCTTTGACTATAATCTTGACGCATTGGCATATTCCCTTTTTCCTCATCTGAATAAGCTTGAATATTCTTTGAAGATTGTAGGATGTTTTGTAGTTGCCTGTAATTTGACGGTTGAGGTTTTTGGGCTGGATTAGTAGTTATAGATTGTTTTTCAGTTTCACCTTGCTTTTTCAATTGAGTAATTTCTTCCTTAAGACCCTTTATTTCCATGTTCCCTTCTTGTATTGAAGAGATTGAGGTATATTGAATGTCAATCAATTTATCTATTTTATTAAGAAGGTCATTAAAATTTGAGTTGTTCACTTTCCCCATTAATAAAGCAACATCTTGTTTTAAGAGCCGAATTGAATCAGTAACAGTTTCAATCTGTTCAGAAATATTTTCAACCTTTGTATACCTATTTATTTGCATGTCTTGATTTTCCTTCATCTTATTAATTTCTCCTTCTAAATTAGAAACTTGTTTTTTTATTTCATAACACTCATGTTTAGTTAGAAAATAGTCTTCAATTAAGTTCCCAGCTTTTAATCCTTCTAAGGTTTGTTTATAAATTCCTAATTTTTGTCTTAATGTTTCGATATCTTGAGTGTTGTTGAACTTATACTGTTCCATTACTCATCACCCTTCTAAAGCATAATATTTTTTAACATGTTATACGTGACAAATGAACAAGCTTGAATTAAGACAAAAGAAACATTTCTATCGTTTGTTGTTTTTTTCTCTCGATGTATTATTGGCCTACATCAGTAACTTCTTGTTGCTTATAAGCTTTCAAACTTTTCTAAAGAAGTATCCTCATTATGGTTGTAGAGATTCCTCTCTTAAAATTTATCCGTCCTACTTACCGTATAGTGTGATTGTTATTCCATAAAAGACATTTCTTAACATTTGATTTGTATCCTTATTGAATGAAGGAAGTGCATACGTCCGATTGTTAGGCGAACGACAGGTTTTTAAAATAATCTACTAAACATGTAACCATCTTTATTAAATATCATATGCTACAAGTGAAAAGAAATTAATCTTATTCGGAGGTGTTTTGCAATATGCAAGCGAAAAATTTAAAGGGGGGCCAAGAGCTCCTTTGTATTAATACGGAGAAAGTATACGATTGGATTATTAATGAGGCAACATTTGATTTAACCTTGGATGATGTCGATTTGCCAGTTGTTAATGGCGTACAATTATTGTGTGATGATATTGATTCAGTTACATGTGAGGTTGAACCTGGTGATTCTGAAATTCTAAACCGTGTAGATCGAGAATTTGTCATAAATGGCACTCAAATCACACTTCAAACAGTGACGATCCAAAAAACATTTGAGGTTACCGTTTTTGTAGTCACAACAACAGGTCAAACAGTCGAAGCTGGCACATTCCCATTCACACGTTGTGAACAAGTCGTTTTATGTGCACCTGAAGGCACAACGGTTACAGTGGATTATACTGATGTTGATTGTTTTGTATGTTTGTTTAATTGTGAAGATGTTACGCCAGGAGCCGTTATGGAACTAGGTATTACTGTCCGTTTATGTCAAAGCATCCAATCAACATTTCCAGTTACTCTTGAGTTAGTTGCAGATTTCTGTCAGCCTAGAGATATCTTAGATTTCATACCGGTGTGCCCTACACCTGCAATGCCGCCACAATGCCCAGTACTTTTCCCAAATAACAGTGATGATGATCTATAAAAAAGCATACAGATAATGAGAGGAGAATAACTCCTCTCATTTTATTTTTTAAGAGGTGAAATCAATGAATAAAAATCATTATGCTGAACTCAAGCAAAAGATTACACAACTAAACAATGAAACAACTTCTTACTTATCTGAAATAAAGGACTTAGTTTCAAATATGAAAGAAAAACAGAAACTAAATGTAATCAGCTATTTTTCATATTCTTTTAATATCTCGCACGACAAAGATAAGGAAAGCTTGATTATTGGTACTTATCATATTCATAACTTAGGGAATAAATTACTTACTAATCCATATATTTGTATAAAACTTTCTCCTGATTCTCCATTTAGCTTTACAGGAAAGTATTTAAACAAAAAAACAAATCTTACAATGAAAAAACCAGATGCTTGGGAACGATTAAATGAACAATCGGATAAACAAGAATTTTGGCTCAGACCATTTAAGGAGCAATCAGTTGTTCCGTCCCAGATCCTTTCGTTTCCAAACTTCCAAGTGAAATGGCTTCCAAATGAATCCTACTCAGGCAGCATAATGGGATTTACCTATTGTGATGAATTTCAGGAAGGGATTCCTGCAGTCAATCAAATTTACGTAAATGGAACATAAAGTGAGGTGTTTTAATTTGAATAATAAAGAACAACAAGAACTGTTGTTTAAGCAATTAACCCATCACTTTTTGAGTGAGCAGCTTGAACAGTTAAAAGGAAATAAAGAAGATAAGAATAGAAGTTTTATTTATTTAGAAAGCAACACTATAAACATATTGCTTGTTTACTTATTAATGCAAATGAATACTAAGAAGACTAATGAAACAGCAAGCAATAATAATAATCTAATTCCTGAGGAGATTGTTGAAGAAATAAATTCTGTACTCCATAACAACAAAAAAAGTTTTGAAGATATTATAAGTCAACTAAAAGAAAAAACGTAGCTATCTTTCTCACTCAAAATAAGAAAATAACCATTTAGACATGTAACCTATCAAACTATTCATCATATAAATATTGTACATTCCAGCTTAGGTTTGTATTGAAATACAATGAATTCACGGGAGGTTACTATTTTGTATTCAACTAATGTTAAGATGAACGATACGATTCAACTTCAACAAAAAATTATTTATTTTAAAGCCGAACTCGCAAAGTATCAAGCGAAAGTTAAAGACTATGAGAATGATTATCACTACTCCCAGTTAAAGAAGCTAAAAGAAGAAAATCTTCAATTAATGGAGGAAAAAAAGGCAATATCCTTACAGTTAAAAGCTGCTAGTGAAGAGTTTGAAAATAGCCTTGAGGAATTTAAAAATCAAGTTGTAACCTTCACCGAGCAAGAAAGCTCTTTCCATTCTAGACTTTCTCAAAAACAAGAAGAGATTGAAAGGCTAAAAAAAGAAAAAGAAACTTATGAAAAAGATTTAGGATTAAAGATTGATGCTGCTTTAGCCAAAGAGAAGGAAATTAACCAACATAAGATTGCGAAGCTCGAACAAACCATAAATGGTTTAAAAGAGAATAATGAAGCATTAACTTCTAATCTTCAAAAGCTAAATGATGAACGAAAGTCTGAGGAGCAAAAACATGTAAAATTCACCCAGAAAATTCAAAGCCTGCAAAATGAACTTCATGATTCTAACAAAGATAAATCTAATTTCAAGAAGCATAATCATGATTTACAGGAAGAAATCAACCATTTAAAAACTAAAATCATACAAATGGAGGACTCACAAAAAATTGACACGAACGAAACAGAGATCAAACTGCAAGAAACTCATGTAAAATTAGAAAATGCTTTAAAAAATCATCAACAATATGAAAAGGATATTTCAGCTTTGAATCAAGAAAACAGTGATTTAAAAACGATGACTAGTCAACTTAAGGAAGAGCTTTTAGAAAATAAAAATCATAATAAACAATTAACTGAGCAAATAACAGCTTTACAGAAAGCTAGTGAAGATTATTCTTCGCTTCAAGAAGCACATGATTTGTTAAAACAAGAAATGCAAAATTCGCAACATCATTTAAATGAAATGTATATAAAATTTAATGATTCACATTTTAATCATCCTTCAAACCTCTCTAGTGAAGGTCAGCAAGCGGATGATATAACTACTATTAACGAACTGGATATTCTAAAACAACTGGAGTATCAATTTAAAGAGCTTTTAGATCAATCCTTTGAATATGAAGAACAGTTAGATTCTAAATTTATTATCATTCATGAACTTGAGAACAAATTAAATGAATTAACTCAGGAGATTGAAGAAATACAAAACAACACTCAAACTGAAGAATTGATTTCAAACCAAGATGATACAGAATGGACCACATAAAATGTACTCTTAGGAATTTTAATGATTTTGTTTAATTAATATAGCTTTCCATAAAGAGGCGGGTATGCATTACATGTTATCAAGGTTGATTTCTTAATCAACCTTTTGCATGTAATCAATGCCCGCGCATCATCCATACTTCCCTCTAATCCAATGCTTTTCAGTTCATAGTCTCCTATAGCTATGTCTTCAGACGTTATCCCGTACCTTCATGCATTACCTTTTTTAAATTATACATACGTTTCTTTTAAACTATAACTACCTCGTTTAAAGAATACAATTAGGATCCTCACTCTCTTGTCCCATTTTTTAAAATAGAATACTAGCAAAACATCGTGCTAGAAGGGAATAGACCTAAATTCTTATTTGCCTAATATCCATTGAATCAAGGTCCACCTCTAGCCATAATTTCTTCTCAAATGACAAGTATACTTTATACCTTGCCGCGTAAACAGCAGCCTCCTCTTTTTACTTTTTGACCTAATTGAGAATTCGTAACCGTTTGGTTGCCTGGCAACACTTTACTTGCTTTAGATGCCTTTTTTACAGGCCTATTAACGATAATAGGTTGATGTTCTTTCAATTAATCTCCCCCTATCTTGTTGATTATAATTAACACATCCTTCTCGATATCATATTCAATGTATGCTTCGTTTGTTTAGACATTAAAAAAAAATACATTTTTAACCACTTTCTCCCTTATGCGATTGTTGCTAATACTCTGTTCGCGATTGAAGAAAGGCGGCTGCACCAGCAACAGCGAGAACAACTAAAATAAGATGAAGGGCAGGAATAAATTGATAAATGATAACCATACAAAAGGCAGACCAAATCCCTACACACCAATGACAACTTAGCAGAACTCCTATCCAATACCGTAAACCCTTTCCTTTAAACTCAATACTTTCGACTAGCTGTCCTGCTTCATTTTCTTCATAAGTGACCGTAATAAATGGTTTACGAATAAAGGACGTAATTTCATCAAACACAATTAAACGAGTTAGTCTATAAGAAGCTAGTATTAAGACTACCAAGTTAATCCAATTAAGCTCAAGCATGTACATACCTTCCTTTCAGCTATTAGAAATCCCTCATATCCTACTGATATTTTGTATATAGAAACGCTCGTAATTTATGATACGATGAATGTTTTATTTTAGAACCTTACATTAAGCTGGCTTCTGATTAAACCCTGAAATTTCATCACTCAGACTGTAATGACATTAAATGATTCTCGGCTTTTAAGAGTCGTTTAAGGAACTTTCCACCTTTGGTCTCACTCCGATGATTAGAGCATATAAATAAGAGGATATTTTTTACGAGAGTTTTTAATAACTTGCGAAATGGGTTGATAACATGGGTAATAACAATAAAAAAAGTGCTCTCGGACCGCTGAGTACAGAAAAGCGGAGAAAAAAAGCATATGACCTTCGTAAAAGAAGGGCACAAGCTTACACGAAACTTCCCCTTGTCAATCATACATGTAATGGCGACGAACGCTTTTTTTCGAATAAAATCGCGAGTTTTTCTAAGGGTTTGCCGCATAATACGGTTGGTGAAGTTAATCTTCAAGCCTATAAAACTTTTATTAAAGCATTAAAGACAGGAGTTCCCGATCATTTTGAAGCGATCCCTCTTGGAGGAGATGTCAAGCTGGCCAACCCGCAGGCGGCTTTTGTCTATGATCTCATTGGATCCGACTGTCACCAAACGGTTCTGCCTGCGCCGCCCGCCTTTAATAGTGCCTGGCAAGCAGGCGAAATGGCTGAACTGTACTGGAGAGCATTAGCTCGTGACGTTCACTTTAATGAATACGATCGTAACCCTCTCACCATTGAAGCTGCAAAAGAACTGTCATCCTTTTCTGATTTTCGTGGACCAAAAGTTAATGAAGTTGTTACAACCGGTACTTTGTTTCGCGGTGAAACTCCTGGTGATCTTGAGGGTCCCTATATTTCCCAATTCTTGTGGAAAGATATTCCGTTTGGTGCAACCACCATTTCACAACGTTATCGCACGACTAAAGCGGGTGCTGACCACATGACCTCCTATGGTGAATGGTTGAACATCCAAAATGGTTTAAAATCTTCCGCTCCACTTTTAGATTCAACAGCTCGCTATATTCGTAACGGCCGTGATTTAGGAGAGTATGTTCATTATGACTTTACCTACCAGGGACCGCTTTCTGCTTGCTTAATCCTAAATGATTTTGGGAGAGATGCATTAAGTCCAAACATCCCTTATTTAGCATCCTCTAGTCAAGGAGGCTTTGTGACGTTTGGAGCAGCGCATGTTTTAGATTTGGTAGCGAAAGTTTCACGTGTCGCGTTACAAGCTGCCTGGTATCAAAAATTCTTAGTCCATCGCAGGCTTCGCCCAGAAGAATTCGGGGGTAGAGTTCATAATCATGCAACTGGAGCCGCAAATTACCCTATTCACTCTGAGCTTCTTGACTCTCAGGGTCTTTCTAAAGTGTTCAAACAATTTGGAACATATCTGCTCCCGATGTCTTACCCGGAAGGCTGCCCGACTCACCCTGCTTATCCTGCAGGCCACGCTTGTATAGCCGGATCCGGTGTTACCATTCTTAAAGCCTTTTTTAATGAATCTTTCATTATTCCTAATCCAGTCACTGCAAGCGATGATGGACTTTCGTTAGTTCCGTATTCAAACTCAAAATTAACAATAGGAAACGAATTAAATAAATTAGCTTCAAATATTGCTTTAGGCCGAGATATGGCCGGTGTACATTGGCGCTCTGACGGAAACGAGGGTTTAAAGCTTGGAGAAGCAGTTGCAATTAGTGTCCTCCGTGATTTCAGAAAAACATATAATGAAAAGTTTAAAGGATTTACGCTAAAAACGTTTGATGGTAAGGTCGTAGCCATTAAGTAGACTAATATGTTTCATAAATTATGTTTTTTTAAAAAGAGATTCCTAAAAAATCTATTTTAAAAATGAAAGAATCGATGTAAAGATTTAAAATATATGTTTCATTCAAAAAGTTCGAAGCCGTAATGGCTTCGAACTTTTTTTGATTTTATTATCTTTCATCTTCATCTAGTAAAGACTCGTCCGTTTCAAAGATTGTACTTTGCTGACAGGCCATGCAGTCGTTAAAACATTGATTAAACTGCAGCGGATACAGTGTACGGCAGACATTGCTACAAAAATTCGAGCAGCTGCCTGCCGCTTGTTCTTCGGCTTGGTAAACTCCAGGAATTGGTAAATTACCAAATGCCTCTAAGATCATACTTAATTTTTCTTTTTTACTTAACATGTTAACCACCTCCCTATTACTAGATTATGTTTGTCTTATTTTAATGACTTGGCTTATCCCCTATCAATCAGTTTTTTCTATAAATAAGGGCTTTTGATAAATAGATTTTCCTTATTTTTCACTTATACGGAGTAACAAATTTTTTAAATTGATTTAATGAAAGGAAGGATAATAGTTTATCTTTGGATCCTTTCTCTAAGGAAGAAAGAAGAATATTCGGAAGATCATTTGGAAAAATAGTAAAAAAAGTAAAGGGGAAATTATTCATGTATGAATCAACAATATATAGAGAAAACAAATGAATTGTATAAGTTAGCTGCTGAAACTCAGACTGAAATGATAAAAATATGGCTTGAACATGTTATTTTCACCCCGCTGTGGTGGCTGGGTATCACACTAAGTGTTATTCCTTGGATCATATGGCTTTGTTTCAGCAAGAAAGAAAGTAGAGATCGTTTACTTTATGCCGGTTTTACTATTATGCTTATATCGTCGTTTTTTGATTTTTTAGGAGTACAATTAGGTTTATGGATTTATTACTATGAGATCATTCCATGGATACCAGCCTATGAGCCTTGGGATTGGACTCTAATGCCGGTTATATTCATGATATTTATTGAATATAAGCCTAATTCATCACCTTATATTAAAGGATTCATTTTCGCAGTACTCGCAGCGTTGATTGGTGAACCATTATTTAAATACATAGGTTTATACAAAGCGCTCCACTGGAATAGTTTTTTCTCATTTCCTATTTATTTTTTATTCTTTTTAATGGGCTATTGGTTCACTCGAAAACAACATTTTAGTTATTACTGGTCATCATAACAGAGATCATTGAAAATACATAAAAGAGCACATTGGGTGCTCTTTTTGTGTATTTCCTCTTTCTTCACCTGTCGATATCTAAATACCAATTTTTCTCCATTGAAATGCATACTTTGAGCTCCTGGGTCTGATCCACCATTCTATTAAAATAACATTACCTCCATGGTATGGAAAACAGTGAATTTAGATTGGACAAATGTTTCTTTTTATAAAGATTAGAAAGAAATAATGGAGTAGCCCTATGCTATGGCTTCTTATTTTTATTTTGTTTTTAAGTCAAGGAGGACCGGTATCTAATTTCAGCTTCAACGGAATCTCCGGCTGATGCTCAATAATAGGGGTTGATGCTTCCACAACTTGCTCTGTTGTCCACTTCTCCTGGATTTCTCGTACAGGAGTATTTGACCAAGCTTCAATATATTCTTTTTCTTGCTGACGTTCTGGACTTTCAAATCTTGATACGTTTCAGCAATATGCTGTTGAGCCATTTGAACAACTTGAGTTTTGACAATCTCTGGTACTGATTGGTGGTACTCAACAAATTTTAGGAAATCTTCAAAGTAACGCGCATGGGAAGACTGATGAATTTTTAACTCCCACTCCTCCACCATTCCTTCTTCCGGTATGTATGGGTATTGGATTGA
Organism: Halalkalibacter alkalisediminis; assembly: GCF_028610705.1. Lineage (GTDB taxonomy): Bacteria > Bacillota > Bacilli > Bacillales > Bacillaceae_D > Halalkalibacter > Halalkalibacter alkalisediminis. Next base: position 18,629 of record NZ_JAQQWT010000034.1, read on the forward strand.
TTAGCCCTTGTATATCAGGGCTTAACACTCCCTGCCTTCTTGCAGTCACTTAATTGTTCACATTTGAATGATTTTATCCAATTCATCTGATACGATTTTCTACATGTTTGGTAGGACGTGACTATACGTATCAAGTGTCGTTCCAATTTCTACATGACCTAACCGTTCGGATATTAGTTTCACGTTCACATTTTGCTGAATCAAAATTGTTGCATGAGTATGTCGTTAATGGTGAGCTCACCATATTATTAAAGGAGAACAAACGAAACATTTGAGTTAACTATTAAAAGAGTCAATATCATTTGAACTGCACCTCGATTGTTAGACACCGATTAACAATCGAGGTGCAGTTTTTTTATGACAAAATATTACAACTTGTTGCCTACAAATGACCGATTGGCCCAACCGGCGGAAACCTAAGGCATGATTTCTTATACTCAGTAATGAGTTGTTAGGAGGCTCGAAAGCTACCTAGCAGACCAGCCTACCGCATAGTTTGGTATAGACCATTCTATTTTCCCACTCTATTGGAGTCGCGTGATAACAAGGTGTGCTGAAACAGGCCTTGTGCCTCCAGCGAGAGGAGTGATGGTTAGTGCTGCGGCATTGCCAGCAGGATTACGTACAGTGAGTATTGAATTGATGCTTGTCGTTGTCACAAGAGCCATTCCTACTATCTGAGAAGTACCGGTTGCTCGCCCAACCACCGTATAGTCTAGGTCAGCTCCATCGAGAGTTAAAATCAGTTGGCCCGCTTCGCTCACACTCACCTGAAACAAGACCTGATAAGTGCCAATTTCAGACAAGTTAAATGTACTGGGACCAGTACGGGTTATATCAGTCCCACTAATAGGTCCGTCTTGCGGAAAACTTACGTCTGTACCGGGAGCAACTGTTGCTGCATTATCAGGAGGCATCAATGCATAAAAATCTGCAAAGGCTAATACTCCTCCTGCCGGACCGGCTGGTCCGGCTGGGCCCTCTGGACCAGTTGCTCCGGCTGGGCCCTCTGGACCGGCTGGTCCGGCTGGGCCCTCTGGACCGGTTGCTCCGGCTGGGCCCTCTGGACCGGTTGCTCCGGCTGGGCCCTCTGGACCGG
>NZ_JAQQWT010000034.1:19827-28356 GCF_028610705.1 Halalkalibacter alkalisediminis
TCCGGCTGGGCCCTCTGGACCGGTTGCTCCGGCTGGGCCCTCTGGACCGGTTGCTCCGGCTGGGCCCTCTGGACCGGTTGCTCCGGCTGGGCCCTCTGGACCGGCTGGTCCGGCTGGGCCCCGTGGTCCAGGAGGACAGATGCATTTTTTCTGTGGCTGTTTTCGAATCGGATAAATTGGACAGCATCCTTTATATGGCTTTCCAAAAATTGACACATGTATCATCTCCTTTATCACTATACCAATAGATTATGTCCTCAATAACATATCTGATTGGGTAAAAAGGAAACAAAGTATGATTAGTTTAATTCAATAAAAAACAATCAAACTAACAAATAATGTTATGATAATAAATCGTTTAGGTGAGAATTAGGGGCATATGTCTTATTACGAACAGAGAAGGGATTTCGTTTTAAACCTTGTGAAAGTTATTTAAATCGTTTAACAGATCATTTCCGATTTACTGGAGTTGTACAACCTAATCAAAACAACTTTTGCGGATTGGGAGCAAGCGGTCCAAATGATCCTGGAGCAAGTTTTGCTACACCAAGAGAAGGTGTACTCGCTCATATTCAACATTTATTTGCCTATGCATCTACTAACCCGTTACCAGACAAGTATCCATTAGTTGACCCTCGCTTTGATTTAGTAAAAAGAGGATCTGCTAATACATCGATCTCTTTAAACGGAAAATGGGCTGTTCCAGGTCACAATTATGGGCAATCGATTTTGAATCTTTATGAGCGAATCATTCAATCTTCTATGCAAAACTTATAGAACGTCCTTCAAGAACTAAAATCCTAAATTCTCTATCTATTTTCTAGAAACCGTTCTTCTATCTTAGTTTCAGAAGTTGGACTTCCGTTTGTGATAGTCTAATTTGTTGATCAATCCTCCCTCTAAAAGTTAAATTATCTTCTGAATACTCGTGTATTCTTAATTTACTCTTACACCAAATACTGGATAGAGGTTTCAATCGTGGTATTAAACACCGATACGGTATCACAAAAAAAAAATTGTGACTTATGCTCGAGTGCTAACTAGCGTGATCGCTACACCCAAACAGTGCATCCCCAACTGGTATTCTATCAATAACTCATTCGTCGTAGGGTTGATCACTTATACAGTATTATCAGAAAAATATGTAACATCATACGCGCTACTCTAGGACCCATTCCCATTTTATTCTTCTACCTATCTAGTAATTTATTTCTCATCTACTATTGTTAATGACATAAAGTATTATTTGAAACGGACAAGGGCCGATTATGCCGATTATTATGTAGAAGTCCTCCTATGAAAATTCATAAGAGGACTTTTTATACGGAGAATTCGAGCTCCCGATACCCGTTAGGAATGTCCCGATTGGGAGGAACGTTCTTTGATACTGATGAGCCTGAACTCCATCAAGAGAAGTTCGACCTGTGTGTAGATGTACTCCGATTGTCACTATGCGAGACAGTGAGATCATCTAGTTTGATAATCCTAATTATTGATAACGTTTCTCTTAGAGAAATTTTTAGCATCGCTCTAATAAGATCAATACCTCCAATAATGTAAACGATCCTCCTACCAAAAAGGAAACAGAGAACCATTTCTAAAACCTTTTATAAGGAAATCTTTTCAGACAACTGTTTTTTGTTTTACGGTTACTTTTTTGGTACTACCTGTCCCTACCTTCCTATTTTCTTCAACACCTCGTCCAAAGGCTCAGGCTTCAAAAACTCCACAGGCGAAACCCCCTTCTCAAACGTAAACGCATCCCCTTCAATCACAATCACATATCTTCCGTTCACCTTCGCAATATGAAGGCATTCACCCTATATTTTCTGTTGTCTTCAAAAGCAATCTCAGATACTGCTTTAAAGTTACTATATAGGAGTTTTAATCAATTTCATTTAGAGCAAGTTATTGGTACAAACTTTTCCTCAGAGTGGACATATAATTTTAATACATCATTAACTTATCGATAGTAAAAGGGAGGGAGTTACAATGGATAATTTAGCTTTACAATATCAAGGACAACTTGTTGAAGTTAGAGATCATTATGGAAGAGTTTATAGAGGGGTGATAGATGGAGTGAATCAACAAAGAGGGTTGTTTCTTCGCACTTCTCCTTTTAGGAGAATTTTCATACCATTTTTCTTAATCACTTCTCTCTTTCTTTTAAGTCGCTTTTTCTAATACAGCGAAAACATGATTTGAAAGGGGGTTTAATAGTTGTCTAATGTACCTGTTACTGGATTTTTGTATCATTCTGATGGGGATGATCCTCTTCATTCTCATAACATGTTTATAACAACATGGGATGGTCAACCTATTCATACCCATGAATTTAAAGGGGTTACGACATTTGATGTAGGGCATGATCACCGATATGCAGGAACAACAGAACCTGCACCAAGTGGAGTGCAACATACTCATCGCTATTGTACCTTTACAACTTTTGATGCTGAACATAAACACGTAATTCGCGGGGTAACCGGACCAGCAATATTCCTCCCAGACGGAAGACATTTCCACAAATTCAATGGGGTTACTTCTGTTGATGGTCCAACACCACATAGACACAGATATTGTGGTAAAACAAGTTTGTAAAACAACAAATAATGAAGAATTTATCCTTTTGTTCTGTTTTAACGGGCCAGCATTTTAGTGGTTGGCTCTTTTTTATTCCTATGATTTTAAAAATAAGGATAATTATATAATTTACATAACAGCCGTCATTGTTTGTCCTGTCAACTTTCGTATGATTGCATTAAATAGTGTGAGAGCTCTCAATAAAATAATTATTTAAGGAGTGTATTGACCTGTCTCACAAGCCAGTTAGATCCAATTTTGAGTTAATCGTTGTGCTGTTTATCTTATTAATCATCGTTGGAACAGCGTTTGTTAGATCTTACTAAAAAAGCAAATGGAACATCTTGTTGATAGAGCCAATTAGATATTGGCTCTTTTTAGTTAGTTTTTCACGCAAGAAAGTTATCAGTTCAACCGAGAATTGCTATTAAGCTAACTATACGACCGTTAAATAAATGTAACTCATATCTCCCTGTACAAATGACCGTAAATTGCAAAAAAATTTCACTACTATTTTATACATAGATCATCACATTTTGGTCGCATACAGGTTACCTCCCTATCTTCTTCAACACCTCGTCCAAAGGCTCCGGCTTCAAAAACTCCACCGGCGAAACACCCTTCTCAAACGTAAACGAATCCCCTTCAATCACAATCACATACTTCCCGTTCACCTTGGCAATATGAAGGCATTCTCCAAAATCAGATAACATGGCCTTCACATCAATATGGTCAAGCTTCAGCTTTAACGGAATCTCTGGCTGATGCTCAATAATTGGTGCAGAAGCTTCCACAACCTGCTCTGGAGTCCACTTCTCCTGCATTTCACGAACAGGTGTATTTGACCAAGCCTCAATATACTCTTCCTCTTGTTGACGTTCTGGACTCTCCTCCTGATACGTTTCCGCAATGTGCTGCTGTGCCATTTGAATGACTTGTGTTTTAACAATTTCAGGCATCGATTGGTGGTATTCTACAAACTTTAAAAAATCCTCAAAATACCTTGCATGGGACGATTGATGAATTTTCAGCTCCCACTCCTCCACCATCCCCTCTTCCGGCATGTAGGGGTTAGCTTGGTGTTTCCCCTATAATATCAAGTATTTATTCCTTTAATTATTGTATAGGTCACTAAATAGGTCACATCTGAATGATTTTATTCAATTCTTCCGATACCGACTTTTGCATATTAGGCAAAACATGACTATAAGTATCTAATGTTGTTCCAATCTCAGAATGACCTAACCGTTCAGAAATTAACTTTACATTAACGTTTTGTTGAATAAGAATCGTCGCATGAGTATGTCTTAAGTCATGAAACCGAATTTTTGGAAGGTTGACTTTTTCTGAAAGGTTATAGAACTCTTTACGAAAGTTTCTTGGTATTATTGGTTTTCCATTCTTTGTACAAAGAACCAAATCAAAGTCATTATACTCCTGACCAAGTTGCAATTTTTCTTCAATTATTGTCTTTCTATGAGTCTTTAGTGCCAAAAATAAACTATCTGGAATGTGAATAGAGCGAACACTAGACGTATTCTTTGCTCCATTTTTCAGTTCTGCATCTTGCGTTAAGGTTTGCCTAATAAAAATCGTTTGTTTCTCATCATTAATATCCTTCCAACGAAGTCCTAATATTTCACCTTGTCGCATTCCTGTAAAGATAGCCAGAAGGAAACCAATGTAACAACGTGTTAGGCGTTTGACCTTTTTAGATTTGCGAAGGAAATCATTAACTTGCTCTAAAGTCCATAGATTCATTTCTTTTCTTCTAATCTTTGGAAGTGTTATCCCAATTGCAGGATTGTCCTTAATTAATTTAATGATTTTAGCTTTTTTAAACGAAGCATGCACAATACGATAAACTAAGATAATCGTATGCTCCGAATACTTATTTTCACGAATTAAATCATTAATGAATTTTTGAATATGCAATGGATAGATTTGTTGAATTTTAAAATGACCTAGCTTCGGCTTAATATGGTTCTTGTAGTAAATAAAATGTGTTTCAAATGTAGATTTCTGAAGAAGGTTTTTTCTTTCTTCAAACCATTCTTCCATAAAACTCAAGTAAGTTATTTTTGATAAATCAATAAATTCCTTCTCTAATAATTCTGCCTGTAACCTTGTCATTGCTTCCATTGCAAGACGTTTGGTTTCAAATGCTCTTCTTCTAATTTGTTTCCTTTTCCCACTTGTTGGGTTAAACCCACAATTAAAAACAAAGTCCCACTTACCTGTTTTTTTATTTTTCGTAATACTTCCTTTCACTTCTTTAAGACCTCCATTTATTCTCAAAGACAGTAAAAAGACTTCCATATATATTATACAATGATTCCCATAACAAAAAACACCTGCAAAACTGCAAGTGTTGAATTTTAATATCTTAATAATAAAAACGATTTTGAGTCGTCACTAAAGTGTAACCACCGTAAACCATTGGTATAATGCTATTTATCAATCAATTTCTTAAAAATGTGTCATACGACCTGTCAATTTATATACCTATAATAACCAATATTGATAAGCAGGTTCTATTAAAATCTTTCCCACTTTCTTTATCAATAAAAATATCTCTCTCACTTATTCCCAAATCATAAACTTCTTTTAATTGTCTTCCAAATTCTGGTCTTTACTTGATACTCTTATGTAAGCAAAAGTTTTTTTACTCATAGTTTATCAGTCCCTTTTAGGTTATCTTAATAGATTTCATAAATTTATCCTTATAGAAACTCCTTAAACAATGACCAACACATTCTCTTAAATAACTCAGGTGAATATTATGGGGAAAATCACACATATTTTCAGCATATAAATTCAATTGAGGAACATAGTATTGAATCGGAATTTCAGAAACAAGTTTTCTCCCCATGTGGAGGTACTTAGACCTGTGTTCATAAAAATCAATGAATTGCTTATCTAAAAGTTCTTTAACATAACCACTAGGCAAATATCTATAAGCAATTTGAGAAATTCTTTTAGATATTTGATACTTTACTTGACCACATGAACCACATTTCTCTTCTTTAAAACCAATCAAACTTATAACCTCTAGAGCAGATAAATACATGGTTGTAGCTATCTCAGATTGAGATATACCAATCCTTTCATATAGGCTATCCTCGTATTTCTTATATATCTGTTCTTCTTGCATTCTAGCAGTATGAAAGTGATTACATGCACTTAAAAATAAAACCAAGTCTTCTTCATCTTTTCTTTTACAATCTGTTAACAAATCTAAAAATTGTTTACCTTTTTTTGAAATTGTTCTATACCCCCAATATAGTGAATTTTCATCCATAAAATCTCTTTCTATGAAAGTTTCTTCAAATTTTAATTCATCATAATTATCGTATTCATCGACTGACCAAAAGATATCATCCGTTTCTACTGATAAAAAATCCATTACATCATTAATTACTTTATTTGCCTGATAACCACAATGTTTTTCATCATAAACATTAATCTTGAATTTCATTTTAAATCCTTTATCATTTATAAATTTAATTTCAAAATTTTCACCTGTGTATGGCATAATAGGAGATGTTGATTGAATATGAGCATCAATAAATAATTCTTTATATTCCCCTATTTTTTTCCTAGTAGCCTTTACTACCTTCTTTAATCTATTATAAAGTTCAGTACCTTTTACAATATCTAAATTTTTTTTTGTAGATTCAAAGTACAAATTATGAATACTACCTTTGTTTTCATAAGATATCATGACTGCTATAGAAAAATCTTGATTAATATGCATATAACCAAAAAAAACCCTTTGTTTTGAACCATTTTTCTTAGGTGCGTAATTCCAATCACATCGTCCAAACTCTTTTTCCATTTCAGCCCATAAACATCTTAAAAACTCATTAGATTCTTCTACTTTTTTCGTTCCAATATGAATTTCCATTATAATCACCTTTTTATATTTATCTTTAATATCATTTTGCAAATACTTTTCTTTTTATATTTTACCAAAAAAATCCTAATTTAAGGGAAAATGAATATAGCCATTGAATTGTACCACCCTTGCCATGTTTTTGGTCCACTGAAGACAAGTTATTGTTCCACCTCTGCCATACAGAGGACCACCCTTCTTTATAATTGAGATGCACCTATTGGTGCAAAATCAATTATTTAGGAGGTTTTTTTGTGGTCAAATATCGGGAAATCTTGAGGCTTCACGCTCAGGGAATCAGTCAAAGGGGCATTGCCTCAAGCACTTCAAATTCTAGAACAACGATACGGGAGGTGGTGAAGAGAGCTGAAGAGCGTAACGTAAGCTGGCCATTAGAAGAAGACATGACTGATCAGGTTCTACAAGATTTACTTTTTCCTGACAAGCACACTTCTGTTGATTTTAGAAGAAAGCCAGATTGTGACTACATTCATAAAGAACTAGCGAAACCAGGGGTCAATTTAACGCTTTTATGGGAGGAGTATTCTCTCAGCTGCCGATCAAACGAGGAGATTCCATATAGCTACCGACAGTTCTGTAGAGTCTATCACGACTACGCCCGAAAAACGAAAGCGACAATGCGTATCAAACGTAAACCTGGAGAGATCCTTGAGGTGGATTGGGCAGGTCAAACAATGTCAATAAAAGATCATCTTACAGGTGAAGAGATTCCAGTGTATATCTTTGTCTCTGCACTTCCGTGCAGTCAATATGCCTATGTAGAAGGCTTTTTGTCAATGAATGCAGAGTCATGGGTCACAGCTCATATTCACGCATTTCAATTTTACGGAGGCGTTCCTAGAGTCGTTGTTCCTGACAACCTTAAAACAGGCGTAGTGAAAGCTTCAAAGTATGAACCCATCATCCATACAGGCTATCAGGAGATGGCCGAGCACTATCATACGACAATCGTGCCAGCACGCGTTCGCCACCCTAAAGATAAGGCAAGTGCTGAAAGTACAGTAGGTCATATTTCAACATGGATTATTGCTTCTCTTCGAAATCAAGAGTTTTTTAGCTTAATAGAGTTGAATGATGCGATTTCGGATAAGCTCAAGGAATTTAATCACAAACCATTTCAAAAAAAGCAGGGAAGCAGACATACGGCATTTAAAGAAGAAGAGCACTTCGCATTAACACCGTTGCCTGCTTCAACATACGAAATCGCAACCTGGCGAATTGCGACCGTACAATATGATTATCACATAGTTGTGGATAAAATGTATTACTCAGTTCCCTATGATTACGTAAAGTATCAGGTCGATATTCGAGTCACAAGAACCATTGTAGAAGTGTTTTATAAAGGATTACGCATCGCATCCCACAAAAAACTTAAGGGAAAACAAGGACAATTTAGTACATTGTCTGATCATATGCCCAAAGAACATAAGCAATATATTGACTTTGATACTTCGTATGTACGGCAATGGGGAGAGACAGCCGGTCCTAAAATCTTGACCACCATTAATAGTATCCTCTCTTCTTATCGAGTTGAAAAACAAGCTCTAAAATCTTGTTTGGGTTTAATTAAATTGGCAGATCAACATTCAGTTGAACGTGTAGAAAAAGCCTGTGAACGTGCGCTAATCTACACATCTAGACCCACACTTAAAAGTATTCAAACCATCCTTAAAACCGGACAGGACAAACTCACTGTAGCTATTGAAGAGGAGAGCACTCGAAAAGAAGTTAAATCCAACCCTTACGGTTTTACAAGAGGCGCAGACTATTATGGAGGTAAGAACTAATGACAACTGAAAACACTTTATCCAAACTTAATGATATGAGAATGACTGCAATGGCAGAGAGATATATGGACCAATTGAAAAATCCTGAATATCAGGACTTATCGTTTGAAGATCGTTTCGCTATGCTTGTAGACATTGAGTGGGGTCGCCGAAAGAATGCCAAACTTGAGTAAGCGTCAAATAATACACACATTCCAATAGCCCGGGTCCCATGCGATACTCTAATCAATAATGATGAAAGGGTGT
>NZ_JAQQWT010000035.1 GCF_028610705.1 Halalkalibacter alkalisediminis
AACTGTATCGCTAACGATACTTCATTGTGATTTTACAAAATCACTTAAAATTGACGAGAAAATCATGTTTTCTCTTTCCGCTTGGCTTTTGTTCAGTTTTCAAAGAACTCTTTTCATGTCGTCGTTTATTAACTCAGCGACATTTAATATCTTAGCACAAATAAAAATTCCGCGCAACTATTTTCCAAAAAAAAAAAAAAAAAAACTTCATTGCTTGTTCAAATCAATCTTAAAGACAAAAATAGATTAACACAATAAAACATTCCGTGCAATTACCATTTTCAATTATTTTAGTGATTTCTGCTGAGATATATTAATTTATCATATAAACTAGACAAATACAAACAAAATTCGCAAATAATTTTAATTTCCATTAAGACGCCAACACCTCTACATTATATACTTCCTTAATAAACATTTATAGCTTTAAGGAACCGGGTACTCACAAACCAACTTAACAGTTCATCTTGTAAATCTCCTTCTCCCCTGATATTGAAATAACACAATCCACTCAGTAATCTTTTGACGTCAGAAAGCTCTTTTATATCATGTATCACAACTTATTGTGAATCAATTCACAAAATATACAAATTAATTGTGAAGAACTTCACAATTAAGTGCTATACTATTTTTATAAATCAAAGAATCAATGCTCATCAAATTATTAACTGGGAGGTTTTAAATATGAAAGGAACAGTGAATCGTGTTGTATTAATTGGAACAGGGGCAGTTGGATGTAGTTATGCTTACTCTTTAATCAACCAAGGAGTTATTGAAGAACTAGTTCTTATAGATGTAAATGAGTTACGAGCTGAAGGTGAAGTTATGGACTTAAATCACGGCCTACCGTTCGCACCCCAAGCGATCAAAGTATGGAATGGAACATACAAAGATTGTCAAGACGCAGACTTAGTTGTTATAACAGCTGGACTTGCTCAAAAACCTGGTGAAACCAGGCTTGACCTTATAACGAAAAACACAGCAATTTTTAAAGACATCGTTAAAAATATTATGAGAAGTGGATTTGACGGCTTGTTTTTAGTTGCTACTAACCCAGTAGATATCATGACATATGTTACATGGAAAGAATCTGGTCTACCAAAAGAACGAGTCATTGGCTCAGGTACCACTTTAGATACCGCTCGATTACGGTATATGTTAGGATATTACTTTGATGTTGATGCAAGAAACGTACACGCCTATATTATAGGCGAACACGGCGACACAGAACTTCCTGTTTGGAGTCACACAACGATAGGTGTTGAGAAGCTCGAATCATTTTTAGAGAAGAATGATGAATACACTAAGGAAAAACTTGAAACGATCTTCGAAGATGTTAGAGATGCTGCCTATCATATTATCGAAAGAAAAGGAGCCACTTTTTACGGAATAGGCATGTCTTTAGTACGTATAACTAAAGCCATTTTTCAAAATGAAAATAGCATTCTTCCTGTCTCTGTTTATCTTAATGGAGAGTATGGTCATCACGATGTATTTATTGGAGTGCCGGCGATTATTAATCGCCAAGGAATTCGTCAGATTATTGAAATTGACTTAGACGATAAAGAAAAGCAACAGTTTGATACTTCTGTAAAAGTATTACGGGAGATTATGGCTCCTGTTATTAATTAACCTAAAAGAGTCCCTTCAGTTACCTTTACTGAAGGGACTTTCCATGTAGCTTTAATTTCTATTTAAGCACTATTGTTCTACTCTAGTATCCACAGTTACACCAAGCATGATCTCAAAAGTAGAAAAGTGTACGCACAAATCCCTCCTAAAATAGAATATTATCAAACCATGGCAAAAGCCTATTCCGATCTTAGAAATGATGAGTGAATGGGGTGTACCCATGCACAGCATCTCGAGACACGAAATAAAGAAGAACAACTAAAATAAAAAGGTAGCGAAGTCTAAAATAACTCACTACCTTTTTTACACTTTATTCCTAAAGAGCCTGCTATTCTTTCCAAGAAACACTTAACAAATTCTCCTATACAGAGAAGCTCACTCTAACTTCAGTTCCTTTTTCCATTTCACTTTCTACTTGTATCTCTCCTTTAAAATGACTAACAAGCTGATAAACCATGAATAAACCAATTCCTTGTCCCGCTACTTCTTGGTTTATTTTTTGATACTTTTGAAATAATTTATCAAGATGCTTTTGTGTCATTCCAACGCCGTTATCTTTTATAAGTATGTGAAGTTTGTTCTCTTCTACAAAACTTTTAACAGTAACAACTCCACCCTCATGACTATATTTGATTGCATTACTTAACAAATTTGAGATGATTAGCTTGAAACCCATTAAATTCCCGTTGATGATTGTGTTTTCAGGAACATTGAGATCCGTTGTTAACTTAATGTTTTGGGTTCTACCCTTTATCGTCAGAATATCGATAACTTCTTTCATTGCTGGCAGCGCTTTTATCAATTTCGTTTTCCAAAAAGTATCAATTGTGAGCATTTGCTCTGTCTGAATGATATGGTGAATCTCATGATCAATGGCAACAGAGTAGTCTTCAATTAAACTTAGTTTAGCTTGTATATCTTTATCAGGTAACTCTGATTTTAAAATTGTTGCAAATGACTTAATTACGGTTAACGGATTTCTCACTTCATGCGCAACTACGTGTATAAAATCTAATTTCTGACGGTAGAAATCAAGCTCTGATTCGATCTTTTTTTGCGCGGACAAAGATGGAAACACTGTATGATCTTTGTGATTGTAAAGAGCTGATTTTACTAGGTCCGAATCTGTCATGAAGTAAGGATGACTTCTCATCAAGTTTGTTTGAATAGATGCAGGTACCTTATTACCATCGTAACAGCAAACGGTTATATACCCAATCTCACTAACCGTTATATCTGCCTCACACTCGTATCTATGTAACCCTTCTTGTGACTCTTTAAAATCAGACCAAGAAACTTCGCCCCACACCCGAACAGAAAGCTGCTCATCGACAAACGGTTGAACCGTTTGTTTGAAATTTTCTAAAGCCCGTTCAAATTTAAAATCACCATGTATTTGATAAAACTCAATATTATTTTTATAATGGAGGATTTCTACAAGCTCTATGTCTTGCAATTGATTACCTAATCTCTCTAATACTCTAGCATAACGTTCATAACTCTCAATGATAATGACATGCTGATTCATAGATTTTGCAGATAATATAAAAGAAACGAGGTTTTCTATGTATTTCTCTTCAGATTCATAAAAATAAAGGATATGAGAACCTTCATTCACTTGAATGTTCTGTGTGAGAGAAATGCTATTTGTTTTTTGTGACATGTTAGCCTCCTTATGATTATCTTATTGTACCTCACTATCTTTGAAAATCAATTGAATCAGAATCTATCTATTCTTCTTCGACGCGAACCCACTCTTCAAAAGCCTCATTCAAAAAAGGTGTACTACTAGTAACTCAATAGTAGTACACCTTTTTAAGGGCGATTAAAATGCTTACTTTTATACCTCAACCCGATTACAGACATTCCTCTTTGCTCTGTACAAGGCTTCTATCAGCCACTTGAAAAAATTACCAAGGATAATACTTTGTCCTGTGACAACCGTCCATCTCCATATTAGACCAACTTCGGAGGAAATAAGACAAAGTTATACTACATATTCCTAATATGAACACCTGTTATGGCAACAATCGTTGGATTCATCCTACCACTAAAAAAGAATAATCGACCCAACGTAAACATAACGGTTGCAATTATGCCGGTAATGCACCGCATAGTAAGAAGTAATCATAATCGAGAAATACCTTAAATCAATATAAGCATCGTTAACATCAAAATGATAGTTCATTTAAATCAATTCTAGTCCACCCTATAAACATGCCAACCAGGATCTAATATCTCAGTGGAGAATGAAAAGAAAGGCCTGCCTCTTTAAGAATCTAATTTTCTACAATCCCTCATTTCAAGATAAATTCTTAAACGGATTTTTCCACTCCATTAATGCAGCGTAATTAAGCGATTCCTTATCCTCTAAGTAATCACCCACCAGTCCTAAAGGAGTGCGACCGCATCGGAGAAGAAAGGTAGTGACCGGATCTTTAAGCTTGCCTTTTACGACCGCTTCTAAATAGTCTTCTGCCGACATCCGGTCTGCTACTTTGTGGTATCCCGGCAACCTTCCACCACCAAGCAAACGATCGAGTCCTTTATGAACTACTACTTCATACATCGATTGCATTAGCCATTTACCTAAATCGAGCTTTCGATATGTTGGATGGACACAGATATCGACAACGTACAACGTATTCCCATTTGGGTTATGGTTTCTAATATATCCATCATCTGTCACTTCTTTCCAAGTATGAGTAGGCTTTGCAGGATCAAATTCTACTAATAAACCAGTCATTGAGCCAACTACGTTTCCTTCTACTACCACACAAAGTGCTCCTTCAGGAAAGAAAGTCACATGATTGGTAAGCTGTTCTTTATTCCACCATAGCTCCGATGGAAATGGCGGAGGAAAACTTGCTTTTTGAATATCAATCAGTTGATCAAAGTCAGCTTCATGATAATTTCGGATGACCACTTCTACATTTTGATCTTGATTATAAAGGAATAATTGTTTTTGATATGTCATTATTCACCTTTACCCTTTCATCAATAGTGTCTACTTTCTTCATTGTATTAACACCTAAGTCTGGATACAAGTCAAAACGACGATCGCGCCACGTCGTCACAGACCATTCAAGCACACATCATACAAAAACGATAAATCGAGTTCGGCGGGTAATGTTCATGTCATGGTTAATCTCGTCCTCCATTAAAACTCCATGCTGCGGAAACGGAACATCATTTGGTGTGAGCTGCCTGCCCATAATTACCTCTATTGAACAGCAGATATGAAAAGTTTCATCTAAATCCCTCCTAACGTATTAACAACAGCATTTTAACACAAAAAAACACATCCCTTTTGGTCATTCAATCAAAAAGGAATGTGTTTCAATCATTTTTACTTATTTTTTATAAATCAGCCTGTATTCACTAACCCTGCCGCAATTCCACTGATAGTGAGAAGCACTTCTGTCATGACTTCTTCAGACTCTGCTTCAGATTGTCGCATTTTCTGAATTAAATCTACTTGCAAGAAGTTAAGAGGATCTACATAAGGGTTTCTTCTATGAATAGATTCTTGAATATTTGGAGTATGATCTAACAAATTTTGATTACCTGAGATCTGCAATAAAATCTCTTGCGTACGTTTGTACTCTTCAGAGATATCATTAAATATTCGATCAGCAATGGTTTGATCTTCTACTAAATTAATATACTCTTTTGCAGTTGCTAAGTCTGCTTTCATTAATGCCATTTGCAAGTTGTTGATTGTTGATTGGAAAAATGGCCACTTTTGATACATCTCCTGTAACAATGAAAGGTTTTCAGCTTTTTCAGATGCAAAGGTTTGTAAGCCTGTACCAGCAGCATACCAAGCTGGAATCATTTGTCTAGATTGCGTCCAAGCAAACACCCACGGAATGGCCCGTAAATCTTCAAAACGCTCGCTGCCTTTACGACTCATTGGTCTAGAACCGATATTTAATGCTCCGAGTTCTTTTAATGGCGTTGCTTGTTTAAAGTATGTTAAGAAGTCTTGATCTCCGAAAACAAGCGATTGATATTTTTTCAAGGCGTGAGTTGAAACGTCCTCCATTGCAACTTCCCACTCATTATCTCGAATCTGACCTTGTTCTGATTTTTTAGCAACCTTTGCAGACGCTTCAAGCAATGCCGATGCAGCCTGTTCCAAATTACGATAAGCAATATCCTCAAGCAAGTATCTAGACGATAATACTTCCCCTTGCTCTGTAATTTTCACTCCGTCCCCAAGTGTTTCTGCTGGTTGAGACAGAATGCTGCGATTTAATGGACCACCACCTCGACCAAGAGAACCACCTCGACCATGGAAGAATTTCAAGGCAATGTTAAATTCTTTCGCCATGTTATGAATTTCTTGTTGGGCTTTAAAGAGCTTCCAGTTCGCTGTTAACGTTCCTCCATCTTTACTTCCATCAGAGTAACCTAGCATAATCTCTTGATGATTCCCTCGCTCTTGAATATGGTTACGATAAACGTCCAGTTCAAAGAGGGTCTTCATAATATTAGGACCAGCTACTAAATCATCTACAGTTTCCAGTAATGGAGCTACATTAATTCCACTTTCTACAGTACCATCTGCATGCAGACGATAAATTCCCGCTTCTTTTGCCAGTACAAGAACTTCTAGCAAATCACTTGAAGATTGCGTCATACTAACGAGATAGACTTCAATCGAACGACTACCAAACTCAGCATGTGCCTTCTTGATCATTTTGAACACCTTTAGAACTTCTTGTGTCTCTTTAGAATAATCATCCTCAAGCAGTAAGAGTGGTCTTGGTTCACTAAGAACATCCTTCAGAAGTTTCACTTTCTCTTCCTCTGACAATTCAGCATAGTTTTCCGTTACATTTACCGCTTTTAAAATTTCCGTAATCGCTGCTTCGTGCTCACCACTATGATTTCTAATATCTAAGGTCGCTAAATGGAAACCAAATAACTGCACCTGTCGAATAACCTTACGAATGGTCTTTAATTTTTTATTAGACGGTTGATGTTTTTCTACACTCTCTCTCACTATCACTAAATCATTTACAAGTTCTTCAGAAACTTGATAACCCTGGTCTGACTTTCCTACTTCACGAATGCGTTTTAACATGATCGCAAATTTACGGCGATAGATTTCAGATGCAACCGGCCAAACTTCATCATCTTTCATAAATCTCTTTTCATCTTGTTCAACCGACTTAACCAACTCTTCATCTAATGAAACACGAGATGTGGACTGACTAAATCGTTTCATTAAATCAACAATTGCTTCATCATATTTTTGTAGTGCCAATTTTCGTTGTAGCTTCAATGTTTCCCATGTGATTTCTGGTGTAACATTAGGGTTTCCATCACGATCCCCACCAATCCATGAACCAAAATGCAAGAAATTAGGAACCTTCCAGTTATTTTCAGGGAAGTAGTCTTCCAATTGATCTTCTAATTCTTGATGAATATCAGGTAATACATCAAATAAGGTTTCTTTGAAATAATACAGACCGTTTTTCACTTCATCTATTACTGTTGGCTTACGATGACGTAATTCATCTGTTTGCCACAGGGCTGTTACATCATTAAATAAACTGTCTTCCAAATTCTTTCTCTGCTTCTTCGTTAACAATGGATTATCTAATTCTTGAAGAATAGTAGAAATACGTTTTTGAATCTCAAGGACCGTTCGTTTCGTTGCTTCCGTTGGATGCGCCGTAATGATTAACTCAATTGATAAATCATTCAACACTTGTTGGATTACTTCATCCGAAAAGTCTCCCTCTTTTATTGAAGCAACCGCGCTCTCGATCGAAACCGGTTGAACCACTCCGTCTTCTTGCAATTGATATTCGCGTCTACGACGAATTCGATGGTTTTGCTCTGCAATATTTACTAAATGGAAGTAAATAGAGAATGCGCGAATGACTTGTGAGCGTGTTGGTGGCTTAAGTGAAGCAATCTCTTCTTTTAGTTGATTGTAGGATTCTTCACTGTAGTTTTTTCGTAAGTTGATGGTTAGTTCTCTAATCGTCTCTACTTTTTCAAGAAGTGAAATTCCACCATGATGAACTAAAATCTCTCCCAGAATGTTCCCTAGTTTTTTGACATCGTTACGTAGAAGTAAGTTCTTATCT
This sequence comes from Halalkalibacter alkalisediminis, assembly GCF_028610705.1. GTDB lineage: Bacteria > Bacillota > Bacilli > Bacillales > Bacillaceae_D > Halalkalibacter > Halalkalibacter alkalisediminis. The sequence continues at coordinate 7,740 of NZ_JAQQWT010000035.1, forward strand.
GCTACATCGATCATTTAACCAGCCTCCTAATTCCAAACATTTTCTCTCTCTTACTCTTACATTGCAAACAATGAACGCATAAGAAAAGGGCGCCCTATGCCCTCTTGGACAAAAAGTGTCCCTCCACAGTAGATCTATGTACTGCCTATGAGTACTTATTATATTAACATAAGAAGAACAAAACCTCAATATATTCTGATTATTTTGTATTTTAAAACGTTTTCATAATGATGATTAGTTCATTGGTAAAAATCTTCCAACACCTCAAATTTCCACTCTATCTGTTTCAGATCATACTCCTTTTTAGCAAAAGCTAATTAGAAAAACGACGCCTTTATTTTCAAAGGTCGCTATTACATTATTATTACCTCTTTTATTTATAACTATCTTATTTAATAAGAAAAACTGTCTCATATTTCTGGAGCTTCATGTCTCCTTGAGTGTCCCAGTTTTCATATTCTAGATAACTTGCCTTTTTCGTTTTGATGATCTTACCTTTCTACCTATTCTATAAAAAGAAAACAAGACCGGCTCAACAAAAAGAACGATACTCAACTCTTTTCCATGGTTCACCTATCGAATCATCCCACAAGGAGAGTAAGTCATGTCAATGAAACCACCGATTAATGAAGACTTGATGAAATTGATCGTAGTATTGTTTCCATTGTCACAAGCTTGTATCATATGACAGGACCTAGTAAATTGCATATGCATGGCCTCTTTAAAAACAAATCAAGAAATGGAACTGTTTCTGAAAGAAAAACTGTATACCTTACCTGGAATTACTAGTGTCGATTGCAAAGTTTTAATCAATCGTTACAGAAGCATTATGGGTATAAGACTTTACCAAGTAAATACCGTCTGTTTAGGAGAGCACTATTATCGGGCTTTATAAATAATTCGAGGAAATGGCAGCGGCTCCACACGTTGCGGTTAAGTTACTCAATCCAGTTTAAGTAGTTCTGAAAAAGTGTATTGAGAGACCACATAGGGAATCCATTTATTAAAGTACCTCAAAATTGAATTACTTAATAATACAGGTACCTAATTCGCTCTTTAGGTACCTCAATATTCCATTCCTGAAAATACAGGTACCTAACAGCTAAAATACATTTCAACCACTTCCATGTTTATCAACTGTTCTCCAACACTTCCACACAAGCATCTTTTCCAACAATAACCAAATCCGTCATCCCTAAAAATAGCCCTGTTTCTACGACACCAACTACCGATTTTATATCATCGTTCAATTGCTCTGGATGATTTATTACTCGGAAAGGACAATCTAAAATGAAATTTCCATTGTTTGAAACAAATGGTTCCTTCCCATTCATACGTAGTACAGGTTCACACCCTAATTTCGAAATTTGAAGGGCTGTAGCTTCATAACCAAATTGGACGACTTCAACTGGAAGAGAAAAAGCTCCCAATTGATCGACTAACTTGCTTTCATCAATGATGATTATGAGTTTCTTGGAAGCTGTGTTAACAATTTTTTCTCTAACAAGCGATCCTCCTCCACCTTTTATTAAATTAAACTGAGGGTCAACTTCATCTGCTCCGTCAATGGCAAGGTCTAACTGCTGCGTATTAGAAAAATCAGTTAAAGGTACACCGAACTGTTTCGCCCAACCTTCCGTACGAAGTGAAGATGGAATCCCCTTGATATCAAGTCCTTCTTTCACAAGCTCTCCTAATCTTTTCATCATCCAGTAGACCGTCGATCCCGAACCAAGTCCGATTGTCATTCCATCTTTTATATAATCAACAGCCTTTTTTCCAGCCATTTTTTTCTGTACATCAATCTGTTCCATTCCCAAACCACTCTCCCTCTACTCTTTACGATTTCTTTGTTTTAATTAAAACGGATTCTCCTGTAAAAGATGTTACTTGACCATCTGCAACCTTGATTCTAAATTTATCATGATGCGTTTGCGAAGATTGCTGCATGAAAGCAGACAATTTATTTTGATTTTCTGCCGACAGTTTCATCATCTCAGCCCATACATCAAAGATAAATGTCTTTTTAAACGTGTGAAGTTCCTCCAGTTCAAAACCGACTTCTTCCATCATCTGAATCCATTCTGTTTTTTTCCAAGCACGAAAATGACTATAGTCTCTGTCCTTCTCAACTGTATTATAGAAAGCATCAAGTTCATCTTTCTCAGGAGCAACATTATCAATAAATAAGAATGTCCCCTTGTTTTTCAATGTACGGAACACTTCTTCCACAAACGAGCGAGGATTAGGAAAATGGTGTGCAGCTATACGGCAAGTAATTAAATCAAAAGTATGATCTTCAAAAGGAAGCTGTTCTGCATCGCCTTGAACAAACTCTACATTGGAATGGCCATTGGAGTCGATAAATCTCTTTGCCTCCAATAAGATTTCAGACGTTAAATCAAGCGCGATTACTTTATTTACTTTTGAAGCAAGCGCATTAGCTACATGTCCACCTCCTGTAGCAATATCCAAGACGATTTCAGGGCCATTCACTTCAGCAATATCGATTAATTTGTGTAGATCTTGACCTTTAGCATGAGTTTTACTTGTTACATAATGGTTTGCATTTTTCCCAAACTGCTCTTGTACCTCTTCTTTACTGCTTTTTTTATTCACCTGCAAACACTCCTTCCAATATTTCCTAACATATCTTCATTATACCTCGCTATTCCCCTTTAGAGCTTTCTCTTTTCACAAAAAAAGGAAGAGGATATCCTCCTCCACCTTTATTTTGCTAATTCTTTTCGAAGAGGTGTAAACACATCTAAGATCACACATTCCTCAATCACTCTAACACGGTGCTCTGCATTCGAGGGAATATATTGAATATCCCCTTTTTTAAGAAGTCTTTTAACACCACCAACTTCAAATTCAACTGATCCACTTTCAATATAACTAATTTGCTCTTCGACATGTTGATCGATTTCACCGTGAAAACGTTCCTTTAGTTCCACTTTGACAAACATTAACGAGCCTTGGTTATTTAATATATTTCTAGTTACCATGATTACATCTACCTTTCTACTATCTTATAACAAAATTAACTCGTTAAAAGAAGCTTGGACTAATTAATTTAGGAATATAAAAAGCAATATTTGGGAAAAACGCTACAAAAATCAATACAACTAAAATGACTGCGATAAATGGTATGACCGCTTTAAATGATTTTTCAATTGAGATGTCCCCTATTTTCGCAGCTAACAGTAAGCATAGACCGTATGGGGGGGTTACCAAACCAATGGCAAGTGTCATAATCGTTATTAATCCAAGTAATACCGGACTCACTTCAAAATGTAGGGCGACTGGTAATATAACTGGAATAAATAAGATCATCGCCGGAATCGCATCCATGAACGTTCCGATAAATAAGAAGAACAGGATAATGATTAGAATAAACACAACCTTACTATCAATATTATTTGCAAAAAATTCTTGTGCCCATGTCGCTAATTGATAATAACTCAAAAGTTCCCCTAATGCGCTTGCGGCCGCTAATGCAAATAACGAGAGTGAACTTAACGTTAAAGTGTCTACTAATATCTTGGGCAGGTCTTTTATTTTCAATGTTTTATAGTAGAACATACTAATAAGTAACGTGTATAAAGAAGCAAATGCAGCTGCTTCCGTTGCTGTAAATAACCCTGAAATAATACCACCTATTAAAATAACTGGTGTTAAGAGAGCCGGAAAGGTTTCAAGAAACAACTTAGAAAACTTAGATAATGAGGTTCTCTCGTATTTAGGATACCCTCTTTTAATTGAATAAAAATAAATCAGCACCATCATACCAAGCCCCACTAAAACACCAGGAATAATCCCAGCCAAAAATAAAGCTCCAACCGAAGCATTTGTTAATCCAGCAAAGATAATCATCGGAATACTTGGTGGAATGATAACCCCAATCGTAGAAGAAGCGGCTGTTACACTAACAGCTGTTGCCGTATCATATCCTTGTTTCTTCATATTAGGAATTAAAATTTTTCCAACTCCAGCTGTATCCGCTTGAGACGCACCTGAAACCCCTGCAAAAATCATCGAAACTAATATATTAGCATGGGCTAATCCACCTCGAATATGTCCAACCATTGAAAGGGCAAAATTAATTAACTTTTGTGAGATTTGCCCAGAGTTCATTAAGTTTGCAGCTAAAATAAACAGCGGTACGGCTAATAGCACAAATGAGTTTAACCCATTTAACATTTTCACCGGAACGGTTACCTCTGGAATATAAGGAACATTAAAAATTCCTACTAGGGCAACGATCCCAATCACAAACGCAATCGGTACGCCGATAAACATTAACACTAAGAAAATCGCAATTAATAATAGACCCATTACACGCTTCCCTCCCCGACCATCATTTGTTTCACATTTCCAACGATGTGAGCCACTAAATAAATGACCATTGTCATGGTCATTACAGGAAGAGCTAGCCAAACATAACCCATTTTAATCATTGGTAAAGTTACCCAATTATAATTCCAGAAACTCGTTAAGGCTGTTAAGCTATAGAAAAATAAAGCCGCACAGAAAATTAATAGAATAGAATCATTTACAATACTAAGGGTCAGTCTCTTTTTACCCTTGAATAGTTTAGACAGTAAGTCAAAATTAAAATGATCTTTTCTATTTACCATAACCGCCGCTCCCATAAACACAGCCCAGATAAAAGCGTTCGTCGCAACTTCTTCTGTCCAGATAATCGAAATACCGAGATACCGACTAATCACTTGGATAAGAATAGCAATGAAGAAAATGACTAAAAAAATAACTCCGATACTTAATTGAATTTTTTCTAATAACCTAATAAACATATTCTCACCTTCTTATCTAGAAGATAAAAGGGAGGACATTGTCCCTCTCCTCCCTTTTTCTTAATGTATTACTTCAATTCATTAATTTTCTTTAGTAATTCTTCAACACCCATGTCTTGAGCTGCTTTTTCATGAATCGGCTTTGCAATTTCAATAAATGGAGTCCTGTCGATTTCATTAATTTCTGCACCATCCGTTAGTGCTAACTCTTTATACTCTTCTTCCTGAGCATATAAGGCTTGACGCTCTGCTTCCATAGACGCTTCAGCTGCCGCTAATAGAACTTCTTTTTGCGTATCGGTCATTGAGTCAAATTTCTTTCCACTTACTAGTAAAAGACGAGTCGTGTAATCATGAGCCGTTTCGGTCGTAAACTTTCCGTTAGGTGTTTTGTGATGATTTTGTTGAATGTAATAGGGGTAAGCATTTTCAGCTGAATCTACTACATTCTGTTGCAATGCTTGGTATAATTCGCCCCAAGCAACCGAAGTAGGAATCGCTCCAACTTGTTGCCAATAATCAGCTACAACCCCTGAAGTTTGTGTTCTAATTGTCATCCCTTTTAAATCTTCAATAGATTCTAATGGCTTCTTCCCATAGTAATGTCTTACCCCCGCACTCCAGTACCCAATGATTTTAAAATCGTTGTTTGACTTCTCATTTACTAAATGAGCAATTTCTTCTCCTACTTCACCGTCTACTACATTTTCCCAATGCTCATAGCTCTCAAATAAGTAAGGAAGTGCAAATAAATCTACTTCTTTAATTCCTGTTGCTGTCATGAAACCAGGAGATACAAGGACAACATCTGCAGCCCCTAGTTTTAACTTCTCAACTAATTCCGATTCTTCTGTTCCTAATGTACCAGCGTGAACTTCAACTTCAATAGCGCCATCAGACTTACTTTCTGCTACTTCCTTAAATTTCATTAGCCCATCTTGGTATGGATTATCTGGTGATGTTTGGTTGTGTGCAGCAATAATTTTGATGCTTTCCACTCCATCCCGATCAGCAGTAGCCCCTGTTTCTTGACCATTTCCACATCCAACTAATAGCATCGAACACGTTACGGCTGTTAACACTGTTGATAAGATTAATTTTTTCATTTTAATTCCCCCTGTAGTGTTTATATTTTTATAGAGCTGAAATCGTATGGGAGGCTTATATTATTCAAGATTGGCATGACGTTTGGTCATTTCGGTGAATTCCGCTTCTGCATTTTCAGCATCTAATGTGCCAATAATGACCGCATCTAGAACGAGATGAACCGACTGATCAAATTGATTCCCCAAAGGCTGAATCGTCTTTGGTTCATTCGGGTGACGATACTTTGTAGCTGCTGGAATGACGAGTACTCCATGACTAATTTCAGCCATTTTAGATTCCCTGTTCGTTGTCACTAGAAAGACCGTAGCTCCTACTTCTTTTGCCTTCTGAGCAAATTGAAAACTTGCTCCGGTTGAACCCGAACCTGATATCGCAATTAATAAGTCATCTGCCTCAATGCTTGGAGTGATCGTTTCTCCAATCACATACACATGGAATCCGCCATGCATTAACCGCATGGCAAATGCCTTTCCCATTAATCCAGAGCGTCCTTCTCCTGAAATAAAAATCCTCTTAGCTTGTTTTAATTCTTTACTTAGTTGCAGAGCTTCCTCTTCATTTACATTCGTTAGGACGGTCGTAATTTCATTGGCAACCGTATCAATAATTGCTTTCATAGAGGTCCATCATTCCTTTCATTTCTTTAGCAGCAGCTTGACTATCCGCCTTCGTAATAGCGCTTCCAACAATCACTGTATCAGGGTACTTTTTCAAGATAGCCGGCAGTGTTTCTAGATTTATTCCCCCTGCTACTGCTACTTCCAACATGGAATCATTTTGTATGAGTGAGAATATATCTGTATCCATTTCTCCCTCAGATTGCATGTCTTTTCCAAAATGCAAACTAACGAGATCAACCCCCAAATTTTCTAACTGATTCACTCGTTTTCTATCTGTTACCCCTAATAAATCAATCATGATTCTCTTTTGATATTGCTTTGCAACAGCAAGAGTATCCGTAATGGTTTTATCTGCCGAAAAAGCCATAACTGTTGTGATATCTGCTCCTGCTTCAAAGGCTTGAATCACTTCAAATTTCCCAGCATCACATGTTTTCATATCGGCAACGATGGTTTTGTCTGGATATTTGCTTTTGATTTCACGTACAATTGACATTCCATATTCTTTAATGACACCGGTTCCAATTTCAATCCAGTCAATCGATTCCTTTGTTTCTTCAAGAATCCGAAAGCACTCGTCTTTACTTAGACGGTCAAGCGCTAATTGAATATTCATACGTTCCTCCTACTCTATCTTTCAATTAATTCTTTTTCTCCTAATTGAACAAGAAGATCATCTAAGTAAGGCAACCCTTCATTATCACCTGAGACACTGACGACCATGGATCCAATGGTACTCGCAAATCGTAAAATCTTCTCTAACGGCCAATGCTGCAACACTCCATAAATAAAACCTGCATCAAATCCATCTCCGGCTCCAACCGTGTCGACTACCTTCTTTGGTTTTACTGGTGGTGATTCAATGAACTCCCCATTGTGATAGCCAATTGAACCCTTATCTCCTTGTTTAATGGCTACATAAGAGATTCCTAGATCTTTACTAGCTTGAATCATTTCGGCAGGTTGATCTGTTCCAAATAATAGTTCAGCCTCATCGAGTCCTGTCAAGAGAATATCAACAAAAGGAAGGAATTCTCTTAATGCCATTCGTGCATCCTCTTTACTCCAAAGCTTCAAGCGAATATTTGGATCACAAGAAATCAGCATTCCCTGTTCTTTAGCTAACGAAATAGCTTTCTTTATCACTTCAATATTCTTATCTTTATCAAGCGCTGGAAAAACACCCGTTATATGAAGAAGTTTCGCTCCTTCAAATTGACTCACACTTAGTGAATTTTCCGTGATGGTTGTCGTAGGTGAGTTCAATCGATAATAATACGTACTTCCACTTCCATCCTCCAAAATTTCTTTAAAGTGAACAGAGGTTGGGTATCCTTCTACGAACTCGACATCCGTTACATCAATTCCTTCTCCACGTACAAAGTTATAGATATACCTGCCAAATTCATCCTTTCCTAATCGACTGATCCACTTTGTTTCTAGTCCGAGTCTCGAACAACCAATCACAACATTTAATTCAGCTCCCCCTACTTTCCGATCAAATGATCCGACAAATCTTAGCGGACCCTTTGTTTGCGGATTCAGAGATACCATAGCATCTCCTATTGTAATGACATCCATCTTATATTCCCTCCCATTCTCAAATTAACAAGATTCTCTTTTTATTAGAGTAGGCTCAAATCGATTGAGATCATCCATCTCATTCTTACCTTGAATCTTTAATAGAATTAACTCTGCTGCTTGCTTTCCCATTTCATATGTTGGTTGAGCGACGGTCGTTAAGGCAGGATTGTACAATTCAGCAAAGCCAACGTCATCAATCCCTATAATAGCCAGATCTGTTGGTATTCTTATAGAATGCGCTTTCACAAATTTCAATATTTCCATTAGTACAAGGTCATTTCCCGCTAATAAAGCTTGTGGGGGATGGGCTTGCTTCAACATATTCTCGAGACTATTTTGGATTTCTTTGACTTCTAAACTTTTAATATAGTCCTCTGTCATAGGTAGCTGATTTGCATTTAACGTTTTTTTAAACCCATTCACCCTTTCAATCCTTGTAACCACATTAAGGCTTGTAGAAGTGGTGATCATTCCAATTCGTTCATATCCCATTTCAATGAAATGAGCTACGGCTAAACTTGAAGCTTTTTCATTATCTAACATAATAGATGGTATGTTCACACCTTCGACCATTCGGTCCAAAAACACAATTGGATAGTTTGCTTTAAGCAACCTCTTATAGAGCTCAACATTTCCACCTGTCGGAAAGATAATTAATCCATCAACTTGTTTCGCTAATAACATTTCGATATATTTCTTTTCTTTTTCAGGGTTATCATCTGCGTTACAAACAATGATATGGAAATCAGATTCATGACAATGATCTTCAATGGCCCGTATCACTTGGGTTGAAAAAGCGTGTAAGATATTAGCTACAATCACACCAATCGTCGAAGTCGACTTTTGTTTTAGACTTCTTGCTATAATATTGGGCTGATAGCCTAGCTCTTCAATGGCTTTCTCAATTCTTTCTTTCGTTTTTTCCCCCATATAATCAAACCTCTTGTTTAAATATTGAGAGACCGTACTTTTAGAAACGTTTGCGTGTTCCGCTACATCCTTCATCGTGACTGTTTTCATAGGCATTCTCCATATAAACTTGACTTAAACGCTTTCGATAAATCGGTTTAGTAAACCGGTTTAGTTAGAGTATAAATCAAATGAAAGCGTTTTACAACCATTTAATTTAAATTTATTCAATAATTCGTTCCAACTAAAAAAACTTGGGTTTCCCCAAGTTTTAACGAGTGCTCTTTATTAATTGTTTTTTATCAATTTTTCCTACAGCTGTTTTCGGTAATGCAGACATAAAACGAAGCATTTTAGGTACTTTGTAGCCTACAATGAGCTATTTGCAAGTGTCTGTCATGTTTTCTTCACTTAAATACGTTTGCCCTTTCAAAGCAATAAATGCGGTAACCATTTCACCCCACTTTTCATCTTGAATTCCAACGACTGCTGCCTCAGATACTTCGTCTAGCTCGGCAATAATATGCTCGATTTCAAGTGGATATACCTTTTCACCACCTGTAATAGTCAAAATTATGTCCTTTTTACGCCCCGGGAAGTAAATAATAGTGTCCTCATACATTTTTCTAATTCGCCTGTGTTGATCACCAATGGCATGCTTATATTCCATAACCTCTCATTCGCTCTATTTTGACACAACTTGAATCCTAGACTAACATCCCGACATATACATAGATAAACGATTCAACAGGAGGGAAAAACAACATGTACCATTCAGATAAAAAGAAACTCCCTTTGTTTCTAGCAAACTGCTGTTTACAAACATACAACCAATTTGAACATAACGGTGATTTTACAATACCAAAGGGATATAAAAAGATCGCAAGCTTTAAAGCAGTCGCTTTTTGGGAAGAGGAATGGTTCGGTTTTGTTATTGAATCTAAGCACAACATCATTATCGCTTTTCGAGGAACCGATTCAGACCCTGATTGGATCATTGATGCTGAAGTTTCTCAAACTCCCTTTCCTTTTACATCAGAAAACAATCTCGTACACACCGGTTTTTTATCGACTTATGAATCGTGTAGAAACACCATCTTGGAAAGTCTTAATACAATTTCTCGAAAAAAAACAATCTATGTCACAGGTCATAGTCTAGGAGCTGCTCTTGCTACGTTATGTGCCTATGATTTAGCAACGAATCGACTGAATACTTACCTTTATACTTTTGCAAGCCCGCGAGTTGGCGATACTTTGTTTGCTAAAGCGTTTAACACCTCTGTCAAACAAAGCCAACGCTATGTCAATGTATTCGACATTGTCCCCTTATTACCACCTGAGTCTATTTATTCACCCACCTCGAATCACCCCTGGCATTACCAGCATGTATTACAGGAGAAATCTTTTGGGATACAAACCGATACATTACGCGGGAATCATAGTATTTATACGTATATAAAAGGTGTGGCTGCTTTGTGTAAAAACTAAACCATATTAAGAAGGATCGCCTTCGTGCGATCCTTCTTAACTAGCTTCTTTTAACAAAACTAATCGTTTTTTATAAACAATCTTTGAAATAGAGATGCTCATCTCAAACAGAAGAATTAATGGTCCCATAACAATGATAGCTGAAATGAAGTCTGGTGGCGTCACAAGAGTAGCAACGATGGTTAAGATGACGTATGCAACTTTCCTTGATTTTGCAAGCAAAAAGGGATTTAATATACCTAGTCTTGTTAAGAGCATAATAACAATTGGCATCTCAAATAAAAATCCAATGGGTAACGTTAAATTCAAGAGAAATTTAAAATATTTTTCTGCTGTATACATTGTAATAAGCTGGTCTGTGGCTAATGTGTTTAAAAACGCGAACACGCTTGGAAAAAGGACAAAATACCCAAATGAGATCCCCACAATAAAACAAATTAGAATAGAAGGTAGAAAAAGGACGACTGTTTTATGCTTTCCTTTGAGATCGCCGGTTTAATAAATTTCCATATTTGAAAAAGTGCCACTGGAGTTGTTGCCACAATTGAGAATGAACCAGCTAGCACAAAGTAAATCCAAAGAATATCACTTGGTCCGAGAATGGTCAGTTGCTGATCGGCGGCTTTAATGATCCAGTTATATATCTCCTCCACAAATACAAAGCCTATACACATAAAGATAAGAAAGGTAACTAGTATGAAAATGATCCGTTTTCGAAGTTCTTCAAGATGACCTTCTAACTGCATTCCTGTTATATCCATTTGTCTCACACCCTTTTAAAGAATAAGAAGATGTAAACAGTCGTTTACACCTTCTTATAAAAGTAACTCCTGTTAACTTTTTTTACATCCTTTGATTTAGCATCCTCTTCCGACTCCCCAGAAACTAGGTCTTTTGTCGCACTTTTGAACTCAGTTAACGTTCGACCAAAGGCTCGTCCTATTTCAGGTAGTTTAGATGGACCGAAAATGACAAGGGCAATAATGAGGATTAAGATTAAACCCGGAACTCCAATGTTGTGAAACATAGTTAGTCTCTCCTTTTTTTATTCAAATGACTTACTTCCCGCCTGTATAAGCAACTTCTGCTTCAATCTCAATTAACCAGTCAGAATTCACTAATCCTTCCACACCAACTGTTGAACGAGCTGTTTTTACTGGATTTTCATCTGTATTAAAGTACTTAGCATAAGCCTTGAACCATCCATCATAATCAATTTTCCCGTCTAATGCAGGATCTGGCACAACATAAACACGAAGATATGTAATATCAGACATGGATAATCCTTTTCCCTCTAGATCTGCTTTAAATTTTTCCAAGATCGAAATCGCTTGTGTTTCTGTATCACCATAACGATCATAAAGGGTTTCCCCGTTTCGATTAATCACACTAGGTACCGTTCCACTAAAGTAAAGTGTATGATAATTATGTGGAATTGCCACTGAACTTGAAATTGACGAAGTAGAACTGCCAAAGAATTTGACTGCATTTGCTTTCATTAGTTCTGCTTTTTCACTGCTTGCTCCTACCGTTGCTCCTACCATTAAACTAGAAACTACCAATCCAGTTACGACTAATTTTTTAGCTGTTTTTTTCATTGATTCGGCACTCCTCTTTCCATTTTTTGATTTTGTTAACTATCCGACTTTTGAAACGGCACTTTCGCTTCCCTTCACAACATCTTCGTGAATTTGACTAACGGCGATTCGAGCTGATTCAAAAGCACCCGACATCCAACCTGTCATATAACTTAAATGTTCTCCAGCTAGGTAAATACGGCCCTGCGGCTTATTTAAAATTGGATAATAATTTTGACGATCAGAAGCTGAATAGGATGCCCACCCACCTTCGTTATACTTAATTTTATGCCAAGCTAGTGAGAAGGACGTTTCAAATTCACTACGATATTTATCATGAATTTTTGCTCCCTGTGAAAGAGCATGTGCTTCTCGATTAGTTAACGACAAATCTCCTACGGATACAGCATTTCCACCAAAGTTATAATAGCCGACGAGCAAACCTTTCTTCGTACCATATCCAGAGGATGGATACCAAATTTGCGAGATGTCCATATTGGTTGTAGTCATCCCACCATAAATTCGTTCATCTTCCCAGAAGCGACTTTTGAACTGTAATCCAATTTTACCTGTGGTTGCGTACCCAATGCTCTTAATCGCATTTTGCATTTCAGACGAAAAATCAACTGGGATGTTTTTAAGAACCGGAAGTGGAATCGTACAAATACAGTAGTCACCTGTAATTTCTTTCATCCCACCATTGCCTTTTCCTTTATATACAACACGGACACCATCACCCGTTTGTCTTATTTCCCGAACTTCAGCACCAAACGTGATTTTTCCAGGTAATTGACTTTCCAAAGCTTTAGGAATTGCATCCATTCCACCTACTGGTTGGAACATGAGCACTTGTTGGTCAAAACTATATTCAGAGGAGATATTATTCGCCATTTCAGATTTTAAAATATCACTTAAAGAATGAATAGAATCAAGTGTTTCCGGTGTAAGTCCTGCTCCTGGTAACTCTTTGTATCCCCTTCTACCTGAACCCGTGTAAGAGAAACTAGCATTTAAATCCCCTTCTCTTCGCAGATAGCCTAATAATCTTTCAACGTCATCACTTGATAAAGGCATGTCAAGTGCAGATTGATTTACTGCTTTTGCTAACAATTCAGATACGTGCCCGCGAATATCGGCTTTAATCTCTTGTTTACGAATCTTTTTATTCGCAAGTGCTCCAACGTTTTCTTGAAAGTAATAAGCAGTTTCATTCGTATTTGTAAAAATCTCTAACGGAACACCTAACTCTCTGCAATAATCAATTGTCACATGATGTTGTGGAATCCTGGCTGGTCCTGCATTGAAATATTGACCTTTATCAAATTGAGCCGTTTGTGCTACACCTCCGATTTCGGTCTCTGTTGTTCCACCACGTACCGTCTAATTTCGACCACCAGTGCGATCTCTCGCTTCTAAAATTTGACAATCATAACCTGCTTTACTTAATTCATAGGCAGCACACACTCCTGCTATACCCGCTCCTAAAATGACTACTTTCTTACCGATCTTTTTACCAGTTAGATCACTCTTCTTAGGAGCTCGAAAGTCTGAACTTGCTGACACTGGAGAAGCAAATAGGCCTAACGTATCCATTGCACCAAACACTGCAACAGCACCACCTACTTTTCCTACACGATTTAGAAAATCTCTTCTTGTAAGGCTTTTTCCTTCTTTAATTGTCACTAGCTGTTCCTCCTTTTATAGCGAATCCTGTCTTGCTGTGTTGCTAAAAAAAGCATACTGGTAATTTTTTTTCAAAACTAGTATTCTTGTAAGATTTTGTTTCACTTAATTTACTATTAATTCAATCACAGGATAAAATAACCACTTAAAATTGTGCCTAATGTGATATTTATCCTAGAAAGAAAAAGGGGGGAGTTCAGGGTTGAATAGAAGAGGAAAAGTCCGTAATAACAAATTATTTTTTATACGTCATTTAATATCATTCGAAAAAATAGTATGTATAAAGTTCGTGATAATGCTAGCATCTCAATTTATCCTTTTTTATAAATAGAGATAGATGTCCCGAAAACTAGATTTACCATTAATTCTTATCACATACAGATAAATAGGTAATTGGTATCGCTATTCATTCAGAATACTCGAACTATCAATATTGTTATGAGTGCTACTTAAAACTTATTGATGTACAAGGAAATAGAGATCAAGTTCTTTTGAACCACTTAAACTTATATCTCATGAGAATCCCACTCTTTTATACCTAGCTCTAAGTAGGATCATTTGATCAATCCCTTGATCATTTTCCTTGTAAACTAATCTCACTTATCTAACAAACTTAAATGCGCATGTTAAAAAGAATAAGTTTTTAGTTTGTGAAAATTAATTTAATAGTACTTGAAATAGAAGTTTAACGTTTGGCCCTCCCTAAAATTAACATAGTGAATTCTCATCTAATATCACATTGGAGAGTTGTTTATATAGATGATGTGTAACTTTCACAAACGATGTATACACTGATGAGAGATCTCTTATTTATAAACTACATCAAAAACATGTAAAGGAATGATAGGATGAATTACCGAATTGAAAAAGATACCATTGGAGACATTCAAGTTTTAGCTGATCGATTATGGGGCGCTCAAACTCAAAGGAGCAGTCAAAATTTCAAGATTGGAAAAGAAACGATGCCAATTGAAGTCATTTACGCCTTCGCGCAATTGAAAAAGAGCGCAGCACTCGTCAATCACAGCCTAGGAAAATTAAGCGGGCCTAAAAAAACAGCGATTGCCCAAGCAGCAGATGAGATCATTGCAGGAAAACTAGATGACCATTTCCCTTTAAAAGTCTGGCAAACCGGTAGCGGGACACAGTCGAATATGAATGTCAATGAAGTGATTGCCAACAGAGCCAATCAATTGCTCACAGAACAGGGAGTTAAGGAAAACGTTCATCCAAACGACGATGTCAATAAATCGCAAAGCTCTAATGATACATTTCCAACAGCGATGCATATTGCGGCTGTGATCAAATTAGAGGATGATCTCTTACCTGCACTTGCTAAACTTAAACAAACACTCAAAAAAAAGTCAGAGGAATACAATCATGTCATTAAAATCGGCCGTACCCATTTACAAGATGCAACACCTCTAACTCTTGGTCAAGAAATAAGTGGTTGGTACCGCATGCTTGAAAAAACAGAGCAAATGATTTCACAAAGCCTAGATACGCTAAGAGAACTTGCCATCGGAGGAACGGCGGTAGGAACCGGTATCAATGCTCATCCGAAATTCGGGAAGCTTATCGCCGAAAACATAAGTAAGGCAATAGGCAAAACATTTCTTACAGCCGAAAATAAATTTCAGGCTCTTACTAGTCATGATGAAATGGTTTATATCCATGGGGCTTGCAAAGCACTAGCTGCTGATTTAATGAAAATCGCAAATGACGTAAGATGGTTAGCAAGTGGGCCACGATCCGGGATTGGAGAAATCACTATTCCTGCTAATGAACCAGGAAGCTCCATTATGCCTGGTAAAGTGAACCCAACTCAAAGTGAGGCTCTAACGATGGTCGCTTGCCAAGTGATGGGCAATGACGCAACCATTGGCTTTGCAGCTAGCCAAGGGAATTTCGAGCTTAATGTATTTAAACCCGTGATTATTTATAATTTCCTTCAGTCTGTCGAGCTTTTAACGGATTCAATGATTTCATTTAATGATCATTGTGCTGTCGGCATTAAACCGAACCTTGAAAAAATAGAACAAAACTTAAAACAATCACTCATGCTTGTTACCGCCTTAAATCCTCATATCGGCTATGAGAATGCGGCTAAGATTGCCAAGCTCGCACACAAAGAAGGAATTACCTTAAAAGAAGCAGCGACTCAAACAGGGTTACTGTCAGAAGAAGATTTCGATCGATTAGTAAGGCCTGAACAGATGGTCAGTCCGAAAGAATAATCAGGTCCTTCCTCTAGTTTTCGATCGCATATGTTTGATATTAGAGTGAACGGGTATCGTATTATATGCTAAAAAATAGAGGAGGAACAACGATGAGTCGAAACGTTGATGTTGAAAAAAGAAATGTTGAAACCAAAAATGACGTAAGTAAGGTGGCCTCTACCTTCATAAAATACACTGCCTACTTAATTATGTTCTTTGGATTTTTATGGTTTCTAGTTCAATTTATCTTCCCCCTATTCCAATAAATGATAAGGCCGTTCGTGAATACACGAACGGCTTTATCATCTAATGAGCTGCATACTTGCATCAAGACCACTTCCATAGAAATTTGAGTTTTCCTAGATTCGTAGATTGCTACGTAGATTTGAGTTTAGGTCGACTTATGGATCAACAACCGTTAACGGGCAGTAGGTAATGCTTTTTTCTTTTATCATACGACTGTAAAAAGACCGTAGAGAATTCTTTTTTCTCTACAGCCTGAGGATATGCCTTACATTAAGATACTCTATCATTCATTAGGAAGATAGGAACAGCAATAATCTACAACTGATTGGACTTTTAATTGAAACGTTTCATTTGCAGGCACGTAAAAAACACCCTTGCCCTCAATAGTTTCCCAATCTTTCCCCGCTAACTTAAACGCCAATTTTCCAGCTAGAATTTCCATCTCTTCTTTTTGAGAAGTTGAAAACTCATATTCACCTGGAAGCATAATTCCAACAGTCTTCTTCTCTCCACTTTCAAATAAAACCGTTCTACTCGTAACTTTTCCCTCAAAATAAACATTCGCTTCTTTTACTAGTGTAACATTTTCAAATTGTGACATCTCGTTCTTCCTTTCAGGTTATTGTCTAAATTTATCACAATTTGATGTCCGAATAAATAGAAATGTTTGAAATGTATATAAAATACTTATCACCTTAGGAGTAAAAACGTTTTAATAGGAAAAACTAATAAAAAACACCATTGAAAGTGAGTGATTTGTGATGAAAAATAAAAATCAAACGATATCAGGAACTAACATCGACGAAGTTAAACGATTAAATGCACAATCTGGCCTTAGCTATAATCAAGCCAAATCCCTTCTCGCAAAGAAAAAAGGATTTGATTCTTCAACAAAATAAGGGAGTCTTATTTAAAGCTCCCCGCATGATGACAGGTGGCTTTGTAGATTTTCTGATCGTTTTCTTTTCTTAATATGACTACATATGTTTTAACTATTTCTTCTGCTTCTGTCGCAAGGTTTACAAAAATAACACAAGATCAGAATCATCGACTGTTTTTGCCTTTCATATTCAAAACAATTCGATCCTCTCATTAAAAACGACCAGCAGAGGAGCTTTCCTCTGCTGGTCGCTTTATAAACTATGACAACTTAACTCGAAAGCTTATCTTTTTCTTTATCCTTCTTATACTCGTCTTCCCAAAAATCAGCATTTTTAATTCCTAGCTTTTTAGGGTCAAATACCGGATCTAGACCTTGTTTCTTCTGTTCTTCAAAATCCTTTAGTGTACGTAATGCTGGCTTAGCCAAGATTAGAATGGCAATTAAATTCAACCATACCATTAGTCCAAGGCCAACATCACCTAAAGCCCATGCTAGTTCCGCTTCACGGATAGCACCGAAAAATACTGCAAATAATAACACGACTTTTAAAGTAAACATTCCTGCTTTATTCATTTTTCCACGAATTAAATACGCAATGTTTGTTTCAGCCATGTAATAGTAAGCCATAATCGTTGTAAAGGCAAAGAAGAATAATGCAACAGCTACAAATGCTGCTCCAAAACCTGGTAATACAGATTCAATCGCTGCTTGTGTATAACCTGCCCCAGCTGGAATTTCACTACCTAAGTTATTGGTGATAAAACCTCCGTTAGGATCTACGGTATTGTACATACCCGTAAAAAGTATCATAAAAGCCGTAGCCGAACAAACTAGCAATGTATCAATATAAACGGAGAATGATTGAACTAAACCTTGCTTGGCCGGATGCGATACTTCTGCCGCTGCCGCCGCATGAGGACCTGTCCCTTGCCCAGCTTCATTTGAGTAGATGCCACGTTTAACTCCCCAAGAAATCGCTAATCCAATGATACCACCAAAAGCAGCGTCTGCCCCAAATGCACTGCTGATAATCAACCCGATGACAGCAGGTAATTCAGTGATGTTAACCAACACAATAATTAACGATAAAATAATGTAAGCAATTGCCATGAAAGGCACAACGTATTGAGCCACATTTGCAATCCGTCTAACCCCACCAAAAATAATAACACCAATAATAGCAATTAAAATAGAGGCCGTTATGTACGTATTGACAGAGAATGCATTTTCAACCGCAACTGCAATTGAATTTGCTTGAATTCCAGGCATTAATAAACTCATTGCGATTAAGGTGGCAACCGCAAATAAGACTGCATACCATTTCCAACCTATCCCTTTTTCAATATAATAAGCTGGCCCCCCACGGTACTGCCCATCTTGTTTCACCTTGTACATTTGTGCAAGGGTCGATTCAATAAAAGCACTTGACGCTCCAATAAAGGCAATTGTCCACATCCAGAACACAGCACCAGGCCCACCAAAAGCAATAGCTGTTGCCGTACCTGCGATATTACCGGTACCAACTCGACCCGAAAGAGCAATCGCTAAAGCCTGAAACGAGGAAATTCCAGCGGCAGAGCTCTTTCCTTTGAACGTTAGTTTGACCATTTCTTTCACATGTCTTACTTGTAAAAAGCGTGTAAGAATAGAAAAAAGCAATCCAACTCCGAGACAAAAATAGATCATCGGTGTACTCCACAGAACACCATTAAGCCAATTGATTAGCTGATCCAAATGAATTCCCCCTACATGAATCTTTTTTATTTTTTTGAATTTTTTCTGATTCGAGTTAATTATAGGTTGGAAATCTCATTATGACAATATACTTTTTACAAATTCGCGAAAAAACTTTCGACATTTCGTCATATTTTCCACTTGATTTTTTCCTTTTCGTTGTTTTCTCATTAAAAAAACAGATGAAAACACCTGGTTCTTTCGATTATAACGTGATCATAGCATCGAGCGCGAGCGCTGCTTCTAATTCCAAAGCCTTCTTAACCACATCTGTATCTGGATTATACTCTTCTCTCAAATTGGCATCTGCATCCATCTATTGCTAGAATCGCACCTGCTTTCAGCTTTCTTAACGAAGCGATCGTCATAAGTGCTGCATTTTCCATTTCTACAACAAGGACATTTGAGCGCTGATAAACATCATGAAGAAAAGAAATGCTTCCAGAATAAAACGCATCCAAGGTAAGAGTCAACCCTTCAAAAGTAAGGTTCCCATGCCCTAGTTTAGTAGCTGAATCAGAAAGGGACGCCACAACTTGACGATCCGCTACAGCTGGAAAACCTGCAGGAACAATTTGATTAGAAAAGCTTTATATCAAATAATAGCGCTTTAACTAATCGAAAATATAAGTTATATTCAATCTAAATGAGTGAATTTCATAATTTGAATCCTAAGTCTCGTAAAGCTTTCAAGACACAAAAAAAGGAGTACCTCCCCAAA
>NZ_JAQQWT010000036.1 GCF_028610705.1 Halalkalibacter alkalisediminis
ACAATCCTTCACAATCTCTAATTATTTTAACATAAATATCCAATTTCCTTATTGAGTGTTATTCAAGAAAATGGCCCGATTGTTGAATACCATTCTGAAATTCTTAACTGTACTTTGTAAACTTAATCTATAGATTTAAACTTTATTGTTATTCAACATTTTAATTGCTTGTCTCAAACAGGTTAATAAATGTCTGAAAAACTTTGAGAATCGATTTCTCTTTTCTATAGAGTAATTGACTGTAAAAATTTAGATTCTTATCATGTAAAGGAATCGCTTTTATCGACCGATTATTTACGTTTTTTTCTACTGAAAAAAGTGGTAAAAAACTAATCCCCCACTTATTTTCCACGGCTTTCTTAATTGTCTCCACGCTACTAAGCTCCATTGATATGTTGTGAGCAATGTTTTCCATCTTAAATCTTTCAAGTAAAAAAGCACGATACGTACACCCTTCATCGGTTAAGATGAAAGTTTCATTTTCTAAATCTTTTATAGCAACTTCAGTTTTACTTGCAAAGACATGATCATGAGGCACAACAATCATCATATCTTGTTTTTTTATGTGAAGGCTTTCTATTCCAGTAACTTGACATGGAAAATCCAAGATAAGTCCAAAATCTATCTCTTTTTCTTTAACCATTCTAATAATGTTTTTCTCAGAATCCGGAATAATACGTATATGAATGTTGGGATAGATTCCTTTAAATTTTTCTAGTAATTCAGGGAGAAAATAGATGGCTAATGTTTCAATTGTTCCTATAGAAAGTGTTTTGATTTCCTGTTCTTTTAGGGCCAGATGTGATTCTTGGTGTAAGGATAGTATTTTTTTTGCGTAATCAAAAAGAAGTTCACCAGAAGAAGTAGGCTTCATGTATTTTCCTTTTCTTTCTAGTAAAACATTTCCTCCGTACAGTTCCTCAAGCTTTTGGATATGATTTGTAACGCTAGACTGGGCATAATCTAATTCAATAGCAGCACGAGTATAACTTCCGCTATTCACTACTTGAACAAAAGTTTTAAGATATAAAAATTCGATATAAATCAACCCCTTTTGTATCAATAATATTGATACTTATTATCAATAATTATCTAAAACTATGAAGTTGTAAACAAGATATAATTTAATTAGTAAGAAAATTCATATTAAAGGAGATCATAATATGACTATAAAACCAAAATTTTCACTTTCTTTACAAATTGAACCTGCTAGTCCAAGTATTGCTTATCGATATTTCATGAATAAATTGTCTTATGAAACAGATATAGCTGATCTATCAGTAGACATAAAAAAAGGATATGAAGGTATTATTGTAATAGACGTAAGAGATCCTAAATCATATGAAGAGTGTCATATTCCAACAGCCCTATCATTACCTAGTAATAAGATTAGTGAAGAAACCACGCAAAGTTTTTCAAAAGATAAGGTCATTATTACATATTGTTGGGGTCCTGCATGTAATGGAGCTACTCGAGCTGCTGCAAAATTTGCTAATTTAGGTTTTAGAGTAAAAGAATTAATAGGGGGAATTGAATACTGGCGAAAAGAGGGTGGAGATGTTGAAGGAACATTGGGAGATAAAGCTAATATTTATTGGCAAATGAAGTCTTAATCTTAAGCGTTTCAGTTAAATCCAAGGGTAATACTCTAATTTATTGCCCCTCTTTTTCGTTTATTTTAGGTTTTACAGCAATTTTTGATCAATCTTTCAAATCAACATGAGGAAATTGAAATCAATATATTATCAAAATAATTATTATGTAACTAACAAGTTTGCGTTCAATAAAATATTACTGATTGTTTCTAGCGCTTTTCTGAAATAAGGAAAGCGTCTTTCTTCATGAAAAGGGCCAGATTGTTGAGTAACTCATTTTCAAAATAAATGGGTATTTCAGAAGTAATTGTGAAGAAATGTACTTAAATTATATGGCAAGTTTGTAGAATAGGGTTCGTTGGTCTTATATTAAATGTTGAGCGAAACCGTAAAGAAAATAAGTGGTATATTTAGTATCAATAAATGTCTGAACGGAAATACAAGGGGGGTGTGATGAAAAATTTTATGAAGTATATTATTTGGACGGTAGTTATTGGGATTATATACTATATTGGTTTCAGGTTTCAATTTCATTTTAAAGAAGAAGCACATAGAAATTTTAATATGTTACCTGCAGTTATTTACGGTACATTTTTGCCTGTATTTTTCGGAATATTGCTTCGCTTACCGCGATTGATAACGGAGATATATGAGAAAAAAGAATGGACAGTTAATTGGGCAAAATTAATTACAATTGGACTTCCTACACTTTATATTACATTTGTTCCTCTTCTTTCTTTCACTTTTCTAGGAAAGTACATTCCGTTTATGTTTGAAATAATACTTTTAGAAGGTACAACAATATCTGGTTTGATTTTAGGATATGTGTTACTTGATAGTATAAAGAAGCAGTGAAAATATAAACCAATTGTTTAAGTTTATGTGAAGAAATGTACTTACATGAACGGGTGCGTTGATTTAACAAGTGTACAATTGATGAGAGGTGAATTATATGGATTTATTGGTGTTTTATGGAGGTTTTATTTTTCTTATATTGTTTTGCGGGTGGGGAATATACAAGTTGTTCAAAGTTATTATAAAGAAATAAATTGAACCGAAACTTGGAACGAATAGGATACAACTTTTTAAGGAGATTTTGGTTCAACTAATAATAAAGATTGGAAACTCATATTCAAAACTTATTCTAATGCTAATGGGTGCAAGAGTTAAATAAAGGGTTCACTTTTTAATAACAGTGTTTAAGGAGGAAATGATGAAGGAACATACTAAGTTTGGAAAATTATTTTTTTGTTTGGTTTTCTATTTTTTATGTTAGGAATAGCATTTAATGAGAGGTTAGGAGTAATAACAGATGGTCTAGAAGTCTTCTCTACTTTTTCCATACCTTCAATCATAATAGGGATAATTCTAATCGTTATTTCTAATTTCTTTAAAAACAAGAACAATTAAGTGGTTTCTTTTGCAATGATCTTCCACAATCGGGCGCTTTCCTGTAAGAAGGAATGCGCTCTAATTGTATTTAAGGTCCAGATTGAAGAAGGTATTTAGGTTAAGATAAAGAAATAAATTAGAATTA
The DNA here is from genome assembly GCF_028610705.1 of Halalkalibacter alkalisediminis. Taxonomy (GTDB): domain Bacteria; phylum Bacillota; class Bacilli; order Bacillales; family Bacillaceae_D; genus Halalkalibacter; species Halalkalibacter alkalisediminis. The sequence goes on from NZ_JAQQWT010000036.1 coordinate 3,133, forward strand.
TGTTTCTTGGGAGAGAGTGTAAAATGATTAAGGCAGTCATATTTGATTTAGATGGAACTTTGTTATATCGAGATGCTTCAGTACAGAAGTTTATAGACAACCAGTACGACCGAATAAATAAATGGGTTCCTGCTCGTTTCCTGCCTTTTCGTGATGCTGTACGTCTATACAGTGCGCCAAGGTAGTTTTTGGATCCTCTTACTGAATGAGTTGCTTCTGTTAATGCCGATCTCAGGTACTTGTTCCCTTTTTTGGTTTTAGAAGACTTCCTTTTGCCAGCACTTTCGTTCTGTCCAGGTACGAGACCTGCCCATGAACACATGTGAGCTGCGCTTGGAAACTGCTTTTTCACATCGGTTCCAACCTCATATAAGATTTGTTCAGCCATTCGAGTAGCGATCCCAGGAATAGAATCTAATCGATCGATATTCTCTTGATAGGAGCTGACTCTTTTCGCTACTTCTTGATCAAGCATCTCAATTTCCTCACTTAAAAAATCAATATGCTTTCTAATTGTTTTTAACATTAGTCGTTGATGTGGACTTATATAACCTCGAAGAGCGAGTTCAAGATCATCCTTTTTTCGTTTTAATGTACGTTGAGCCCAATTTGCTAGTTTTTCAGGATCTTCTTCACCTTCGGCTATGGCACGAAGCATATTTTTAGATGAAACCCCCATAATATCTGACACAACAGAACCTAGCTTAATATTCGCTCCTTCTAACACTTTTTGGATCCGATTATGTTGTCTCGCACGCTCCTCAATGATGCTCCGACGATAACGAACGAGTTCCCGTAATTCTCGTTGGTTTCGATCAGGAATAAAACTAGCTTTTAATAATCCATGACGAAGCAGTTTCGCAATCCATTCGGCATCATTTACATCAGATTTACGACCTGGAACAGCTTTGATGTGTTGGGCATTGACCACTAAAAACACAATGTCTTCACTTTCAAGTAAATTCACAATGGGCTTCCAATACACACTCGTGTGTACATCCATGTTACTTAATCCAGTCTACTAGTTTCAACAGAAACACTGTTTTCGTTGGAAATGATTGAATCTCCTTTCCTTTTGGTGTGATAATACACGCGGTGATAGAATCCTTATGAACATCCATCCCACACGCCCGTTCAATGATTACATCCATTGAAATCATCCTTTCTACGACTTAAAATAATGAGGCTGGTGCAACAACCAGAATAGGATTAATCTACCATGAGTGCTTCCGCAAGGGAGCAACAGTCAGTGGTGCACCGTGGTCGAAGGAGACAGACTAACGGATGGGCTCTACTAGCGCCATAGTGTATCGACCTTCCTCTCCCAGCCGTAGCAACAGTATTGACGGTCTTCAACCATTTTCATTCTCTGTGGTGCAGCGCCGATTTTGCGCTGCATGGATGGCTAACGGGTGCGTTTCTTTAACATGGAACGCATTTTTTTATGTCAATGAAAAGGAAATTAATGTTAAAATAAGGGCAGTTTAGTTGAAGTAAATTCAAAGGAAGGTGGGATATTTTATATGACTAATAATAAATCAAAAAAAATCAATTTATGGATTCCATTGTTATTATTACTTTTCAACATCATCTTTACTTCATTTTTGGTTGAAGAGTTATTAGATGCTACTGAACCGAATTATGGATATTTAGGTTTTTTAACACCAATAGTTGCTTTAATTTCCTTTTTGTATATTAAAAAATTTAAAAGAGAAAATCTTAGTTATTTATTGCGGATTTTACAGGGGTTAAATTGGTTTTTTATTATTTTCCCAATAGCTGTTTTTATGAGTTTTGTTTTAGCTTTTCTATAAAATAATTTGTTCTACCCTATTGAAGTAACGGAGTGCGATTGTTCAATAAGAGCAATCGCTTCATGTGCTAACGTGGCAGAATAATACAATAATGTATTGAATAAATTTCCAATTTTTAAGGTTATATATTTTAGGTGTAATAAAAGTAAAGTAGGAGGGTTAAATGGAGGAGTTAATTACTTTAATTAAGTACGCCTTCTTAGGTGCGCTACAAGGGTTTACCGAACCGATTCCTATTTCATCAAGTGGTCACTTAGTTCTAGCTCAAGAGCTTTTTGGAATCAGTATTTCTGAGAATGATTTTAGCTTTGAGGTGTTAATGAATTTTGCATCACTATTAGCAGTAGTTCTTATTTATCGAAAAGATTTGATTAGATTAATGGAAAATGGTCGAAAGTATGTTACTAAACGTGATTCAGTCTATAAAAATGATTTTATGTTTATAGTTTACTTGATTATAGGCACAATTCCAGCTGGTGTTGTCGGTTTATTATTTGAAGATAGGATATCAGCAACATTTAGAGGTATTGCCCCGATAGGAGTTGCTTTATTAGTTACTGGTTTAGCACTTTGGCTTATTAGAAATTTAAAAGGGAGAAAGAGTGACAGGAACCTTACTATCAGAGATGCATTAATCGTAGGTTGCGCCCAAGCTATTGCTTTAATTCCAGGTATAAGTAGGTCAGGTGCAACTATCGTTGCAGCTATGGGAATAGGAATGAAAAGAGAAACAGCATTGCGTTATTCATTTTTGCTGTATATTCCTGTAAGTCTTGGTACTATCTTAATCAAGATAAAAGATATAGATTTTGGTAATCTACTTATTCCTTATATTATTGCATTTATTTTATCTCTCATTTTTTCTTACTTCTCTCTTAAATGGTTTATGGGAATTATGGAGCGAGGTAATTTGAAATACTTTGCTTATTACTGCTTTGCTATTGGATGTTTAATATTATTTATTACATAAATTTTGTTCTTCAACAAACAGGTGCTTTACTTTAATAAAGAGTAAAGCCCTTTTTCTTATTGAAGTAACGAGCAGGTTATTTGAATAAAAACAAAAATATTCGTTCTACATCTAAAGTCGTAGAGAAATTACACCTTTTAGATGAGTGAATACAATAAATGAGTTTGTATGATAAAACTAGGAGGTTTTGTTAATGATTAAAGGATTATATGAAGCACATTTACCAGTAAGTAATTTAAAACGTTCAATTGAATATTATAAGGGACTTGGTTTAGAGTTTTCTCATAGTCATGAGGATAGGCTTGCATTCTTATGGATTGAAAAAGATAAGAGTTGGTTGGGACTTTGGGAAACAGACAGAGTAGAACTAGAATATCATCCTTCAATAAGACACATAGCTTTTCAGGTAACTCTAGAAGGACTAAATAATTCAGTTACTTGGTTAACCGAAAAAGGATATAAACCTAGAGAGGCATTTGGTTTTGAACCAGTAGAACCATTTGTTATGGCACATAATGGAATAGCTCATGCCAAAATTCATTTTAATGACCCAGACGGGAATAGTCTAGAACTTATATGCAAAATTGAAAATCCTAAGAACATTACAAATCAAATGTATTTAAGTGAATGGGAAAAATTAAATTCTGCAGAAAATTATTAAAAAATTTTCCCCTGACAAATTCATGCCTGTTTCTGCAATGAACCGTGCTCTTTCGCTAATGTGATAAGAAATAGTTTAGTTTCAACAATAGGTATAATTAGGCTGAGTTTGTTAGAAGGAATTTGGAGAGATAATTTCAAAAGGTAACTTGGACTTTAAGACTCAGTTTTAATAACTAAAAATTCTACTATAAATACATATGATGTGAGGAATATATAGTAAATGATTTTACATCGTTGGCTTACGCAAGAAACAATTAATCAATTAATGGGTCAAATTGATAGAGAGCAACACTTACTATTTTATAGTTATTTAACTCAACGAAGGGAAAATGCTCAATTTATAGGTCAATATGTAGATAATCATTTGACAGCTGTCTTAGCTTATATAAGTGAACTGCCCTTTCCTGCCTTTTCTTTTTACTGTATTAAACGGCAGGAAGTCTTTTTACCTGAACTAATCGATTTTACAAGAGCTGCATTCCGACTCGATAAAAATGTTACTTGTGGTACCATTCTTTGTGAATGTGACCTTCAGTTATTTCAGTCTTTTGGTCTTATTACAGGTAACCCGCAACGTTTCTTAACAATGAAGCATATGGACCAAGCAAAACTACTGGAATGTAACAGAGCGGAACAAATTAAAGAGGAAGAGTATTCTGAGGTAATTAATTTCATACAAAATGGTGGAATGAGATTTTTTATGAGAAGTGAAATAGAGCGCTGTCCCTTCCTTGGAATTAAGGATGGAAAAGACTACATTGCTGTAGGTGGTTTTCATTTTTATGACACTCAACTTGTCGAAATTGGAAACATTATTACCAGACCAGATTATAGAGGAAAAGGATTAGGGAAGCTCTTAACAAGTCAACTTACAAGTATTGGTAAACAACTTTCCGCAGATGTTTACCTTGGCGTATTGGCAGAAAACCAACCTGCTGTACATGTTTATAAAGGTTTAGGGTATGAAGCGATAGTTGAGCTATCGATTGTTGATTTTACTTTGTCTTTGTCATAAGTATTCACTTCCAAATAATAATAAAACTAGTTTATAACTGTAGATTTCGCAATGACTTCTTCAACTATCGGGAGCTTTTCTTTAATAACGATCTTCAGCAAACTGGCGCTTTTCTGTAACAAGGAAAGTGCCTTATTTATGTAAAGGGCCATATAGTTGAGTAACCTACCCTCAAGATAAATGGATAATTATGTTAAAATGCTAGGGGAGATTGTGAAGAATTATACTTAAAGTAACGAGCAGGATTGTACAATAAATGAACTTTTGTTATTGTGTAATATACAACTTTAATTAAGTGGTGATAAATATGAATTTAGTCATATTGGACACGATATTCTCTGTTGTAAAATTACCAACAACAGAAGAGATACCATCTTGGGCAGGCAAAGGCGAATTCTTTTCGATTACACGTACAAACGAAGAACTTTCTATTGTATGTTCAACCTCTAATATTCCCGATAACCTTCTAAAGAACGTGGAACATGATTGGAAATGTATAAAAGTAGAAGGGGTATTGGATTTTGGGTTAACAGGAATATTAGCTTCTTTAGCCAACCCATTGGCTGAAAACAATATAAGCATTTTTGCTATTTCTACTTTTAATACGGACTACTTGTTGATTAAAGTGCATTCCATAGAAAAAGCAAAATCAGTATTGGAGAATGCTGGTCATACATTTATCTAGTGTAAAAAGATATTCAACTAAAGGGCAGGATAATTTAAAAAGGAATGGAATAAATAATATTGTAATTGATTGTTAAGAAAGGAAGTATATAAAATGCTAAACAAAAAAATAATAGGTGAAATTTTTAGTTGGAGTAAGGCGCTTTTATTTGCATTATCAATCTCGATAATTGTTAGTGTTTTTATTCTCCAACCTTTTATAGTGAGTGGAAGCTCGATGGACCCTACGTTAGATGGTGAAGACCCTTTCAATAAAGCTAAAATCGGAGACCGTGTTCTAATATATAAAAGTGGATACATTTTAGGTGAAGAACCGAAATATAACGATATTGTAATCATAGATAGTCGTATCGATAAAAACAGAAGTATGAAAGATGACCTCTTTGAAAGCCCTATTGTTAGTATGATTTTTGGAAGTAATGATAGTGACAAAAAAGTTTGGATAAAAAGGATAATTGGCGAAGAAGGAGATACTTTAGAATATAAGGATGGAAGAGTTTATCGAAACGGTGAGGAACTAATTGAAGATTACATAAAAGAAGACATGACATTTCCCTTTGAAACAATAGTCGTTCCAGAAAATCATGTTTTTGTTATGGGTGATAATAGGAATGGTAGTCTTGATAGTAGGAAAATAGGACCTGTTCCAAATGAAAACATATTGGGTAAAGTTTTTCTCAGGTTTTACCCGTTTGATAAAATTAGAAAATTTTAAAGTTAAAAAGCATTTTATTTAACCGTGCTTGAATTCAATAAAGTGCGAGCCATCTTTAACATCTTTTGGTCTTCAATAATCGGGCGCTTTAATTGAATAATCTCAACAATAAAAGTAACGCTTAGAGGGATAGATCTCTGAGCGTTTTTGTCTGTTAATGGGTATGCGATTTGAACTGTGAATCAAAGCATTATTTAAATTTGTTTTTTAAGGATATCTCCATATATCGTAACTCTTACTATTTAAGAGATTGGCTTAAAACTCATTCTACTATTAACCCGTATGTTCTGGAAGCAACCCCTAAAAGACCTAGAAAAAAATATATTTTCTCAAACGAAAATCTAGCAGGAAAAAAATGACATCTCGTGGAATTATATTTAGCGCAAGTATTAATACGGTCTTCCGTGGAGAGGAGTTCTAGTAATAGCTTTTATCTTAATTTAATTTAATTTAATAGTTTTAGGAGGAAATTAGATGGGTAGTGTGTTAAGAAAGTCTTTATTTTTTGTATTGATTATTGCTTTATTAGGAAGTGTATCAGTTAATGCTTTAGCTGAGACAAACCAAAACAGAAATCAGGATCTATACCAAGCAATGAAAGCAGAAAAAGAGGGTAAGAGTCACCTTGTTGAAGCTAAAGTAAAAGCAGGGGGCCATGAATTAAGAAATTCAACTCTGTTCATCCAAGAAAAGGGCCAATCGACAAAATCGCATCAAGTTTTAACAGACTCGATGGGTAAGCTGAAAACGAAGTTACCAGATGGATCATATACAATTAAAGCTGTCAATGAGGCAGATAATTGGTATAGCACGAACACATCCTTTTCTGTAGAAGAGGGCAAGGTTAAAGGGACAAAAGAGAATGAAATCAATCTGTCTCAAAAGAGTAAAATGAAAGAGCCAAAAGGAAAAACGGAGTATAATGTTCAAGGAACATTAACGGATGGAGCCAAAGGAATAAAAGGTGACCTTCTGATTGCTAGATACACAGATGTAGAAGATGAAGAAGAGGTTTTTGACGTTTCTAGTAAAGATAATGGACAATTTTCGGCAGCCCTTCCTGATGGAAATTATTATTTGTGGGGCGTATTAGTAGATGGAGGCTATTACCGTTACGAACTTTCTTTTTCTGTAGATGGAAAGGATCTTTACGTAAATGGTGAGCAAGAGAGTAATTTGACAATCACGCTTCCTGAAAATCGCTATAAAGGGTTTGTTCGCGACAGCTCAAAAGGTGTGTCAGGTGCTTATGTTTACGTAGAATCAGTCATTGATGAAGAGGATTATTATTTTGAATTTATTCAATCTGTTGAGGCAAATGACAAAGGTGAATTTCAATTAAGAGAGCTGCCTGATGGCGAATATTCACTAAGCGTATTTGACAAAACGTATTATGCTTGGGATTATCAAAGAGTTACAGTCGTTGATGGCAACCTCTTTGTTGATGGAAATGAAATCTCAGCAATAGACTTAGAGATTCCGGACATTAGCCTAAAGGGTACGGTCTATGATGGAAAAAAACCATTAAAGTATGGTTATGTCGATGTAGAGTTAGTCGATGAAGATGGCTATGGAACGGATTATTTCGGTGCACCAATCGATAGTAAAGGGAACTTTACTTATCGATTAAAGGATGGGGACTACCGAATTTCTTATATTGATGAGTATGATCGTTTTACTCGAATAGATATTTCATTTGAAATACAAAACGGAAAGATCCTGCAAGATGGTAAGGTTATTAGCTCTCTGAAGATTGATTTACCTCCTGTTACGTTTTTGGGGAAAATCGTAGATGGAGAAACTAGCCTGCAAGGTCATGTTAATATTGAGAAAATCTCAGAAGACAGTTATGAGTGGTATTATGCTACCACTGATGAAAATGGAATCTATTCTCTGCGCTTACCTGATGGTGAGTATAAAGTCACTTGGATGCATCTCTTTGATGATTATGAAGGAATTCCACTGACGCAAAGATTTGAAATAATAGATCGTCAGCTTTACGTTGACGGGCAGAAGCAGGATATTCTCGAGCTTCAAATTCCTCCTGTAACCCTACATGGTATTTTAAAAGAAGGTGACAACCGCCTCGGTAGTGGAGAAGTAAGTGTTATGTCAATAGACGGAGATTTCTATAATTGGAAATGGATTAACGCTGATGGAACGTTTACGATGCGTTTACCGGACGGCCATTATATCATCAGAGATGTTTATACAGATGGCTCCAACACTTATGTAAATGAAGCTTTTGAGATTCGTGATGGTCAATTGTACGTAAATGACGAATTAAGAGAGGTATTAGAAATAGATGTACCTCCAGTTACTTTAATCGGATACCTCACAGACAACGGGGTTCCTGTTCAAGGAGATGTGACCATTCATACTAGTACGATGGACCCGGATGAAGAGTATTTCTATTTCTGGGGATGGACGAATGAGGAAGGGAGGTTTTCATTCCGCTTACCAGATGGAGATTATCAAGTGAGTGATGTTTATCTGTATGATGGGACGTCTTTTGTTTCTGGGAAACAATTTACGATTCAATCCGGGCAGCTACTAATAGATGGAGAACCGGAAGACCTTCTAGATATTCAAGTGAATCCGGTCACTTTATCAGGGAAAGTCTCCAATAATGGGAAAACGGTAAGAGGAGGTTATGTCGCTGTCGTAAAGGTTAATGACCAGGGAGATTGGATGGACTGGCATTATAGTTGGATTAATTACGACGGAACGTATAAATTGCGTTTATCTGATGGAAATTACGAGTTGCTTGATGTAGAAACGTATATAGAAACGGTATCTTTTAATCTGCCATTTAGCATTCAAGCAGGAATTGCGATTGTGAATGGAGAGGAAGTTTCTACTGTTGATCTTGAGTTAAAGGAAGGCACTGTAATTCCTTAAATGAACTACAAATTGATGCATTTAAAAGGATTGGCGTTCAACGGCTGTGCTGTTGAGCCAATCCTTTAATGGTGGTTAAAGTAACGGAGTGCGTACCTGCTGTACGTGCTATGCAGGAAATTAGAGTGAAAAAGACGACTTTTTATAAGCTAATTAGGGAGTATGAAGAGTGTTACAGAAATAATTATATAATAGAAGAAACACGACAAGCACAAGAGCCATTTGGGAGAGGTTGGAACGAGATTATTGAAAATTAGACGCCCTGAATTTTGCATGAGGGGTTATTCAAAACGACGACAGATGACACGATAATTGCCGTTCCTACTCCTTTATCAAAAAAGGAAATTGAGGAGCTGAATAAGCAGTATCCATTATTAACACCGAAGCGATTTGCCACTAAGTTTAGGGGATTGTTATTCGAGCCAGTGGAGTTACATTGGAACGGAATAACCGAGAGAATTCAATAAAACTTTTGTACAAATCCCTATTGTAAAGGTCAAACCGATAAAACTAAATCACGCAAACAAGCGTATGAAGATTTCAAACTTGCAAAAAAAAAGAATTGATTGATTGGGATTAAGAAAAGGATACTCTACAAGGTCATTTGGGAAATTGGCATTTTTCTATCTTACGGAACGGTTTGAAACACACAAGTTTCACGAAGAGATAGTTACAGCCACACATTCTTATAATCAATATGCTTCTAATCCGATTGAACACCCGTTAACAACGATTGACAGAGGATTTCGTAAAGTCGAGTGTACAACAGACTTATCCTCGTTTGAACCAAGTGAAGTTACTAACTTAATATTAAACGTGAATGATAATGCAGTGAATACATTTATCCAACACATTCGAAGAAGGTTGTCTATTTTGGAAAGACCATTAACGACAGCTCGTGGAGATGGGAAAAGTTATATCTACTCCAATTTCAATCCCAAATATGCTCAAATGGCACTTATTATTTTACGAACCTATTACAACTTTTGTTTTCCGTACAAAACAAAAGAAGGTAAAAATACAATCATCGCAACTCCCGCACACGATTAGGGATTACAGACAGACAATTCTCACTGAATGATATTATTTATTTAAGATAAACCGAGTGGATGGGGCTTGGTTTATCTTTTTCAAAATTATCATAAGAATTTTGGAATTTAATGTTCAAATAAGTATAAGGAAATTCTTTATTCAACTAACAAGCAGGTTAGTACAACAAAAGGGGGCTGATTAATTGAAGAAAAAGATGACGAACTTATTATTGAAGCAAATTTTCAATTCACTAGCAATACAGAGGTTTTCAGTTATGCAACTATTGTTTTAGACAGTTTTTTTTATGAACGAATTAAGAATCCCGAATCTATTGAACCTATTTTTAAAAATGGTGGAGTATCTGGTTCTACAAGAATAATTATTAACAAAGAGAACTTAACTTCAGATTTTATCGAATCGTTAAAATCAAAGGAAAGAAATCCTTTTCGTGCTATAAGTATAGGTGAAGAAATTAGGTTGTAACATGTTTAACAACGGAGTTCAATAAAGGAAGAGTAAAAACGTACAGGTTAAAATCTGTGCGTTTTTGTCTGCTAATTGTAGTGTTAATTCATATGGAATTAGAATGCTTAATGCAGTGCTATTTAAGCTGTGAATTAACGTTTTCCCTCCCAAAACTGAACCCGTTAATCTTTTCGTAGACTAAACTTCAAGGACAGTAAGCGAAAGCGCGGTAGGTGTGATAGATAGGCTCGTTGCCTGATGGGAAAAATGCTATAGCCTTCAGGATCAATTGTACCCACAGGGGGCTCAAGTCATGCCCTTAAAACGTGTATCTATGACTACATGTAATCAACGATAAAAGGTGTATTCTTTCAACTTTTTTGAGCTGATACTGTAGATAAGTGGCAGAATACTTGAAGAAGGATTTTCCTTTTTATTACATTAGAGCTATTAATTATTCTGCTCTAATTCTTCTTCTATTACCTTTTTCATTCGTCTTACTCCTTCTTCTAATTCCACTTTGGTTAAATTACCGTAACCGAAAATAAGTTTATTAATGTGATGTCCTTTAACTAAAGCATGTTTCTCTACGGGATAGATGATAATTCCATTATTTTCTAATTTATCTAAAATCTTTTTTGAGAATATAACATTAAATTGTCCAATTAAGTGAAGACCTGTAGAAGCACCAAGTATTTTAACTCGGTCTCCCAATTCACTCTTTAAACACTTTATTAAAAAATCTCTTTTACTCTTATACAATTTTCTCATTTTAACTACATGTTTCTCTAAGTGTCCCCCTTGTATAAAGCGTGCTAAAATAACCTGTTCAATTGTCGGAGAGTGGTAATCGGTGTATCTTTTAAGAGTTTTTACATTCTCGACTAAGGAATTTGGCAAAATTATATAACCAATCCGTAGGCTGGGTGATAGGATTTTACTAAAAGTACCTATATATATAACCCGTTCAGGAGATAATCCTTGTATTGTACTTACTGGTGGTCCTAAGTAGCGAAATTCACTATCATAATCATCCTCTAGAATGTAACTATTCGTCTTCTTAGCAAAGTGAATAAGTTGAATTCTTCTTTGAATTGGTAATATCCCACCTAAAGGGAATTGATGAGATGGAGTAACGAAAATAATACTTGGTTTTCTTTTCGTTGAAATACTTTCTGTTTGCATCCCATATTCATCAACAGGAATAGGGGATATTCTAGCCCCTCTTTCAATGAAAATCTCAGGAATCTCTTTTGTTACGGGGTCTTCAATTAAAACTTCGGATTCTGAGTTTACTAAAAGTTTTGCTAAAAGAGTAAACGCTTGAGTCGCTCCAGAGGTAATAACAATTTGGCTAGAATGGCATTTAATTCCTCTCGTTCTAAAAAGATACGTAGAAAGTACGTTACGTAACTCTTCACTTCCTTCAGGCGAGCTATAACCATAATAAATCATCAATATCCTCATAAACTTCTTTTGCAATTTTACCCCACTTTTTTCGTGGGAATTGTTCTAAAGAAGGAATTCCTGAACGAAAGTCAATGAGAGTGCTTTTTTTAATCTCAGGGTTGTTCATAGAATAAATAGTTTTTTCGGATGATAGAGTCTCCTCCACAGTCGGAAAACCTTCTAGTAAAGTTCCAGATTCTACAAAGGTTCCAGCCCCTTGTTTAGACTTAAGAAATCCTTCAGCGATTAATTGGTCATATACTTCCATAATAACACTGCGAGACACATTTAATGTGTTAGCTAATTCACGACTAGATGGAAGCCGTTCCCCCTCCTGAAGTTCTCCTAATAAGATTAGTTCTCTAATTTTTACGTATATTTGTTGAATTATAGGAGTATTCGATTTTTTATTTATTTCAATCCAGACCATATTTATCCCCTTTTTTAATATTGGTTTTATATTTATTGAAAAATTGGCTCTACAACCAACCAATTTATAATGTTAATTTTACAGTAACGTTAGTTTATAAGAAATAATTACTTGAAACGGAGTTGGTTAAATTGGATGAGAAGGTGTTAGCTTACCTTAAAATTATTGCTGCGATGGTCATTGTAGGAAGTTCTGTTGTAGCAGGAAAGATATTAGTACAAACTATGCCTATATTTATAGCATCTGAGTTAAGATTTTTAGTAGCATCTCTTATATTAGTACCATTACTAATTATCAAGGAGGGGATTCCTTCACTAAACAAAAAAGATATTATTATCCTCTTTTTTCAATCTCTCACTGGAGTGTTTTTATTTAGTGTTTTTATGTTGTATGGCTTAAAATTTACAACCGCAATGGAAGCAGGCATAATTACTAGTACTTTACCAGCAATGGTTGCTCTTCTTGCTTTTTTTATAATTAAAGAAAAGCTTACGAGTAATAAAATTGTAGGAGTATTAACGGCTATTTTAGGGATTGTAATTCTAAACATTTCAGGAGTTTTTAATGAGGTGATAGTAGGTCCTCTAGAGTTCTTGGGTAATATGCTTATTTTGGGAGCAGTGATGGGAGAAGCCTTGTTTATCATTTTAGGTAAGTCTATATCTAAGAAAATAAGTCCTCTAGCTATATCAACAAGTGTATCTGTTATAGGCGTATTCCTCTTTTTTCCGATGGCTATATATGATTTTACTAATTCTCATTATTCTTTTGGTTCATTTAATGATTGGCTACTTATCTTTTCCTTTGGAATTTTCGTTACTGTTTTGGCTTTTTTGCTCATGTATCAAGGAATTGCAGTGTTACCTGCTACTACGGTAGGTATATTAACAAGCGTTTTACCACTAAGTACAGTTATTTTATCGTCTTTCTTTTTAAAAGAATCATTTCATTCTTATCATTTAATAGGAACTTGCCTGATATTTATAGCTATTTATTTAACATCAAGAGTAGAAAAATCACAAGCAAATAAAAGTGTTAATATTAGTTAAAATAAGTGCTGTTTATTAAACTACCATGAAAACAAACTTCTCTAATTACATAAAAAGGACAATAACAAAGAAGACCCTTCTAGTTCGTTTTAAAAAAAGAGCCGCATACATTGAACTATGGATTGGTTGACTGGATTAAGAACAAGTATAGACAACTTAGTATATTTTCATTCTCTGTGGTGAAGCGCTGATTTTTGCGCTTCATGGATGGCCAAAGGGTAGCTTTTGTTCAATAAAGCCTTGCAATGATCTTCCACAATCGGGCGCAATTCTTTAAGAAGAATTGCGTCTGTTTTATTTAAAGATCGTCAAATAAAAGGTAGGAGGAAGGGAGTTTTATAAAATGAAACAAAGGTTATTTTTTTCCGTATAACAGTTATAAAAATGAAGGACGTTTATGTATTGAGCAAACAATTATTACATATTGAAGGGTTGGTTGTGTTTTTTTCCTTGTTTTGTTCATAGTAATTCATTGCTTCCTGTCTGTTCAAATAAGAAAAAAACACCCCTTTTTATACGATAACTACGGACTTTGGACCTGGTTATCATTTCTTGTGGGGTCTGAATACGACATGATTGTTTTGAACAGACACTTAAAACTTTTTTTTGAAGAGTAATAAATGACCCAATCACCAGTAATCGTCTTTTTAAAAGGAAACTCTTTTCCACGCCACAATTCGCCCGGTCAACCCTTTTACTTTATCGTCTTATTCTGATAAAAACTTTCTACTTTAGAAGCAGTAAGCATCAGACATCCCAACAATAAACAATAATTTTTTTCTATTGGTATTCCATCTAAACGATTATTAAATCAAGTTCGGGTATAGTTAGTCAGTAAAAAAAAATAATTTCATTTCAACTTTCTTGCTCTTTGCTGTGTCTAATAAATAGAACGACAAGAAAGGGATCCTAAGTAAAGTTCGGTTCGCACAGAAAATTAAAATTGGGGGATAGTGTACATTGCCACTTAAACAGGAAACACAAGTTGAAGCTATTAAAAAATATATCAAATCTCAGCAGAAGAGTTTTTATCGACTGGCATTTAGTTACACCAAAAATAATGAAGATGCTCTCGACGTGGTTCAAGAAGCGACTTATAAAGCAATTGTTAGTGCTCATAAGTTGAAGAACCCAGCCCATATAAAAACATGGTTCTATCGGATTTTGGTTAATGAAAGTATAAATGTTTTGCGTAAAAGAAAAAAACTAGTTTTGGACGAAACAGTACTTGATAATCTTTCTTATGAGGATAAGGATATATCAGAATCAATCAATCTTTATAATGCCATCCAGCAATTAGAATCTAGTCTTCGAGTAATTATTATTTTACGATATTTTGAGGATATGAAGCTGGAAGAGATTGCAAGTGTAACAAAAAGCAATTTAAGTACAGTTAAGTCGCGATTATACAGGAGCTTGAACATTTTAAAAGATTTGATAGGGAGTGATGAACTTGAGTAAATTAGAAAAAACAAAAAAAATATATCAATCTATTGAAACACCAACAAAGTTAGATGACCTAGTAAGTTCTACTATTGATGAGGCACTGAAACAAAAAAACAAACCATTTGTATGGTTCAAACCGCTTCTTTATACAGCGGCCTCATTGTGCATGATATTTATTGGTATTTTAAATACCAGTCAGGCATTTGCAGAGAATGTTTATGATATTCCCATTCTGGGTAGTGTTGCGCAGGTATTTACCTTCCGTGAATATAGTCATTCCGATAATGGTTATGGAATAAATGTCAAAGTTCCAGCCATAGAGGGAACGGGGCACACAGAACTGGAAAAACGCATTAATCAAGAGATTCAATCGAAAATCGACATGGTTGAAAAGAATGCTAAGTTACGGGCGGAGGAGAATAAACAAATCATTCTGGATGAAGGAGGGACAGAAGAAGATCTGAGCTATTTTATCGTTGAAATTGATTACGAAATAAAGAGTAGTACTGAAAAAATATTATCATTTGTTGTCAATGTCTCAGAATCCTTTGCAAACACATATACTTATCAGACCTTTTACAATATTGATTTGGAGACGGGTAAAGAGATTACCCTTATCGATATCCTTGGTGAAAACTACAAAGAGGTTGTAACTAAAAATATCATGGAGCAAATTAAGAAACAGACCGAAAATAATCCAGAGTTCACGTATTATGTCAGCGACGAGGGATTTGAAATAGTTGAAGATAATTTGAAATTCTATATTAATTCTGCAGGGAATGTTGTGATTTCTTTTGATAAAGGAGAAATTGCACCTCCGCCTATGGGAATACAGGAATTTGAAATAAGTAACTAAATCGTTTTTCGTATAAGAGCGTGTTCAAAACAATCATGTCCTGCCAGACACCGCGAAAAATGAGTCTTCTAAGGGAAGACACTGTATAAAAAGTACCTAAAAAGACTGGCAAGGGCTCCGCAAGTTGCTCGCCCGCCTATGAGAAAAGATGAGCCTCCCGCTGGTCGTCTGCCAGTGCCAACGAGTTTTGTTGATTTAAAATAAAGTTTGATTAAAAGTCCTGTATGATATGCAGGATTTTTTTGTTCCGCAATCGGGCCATTTAATGGAGGAACAGCCATTTCATATTTTGGCCTGATTATTCTTTTAATCTAAGTCTTAAGACTAACGTTAAAATAGACTCTAGAAGTATTGAAATAACGAATATTAAATGGTTAAATTTACCTATAGTGGTAAAATAGAAGAGTAACTAAAAATTCTTGGGGGAAATAATAATTATGAAAAAAGTTCTTTTGTTATTTTTGTTTGTGTTTAGTACATCTATTCTTTTATTTGGATGTAATGAAATGAAAGAAAAACCTAAAAAAGATGATTTTGGTTTAGAAAAAGCCCAAAAAATCGAAATTTCATCGGCAAAAGAATCGGAGGTTATATTTAATACTATTGATAGTGAGGATGTACCTGAATTTGTTGCAGCACTGAAAGTTGATAAATGGGAAATTACAGATATTCCTTCAGATGAAACTCAAGAGAATATATATAAGATGTATCAAGAGGATACTATCAAATTAGGAGAGTCGAACTCAGAAAAAAAGGAATTAAAAGAATTCGCTACTATAACTACATATAAAAAGAGTCCTTATATCAATTTTAGCTCTAAGAACTTAAACTTTAGTTTTAAAGTACCAAAAGATGTAGCAGAATACCTTTCTAATCAATGATAATTGTAACTTAATAATACACAGTATTGTTAATTGTACGTCATTTTTTTATTAAAGGGCGCGATTGTTGAATATCAAAGGTAGAAAATGATCAAACTTTTTTATAAAACCGAAACTTAAATCTGCTAGATAAGAATCCATTTTGATCAATCTTTTTTCAAAATGGATTCTTCTTGTTTACCATAAAATACGGGTTTGTGAGGTATTTTTGATCAAAGTTTATTTCAAAGCAACACCTTCTAAGTCCCACGGGCGCGGACGTTCTACCCTGGCTACTGTTATAATAAGACCATATAAAATGTTGATTTAAAATAAAGATTGATAATTTGTAAAAAAGTTCGATAATTTATAAAAAAGATTGATAATTTAAAACAAAGTTTGATAAAACCCTGTATTAATTTTTATTAAAAGTACGAAAAAGACAATAAAATATTGGGATTATTGAGTTCATATACAATGTCACACATTCTAAGAGCACGGGGTCGTGCTCTTTTTTGTTGTAGGTTCAGAGGTCTGAAAGAGGTCTTCTAAATCAACTAAAAATAGCTTTATAAAATGTGTAACATTATAAAAAGACGTTGGTAATTCAATGCTCAATGTTCTTTATGTTTATTTAATGTTACAAAGTAAAAGGGTTTTTCGTTTGCCCCTTAAACTTCAGGTGTATTATTCAATTAAAGGGCCAGATTGTGGAATAACGTAGTGGACGAAATATGCTAAAATTAGGAAGAGATTGTGAAGAAATGTACTTAAAGTAACGGAGCATTTAGTAAAAAATCTTTTTAAAAGTCAATGTTATCAAAATCAATCAATTATATATAATGAAACTATCTTATCTAACCCTAAGTAAATTACAATGGGATAAGTTAACACATAGGAAGTAGGTATGGGATTGAAATTAAATAATGAAAAAGACGGAGTTGTGTTTGCAGTTCTTTCATTTGTGATGTGGGGTCTTACTCCGATTTACTGGAAATTTACACAATATATTTCTTCAGAAGAGATTTTAGCACAGCGAGTATTATGGTCTTTTATTTTTATGCTCGTGCTTCTAATCTTTTTAAAGAAGTGGAATATATATGTCGAATTCGTAAAAGAAATCATTAAGAAACCAAAGTTATTTTGGTCACTATTTCTTGCTTCTGTTCTAATTAGTTCAAACTGGGGTATCTTTATGTGGGCTGTAATTGAAGGGAAGATAGTAGAAGCGAGCCTTGGTCAATACATAAATCCTTTAACAAGTATGTTAATCGGTGTAATCGTATTAAAAGAAAGGTTAAGTGGGTCTCAAGTTCTTGCATTTATTTTAGCAGGAATGGGGGTAGTAACATTAACACTTCATTATGGTGTTATCCCTTGGATTTCGCTTAGTCTGGCTCTCACCTTTGGGTTTTATGGTTTAGCTAAGAAAATGATTAAAGCAGATTCAACCATTGGATTAGCTCTTGAAACGATGATGATTACCCCCATTGCGATAGTATTTTTGACATACTGGATGTTTCAATCTCAAATCCAATTTTTCGATTCTGTTTCAACAAGTTTACTCTTAATAGGTAGTGGTGCAGTAACCGTACTACCACTATTATTATTTACTATGAGTGCTAAAAAGGTAACACTATCTTTGTTAGGAATTCTTCAGTATATTTCACCAACAATAGTCCTGGTATCAGGGGTTCTTCTATATAACGAAACGTTATCACAAGCACATGTAATTGCATTTATTTTCATTTGGTCAGCTCTTGCCATTTATACTTTTTCTTCTATTACAAAAAGAGGTAAAAAGAGTGAAGTACATATAAAAAATAAGATGGGAGCATAGAGATTGTGAATGATTACACTTAAAGTAACGGAGGCGTTAGAGAAAATAGAAAACAAGTCGGACCACAACATTTTAGACATATCTAAAATGTTGTGGTCCTTTTAATATCAAATGTTACACTCACCTAACCTAAAGATAATCATGACTAATATGTGTGGTCTTTCCATATCAACTGTTTTCCTTATCTAACCTAATTATTAAATTAAGTTTACGTTTTTCCTCCCAAAACTGAACCCGTTATTTGTGAGACTAAGTACTTTTTTCTTTTTTATATTTCATACTACACGATTTACAGATTTCAAAGAGGTAGGTTGAAAACTCTGTCTTCTAATGTTTGACAAATAGACTCCAACAAACGTTATAAGCCCTCCAATTATTGCATAAGTAGTAGGAACTTCACCAAGCCAGATCCATGCTATAAGAAAAGCTGCAACTGGGGTTAAATAAAGAGAACTTGTTGCTTCTGATGCTCCTGTTCGTGAAGTAATATACGCTAGTGTAAAGTAAGGAATAACCGTTGGGAAAATTCCTAGATAAATAACCACTAGTGTTATATCTATGGGAGCGTTAATAATTGCCTCTCCAAGACCTGGAGAAAATATCATCATGAAAATAGTACCTGACCAAATCGTGTACATTGTAAAAGGAACGAAACCATATTTTTTTAGATAAGCATTCTGAAAAACAAAGTAAATACTTTCTGAAAGGGATGCAACTAAAACTAGGATAATTCCGATATTTAATGAAAAACTTTCAGTTATCCCACCTAAAGAAACATAAGCCACGCCAGAAAATCCAATTATTGAACCTATCCATCGCCAGAATCCAAGCTTCTCACGGAGAAAAAGAAAAGCTAACAAAGCTGTGAATATAGGTGTTGTTGAAACTAATAAACTAGCTATTCCAGCAGTAATCGTTTGTTCCCCATAATTTAGTGCTGTCTGATAAACGGAAAAACCAAGAAAACCAAGTAATAAAATTATTGGTACATCTTTTAGTCTTGGTAAGTGAATACCCTGAATAAACGCAAGAAGCATCAATATTAATGATCCAATTAGTAATCGTAAGAGGGATAAATGTTCAGGTGAATAAGCAGTCAGTGCAGCTCTTATCCCAGGGAATGCTGATGCCCATAAAGTAATAGTAATCAAATGAGCAGAAGTAAGTTTTAAATCTAAAGATTTTATCATAAATACACCTCATTCTATGTTTTAACTCAACCAGTTAGATTTGATAGTCCTTAATTTTAGTGTGAATTTGGTAAAATATCTTCAACAGGTTGAATAGAAAAAATCCAACCACTTTGAACTTGGTTGGTAAAAAGGAGTACAAATGAAAAAGCCGAAATACCAATTGATTGTGGATTTCATAAAAGACAAAATATCCAAGGGTGAGTGGGCAATAGGTAGTCGGATACCTAGTCAACGTCATCTAGCAAAAATGTTTGATGTCAATCGAAGTACAGTCATAACAGCACTAGAAGAGTTAATGGCAGACGGACTGATCGAAGGAATAACGGGAAAGGGGACTATTGTTACCAATAACACTTGGACTTTGATGGGAAACCGATCATCAACCAATTGGAATGAGAACATTACTTTAGGTATTCATAAACCGAGTGTTTCAACGGTCCAGGAGATCAATGAAGCTGAATCTAATAACAATCTGATTCAATTAAGTAAAGGAGAATTATCACCAGAAATGTTTCCTTTAGAAGAAATGCGGTTCATTGTACAAAAAGTTTCAAATCAATTGACCTCCTTTGGATATGAAGAGCCAAAGGGAAATATAAAGTTACGCCGAGCAATTAGTGATTATCTAAAAATAAGAGGAATAGACGTATCTCCATCATCCATTCTTGTGGTATCGGGTGCACTTCAGGCTTTACACCTTATTTCAATAGGACTTCTGCAAAGAGGATCAACTATTTTTTTAGAAATTCCATCTTACCTTTACTCATTGACTGTTTTTCAATCTGTGGGGATGGAGCTGAAAGGCTTACCGATGGATAGGGAAGGAATTAAGATAGATTCCATCTATCAACCGAAAGAAAAAGGAAAAAGTATTTTATATAGCATTCCAACTTTTCATAATCCAACAGGCACGTTAATGCAGAAGAAAAGAAGGAAGGAACTCATTGAATACTGTGAAAGAGAACAGCTTCCTATTATTGAAGATGATGTGTATCGTGATTTATGGATGGATACCATGCCACCAGAACCATTAAAAGCAATGGATCATTATGGAAATGTATTATATCTGGGTAGTTTGTCAAAAACATTAAGTCCTGGTTTACGAATTGGATGGGTTGTGGGATCTGAATCTGTTATTAACCGATTGGCTGATTTGAAAATGCAATCGGATTATGGATCAAGTACATTGTCTCAGCTCGTTGCAACGGAGTGGTTATCCAGTGGAGTATATGATCAACATCTTGAAAATGTAAGAGAACAGCTTAAAGTTCGGAGAAGTACGGCTTTAGAATCTTTGAATAAACATTTAAGTTCTTATGCTACATGGGACTTCCCAACAGGTGGTTTCTTCATTTGGATTAAGATAAAACCAACTTTTAAGGTGAAAAGGTTGTTTG
The DNA here is from genome assembly GCF_028610705.1 of Halalkalibacter alkalisediminis. GTDB lineage: Bacteria > Bacillota > Bacilli > Bacillales > Bacillaceae_D > Halalkalibacter > Halalkalibacter alkalisediminis. Next base: position 23,912 of record NZ_JAQQWT010000036.1, read on the forward strand.
ATAAAGCGTTATCCAAAGGTATTCTTCTTAATCCTGGCAGTATTTATGCAGAACAGTCAGGACAGTTTATAAGATTATCCTTTGGGTTTGCTTCACTAGATGAAATTAAAATAGGAATATTTCAGTTAAGTCAAATCATTAAAAATCAATAAGGACACGAGTTATCACTTTATGATTTTTTGAGCGTTATCTTAACTTTAGGACTTTTTATACTTATATTTTCGCCTATACTATTTTCAAAAAAGCAGAAAGATAGCACTGAATACATGGTATGTGTTGGATTATTTAGGTCTAAGTGGTTTGGTATTCCACTCATTTTTCTTTTGTTATTTGGGAATTACGCAAACTACTATGGATTGTTAAATATAGCTTTAATTTTTATTTCTTCTCTACTAGTTTCATTTTTGATTTCCCTAATAGAAAATTATTAATAAGCACTGATCTTCCTTTAACTAGCGGTTACAATTCTTCAAAAAGGAATACTCTATTCTATGTCAACAGAAAAGGAAATTAATGTTAAACTATAGGGCGGTTTGTCGAACAAGAAATTAGAAAGTAATGGTTAAATGAAATACTTAATTAGAATTTAGGGGGACGGGTTATGAAGTCGATAACAGTTTATCATTATGATGCGTTTAGTAAAGAACCTAATAAGGGCAATCCTGCTGGAGTAGTGTTAAATGGTGCTGAATTATCAGAAGCTGAAATGCAAGAGATTGCTTTTAAAGTTGGCTTTAATGAGACTGCTTTCCCAATTAAATCGGATGTAGCTGATTTTAGAATTCGTTTTTTTACACCAGGTCATGAAATGAATTTATGTGGTCATGCAACAATGGCAACGGTTTATGCATTAAAAAGTAAAGGAATATTGGAGGGGAAAATAGAGTTAACAATTGAAACAAACGCTGGCATTCTACCGATTAAAATTAACGAAACTATTGATGGCGAAACACTTATTACGATGGAACAGGCTCCTCCACAATTCAAAGAATTTAAAGGTTCAAAAGAAGATTTAGCAAAATCAATAGGTTTAAATGAATCAGACTTTAATGCTGATTTACCAATACTTTATGGAAGTACAGGTACCTGGACTCTGCTAATACCGATAAAACAACTTGATGCTTTTAAAAAAATGGAACCAAATAATAAGCAATTTCCTGAAGTTTTGAATGAAATGCCAAAATCATCTGTTCACCCTTTTTGTTTTGAAACGTATGATTCTAAAGCTGATATGCATGCCCGACACTTCTCTTCACCATATTCAGGTACAATTGAAGATGCAGTAACTGGTACAGCTTCTGGGGTGATGGGAGCTTTTTATGCAAAATACATAAAAAACAATCCGATAGAACCTTTAAAACTTATAGTTGAACAGGGTCATGAAATTGAAAAAAATGGTCGGGTTGTAGTACATGTTTCCAAGAATAATGAATCATTTGATGTTCAAATTACTGGAAGTGCAGTTTATGTAAAAGATATTCAAGTTTTGTTAGAGAGTTAAGAGTTAGTGAATATTTACACTTCAACGGGTGCGTTAGTTTAAGAAGCATTAAGTGATTTGACGATTAAGGCAATATATTAGTTATTCCATTGAAAGGGCGCTTTTCTGAAATAAGGAAAGTGTCTTTCTTCATGAAAAGGGCCATTTTCTTGAATAACACTCAATAAGGAAATTGGATATTTATGTTAAAATAATTAGAGATTGTGAAGGATTGT
>NZ_JAQQWT010000037.1 GCF_028610705.1 Halalkalibacter alkalisediminis
GCACCTCCTTTATTTGATACATGTATCGTACCAGGAGGCGCTGCGGGTTCATATGCGTTGTTTGAATGGGGGCTTACGAACAATCTGATATGGAAGGCATTACGGCTTTCCGTAATGAATATGATATTCCAACGGTTCCCGGTTTCATCTATACGAATGGCGACAAAGTAACCGTGAAATGCGATTCATCCATGTCAGAAGAAGAAATCAAATCTTTTATGAATAAATAATTCAATTCCAAAGCGACAAGTGTCTGCCACATTCTGCTTGGAACATTTTTGACCAAGGCATATATTAATGTGAAAATAGATCAATCGTGTTATTCGAAGGGCGCTTTTCTGTAACAAGGAAAGTGTCTTTCTTTATGTAAAGGGCCAGATTGTTGAGGAAGCTCTTTTCAGGAATTTTATATTTACATATTATGTTAACGTCGTGTAATATAGTTTTAATAACAAATGCGATGAAGAGAAGAGTAGATAAGATTAATTCTTTCTAGAGAGCTCCGTTTGGTGGAAAGGAGTAAGGATGATTTATTGAATCAAGCCTCTGAGTATCATATTGGAACCTTTTGGGGGATGGTGTGACGGGAGCTCCCGTTATAGAGCTAAGGTATAGGATTTTTGTACCTGATAAGATTAATATGGCGACATATTAATAAACTGGGGTGGCACCACGATTATAAAATCTCGTCCCCAAGACATTGGTCTTGGGGGTGGGATTTTTTTGTTTTGTACCTGGGTTATTTAAATACACGAATAAAGCAAATATTTGTTTCTTGCAGGCAGGATCTTTGCTTGATATGAAAGGAGAGTGGTAAGAATGGTTTTGAAGAAAAAACTTGCGTCATGGAAATATCCATCAATCTTATTACTTGGAATTGGAATCTCAAATGTGGGTGAATGGATTTATTTCATATCTCTTAATTTAATCGTTTTGGATATGACTGGCTCACCTCTTGCAGTATCAGGACTTTATATCATCAAACCCTTAGCTACTTTATTTACGAATTTTTGGGCTGGGAGTATTATTGACCGATTAAACAAACGAAAACTAATGGTTTTTCTTGATATATTCCGAGCTGTATTTATAGCTTTATTACCTTTTATGTCATCCATTACCCTAATTTATTTAGTTGTATTTATTATAAATATGGCGAGTTCTATGTTTGGTCCAACTTCAATGACTTATATTACAAAATTAATTCCTCAAGAACAAAGAAAACAATTTAATTCCCTTCATAGCCTAGTTACTTCAGGAGCATTTTTAATAGGGCCAGCATTTGCAGGGTTATTGTTTTTTATTGGTACTCCAATATTTGCAATCTATACAAATGCAATAGCGTTATTTATTTCAGGTATGATTACACTACTAATGCCTGATATAGAAAAACAAACAGTTGTATCATCAACAAATAATAAGCTATCAATGGAAATAATAAAAAAGGATTGGTATGCTGTAGTTGAATTTAGTCGCGGATCTAGTTACATTATGATGATTTATTTTTTGTTTAGTTGTGTAATGGTAATTATGGCGAGTGCTATAGATTCGCTTGAAGCAGCTTTTGCCAAAGAGGTACTATTTTTGTCAGACAGTGAGTATGGTTTTTTGGTCACCATTGCTGGGGCAGGTATTGTAGTTGGAGCTTTAATTAACTCCTTAATAGTTAAAAAACTAGAAACCTCATTATTAATTGGTTTGGGATCAGTACTAGTCTCAATTGGGTATATTATTTATGCCTTTTCAAGTTCGTTTATCATTGCAGCAGTGGGTTTTTTTATCCTTGCCTTTTTTATCGCTTATGCTAATACAGGCTTTCTAACATTTTTTCAGAACAATATACCAGTTGATGTTATGGGGCGTATTGGGAGTGCCTATGGCTTAATTCAAGCGATTTTAGTTATAACTGCAACTAGCATTATGGGAGTTGCAGCTCAAATTACTTCGATTCAGACAGTTGTGGTTATAGGTGTTTTAGTAATGATGATATTGTCCATAACGTTGTGTATATTTAGCTTATTACCTTCAAAAAAACAATTCTACAAAGCTGAAGTTAAAGCTAATGGAACTATAAGTCTTTAATCATAGACTAACAATAAGGCATTGCAAATAATCTTCAACAATCGGGCGCTTTTCTGAAATAAGGAAAGCGTCTTTCTTCATGAAAAGGGCCAGATTATTGATGAAGAATTGTCGATTTTCGCAATTGATTTCAACTCTTAAGATTTTGAATGTCCATAACCAAAAATATTGAAATATTACCTCTGAACATTCTGTTATATTTAAAAAATAAGGAAGAACTAAATCTTTTTTATTCTGTTTTCTAGTAACTTTTCAGATATCACCCTTAGAGTATCTGATGAAAATAAAAAATGCATGGAGGTACCTGATTGTGAAAGTTAATTTACAGGACAATTTTTCAATATCAAAATTAGTTATCGGATGTATGCGAATGAATGAATGGAATTTCAGTATAGAACAAAGAGTAGAATTTGTTGAATGGTGTATTGAACAAGGGATTACAACATTTGATCATGCTGACATTTATGGTGGAAATCATCATAACGAAGCACTATTCGGTGAAGTTCTTAAAATGAAAACGCAGTTGAGAGATGAAATGGAAATTATTACAAAATGTTCAATGTGTGTTCGTAATGATGAAAACCCTAATATAAAAACGAGATACTTCAATACTGATAGGGAGTACATAATAAATCAGGTTAACAAATCAATTGAAAAATTGAACTGTGATTACATTGATTTATTACTCATTCATATGCATGACTTGCTAGTTAATCCGAAAGAATTAAATGATACTCTTAATCAATTGAGAGATGAAGGAAAGGTTAGATACTTTGGGCTATCTAACCATAATCCATTGGAATTCGATACACTACAAAAATATGTGGATGTAAAATTTGTTACACATCAAATTATGTTACATCCTCTGGGAATTGAAAATTATAAGAATGGAACAATGACCCATTGCTTAAAGGAAGGAATTCATCCGATGTTTTGGTCGCCATTAGCAGGAGGGAGAATTTTCAATCCTACTAATGCCTTAGAAGAGAACATGAAGAATGTATTAGAAGGTATTAGGCAAGAACTTCATCTAGAGGAGATTGATGAAGTTATATACAAGTGGCTTCTTATGCATTCATCAGATCCTACAATTGTATTAGGGACTGGAAATAGAGAGCGCATAAAGCGAGCAATACATTCGCTAGAGGGTATGCAGATGACAAGAGAACAATGGTACAAAATCCTCATAGAAGCAGGCTATAAATTATGGTGAGAATAATTTGTCGAAATCTTTTGCAAACATTATTATGACTCAAAGTAATGGGTAGCTTTTGTGCAATATCATATGCTCTATTCGGCTAAATTTATTGTTGCACGATCTTCAATTAAACCAGCTAATAGTTTGTCAACATTTTTCAATAAAAACTTAAAATACTTCATGTTATACTAAAAATGCGCATGCCAAATAACCTTCCACTAACTAATGGTTGGAAGGTTTTGTCTTATTTAGTTGAAAATCTTAATTAGGCTATATCTTGGAAAATGGTTCTGTTTTTTAATATGGCATAAATCCAATGTAAGAGCTTATTTACACAAGCAATGACGGCTACTTTATAAAGTTTGCCTTCTTCACGCTTCTTATCGTAAAACGCTCTTAATCTCTTGTTTCTAGGAATAATTTCATCCGTTACTTTCTGTTTACGACAATCACGAATACCAGAGCGAACAGCCATATATAAGGCGTGCCGCAACCTACTTGATCCACGTTTTGTAATGCGAACGAGAGTAGCTTTAAATTTACCGGATTCAAACACCTCTGGATCAACTCCTGCGAATGCAACAAGCTTTTTGGGGTGGTTAAACCGATCTATCTCACCAATTTCAGAAAGAATCGTGGCAGCGATTTTTTCTCCGATACCAGGGATAGATTGGATAATCTTATATTCTTCCATTTCCTTTGCGAGAGTGTCTATCTCAGCCTCCAACTCTGATAGATGCTCTTTGTATTGAAGCAGCATTTCAATATACATACTAAGACTCAGTAAATGACTTTGATATAGTGTCTTTTGAAATGGATTTCGTGCGGCTGCTTTCTTAAGATCTTGAGCTTTTTCTTCTGCCCATTTCTTTGAGCGACTTTTACAGAATTCCTTCATTTTATTTGCCAACGTATTTTCACTAACAGCTAAAATATCTTCTGATGCTGGGAATTCTTTTAGTGTAAGCAAAGAAACAACCGAATATAAGTCACCAAAAACCCCTCTGTATTCAGGAAATATTTGATCTAATATTGCTTGAAATTGTAACTTGGTTTGAACATATATTCCCGTTATATTCTCATGTTGTCTTGTGAGATTACGAAGGTTCAAGAGTTGAATTCCACGCTTCTTATATGGCTCTAAATCCTCTTTGTAGTAAAGCTCACAAAGACGATAGGCATCGATAGCATCGGTTTTAACTTTTCGTAAACTAGAACTTTTGGCTCTGTGAGAGATCAATGGATTAACGATGATTAATAAATATTGATGTTCTTCTAGAAACTGAACAACTGGGGCATGGTAATGTCCAGTAGCTTCTAAAACCACCGAAGGTTGAATACCAGTTTTATCTTTTATGCCTTCTAGAAACTCAAGTAATGATCCTAGCTCATCAAGATCATGTTTGATACTGAAACTTTTACAGTAAGGTTTTCCCTTATCTAAAAAAGCCTGAACTTCACTTTCCCCTTTTGAAACATCCAGACCAACGACTGGATTCATTCTAAATCTCCTCCTCAAATTGAACTTGCCAGTAACCCCTAATTCCTCCTAGTAGTATCATAGCTTCGCTTGTTATACGAGATCTAAGTCCCAACCAGCCTCAAACATGTTTCTACCAGTAGGGGGTGAACGGTTTAATGGACGGGATCTAAGTCCCACGGGCGCTTACGTTCTACCCTGGCTACTGTTATCATAAGACCCTATAAAAAAAGGTCAACCAGAAATATTTTCTTATCTGGTTAACCTTATAATACGAAAGGGCGCATTTCTTGAATAAGAAGGCGCTCTTTCTTAAAGAATAGGGCCAGATTGTGGAAGATAGGGGGAATGGTAAAAATAAGACATTCAAAGAATTACCTTAACCTGTTACTCTACCATTAGTTGATAAAAAGGATTGATAATAATGGGTTGGATGTATATGACTGATGGTTTTATATTGTTTGCAGTAGTAGTTTGTGTTGTTTTTATTATATTTTCTATATGGTGGACAAAATAGACTGTTAAGGGATAGCGATACATGGATGTCCTTATATATAAATTTTTTTATTTCGCTAACGGGCGCATCTCCGGAGGAAGACAACCTGTTATTTCTATATTACTGGATTAATTTTTTGAGGGTGATTAGATGAAATTTACTTGTCCTTGTTGTGGTTATAAAACATTAGATAATGAACCCCCTGGAACATATGATATTTGTGAGATTTGTTTTTGGGAAGATGATGTGGTTCAATTTAATAATCCTGATTATGAAGGTGGTGCAAATACACCTTCGTTAAGGAAAGCACAGAGAAATTTCATTGAATTTGGGGCTTGTGAGGAAAGGTGTATTGAATTTGTAAAAAAAACAAACAGAAAAGATGAAAAAGATCAAAATTGGATATAATCTATACACGGTTATTCAACGATCGGGCGCGATTATTCAATAAGAATAGTCGCTTATTTTTTTTGTGCTAACGTAATCAGTTCAACAAGACATGGTAAAATAACTTTTAAGAAACTAATTTTTTAGAGAGTATCTTTTGAAAAGTAATACTGGTCTTATGAGTTACTGTTCTTTGCATATCAATCGAAGAAACTAATATCCCTTACATCAAAAAGGAGATAAAAATGAGATTATTAGAGCAATTAATGAAAAACTCGAATTATTGGATTCGTTTTGAATTGGGCCTTATCCAATTAGAAGACAAGGAATATATCCATGAAATGCATCATAGAGCAACTATTATACTCAACTCTATGTTCGATAAAAATGATGGCATTTTGATATTCGCTCATGTTAGTAACCCTGTTGACTACAAAGGAATTGATATTCCTAACATAAAACGTTTTATTAAAAACAAAAAGCTAATCTACGATTTAAAGTGTAAAACTATACCTTTTGAATTTGATGAAGAAGATACAGAAATGGAAACAAAACAATACAGTTTAAAAGTTAAGAAAAATGATATTCGTTTAGGTTATCTTATTCAATCGATAGGCTATAAAGAATTTCGTATGAAACCAAGGGTTAACGGAACACTTTATTTACTGAATTCGACGAAAAAAATGCTGTTTCATATGTACGATGATCGAGGGTGTGATGTTTACGGTTTAGAAAAAGGAAAGTTACTGCCTTTATACCATAAATTTAGAAAGTGGATTTTGGACTATAACCGTATCCAAATTGACCGTATGTTCGGAGATGGTTTGTTCAGTATTTATGAAACACCAGAAGATATGAAAAAGAGACTTGAATTAAACAGAAAAAAGGTGGAGGAAACAGAAATTAATTTATATGAAGTTAACACGTGTCATATCACTCATAAACTCGAAATCCCGAAAGAATTTGCAGAAGAATGTTTAAGTGAGATGGCACAAACAGGATTTGAAATAAATATTGAACAGAAATTTAGCGACTCCATTATCCTTAAAGCAATGAAAACTGAAGCTCTAGCACTTGTGGAATACCAAACGGAACTTATGTCTTTGTATTCTAGAAAATTTAAAGGCGAGTATGTAAGTTGGTCAGCAATAAGAGCTTTTTAAAATAGGGAATTAACGGGCGCAAGAGTTAAAGAATGGGTGTACCGGTGTTTGTCAATATAGTTGTCGCATTTAATTACTTTAGTATTCTAATTTCATGTGACTCCAAGTCCAGTCAAGTCTAGCGCGCTACGCTTGCTGGCCTGGTGGTTTTAATCGAAAGAAAAAGCATTCTTTCAATTCAAACCACCAGGGAATAGGGTGTATTATAGGCGCCTCAATTTTTCTTTTTCTCCTCTTCACGCATTGGATTAAGCGCTACTTTTTCAATAGGTGTCCAATTTCTTGGGCCTCGAGCCCAACGTTCTGGATGCTTTGCTTTTGCTGCTTCATATACCTCTTTTCTCTTTGTCAATAGTTACGTGTTCTCCGGCGTGACACTGTGCTGGCGTTACATAATTTAGCCCACTATGCAGGTGAATGTCATTGTACCAATGGACAAATTGGTGTGCCCATTGTCTCTCTTCCTCGAGTAAGGCAAAACCCTTATGTGGATAATCTGGTCGGTATTTAAGTGTCCGAAACATGGCTTCTCAATAAGGATTATCATTGCTTACACGCGGCCTTGAAAAGGAACTTTGGATCCCTAACTTCTCAAGTAAACTTAAAAATGTCTCAGCTTTCATTGGGCTACCATTGTCTGAATGCAACACAAGTGGTGCTCCTTGAATTTTCTCATTAATGACTGCTTTTTTACAAGTGATTCAGCGTATGCGGCTTCTTCCTTTTCCCATACTTCCCAACTAACTGCTTTTTTACTAAATAGATCGAGTATTAAATCGAGTATTAAATAGAGGCGATAATACAAGCCTTTCACAGGTCCACCAAGCCACGTAATATCCCATGTCCATACCTGATTTGGCGATATGGCCAGATGACTCTCGGGGATTCTTCGTGTTGGCTTTTGGCTACGGCCACGGTGGTGTTGCATCTTTCCTTCGCGTAAAACACGGTAAAACGTGGATTTTGACGCAATATATGTTCCTTTATCCGCAAGCTTTGGGACATTTGTGTCGGAGGTAAGTCGGCATATTCTTCTTGTGTGACAACCTCGAGTATTTCCTTTTTTTCTTCCTCGGACAACTTATTTTTTGGCACAGGTCTTTTCGCAAAGGAACGCTGGTCGACCTTGACCTCACCCTCTGCCACCCAGCGCTCGTAGGTTCGTACACTAATATAAAGTTCTTCACAAGCCTTCGGTAACCGCGCACCGTTTTTGATTCGCTTCTAAGATGAGTTCTACAGCTAATGCGCGATTTGATGGGCTAATCATTTTTCCTCGTCGTCCCCCCCAAATCGCTTGGGCCTTTTTTCTAAGCAATAATAACGCAGCAGCTTCCGCTAATGCTTTTTCCTTCTTTAGAAGATCTTTTTCTAACTGTTTTGCACGTTTCTGTTCTTCCTTTAACGCACCAGTTAACTGCTTTGATTGATCAAATACTTCCAGCGTTACTTCTGTGATGCCTTCTTCCTTCGAAATGTTAGCCACTGATTCGTTATGTGGTGGCATCATTCGTTTAACGATTGCTTCTTTTTGTTCTTTCGAATATCGTACTCCATTTTTTCCTTTCATATCGATCGACCTCCGTGTGTTACTTAAACTAAACACTAAAGTTCTCTACGACATCTATCCTAACAGAGGGGGGGGCAGGACCTAAAATGACTTCAGGAGTTCGTTTATCAAACTGGCCAATCGAAAGAATATACTGAAGATCCGTTTTTAATAATAAGTTAATATAGCAGCTTTACCTCTTCTGAATTTCAGTGTCCGCTGATATAAGGAGAGGTTTTTTGTAGTTAAAGCTTTTATTTATTTAGAGTTTTTCATAGAAATTTCACAGATACCTTGTATAGTTCTAAGTGAATAAGGTTGATTTGTTCAATCAAAAGAAAGTAGGTATTATAAAAATAATGAATAAAAATCAGTCAAAATCTCTTTATGTAACTATGTGGCGATGGCATTTCTTCGCTGGATTATTTTTTGCGCCATTCATCATTTTATTAACCATTACAGGCATCATTTATTTATTTACACCGCAAATCGAAGATAGATTGTACGCAAAATATTATCAAATCGAGGCAGAGGGTGAGAAATTAGCTCCCTCTGAACAAATAAACTCTGTGCTGAGTCGTTATGAAAATTCAACCGTAACAAGATATCGACCAGGAGAAAGTGAAGTACGATCCTCAGAAGTTCATATTTTGTTAAATAACGAAACTATAACTATATTTGTAAATCCATATACCGGGGACATTATTGGAGAATTGGCTAACAATCACAAGTTCTCCAGCTTTATTAAGGATTTGCACGGTGAATTTATGTTAGGAACATTTGGCGATCGACTGGTAGAGCTGGTAGCTTGCTGGACACTTGTTTTAATTCTGACTGGGATGTATTTATGGCTTCCAAAAAATAAATGTAAAATAGGTGGTGTGTTCATTCCAAGATTACGGAGTCAGAAAAAAATAATAATTAGAGATCTTCACGTAGTTCCAGGTTTTTGGATATCAGGTGGGTTAGCATTCTTAATTTTAACTGGCTTATTATGGACAGGTCTTTAGGGAACGATGGCTCAAAATATTGCAACAAACAGTGGAACTGGCTACCCTCCGTCTATTTGGGTCGGCAGTGCACCTACTACTACAGTTAAAACGAAAGATATAGCAGATGTTCCATGGGCGGCTCAAAATTTATTAGTACCTACATCGACGATTCAAGGATATATTCCTGTTTCGATTGATGAAATTGTACAAATAGCACAACAAAACAACGTTCACCCAACCTATGAAGTCATTTATCCACGTTCAAAAGAGGGGGTTTTTACATTATCCGCCTTTCCTCCAAAAGCAAAAGATGAAGCTACGATTCATATCGACCAATATACAGGTGCTATTTTAGCCGATTATCGTTATGAACATTACGAATTTGTAGGCAAGGTGATGGCTTGGGGGATTACCATTCATAAAGGGCTTGAATATGGTTTAGTGAATCAAATTGCATTATTGATGCTTTCGTTAGGAATAATTGCTGTCGTTATAAGTGGTGTTGTTTTATGGTGGAAGAGGAAACCCAAAGCACATATTGGGGCTCCTAAGTTACCTGAAGGAAAGACGGCAAAAGGATTTTTTGCATTAATGGTTGTAATGGGAATCATTTTTCCTTTATTTGGATTATCCATTGTTTTTGCTCTTATTATAGAATGGCTTATCATCAAGAGAGTAGATAAATTTAAGAAATTTTTTAATCATTAAATGGGAAATAGTAGGTGATAACAGTGATAAAAAAATTTTATATAGGTTTTACGATTTTCTTTCTTTCTATTATCATAATGGGCTGTTCCTTAAATGAAGGGACAGAAGAGTTTTATAGACAAGAGAATGTTTTGAAAGTGGAAATCATTATACCAGAAGAAATAGAAACAGGTGAGGGATTCGATATTCAAGCTCTTATGTCACAATCAGATGGCGAAGTTCCCGAGTTGGAAAACATAAAGTTTTACATTTGGAAGGACGGCGAAAGGGAAGAGAACCAGAGCTTCCAACCAGAACATGTAGGAAACGGAATGTATACAATAAATTCAATGATTCATAAGGAAGGTCTATATTTTGTAAAAGTTGAAGCAAATACGAATCAATCTAAAGTTTTGCCAACTAAACAATTTATGGTTGGTGCACAATTAGAAGAAGATATGGATGCTTTTCCTAGCCGAATTGATGAAGTACAACATGAAAGTCATCACTAACCGTCATTATATAAATGTAGATATCTAGATTCATATTGTTATAGCTTATTAACACTTCAGAATGGTGCCCTTTATGTAAGAAAAGGCACCATTTTATTAATCAAATGTAATTTTCTTTTTTAAAACCAAGAAATAGCTTGATCCTTTTGATTAATACAAAGGACTTTGATATAGACATTGGAGAATCTCCTGTTCTTGCTCCATTTTTGACTTAATTTGCTCGTATTCAATTAGATAATAAGAGTGTGGAAATTTCATAAATTAACCTTTTGGTTTTATCCCTATAAACGGAATCCGTGATAGTGTGGCAAGCGCAGGCATGATGGCAGAGTAAGACGGGTCGCGCTTTTTTACAGTTTTGTAACCAACTGTGAAGAAATCTATAAGATTAGCGATTATTAATGAAATTTGGAAATTGTACCTTGGAAGATTTGGTTCGTTTATGAGGGAGTATTTGCAGTTATACCAAGAGTTTTGGTGCTGATAGATTAGAATAAATCATGGTTCTTGGGTTTCCTATTAATCTATTTTTTACCAATGAGAGTGTAGAAAATACATGTTACATTTTAAGAGAAGTTACATCAACAAAACATTCCTTAGGAGGGAAAAAGATGAAAAAATTAATTGTTACAGCTTGTCTTGCTACAGCCTTAATCGCTACTAATTTTAGTGGACAGGTTGATGCAAGTGAGCAAGTTCAAGTTAAAACGATTCATGTAAATGATTTTAGTCATCAATCGTTACAAAACTGGTATAAAGAAATCTATGAATCATACGTACGCCAGTATAAGCAACAAGAACAGGATCAAAACAAGGTAGAACAAGATAAGTCTATTGACGAAGTACAACCTGAAGCCAATAATGAAAGTGAAGTAACGAATCCTTCAACTGAAGATGTGCAGCAAGAACTAACACAGGATGAACAGCAATTGGTTGATTTAGTTAATCAGGAAAGAATTCAACGTGGATTATCTCCTTTACAAGTTAACGAACAACTAACTGAAGTAGCTAGAGTGAAAGCACAAGATATGATCGATCAGCAATATTTCTCCCATCATTCGCCAACATATGGTTCTCCTTTTGATATGTTAACTCAATTTGGTGTGAGCTATCGTACAGCTGGGGAAAACTTAGCAGGGAATCATACGGTCGAGGCGGCGCATCAAGCATTAATGAATTCTGAAGGGCATCGAGCAAATATTCTAAATGGAGAATATGGTGAAGTAGGAATTGGTATTATCGAAGGTGGTCCATATGGGAAAATGTTTGTCCAATTATTTAAAGATTAAGACATATTAAACATACAAATCAATTATGATTACTTTTTGGTTTACTCTTCAAGAAGTTCTTCGCTAAGCATGATAAGCCTTTTAGAGTAACTATAAGTTTATTGTTGGCTTAATTTGTGGAACGAAGCTAAGGTGAGGAAATCTGCTGGGCCTTGGACGGAAGAGTTGAATCTGTCGTAACAGTAGCCTCTTTCACTTTTGCTCTAACGGGAGTTTAGTGGAAGAAAACGAAAAAAGGATACCGTTATAAATAAAAGAGGAATGTCATTTGACATTCCTCTTTTTCTACAACAGGTGGTCCTCAAGAGAAGTTTACCTGATCTTCTAATCAAGCTCAATAATTGATTAATTTCTCTTTATATAAATAATCTTGAATTAATTGTATAGCCTGTACTTCATCAATTCCTTCAGCCTTTATATAAAATTTGGTGCCAGGCCTAATACTTAATGACATTATATCCATTATGGACTTGGCAGAGTGTTTTAGGTTAATAGTTTTCCCTTGATATTCAAGAGAAATATCAGATGTAAACCTTTGAGATAATTTTACTAAAAGGGTTGCTGGTCTAGCAAATCCTGTGTTTTTAATAATATTAAACTGCTTTTTTATCATTCTTTACCTCCTACAAATATAAATACAGTGGATTTCACAATTGAATTTGCACTGCTTTTTACAATTACCATTTTTTCTTCATTTAGTTAAATACATTTGTAAAATAGGAAAAATAATAGTTGTTAAGAAACTTGATGTTCTGACAGTTTGTTTTGAATACTACTATCCTTGTAGTTTCTTAGTAAAATAAATACCAAACTCAATTTTATTGAAAGAAACCCTACTAATAGGACGTATTGTGTACCTAATTGTGATATAAATAATCCACCTACAGCTGAACCCACAGTTACTCCTATGTTAGCGGATGTTAAAAATAAGCCATTGGCGAAGGTAGGAGCTTCAGGAGCTGAAGACATAACCCAATATTGATTTATATTAGCTCCTATTCCGGCTAGGACTCCCCAAAATAACGTAACAATAGCCATAGGTATGGTGAATTCTCCGAATAAGAAGAATATGATGTAAACGACTCCTAATGCAAAAGGCAAAGTCACTACCGTTTTGATGGCATTTTGCGTAAGTACCTTCCCGGCAATAATGTTTCCAATAATATTAGTCAAACCGAATAGGAATAACATGATCGTGATTGTATTTAAAGACATGTTCGTAACTGAATTCAAATACTCAGCAAAATAGCTATAAACGCCAAATACGGATGCATTGAGAAAAATAACACCTACAATGGAAAGCCAAGTGATTGATTTTTTTAATACGCTTAATTGTGCTCCATAAGAAAGTTTTTCCTGAACCGGCATAGATGGCACAAAGATCAGTGTAGCCATAAATACTAGTGCATTCACGACTGCAAAAAATGCCAACGCCATTTGAATGGAAGCTGTATTAGCAATAAAACTTACAATCGGTACACCGACTACCATACCCGCAGAGACCCCAATAAAAACGTTAGCAACTGCTTTTGGTGCTTCCTCTTTTTTAACTGAAGCAGCAGCTATGGTAAAAGCCAATGAAACATAAACAGGATGAAATAAACCTGAAATGAAACGAATAATCAAAACAACGGTATAGTTAGTTGTAAAGATGGTGACGATGTTTCCCAGTACGAAAATACCTAGAACAAGTAATAACACCTTCTTGCGATCTATACCCGAAAACAATAACGGCATCGTCGGACCAGCTATGGCAATAGCAAGTGCAAAGAGCCCGACTAGTAAGCCTGCCTGTGATACGCTGACACCATAAAATTCAGCAAGAGAAGGCAGGATCCCAATCACCCCCATTTCGGTATTTAAAATACCAAAAACACCGAATGTTAGTATCGCTATGAGCAAATTATTTTGTTTAGCCAAAAAAATACCTCCCAATTAACAATACGAACTGTAACATTGCCATTAGTAAAAATGCCCCTAAGAAGATGATATTCTGTGCAAGTTATTAATTAGACATTTATAATAGTTTTGTATAACAAATGTTAATCAACTTGTTTGGTTGGTCGAATGATAATTTCGCTTACCGCAACCGTTTCTGGTGTACTTATTGCATCGGCTACATCGCTTGATTGTAAACCGATTGTACGCTGTAGATTTTCAACCCATTCACGTCTTTCAAGATCATTAATGGTTGTATGAAGTTCAGTAGCTACCGTTCCTGGAGAAATCAGTGTACTGCGAATATTATTTTCACGTTCTTCTTGACGTAATCCTTCCATGATGGCGCGAACAGCAAATTTTGTTCCACAATAAACGGCCCCTTGTTGAAAAACAACATGACCAGCTACAGAATCAGTGGTAACAATTTGACCAGATTGTTGTTTTTTCATGATTGGTAAAACGGTAGCAATTCCATTTAAGACACCATAATATTGATGTCTAGCAATTGTCTCCATTCATCAAAGCGTTTAGCTGAAAGCGGGGCAGTTGGCATAATACCAGCGTTGTTGAAAAGAACATCGACACGACCATATTTTTCAACTGCAAGATCAATAACGGCTTGAATCTCTGCTTCTTTTGTTACATGTGCAACTGCATACGAAATCTCAACACCTGGTAATGATTCAACAAGAGAAGCGACCTTCGCGCCGAGCCGCAATCACTAGTTTAGCTCCTTCTTGTGCAAGTTTTTTAGTAGTTGCCTCACCAATCCGACTTGATGCACCCATAATAATGACAACTTTATCTAGTAAATTTGACATAGTTTAATAACACCCTTTCCCCATATTACCTTTATATTTTTTATTCTAGCGTGCCTTTTTACATATAACCAATACTTATATCTTATTTCTAGATATGCTTGATGAGCATATCTAGAAATGTATATACTAAAACATTAAGGAGGAATGGAATATGGAATTTAGAGTTTTGCGATATTTTCTTACTGTTGCAAGAGAAGGAAGCATTACGGGAGCTGCTGAAATTTTGCATGTTACACAGCCGACTATATCAAGACAATTAAAGGACCTTGAACAAGAGTTAGGGAAAAAGCTCTTTATTCGCAGTAGCCACAGTATCATTCTCACAGATGAAGGCATGCTTCTTCGAAAGAGAGCAGAAGAAATCGTTGATATGGTTGATAAATTAGGTACAGAATTTAGTTCGATGGAAGAAACAATTAGTGGTGACGTATATATAGGTGGTGGGGAAACAGATGCTATGAGACAAATTGCACGGGTAGCAAAAGAATTACAATTAAGTTATCCAAATATACGGTATCACCTGTACAGCGGTAACTCAGATGATGTGACTGTACGGCTTGACAAGGGATTGCTTGACTTTGGTATTTTAATTCAACCAGCAGATTTATCAAAATACAATAATGTCAATATCCCAGCCAAAGATGTTTGGGGCGTTATTATGAGGAAAGACAGTCCTCTTTCTCTCCAATCTACCATTCAAGCAGTGGATTTAATAAACGTTCCAGTAATCTGTTCACGACAAGCTATGAAACAAACCTTGTCTAATAATGAATTTGCTGATTGGTTTGGTGAAGATTTTGATAAATTAAACATCGTGACTACATACAACCTTGCGTATAATGCTGCGATCATGGTCGAAGAAGGTATTGGTTATGCAATAGCGCTGGATAAAATAGTAAATACGTCTAGTGATAGTAACATTTGTTTTAGACCGCTGGAGCCAAGACTAGAATCAGGCTTAAATATAGTTTGGAAAAAGCATCATTCTTTATCCGCAGCTGCTGAATTGTTTTTAAGAGCCATTCAGGCGAAATTTTCAAATTAATGTATTGGAAAATCTCGTAGCTATTAAAGTAAACTGCTAAGGTGAATGGACAATAATTGTTGCAAAACCTCAAATAATTCATGCCACTCTAACAATGACAAAGGAATTATTTAATAAAAGGGTGAAAAAAAAAGGATAACATGCTAATGCTTTTACAGGTAGAATGATATAAATGATTTTGTGAGGGAGAGATAATTGAGAGATTGAGCCGCTAGTTAATAAGAAAAACCTCCCAACTAAAGCTCAACAAATCTCTTTATGCTAGAACAACTTGTTTACGGAAAATTAAGTGTACGTAATCATTTCAGGTGCTAAATATTGTAAAGAGCTGCAGCAGCAATACCTACAAGGGTAAATGATAGAAGTAAAAAAGGGAGCTTTCTTAAAAGCTGAAAGAGAGATGGATATGGCTCCGTTCACTCCTCTCAAAGCTTTTAAAAGGTGTAGCGACTACGCTCACTACTTCGGGGGTGTCCCAAAAGGTCAAAAACAGACTTTTAGGGATAAACTCGCCTCCCATAAAGTACATCAAGGATCATTGCTTAATTATTCATAATTTGTTACATACCTAAATACATAACGCCCATTGTCCAGTTTTTCGAATATTTTCAGGTGATTTATAGGTTTTGGTGGGTTATAAAAAACTCGTTTCAATAATGTCACAGAGTTAGATGCACCATCCGCCATGGGAACTAGGACCTCTCAATCCATCAATTAGTTCTTCATTCTCCCCCAAGGTCTCTAAACAATAGCAAAATTTAATACATTAATAATAAAAGATAGAAAGCGAGAGAGTTAAAAGTCTTTAACAATTAATGGGACTGCTGCATCACCGGGAATTTCTATAGCTAAAGCTTTTTGCTTTTAAAATCCTGATCTCTCTGTAGAAAAGATATCCATTTCAGATACTAAACAGGAGTGCTATGCCTCAGTCTAAATCAGAACTAGAAGAAATAAAAAAGATGCTCGTAAGGCTAGGGAATGAATATGCAGGTATTTTCGCTACACCTCTTCTTGTATTAAGTGATCAAGAACTTATTAATTCGGTCAAAGAGAAAATTACATCAGAACAGGTAAACGCTGAGTTTGCTCTAAAATTTTTATAAACAAACAAAAAAGGTAAATAAGCGAGGAGTTTACTGCTATTTTACCTTAATCAAAATGGTGCGGAATTAGGAAACGACAAAGGCAGATCTTATCGTTATTTTTATTTTTGAGATTCACTTTCATTTAAATAAATTTTTTGATTTAATAAGTTCATAATAAAGCCCTGTTATGGTTTGTATCACCAGGAATACTGGAAATGAATAAGGTAGGATATATCCATTCTTAAAATGGATAATTCCTAGTAAAGTGAATAGCCAATTCACAGCTAAACCAGCAAGGCTCCATGCAATTACGTACCATACAAACTTTATTTTTTTGATATTGAATTTGTCATAGTAGTAAACAAACAAATAACCAAATGGAGCAAATAAAATGTAGTAGAAGAGATCAAATAATTCATATCGTGGTGAATCATTTACCGTATAAAAATCGATTAAACCTCCTCCTATTGTGAAATCAAAGAACATCGCGCCAGCCGAACCCCATAATAAACTTAAAATGGTAATACTACGAGGCAACCTCTTAGGAAGAAGACCCACTATCGTAAATCCAACGAATAAGATTATTAAAATAGAAAGTTCATTTAAGTCTAATGTGTCCCATAATATCATGAGTAGTTCACCTCATGAAAAGTAAATTTTCTAAAAAGTTTCTGAGCATAAAAAGCGAGTAGATGTAAGGCCCCAAAGTAAATAGCATCGTATATAAAATTCCAATTCACATAGGTAATAAGATCAAAGAGTATGGATATTCCACTAAAAATAATCACAGTGCTTATAGAAATAATTGTAATCAGAACTTTTTTAAACATTTTAAGTGATCGATTAACTAAATTTAAATATACGACAATAATCATGGGAAGAATCATACTGCGGTTAAGCAAAAAGCCAACGTATTTCATGGCGTCTTCAGTTACAGTGAGTAAATCCAATTCCTCGAAAATGATCCATGATACATTTATATTGACGAATAGAATTAACAAAAAGACAAAAGTATTTTCAACAATATTTAATTTTTTCCTCATCACAATAAACATTGAAACAATCAGATAAGATAAGAAAAAGAAAAATGCAAAGCCCACGGTTTACCTCCTTATGAAATAATTTTTATTATTATCTTCTTTTTCATCAGATATATTCGAAGTTTGTTGCGAGGTAAAAATCTTTCATGTTAAGTATGTAAAAACCTTAATTTGGCGGGACTGTCTAGGAATCGAACCTACCGGAGACGGCGCGCGCCTCCTAAGCGGTTTTGAAGTTCTTAGTGGTATGTATTTTAGAGTACTATGAAGTGCTGTAACGTGCTATGTAATAAGGTTTTTGTGATATAGAGTCTTACGTAGTATCAACAAGTTTTTTGAAAAGGGCACCAAACTTGGCACCAGTTATGTACTAAAAATATGACTTGAAGCTCTGATTAACTTTTTAAAAATACTGTTTAACACTTTGAAAAGATTTAAATAGTCTTTCCCTTATGACATCTTGAAGAGCTTAGTAAAGACTAAAATAATAATTGGTTAGAAACAGTTTAATATGGTAACTGTAAAAGACTTTTTAAACGCTGACGAGAAAATAAGATTTGATGAAGTACTTACTTTAATGAGTTGCACTGAAGATGTGATTACATTTAAGAACGAAGCTATTGAGTTATTAAAGAAATCTGCAGAACGGGCTAAAGCATTCACACCTTCAGCTAAAACAAAGGAAGGTATTTTTATATGAAAATCACTCACAGAGAGAAAGGTATTAAGTGCATTGAAATCATCAGAATGGAGGATACAGTTCTGATGGATCTTCCGAAAGAAACGCTGTCAATATGATACTTGAAAATTACTTAGTAGCAATAGCAACGGCTGAAAAAATTGAAGATCGTCACGCATGGCTTAAATACGAAAAAAAGTTAAAGATGAATGGAATAAAATAGACGAAAAGGTAATCAGAATGACTATTTTGTTCGGAAAATGTTTGGAGAGGTAGACACTTTTGATGTAAGTATATTAATACGAGGGAAGAAAGAAGAAGGGGATACGAGTTATTATAAAGCGAATATACAATAATCAATTTATTGTCACTGAGCATCTAGAGCTAGAGATAGCAGAATTAATGACACCTAAATGGATGAATGAACTTGATGATGAACAAGCAACCTTGAGGGGGCTCGAATAGATAATAATTATCAGATCTTAAAGTTTTACTACGAATGCTGCAAATTGAACCTGATGACCTATCAAAAACACATGATTATTTTGAGGGAAAGGGCAAAGCGTTACTAATACCAAATGAGTTTATGTATGTAGTGTTTACAGTTCGGTCAAAACATCTCATTAGTACGGATAGGGAATTCTAATCGAGTCATGGAGTTAGACTTTAAAATATATCCTAAAATTACTCGTTGTCTAATAGAGAATCTAAAGGATAGTCAAAGAAGAAAAAGCCCCCCAAAGTGAGGGCTGATAAATAAATATTTCTTGCATATTTTACAAAGAGATGACTATAATGAGAAAAGGGTTCGAGGTTAGCTCGAACGAGCCACCCATGTGGTGGTTTTTTATTTTATTTTGGAAATACTTTTATTCCATATCCCTCAAAATTTGGATAGTTGTAAATTTTACTTTGAATAGAGTTAAATGCTCTGTCTTTAATTCCTCTAATATTATATTTATGGATTGGATAAGAAACTAAATCAGCTAACTCTAACTGAATAAATGATCTTTTATAATCATTAACAGAACACCATTTTGGATTAAAATAGATTTTTTTTATGCATTTGAAATCATCTGAAGACCAAAATTTATTCCCGTTTTCTAAAAGGTCAACTAAATGTTGAAGAATCTTAAAATCTTCTTTTCTTCCCCGTGATTCAATTAATAAAGCCCCTGTACAGCTATTCCTTCTTAATTCTCTACAATATCTCTCAACTATAAAATCTAGACTTAAATCATAAACAGGAAATGGAATAGAATAGTTTTGAACGTGTTTTAACTTGTTAATTGTTGAATTGTAAATTGTAAACGGTGTATCAGAAATTAACTTCGTAATATCCACTAGAAGACCATGATAGTCAATTAATTTAGGGTTAAAAGGTCCTACCGACTTTCTAATCTCTCTAGAATGAAACACAACTCTCCTAGTACCATTTTTATAGTTGTATAATCCGCCTTCCCAATATTGCATTTTAGTGGATGTTATTGCTTCTTTAAATTGAGGAAAATCATCACGTTTCATAACTACACCTGTTATTGTAAACCACTTAATGGATTCTTCGATTTGGGGATTGCCATACGTAAAGTCAAACAAGCTCTCCTGTCTTTTCTTAAGAAGTGACTTCAAATCGTTAGTACCATTTTCATCAATAGCCATCATTGTGTCGATTTCGTTATCCCAATAATTAATCATTTCAGGACGCTCTTTCCATTTTTCTACATTCACCTTTTTTCTCCTCCTGTATTATTTCTATGGCTATCAATCTAGTCTAGTTGTTTTTTATAATAGTTGTCCATGCTTATTTGTCTTGGGTAAGCTTACCATAATCATTATGATAGATTCAATATATTGTACTCGCTTTTATTTGAAATACACTATATATAGTAACTGGTTTCGTTCTTTGATATTTTGTCAACTTTTAAAGGAATAGAAAACAGAAGCATAAAAGAGTTTATAGGTCTTAATCTGCTTTTTTTGCGTCATTTTGAATTGATTCATTTGTTGCAAAATTTCTTTTTAATTCAACATCTTGGTTTTTAAGCAGTTGGGAGTATGCCAAAAGAACTTGACAAAATAAATATGTACAAAAAACTAATCATACTGTTTTAAATAAAAAGAAGCCGATTTATGTGCAAGGAACTTCCGCTGCTCGCGCATTCACTTTTGGTCAATTTTGGTATATTCTTTCTGGTTTATGGTTTGGTGCAATTATGCTAGGTTGGATTTCCCAATACACAAACTTTCAAATAGTCTTTTTTGTTAGCGCAGTTTCGGTTGCGTTTTCCTTGTTTCTATTTACGATTTTTGCAAAAAGATTTTCAAACATAATAAAAAACAAGTTGAAAATCTCAAAGAGTAGTAGTTTACGAAAATGGTACGGGAGCTGTTGATCCCCCTGTTAAAAACACGGTTTATTGAAAATGATTACCGGAGTGAATATATTCTGGGAATATCAAGTATTCATAAAAGTTGTCTAATTTGATTGTTCAAATACCTAAGATTTGCGGAGTTCACCAAACTTTCGGAAAATATTAAACAGTTTTAACTTGTTCGTTCATTAATAAACAAAATGGGTTCAAATGACGATTGAAATGCCCCTACATTTATCTATAATAATAAACGGTTAATCATTTTAATATTTATGAATAAAAAAATTAAGCTAAACAAGAACATGGCACAATAAAATAAAAAATTAAGGCATGCAATTTTCTAGATTATATCTAATGCTAAAGGAGTAGCCACTATCGAGGTAAGAAAAGGTACAGTATTTATTCATACTTATCGATGTGGACACCGCTTCTATATGTGTAATTTGAATCTATTCACTTGAAACATCTCAGCACTAGCAATTAGCCACTAAAAGAAGCTGTTTCCGGTATTGTCATGACTGCTCATGAGTAATATTTGAAAAGGGATACGGAAATGGAGGTTGATTTATGGATAAAACTGTACTAATGTCTCCGATAGAACTAAGGATATATATTGAATTTTTAAGACTCGAATTGCTTGAAAAAGGAACTGAATTGGGATTAACCAACGAAATTACCATACACTTAAGTCATGAACTTGATTATTTTATTTACCAATACCAATTGTTGATTCAAGATAGATAAAATAAAAAATAGGGTGAATTACACTAGTGTTGCATTAATTTAATTTCACTATTATAAATACTCAAAATGTTCAATGATTTTATTTTGCGCAAAGAAAAAGTCCTTTATAATGGATAAGTCAGGTGGTAATCCCGTCCAAATCCAATAAAAGGACCAATCTCATGGATAAGATTACACGAAAAACTTCATTTGGACAATGGTTTTCACCGATAAATCATGAATTATTTGATGATCAAGTGAAAACATTGAAATTAGATTTCTATACAAAAAAACTTACGACGGAATCATTTTTAAAATTATTACTTTACGCACAGCTCGAAGAAGTAGAAAGTCTTCATGCGCTGAGTGATTGTCTTTTCGATGACCAGCTTCAAAAAGGAATCAACCTTGATTCGATCAGTATTTCTCAGCTATCACGGCGATTAAATGGCATGAATCCAGATTTATTCCAAAGGCTTTTCCTGGATTTAGTCGCAAAAATTCATGTCAAAACACACTACACAAAACTCATCATGCCGTTAAAAATCATTGACTCAAGTACATTGCCACTTAATTTGACTAATCATAAGTGGGCAAAGTTCCGCAAAACAAAAGCGGGTGTAAAGCTACATTTGCGTCTTGTGTTTATGGAAAAAGGGATTTCCTATCCTGAAAAGGCTGTGATTACAACGGCAAAGGAACATGATCGTGGTCAACTAGAAATCATGGTCGATGACAAGGAATGCATGTATGTGTTTGACCGTGGCTATCTAGACTATGAACGCTTTGATCGTATGACAGATGACGGCTACTTTTTCCTATCAAGACTACGTAAAAACGCAGTCATACGAGAAGTCTACGATTTTAAACTACCCGAGGATACGACGGTTCTGTCCGATCAAATGGTGTTGATTGGTACGACTCAAAACCGTACTGAGAATTACTTTCGTCTTCTAAGAGTGATTGATTCAAAAGGAAATGAACTTCAGTTACTCACGAATCGTTTTGATTTAAGTGCCGAAGAAATTTCAGAGATGTATAAATCACGCTGGGCGATTGAGTTGTTTTTCAAATGGATTAAGCAGCATCTCAGTATCAAAAAGTTCTACGGTCAAAGTGAATGGGCGATCCACAATCAAGTGTTTATCGCATTAATTGTTTTTTGCCTACATGTTCTCATTCAAATCGAGACGAAAAGCAGGCGAAAAACCTTACAAATCAGTCGTTATCTAAGGGCAGCTTTGTGGAAGCCAGCACATATTTTGCTTCGGAAAATTGAAGGAAAAGCCATTCCTTAATAAACAAACTGTCGTCGTCGCAAATGTCTAATTGTAAATAAAGTTCCAAATGGATGGAGCCACCTTTAACTGGGTATTTACCTTTTTGGCTCTAAGCAGGATGAATATAGAAACTGAAAATTCAGTCAAGCTTTATGCAACACTAGTGGGTGAATTAATAAAAATTATAAATTTGAATGGGTGAGTAAAGGAAGAAATGTTTGCCCTAATTTTTAAAATATGTAGTAACCTTTGGAAATGTACCCTTGGTTATCTAAAACGTACAAGCTTATTTAATAAGTAAATTGTTTAAAAACAAGTAGCAAAAAGGTATACGCTTTTTCAACAATTAGGTTTATGTGTAAAAGAAGTCGAAATTAAAATTAATTGAGGTGATTACTGATGAAAAAAATCTTCGTACTATCCATGTTTCTATTACTTATAACTAGTGGATGCAGTGGAAATGGAACACAAAATCCGGAAGCTTAGCAAGAAGACAATTTAAATGAACGAGAAGATGAAGGACAAGAAGTTGAACAAACTGTTCACATTGAAGAGCAAGAAGTTATAATGGAAAATCTTGAGGTTCCTTGGTCTGTTGAGAAATTTGAAAATTCATTTTATTTGACAGAGAGACCAGGTTACATCGTGAAAATAGAAAACGGGGTAAGCGAACGACAGAGTGTAGCATTGGAGAAAGATATTTCAACTGCTCCTGAGGCAGGGTTATTAGGGTTTGTGCTCGCCCCCGACTTTGCAGAATCAAATCTAGCTTATGCGAATTATACATATGTAGATGACTCTGGACAATTTAATCGTATTGTAACTCTCCATTTAGAAGATGACATTTGGAGGAAGGAGAGTTTGCTTCTGGATCATATTCCAAGCGGCACGTACCATCATGGAGGAAGGCTTAAAATTGGGCCTGATGGGATGCTTTATACAACAACAGGTGATGCGTCTGAACCGAATATTGCACAAGATCTCGATTTATTAGGTGGAAAAATTTTAAGAATAAATCTGGACGGCACCATTCCAAGTGATAATCCATTTCCAGATTCCTATGTGTATAGCTATGGACACCGAAATCCCCAAGGTATTACCTGGTCGTCTGATGGATTGCTTTTCTCAAGTGAACACGGCATCAGAGCAAATGATGAGGTCAACTTAATACAAGCTGGTCAAAATTATGGCTGGCCGATTATTGAAGGTGCAGTGGAACAAGAAGGTATGGTTTCACCACTGTTTACTTCTGGAGATTTAGACACATGGGCACCATCTGGAATGGACTATTATGATGGGAGATTGTATGTTGCAGCATTAAGAGGATCTGCAGTTTTAGAATTTGACCTTGAAACAGGTGAACAACGCGAAATAATAACTGGTTTTGGTAGAATCCGTGATGTGCTAATTGAAGATAACTCCCTTTACTTCATTAGCAATAATACCGACGGGCGAGGTGCTCCACAAGAAAATGATGATAAGCTATATAGAGTCTCTCTTTCAGAATTAGAATAATAGAAACGGAGATCAGTGAATAGTTAATTGAAAATAGAGTAATTATGAAAAACCTTGTAGTTAAAGATTTGTTACCTAGCATATTTTGATTCTAAGGAAGGTGGGTTACAAATAAATCTATTAACCTACCTTGCCATCTCTTTCTTTTTATGTTTCCATTTAAAATTTGAGTAGTGGAAGTTAAGAAAATAAGAGTGTTTCCCTAATTAATGAAAGTATGGTTTTCTAACACTATAAAAGGAGTCAGTATGAAAGTAAACTAAAATTTTTTATATAATTTCATGATCGGAAATTAACCTGCGATTTTAATGAAAGTAGAGGTAACAGAAGATGAAAAAAATCTTAGTAATAATTATGTTTGTATTACATCTAATTGCTGGCTGTTCAACAAAAGAAGAATTAATTATAGTAGCTAGGCATTCAAACTCCTTAAATACACAAATTCATCAAGAAACAGAAACGAACCTAGAAAATCTGGGTGTTTTTTGGTCTATAAGAAAACCAGAAAATGTATTTTATATTAAAGAGGGGCCAAGAAATATCGTAAAAGTAAAAAATGACGAAATTCAACACCACAGTGTAATACTCGAAAAAGAGTTTGCTACAACTTCGGAAACTAGCTTATTAGGATTTGTTCTGGCACCAAGTGATGAAGAGTCAGAATTAGCATATGCGTATTACGCGTATGAGGATATTTCTGGTCATTTTAATCGAATTGTCACACTCCGCTCGGAACATAATATTTGGAAGGAAGATAGATTACTTATAGATAAAATACCGAGGGGTTCCTTTATTATTATGGACGAAGCTTTAAAATTGGACTTGCATGAAAATTTATTGCAGCAACAGCCGGTTATACATTTAAACCGGGTTTGGCATAAGATTCCTATTTATGAACAGGACCAAGCAAATGAGTACTTATTAATTTAATCTAATTCACTAGTGTTGCATAAATAATGACTGAATTTTCAGTTTTATAATTTTTCTTGTTTAGAGCCAAAAAGGTAAATACC
>NZ_JAQQWT010000038.1 GCF_028610705.1 Halalkalibacter alkalisediminis
GCCCTTAGCTCAGCTGGATAGAGTGTTTGACTACGAATCAAAAGGTCGGGAGTTCGAATCTCTCAGGGCGCGCCATTACTTGCCGGTGTGGCGGAATTGGCAGACGCGCACGACTCAAAATCGTGTTCCTTCTGGAGTGTCGGTTCGACCCCGACCACCGGTACCATCTACAGAGAGTATACAAGGACAATTATATTAAGAATGTCCGAAACATTAAAATAGCTGCTGCTTTTTTAATTGAATTTATAATCTTGGATTGGTAACAACTAAAGATGTTTAATGTATGAATGCAGCCTAGAATACAATTATAAAACGTAAAGAAATAAGCAACTCCAAGTGGGTTGCTTATTTCTTTACGTTTTTAAATAAAAAGTGAATGGTTGTCTATAAATAGATGAAAATCCACCTGGAATTAAGCTTCATTTTAAAATAGTGATATGATAAAATGTGAGTAAATAAATGGATATTTTTACCTGTCAGTGTCTTTAAAAGGTTAGTGTTTTCTATGGTTTTCTCCTAAGTCTAATGGATCTATGAAGAGTTGAGCATGGGTTTTAGTTTCTTCCATCATATTCGCACCGAATGTTAAACCTACAAGTGTAATGACTACAGCTAAATATTTTTTCATTTTATTTCCTCCTAATGTGTTTTTGTGTAACTTGATAATACTTGGACAATAGTGACTATGTACACATGGATATTCAGCGCAAAAAGGGCATATCTCGACCTTAAGTGCTAAATTTTTTGAAATGTTCGGTTCTTTTATAGATAAATATAATTTTGGTTATATTAGAGGTGATATTGAATGGAGCTGGAAGTGGGAAGGAAAATTCGTGACTTACGTAAGTACTACGGAATGACCCAAGAAGAATTGGCAGAGGGCATTTGTACGCAAGCAAGTATCAGTAAAATTGAAAAGAATGATGAGACATACATATCTGCACAAATTCTGTATTTAATAAGCCAACGATTAGGTGTCTCGATTGAATATTTTTTTAACGACAACGAGGTATTAAATATCAGCTATGTGAATGAAGTTTGTGAGCAGTTTAGTGAGTTAATAGCAAATAAGGATTATGAAGAAGCGTATGAAATGGTTAAATTAGAAAAGAACAACCCTATGTTTAGCACTAAGAGACATTTAAAAAAGTTTTTACTGTGGAGAGAGGCATTATGTATAAATTACCTATATGGGAAAAAGTCTGAAGCTATAGAAATGATTAATGAAGCCCTGCTGCTTTCGGAAACCACTGAGAAAAATTATTCTTTAGAGGATCTAAATATCATGACAAGTAAAGCTATTTTACTGGGTGAATTAGAAAACTGGGAAGAATCATTAAACCTTTATATAAATATTTTAGAACATATTAAAAAGATTCCTTTTCAAAAAGATAGGCTCACCCTCATAAATATTTACTATAATGCCTCAAGATCAGCGATAAAAGTAAATGACTATGATCAAGCCTTATTATTCTGTAATAAAGGAATATTAGTGTGTAAACAAGAAAAAACCTTCTTCTTATTAGGACACCTTAATTATCAAAAGGCAGAATGCTTAATAAACCTTAATAAACAAGATAAAAAAATGCCTCTGCAATTCTATAAAAAAGCTTTGGCATTATTTGAGGGAGCAGAGCAAGAAAAGTATATAGATATCGTAAAGGAGAAAATTAATCAGCTTAGCCCTATTACTAAATAAAAGTATTTTTTCAAGTCCTCTAAATTTTTAGGGCTTATTTTTTTTGAATATAACTATTGTTATATTTTTAAGGATACATACTTAGCTAACGACCAATAAGCTCCAATAAACGTTGCATAGGGTCTGTCATTACAAATACACGGTTCATTTAACCCGTCTATACTAAGTACAGAAATAAAACAAAAAAGTAAAGGAGGCCCAAAAGTGATTGAAGCTGTCGTTATTAATGATAAGGAAAAGTTATCAGAGTTTTACAGGCTAAGATATGATGTTTTTGTTGTTGAGCAAGGAACTGCCCCGATTTCTTTTTATCCAGACAAAGAATTAAAGGATGACTTTGATGAGAAGGGTATTCACATTGGCTGCTATCTCGATCAAGAGTTGGTTGGAACCATTTCATTAATTAATAAAGAGAAACATGAACCATTAATGATTGAAAAGGTTCACCATTTGGAAAGTGATATGACCAAGAATTATGCAGAAGCTATGCGATTTATTGTCGTTGAAAATGCTAGAACAAAGAAATTCGGTGTGAAAGGTCTTATTGTTTCCAAGTTATTAAGTAAACTGTATGAGGTTCTGCAACATCATAAAATTGACTATGTATATGTTCAAAGTTGTGAATCTGTTCAAAAGCTATATGAGTCTATTGGGTTTAAACAAATTGGTGAGTATCAGATGTATGAAGGTATTTCAAATGAATGTCCAATGTTGTTAGATATGAATGCTATTAATCAAAATATTTTAGAAGGAGTACGATAATATGTTAACAAAAAATGAGGTAAATTCATTAACAGAGATTATTGCTGAGGTTCTTGAAGTGGAGGTTGAAGAAGTACAAATGGAGACGGATTTAGTGGATGAGCTTGAAGCAGATTCTATGATGGCCTTAGAAATTATGGCAACAGTTGAGAAAACATTTAATGTGGAAATACCAGAAGAAGAGTTACCTAACTTTGGTTCCTTGTCAGAAATTATTAATGTAGTTACAAAGTTAAGAGTGGTCACGCAATGAGTGTTAGTTTAAATAACAAGCATGAAATCAGAATGGATCAATTGTTGGGTATTTTACCTCAACGCTATCCTATGATTATGGTTGATAAGGTAACATATGTTGATGAAAACAAGATTATAGCTATTAAAAATGTTAGTGGAAATGAGCCTTGCTTTTTAGGACACTTTCCTAATAAAAAGGTATTTCCTGGTGTGTTGTTAACTGAAGCTATAGCTCAGGCTAGCATTGTTTTACTACAGCAGGGAACTGAATTACGTGATGGTGGTACGCCCGTTATTTATCATACAAATATAAAATTTAAGCATATTGTTCTTCCAGGGGATCAATTAAAGATTGAGGTAGCTTTTCAAAAGAGAGTTGGAAATTCTGCTATTGTTAATGCGTCTGTATTCGTTGAAAATGTTTTAGTTGCCTCAGGCTCCTTAACATTTACTATCGCGACATTTTGAGATTGAAAGGAGGTTTATCAGTTGAAAAGAGTAGTAGTAACAGGAATTGGTGTTACATCTTCCATAGGAGTAGGGGTGGAGCAATTTTGGGAGGCATGTTTAAATGGAGAATCTGGTATATCAAAAATCAAAAAAGAAGGGTTAGAGCTTCTTGAGCCACAATATGGTGGTCAAATTCACGATTTTGACCCAAGTAATTCGGTGTTTATAAATAACCATAGGGAAATAGGAAGAGGCTCTCAATTATTAATATCTAGTGTACGACAAGCACTAGAGAATTCAGGATTGAGGGCTGATGAATATCGTAAAGGGGACTTCTATGTAGGAACTACAATGGGTGAGGTTACGGTAGAAAAAACAAATGATGATCTACATCATGGCCGACAAAGTATGGATATGCATTTAGAACAGAATGATTTGAAAAATATGTTAGTTTATGCAGCTAGAGAGTTTGATTTACAAGGGTACACTTCTTTAATTACAAATGCTTGTGCTGCTGGGAATTATGCATTAATTCAAGCATATGACCAAATTAAAAGAGGGCGTTCTAAGATTGCTTTTTCTGCAGGAACGGACCCATTTTCAACGGTCGCTTATTATGGTTTCAATCGTCTTAAGGCGATATCTCCTGATAAGTGCCGCCCTTTTGATAAAAACAGAAAAGGAATGCAAGTAGCTGAGGGTTCGGCTTGTCTTATGCTGGAGGAATTAGAGCATGCATTAAACAGGGGGGCATTTATATATGCTGAAATTGGAGGATATGGGGTGAGTTGCGATGCACATCATATTACTTCGCCCCATCCAGAATCCAGTGGCATTATCCGGGCCACTCTAAATGCCCTTAACTCTGCAGGTGAAAAGCCTGAGAATGTTGATTATATTAGTGCTCATGGAACAGGAACGAATGCTAATGACCGTGTAGAATCGAATGCTATTAATCGTATCTTTGGTGCAGGAACACCGACAAGTTCAATTAAATCAATGCTAGGGCATACTATGGGAGCTGCTAGTTCAATAGAAAGTGCAGTAAGTTGTCTAGCAATTAGAGATAATGTTGCTCCACCTACCATAAACTTTGAAACGCCCGATGATGAGTGCCCAATTGATTGCATACCGAACGAGGCTCGTGAGTTCGAGATAAATACGGTCATAAATAATTCTTATGCATTCGGTGGAACGAATGCAAGTGTTTTATTTAAGCAATATCAAGTATAAGGAGGAGTGAGGGGATTGACAGAGCAAATAGTGATTAAAGGCATTGGTTGTATCACACCTTGGGGAGATATAGTAGATGATATTATTCAGAACTATAAAGTAAATAGTAATGATACAAATGTGGTGGAGGATTTCAACTTACAGAATTATATAAAAAGAAAAGGGCTAAGAACTTTGCCTAAATCTACAAAAATGGCAATAGCATCTACTGAATTAGCCCTAAGAGATTTAGAGCTTGCGGGCTGCGAGCAGCTACCTAAAGAACGGATAGGCGTATTTGTTGGGACCTCTTTGAGTTATGTTAATAACATTCAAGATTTTCTAGAGCCCGCTTATGAGAAAAATGCTAATTCTGTAAGTCCTATCAAATTTCCAAATACAGTTCTAAATAATGTATCTGGCTGGGTATCTATCGTTTTTGGCATTGAAGGTATTAATAGCACTGTGAATAATGGGAGTATGTCTGGGGTTGATGCAATCATTCAGGCGCAGAGTTATCTAGAAAGTAATGTTATTGATCGTGCCATCATTATCACAGTAGATGATATAGATAAAGCTATTATTCATAACAAAACTAACTCGAAACAGCAGAATGACAAAATGACTGAATCTTCAATTACATTCATTTTAGAGAAATCTGAAACAGTATTAGGGAGTTATGGAGCGATTAAGAACATAGTATCTTGGATGACTCCATATGTTTCAATGGAAAGATTGCATAATGTAGTTTCTACAAGCCTTCGGGATAACCCTTTCATTGATCATATTTTATGGGGTTCTGAAAATGAAAATGATGAGAAAGTCGAGATGGAATTAACTAATATTTATCAAGGAGAATTAACAAGAACGTCCACTTACTTAGGAGATGCTCTCTCGCTGTCTAGTTTTTATAAGGTCATGATTGCACTTTATTCTGGTCAGAATTCACTTATTATTGAAACGAATAATATGGGGAACCAAGGTGTGTTTGAAATTGAGAGTGTGGTTGTTAAGGAACCAAAAGCGTTCAAACGAGAAAGAAAGGAGTTTAGTTTAACTTGAATAAAGTGGTGCTCATTACAGGTGGATCAAAAGGTATTGGGGAAGGAATAGTCCGTGATTTTGCAGCAAGAGGATGGAGTGCGCATTTTACGTATCATAATAGTCATGAAAAAGCAGAATGTTTGGAGCGTGAATTTTCTAATGTTTATGCCCATCATGCTGATGTAACTGATTATCAAACTGCAAAGGCAATTGTAAAAGAGGTAACAAACCAACATGGGAAAATTGACTGTTTAATTAATAATGCTGGAATCACAAAAGATAAAACCATTGGATTTATGAATGAATCCAATTGGAGGGATGTGATTGAAACGAATCTTACAGGTAATTTTAATTACTCTAAATTTGTAAGTAAACAGATGATGAAACAGAAATCAGGCTCAATTATTAACATTGCATCCATTTCTGGAATGATAGGTATACCTGGTCAGGCCAATTATTCCGCATCCAAAGCTGGAATTATTACGTTGACAAGAACAATGGCGAAAGAGCTTGGACCATTTAATATAAAGGTTAATGTAGTAAGTCCGGGTTTCATAGAAACTTCTATGACTGAAGGAGTGAATTATCAAGACATGCTGGAGGGAGCTCCATTAAAAAGGGTAGGTCAAATTGGTGATATTACTGGAGTGGTCCATTTTCTCACTTCTTCTGAAGCAGATTACATTACGGGACAAAATTTTGTTGTAGACGGAGGACTTTCCATATGATGAAAATCTCCGTCTACAAAAGTTATGAACAAATAGATGAAGAACTGCGTCTTAAGTTAGAGAATAAATTCCTTAGAACAAGTGAGTATTCAAAAGAGTGGTTTCTTTTTCTAGAGAACAACTTGTTGGGATATGAACCGCTATACTTCATTGGCGGTGAAGAAGATGATGTAGACTTTTTCAGCACCGGGTTTATAGCTAGAAAATTAAATGTAGCTAATTATCTAAGTAACAAGCCTAAAGCGATGTTTGATTGGTTAGATAAATATTTGATTAACCCTTTAAAGTTCAATGTGGTGTTTATTAAAAATCCTTTATCAAATTTTGAAGGGATTCATAGCTCTAAACAGGATAAGTTAAGCGAATTTATAAGAGAATGTAAAAATTATATCTATCATGTCTTAAAATTCGATTCTATATTTATTGGGAACGTTGGTGATGCACAGCTAAATGCTGGAATAACCGAAGCTGAATTTATTAAAATCCCCTATTACCCCAATACCTTATTAAGTACGGATTTTACTACATTTGATGAATATTTATTGTCCGTTAAGAAAAAAAAGCGGTGGGATATTAAGAATAAAATAAAAACCATGCATCAATACGGGGCATCAATTGAAGTCGTGAACAGTATTAATCATCAAGAGTCAGAGAGGATTTATGAATTATATAATAATACGGCGGAACGAGGTGATGCTTCTCCATATCCCATCATCTACTCCAAATCAAGTTTTGGACAATGGGATGGAATGGGGGAAAGCTATAAGTGGATTTTAGTTAAATTCCAATCAAAAATAATAGCTTTTGCCATGGTCGTTAAAGAAGGAAATAGTTTGCTATTTAAACATGTAGGCATGGATTACGAACACTCCACCCAGTGCTTCGCTTATTTCAACCTTTATTACGAAGCCATACGGTTGGCTATCGAAGAAAATTTTCAATCTATGTATTGTGGACCAACAACATATGAGACAAAGAAAAGTCTTGGTTGTCAACTGGTTGAATTAAATGCTTACTTATCAGTTAAGAATTTCTTCTTAGAAAAAGCAATGGGCAAAGTATTAACAAAAGCATTTAAATAAAGAGCATTAAGTGGAGATGATGGTGTCATGAAACGATTGTTATATATTGTCTTTATGTTTAACTTTCTTTTTAGCTTATTAACGGCTATTTTACCATTGTTAGTATTTGACATAACCAGTTCTGTAGCTACTTCTGGTTATGTCTTATCAACTTTTATGGTTGCCCTTTTGGGAACGAGAATTGTATTGCTGACCCATGAGATTGACGCTTACTTGTTATTAAAAATCGGGTTAACAGCATATTGTTTGGGATTTTTGTTACTCTTAGTCAATGCCACAGCAATAACCATGTTTTATTTGGGGGCCATCATGTTTGGTATGGGGGTAGGAATAGTTGCTCCAATACTAATTACAATTATAACGGGTATGAGTCAAAAGCCTAATGCTGCTGTCGGATGGCATAATTCACTTTTAGGAGTTGCATCTGCAATAGCTCCGATACTAGGTGTTTCACTTTATTATTTCTTTGATAATCGAGGTTTCTTGTATCTAATTATGACCATTTTATCTATTACAACACTAGGTTTAGCGATCTTCATAAGAAGAATAGGAGATAAAAAAATTTTTAAAAAGACAAAGATAAATGGAGAGGCTTTTAGTAAAGAATACATTCCTAGTTACATTATCTTTTTATTAACATCGATTAGTTACGGTGCGGTTATAGCCTTCTCTCCTATATTTTTCGAAATGATCGGTTTGAGAGTGGATGTGTTTTACTTCTTTTTTTGGAGCTTTTTTATACTCGCACAACTAAGTATGTTGAAAATTAAAGAGAAGATAGCTGAGAATAAGCTTCTGAATATAAGCATCTTATTTATTTTTATGAGTTCACTTTCAATCGTGTTTACAACAAACTATGCAATGCTAATCCTTACGGCAATTGTATTTGGTGTCTCCTATGGAGGGATTATGAATTTATTTTATAATCGCATTGCTATCGTAAAAGAGAGTAAAGCTAAAAGTGATGCATACAGTATATTCGGTTTGATGTCTTACTTAGGTGTAGGCTTAGGTTCAATGATTTTGAGTCCAATAGCTAATCATTCTTTAATGGTTCTTTTTATTATATCTTCTTTGTTTCCTTTAGTAGGGGGATTAATAAACTTGCTATTAGATAGGAAAAGCAAAGCGAATATGTTGACGAACAAGCAAGTGGAGATATGATGATTTACGGTACAGGGATAGATATAGTGCAGCATAGTAGCGTAGAAAAAATGTTGAAAAAGGGAACTTTTCAGCCTTTCATAAGGAAGTGGTTCTCTGAATATGAGCTTCATTTAATAAAAATGGCTTCAAGTCAAATTAAACAATTCTCAGTACTTTTTAGTATTAAAGAAGCTTTTATAAAAGCTTCAAACGGTATAGCAAAATTAAAGGATACAAGGAAGATAACCATTTTAAAATACCATGACAGTTATGAAATAGTAGGTTTCTATAAAGAATTTTTAAATGATAAGACATATAGTATAGACATTTCTCAGAATGATTTATATACAATTTCTTCGATATGCATTTTTTACAGGGAAGGGAGTTCATATGATTAAAAAGGATGGCCAGAGTTATGATGTCATTATTATAGGTGGTGGGCTTTCAGGGTTAACAGCTGCCGCATTGCTAACTCAAAAGCATTTGAAAGTATTAGTATTAGAACAACATTATTACTTAGGAGGGTGTGCCCATACGTTTAAGAGGAAAAATTATGTATTTGATACAGCTATTCATGTAATTGGAGGGGCGGAAGATGGTGGAGAAGTTCATAATTTATATAATCAGTTAGGAATAAGAGATCAAATTGAATTTCTTGCCGTTGATCCTCTTATTAATCTATGTATAGATAAAGATTACTACCCCATACCAGCTAACTTACAGGAATTAGGGACATTAATGTGTAAGTGGTTTCCAACGGATTCGGAGGCTATTACAACAGTTTTAGATGAAATATTGTATATGGGGAGTTTAAAGGGGAACTTTCAGTTTGAAGACTTAAAGAAGATAAATGAGTTAGAAAGGGTAAGCTACAAAGACTACTTATCTAATAGATTTAATCATCCTCACTGTGAAAAAATCTTGAGCAGTCTAATATTATTTGCTGGATCATCAATCGATGAACTTTCTACATTTAAAATGATGAATATTATGGCAAGTTATCATGGGGGCGGATTTTATCCTAAAGGAAGCTCGCAGCAATTAAGTATTTGCTTGCGTGACTATATTTTGAAGAATGGTGGAGATGTCCAAACAAAGCGTACTATAAAAAGCATTGATGTCAAAGGCAATCAAGTGAAAGGTGTAATAGACCATAAAGGTAACTATTATAAAACGCAGTCAGTAATTTCAAGTGCAAACTATACGGTGACAATGAACATGGTTAACAATGAGACGGTTAAACAGAAAGAATTAACGAAAAGGCAGTTAAAAAAATTAAAACCATCAAATTCAGCCGTGATATTATTCACTGTAATTAAAAATGAGGATTTGCCAGAACCATTGTCACATGAAACCGTGCTTTTTTCTGAAGAAAATATATATTCCGAAGAAAACATGTTATTTAATCCGCAAAAGATGGATGGAATTCCGGTTATTTCCATAAGTTGCCCATCCTTATCAGATTTAAATCTAGCACCGGAAGGCTACAGTATAGTGACATTTATGTCTTTATGTAATGCTGAAACAGTTGAGTCTATTCGCAATGATAAAGGTAAAGATTACATTTTAGAATTCTATTTAAACGTTCTTGAACAAAAGATACCAGAGCTCCGTAATAAGTTAGTCTATCATGAATTTTCAACACCGAGTACGATTAAAAAGTTCACTTTCAATCCTGAAGGAGCAGTTTACGGTTGGAAGAAAACAGTTAATCAGCAAGGAATGGCCACCATTGGTTCGAAGGTTTCCATAGATGGGGTGTACTTTACTGGACACTGGTCACAGGATGCTCATGGTGCATATGGAGTCATGAGATCCGGTAGAAAAACAGCAGAAAACGTATTAAATTCAAAAAGACAGATTGGAGTGAATATATAATGAGTAATAAAAGATTAATTTCATTTGGTTTATTGATATTAGTCACTAGGGGTCTCTCAAAGAAATTAAGGAGAATGAAATATATCCCAATTAAAGTTAGATAGAGTAAAGGGCATAAGCTCTTTTTTTTCATAGAAGAGTAATACTATTGCACAGGCACATTATCTTACTAAACTTCTTTTGCACAAAATGTAGAATTTGAAATCATTTAACATTTTTTGCAAAGGATATTCCCTTAGTCTTTACTAATGTTGTTATGTAAGGGTTCATACTTAACTAGAAGAGTAAAACATATTTTAATGTTACATATTATATCTATTTTATCTGATAGCAAATGAACCTGATTGTGTAGTAACTTTTAATACGTTGTAGACTATTACTGTGCAGCAAAAGATTTTCATTTTGCAAGACTTTGTGGAAATATGTAATTAAAGTAGTGAGCAGGTGTAATGAATAAATTTGTCTAATGGAAAAACAGTAGAAGTAGGGTGTTTAAGTTGTGCGTTAACTAGTAGATTAATTCAGTCAGGGGGTGGTGTTTACTTTGAAACGGAGTATTTTCACGCAAACCAAGATATTGAGTATCCAATTATGGGACTAATATTATAGGTTTTAAACGATAATCAAATGTTTTGATGAGCTAACAGAGAAGAAAATATAGATTATATTAAGGTCTTGTCAAGGATAAGGGAAGCTAAAAGAGATGTTTTGGGATTTTAATCGGTGACAGAGATATTTCATCGAGGAATTGCGTTAGGAAAATACGGATTTACAACAAATAAAGCATAAAAACAGCGATTCCTTTCCAACGTTTTAGAATCGCTTTTTTTATTTGGCTTCTTCAACTAAAACCCCTGCTAAATTAATAAGTCCTAGTAAGTTGCTATTCTTATGACCGTTATCTAAGGTGTGAAATTCAACTAAAGGTGAACAGCAAAAACAATTTGTCAGTAGTGTTTTCGCGCACATAATATTGAACCACTTCGCTCATGAAAACGTGAGCCACTCCATTTCCAGTGAGAACAACGTCTTGATATGGAGTGAGAGGCATGATAGGCTTGTTTCCTCTCGAAACACCTTGATGTGTCGCCTTTCGAGCTAAATCATGCCTCTGGAGGCTCCATGTCAAGACATCCCAAAATTTCCAATTACAAAAATTGAAAGTGGCTCACCATTTTGTAATCGGAGTGGCTCAAATTTCAATTATCAAATACAACGTTAAAGGATTGCGAGAAAAGTACCATATATACCAAAAACAGTTACATTTCGAAGTTATGAAGCTATAGTAGAATTACCAAAGGGAAAACAAATACAAGTGGACTTTGAGGAAATGAAAATTAGGACAGGGAAGTGGATAAAAATCTATGTTATTGCCTTTGTACTTTCCCATTCATGTTATAAGTATGCGGTGTGGCAAGATCGGTCATTTACTACTCGTGATGTTTTACGTTGTCATGAGAATGCATTTGAGTATTACGAAGGCAGGACAGACGAAATTGTATATGACCAAGATAAGCTTATGACTGTAAGTGAAAATGGAGAAGACATTATATATACGGAAGAGTTTCAAGCTTATAAACAGCAAAGAGGGTTTTCCATTTATTTATGTAAAGCGCAGCAGATCCAGAATCTAAAGGTAAGATTGAAAATGTTGTGAAATTCATTAAAAGGAACTTTGCGAAAAATCGAGTGTTTCATCAGCTAGATACATAGAATGAGCATTGTTTAGACATTTGAGAAAATCTTGGAGTGTTACGAGAGAAGTTAGTAATGGGAGTAACTGTGAGGAAGTAGGCTGTTAAAGAGGACTTTATTTTATATAAAATTAGTATGGAGGTTTCCATTGAATATTGATGACGACGCTATAAGGTTTGCTTTAAAGAATTAAATCTTAAAACCTATGAGGACCTCTATCCAGAGTTTGTAGACAAGTTTTCACAATATATTGATGATGTTACGGTACTTGATGATTTTGTTATTGGAAAAGAATATAGTTCATGGGAAATTTCTATATTTTCGCAAACATATGATACTCAATCTGGTATATATTTGATTGGTGATGAACCTAACTATCAAGCCATTTTTGTAAAGGCTACCTTTAAAGAAGGAAAATATCCTAATGAGTGAATTGAACCAAATCAAACATTAAAATACTATATGTATAGTTTAAGAGACCTGCCGGATATCGCCTCCATGAGAAAGGGAATGTAAATCTTTAAGAAGCTCGTTTAGAACCTCCGCTTTTTCGGCGACCTGCTCTATGATTCTTTCTGTATCTGGTTTTCCCCTTGAATGACTAAGCGCCTTTTCCACTAACGCATTTACAGTTTGTTGAACCGTACAATATGTTGCCTCCTGAAATATGTATGCTGCCATTTTCATGAGCTCCATTTTGGGGAGCTCTCATTCTAATGCTATAGAACTCATTTTGTTGCAAAGATTCTCCCCCTTTTTGCGAGAATTATTAAGATAGATAACCCGTTTATCATTTAATCCTCCGCTTATTGTTAATTAATTTTTATTATAAGTTAACAATAGAAGTGTATTATTTCCGTTGATTTTTGTCAATTTTTTGAAAATACGCTTAGATCCGTCGTCTTGGATTGAATACGAATAAAAACATCTTTCCCTAATAATACTAAAAGCATTAATGGTTTAAAGGGGAATATATGGATAAGTTCATTGAAATTTCAGATAGTTTATCAGAAAACAAATCAAACATAGAAGAAACTCTGGCTAACTGTGATGATTTGTTACTCTATCCATGGCACTATGGACCCGAACTAAAATATCGTGCGTTTTCTGTTTATCTTGGTACACTTGTACAAGATAAACAGAAAAATTACATGAAGCAATCGATGCAGGATTTAGTTTCACACGAGATTGGCCAGGCCACGGAACCTACACCTGAAGATGTAATACATTTTTTTAATCAAAACGGTGTATCTGATCAAAATGCCCTTCTTATTGACCAATTTGATGATGCAGTCGCGAAAATTTTGAGCGGGCATGTCGTTATCTTTTTTGACTTTTGGAATAAAGCGATAGCCTTTAATGATTTAAGCATTAATAAACGACAAGTAACAGAGCCAGCAACAGAATCGGTCGTAAAAGGACCTCGTGAGAGTACAATTGAACAATTAGATATTAATATCGGATTGTTGCGGGTTCGACTGCAAAATCCACGTTTTAAAATTGAAAAACTCAAAACTGGAGGGGAAACGAAAACGGAAATTGCGTATGGCTATCTTGAGGGAAAGGTTGATTCTGAAACATTAGCTGAGTTTAAAAGAAGAATAGAATATGCCAAACAATTTGAAATACTAGAAACCGCTTATATTGAGGAATTGATTGAAGATTCAAAAGCGTCTCCCTTTCCTCAATACCGCTATACCGAACGTCCAGATGTTGCAGTAGCCGCTTTACTGCAAGGGAAAATCGTCGTACTCGTTCAAGGGACAGGGTCGATTTTAATTTGTCCGGGGCTTTTCACTGAATTTTTTCAATCAAGTGAGGACTATTATCAGCGTACATTATTTTCGAGTCTCATTCGTTTCTTAAGAGTTATCACATTTTTTTTAGCTCTTTTATTACCTAGCTTATATATTGCCCTAACGACCTTTCATACGGAGCTTATTCCAACAAATCTTTTAATGGCGATCATTGATACACGTGAAGGTCTGCCATTACCAGCCTTTTTGGAAGCTGTCATTATGGTATTTCTGTTTGAAGTGCTTCGTGAAGCAGGTATCAGGTTGCCGCAGCCAATTGGATCTGCCATTAGCATTGTTGGCGCGTTAATCATTGGCGAGGCAGCAATATCAGCCAATATTACCTCTCCTTTAATGGTCATTATCGTAGCTTTGACTGGAATTGCTTCATTTTCGATTCCGCAATATAACATCGCGATTCCACTTCGGATTTTGCAGATTCCGATGATGATTTTCTCTGCTACTTTAGGTGGGTTTGGAATCATGGTTTTTCTATTAATCGTTTTGTTGCATTTAGCAAATTTGCGCTCACTTGGACAACCATATTTCAGTCCATTAACACCTTTACAGCCGAAGCAACTCCTAGATGTTTTTGTACGGCGTCCGCAAAAATGGGTATCCTATTCAAACGATCATACTCCGGGTAAACCTAGCTTGTACAAACATTATAAAAGACTAAAAAGAAGGTAGCCCATTATGTTTACTAAAAAAATACTGCTTTATTCAAAATTCATTGTTTCTGTATGTATTTTTATAACTTTATCTGGCTGCTGGAACAGCTTAGAATTGACTGATCAAGTTTTTGTAATGGGCGTAAGCATCGATCAAACAAAGGAAGGGATCATTGAACTTACAACCCATATGTATTCACCATCACAAACAATTGGCGGACAGGGCGGTTCTGCCGATACTAGTACTACTTTTCAAATCACAACACAAGATGAGAGTCTTTTTGAAGCGATTCGTGATATTCCTCTTCATGTTGGGCGTAAAGCACAATGGAGCCATATGAGAGTCATCCTCGTTGGAGAAGACTTTGCTAGGAACAATCCACTTACTGACATCCTAGATTTCTTCTATCGAGATCATGAGCTTCGTTTTAAGACTTATGTATTAGTGACTCAAGGCAAGGCAAGTGAATATTGGGGAATTAAGCCATTTATCGAAAGAACAACAGCCCAACAAATACGGACGATTCAGGAAAGCGGGACAGCTTTTTCTTCCAAAACAAAGGAAACAACAATACTCGAATTAGCTTTACAACTAAATTACCCAGTAAAAACAGCTACCGTGCCATATATCGAACTAAATAAAGAAAGTGTTGTTACGACTGGAATGGCTATAGTTTCCGATGGAAAAATGCTCGATCGGATTTCAACGGCAAACGTTCACAATTTACTTATATTAACAAATGAATACAATCACGGGACCATTCAATTTCCTTGTATGAATGAACCGAAATCTACTAAAAAGGATTCGTTAGAAGTGACAGAAATTGAGACGAAGCTTACTCCTAATTTTTCAAGTACTCCGTATACCATTCAAGTTGCAACATCGGTAGAAGGGCATATAGGTGAGTTTCACTGCTCGAAGATGACTAGCGAAGAAGAAAGAAAAAGGCTGCAAGCTCATATTGAAAATTCGATTAAAAGGCAGTTAACAACATTCATTGACGAAATACAAAATAAGAAAATGGATCTAATTGGTATTGGAAATATTCTGTATAGAAAAGATCCTGCTCTATGGAAGTCGCTAGAAAAGGATTGGAGCCAAGTCTTCTCTGAAACCCAATTTGAAATTGATGTTACCGTCAACATTGAAAGTACAGGGATGTTAACTGGTGAAAATTTAGCGGAGGGATAATCATGGGTGAAAAAATCATCTTGCTTATAATTTTATACACAGCTATTTTGCTGTACGATGGGCCTGAATTATTTGAAACAAAACGGGTACGTCTCATTTATGGACTCACAATGGTTCCTGTATTCTACCTTAGTCTCATTTATGTATTTGATCTAGGATGGCCCAATTTTTATTCACTGATCGAATTTATTTATGCTGAACCTGCAAAACGGATTGTGGAAGTGTTCGAAAATAATGCCTCTTTTATTTTGACGATGCGGGAAGGACTTAAATGAAACAAATTGAAACGATAAGCTCCTGGCAGCTCGCATGTATATTTCTCGCTTTTTTGACAGGTTCAGCAATTATTAATATTCCAGCACCTATGGTGGAAGTCGCCCAAAATGCTGCATGGTTATCACTTATATTCGCCATTGGCCTTGGAATAATCCTGCTCTTATGTGCGCTTTTTATTTATCAGTCAACCGGTGAGTCCTTTCTCGGCTATAGTAAAAAAGCGATTGGCAAGTGGTTCACCTTATGTATTACAATTCCAATTATCCTGTTACTCATTTTAATTCTCGCTTTCATTATCATTGATATTGGAGGATTTTTCACAAATGCACTTATGAGAGAAACACCTACCTACGTCTTCCACACGCTTATTTTGCTTCTTGCTGCTATGACGGCAAGAAGTGGAATTGAGCCGATGGCGAGAATGTTTGTTTGGCTTATATTTGCCATGGTATCTTTCTCTATCGGAATTCTCCTTTTAGCAATTCCTTTTTATCATGTGGAGCACCTATTTCCAATTATGCCGGATGGAATCATGCCTTTTTTACATGGCATATACAGAGCTTTTAGTTTCCCGTATGCAGAGCTTATTCTTTTTTCCTTGCTCCTGCCTTTTATAAGCAAAAAAGATAAACACCCTTTAAAAAAGATAATGATAATCACGTTGTGTGTACATGGAACTTTAATTCTTATCCCTATAATTGCTTCAATCATGGCTTACGGTCCTATTGCTGGAACAGTGAAATTTTCTGTTTTTAACATTGCTCGCTTAATTAATATAAGAGATGCGATTGAACGAATAGAGTCTGTTATCGGACTTGCTTTAATTGTAGGTTCCTATATGAAAGCAAGCATCATGCTGTTTATTCTTAAAGAGCTTCTGTCTGATGTGCTGAATTTAGAAAATAAAAGGATTATCATTTTCCCGATTTCCTTTCTCATTTTGCTGCTTTCCCTTATTATGTTTGACCATGAAACAGAATTTGCAGAGGCTGTCTTTATTACCTGGCCGTTATTTATTAATAGCGTTGTCGTTCTCCCTTTTCTTTTCATTACTTTGCTAGCGTTTTTTAAAAAGAAGCGGACCTAATCATCGTGTTGCTATTGCTATTGCTATTAGAAATGTTTAGTCGGTATAGGTATAATCCCATTCTTTATACCTATACCTAGGTTAATTGTTGCTTTTAATAAATTAAGACACAATCTTACATTTCACCGATACCTTCATGCGGCTCTGTATACCCAAAAGTCGGGGTTGCTCCAAAAGGGGATGCAGCCCAGTTTACGGCATTGGCTATGACTCTAATGATTTCTTTGTTGTAATAAGTAGGAT
Source organism: Halalkalibacter alkalisediminis (assembly GCF_028610705.1). Taxonomy (GTDB): domain Bacteria; phylum Bacillota; class Bacilli; order Bacillales; family Bacillaceae_D; genus Halalkalibacter; species Halalkalibacter alkalisediminis. Next base: position 17,196 of record NZ_JAQQWT010000038.1, read on the forward strand.
GAATCTCATGTCCAGGCTGGAAATAAAAGATTTTCCCTTGTCTGCGATGATAGGCGCAGCCGCTTCGAAAGACTTCTCCTCCTTCGAACCAGCTAATAAATACAAGCTGATCAGGAGCCGGAACGTCAAAAAATTCTCCGTACATTTCTTCTTCTTCCAGTTCAATATACTGACCGACTCCGGAGGCTATTGGATGAGCCGGATCGACTACCCATAATCTCTGTTTTTCATTCGCTTCTCGCCATTTCAGATCGCAGCTAGTTCCCATCAATTTTTTGAAAATTTTTGAAAAATGTCCGGAGTGCAGGACAATTAATCCCATTCCATTCAGAACTCTTTGATATACTCTTTCAACAACCTCATCCGACACTTGGTCATGAGCGGTGTGCCCCCACCAGATTAATACATCGGTTTGACTCAGTATCTCGTTTGTCAATCCATGTTGCGGCTGCTCTAATGTCGCAGTCCTGATATGAAAATTGTAAGGCCGTAATCCTTCAGCAATTGCGGTGTGAATCCCTTCAGGGTAAATTTCCGCTACGGCCGGGGTCGTTTGTTCATGGATAAATTCATTCCAAATTAAAACATGAATGGACTTGAACTCGAGTGTGGTGGATCCAATCGTTATTTTAAACATAGTTTCCTCCCTTTTATAGCCAGTATATGAACACCTTTTCTGATTAATCATGTTGGAAATCAGCATTTAGGGAAAATTTCATTCAACCTAATGAAGCCTAAGCCATATACTTACTAATATGACAAAAAAGTGAGGTGGTTGCATTGAAGATCGTTATCGCTCATAAGCGCACCACTATACGGAAATTAGCCGAGCTTCATCACATTGATTTGGGTACGCTTAGATCTTATAATCCACACTTGACTGATCCAGATGCTGATATTTCCGGGCAGAAAGTGAAAATTCCCTCTCCTCCAAAACAAGTAACGGTCATCAATAACCGACAGATTACGAACGATGATGAGACAATTGTTCCAACCTATGAAGACTGTCCTCCTGATCCAGAGATCGATTTTTTAGATAGCTGGTTCCCTTTGACCTCCTTAGACGATATGGAAAAAAACGATTACGATGTGATTATTGTCGGCAGTGGTGCGGGTGGTGGCGCGGTTCTCTGGAGACTATGTGAGAAATGGCAAAACGAAGGGAAACGAATTGCTGTTTTAGAAAAAGGTCAGTTGCTAATCCCTACCCATGTCGCTAATATGCCGACAGCAAAAGCAGCGAGAAAATTTTTAAGAAATCCGGCCTTTTTTATTCGAAGAGACACAGAGTGGCCTGAATTTCCTGGAGCAAAACAACTTTTTGGTTTGGGAGGTCAAACCCTTGTATGGGGCGGGGTAAGTCCTCGTTTTCATCCTAGTGAATTTACAGAATGGCCAATTGACTATGAGGACCTAGTCAAATACTATGAAATTGCTGAACAGGTCATGAAGGTCAACAGCCATTACACAGATGGTTCCGACCTTCATAAAACACTTCTTCAAAGGCTGCAAGAATTCGGTTATTTTGATGCCAAAACCCTCCCCCGGACGGTTGATTTGAACCCTAGCTATTTTGGACACATTCATTCAAATGTCTTTTTTAGCTCGCTCGAATTTATGGCTTGGGCTTTAAATTGGAAGCCATTTGATGTAGCTATTAATGCGAATGTCGTCCAAATTTTACATGAAAATGGGAGAGCAACAGGAGTTCAAGTCATGACACCGGAGATGAAAACCTACACCATTCGTGGAAAAAACATTGTCGTTTCGGCGGGTACATTTGAGTCCCCTCGCCTCCTGCTGCATTCCAACATTCCAGGCGAAGCCATCGGCCGATACTTATATAATCATTCCTTTGTTTCAGCAAGAGCCCTTGCCGAGCGCGAACAGTTTGGAGAAGAATTAGGACTCGTGAACATTCAGCTTCCTAGCACGGAGCAAAGACCTTATCAACTTGCTGTACAAGGAGCATTCCCCTACGAATTTTATGCTTATGAGACGAAGCCATTTATGCAAGAACTAGAAATTGGCCTCTTTAGCTTTGGTATTGTTCAGCCTAATCGCGACAACTATCTTGCTCTTTTGCCGACTGACTTAGATTCATATGGTGTTCCAAAGCTTACTGTTTCTTTCTCCTACAGTGAAGAAGACTTTGCTGTTATTCGGCAAATGGTAAATGATACCCTAAGAGCCATTGACAGTATGGGTCTAAAGGCGCAAACTCCTCCCTGTCTCATGGCACCAGGACTAGATTATCATGCAGCAGGCACTTGCCGTATGGGAGTGGATCCCGCTACCTCTGTCACAAACCAATTCGGTCAAGTTCACAATCTATCAGGCCTTTTTGTCGCCGATAACAGTGTCCTTCCATTTATGGGAGGGGCCAATCCAACACTCAGTACCATTGCAACAGCAATGCGTACTGCGGATTATCTTGTAGAAAAAGAGCGTTAACTAAAAAAGCCAAGGCTCTGTTAACAAAAGAGCACTTGGCTTTGCTGTAAAATGTCATTTTCCATTTCTATTTGCTTATTTCGTTTTGTGTTTGTTGATCTTTATAATCTGAAATCATTGGATATAGCGCTTGTCGTAATAAAAATGCTTTATTAGTTTATTGTGATTTAGCGTAATAAATTTACTATTTGATAAGGTGGTTAATGATGACTGCTGGGTTAGCAAAACCTTCCATTGTTAGATGTTCTAAACTAAACACCGTGCATTTTAAAGAGTTACTATTTAAAATCGGAAAGTTACAGGATCATGATTTAGAGAGAGTATTGACAGCAATACGATACTACTTTTAATTTTTGTGTGTATGACATAGAGCACGGTCACCGGTACTTTAATTCCCAAAAATTCTATTATACCAATGCTTTGAGCAATTCAGAGCATTGGCTTTTTTGTGATTTATTGAGATAAAGTGAAGTGCTAATCGTGTAGACAACAATTTACGGTTATTAAGTGCCTTTAAGACTAAAAAAGAATCTTAAAGGGAGATGATTTGAATGGTTAGAAAAAAGTTAATACAAAAAAATGTATTGGAAAAATCAGTACACGAATAATACGAAGCTTTTCAATTAGAAAATAAGGTGAAAAATTTATCTGAATGACTATCCGTTTTTATGAACATAATTTAGTACACTTTAATAGTTTTTCAGAAGAATTAGGAATAAAACAAATTAGTGAGATAGAAAAAAATGATTAATATGTTTATATTGCACTTAAAGGAACGAAATTTAGCTGATACAACTATTAACACATATATGAGTGCAACAAGAGCTTTTTTTTATTTTGCGATGAGAGAAGGTTATTTAAATATAAGTGAGCATCTCATTAGAATCTTGAATGAGTATATTAAAGTTACGATTTTAGCAATTAGATTATTTGTTTATTAATGAGTTGGGAGAGCAAATGACTAGAAATTCAATGCAACATGCAATAGCACGATATAACGAGCGAAGCTTTGCGGATTCAAAAAAACTCCACGGGCTTCGCTACTGCAGGCTACGCAGTTTGAAGTGCGCTAACGAACAAGCGCTGATGACAGCTGTAGCACCGAACATAAAGAAGATTGCCAACCACCTCACCAGAAGGTAAGGTGGTTGGCAATCTTCCATTTATGAATAGTTTCTTGGATTTCAGAGAGAAAAATATAGACATAAGAGAATCCCACTTGAAAAAGTGCGGTTTCTCGACAATCTGAGCCAACACCTTTGTGTTTGGCTCAACCCATATCTTACTCTTCTCCATGTTTATGATGTTTCTTATGCTTTTTGTCCCATTTTGGAACGAAGCCATCTTTTTTTAACTTTTCAAAGTGCTTATCCATGTGTGAAATGATTTTTTCGCCTTTTTCTGCTGTGAAGACACCGTATTCTACGTATTTGTTAATGATTTCTTTCTTCTTAGCAAAAACGTCTTTTTGCAGGGCAGCCATTTCTGTTTTCTGTTCTTCTGTTAGTTGCACGTCAGTATTAACGCCTTCAGCTCCGGTTGTTCCTGGCATGACGCCTATCGATAAGATGGCTGCTACAAATAAACCTGCGATCATTTTCTTCAAATTTCTACAACTCTTTTTTAAGTATGTAAGCCTATCGTTTGTAGTTTGTCCAATTTTATCCTCCTATGCGAGCGTCACATTTTTTTATACTTAACCGTTCAAGGAAATCCTTCAGTTCTATTGTTTCGCCAAATTTATACACTTTATTAAGAGTAATAAAAGGATAAGGGCTGATGAAATGAAGTTTTCTAAACTGGGAGACCAAATGATCGAAATTCAAGTAGCTCCTCCTGGGATCCAGTTGTATTCAGTGAGGAAGGAATTTCAAAATGATCCGTTTGGGACGTTAAAAGAGCTGGCTGAGATGGGGTATCAGACAGTCGAGTTTGCTGGATATGGAGATGTTCCAGCTCTTACGATGAGTGGGTATTTACAGAAGCTCGGATTGAGGGCTCCGGCTTCACACGTATCACTCGAGAGGTTAGAAGAGGATCTTGATGGGGAGATCATGTATGCCAAACGAGTAGGGATTCGCTATATCGTCATTCCAATGATTGAAAGAGATGTGTTTTATCGGGCAAAAAAGTACGAAAGCGTTGTGCGCACTGTAAAACAGATCGGCAAACAAGTAAAAAAACATCGTCTCCAATTGGTGTACCACAATCATGAGCATGAGTTTGAACGTTTGCCAGGGGGCGAGCTAATTCTTGATCGCTTCCTAAGGGATGTAGGGACTGATTTAATGAAGTTAGAACTTGATTTGTATTGGGCCTATTATGCAGGGTTTGATCCGGTTGCAACATTGCATAAATACAAGGGGCTGGTGCCGCTAATTCATGTAAAAGATATGGGGCCAGACCGGTTGTCAACTGAAGTCGGGAACGGACTTATTAATTATCGAGCAGTCTTTCCAATGCTATCAGATGTCGGGGGAGATTACTATTTTGTTGAGCAAGAACATTTTGAGCGTCCACCTCTTGAAAGTGCAGAGATGAGCCTTGCTTTTTTACGATCGATTGGAATTGTTAACGATGGGAGGAAACACAGTTAGTAATAAGACATAGATTGCCTTAGACTTGTTGAAGTAAAAAGTGTGTTAGTTGTAGACCATATGAAAAAGGTGCCGCAACTTAAATAGGTCTAATTGTGGTTTCTTGGTTTATCAATTGTTTAGTGAAGCTTACCTAAATACAAATATACTTTGTTTATTTTATAAATTGAGCATTTTATCATTGTTTAAGGGCTATTGGGACAGATTAAAAGTATCACTTTTAAATAGGAGAGATTCGTCTTGTCTGATATCCCTTTAAATTTAGTGCTCGTCCTTATCATCTTGCTTATATTATCAGCATTTTTCTCTTCGATAGAGACTGCTTACTCAAGTGTTAATAAATTAAGATTAAAAAGCTATGCGGATGAAAATAGACCGGGTGGCGTAAAAGCCCTATTTATATCGCAAAATTTTGATCACGCTCTTTCTACAATTTTAATTGGAAATAACTTAGTGAACATTGCAGCAGCTACGATATCTGCGCAGGTCGCAACGGAGTTATTTGGAGGGAATACGGGACTTCTGATTAGTACGGTGGTCATGACCATTCTTGTTTTGGTATTTGGCGAAGTTCTACCGAAGTCATTAGCCAAAGAGAATGCAGAAACCTTGGCTCTTAAGGTATCTGCTATATTACTGTTTCTAATGAAATTATTTACACCATTAACGTGGTTACTTGTTAAATTGAAACAAGTTATGACGCGATTTGTATCTAAATCTGAAATAAGTCCGTCTGTAACCGAAGAAGAATTAAAGGAAATGTTCACGATCAGTCACGAAGAAGGTGTACTTGAGCCAAATGAAAAAGAACTTCTTCATAATACGCTGGACTTTAATGATATTAAAGTAGTGGAGATTTTAACCCCTCGCACGGATCTTATAGCGATTGATGTTCATATGTCCATTGAAGAAATAACAGCGATACTAGTAAGAGAGAGGTTTTCTAGATTGCCTGTATATGAAAAATCGGTTGATAACATTATTGGGATTTTGTCAGAGAGGGATTTTCTAACTCAGATTGTTACAAAGAATGAAGTGGAAGTAAGGAAGCTAATTCGTAAGCCACTGTTTGTCGTTGAGACATTAGGAATTTCTACTCTCTTACCAATGTTGCAGAAAGATCGAGTACATATGGCTGTCGTCATTGATGAATTTGGTGGAACGTCTGGAATCGTGACATTAGAGGACATTTTAGAAGAGCTAGTTGGTGAAATTTGGGATGAGCATGATGAAAAGATCATTGAGACCCAAAGACTTGGTCCTAATGAATTTGAATTTAATGGCGATTTTCCTTTAGATGATTTTGCAAGAATGGTGCAAGTGGAATTACCTGATAGCCGAAACCATACGCTTGGTGGTTGGTTAACAGAGGAGTTTCACTATGTGCCCACGGTAAATGAAGAGTTAATTTATGACGGTATTAAATTAATTGTTACAGAGGCAGAAGATAGACGGATCATCAAGGTTAAGGTGGTTTCAAGTGAAGAATAGTTTTAGAATGAAATCATGGTTTGAAAGTGTTCCAAAACACGTAAGGTTGAAAAGACTAGTCTCAACTCCATGCATTTGTGATGAATAGGAAGTTTAATTGTTTATTATCCTAAGAACTAACGTTTTCCTCTTCCTTTGAAAAATCAACTTTCCACAGTGTATATTAAACGGTCATTAGTGATACTATGTCAAGAAAATGGACACATTGAATTGAGATTTTCTTTTTCTCCTACCGCGCTTTGCTTGCTGACCACTAGATCAAGTTAAGGGACGAAACCCTTAACTTGATCTAGTGGTATTTCTAAGATGCTCTTTTGCTATATAACGTGCATAATATAGCTTTTCAAATTCGAGCGGTGAATGATAATTAATAGTTGAGTGAATTCGCTTGTAGTTATAAAAACTAACGATGTACTCAAAAATACTTCTTTTTGCTTGTACTATGGCAAAGTTTAGAAGCAAAACAAATGATGAAAAGAAAAAAGAGATTGAAAAACTAACCGAAGATCGAAATGAGCAAGTTGAAAAGTTTTTTAAAACGCCTGAACAGATGAAAGAGTATTTTTACTTTTATGAGTAAGTTTTATAACTATTCTCCACGAAACTCTGCGTTGATTCAAAAACAATTTCGAGGAGCTGAAGCAGTCGGGAGTTTTAATTTTTGGAAAGACAAAGGATACTCCGTTCAAAAAGGTGAAAAGGGGATTAAAATATTAGTACCTACAAAGTATGAAACATTTGAACGTGAACGTGAAGGGAAAAAATATCAAGTCGGTGTAAAGTATGCTTCGAAAGTAAGCGTCAAATAATCCCCACCTATTATAGAGATGGGGATTAACTTATAATCTACTTATCATGTTGAATACGACAG
>NZ_JAQQWT010000039.1 GCF_028610705.1 Halalkalibacter alkalisediminis
ACTTTTGGGGAGGTACTCCTTTTTTTGTGTCTTGAAAGCTTTACGAGACTTAGGATTCAAATTATGAAATTCACTCAGTTGAAAAAAAACTGACATATTTACATCCGTTTTTCATATATAAGTGATAGGGACAAACTTTTGAAAGGGGTTCACGAATGTCAGATCTTGTGAAGATTGTTGTTTTTTCTTTGTTTTTAAGCTTTTTGTGGGTGATCCCTCGTCTTGACCTTCTCTTTCAATGGGTTTCGAGCCATATATGGTACTCAATTGCGGTTGCCATTAGTTTGGTTGCTTTTTTTCTATGTCTAAATTGGATCATCCAAAAGAGAGCGCATCGTCACATTAAAGAACAAACATTACATGTTGAAAAATCAGAAGGCTAATATGGTGAAAAGGAGTGATATGCATGGAAAAACTAAAAGTTGACGATCTTACTTCTTTTTTTGAAAATAATCTAAAAAGAGTACTAACAGAATCGGAACGGAATTTGATTAAATGGATGGTTGAAAAGAATAAGAATTAAAGTGTTTTATGAGGGTGTCTACTATTATATGATTGAGAAAAGTATAAGAAAAGATGAGAGAGTGAGAGTTAAATGAAAAAGATCAATCTTTATCATGTTGATGCCTTTACATCTGTTGCATTTGGTGGGAATCCTGCTGGTGTTGTTTCTTAAGCGAATACGCCTGAGTTGTGAAAAGATGCAAAAAAATAGCTATGGAAACATCTGTTGAAACATTGTCTAGTCTAATAGGTCTTTCTGTTGCGGATTTAGATCGCCAATATCCGATTAAGTTGGGTTACACAAGAATTGGCATTTACTCATTCCTGTAAAAACAAGACTGGCTGTTGATCGGGCTCTTCCCAATTTAGAGTTGTTAAAAGTACATAATGAAAAGGCTCATATTTGTACGACACATTTATTTACATTTGATAGTCAAGAAGAGGAGTGTTTGCTTTATACTCGTGATTTTGCTCCGGTGTTCGGCATTGCAGAGGATTCTGTAACAGGTTCAGCAAATGAGTATTAACAGGTTACCTTTTGTTAGAAGGTATACTTGATCCTACAATAGCTCATCATTTTAAAATAGCTCAAGGCCATAGTATGAGAAGACCGGGGGACGTCAACAGTCAAATCTCAAATAGGAAAGGAACACCAGTCGTCAAGGTTGGAGGCCAAGCGGTTACCATGATAGCTGGTGAATTACAAGTCCATTAAGTTGGAGTGTATTTTCCTGCTTTTTTTGTGAAACGATTCGCATAACTTGATGCCACAAATGCATCAGGTTTTATTTTTGGTTCTACACCAATCATTTCTAATCGAGCGACCATTTCATTAACAAATTCCCGTGTTTTATTTCGTTGACCAGAACCAATATCAATATGCCCTTCAAAAGAGAAAGTAGCACCTTGATATAAATAAGGTAAAACAATATCAATCATTCGATTTTTCTTATCTTCTGAGAACATTGAAACGACTTCTTCTGTTAAAGTGGTTTCAAGAGAAATGCGTTCATGCAAATGTAGCATTTTTCTTGGTACCACAGATCTCCTAATACAAGCCCAAGCACCTTTACCAGCATGTTGAATTACAATCCCTGTTATGAAAACAGTGGTTTTTGAATGAACTTGAGAATCAGTTCCAATCATAAGTCGATAATTACCAGTCGGCTTAATCTTCATGAATTTTATAACTCGGTTAAACACTTCCTCAAAAGTCATGTTCTTCTCTTGTAAGTTTTGAAAAGGGTACTGTATCATTCGAGATCGCTTCAAAAAATCACCTACCAATCCAATTTTCTGTTTAATTCATCATATGCAAGCAAGCTATATTTATTAACAGGTTAATGGATTGATCAAGTAAATTTGATAAGCGTAGCGCGTCTATTTTTAACATTAAAGAAACTATGGTACTTAGCACTTAAACCATCATGTAGGCATTTCACATAAAGAAGCATGTTATTTTTATCATTTGTGTAAATACTTAGGAGGAATTAGTTAATAAAAATGAAAAGCAGCATTGTTTTATGATAAAAAGTTGCTAGCTTCTAGTAGTTGGTAGTAAAATAATCAAAGTAGTAAAAACTCTACCCTAAGCTGAAATGTTATGAGAAAATGATTATGTATTGGGTAAAGTCCGAGCACAATAAAGAAAGAATGAATGAATTAGGAGTGGTAGAGAATGGAAAAACAACAAATTGGAGTTATTGGCCTAGCGGTAATGGGGCGTAATCTTGCTTTGAACATCGAAAGTAGAGGTTATGGTGTATCTGTATTTAACCGTTCAGCTGAAAAGACAGAGGAAATGTTAAAAGAAGCAGAAGGTAAAAATGTATTAGGTACATATAGCATTGAAGAATTTGTTGCTTCTTTAGAAACACCAAGAAAAATTATGTTAATGGTTAAAGCTGGACAAGCAACAGATGCAACCATTGAACAGCTATTACCACATTTAGAAAAGGGCGATATCTTAATCGATGGTGGTAATACGTTCTTCGAAGATACACGTCGTAGAAACCAGGACCTTGCTGAGTCTGGCATCCACTTTATCGGTACGGGCGTGTCAGGTGGAGAAGAAGGAGCTCTTAAAGGTCCGTCTATCATGCCTGGCGGTCAAAAAGAAGCGTATGATCTAGTTGAACCGATCTTCAAAGCAATCTCAGCAAAAGTTGGAGACGATGCATGTTGCACATACATTGGGCCAAATGGAGCAGGTCATTATGTGAAAATGGTTCACAATGGAATTGAATACGGTGATATGCAGTTGATCTGTGAATCTTATCATTTGATGAAAGATGTTCTTGGTTTAAATGCAAAAGAGCTTCACGAAATTTTTAAAGAATGGAACCAAGGCGAGCTTGATAGTTATTTAATTGATATCACGACTGACATCTTTACAAAAGTAGATGAGGAAACTGGAAAGCCTATGGTTGATCTTATTTTAGATACAGCAGGTCAAAAAGGGACTGGTAAATGGACAAGTCAAAGTGCTTTAGATTTAGGAGTTCCATTATCAATTATTACAGAATCTGTTTTCTCACGTTTTATTTCAGCGATGAAGGACGAGCGAGTGAAGGCAAGTAAAATTCTTCGTGGTCCGAACGCTGTATTTGAAGGGGACAAGAAAGAGTTTGTTGAAAAAATTCGTAAGGCTTTGTATTTAAGCAAAATTTGTTCGTATGCTCAAGGGTTTGCACAAATGAAAGTGGCGTCTGAGGAATATGATTGGAACCTGAACTTAGGTGATATCTCTATGATTTTTAGAGGTGGTTGTATTATTCGAGCTCGTTTCCTTCAAAATATTAAAGAAGCATATGATCGTGATGCTAACTTAACGAATTTATTACTGGATCCTTACTTCCAAGAAATTGTAGAAAGTTACCAAGAAGCAGCTAGAGATGTCGTTGCTACAGCAATCAAACTTGGGATTCCAGTACCAAGTCTTTCAAGCGCATTAGCTTATTATGATAGCTATCGTACAGAAACACTTCCAGCTAATCTGTTACAAGCACAACGTGATTATTTTGGAGCGCATACGTATCAACGTATTGATAAAGAAGGCACATTCCATACAAATTGGATGGAAAAATAAAGTAATAAAAAAAAGATGAATTCGGGTTGACCGAATTCATCTTTTTTATTTTAAATAATCCTAAATTTTGGTACGATGATTTTACAGGAAAAGGAGGTTCTTCTATGTTCAAATATTATATGGAAACCTATGATTTTCAGAACCCTAAGGAGGTTGAACAAGCATTTGTTAAATTGCTTAATCGACCACTTGATACAGTTGAACAGCTTGAGAGCTGGCTTAAGGAACAATCTGACCTTAAAGAGGCAATTGATGAAGCCATGTCAGGGCACTACATAGATTTCCAATGTCAAAGTAATTCAAAGGAAGCAAAAGACATTTTCGAACATGATCAAAATGTGATTGACCCCATGTATAAAAAATACCTTTCTCTTTTAAATGATAAGTTTCTTGCGTCTAACCTTATCGGACAGTTAGATCCAACATTTTATCAACCGTTGATAAAAAGTAAACAAAATGCAAAAGAATTATTTAGGTTAGAAAATATCGATCTTGAAATAAAAGAAGATGCTCTTACGACAAAGTATTTTGAACACACGGGTGCATTAACGGTTCAAATGGATGGAGTAGAATTAACGCTTAGTCAATTAGCTCCTTTCATGCAAGATCCAAACAGAGAAATAAGAGAAAAAGCATCTACACTAGCAGCGGAAGCAATAATGTCAATAGAACCAGAGCTTCAAAAAATCATGGACGATTTAATCGTCATTCGAGACAAAAAAGCTAAAAATGCAGACCTTTCTAATTATCGAGACTATATGTTTAAAGAGTACGAGCGCTTTGATTATACACCAGTCGATTGTAAGGTCCTTGCACAATCGATTCGGAAATATGTTAAGCCACTGAAAGAAAAGCTTCAAAAAGAACATCAAAGAGAACTTGGGATCGATACGTATAAACCATGGGACGTATTAGCTGTACCCACTGGACAAACTCCTTTACAACCGTTTAATGATACAAACGATTTGATTAGCAATTCAGCTACGATTTTTCAAAACCTAGATGCTCGTTTCTCAGAGCTCTTAAAAACGATGGATCAGCGTGGCATGCTTGATTTGAACAGTAGAAAAGGGAAAGCACCTGGTGGCTTTTGTTCATCCTTGCCGCTATCTGGATTGTCTTTTATATTTATGAATGCTTCTAAAACACATGATGATATGATTACTCTTCTTCATGAAATGGGTCATTGTATTCATAATGACCTTATGAAAAAACAACCGCTTAGCGATTATCGAGAAACACCGATGGAATCAGCAGAACTTGCAAGTATGTCGATTGAGTTATTAACAATGAATCAGTGGAATTTATTTTACAACAATGAGGATGATTTAAAGTGCGCCATGAAGATGCAATTGAAGGGGATTATTCAGTTTCTTCCTCAAGGAATGATTATCGATCAATTTCAGCACTGGCTGTATGAGAACCCTACGCACACTACTAGTGAACGAAATCAAAAATATCAAGAGCTTATGCAGGAGCTCGATTCAAACATTGTGAACTGGGACGGCCAAGAGAAGTGGCGACAAATTACTTGGCTAAGAGTTCTACATATTTTTGAAGTACCGTTTTATTATATTGAGTATGTGATTGCGCAACTTGGTGCGGTACAAATGTATAAGCAGTATCGAGAAAATCCAGATAAAGCACTCGAAAACTATAAGAAAGCCCTCTCCTTAGGTTCATCGAAATCGTTACCTGAAGTGTATGAAGCAGCAGGTATCCGTTTTGATTTCTCAGAGGAGATGATTAAAGAATTAATGATTTTTTTAGAAGCAGAACTAAGTGGAATTGAATCTCTTTAATCTACTGTCATCCTATTTATTTAGGATGACTTAAAACCACTTCCTATAAAAGGATTTTATAAGGTGGATGCCGAAACAATAACGAGCTTGATTTAACAGGATGGGTTGTAATAAATGAAAAAAATAATGATTTACCTAATGGTTGTTTTAGCTCCAATTGTCCTTATCTATTTTATTGTTTTACATGTGCAAATTCAGCGTTATAGTCATATGGAAGTGCCAAAAGAAGCCGATTATTTGATTATCTTAGGAGCAAAAGTTGATGGGAGCGTTCCATCTTTATCCCTTCAATATCGGATTGAAGCAGCCGTTGACTATCTAGAAGATAATCCACATACAGTTGCTATTGCTTCAGGTGGTCAAGGTCCTGGTGAGGATATGACTGAAGCGGAGGCGATTAAAAGAGAGTTGCTGGCTCGAGGGATAGCCGAATCGAGAATCAGGTTAGAGGACCGCTCAACTTCAACGTCTGAAAATATAAGGTTTTCTAAGGGACTCATACCACAAAAGGGAAACATCGGTATTATCGTGACGAATCATTATCATGTGTATCGAGCCGTGTCTATTGCAAGAGATCAGAATTTGGAGGTCTCAGGCCTTACAGCAAAAACACCTTTCATTTCTTTACCTAAATCTTATATCAGGGAATACCTTGCTATAACGAAATACTACATAACTAATATTTTATAGACAGCGAGCACATTCTATGGCAGACATATTAGTATTAGGCGGTACGAAATTTTTTGGAAAGCCATTAGTGCTGTAATAATTGGGGGAAGGATGATTATTTATATTTTCCTGTTCCCCGTATTACCACATTATTAGAAGGAATCTACTTAGCCTTAGCTAAAGTTGTTTACTCAAACGGTTGGAATTTATCATATACATTTCTTTGCTACCTTATTCTATATTCCCTCCTATCTTTTTCTCAGCAAATAGTATTAATCTACAAGGAAATAAAGTGATGCAGTTCTATTAAAATAAATGAAGGCGTGAGGGTAGGACCCTCACGCCTTTTAAGTATCTTTTGATGTGATTTTTTTATAGTTGAGAGCCACCCATTTGTTGCTCGGCCATTTGTACAAGTCTTTTTGTGATTTCTCCACCAACAGAGCCGTTCGCACGGGAAGTCGTGTCAGCCCCTAATTGAACTCCAAATTCTGAAGCGATTTCATATTTCATTTGATCCAATGCTTGCTGTACACCTGGAACTAATAATTGATTTGAATTATTGTTATTACTTGCCATGTTACATACACCTCTTTCTTGGTTTTGAAATTAGTATGTTAATCAAACAGCGCAGTTATGTAAAAATGTTATTAATTAAATTTGGTAAAGATTAGTAAGGGAATGAAAGCCTTTTACAGTTTGATAAAAATTGGATAGATGGGAAGCCTAACAATACATATAATGTTCGTTTTGACGTGGAGGTAACATGAATAAAACAAAACAAAAGAAACGCACTCATTTAGCTTTCCGTGTAAACGTCCTGTTTTTTGTGATATTCCTTTTGTTTTCGGGTTTGATCTTACGATTAGGTATTGTTCAAATTGTTCAAGGGGAGGATTTTGTGAATGAGCTTGAGTCCACGACTAATTCGATTTATAAATTTAGTGCACCAAGAGGGATTATGTATGACAGGTTTGGCAATGTCGTTGTGGATAATCAAGTTGAACTATCTCTCACATTTACAAATCCGTCTAGAAATTTAAAGACAAATGAAATAGTAAATATTGCTCGAGAACTAGAGCCGATGTTAGAAATGGACACGAGTCGAGTAACAGATCGAGATAAAAGAGAATATCTTCTATTGCAGATGGATGAAAAATCTCGCTATGATCTTGTAAGTAAAAAGGAACGTAAGGATATAGAAACGATGGCAGAAGAGTATCAACTAGAAATATCAAGGATACCTGAAGATCTGGTAGAGAGTTTAACGATCGAAGACCAACAAATTATCGCGATTTATCGTAAAATGCAGCAAGGACACTCAAACATTCCGCAACGCATTAAAAGGAACATAACGGAGCAAGAAGCGCATATGATTAGTGAGAATTTAGATCATCTACCTGGTATTGACATTTTAAGAGATTCAACTAGAACATATTTGTATGGAGATTCGTTTCGTAGTTTTTTTGGGTCAACGAATTCCATTCCAAAGGAAAAAGTCGATTATTATGTGTCACGAGGGTATGATCGCTCTGATTTAGTAGGAATTAGTTTTCTTGAAGCTCAATATGAAGCTGTATTGCGTGGGGAGAAAGCTGTAATTGAACGAATTACAAACAAAACATTTGAAGGGCCGGTTCATCGTCAAACCAATGAAAAACTAGGTAAAAGAGGCAATGATCTAGTCTTAACACTCGATATGGAATTACAACAACGGCTCGAAAGCATATTAGATAGTGAAATGAAAAAAACAGGAAACCAGGCTTTCCTTCAAGATCGCTCCGCTTATGTGGTTCTAATGGATCCACGAACAGGCGATATTTTAGCGATGGCTGGATATTTAGATTCGGCAAGTGTTGATGATGAGGATTACGCTGATCATATTGGAAACGTAACGAAGGCTTTTGCGATGGGGTCAACAGTAAAGGCTGCCTCTGTTCTAACTGGGTTTCAAACAGGAATTATTCAGCCTGGTGATCGATTTCATGATGAACCAATTCATTTACCAGCAACTCCTGTAAAAAAATCATGGACCAACCAATTAGGAGTTGTAAACGATATTGTTGCTCTTGAACAATCATCTAATGTTTACATGTTTCAAATTGGGATGCGAATGGCTAAGTGTTATTACAAAGGGGCTAATCAACATTGTGGTTGGAATAGTGAATCGATTCGCGAAGCTTATAGTGTAGTTCGAAGTAGTTTTAGTCAATTCGGGTTAGGTTCTGAGACGGGGATTGATTTACCTTATTATGAAACAGGACTAAAAGGAGGAAGTGAAGTTGGCGGGAATATAATGGACTTAATGATTGGTCAATATGATACGTATACACCATTACAACTGGCTCAATATATTTCTACCATTGCTAATGATGGGTATCGTGTGCAGCCTCGTCTTGTCCGTGAAATTAGAGAACCTTCTATAAGAGACAATGAACCTAGTATCGTCGTGCAGAGTTTTGAGCCTGAGATCTTAAATCGTATTGATATGAGTGAGGACCATATTAAACGTGTACAAGAAGGTCTTAGAGGCGTTATGACTCGAGGGACTGCTGCAAAAAAATTTGCTGACGCTTCCTATCAACCTGCTGGGAAAACGGGTACAGCGCAGGTAAGGGTGGCTGTAGGGAATGGTGAGAATCGGCATTTCATTGAAGGAAATACGCAAACGTTAGTTGGGTACGCCCCCTATAATGATCCTGAAATCGCCTTTGCTGTCGTCGTTCCTTTTGTGAAATTAGATGATGAAGGTGGGCGAAAGGGATTGGCTCAAGATATAGCCGATGAGGCACTGAAAGTCTACTTTAAATTGAAGAAGGGAAGAAAGGGTCCGATTCTAGTGGAGTAGTTTGCTCAGTACAGAACAAACAGTAACATAATTTACCAGTTGCGCAGAATTATGTTTCAGTCTATACTAAGGATACAACATCTGAGATAACGTTCAGGTAATCGCTGCATCATTTGATGTAGAGGAAAGTCCATGCTCGCACGATCTGAAATGATCGTAGTGTTCGTGCCTAGCGAAGTCATAAGCTAGGGCAATCTGGTGTTACTGGATTGCCGGCGGGGAAAAACACCTAAGGCTATGGCTATGGTTGAGTACCCCTGAAAAGTGCCACAGTGACGAAGCTCTTTTAGAAATGAAAGAGGTGGAACGCGGTAAACCCCACGAGCGAGAAACCCAAACATGGTAGGGGAACTATCTTGAAGGAATAACAACGGAGAGATAGACAGATTGATATATCAATCTGTAGATAGATGATTACCACCGGAGTACGAGGGCAAAACCGTTTGCAGTACGAAGGTACAAAACATGGCTTATCGAACGTTATCCAAACAGATTACATCAAATTACATCTACTGCTGCAATGTACGTAATTAATATGTTTCAACCTTTATGCTTATTTAGGGAGTTTTATGATTGAAGTACCAATGTCGTGCCTTTTTTAGGAAGACAGAAGTATTTTTGCGAACACCCACTTTTAGAAGTGGTGGTTTGGAACTCTATTAGGAAGCGGCAATTGCGGCTCTAAATTAGATATGAGTAGGTCAGGTCCTAATGGAACTGGTCTCTTTCTGTATTTTATTATTGGTCTAAAACATCTGAGACTTTCTACTTGAAAAGTCAAAGAAGGTCAAATATAATATAGGTAATCACTAATACAGCCTACTGGCTTTTATTTTTATAAAAATGGTCAAAGATAGTCAAAGTCAAATGATTAGGAGGATGAAAATGATGTTATGTGAAAAATGCCAAACAAATCAAGCTAATGTAACAATGAATCTGTTAATGAACCAATCAAAAAAGAATATTTCATTATGCTCAGACTGCTATGGTCAAATAAAAAATCAGCATTTCGGAATGAATTCGATGCCTTTCAATGAGCTATTTAAAGGTTTTTTCCAAGAACAAGGTAATCCTTTTGCGAATGGTGTGACGCAACAACAAGTAAAAGAAACCTCGAGTAAACAAGAAGGAACTGGCTTTTTGGATCAGCATGGTCGAAACTTATCTGACGAAGCAAGACAAGGCCGAATTGATGGTGTCATTGGTCGTGAAAAGGAGATTTCCCGTGTCATTGAAGTGTTAAATCGACGCTCGAAGAATAATCCCGTGTTAATTGGGGAAGCAGGTGTCGGAAAAACGGCTATTGCTGAAGGTTTTGCTCTTAAAATTGTAAAGGGAGAAGTTCCTTCAAAACTTTTAAATAAAGAAGTTTATGTATTAGACATTACCTCGCTCGTTTCTGGTACAAGTTATAGAGGCCAATTTGAAGAAAATATGCAAAAACTAGTAGCAGAGCTGCAACAACGGGATAATGTCATTCTATTTATCGATGAGTTACACATGTTGGTAGGTGCTGGTGGAACATCTGAAGGTTCAATGAATGCAGGTAATATTCTAAAACCAGCATTGGCAAGAGGAGAATTTCAGATTATTGGTGCAACTACATTAAAAGAATATCGTATGATTGAAAAAGACCCAGCACTAGAGCGCAGGTTCCAACCAGTGGTTGTGAAGGAACCAACGATACAGGAAGCGTTTGACACTCTAAAAGGCATTCGACCTATTTATGAGAGCTATCATAATGTCAAGTACTCGGATGAAGTGTTAAAGGCGTGTGTCTCATTATCGGATCGTTATATTCAAGATCGTTTCCTGCCGGACAAAGCCATTGACCTACTCGATGAAGCGGGTTCTAAATTAAACTTAACACAAGGTGAAAACGATAAGGGTAAATTACAAAAACGACTTGATGAGATTACTCGAGAAAAAGAGGCGGCAACAAAACATGAAGAGTATGAAAAAGCAGCAAGTCTTCGTGACGAAGAACTCACACTAAAAAACAAAATAGATAACGAAATAACAGAGCCTGTAACAGAAATTACGATAGAACACATTCAAGACATTATTGAAAACAGTACAGGTATTCCAGTTAAGAAACTACAGAAATCAGAACAAACGAAAATGAAGGACTTACAAAAGAACTTAAGTAAGAAAGTAATTGGTCAAGACAAAGCGATTGAAAAAGTTGCAAAAGCGATCCTTCGTGCGCGTGTAGGATTAAAGCCGAAATCACGACCAACAGCTTCGTTCTTATTTGTGGGACCAACGGGAACGGGTAAAACGGAGTTAACGAAAACATTAGCAGGTGAATTGTTTGGAACGAAGGATTCGATGATACGTCTAGATATGAGTGAGTATATGGAGATGCATTCAATTTCTAAATTAATTGGGTCCCCTCCAGGATACGTAGGCCACGATGAAGCGGGTCAATTAACGGAACAAGTAAGACGCAATCCATATTCAATCATTCTTTTAGATGAAGTCGAAAAAGCACATCCTGATGTATTGAACATGTTCCTTCAAATCATGGAAGACGGTCGATTGACGGATAGTCAAGGAAGAACAGTTAGTTTCAATGAAACGGTGATTATCATGACGTCTAACGCTGGTGTGACGGATCAGAAATTAGCGGCAATTGGATTTAGTGAAGCAGAAGGTCAAGATGCTCTAGCTACTGAAAGCATTTTAGAAAGTTTACGAGCTTATTTCAAACCAGAATTCTTAAACCGTATTGATTCGATTATTGAGTTCAGTCAGTTAGAGAAACATGACTTAATTAAAATCATAGATATTATGTTAGTCGATCTTCAAAAAGTACTTCTTGAACAAGCGTTTTCACTTGAGGTGACAGACCAGGCAAAAGAAAAAATTGCTGATGTTGGTTATCATAAGGCTTTCGGAGCTCGCCCACTACGTCGCGCGATTCAAGAGCACATTGAAGATCAAATTACATCGCTTATTATTGAAAGTGAAGAGAAGCTTCATTCATTTAAAGTGGATGTGACAGATCAGAAGATTGTTGTGACACCAGTTCATTAAGAGTGAGAAAGGAAAAACAGTTGAGACGAGGATCTCAACTGTTTTTTTTAGTGCTCGCAAGTGAGTAGCTTCAATGAAACGGACGTACGCTCCGCTATTTTAACTAAAATGGCTATTTGGGAAGGTTTAACGGTCATACATTCCGCTATTAACATTATGTTTCATGGTTAACACGTTTTACTTACGACATTAGGTTTTTTTGTCCGTGTATACCATTGTTCTAGTTAAATCAGCTACGATTTATGGATTACTGGACGCGACATTAGCTTTAGGTGGAGTTTTAGCAGGAGTATTTGGGACATGGTGGTGGAAAAAAAGTAAAGAATAAATTGGCTCTCTTTTCATTGGTCATAGTGTTAGCCGGTTTGTTTTCTATAGGGATAACCCCATTTGTTCCAGTTGCTTTTATCGGTGTATTCTTAATTGGACTTGGAACAACTTGGATTCGTGTTTTACTACAATCATTTCAACAAATGGCTACAGACCTGAATTATCATGGAAGAATGGCTAGTGATCGAATGATTGGGTAATCAGGCTTCAGTTGTAATAAGTGCGCCCATTTTAGGCTTGATCGTGAGTAATTTTGGTGCTAATTTCGTTTATCTGAGTTTAATGCTACCTATAAGCATCTGTATATGGTTTGCTTATTTTCAAGCTAACGTAGAAAAATTTAAAGAGATGACTAGTAAAGTGGCTTGATATTCATTTCAAATGAATATGAGCGATGCTCTAGGAAAAGCATCGCTCAATGATTAGTACTCTTCATTCATTTAAATCCGTGAAAATCCTTCTTCATCTAGATACTGTGTCGCTTGTCTATATGAATTAAACGTTCCATCTAAAATGTCATCAGCGTAGACATTCCAAATCTCGCCTTCTTTAAGTAAGGTAAGGGTGACGGTGTTTTCATTAATCCATACCTCTTCTTCAGGTTCATTTGTTTTTTCCGGCTCTTTTGGAGTTAGAGAAAGAATAGACTTTCTGATTGTAGAGCGAAGGGCTTTCTCTGTAAAATCACGAATGTTGACCATCCCTTTGTCATTCGTTTGGTAGCCTGTCATCTTTCCAGCATAGACAAAGCCATTACCGTTAGGGTGTAAATGATACACGACATTTTTTTGATCATACGAACTCTCGTTGTAATGAAAGTTCACTCTACCTAGTGAAACATCTTTTCTTTCAAGTTCAGGGAATGATTCAATAACCTGTAATTTTTCTTCGAATGTTAACATGTTGCCTCCAGTAAATGGTCTGTTTTATTTAGTTTGCTCATTATACCATATCTGTTTAAGATTCTATAATGATTCATTTTTCAATCATTCGAATGGATCATTGTAAATCTACTATTAATCCATCCAAGAGCCATTGACAGACTGTATGAAAATATGATAAATAAAATATAGAAATTAGCACTCGTTGATTAAGAGTGCTAATTTGTTGGGAGTCAGATTTGCTAAATTTTAAATTAAAGCGATGATTATGCACATTTGCGAAAGGGGAATTATTATGACAAAAAAACAATTTAAAGCAGAATCGAAACGACTTTTAGAAATGATGATTAATTCTATCTATACGCAAAAAGAAATTTTTCTAAGAGAATTAATCTCAAATGCAAGTGATGCCATTGATAAGATGTATTACAAAGCACTAACAGATGAGACGATTACCTTCGACAAGGATGGTTATTACATAAAAGTGGTTGCGGATAAGGAAAAAAGATCATTAACCATTACAGATACAGGGATTGGGATGACGAAAGAAGACCTAGAAACGAACCTAGGTACGATTGCGAAGAGTGGATCTTTAGCTTTTAAAACAGAGAATGAGCTTAAAGATGGTCACGATATTATTGGTCAGTTTGGAGTTGGATTTTATTCAGCCTTCATGGTAGCAGATGAGGTTACGGTTACAAGTAAAGCAGTCAGTACTGACGAGGCATTTAAGTGGAAGTCTGACGGAGCCGATGGGTATACAATAGAACCAGCTGAGAAAGAGTCTTATGGGACGGAAATTGTGCTAAAAGTTAAAGAAAATACCGAGGAAGAGAATTATGATGAATATCTTGACGATTATCGTTTAAAAGCGATTATCAAAAAGTACTCGGACTTTATTCGCTACCCTATTAAAATGGAGCTTACTGAGAGAAAGTTGAAAGAAGGTAGCGACAATGAAGGGGAAGAGTCTAAAGAGGTACAAACGATCAATAGTATGGTACCAATCTGGAGAAAAAACAAAAATGAACTAACATTGGAAGACTATGAAAACTTCTATAAAGAGAAACATTATGGCTTCGACAAACCGCTTAAACATATTCACATTAGTGTGGATGGTGCTGTAAGATATAATGCGATTTTGTATATCCCAGAAAACATTCCGTTTGATTTTTATACAAAAGAGTATGAGAAGGGCTTGGAATTGTATTCAAATGGCGTTCTAATCATGAATAAATGTGCTGATTTATTGCCTGATCATTTCAGCTTTGTTAAAGGGATGGTAGATTCAGAAGATTTATCATTAAATATATCCAGAGAAATACTGCAGCATGACCGCCAATTAAAACTTATTGCCAAAAACATTAAAAGTAAAATAAAAAGTCAGTTACTAAACTTATTAAAAGATGAGCGCGAAAAATATGAACAATTTTACCAATCATTTGGTAGACAATTAAAGTACGGAGTATACACGGACTTTGGTTCAAACAAAGAAGCCCTTCAAGATTTACTAATGTTCTACTCATCGACAGAAAAGAAAATGGTCACTCTTGACGAGTACGTATCAAGAATGGCTGACGATCAAAAATACATTTATTACGCTTCTGGTGAATCAAATGAAAGAATTGAAAAGCTCCCACAAATGGAATTAGTATCAGATAAAGGCTTTGAAGTCTTATACTTCACTGAAGATATTGATGAATTCGCTATTAAAATGGTAGCAACTTATAAAGAGAAAGAATTCAAATCAGTATCAAGCGGAGATTTAGGTTTAGACGAAGATCAAGAGAGTAAAGTCGAATCGGAAGAAAATGATCATAAAGAACTCTTTGCAGCGATGAAAAAGGTACTGGAAGATAAAGTTAAAAATGTACGAGTTTCCAAAAGGTTAAAGACACATCCAGTCTGTCTTGCAACGGATGGAGAAGTAACAATTGAAATGGAGAAAATCCTTCAAGCGATGCCAGATAATCAAAACATCAAAGCGGACAAGGTGCTAGAACTCAATACGAATCATGAAGTTTTCCAATCGTTGAAAAAGGCATTTGAGACAGATCAAGAAAAATTAAATCTTTATACGAAATTATTATACAACCAAGCTCTTTTAATTGAAGGCTTGCCACTTCAAGATCCAGTCGACTTTACGAATGATATGTGTAAAATCATGGTTTAAACCTAACATAGTGTTGATGGATTAAGGTTGGGAGTTTTGTGTAAATGGGAATGGCTCTAACTATTTCATTTTATAGGTGTATTAAAGAAAATGCGAAAAAGCTAATTAATGAACACCTAAGCATTCCTCACATTTTTTTAATGATAAAATTAATATCCAAAAGGTAAGTTACGTGAATGATTGATGAAGCTAGGGAGTTAAGTCCATCTTCATTAAATGAAAAATCACTTAATAAGTTTTTTGAGTTAAAACACAACAAGTGATTTTTCAAGCAACTGTAAAGAAATCCAAGAATTAAATCTCTAATTCTTGGATTTCAAATAGTATCCAAATAACTATTCCATAATACCAAGAAAAGCGTCCACCAACACCTTGAAAGAGATTAATAACCCGGCTAAAAATAAACCCACGGTCAACTTCCAATGAAAATGATAATAAGCAAATAAACTGATCACAAACATCCAGCCTAACCAGAATCAGATTTCTCTATTCACGTATCTGTCCCATTTCTTCAACATACGATGAGAAGACGTCTGCGAATGCTTCCGTACTGAGGAGTAATTCATCCATATGGTTATCACCCCCTCCAAATTCAATTAAGATGAAATTCTCCATGAGATCTTGGTTATAAACTCCGTTAACCGCTATTCGAATTATTACCAAATATTCCACGACTAAGTCCTGGATATTTTTCTTCAAACAGGTGATGAAGCTCGTTAGCCAATTCTAGGTTCTCTTTATAATTAGGATGAGCTTCTCCTATGACATATAGCGTCTGCAAACGAAACTTTTCATGATGAATTAAATATTTCTTTAGTTGGTGATTATTTAAGAAAACAACTTGAAAACATGGGGATTAATGTCATGCATGAGAAAAGAGATATCCAGGCAGTGGTTGAAAAAGAAGGATTGACCTATGCAGATTCGTATGATGTGACCAGGAATTATATAAAAGAAACCATTGAGAAGCATGATTCGATACAAATGGTCTTGGTCTTCACAGAGATACTATACCAAGACAACGTACGATGACTAAGGTTAATGATCAAGAAGTGACAAGAATTGTTTTTGTCGTCAATGGAAAACATCATGAACAGATTTAAAATTAGCTAATAATTTACATGAACGGTTAGAAGAAATGTATCCAAGTCTCTCAAGAGGAGTGATAGTTAAAACAAATCACTCCCAAGGTACTCATCGAATTATAATCAAGATTTGCATGAGCATTCATTGCTCATCGAGATGGGGGGATTAGAGAACTCGATGGAGAAAGTTAAAATTACGGCTGACTACTTATGTTAATGTTGAGATGATAAAAGAAAACAATGAATGAGGGAAACAATAAAACTCTTTTATTAAGTGATTTGATAATAGACGTTACTAACTACTTAAAATAAATGAGAAATCCTTCCAGTACAGTAAAGGCCATGGTAAAATTACCTTGTTGTTATTTTTTTGAAGAGGTGAGTTGAGATGAGTGAAGTTGAGCCGAGTATGAAGTTAGATTTAGAGAGAATTATTTTTATCGGGAGAACATTTGAAGAGTACATGGATATGTTTTCTCTTTCAACAGACGATTTAAAGGAAAAAAAAATCCTCGATTGTCCAGCTGGCGCTTGTTCTTTTACGGCCAATGGTAACCATGTTGGTTTGAACATAACGGCTTGTGATATTGCTTATTATCACAGAGGAATAGACTTAAAGAATAAAGGTCACCAAGACATTGAACATGCCATGACACATATGAAGCTAGCGAATAATAATTATGTCTGGGATTATTTTAAAGACATTGAAGCGCTTCGAAGCCAACGATTACGAGCGTTAAATGACTGTAGCGCGGATATGATAATAAACAAGGAACGTTACATTCCGGTAACATTGCCAACACTCCCATTTCAGAGCGGTGAATTTGATGTAATCTTATCGGCACATTTTTTGTTTATGTATGGAGACCGATTGGATTACAACTTCCACTTAGCTACATTAAATGAGTTAATAAGAGTTACTCGAAATGAGATACGTATTTTTCCTTTAGTTACTTTAGAAGGGAAACGCTATGAGTATTTGGACCAATTAAAAGAAATAGTAAAAGAGAAAGGCTATTCAGTTGAAGAGAAAGTAGTTTCTTATGAATTTCAAAAGAATGCGAATTCAATGATGATCATTAAAAAATTTTAAGCAAGGAGGCCAGCGTGTTGTTGCCCTTTTTAAAGATGATTTCGTGTGGGAGGAGGGTCTGGTAATGACGTACTGGCAACTCAGTTACAAGAAAAAGTTTATATGGAATGTAGTACAAACGCCAATCCTTTTAACATTAATAACTTGGATAATAGTAAAAGGGAACTTGCCAACTGCTTATAATTTTCTATTGGTATTTATTAGTGTCATGATCACGGTAGCTACATTGCTATATACCTATTTTCATTGGAAGAAAGAAGAGAATCGAGGAGATTAAATAATGTCTTTTTTTTTAACAGGTAGGTTTGTAACTATGATTGAAACCGTGCAAATCTATATGTCCTCTAAATATAAAAGGAGAAAGTATATGAGGGGAAGACGTTTCATTTTATCCACTTTGTTCCTATTGCTATTCACATCTTGTACGCTCAAATCGAGTGGTTTAAAGAAAGTATCACAGTTTCGCTCGTTATATGAGATCTAAGTCCCAACCAGCATCAATCTTGTTTCTACAAGTAGGGGGGCAAACTGTTTAGCTGACGGGGTCAAAGCCCCACGAGCAGTTACCTCTTACCCCTGGGAAGTTATAAAAAGACCATATAAAAAATATATTTTCTTATCTGGATGACCTTATAATACGAAGAAACCGTTTAGAGAAAGTCTTAAATCTAAAACACCTCCCATCAAAGAGAGGTGCATTTTATAAATTATGTGTCTTTTGCAATCTTTTTTCTATTTGGTGCAAGTGGTGGCTGTTCTAACCACTTATATTGCGTCATAATATTGAACCATTCTTTTGTCACCATCAGGTTTTTCAAAATGATTTTTTCATAAGTTACAACAAGGTCTGTTCGCATTGATGTAGCAAGTCCTGTTCCGTGATAGGCTTGGGCAGCTTGCAGCAGAAACCCAATATGATACAACATTAATTTATCTGAAAAAGGAGAATCTTGAGAAGTTGTAACTTCTGTTTCCCAAGACATTGGTACTGGCAAATTATCTGATTGTAGTATTTTAGATAGTGTTTGAATTTGTTCATCCGAAGTTTGTTGAGATGTTTCCAGAAATTCCCTCGCGTCTTTTGATTGAGTTACTTGGCTAAATGCAATAGAAAGAGTTTTTTCCAATATCTTCTTTTTAATATTAAAAGAAAGAGCAATAATTTCAGTTGAAGCTAAAGGACGTTTGTCACCAAAGAAACCATCTAAAAATTTTTGCCCCGTAATAAACTCAGGGTTTGCTTCAGGGTAAAAAAAGGGGTCTTTTTGGAAGTGTCCCTTTTCTAAAAGCAATTCAGTTGTTTGATGATACATTTTTTTCCCGTCATTATCGCACGAATCATAAAAATATCGTAAATCCTTTCTTACAGAAGCACTAAGCGAAGTCATATGTCCTAATAATCCATGTACTGTCATTACATGTAAATAATGTAAACAAAATATGTCCGAAAACAACCTTTTTGTCCCTTTATTAAGGTCTGAATCTGTAAATCCAATCGGTACTGGGAACCCTTCGTTTTCAAAGAACCTGGTTATCTGTTGCTTATGTTTTTCAAATATCTTTATCGCATCTTCAAAAATAGTTCTTATCTTTTCATCTTCTATAATGGATAACATATACCTGTTTACAATATCAACAGCCGTTCCATTTACATATTGCTCCCACAAAGTTCCTATCTCGGCAGATGTGAGTTTTAAATCGTCTTTATCCATATAATCACCTCTCTAAGTATGTTTTACTAATTCAGAATGAAATATAAATTTCTTACTGGATTCAATTTTTGGAAATATGACTATTTTTATATGATAAAAAGGACAAATTAGGATTAACCATACTAAAAAAGGCAAGTAATATACTATTGCTCACCTTTGCGTATAACCATGCAAAATAGACGATACTTGTACAACATTAATGCCTAAGTTAAAGATGGTACTCTTAACAGCCTTTCAATTTTCATGTCGATTACTTATCAAGAATGCAACTCTAATTCCCATATTAATTAAAGTTGAGAATAGGCAGAGTTCTGACCACAATTTTCCTCGACAAAAATTGGTAAAGAGTACTCGAGGATTTATCAATATATAATTGGTAATCCTAACAAAAATTAACGATTGTGGTATTAAATATTCTAGATGATTTATCAGTTGCTACATGTACAAATTTATGATGTGACTATTGGCTGGAGTAAAGGATCCTGGTTGCCTTCATAGGAGGTAGTCAGTTTTTTTGCGTAATATTTAAGTAAGGAATACGAGTGATCTTTCCTCTATAATAATCTGATAGTACATTTTTAAGGTGGGAAATCATTGTATGACAAAAAAATATATATACATGTATTCATATCATGAAGATGAGGATTTTTTATGTAAACTCGAGATGCGCTCTTTATTTGGATTTGATACTTCCTCATCTATTTTACATAGTACAATCAAGAGAGACCCAAGTAGAAGTCCATTTATCAAAGCTAGAGTCGATGTACTTTTTCAAGAAGCTTCCATAGAACAATTGATTAAAAACGTAAAAGAATTAAATACAATTGAACAAACATGTAAGGTTATGTTTGTTCAACATGGAGATCAAAAAAAGACAAACAAGGTTGAATTTCAACAAAGACGATCAATCGAACGTGAAGTAGGATTGAATTTACCGGGTGAAGTTGATTTAGTAAATCCAGAAATTATATTTGGTATTTTAAAGGTAGATGAGGGATGGGTATTTGGTGATTATATAAAAAGCAAAGCTGTTTGGTTGAAGCATCAAGTCAAGCCCCATAACTATTCAACAGCTTTAAGCACTCGTGTTGCTAGAGCGGTTGTAAATATTGCTGTTCCAGACCCAAATGGATTGAAAGTGATTGACCCTTGCTGCGGAATTGGGACGGTTTTAATTGAAGCATTATCTATGGAAATCGATATTGTAGGTAGAGATTTAAATCCGCTTGTTATTCCTGGTGCAAGAGGAAATGTTGCATATTTTGGTTATACAGGAGAAGTGGTTTTAGGCGACATGCGAAACGTAACAAACAATTATGATGTGGCCATTATCGACATGCCTTATAATTTATGTTCAATAATAACATCGAAAGAAAAACTAGAAATGATCCAAAGCGCTCGTCAATTTTCCCGGAAAGTGGTTATCGTTACGGTAGAGCCTATGGATTTAGTGATTGAAGCGGCTGGCTTTGAGATCGTTGATCGTTGCGTTGCTAGAAAAGGGACGTTTTCGAGAGAGGTTCTTGTTTGTCACTAACGTAAAAATAGTATCGAAGCATAGCATAGCTTTTTTTATTACGGATAAAGCACTTGATCACATTTTTGGAATTAGTTTAGAACAAGTTTTTTATGGTAGATGATAATAAGATTGAAAAGATGCACTCTATCATTCGAGTGTATCTTTTATTTTTTCATTCTTTTTATGACATACTATTAAGAGGCTCACAAGCATGAGCCTCTTAATAGTAAATTTGAATCTAAACAGCTTCTTTGTTTTCCTTTTTAATATCCGTAATGGCTTTTTGAATCTCTTCCATTTTCCTATCATCTAGAGGATAAAATTTCATTGCAATTAATGAAATAATGTAACCAATCATGGGGATACCGAACATTAAAAATAAGGACATTAAAAGTAATGCAGGTGTTAAAGCTTCTCCGACTTCCGGGAATGAGTCTCTATAACCAATAAGCGCGACTGCAAAACCAACGATTGCTGGTGCTAATGATGAGATCAATTTATCGACAAATGAGAAAATGGTGGCAATCATTCCTGGAACATACCGACCAGTTCGATATGTTTCATAGTCAGAAACATCGGCAATCATCGGTATAACCATGTTCCCAGTTAAATTTTGAAAGCCCTGTGCTAAACTATATAAAATCAAAAATACAACTGTTACTAACCCTATGCTCGTTAAAGAAATGGTAGTTGAATCAATCGATAGTAAGAAAATAGTCGTTACACCAAAAAACAATAACGCTACCCACGTTCCCATAACAAAGGCACGTTTCAATCCAATTGTTCGTGCTTTGCCAATTCCAAAGAAAGTAATGAGAAGGATTGGTATTAATGTAATTAACCCAATCGTACCACTTAACGCATAATCACCTAATAGGATACCAAAGAACATAACCCCTACAGCTGCTTGCCTTGGCATGACCATTGCTAGTTTATCTGTGGAAGCGGCTAAAACTAACATTTGTAAGGCACGATTTCCTTTTAAAACAGGCCAATAATCACGGAAGCTTGTTTTAACGTTTTGATCTGCCAAACCATAGTATTCTTTACGATCTTTCCCTTTAATAGCGATAACAGCTAAACAAGTGAAGATAGCACTAAGGATTATTATATAATATTTTAATTCAGCAAAAAGAGGTAAAGTAAAGCCGCCATGTTTGGCAACAAGATACATAGCTATGAACATTTGTCCACCAGTAAATAATACAGCATTATATGTGGCATCAAAAATAGCAAAAAGTGGACGTTGCTTTGGATCATTTGTTAAAACCGTCTGTGCCGCTCTCGTACAAGCTGTTTGGAATGTATAACCGATAATATAAATAATATGAATCGCTACGAAAAAGGCAAGTTGCAGGGAATCAGGCATTATATGCGTAAATGTGAATGTAACGTAAGCAGTTATAGCTAAGATGGTATTTCCTAAAATCATTAATGGAGCAAATTTACCGAATCTGGATTCCGTTTTATCAATGATATAGCCAATTATTGGGTCTGTAATTCCGTCAAATATCCGCATAAACGTTAAGAGTGTACTTACAACAACAACTGTTAGCCCGGCAACTCCAGTCGCATAGTATGAAACAAAAATCATCAAAAACATATAAAGGTTTGTAGCTGTGTCAATGCTAAAGAAGTTGAACACATATCGTGAAAAGTGCGGTTTAAATACAATCATGTGATTTCAATTCTAGTTAAGTAACAAGGAACTTATAATCTAGTACATAATATTAGATGGCACGCGGAATGATGGGAAACTATCACGTTCCGTGTTGGGCAGGGGAAAAGCTGGAGATAACTTCAAACGCTTACCTATTGCTACCTAATTTTCAATAAGACAACATAAATGATCTTCCACAATCAGGCGCGAGTGTGGAGCAATACAGGTAGAAGATGATCAAACTTTATTATAAAAGAATGATTCAATAAAATTATATTAAAGCTTGTTTTGATATTGACCATATTCCACAATCAGTTTTAGAACAATTGTTTGAAAAACTGAACCACTTTCATCAAGACTTTCAGCCTGTTATTTGGGTAGCGTTTTTAAAGTGAAATATTTGACCATTCTCATCAACAATATTTTGTTCATTGGAAAGAATGATTAAATATTTTCCAATTACTTGTTGTTCATATGGTAGTCCTTTTCGGGATCCACGATAACGCACAAAGATGAATTTATCTGGATTATTATCTTGATTGCAATTTTGAACAGAACGATCTATTAAAGTCGCTAATAAATTTGCTAATTCATGATCTATCGAAATTCCATGTCCTTTCACATAAGTCTTTTCAATATCTGTTTCAATGTATTATTTTTCGTTTGATTTGACTAAACAATTTTGTTTTAATCCCAATACATCAGATATCCGTAATCCTGTGAGATGGATGAGAATAATAAAGATGCAATTATAGTATCTTTAAAACGGAAAATTAAGAAATTGGATGAAGAAAATAAAGAACTATGTGAGCAGCTAAAATTCACTTATGCAGAGGTTTATAAAATGGTAATGTAAACTGAACTTGTATATGTTATACAGCAAAGATTAATGAAAGCTAACAGAAAAGGGTTTTATATTTTGATTTAGCTTTGTTTTTTATAAATTTCTATTAAAGATTTTGCATTCATACTAAGATAGCGTTCCTTGTTATATGTAAACACTAGTGTACGAGTAGGATTTGAATCTAATTTAATATAAGCAAAGGAAGTTTGCTGAGGACTTCGGTGAACGATCATTTCGGGAACTACTGTTAGACCAAGACCATGTCCCACAAGAGATTGAGCTGTTTCAATACTACTTGTTTCATAAGCAATCTGTGGCTCAAATCTACCTCTCGCACATAATTCTAATACTGTACGACGAAAACCGTATCCTTGCTTCAATAAAATAAATGGACAATTGGCAAAATCCTCAATAGGTAAAGCAGTTTGTTTGACCAATTTAGGAGAAAACATCATCTGTTTTAATTTTTCAGGCATCCATTGTTTTGGTTCTTTTGGCAATACAAGATACAGGGGCTCAGTAAGCATTGTTTTTGTATTTAAACGAGAATCTTCTATGGGAAGTGACAGTATAGAAATATCAACTAATCCTCGCGCGGTTAAATTTATTAGCTTTTCTGTTGATTCTTCAATTAGTTGAATGCAGACATTTGGATACTGTTCTTTATAGATTTTAAGAAGTGGAGGCAAAATATGTCCTCCTGTAATAGCTGTTGAGCCAATCTTTAATTCACCTCTTATTCCTTCTTTTCGTTCAAGGATCTCACGTTTTAGATCATCACGCATTTGTAAGATCTTCTCAGCTTGTTTTACAAAACATAAACCATCGGGAGTTGGTTCTACTATACCAGGCTTTCGATCAAACAAATATACACCGAGTTCCTGTTCCAATTTTGCAATTTGTTTACTTAAAGATGGCTGTGCAATATAAAGATTCGAAGCAGCTTTTGTAAAGCTCTTGGTTTTATATATTTCCAATGTATACTCAAATAGTCTCATGTCCATAATATCCCTCCATAGCCTGCGGCTATCATTATAATAGATTATATATCTTAGTTCACTAGTGTTGCACTAAAGAGATTTCAATATTAAAAATACTCAAAATGTTCAATTACTTAAATCCGTGCATAAAAAA
>NZ_JAQQWT010000004.1:0-51837 GCF_028610705.1 Halalkalibacter alkalisediminis
GCTCGACTTGCATGTATTAGGCACGCCGCCAGCGTTCGTCCTGAGCCAGGATCAAACTCTCCATAAAAGTGTTTGATAGCTCAAGTTATATCACGCTAGCGATATAACAAATGCAATTTTACTAAATTGCTAAAAATTGACGAGAAAATCATGTTTTCTCTTTTCGCTTGTCTTTTGTTCAGTTTTCAAAGAACTCTTTTGTCATTAACGCATTTCAGTAAATCCTGTCTCTCGTTAGCGACATATGTTATCTTAACACATCGCCATCCTCAACGCAACATCTTTTTTAAATGTTTTTTTATAACAACATTCGTAAAGACCGTTTGTTGGGACAACAGAAATAAATATAACACACCTAAAAATTCTACGCAATAGTTTTTTCTTTTTTTTCCCTTAAAGATTATACCACCAGTCATCTAATATTAAACTTTGCCTAGTATTAGATAGATGCAACAAATTCTTGATTGCATCCACCTTCTCCATTTAAACATTTACAATGAGCGTAACTCTCGATTTACTTTACTTGGATCTATAATAGGAGTCTTCGGATCATTCCCCCACTCTTCCCATGATCCCTCATATACTGATAGATCCTCATAACCGAGTAACCTTAGAGTAAAATACATATGAGAAGCTCGATTTGCCTTTTGACAATAAACAACGACCTTCTTATCTTTCTTAACGCCTTCCGCTTCTAACAGTGTCTCGATTTCATCAGCTGACTTGAACCGCGAGACATCCTCTTCAGTCAGAACATTCGTCCACTCTAGATTTACAGCGGAAGGAATGTGCCCGCCCCTTTTTGAACGTACATCCTCTCCTTTATATTCACCCGGAGAACGCACATCCAGAAGAACCACATTTTCTTTTCCGATCACTTGCTTGACTTCTTCCTTCTCCATTCTTAGTTCCCGGTTTTCTTTAGCACTAAAATCTCCACGTTCAGCATCAAACGTTTGTGTTTCCGTTTTTTTATTTGCCGCTTCCCACGCTGTAAACCCTCCATCTAAAACTCTTACATCTTTATGACCAAAATACTCTAAAGCATAGAATAGCCTAGTTGCATCGGTTTCTCGTCCCTGATCATAAATGATAACGGTCTGATCATTATTCACTCCATGTTCCCTCATGATCTTTTCAAAAGCCTCTTCTTGAATCAAGTGACCCTCTACTGGATGCTCTTTGTCTATCAAGAGTTCCATATCAAATGAAATAGCACCCGGTATATGACCAGATGCATAACCTTCTTTTCGAACATCTACTATTAGCCTGTTCTCATCCTTTAAAGTCTTTTCTACATCTTCAACAGTCATTAATATAGGAGCATTAGAGTAATCAAGCGATTGAGCGAAGCCCAACTCTTTCAATCCAAAACTGGTAACAACTATAAATAGTAAGAGAATGGCTAGTATCTTCATTCAATTTCACTTCCTTTCTAGATTCGTTTTTATTATGTCCAAATCATCTCTTAATACGTATTAATGCAAAAAAGACGACTGAGAAACTTTTCTCAGATCGTCTTCTTACTAGACCTTATTCCTGATGGTAGATAACTTTCATTTTCTCGGCTGCTTCTTTCGCGAGATTCCGAGCCGTTTGTGTATCATCTGAGGTACTTAAAGCTACAGCCATTCTCCGGCCTACCTTTGTCTCTGGCTTACCAAATATACGAACTTGCGTATTCGGAATCGTTAAAGCCTCACTCACTCCAACTATTTGATAGTCCGAACTTTCCTCCCACGCTTTCACAACATGACTTGCTCCAGGCGAATGGAGCGTAATTTCAGTAATAGGAAAACCTAGAATCGCTCGAACATGTAAAGCAAATTCCGATAAATTTTGAGTAACGAGTGTCACCATCCCTGTATCATGAGGTCTTGGTGATACTTCACTAAAATATACTTTGTCTTTAGTCAGGAACAACTCAACTCCAAACAATCCGTATCCGCCTAGTGCATCCGTGATTTTTTTAGCAATATCTTGCGCTTCAGTGATTTGTGTCTCCGTCATTTGATGTGGTTGCCACGATTCGATGTAGTCTCCGTCTTTTTGAACATGTCCAATTGGTGCACAATAAGAAGTACCAGAAGCTGAACGAACCGTAAGTAATGTAATTTCTGATTCAAAATGAATGAATTCTTCAACGATCACTCGAGTGCTTTTTCCTCGTCCACCTTCTAATGCCAAATTCCAAGATGCTTCTATATCCTCATTAGAACGGCATAAGCTTTGACCTTTCCCTGAAGAACTCATTAGAGGTTTAATGACACAAGGTGTACCCATTTTCTCTACGGCTACTTTTAACTCTTCGTAAGAATTTGCAAATTCATATCCAGCTGTAGGTAAGCCTAACTCTTCATTTGCAAGCCGGCGAATTCCTTCCCGATCCATCGTTAGCTTTGTAGCTGATGCAGTCGGAACCACTACATAATCTTCTTTTTCTAATTCAACAAGTACTTGAGTTTGAATCGCTTCAACTTCTGGTACAATCAAATCAGGTTGCTCTTGTTCAATGACACTTCTCAACGCCTTAGCATCCAGCATATCAACAACATGAGATCTATGCGCTACTTGCATAGCAGGAGCATCGGCGTAACGATCAACCGCAACCGTTTCAACCCCCAATCGCTGCGCTTCTATGATTACTTCTTTTCCTAATTCACCTGAACCAAGTAGTAACATTTTTTTCGTTTTTGTAGAATTCATCAAATGCGCCTCTCCCATCAAAATCCTTATTTTCTCTTATCATAAAGGAGAGTGACGTGTTTTTTCAAGTTTTTTCTTCCTATAAGCGAACATTGAAATAAAAAAACTCAAATAACGTTCGTTAAATCGAGAGTTCTCACTAAAAGGTAAGCTCCATAGCTTGGGCTATTTTCTTGGGTAACTCAGTATTATCTAAATGACCTTGAAAATAATGAGCTTTCGGACCAAATGCATAAATCGGGACATCAACTCCTGTATGTTCTGTTGTTACCCAATCAATATAAGCCTTCTCACTAATAATTTCACCTATGACAAAAGGAACCTCTTTGGTTGAAGCTGTTTTTATTTTTTTAATTTCCTTCTTGGTGAAATCAAAATTTGTATATTCTTTCATGACTTCTTGAACATTGGTACGCCTATTATTGATTTGGGCTGAAATAAACGCTGCGGATGCTTTTACATTCCTTAACATTTCAGGCTTGGCCACATATTCATTGTAGCCACCTACCGATAGGCCTCCGGTGTCATGATCACCAACTACAAGCAATAAGGTTTGAGCGTCTTTTTCCGCAAAATCCTTTGCTTTTATCACTGCTTGTTCAAAAGCAGCGATGTCATTCATGGCCCAAGCTGCATCATGAGCATGACCGGCTCGATCAATTTTACTTCCTTCAACCATTAAGAAAAAACCCTCATCGTTCTCACTTAATAGTTCAATAGCCATTTCAGTCATTTCTGCCAAGCTAGGCTCATCTGTTTGATCACGGTCTATTTCTGCTGCTAACATTTGATCAGCAAATAATCCTAACACTTTCTTTTCAGTCCCTTGCAAGGCTATTAATTCTTCTCTCGTCTCTATAAGCTGATACCCATTTGACCTAGCTTCTTCTATTAAATCTTGCTTGTCCTGCCTGCTTGGTAGAAAATGACACTTCCCCCCACCAAAGAGCACATCAACTTGTTCAAGCAATTGACTGGCAATCTCCTCTTCTTGAGTCCTTGATATAACGTGGGCTCCAAACGCTGCCGGTGTAGCATCTGTAATGGCCTTCGTCGCAATTAAACCTGTCGACTTCCCCGCTTCATTCGACGCTTCAAGAATGGTTTTTAATTGCTGTCCCTCTGAATCAACACCAATCATACCATTTTTCGTTTTAACACCTGTCGCCATCGCGGTTGCTGCCGCTGCTGAATCTGTTACCCAACTACTAGCTGAATGTGTTTTCATCATTCCAACTAGCATCGAATCTAAAATAAATTCATTTCCATTGAAAATTCGATAATTCGTGGCATAGGCACTAGAAAACCCATCTGGAATCATAAAAATGACGTTTTTAACAGGGGATTGATCTCTAGTTGCATTAACTACTTCACCAAACGGATTAAAACCAAATAAAATGATCGTCAAACATAAGCTCACTACACACCATTGTTTCCATACAAACATTGTACTCCTCCCATTTACTTCATCCTCTTTCCAGTCTTTGTCATGTTCATACGTTTTATGTTTCTTTTTCGAAATGCATGCACATTGATTTGACAAATAACCACTTTCACAATTAATTTCTTCATACAAAAAGCCGAAAATTGTCTTTTCAAGTCTGAATTTTGTCGAATGTTTGTTCGTAGTTATCCACTCTGTCCACAATTGGCCTGTGTATAACTTTCACTTATGATGCACCCATTTCCATTAGAAAGGTCTGTTTTTTGTATAGGCTATTTCATCAATCAAACAGAAAAGGGTATTTACCCATTCCACATCTCCCCAAATGTCATAGGCTAGAGTGAAAATGATTACTGAACGAGAGGGGAATTTTAATGTATAGAAACGATTACAGCACTCCAGTTTATCAGCATCAAGATACTAGATTTGGCCCAGGAGGAATTGGACCTGTCGGCGCAGGTATTCTCGGTGCAGGTTTAGGATTTTTAGGAGGGCAATTAGTAGGGCCTGGGTTTGGTACGTTTAGTCCAATATATGTAGGACCTGGTTACAGTGCATATGGACCAGGAGGATTTGGATATCCATGGTACGGACATTATGGACACCACCATCACGGACATCACGGGCATCATGGCCACCATGGCCACCATGGATACGGGCCTCGCCCTCGTCCTTATTGGTAAAAAACGCTAAATAAAATGGAGGCCCACCATTCAACTTGAGTTGGTGGGCAAAATCGAAATAAATTTTGTCGCAAGGTAAACGGACTTATATAAAATAAATCATTTTCATGTTACAATGAATGAACATTCATTCGTTAATTCTGTAGAAACATCCTATGATAAGAGGTGAATATGATGGAACGCATTGGCCCCCTCGTTATTGTCGAAGGTCCAAATAAAAGTAAGGTCCCTTTTTCAAGAAGCTTATACATCGACTGCAAAGAAAAAGTTCTCATCGATAGTGGAGCAGACAAACGCGCTTTATTAGACATAAAGAGGGAGTTAGGAATTGAACTGATTTTAAATACTCATTACCACCCTGATCATATACAACATAACTCTTTATTTCCGCAAGCGGCAAAATGGATTAATCCAATTGAATTTGAGACCATCCAAAGCATTGATCGGATTGCAGAAGCAAATGGCATTTACCAAGAATGGGGAGAAGCTGGCGTTAAGATGTGGAGAACAAATCTCCCAGAGGAATGGATTCAAAACATTGAAGAAATTTCAGGGACTTATGATTATGAAACTGAGTATTCTTTTAGCAACGTTAACGTTACCTTTTTACATACACCCGGTCACACAAAAGGTCTCTCCTCTCCTTATTTTTCAGATCTAGGGGTTGCTTATGTCAGTGATTATGACATGACTTCATTTGGCCCTTGGTATAACGGAAAGGATGGGAATATTGAGGAGTTCATTGAATCTGGAAAGCGCCTGCTCAGTCTCGATGCAAATACATATATAACAGGACATCAAAAAGGAATTTTCACGAAGCAAGAATTCCAAAATGAGATGGAAACCTATCTAGAAATAATTGATAAGCGCGATCACACCATTGAACAATACGTTAGAAAAGGACTTACATTTGAAGAAATAACGGACATTGGTATCTTTTATCCCAAAAATAGTTTAAACGTACCTATTTTTAAAACATGGGAACGAAGTGGGATTCGTAAGCACCTGCATCGCCTCGGTCTTACGGTATCCGAAAGGGATGGAGCACTTGTTGACGTTAAATGAAACCTATAGGTAAAAGGACGTGAGCCCAGCCCACGTCCTTTTACCTTTGTTCAATTTGATATTAGTATGTTTCGCCATCCACCTAAATTGGTAATATCTTCTGCCTCCTTTGCCGCATACGCTTCACAAATGAAACCTGGAACTTCAGATCCGTCCTCAAGTCCCACTTTTCCAATGCTAGCGGAGCAGGAATCGATGCTGTAAACAGGCCAAACTTTGAAAGCGGCATCTGCCATATTTCCAATTGAATCGAAGCTCCACCGGTTGGTTGTTTAATCAAACCAGGTTTCGCCGGCTCGGATGGAAGTTTCACCATTTGATAATTAGGAGCAGTAACAGCTTCTCGAACAAATTCAGCCTGACACTCTTTCATTTGTTTTTCTAACGGGAAACCTCTCATGTGTAATCCACACACAGCAACCAATGTTGTTTCTCCATCTATATCTTGATCCGTATTTCGCGTAGATTCAAGAAAAAGATCAGCAGCTCCGCAAATGAAACTTTCCTCTTCTGCTAGACCAAAAAAAGTAATACCAAATGGCACTTTATCACTAGCCTCACCTGCTGGGATCGCCACTGCTGATAAATCGAGTAAATTACAATGATTCGTATATCTTCCCATATCACTATTAGTCGAAATCGGGTTCTCCCTAACCTGGTCGCGAGTCCAAGTTCCCTCTGAAGTCGGCATCACTAGAACAGAGTTCGCAAGTAACTTTTTAGCCTCAAGCTTATACGCTTGGAGTTTGTGATTTGCTTGGAAAACGGAAGCCGCATCATATTGACTAGCCGAACCAGAACGAAGAACTTGCTCGGTTACAGGAAAGGTCGCGCCTGGGTTTTCATTTACAAATTGTCCCAGAGCAGCCCAGCGTTCGGCCACCATTGGGCCGTCATATAATATAGAAGCTGCTTCTTTAAAGAATGACGTATCAACATATTCAATAGGTAGTTGTAAGGTTTCAAGTTGTCTAACCGTCGCTTCCCACGCCTCACTATAATCCGCGGCAAACGGGCCAAAAAAAGTAAGAGAGTCTTTCGGTAACAACAGTTTTTCAGGGAGACTTGCTACAGGTTGAGGAAGCTCTCGTGACCAAGGATCGCTCGCCTCTACTCCTCTTGCATGTTGATCGACTAAAAGGGCTTCATCCAAAGCGTGCGTAAAAACCGTTACACAATCAAGACTTTCACAGGCTGGAACGACTCCAATCGTCGACCATGCGCCAAGACTCGGTTTATATCCAACTAGGTTATTTAATAAAGCTGGAATACGGCCAGATCCGGCCGTATCTGTTCCAAGAGCAAACACGGCTTGACCTTGCGCTACCGAAACCGCTGAACCAGCACTTGAACCCCCGCTTATTCACGGTCGTAAAGAGTTATGAGTTTCCCCGTAAGGACTTCGTGTCCCGACAAGACCGGTCGCAAATTGATCTAAATTGGCTTTTCCAACTGGAATCGCACCAGCTTCTATTAGTTTCTTTACGACAGCAGCATGCTCATCTATATGAGAGAAGGTACTGAGTTAAAACGAACATTATCGTTGTTTCAAGTTGTCATGTTGGGGCTTGCATGGAATACGCCAATGATTTATTTTTCTGTTTTTGGGGTAGCGTTTGAAGGGGCAAGTGGGTTTTTAACACCCGCTTATGCAGTCGCCGTGCTGGCTGTACTTTTTACCGGGGCTAGTTATGCGGTTATGGCAAGGAAATTGCCTATATCTGGATCTGCTTATACGTTTGTCAAGAAAGCCATGAACCCAAATCTAGGTTTTATTGTCGGATGGGTGCTTCTACTTAATTATTTATTTGCTCCGATTATTGCCTGTATTACATTTGGCATTTTCCTGAATGCTCAGTTTCCTTCTATTCCTCCATACGTATGGATCATTGCTCTAACACTGCTCCTTGCAACCATATCCATACTTGGTGTTAATTCTTCAGCTAACATTAGTGCTGTTTTTGTCATGCTACAGATCATTTTTATCATTGTCTTCTGCGCCTTTATGATCCATGGCTTATTAAATGGTGGAGGGAGCGGAACACTCCTCTCATTTCAACCATTCCTTGATTCTGACTTGTCTCTATCTCTTGTATTAGCTGGTGCTTCTATCGTGATCTTTTCGTTTCTCGGTTTTGATACAATGACAACCTTATCGGAGGAAACGAAAGATCCAAAGCGAACCATTCCTAAAGCCATTTTCATCATGATCGCCATTGTAGGTAGCCTTCATGTGACAACCTCTTATTTCATTCAATTAATCGTTCCTACCTTCACCTTTGTTAATCCCGATTCAGCTGCACTAGAATTAGTTGGGCTTGTTGGTGGTAGTTTACTTAGTTCATTGTTTATCACTGTTTTAATTGCTGCTATCTTCACACAAGGACTTGCTTCTGTGACAGCCGTATCTAGACTGCTCTATGTGATGGGACGAGATTCAATATTGCCTAGTCGATTTTTCGGTTACATTCATCCAAAATTTAAAACACCTGTGTTAAACATTGTTTTTACATCGATTGTCTCTTTACTCGCCATCGTGATCACGATTGATGCTGCCTTAAGATTTGTTAATTTTGGAGCTTTAACTGCCTTCTTTTTCGTCAATCTATGTGTAATCACATTGTATTTCAAAGACAAACAAAAGCAAAAATCCTTTTCTTTAAAACAAGGACTTGTTCACTTGATTTCTCCTCTAGTCGGAGCGGTCTTCATTATTTGGTTACTAGCTTTATTAGATATCCCTACTTTAATCGGCGGATTTGTATGGATCACAATCGGATTGATTTATTTAGGCTTCTTAACCAATCGGTTTAAACGTCCATTACCCGATTCAGGTACGGAAGAAATCACGATACAATCGCACAAAGATCCCCAAGCTGTCTAAATGCTACTTTGCTATAACAAAAAAAGAATCGCTCTCTAAAAAAAGAGCGATTCTTTTTAGTTCGTAAACTTTGAATTTCCCAACCAGTCTTTACCTACACTAGCTTTTGTACACTTACTAAATAGTCAAAATTTCCTTTTATAAATGGAAACAACCTCTCAGCTCGACCTGTTATGATTATGAAATTGCTTTGTTTTGTTGATACTGATGATGTAGATAGAAAGAACAGGAGGACATTTATGATAAACGATAAGAACAAAGACTTACGAATTCGCAGCATTGACATTAGCGAAGGAGAAAACCGCGCCCCTAATCGAGCGATGTTACGAGCGGTTGGCTTTACCGACGATGATTTTAAAAAGCCTATGATTGGTGTTGCCAGTACTTGGAGTGAAGTGACACCTTGTAATGTACATATTGATCATCTCGCATTGAAAGCGAAGGAAGGAGCGAAAGATGGAGATGGAGCACCTTTAATTTTTAATACAATTACTGTATCCGATGGCATTTCAATGGGCCATGAAGGCATGCGCTACTCCTTGCCTAGTAGAGAAGTGATCGCTGACTCAATCGAGACGGTAATGGGAGCCGAACGTCTTGATGGACTAGTTGCCATTGGTGGCTGTGATAAAAACATGCCTGGCTGTATGATTGCGATTGGACGGCTAAATGTTCCGGCTGTTTTTGTCTATGGAGGGACCATTGCTCCGGGTAAGTCCAAACACGGCAAGGATATCGATATTGTTTCTGTTTTTGAAGCGGTTGGGCAGCACAGCGCTGGAATGCTCGATCAGGAAGATTTAAAAGATATTGAATGCCATGCTTGTCCTGGCGCAGGTTCTTGCGGGGGGATGTACACGGCCAATACGATGGCATCTGCTATTGAAGCGATGGGGATGAGCCTCCCAGGGAGTGCCTCTAACCCTGCTGAAACTTCTGATAAGCTAACCGACTGCTACGATTCCGGACAAGCCGTTGTTGAACTACTGCGCAAAGGGATTTATCCGAAGAATATTATGACGAAAAAGGCATTTGAAAATGCCATAACGGTCGTGATGGCACTCGGTGGCTCTACGAATGCCTTTCTACATTTATTAGCCATCGCTCATTCTGTGGATGTTGATCTCACGCTTGACGATTTTGATCGTATTCGTAAAAAGGTACCTCACCTAGCTGATTTAAAGCCTAGTGGAAAATATGTGATGCATGATCTCCATTCTGTAGGCGGGGTATCGGGCGTGATGAAAATGTTACTTGAAGCAGGTCTTCTTCATGGAGATTGTTTGACAGTAACGGGGAAAACTCTC
Source organism: Halalkalibacter alkalisediminis (assembly GCF_028610705.1). Taxonomy (GTDB): domain Bacteria; phylum Bacillota; class Bacilli; order Bacillales; family Bacillaceae_D; genus Halalkalibacter; species Halalkalibacter alkalisediminis. The sequence goes on from NZ_JAQQWT010000004.1 coordinate 10,090, forward strand.
GCAGAAAATCTAGCCGATCAAGCTCCATTAAAAGAAGGGCAAACCATTATTCGCCCGTTTGATCGCCCCATTCGTGAATCTGGCCCTCTTTTTGTCTTAAAAGGCAATTTAGCACCTGAGGGTGGAATCGCTAAAATGTCCGGTTTAAAAATCTCAAACATTACAGGGCCCGCAAAAGTGTTTGATTCAGAACCAGCAGCGACACAGGCTGTCTTAAATAATGAAATCAAAGAAGGCGACATTGTCGTCATTCGATATGCAGGTCCAAAAGGCGGACCGGGAATGTCTGAAATGCTCTCCATTACTGGTATCATTGTCGGAAAAGGATTAGGCGAAAAAGTGGGACTCATCACCGATGGAAGATTCTCAGGAGGAACCCACGGACTAGTTGTCGGGCATGTATCCCCTGAGGCTCAAGTTGGTGGACCCATCGCCCTGATCAAAACAGGGGATCTGATTACGATTAATAGCGAGACACAAGAACTCTCTGTTGACCTAACTGAGGAAGAAATGTCAGCTCGTTTATCCGCATGGACGGCCCCACCATTACGCTATTCAAGAGGTATTTTAAACAAATATGCTAGGCTCGTTTCATCAGCCTCAAAAGGGGCAGTTACCGATCTGTAATCGCTTTAGATGCATAAGCTAAACTCAAACGAACCGCCTTGCTAAGAGAAGTCATAGTAGGGCGGTTCAAGTATTTATCAACAACAACGGTGCAATAATTAAATTAATATCTTTTTAAATAAATGTTTGATTAAAACGACTGAACCTGCGCTTACACAACCACTTCCACTAAATTCTTTCCATTTTCTTTTGCTAAGTATAGCCCTGTATCCGCTTGTTGAACTACACTCAAGACGTCGTTCGTTTTTGTGGAATCCGCCACACCAAAGCTACATGTGACAGATAATAATTTTTCATCAACTAACACCGTAGATTGTTCAATAATAAATCGTAAATTTTCTGCTTGCTTCATCGCTTCTATCCTAACTGCTTTTGGAAGCAAAACAATGAATTCCTCTCCTCCAAAGCGCCCACAAATACACTCCTCTGGGACAACACTCTTTAAAATCGTGGCCACATGAACAATCATTTTATCTCCAACTATATGTCCGTATGTATCATTAATTCGTTTAAAATTATCGATATCAAAAAGAATAACGGAGAAGGACTGACCTTCCATCTGCTTTACGGCACTCATAAAATATCTTCTATTGTATAGCTTCGTTAGTTCATCTGTATTTGCCAGGGTGTGTAGCTCATCTGCATTTTGTTGCAACTTTTTAACATGGGTGAATAAATTTTGTCTCATCGTATTAAAGGATTTTGTTAATTGCCCAATCTCATCCTTGCTCTTGAGTTCGAGCTCTTTAATTTCTAAATCTCCATCCGCTATTCTCTTGGAATATTCATTGAGCAGTTGAATCGGTTTCACAATCTTTCTTGTTAAAATATACGTATAGATACTAGCGACAAGTAAAAGGGTGACTCCACTAACAATAAAAAGAGATATGATTTCTCGATTGTTCTGTTTTGAATATACATCATACTGATGTTGAAGAGAGTGGCTAAGTATATGAACATCATTTATAACTCCATTAATAATCGATGACAGTTGAATGGCTACAGTTACATTTTCATCCTCGGTAACCACTTGCATTTTTTCTGTAATCCGCGCTACCTTTTTTAGAAACAATTCAATTCTTTCTTGATCTCTTTCATCCGTTACCTGTAGTTGATTACTATTTTCTACTTCGACTAAAAACGTATTAAATTTCGAAATCGTATTTAAGCGATTACTCTCCGTTGGATTTTTCCCGTAATTTTCAAGAGATTGTTGGTAACTTACTAACGAACTATTCAACTGCTCCACATCTAGCAACTTGTTCGAAAATTCGCTAGCGGTCACTTGCATTTCAAACAACTTTAAAATAATGAGAGACATGATAATCAAAGCTATCAGGATAGAGACAGCCGTATGTAGTAGAAACTTCATCTGTAAATTCACAAAATCGTGACCTCCTATTCTTCAATTCGGAACAAGGTTCCTGTACTATGAATTAATTGTCCCGTCAAGATATCTAGTTGTTTTTGTTCTTGCTCCGAGAGAGAGATCAATCGAATTTGTGATAAACCAACACCATTTTCTACAATCCCTAATTGAATATGCTTTTTCGCTATTCCACCTGTTTCAACAAGTTCTTTAATGACCGTATAAATAGCCACATCAACATTTTTTAACATCGATGTAATAACAGCCTTTTCAGCGAGATAATACTGGTCCGTGTCAACTCCAATTGCAAAGATTCCCTTCGCAACAGCTTCCTCAAGAGCTCCAAGACCGGTATAGCCAGCGGCCGGAAAAACGACATCGACATTCATTTCATCTACCATAGTTGAAACCATTTGGCGTCCTATTTCAGGATCACCAAAACTACCTGCATACTCGGCGTTTATCCTTGCATTGGCATTTACAGCAGTAACTCCACTTATAAATCCTTCTTTAAATCGATTAATGACAGGAGCGTCCATTCCGCCGAGAAAACCAATCGAATCTGTTTCTGTCTTCATTCCAGCAATGATTCCTACAAGGTAACTTCCCTCATACTCGTTAAACGTAATGGAAGTCACATTAGGTAAATCAACGGTTTCATCAATATATAAAAAAACCTGTTCTGGAAACTCTAGCGCAATGGCTTCAAAATCATCTTTCATTGTATAACCTAGACCAATTATTAAATCATACTGACCTTCTATCAATTCCAATAATCCATCTTTAAAAGAAGTTGAGATACTAAGATCGCGGTAATCAAACATAATACCTAATTCATCTCTTGCTTTCATTAACCCTAAAAAAGCTGTGTCATTAAACGAGTGATCCCCTAAACCATCATCCGCTAAAAGCACACCCACTTTTATCTGATCTTCTGTTTCATTTGTATTCAGCACTTGATTACAGCCTACTAGCATCAAACATGAAACGAAAAGAGTTATTTTAAGATACCAGGATTTCATTGTAAGACTCCCTTATTTTTGAAATCTTAAAACTCATATTTTCTATTGTAAAACTTATACAGAAAAGAAACTATTAAAATTTTACGAGAAGATAGACTTTTTTTAAAAAATAAGGAAAATTATAGACAAACAAGGAATACCTCTTAAGGCATCCCTTGTTTAATTTAACCTGTCCATTAAATCTCGATGAAGAAGGCTTTCTAGTTCGCCTACAGCAACTGGCTTGCCAAAAAGATATCCTTGCATACGGCAGCAGCCCATTTTTTCTAGCAATAACAGCTGAGAACTCGTTTCAACTCCTTCAGCTACCAAATCTAATTTCAGATTCTTTGCTAATGTAATAACGGTATCAACAATTGCATTGTTTGCTTCCACCCCTAACTCACCAACACATTCACGCGGAATTTTCAATGCATTAATCGGTAGCTGAGCTAGATAGGACAGGAGGAATGACCGGTTCCAAAGTCGTCAATTGAAATGCGAACCCCCATTTCCTTAATTTGGGTTAGCTTGTCAATCGTCTTTTCAATATTATTCATAGCAACAGCTTCTGTTATTTCTAGAATAAGAAGCTTGGGATCACATCCAGATTTTTTGATAATATCAGCAATCATCTTAACTAAGTCAGGCGACTGAAATTGTCTTGGAGATATATTCACAGAGATTTTCAATGGGTTACCTTGATCGTCCCATTTCTTCCCTTGCTTACACGCTTCACGTAATACCCATTCCCCTATTGGCAAAATCAGATTGGTCTCTTCTGCTATGTTAATAAAATGACTTGGAGCTAATAGGCCTAATTCGGGATGCTGCCAACGTATTAATGCTTCTACACCATAAATTTTTTGATTACTTGAATCGATCTGTGGCTGATAATGGAGCACAAATTCTCTATTTTTAATAGCATGATGTAAATCACTTTCTACCCACAATTGGTTGGCTGACGTCTGTTCCAATTTTTGTTCATAAAAAGTGTATTGATTTTTCCCGTTTTTCTTTGACGCATACATGGCTAGATCCGCCTGTTTCATTAAACTTAAAGCGGTTTCATCCCCTTTCGTATAATAAGAAATACCGATACTAGGTGTTGTGAAAAATTCCTGGCCTTTAATGTTATAGGATTGGCTCAATTCAGCCATCATTCTATCCACCAAACTGACGATATCATCGGTTTGTGTGATGTTCTTAATTAAAAGCGTGAATTCATCTCCACCTTGTCTAGCCACAATATCTCCCTTCCTAACGCTCGAACGAAGCCTATCTGCTATTACACCAAGTAACTCATCTCCTGCATCATGCCCAAGAGTATCATTGATCATTTTAAATCGATCAAAATCGATTAAGATGATCGCTAAACCATAATCATTTTTCCCATACTATAGATCTCTTGTTTTAAACATTCATCAAAAAATGCTCGATTGTGTAAACCGGTAAGGGAATCATGATACGCTAAGTAATGGATCTTTTCTTCGCTTTTTTTTAGTACTGTGATATCTTTGGATATTCCAAATACTCCTACGACTTTCCCTTCTACACACATAGGAATGTGAGTCACAGCTAGATCAAGCCATTCTCCACTAGGTTTTCTGGTCGACACCTCAAAGTGCTGATGTTCTCCACCACTAGCTTTTCTTAAATGCTCCTCCATTTTCATTCTATTTTCTCCATCAAAATAAGAATACACAGACTGGCCAACCAAATCTTCCGGACTAATTGGAAATTTCATAAAAATCGTTTGAACTGGTTAAGGATTTCATTACACTAATATATTGGAAAGTAAGGACATAGATGTCGCTTTCTCCACTTTTTTCATTCCATTTAATTAGAACTTTATGACATTATACGCAAGGACGCCTACCAAAAAGACGATACATAGAATCACGCTTAAAGCATATGTCACCGTTTCACCTTTTGATTGTTTGTTCATCGCCATTCCCTCCAACTGAAGCTTTGTAATAGTCATTGTGACCAGGAATGGACGCTTCTATACTAGTCTTATATATTCATATGAAAAAGCCTTCTGATTGATTAGTATTCAGAAGGCTAGATTACTTGTGCTATTGCTTTAATTGATCATTGATCTCCCTCGTTATAAAGATGTTTTTCAAGTTCGATTTTAATAGGATCAGGAATCGATTCACTTTTTTGCCTATTAAAATTAAAGTTAACGTACGTAGCCTTTCCTTTTGCGCGTATCGTCCCATCTTGATGGATTTCTTCATAGACATCAAAACTGGATTTCCCTAATCTAGACAACCAGGTTTTCACTGTAACTTCTTTTCCATAATAGATTTGAGCTATGTATTCGACCTCCATTTTGACGATCACACATTTCCATTCATCAAAAGATAAGTTTGGTGTGAACAGCTTGAAAATCTCATCACGACCAGACTCGAACCAGATTGGAATGGTTGTATTGTTAATGTGCCCAGCACCGTCGGTTTCTGAAACTCTTGGATCTATTTTCTTAATATACAAAGTCAACCACCCTTATCACTATTTTAATCAAAATTTAATTTGTTTTCTAACCAGTTACACTTCCTTCTCCACTTTACTATGTCCAATTCTAAACTTAAATGATTTTCAGATAAATTTTAATAATTCGTTAATTTTATACAATCATAATGATTTTATGATATAATTATATTACTTATGGAAGCTATGATAACTACCTACATATGGGCGCCTATGGTAGATTGGAGCAGGTGGTGCAACCGGCCTGAGTAAATTTGCTGTAGGAGGCTATTTACTATGGACTTTATTCCTCATTCATCATCTTTTTTAACATTAAGCAACGAAGAATTCGTAGAGCTCTATAACTTAGTTTTAACCATACAAGAAATAGACTCCGAATTTATTGTTTTGTTAGAAGAAGAATTAGCTAGAAGAGAACTAGTGATAGAAAAACAACCTATAAATCAATAAGTTAATTTTCACGTATCCTCTAAGGTAGAGGATGCGGTTTTTTGTTTATATAGGGAAGTTTCAGTATGATTTCTAACAGAGTGATTGCGGTAAGGGTATGGGGGTTTTATATTCATTTTAAAAGAGTTTCAGAGGATGTGTTTTCAAAATGGAAAAATTTGAGCAAGCATTAAATAAGTGGGTTCAGTTCAACCTCTTGGAAGAAAGGAATTCTAGGAGGCGAGAAATCCTAGAAAAAGGACTTGGTCACGGCACGATCGAATTTCTACGTTCCATCTGGTTTCCGACGGTAGGAAATTTTGATCATTTGTTCCCAGAGTGGGAAGTACGAGATTTTAATAATGGTTACCGATATCTTGATCTCGCTTATCGACCTGGGGATGCTAAAGGCTGTATTGAAATTCAAGGTTATGGGCCTCATGCACGCGATCTTGATGTAAGAAGGTTTAAGGATTTATGCTGGCGCCATTCTTTATTGGCTCTTGATGGATGGACCTTATTACCTATAGCTTATCTATCGATTAAACATGAGCCAAAACAATGCCAACAGCTTATTCTGGCTTTCATCGGAAAATTCCTCTCAACTGATACCCCCTCACACTTATCTTCACTTGAAGCAGAAGTTGTTCGATATGCCCGTCGCTTGCTCCGTCCTATTACTCCATTAGAAATTAGTGCCCACTTAAGAATCAGCGATCGTCATGCTAGACGTATCTTACATAAGTTGGTTAACTTGCAAATTCTCCGTGTAGCAAGTGGCCAAGAGCGGGTGCGAACCTATCTCCTTAAATGATTAAGCCCCAGACAGAAGCCGAAGCGGACATAGGATCCGCTATTTTTGAAAAAACCTCCGTTTTGAAGGGCTTCCCGGACATAGGATCCGCTATTCGCTCTAAATCGGTTCTAATTTTTTGAATGATGAGCAAATAACGGATCTGATGTCCGCTCAACCTCCAAAATGGCCACATTTCAAGCAATTAACGGATCTGATGTCCGCTTCCTCCCAAACAGTAAGGTTAGGCAAATTACGGCACTGATGTCCCTCCCTCCTCCAAACAGCAGCAGGTCAGATAAATTACCGCCCTAATGTCCGCTCTCCTCCAAACAGCAACACTCCACACAAATTACGGCCCTAATGTCCCCGCTCCTCCAATTCCAATCGCTAGCTTACAATACACCAAAAAAGACACGATTCTTAGAATCATGTCTTTTTAAGAATGGAGCATAACGGGATCGAACCGATGACCTCTACGCTGCCAGCGTAGCGCTCTCCCAGCTGAGCTAATGCCCCGTGTTTAAACGGTAACTCTATTATATGTCTTTCGAGCGCGTGTGACAAGTACTATTATTCACCACTTTTTCAAAAAATCCACTCTAATATCCACCAAAAAATACCTGCGACAACGGCTACGACAAGCGAGCTTAAAACCGACTCCAACGTAATTTTTTTATGTTTAACAATATCAAAGACAAGCCAGCCACAGAAAATAGCAAAGGCAAAGACAATTGTAGACATGTATCCAATCCCCTAATTCATATTTCATCTTCTATCATAACAAGCTAGGATTGCTAGAGCAAGAAATTGGCTATACTAATTGTATTCACTTGTCCAAAAAGGGAGGTGTTCTGTTGTCTCAGTGGATCCTCATTCGAACGTTATTAGCTCATATTCCTCTTGTTGTAAAATTGGCTTTTGCCGTTATCAGTACAGGAGTTAGCGTGGGGGCGGTTGTTCATATTCTTGAACCCAATAAATTTCCGTCTTGGTTTGATGGAATTTGGTGGGCTTTTGTTACAGTTTCAACTGTTGGCTATGGTGATTTTGTCCCAGAGTCTACGATGACGAGAGTGCTAGCGATTCTTCTTATTTTTGTCGGTGTTGGCTTTATGACCTTACTAGTTACCTCGTTTGCAGGGGCTGCTGTTCAGATCAATCTATCGACAAGAGAAGGAGATGTTTCTTTTGTCGGTGAAGGGCATGTGATCATCATTGGTTGGAATGAACGAAGTCGTCATACCATCGCAACGATCAACAAAGAAAAGCCTCATCTGAAGATTGTATTAATTGACGATTCATTAACAGAGCTCCCTAAATTTTATAAAAACATTCATTTTGTAAAAGGAAATAGTAGTGAAGATGCTGTTTTGAAGCAAGCTAATATTGGTCTCGCGTCCGTCGTTTTGGTTACGGCTAATACTCAAGCGAATGAATTCTCTGCCGATGCTCGTTCGGTTTTAACCACGCTTGCGGTCAAGGGACAAAATCCTTCTGTGTATACAATCGTGGAGTTACTGACAAAAGACCAAGTGGCGAACGCTAAGCGTGCAGGAGCGGACACATGCATTATATCAACCTTGCTTACAGGAGATCTTTTGACTTCGACTCTTCTTCATCCTAAAACAAGTGAGGTCATTAGAGAATTGTTTGAATTTGAGCGAATGAGCTTAATTTCCTTCAGGTCTTTAGACCACTCTTTAATCGGGGAACCCTTTGTTCAGGTATGGCCTAAAGCTTATCAAAATGGCGACCTGCCTTTAGGGATTAAAAGAGGCGAGCAGATTTTCATTCATCCACCCGCTTCCCTTGAACTTCAGACGGACGATCAATTAATTGTCATTGTTAGTCCAACAAAGTAAGTTCGAGCTCTTGAATTAAGCTCTGTGCAGTAGGCATGTATTTAGGATCAACATTGCTGTCTTTATCAACGGGTTCTTGAAACTGGTTGAAAGAGCTATTTAAATTCATCCCAACTAATCCGTTAAACACATCTGGATTATCATCAAGCCCTTCTTGATACACATGATTTAAAACAAAGGGAGTGCCTATTTCAACGGTAACTCCTCTTTGGTCTAACTCCCCATCGACCGCTTTAAATGGAAGACGTAAGAATGTATACCCTTCTTCTTCATCAATTTTATAATCAAAACATCCATGGTCGTATTCCCATCCTCCTCCGATCGCATATCCAAGAGGCTTCAGTTTATCTTCTAATTCTTTTAATTTAAATTGTTTCCCTTCAACGGCAGATCGAAGAGTAATCATCTCCCTCATCCTTTCGTGACTTCACAGTATGATTGCTACTAGTGTGTCTCGCCTGCGTCTTTTTATGTACAGCTTCCCTGAACAAAAAAGACTGCTAAGAGTCACTACTCTTAACAGTCTTCTTTCTTATTTCAAACGAGCTTCTAGCTCTGCTTTTTCTTTTTCAAACCCTGGCTTGCCAAGGAGAGCAAACATATTCTTTTTGTAAGCTTCTACCCCTTCTTGGTCAAACGGATTCACGCCTAATAAGTATCCGCTAATGCCAACCGCTTTTTCGAAGAAGTACACTAAGTAACCGAAGTAGTACTCATTTAGTTCTGGTACATTCACAATCAGGTTTGGTACGCCTCCATCTGTATGAGCAAGCATCGTTCCTTGGAACGCTTTTTTGTTGACGAAATCCATCGTTTCACCAGCAAGATAGTTCAAACCATCTAAGTCACTTGCAGCTTCTTCAATCGTTACATGTTCACGTACTTTATCGACATTAATAATAGTTTCCATTAAGTCACGGCGACCATCTTGTACGTATTGTCCCATAGAGTGAAGATCAGTTGAAAAGTCTACAGATGCCGGGAAAATTCCCTTGCCATCTTTTCCTTCACTTTCCCCAAATAATTGCTTCCACCATTCAGATACGAAGTGAAGGGAAGGCTCATAGTTAACCATTAATTCAATTGTTTTGCCTTTGTTGTAAAGAGCATTACGAACTGCAGCATATTGGTACGATTCGTTTTCCGCAAGATTTGGGTTAGAGAAATCTTCACTAGCCGCAGCTGCCCCTTTCATCATGGCTTCAATATCAAGACCACTCACGGCAATCGGCAAAAGCCCAACTGCTGTTAATACAGAGAAACGGCCACCGACATCATCAGGAACAACAAATGTTTCATATCCCTCTTCTGTAGCTAGTGTTTTTAACGCACCTTTTGTACGGTCTGTTGTTGCGTAAATACGTTTACGAGCTTCTTCTTGTCCATATTTCTTTTCTAAGTAATCACGGAACACACGGAACGCAATCGCTGGCTCTGTTGTTGTACCTGATTTAGAAATCACATTAACCGATATATCTTTGCCTTCAATCAGGTTTAGAAGATCTTTTAAATACGTTGAGCTAATGTTTTGACCGACAAAGAATACTTGAGGGGTTTTACGCTCTTCTTTTGAAAGGTTGTTATAAAACGTATGATTTAAAGCTTCAATCGCTGCTCGAGCCCCTAAGTAAGATCCGCCAATTCCGATTACGAGTAAGACATCGGAATCACTTTGGATTTTTTCGGCCGCCGCTTGAATTCGAGCAAATTCTTCACGATCATAATTTTTCGGAAGGTCAATCCACCCTAGGTAGTCGCTACCTGCCCCTGTTCCGTTATGTAATGCTTCATGTGCAGCTGTAACTGCCCCTTGCATATAGTCAATTTCGTGTTGATTAAAGAATGTTAATGCTTTTGTGTAGTCAAAACGTACTTTTTCCATGATTTCATCCTCCATACCTTAATATGAGATTCTCCTTCTTCACTTTATCGAAAGAGGCAGAAAGAATCAAGCTCGCCTTTTAATTAAAAAAGGCAATTTAAAGGTTTTCTGCCTTTTTAGCTGATCAAATAGGCGAGAGGACCAACTACTTGGTCCTCTCGCCTACTTTAAAGGGCTGCCGTTAAAATTTCTGTTACATCCTCTTTTGTTAATGGTTTGAAGTTACCAAATACTCCGCGATTAGACGCAAGGTCAGCCATTCGTTCTACTTGACTACGGTCAATGTCATAATCAGCTAAACGATTCGGTGCACCAAGTGATGTCCAGAAGGCTGATAACTTTTCAATGCCTTCAAGAGCAACCTCTTCCTCCGTTTTCCCTGCAGGATCTACTCCAAGAACTCTTGTCGCAAGTTGAACATGGCGGCTAATTCTCTCATTTAGTGTGTGGTGAAGCCAGTGAGGGAATAGAATAGCCAGGCCTCCAGCATGAGGAATGTCATAAACGGCTGAGACCGCATGTTCCATATTATGCGTAGCCCAATCCCCGCGTAATCCCATTTGTGTAATTCCGTTAAGAGCCATCGTTCCGCAATAAAGGATGATTTCTCTTAGATTTTCATTTTCTAAATCCTCAAGTAATCTCGGAGCCGTTTCCATAACCGTTAGTAAAATCGATTCCATAATGCGATCTTGTAAAGGGGTATGATCGGCTTTATGGAAATAGGCTTCAATGACATGACTCATCATATCAACGATGCCATATACCGTTTGATCCGTTGGAACGGAAATCGTATTTTTCGGGTCAAGAATTGAAAATTTAGGGAATGCCAAAGGATGGCTCCACCCTAATTTTTCGTTAATTTCCCAATTGGTTACAACAGAGCCAGAATTCATTTCTGAACCCGTTGCTGCTAGCGTTAAGACCGCCCCTAACGGAAGAGCCTCAGTTGGTTCTGCTTTTTTCGTAATAACATCCCATATGTCACCATCATACTTTGCCCCTACTACAATCGCTTTTGAGGCGTCAATTACACTTCCTCCGCCGACAGCTAAAACGAGATCGATTTGATGTTGATGACAAAGCTCAATTCCTTTATGTACCGTTGTTAAGCGTGGGTTCGGTTCGACTCCAGCTAGCTCAGTAATGTTGACACCGGCCTCTTTCAGCTTGCTTACAACGAGATCATATAATCCATTCCTCTTTATGCTTCCACCGCCATAAACAAGAAGAACGTTGTTGCCATAACTTTTTACCTCATTTACGAGTGCTTCATTTTGGCCCTTGCCAAAGATTAATTTCGTTGGGTTTTGAAATACAAATGGATCCATTGCTATTCCTCCTCGTATACCTTCTTTATTATTATTACCAATACATCTGTAAATGTAAACGATTGGCACTTGAATCTCATGCATATTTTCAAACGTTTCTAACCATGATAATGGGTGAGACACAACAATTAGAGTTGTGTACGGACATTTCAGGAAATCGAAACCGATTTTCAAGAGTTGTCTAGGTCATTTAAAAATGACTAAAACCATAACTGGAGGTGAATATTGTGAGCGGTATTCAACGTACAGCATTAGTTCTAGCGATTATTGGTGCAATCAACTGGGGACTTATCGGTTTCTTCCGTTTTGACCTTGTTGCAGCCATTTTCGGTGGTCAAGCAGCAGCTTTCTCACGTGTTATCTATGCCCTAGTTGGTTTAGCAGGTCTATATTGTATTTCCATTTTATTCAAGCCAGATGAAGAGCTTGAACGTGTTCCAGAAACACAACGTTAATATGATGGCTTAGGCCTAACTCCCTTTTGAGTTAGGCCTTTCTTTATTAAAAATACGCTGTGGCGTCAGGCTTGCCGATCGTAACGTCCCTTCTTGTTCATAAAACAAAAGTAGCTAAAAACAAGAGCCAGCTTGCTATAAATATTAAAAAGTTGCTGAGATTTAGTGAAAAGTCACCAATAAAAGAGAAGTCGCTAATATATGGCATTATATTTTAGAAGTCACAGTGATTTTCGTATTGTTGCAAAAAAAACCTGATTCCCTCTAACTTTTGAGACAATTCAGTAAGGATTTTCTCAACCCGATCGATAGGTAAAAAAAAACACCCATAACGGGTGCTTTTTCCTTATTTCTTAGCGCGCTTGTTTAAGTCTGCTTGGATTTCGTTAGATTGCTTTAACCATTCTTTAAGCTTATCTTCTAACGTGTTGAATCCTTGTTGTTGTTGCTTTTGTGGTTGTGGCTTACGTCCACCGCCACCACCAGCGTTGCCAGCAGGACGTGGCTTGTGAGCCGGACGAGCTGGACGCTCTGGAGCTTCTTGCGTTGCACGGATAGAAAGTGAGATTTTACCTGACTCCTCTTCAACATTCATAATTTTCACTTTCACTTCGTCTCCAACTTTAAGAACATCGTTGATATCCTTAACGAATCCGTGTGCTACTTCTGAAATATGAACTAATCCTTGTTTTTTCTCATCAAGTGCTACGAACGCACCAAACGGCTTGATGCCAGTAACTTTTCCTTCTACAATACTGCCTACTTCATAATTTGACATATACATACATCTCCTAGATAATTTTTAACCTTTTAATTTTAACACAATTATTGCATTAACGCAAAATTGTCTATGGGCTCCTTGTAGTTATACCTCATTTTCAACTAATTAAAACCAATAAAATCAAGCGATTCGGCTTAATGAGAATTATTTTTTTTCTTGAATTCACTGGTGTTGCACCGTTACAAAAGAAACTACTCCATACAAAAAACCGCTAAGCCTTTAGCGGTTTTTTTCCATTATTTACTATTTAATTTTCCACGAGCTAAAATACGTTCTTCTAACTTCACTTTAAGATCTCTGCGGTATTTATCAAGCTTGTATTCGTCTTTTCGATCAATAAAGGTGATGACTGACCCACTTTTCCCCATTCTTCCTGTACGACCCGCACGGTGTAAATAGCTATCTGGACTAGCAGGTGGATCTAATTGGATAATATGAGTTACGTCATCGACATCCAGACCGCGCGCCGCCACATCCGTTGCAACTAGAATGTGCGTTTCTCCTTTATGGAATGATTTTAAGGCATGTTCGCGCTCATGCTTGGATTGCTCCGATGATAGGGCGAGTGTTTTAATTCCTTTATATGAAAACTTCTCAGCTGTTTCACTTACTTTATCTAACTGGTTCACAAAGACAATGCCTTTTTCAATGTTCTCAGCGTGAATTAAGCGCCTTGCTACATCGATTTTGTCTCTTTCATCAACTCGAATAAAAAGGTGGTCGACTGATTCTGTATTTACTAAGCCCCCTTCAGCTTGTAATTCCACAACGAATGGAGCAGCATCTGCCACTTGCTGCGCAAAATCTTTTGGAATCGTAGCTGATACGAATAAAAATTGAGTATCACGTCCTGCGCGCTTGGCAATTTGCATCGTCGCTTCCCAAGATGAATGCTCCGCCATCATTCGATCCGCTTCATCAACAGCTACCACTTGGACCTCATGAAGTTTAAGTTTTTTCATTTCAATTAACTCAAGCAACCGTCCTGGTGTTCCAATTGCCAGCTGTGGCTTTTGTTTTTTTAGCTTTTCAACTTGGCGTTTAATATTCGCGCCACCGATATAAGAACCCACTTCAATCGGTTCATTCTTCGTTAAACTTTTGGCTACTTCTACGACTTGCATCGCAAGCTCCTGAGTTGGTGCTAACACAACGACCTGTAAGCCTTTTTTATCTTTTTCTATCTTTGCTAAAGCTGGTAATAAAAAAGCAAGTGTCTTTCCGGTTCCCGTTTGCGACCTTGCAATTAAGCTTTGACCTTGTAACGCCTCTGGTATCATTTTAGCTTGGATGTCCGTTGGTTCACTGACTCCTTGCTCGGTTAATGCTTCTTTTAAAAAACTTGGTAAAACGTTAAACGAAAATGTTTCGCTCATGATATTCCCTCTTTCTGTTCTTTACGCCTGATTCCGACGTAGCTGTTCAACTTGTTGATCCGTTAATGAAAATAGTTGATTTAAAAACGCTTGCTGGAAGGATCCAATTCCTTCTTCATTTGTTTGCTGAAATGCTTGCTCACCCGCAATCCCAAAGTAAGCAACCGCGTCTGCTGCAGCATGGATCATATCATGACGTCTGACAGCCACAAATGCCCCAATGACAGCCCCTAATAAACAGCCAGTTCCGACTACTTTTGTTAACCACGGGTGGCCATTATGAAGACTGTGGACGCTCGTTCCATCTGTTACAATGTCTGTCTCTCCTGTTAGGACACAGATGCACTTAAATTGCTTGGCAGCCTGTTTAGCTACCTCGATTTTATCCCCATCCATCGAACCATCGACACCTTTGACAGAAGCCTCCACACCCATTAACGATGCAATTTCCCCTGCGTTACCTCGTAACACACTAATCTTAACTTGTTCCAATAAACGTTTACTCATGTCTGTTCGAAAGGTTGTAGCCCCCGCGCCTACTGGATCTAAAACAACAGGTACACCAGCTTGATTTGCAGCTTGTCCAGCGACAACCATATTGTCTATTTGTTCAGAAGACAGCGTTCCGATATTAAGAAGTAATGCACCCGCTATCCTTGCCAAATCGGCTACTTCCTCTTTTGCATAAGCCATAACAGGAGAAGCCCCTAAAGCAAGCAAGCCATTAGCCGTAAAATTGGTAACAACGACATTGGTCATACAATGGACCAATGGGTTCTCTTGACGAATACGATCTATACTCATTTCGTTCACACCTTCCAACATATCATAACCTTTAAAAAATTTTACCGTTTTTCTCTTCTGAAAACAAATTTAACTATTTTCTGATGATTATGTATATATTTCAGATAGATGACCATAATGGTTATTACAATCGTATTCCCCCTACGAATAAAGGCAAGAGCCATTGCTCTTGCCAATTTTTTTATCTAGGCCTTTGCCAAAAGCCATCTAATAGGCTTAAGAATGAATGAACCTGCTTCCCAATCAGCATGGTTTCATTCTGGCGGAGGCTTATTTTTTTTAGCTTCCCTTTCAAACAACATACCGCAAAACAATTACGCTGCAAAATCGATATGAAGGGGCGAACTGACTATCTCGTTTACTTAATCTTCTTCAAAAATCGTCCAATTCGTTCTACTGACTGCTCTAAGTTATCCATTGAAGTCGCATAGGAACAACGAATGTGTCCTTCGCCACCTTCTCCAAACACATGTCCTGGAACAACAGCTACCCGTTCCTCAAGTAAAAGTCTTTCTGCAAATTCTTCTGACGTAAGTCCTGTCTTCTCAATTGATGGAAAGGCATAAAAAGCTCCACCTGGAGTGTGACAAGGTAATCCGATTTCGCCAAATGATTTGACGATATAGTTTCTTCTTTGTTTATAGGATTGCTTCATTCGTTCAATATCATCCATGCCACTCTTTAAAGCCTCAAGCGCTCCGTATTGAGCCATAGAAGGGGCACACATTAAACTGTACTGATGGAGCTTCAACATCGCAGCAAGCAAGTCTGGAGGGGCTAGAACGAAACCTAAGCGCCAACCTGTCATCGCAAACGATTTAGAAAAACCAGAGATTAAGATCGTTCTTTCTTTCATATTAGGAAGCGAAGCAAAGCTAACATGATCCTCATCATAGCTTAGTTCTGCATAAATTTCATCGGAAAAAACAAGCAAATCATAACGCTCAGCCAAATCAGCGATTTCTTGCATTTCTTTCCCGTTCATTGTCGCTCCCGTTGGATTATTGGGAAAACAAAGCATGAGTGCTTTTGTCTTCGGTGTAATCGCTGCTTCAATTTGATCAGCAGATACTTTAAATTGATCTTCCTTAATCGTGCCAATCGAAACAGCCACACCTCCAGCCATTTGAACAAGTGGAACGTAGGATACAAAGCTCGGTTCTACAATAATAACTTCATCGCCTTCATTTAAAATGGCCCTCATTCCAATATCAATCGCTTCACTCGCCCCAACTGTAACAAGCGCTTCCGTTTCCGGATTATAGTCAACCGAGAATCTCTTGCTCATGTAATTGGTAATTTCTTTTCTTAACTCTAATAAACCTGCATTGGCCGTATAAGCCGTAAATCCTCTTTCTAAAGAAGAGATACTCGCTTCTCTAACATTCCAAGGTGTAACAAAATCTGGTTCCCCCACCCCTAAAGAGATGATATTATCCATTTTAGAAGCTAGATCAAAAAATCTGCGAATACCAGATGGTTTGATGTTTTGTACACGTTCAGATAAACGTCGATTCAATTTCACTTCAGTCATTACGGAGTCACCACAATTCGATGATCTTCTTCTCCTTGATCAAACACGACACCATCATGCTTATATTTCTTTAATTGAAAATGAGTTGTCGTTGAAATGACGGTATCAATGGTAGAAAGCTTTTCAGAGACAAAACGAGCAATCTCTGTCATCGTATTCCCTTCAATCACCACTTGCAGATCATAAGCCCCTGACATTAAGTAAAGAGCTTTCACTTCCGGAAAGCGGTAAATGCGCTCAGCTACTTCATCAAACCCTACTCCACGTTGTGGTGTGACTTTCACGTCAATCATCGCTGTTACACCTTCTTGTTTATTTACTTTGCTCCAATCAATAACAGCCGAATAACTTAAGATCACTTTATCGTCCTCTAATTGCTTTAATAGTTGGTTCACTTCTTCTTCTGTTGCGTCTACCATTTTGGCAAGTGTCGGTACAGTCACTCGACCGTTACTCTCTATAATTTGCAACACTTCAACTGCTTTATCATTCATCTTTAAAACTCCCTCCACCTAATCAAGCGTATGGTATCTAATCTTTTTGTTTATCATAACATATCGAACAATTGTTACGAATCTCCTTTTTTCTTATTATTCGAACATTTTTCCAATTTCATGAGAAGAAAGTTTGGTTTATTTTACTCATTTGTTTGGGTATGGTAATAGCAACAGGAAACGTAGCTAGAAAGGCTCTTTCTTCTTTCACTGAATGGGTTAAGAAAAAGATTTGACTTCATTCAAAAACAACTTATCTCATACGACCATTTCACCAAGTTTTAAGTTCTTGCTTATGAAAAAGGAGTTTTAATGTCTATGATCACTACACCACGGTATGCTTTACTAATGATTGATTTGATTAATGATTTAGAATTCCCAAGCGGTGTTGATCTATTGCCTCATGCGCTTGAAGCAGCTCACCATGTTGCTCTATTAAAAAAACAAATAAAAAAACTAGGTGTCCCCGTTATTTATGTCAACGATAATTATGGTAGGTGGCAATCTGATTTTCGCCATCTCGTGTCCCACTGTTTGCAAGAAGAGGTCAGAGGGAAACCACTTGCTGAAATGATGAAACCAGATGAAGATGATTATTTCATTTTAAAACCTCAATATTCCGGATTCTTCGCTACACCGCTTGACCTATTGCTCACTCACTTAAACGTTAATTCCCTTATTCTTACAGGGGTCACAGGCGATATGTGTGTGCAATTTACAGCAAACGATGCTTATATGAGAAAATACTCGTTATTCATCCCGTCAGATTGTGTAGCCTCACACACAAATGAAATTAATCAAAGAGCTCTGCATACGATGAAAGAAGTCGTTAAAGCGGACATCTCCTCTTCTTCTGTTTTGCTAGAACAAATAAAAAGTCCAACCATTAACTAAGAGTGATTGGACTTTCAGTTTGTTTTTAACGACTGCCTTTTTCTATTTTCGGAATGTTATTTTCTGTGGCAAAGGTTGCTAGAGACTCAGGTAACCCATCAGGTGAAAAACGGTGTAGCTTGATTCTCATTTTCTTTTTTAAATAAAGCAGGACAATTTGACGATCTCCTACTTCAATGATCTCAAACTTTTCCATTTCATCGGCTTGAATGATTTGTTTTTTAATGGGAAACCCGAACACCGAAATGGTGCGGACTAAATCACGCTCTCTCACTTCTACTTGATAGCTAAGTGTCATCGCCGTGAAAAAAAGAAAAGAAAGTCCGTAAGCTACATATGTCAGAATGGGATTTTCAAAAGCATAAGCATATGTAATCGTTAAAATAAATAAAAGAACCCATAAAAATTTCGGTTCATTGGCGCGGTACATCACTGACAACTCCTTATGTTTCGTTTCATCAAAAAGGTAAAAGATAAAGACACCTCTAACATTTTATTATACACGAGTTTCACAAAGTGAAAAATATGGGTATACGTAAAACAGAAAGGAGAGTTTACATGAACACATCTTCATTTTTGAAAATATTTATCACTAAGTTAAAAACAGACCCCATTCCTGATTGGGCAGCTACACTTGCCTACTATTTCATGCTTTCGATTTTCCCTTTATTAATTTTCATATTAGCTCTGATCCCATATTTTCGTTTTGATCTTAATACCGTTCACTCATTTATGAATGATTATATTCCTGAAGGGCTCGCAGACATTTTATCCACGACGGTTCTTGAAGTGATATCTGAACCTCAGGGCGGCTTACTATCGTTTGGTATCCTCGCAACCATTTGGTCCGCTTCAAACGGGATGAATGCTCTTATTAGAGCTGTGAACCGCTCTTACAACATTGAGGAGACACGTCATTTTGTTAGATTAAGATTGCTTTCGATCTTATTGACGATTGCGATGATCATTGTCATTGTCGTTACTCTACTGCTTCCTGTTTTTGGTCACGTCATTATTGAAACACTAGAAACCTATTTTTACCTCCCACACGAAACGGCCAATGTGTTAAACACATTACGCTGGATTATTGGGATTGGGCTTATGACTTTTGTTTTAATGGTGCTTTACCGAATTGCTCCGAATATCCCTTTGACTTTTAAACAAGTCACCGTTGGGGCTGTGACCGCAACGGTCGGCTGGCAAATTATTTCGCTTGCTTTTTCTAGTTACGTAAGCAATTTTGGAAACTACACAGCGACCTATGGAAGCCTTGGTGGGGTGATCATTCTCATGTTATGGTTTTTCTTAACGGGAATCATCCTTGTGATTGGTGGCGAAATTAATGCGACTCTCTATCAACAAAAGCATCAAACGGTAGATCAATAAAGAATTGTAGAATCATTTCTTATCTTAGACGTATAAAAGAATAGATTCTGGAGATGATGGTAGCAGAAAGCACGGTTAACTTGGTTAACTAATTTAAATGAGGAGATGACAGGGATGAACAAAACGGAACTGGTACAAGCAGTCGCTGAACGTACACAACTAACGAAAAAAGATGCCGGAAACGCTGTCAATGCAGTATTTGAATTAATTGCAGAATCATTGTCCAAAGGGGAAACTGTTCAATTAATTGGATTTGGTAATTTTGAAGTCCGTGAACGTGCCGCTAGAAAAGGACGTAACCCACAAACTGGTGAAGAGATTGATATAGCAGCAACTAAAACTCCTGCCTTTAAAGCAGGTAAGCAACTAAAAGAATCTGTAAAATAATGAAGGGAAAGCTGGATTTCAGCCGAAGTCAAATGCTTAGTCACTTCGCATATCCTAGCTTTTCTACCTTTGATTTTCCTTTTCAGGCGATCAAAGAAAACACAAAAAAAGACTGATCCCCAAAAGCCTAAATAGCTCGGCAAAGGAGTCAGTCTTTTTTTTATGCTTCTTGGTAAGGGTTAGCGGCTTCAGGTTTCTCGTATGTGACATACGTTTTCGCAAGTAGGTCATGAATACTGCGTTTATCTTTTCTAAAAGCAATCATGAAAGCACTGACAATCACGCCAATCCCTAGCGTAATGACGTAAACGAAACCGGCTACGATCACGCGTAGTAACATCGTACCAATTCCCACATTGGTTCCATCCATCTTGACAATTCTGATTCCACATAATCTCTTTCCAACCGTATAACCATACCATAGGACAGGTAAGAGCAAACCATAAAGTAAATTTAAAATAGCATCCAAACCATCTCGCGCTGTTCCATCAAAACCGAGTAATGCCGCTAAAATAAACAGGGTTCCGCTAATTAATAAACCATCAAGGATACTTGCTCCCAGTCTGATCCAAAATCCCGCAGGACGTTCAACCATCTTCATTCCTCCTTTTCGCTTAACCTTACAAGTATATTCCATTATAGACCGAATATGAAAGCAATGTACACCATCACAGCCAATGTAAACCTTAAATATAAAAACGTTGACATTATTACCTATTCTTACTATCCTATTGTTAACTTACAAAATACATAGAGGTGAACATATTGAAATCTAAATTACGAACAGTCGATCTTGTGCTTGTTGCTATGTTCGCAGCTTTAATGGCGATCGGTGCAAACCTTACATCTTTCCTTGTCATCGGTTCCGTCCCTATAACCCTGCAAACTCTATTTGCCATTCTTGCTGGCGCACTACTTGGACGCCGGTTTGGCTCTTTAGCGATGATTGTCTATTTATTAGTTGGACTCGTAGGCTTTCCTGTGTTCGCCCAGTTTTCAGGTGGACTCCGAACACTCATTAGCCCAACTTTTGGCTTTCTCCTTTCTTTTATCTTAGTAGCTTATGTCACTGGCCTTATTATTGAAAAAAGAAAAGAAAAGAACTTATTAACCTTTTTACTAGCTTGTTTTGCTGGACTTGTGATCAATTACGTCCTCGGTACTCATTATATGTATTTCGCCTTTCAATTACTCGCTGGGCTTGAAGCTGTCAGCTATCAAATCGTTTGGACTTGGATGGCTGCACCCGCTGTGAAAGATATTATCTTAACGATTTTTGCAGCTATTCTTTCAACGAGAATTTATAGTGCAGTGAACAGAAGTCGAAATCGTGTCCCTGAAAAAGTAGCCTAATAAAGAACCGCTAAGTTGAATGCTTAGCGGTTTTTCATGTATGGATGAGTCTTAAGCAAACGTTTGATTAAGACTGTATCTCTACATGCTGTATGAAATATCCATCCTCTTCTTTCACCATGGTTACTGTTAAACTAAGATGGTCCACTGCTGGGTAACCAAGTTGTCCAAATTGACTAACCCCATATGTACTTTCTTCTGAATAAAATTGAACAGGAACCGCAACCGCCGTCAATTCAATGTGCTCCGCTTCTTCTATGACCTGTAAATCATTTCTTAACATCCGTAGTCCAGGATTAAAAACCGTTTGGCGTGTGATATCGTAATAAGAAGATTCCCTTGTTTGACTATTCCTTAAGTACGATTGAAAATCTTCTCGATAGACAAAGCGATTATCTTCTTCCATATATAAATCCTCTAGCATTTGATTAATCCCGTCATCCGTCATAAAAGGATCAAGTAACGTTCGAATCGATTCTTCTGTATGATATTTTTCGTTAAAGTAAACATCCTCTTCAAATGTATGATACGCAAATAATTCCGTGACATGATGAAGAAAATCATCATAAATAGACAAAATTTCATTTTCATTCACTTTATTATCGTGACATGCAGGAAGGAGAACCACTAAAAACAAACACCCTAGCACCGACTTTTTCATAACGAAACCCCACCTTATTTTATCTCTATCTATTAGACGAGTGAACGATTTAAAAAGTTTCGTTTTTTTTTGAAATTTTTGGTAATTAATTTGAAGTTCCTATTACTTACATACCCCTTTTTTTAGAGTCAAAACTCAGGAAAGAACGTTTAGATGATAGCCAGTATAGGATCACAATGCGCCAAAAAGCGTATCAGATGTTAAACATCCAATACGCTTTTAAACCTATTATAAAAACATCGCTGCCATCCAACCAAAGATAAACAACGGAATATTGAAATGCACAAAAGTCGGTACACATGTATCCCAAATGTGGTTATGCTGACCATCAGCATTCAAACCAGCTGTTGGTCCTAGCGTACTATCAGAGGCAGGAGCACCTGCATCTCCTAACGCACCCGCTGTTCCAATTAAAGCAATAATCGCTACTGGTGAAAATCCAGCCGCCATCCCAAGTGGAACAAATAGCGTTGCAATGATTGGAATCGTTGCAAAAGAAGAACCAATCCCCATTGTGATAAACAATCCGATTACAAGCATCAGTAACGCAGCCGCAGCTTGACTTTCTCCAACAATATTAGACGTTTGTCTAACGAGTAAGTCGACATGTCCTGTCTCACGAATAACTGCCGCAAATCCAGAAGCTGCTAACATGACAAAGGAGATAAACGCCATCATCTTCATTCCTTCTGTCACCACATCATCTGCTTCCTTCCATTTCAGTGACCCACTAACTAGAAGAACAACAAGCCCTGCTAAAGCAGCTACAATCATTGAATCAGAGAGCGTCTGAACAACAAGAGTCGCAACAATTGAAAGCAGCGCCGAGATAATCGACCAATTTGTATACACTTGCTTTTCTTTACGCGCACCTACAATGGCGCGATCTTCATAGACTCGATTTTTACGGTACGTAACAAGAACCGCAATGAGTAAACCAATCACAAGGCCAATTGTAGGCAATGCCATTGCTTTAGGGATCATAGATAGCTCTACTATAAGGCCATTTTCATCCATATTATCAGCAATAATTCCGTGGAATATCGCACCAAACCCATATGGTAAGAAAATATATGGTGCCGTTAAACCAAATGTTAAAATCGTCGCAATCGCCCGACGGTCCACACCCAACTCATTTAAGATTTTTAGAATCGGTGGAATAAGAATCGGAATAAAAGCGATATGAATTGGAACGACATTTTGCGAGAAACAAGAAACGATTGCTAGTAAAAAGAAAATAAGTGCTTTTGATAGAGCTTTTTTTCTCGTATCTCCCTTTTTTCCGACTAGTTTTACCACCCAGTTCACCATCACCTCAGGTAAACCTGTGCGCGCGATCGCTACAGCAAATGCTCCTAACAAAGCATAACTAAGAGCGACTGTTGCACTGCCTCCTAAGCCAGCGGTAAACACGCTTATCGTCTGGTCAAAGCCCAATCCTCCTAACAGACCTCCAACTAGTGCACCGATTGCTAGTGCGATAACGACATGTACCCGCACTAAGCTCAAAATTAACATCACAAGAACAGCTACTAAAACTGCATTCATAAAAATCCTCTCCAAATCCTTTAACTTGCTAAATCACTAATATAATAAAGTACTCAACTAAACTATCATTATATTGGGATAGTTGTCAATGGGGATCCTTAAGTTAAGGGATGAAATTGTACGAATTTTACAAGAAAAAAGATCCCATTAAGTCACGAAGCCACTGAAAAAGGTTGGTAATTACCTTCTTCAGTGGCTTCATCGACTTAACAGCCTTTATATAAGAAACCTGAATTCAGATCAAAAAAAGTACAACTGTTATTGATAGATTTTGGTCATCCATTCAACAATTCCCATGTTTTCTTCAATACGAAGCTGTTCAACGTTTCGGTGTCCAACAATGCCCCCATCTTTAATGAGGACTACTTCATCTAAAATAGCTTCAATTTCTTTAATTTCATGAGTCGTAATGAGTACTAGTTGTCTTTGGAGATCAATGAAGGAAATTAAACTTTTTACGATTGACTCCCTCACCATTGGATCAAGGCCGGAAAGCGGCTCATCCATTAAAATAATCGGTACTTCGCGAGCAAGAGTGAGAACAATCTTCAAGCGGCCACGATTTCCCTTAGACAAATGTTTAAGCTTTGAGTCACGGTCTATATTCATGAATCTCCTTATTTCTTCCGCTTTCTCTTTATTAAAATCAGGAAATTGAGTGGCATAGTAATCAATCGTCTGTCCAACGTTATAAAACCCGTAGTAGACATCGAGCTCGGAAAGATAAGCAACTTGATTCGCTAAACGATTGGCCTTCACTCCATTGATTGTAACCGTCCCTTTTGAAGGTTGAGCGAGGCCAGCCGTTAATTTTAGCGTAGTCGATTTTCCACTTCCATTTTCACCTACAAGACCGATAATTTTTCCTATGCGTAATTCTAGATTAACATCTCTAAGGGCAAATTTATTCATAAACTTCTTTGTTACTTGATTAAAGGCGATCATTTTTTCCCCTCACTTTCATTTTTCAAAAAGGCTTGGAGACCTGCTGCAATTTCTTCGTTCGAATAGCCCATTTCATGCATTCCTTTAACAAACTGTGAGATTCCTTCTTGCTTAAGCTGCTCACGCATCATAGTGAAAATCTCCTCTCTTTCTGTCACAAACGTTCCTTGACCTCGCTTGGTTTCAACGATACCTACCCCTTCTAACTCACGGTACGTACGTTGAACGGTATTCGGATTTACACTCACGAGAATGCCCATTTCACGAACGGATGGTAGCTTATCACCAGATTTTAACTCTCCCCTTAAAATTTGCTTTTTGATTCGATCAGCTAATTGACTATAAATAGGCTGTGATGATTGAAAAGTATCTGTCATGTATTACACCTCAACTTTATGGTCAAGCATCCAACAAGCGGCAAAGAATAGAATCAATGCAACAACTGTCTCAAACAAGTAGGCGCCAGCAAAAAGGCTAAAAGTCCCCACTTCCGTTATCACCTCTGTACCACTTTCCATACTCGCCTCAATACTTACACTTTCAGCGATCCCTGAAAACTGAATTTCGCCCCAACTCGTTAGCTTTTCATAGACAATCGATTCTTTAAACCAGTTATATACACTCGTCGTTCCAATAAATAGTACAAACGTCGATAGAAAGCTGACAAAGGAACCTAGGTTTCTGTTAAATAACAAGAAAACTATCCAAAAAAAGATAAATAGCACAGCAAGGCTTACAGCAAATAAAATCAAATGTATACCACCTAAAAGACTCATATCTGCTAACTGTACCATTTTAACCTGTTCAGATATGGTAGGAGATTGATGGACCGCAACCATTAAGGTGACCCCTGTAAGAAGCAATGTCATGATCATCGAAATCAAACCTGCTGCTATCTTTGCCGACAACAAGCCATATCCAGGCATAGGAGTATGAATCCAGAGATGAAGCTTTTTTCTTTCTACCTGCAAGCTATTTAACAAATAATAAAGTACATAAAACACTTGAAGCCCTATGGCAAAGATCGAAACACCTACAACTGCTTCCCAGCTAAAACCATTACGTGAGCCAATATAGGCAGCGACCCCTGTTAAAACCAAATACGTAATAATCGGAACTAAAAAAGCTGTTAACCCTAAGCGAAATTCTTTCTTTAATAAATGAAGCCATGCATTCATATTATTGCCTCCTTGTATTACTGTATTAATTAAATAGTACACTAATACTAACATACAATCAATAGTATAATACCCAAATTTTTCAAAATAAAAAAGCGTTGGGACTCCTTTTCAAGTCCTAACGCTTTTAACAGTAAGCCATTTATTATTTTTTCTTATTCGTGTGCCGCAATTTCTTGCTCTAGTAATTCTAGCATTTCGCGACCTTTATCACCAACTACTTCATCACGGAAGAAATCACGAACTGGTATAGCTAGAGCACGGAATTCTTCACGCTCAGCTTCCGTTAATTCAATGACTTCAGTTGGGTTATCTGTGTTATTAATAATTGAATCAAGTAGGCTTTCGTTCATTTCTTTTTGCATTTCAAATACTCGTGGTTGCATCTCCTCAACCGTTTCATCAATTAACGCACGAATATCATCTGGAAGTTCATTGTAGAACGTCGGGTTAACCGTCGTCATCGCGACATAGTTATTATGATTTGAAATAGTCATATAATCTTGTACTTCATGGAAAGATGCATCTTCAATAAAGAAGATTGGGTTTTCTTGACCATCTACGACACCACGATCAAGTGACGTATATAATTCAGACCAGCTTAAAGGTGATGGATCTGCACCGTATGCACGGTATGATTCCATAATTAAAGGTGACTCTTGTGTACGCATTTTGAAACCAGTAAAGTCAGCAGGAGTTCTAAGCTCACGGCTTCCTGTCCATTGCATCGCACCTTCTGTAAAGAAAGCAAGTGGCTTAATGTTGTGGGCTTCGTACATGCCGGCAAGATGTGAGTGTAGTGCTTCACTTGTGTTTAAGATTTCTTGTGTTTTTTCTTGATCATCTGGGAAAAGGAATTGCAGGGCAAAAACTTGACCTTCCGCTACCATACCACCTGTAAATCCTGGCGATACAATCGCAAATTCGACGATTCCATCTTGAAGTTGCTCAACTTGATCCACCTCACTACCAAGTTGACCAAACTCAAATACATCAATGTTAATTTGACCATCTGATTTTTCGTTAAGCAATTCAGCGAATTCAGCAGCATACTCATATTGAACTTGACCTTGGACTTCTTCTGTTACGAACTGCCAGTTATATGTTCCATCTCCGCCAGCACTTTCACTTCCACACGCCGCAAGTCCTAACGTCACAGCTCCAGCTAATGCGATTGCTTTCCAATTTCTTTTTTTAAAAAACATCAAATTCCCCCTTTTTTTTATAAATTTATATTTTAGGAGTCTCACTCTACAATAAGAAAAGTGAGATTTCCTCAAATAGTATGATTAACACCGACGCGACCAGAAGCATAATAATATACGGTGGTGTTCCTCGAATGACATCCAAATACGATTTATTAAAGACCGCACTGGCGGTAAAGATATCGACCCCAAACGGTGGCGTTGCTGACCCTAAAGCGGCTTGGAATACAATAACAACTCCTAAGTGAATCGGATCCACACCCGCTTGCATCGCAACCGGATAAAAGATCGGTGTTAAAATTAAAATCACAACAATCGGATCGACAAACATACAACCAATGAAGAAGAAAATCGCGACGATGATTAACACTTGTAACGCTGTTGGATCTGCTCCAAGTACGGCTTCTGAGAACATTTGTGGAATTCTTGCCCGTGAAATTAACCATGAGAAGGCCTGGCCTGCAGCCACTAGAATAAAAACGGCCGATGTGACAAGTCCTGTAGAAAGAGCAATTTTCGGTACATCCGGCAACTTAATCGTACGAAAGATTAATAGTTCTAAAATGAGAGCATAGAGAACCGAAATAGCCGCAGCTTCTGTTGGACTAAAAATTCCAAAGTAAATCCCACCGACAATAATAGCGGGAAATCCAAGTGGAAACAGAGCTTTTACGGTTACTTTGTACCGTTCTTTCCACGACTGCTTTGATGCTTTTGGAATGTTGTAAATTCTTGCATGGATGTAACTATAAATCGCAAACATCCCGAAAATAAGTAAACCTGGTCCGATACCAGCAATGAATAAATCCCCTACTGACACTCTCGGTGCAGCTAAGGCGTAAATGATCATCCCGATACTTGGCGGGATTAATAAAGCAATATCACTCGCATTAATAATTAAAGCGATCGCACTCGAATCTTTGTAACCTACTGATAAAAGCCTTTTACGCATGGGCTTACCAATTGCCACAACCGTAGCTTGTGTGGAACCTGAAATCGAACCAAACAAAGTACAAGCAGCGGCCGTTGTAATCGCATAACCTCCACGTAAATGACCGACAAACGCTCCAACAAAGTCTAATAGCCGTTGCGATGTTTTTCCTGTAGACATAATGTCAGCTGCAAAGATAAACAGCGGAACCGCTAGTAGAACATAGGAAGAGATCCCTTCCATCATTTGTTGAATAAGAAACATAGGATTTACATTAGGCATAAAGAAGAGCACGACAACTATCGATGCTGCTGTCATCGGAATCATCATTGGAAATCCGAGCACAAGCAACACAATCATGACCGTTAACATAGTTGCTATCATTCTTTGTTCCTCGCAGTCTATTTTAATTTCTGAGAATTCATTTAAGAGTAATCCTTCTTCTCTTGAGCCAAATACACTTCCTTCTCTTTAATATTTACCCACATGTTTCGTAAAAATTGAATTCCACCGAGAACAAATCCGATTGGTACAAATGCGGCAAATAAATAGACCGGAACTTGCATGGCTGTTGTGACTCGTCCTGATGCGACAAGTGACATGAAGTAATCATAAGCAAATACAGACAATACGAAGAGGACAAAAGCGGTGATGGCTGGAATGATGATGGCAAGTGCTTTTCGAATTGGAAAAGGCGCTAGGTCATAAAATGCCGACATACTAATATGCCTTCCTTTTCTTGCTGCATAACTGATCCCCATAAAAGTGGCTACGGTCACAGCAAATCTACTTACTTCTTGGTGAAATGCCCAACTCGACCCTGTAATGGCTCGACTTAATACATTTCCTATAACCATTACAGCTATTAAAATAATCGAATAACTAAGAATCTGTTCCTCGATTTTCACTAGCCAACGGTCCAATGTTCGCAGCACGTTCAATGATCGATCTCCTCCTTTCATCATTTTTGACTGTTTTTTTTAAAACTACATAGTAATAATCATACTGGAAGAAGTTTCCCACCTCAAACACGATATACGAGCTTAATATAGACAGAAAACTTATAATCTAGCCTGAGCTTCACTAACACTTCTGATCTAGCTTAATGCTCCACACAACGCTCTTATAATCGCAAATGCTTAAGCCCGCGACAAAAAAAGACTTCATCCGCTAAGGATGAAGTCGCTCATTGCTTCGAGGTTTTATAAAAAGGGAAGTTCGGAGGACACTGAAAAAGGTACGTTCTTTACCTTTTTCAGCGCCCTCGGAAGTTCGCCCTTTTTTTATGCGACATGGCAATGGCTTCACTCTACTTGCCGCCTTTTGAGAAGATCACTCAAAAGGCTTAAAACCGTTTGCAGTGGCTTCGCTCATTGCTTCGAGGTTTTATAAAAAGGGAAGTTCGCCCTTTTTATAAAACCTCTCTATCCATTACTACCTGTGCTAGTGTTCTTGCCATGGCTCCAGTTCCGCCTAGTGGGCCTAGGTTGGTTGCTTTTGGTTGCCATGCGGTTCCGGCGATATCTAAGTGGACCCATGGGGTATTTCCGGCAAATTCACCGATGAATAGACCTGCGGTGATGCTTCCAGCTAAGCGGCCAGGTGCATTATTTAGATCTGCTACGTCACTTGTACGGAGCATTTGCTTGTACGGTTCGTAGTTTGGTAACTGCCAGATCCATTCTCCTGTTTCTGCAGATGCTTCCAATATGTCTTCCATTAATTCTTCGTTATTCGTAACAGCTCCTGTTGTACAGTTTCCAAGTGCAATTAAGACCGCTCCTGTTAAAGTAGCAACATCGATTAACGAAGTCGCCCCTAGTTGTTTCGCATAAGTTACTCCGTCGGCTAAGATTAAGCGGCCTTCTGCATCTGTATTACGAACTTCAATCGTTTTTCCACTTAAAGAACGAATGACATCGCCTGGCTTAAGAGCAGACCCATTCAATAAGTTCTCAGAAGAAGGAATGACCGCTAACACATTGACCTTTGGCTTCACATGCCCAATAATGTCCATCGCTCCTAGAACAGCCGCCGCCCCTCCCATATCCATTTTCATTTCATGCATATTTTCTCTACCTTTAATAGAAATCCCGCCGGAATCAAATGTTAGTCCTTTTCCCACAAAGGCGATAAGTTCGTCCGACTCTTTGTTCCCGATGTATTTTAAAACAATCATTTTTGGTGGTTGGTCACTCCCCGCCGCAACGGCTAATAATGCACCCATTCCAAGCTTCTCCATCTCTGCTTTTTCAAGAACCTCATATTCAAAGCCATGCTCTTTCGCTAGATCCACTGCTTCTTCAGCTAGTTCCGTAGGGGTCAGCAAATTACCTGGGGTATTGACTAGCTTTCTAGCTCGATTTGTTCCCATTCCATATGTATAGCCAAGCTGTACCGCTTCTCTAAGTGTTTCATGGTTCTCTCCATATAAGGTTACGCTCTCAACGCTAACATCGACTTCATTCGTTTTCTCTTTGTAATCCTCCACCTCATACGATCCTAAAGCTACACCTTCACCGATGAGAACAGCGACATCAGACGCGTCAATACGGTCGTCCACCACAAAACTCTCTACTAAAACACCAAGATTCTTTGTTTTATCGATTCTTGCTTGTTTTGCGACAAGTGCCATGTTTTCACGCAATGTTTCTGTTGTACACTCTCCCTTTTTACCTAACCCAATAACGTACACGGTTTCAAAATGTAGCAATCCAAGCGTATAAACTTTTTCTACGTCTTTAATTTTTGCTTTTTTTAGTTTCGTTAATTGACCTTTTAATCCATCGTCAATCGTTTGTACATCTTGCCCGAAAGATTCATTGTTAAAAACTCCAACCACAACGGCATCATGCTCGCTGCTTACATCAAACTTTGGTAAAATGGTAAACATTTTTTTCGCTCCTTTAGATTACGTACTTCTTTTATTATACACGGTTTACGATCTATTTCGATAAACGAAATGATTTTTTTGCCGATAAAACACGAATGCAAAACGAACACTAATAACAACAATTCATTTTATGTTATAATGAATGACAATCTAAACAGTCATTTTTGCTAAAAGGTTGTTTCTTTTGTTTCCGTTTTGAACACCACTTTATAAGGTATAAAGGACTAAAAGAGTACTCTTACTTGTTTGGAAAGGACGTTATAATCAACAATGGAAATATTTCAAAATTTCCCTTTATGGGCCGCGTTATTTGCGATTGGATTTGCTCAATTTGTCAAAGTACCACTCGCCTTTATTGCAACACGAAAATTAGAATGGGCTTTACTTACAAGTACAGGAGGCATGCCAAGTTCACATTCAGCAGCAGTGACCGCCTTATCAACAGCCATAGCACTTGAATTTGGCCTAGATTCCTCTTTTTTTGCTATATCAGCCATTTTTGGAATCATTGTCATGTTTGATGCAACCGGAATTAGACGTCATGCTGGTTACCATGCAACTGTTATCAACCAACTTGTCACTGATTTTAATAAGCTAGTTGATGAAGTAAAGTCTTGGCCTAAAAAGGAAGAATTAGAAAAACGAAAAGAACTGAAAGAGCTTTTGGGTCACCAACCGATTGAAGTGTTCTTTGGTGCCTTACTTGGGATCATCCTCACTTTAATTCTTCACGTTGCTATTCACTAAAGCTTCGCCAATCATTAATCTAATCGAAAGGAGATACCCTATGAGGATTATTTCTATTTGTCCAAGTAACACAGAACTCCTTGCTTATTTACAATTAACCAATCAATTAGTTGGTGTGGATGATTTTTCTGACTGGCCTAAATCCATTGAAGGGTTACCTCGACTCGGTCCTGATCTTTCCATTCGGATGGATGAAGTCGAAGCGTTAAAACCAGACCTTGTTCTTGCTTCTTTAAGTGTACCAGGCATGGAAAAGAATGTGGATGAACTCAAAAAAAGAGAGATCCCTCATGTTGTCTATAACCCCAATTCTTTAAAAGATATTAAAGAGAATTTGCTTGATTTAGGAAAGCGAACAGATAAAGTAGCAGAAGCCAAACAAATATTAGAGAAATACGATCACTTTTTACATACATACGAGGAAAAGTGTTACCAAGTAAATCCTACTAAACTGTACTGGGAATGGTGGCCTAAGCCCATTTTCACACCCGGTAAAAGAAATTGGTTAACGGAGATTAGCCAGTTAGCAGGTGGACGCAATGCGTACGATCATGTCGACCTTGCAAGTGTTCAAACCGACTGGGAAGATGTTTACCAGCAAAACCCAGATCATATCTGCCTTGCTTGGGTCGGTGTACAAACTGAAAAGGTCAAGCCAGAATTACTTTGGAAACGACCAAATTGGCCTGAGCTAGAGGCTCTTCAAATGAATCAGATACACATTTTAGAAGAAGAACTATATTGCCGTCCGTCACCGAGATTGCTTCTAGGATTAAAACAATTGGCAGCCATCCTTCACCCAGATATCATGCCTGAGAACGATGGTCTTGATCCACTACTAGAAAAAAAATAAGTTTGACCTAACGCAAAGTGACGTGCAGAACTGTCAATACAGAACGCACGTCACTTTCTTTTTTTAATTACTCATCTGATTTCGAAACACTTGTACAGCATCGTCTTCATTTAAACTCTTTAATTCTTCCTCCGTCAAACTTCCGTCACCTTTTTTTACGAGGTAGACTTCCACTTCCTGTTTACCCCATTCATTAAAGACTTCACTGACAGTATCATAGTATAAATCAATTTTATGCCCTTTTATAGCAGAACCAGTATCTGCTACAACTCCATACCCATAACCAGGAATAAACAATACCGTTCCAATTGGATAGACACTAGGATCAGCTGCAATCGTCGAATACAAATCACGCTTCACCTGCACACCTGAAAATGTAATTCCGTAACCTGGATGCCCTGGATTTTTACCTGTTGACTCATAACCCGCTGTGTAGCCGGTTGCGACTACCGTTTGAGAAGGATAGATGGACCAATCAATTGCTTCCTCTAGGGCAACTGGTTCTGATTCAACAATGTCTTGGGACATCGATTGTTCTTCCGTCCGCATGATAGGTAAGGATCTAGATCGTAAAGAGGTTCCTTTATACGCACTGTCACGAGCCGTATTAACCACCTCTTCTGAGCTAGTCTCGATATTTTCAATCATCCATTTTTGAAGTTCAGCAGCACTTACTCCTGAGAAAGTATGGAACGTTGTAAACAACGCGATCATAAATAAGCCGCTCATAAAAACTCTACGACTTAAAGTTTTCAAAGTTACCACAAATTTCACTCCTCTCATGAAAACAGCATTTCCAGAGAGAAACGAAAATATACGCATTAATTGATGGAAAATTTAAACAATAGAAGCAAAAAGCGAAAAAGCTCCTTTAGAATAAAGGCTATCGACATTCAATATCCCCTTACTAAGAGAGCTCTCTCTGATTTATTCCGTTCGAAATTGTCTCATTTGATTATCTAGTTGCTCACTGATTTCAGCTAGCTTTTTAATATTTTCAACAATTTCCTCCGTTGATTTTTAGCTGTTCCGTGCTAGATGCTGATATTTCCTCACTTCCAGCTGCGGTTTGCTCCGTCACTGCGCTAATGCTTTCAACTACTTCTAATACATTTTGAGCACTTGTTTTCGATTCTATTGTTGTTGCACTCAATTGATCAAGAAGTTCAGTCATTTGTTTCACACCATGCTCGATCGAACGAAAGACGCTTTCCGTTCTTTCTGTTATGGCCAGTTGCTTTCCTTGAATCCATTCTCCATTTTCAACTGCTTTCTTCGCTTCAACCATTTTCGTTTCAATCGCCGCTGTCATCGAGAAAATCGAACGAGTTGCTTCAGCTGACTGATCAGCAAGCTTACGAACTTCATCAGCGACGACGGCAAACCCTTTGCCTGCCTCACCAGCTCGTGCAGCTTCAATTGCGGCATTTAAAGCAAGCAAATTGGTTTGTTCTGAAATACCAGCTACAAGCGAAGCCATATCTTGAATGGATTGAAGATTGTCGGAAAGAGACTGAACCGAACTAGATATGAACTTGGTTGCATCCAGGCTTTGTTTTGAGAGCTCTCTCTGCTCCTCTACCGTCTCTTCTCCCTCTTTTACGGAGGAAGCTACTTCCTGACCGTAATTCACAGCATGGTCAACGGATGCAACATTCACGTCAAATACTTTTTCCAAGTTCTCCACATAAACGACTGCATCTTGCAAGTTTTCAGACACCTTTGTTGTTCCAGCAGCCATTTCCTCCATCGAAATCATCACTTGTTTGCTTGTATCAAATAATTGAGCGGTATCTCTTTTTACATTCGAACTGAAATTCGTCATTTCTTCACTCGCTTGACGCAATGAAAAGAGTAAAGTTTGAAGCTGTTGAACCATTTTCGTAAAAGAAGAGGTAAGACTTCCAATTTCATCCTTCGTATTTACTTTTATTTTTTCTCCCTGAAAGGCCGCATCCCTTTCTAGTACTTTTTTAATGATTTTTTAATTTTAACATATTCTTACATAATTATATCGATAAATTTCGACAAGATCGGACAGTTTCACTATTTACCATTTTTTCATTCCAACCATAACAAAAAAAAGCCTTCCTACTGGAAGACTCCTTAAAACATTTGATAACCTCTGACACGTAACATCTTTATGACGACTCCTGCGATAATCGCTCCAATAAAACCACACGTTAGAACTAAGATATCTACTAAGTGAAGTGCCATCAAATCAGCTCCTAGCAAAGCGAACGATGTTACAGGTGCAGTAAAATAATCAAAAAATCGAACGTTATCAACGATTAATATAACAATAATCGGATAGGCAAAGGCCATAATCCAAGTTGATCGCAAAACCATATTCAGCAAAAAACCGATTCCAAAAAATAATATCAAAAACAGAACCATCGAAATAACTAATTGCGGTAAATTCACGTCTTGCACCCCCGTATTCTTTATAAGTTTACTTAACACGGGACTTTTAAGTCAACTGTATGTCATGAAATCTTTGTGTCAATTTATTTTCTTAAATAAACATATATAAAAAGGACCAGATCCATTATGGACCTGGTACCTCTCTACATTCGCTTACTTTGATTGATGATCTTGCCCATTCCCTTTACATTGGTTACATGTTTCACTTCCTCCGAGAAGAAGTTGAAAGTAACCCGTTCCTTCGCAATACGGACAATGTTCCGCTTTAGTCTGTGTATATGAATGATTCATTTATAACACTCCTTATTTTCATTTAAAGTGATAAAGAAATATTATCAGAATAATTCAAAAAATAAAAGTTCGTCAAATAATCTTACTTTTTCATGTAAGCGCAAACATGAAGTTATTTCTTTTAATTATGTCCGTATTCTTACTTTTTCATGTACAAAAAAACGAATGCAATACATGCATTCGCTTTTTGTGCAGAGTATACATCCTCTACTTTTTTTATTACATTGGATTCTTTCCACGCTTTAGAACAAGTGCTGGTCCGCCTAATAAGAACAGGTAGCGGTTATCAATCATCTTCTTCATAAAGTTAGCTGAAGAACCAAATAATTTTCTTGTTCCAACAACACCGATTGCCTCTTTACCACCAAGCGAAGCAACAGTTCCTTTAATGTCCGGTTTAAACGTTTTTAACGAGTCACCTTTCATAAGGGCCTTGATATTATTTGCACATACTTCTGCCATTTGCATAGCAATTTGAGCAGTTGGAGGGTATGGACGATTGATTTCTTCATTGATAAGAAGCGCACAATCTCCAATAACAAAAATATCATTGTGACCAGGTGCACGTAAGTCAGGATCGACTTTAATACGTCCACGCATCGCTTCAAAACCAGACTTTTCAATGATCGCACTACCACGAACACCCGTCGCCCAAACGATTGTTTCAGATTTGATCTCATCGCCACTTGCAAGCGTAACACCTGTTTCTGTAACTTCTTTAATTGGGCAGTTGATTTTAAATTCAACACCACGACCTTCAAGAAGGTTCATTGCATATTCAACTAATTCTGGATCAAAACCTGGTAAAGCAGTTGGAGCTGCCTCAATGACATACATTTTAACTTTTTCACGCGGTACATCATAGCGTGCACATAATTCAGGTAGACGCTCAGATAGCTCACCAATAAATTCGATACCTGTAAATCCAGCACCTGCAACGATGAACGTGAGAAGCTCGTCCTGTGGCTCAGGTGTGTTATTGTATTTTGCAAACATATACTCAATATGTTCTTTCACTTCACGTGCCCCGTTTACAGTCCACTTGCTAAATGCATATTCGTGAACACCAGGTACGCCAAATGTTTCAGCTTCAGAACCTAGTCCGACTACAAGGTAATCAAACTCAAGTTCTCCATTTTCAAGAACAACTTTCTTTTCTTCGCGCTTAATTTCAACGACACTGTCTTTCACAAACTTAATCTTATTCAAATCCAAAACACTATTAATTGGCATACGAGTACGATCTGGGGATAAAGTTCCCGCAGCTGGCTCGTGTAACCATGTTGTTTGATAGTGGTAGTCATGCTTATTCACTAATGTAATGTTTGCTTCATTGTGTCCTAGTTGTTTAGACAAGCGTGATGCTGTAATCATGCCTGCATAACCGGCACCAAGTATAACGATATTCGGCTTCTTCAAATCAATCACTTCCATATTCTTTTTATTTTTTAAAGCTCCCCCGTAAACATTGTGATTCTTTTCACGAACCAAGATATAGTAAAACGTAAGTAAAAATGATAATTTCGCAAAAAATTCACAAATACACATCTAATAATATGGCTTTTCTTCTTATTTTTCAACATCTTTTCTTATTTTATCAAGCTTTTTTTTCAAATGAATGTAGCTTGTTGACATTTTCTTATTGTTAATGTAAACGAAAACAATTTTATTATTCGTCAGCCGTTTCAACAATGAGATATACTTATAATGACGACATTACAATTATAAGTGGCAGTCTAACAAGGTTCTTGCATTCCAGAGGGAGCCAACCTGAGGCTCATAATTTCGAAGAGTTCATCATATGAGCTTGTTAAATGGTGAATATCCACTTTTCAGTCGCGAAATAAATGCCAAAAGCCTTCACCACCTGAATAGTTCCTTTCAAACAAAAAAAGCCTCATAACGAGGACGACTCGTTACAAGGACTTGATAAAATTAAATTTAGCACTCTTCTGGTGTTCCTGTATTCGTTGCTGTCCGGAACGACGAGCCACATCCACAAGATGCAATAGCATTTGGATTATCGATCGTAAATCCGCCACCCATCATGTTCTGCTTGTAATCAACAACAAGCCCATTAATGATTGGCTCACTTTCTTTGTCAACTAAGACAGAAAGTCCATTTATATCTAACAGTGT
Source organism: Halalkalibacter alkalisediminis (assembly GCF_028610705.1). Taxonomy (GTDB): domain Bacteria; phylum Bacillota; class Bacilli; order Bacillales; family Bacillaceae_D; genus Halalkalibacter; species Halalkalibacter alkalisediminis. The sequence continues at coordinate 47,162 of NZ_JAQQWT010000004.1, forward strand.
ATCTTCATCATGTTTCTCTGAATCAAAACCCATTCCATATGAAAGTCCGCTACAGCCGCCGCCTTTTACACCAATGCGAAGCATTAAGTTGTTTTCACCTTCAGCTTTCATCATGTCTTTAATTTGGCTTACTGCTGCATCCGTTAATGTAATCACGAACATCCCTCCTAATCGCTGTTACGATTAGTATACTCCTTCAGACCTTGAACCTCAAGTGATCCACTCGCGGAATTCTTTCAGTAAGAAAACGAACGTTGCCAATTAGTTGATCTATTGGGTACTTCTAACAGAATCATTTTATTATGTGCACGATCTAATTCTTGACTATAATGAAGTACGATAGGATGACTCATTCCGTATTGTCCTGCTGCATTAACCATTTTGTTACGTAGTTCCTCAATTTTTTCCAGACATGCTTCTTGTTTCAATACTTTGTTCATCTCCATCACCCTCTCCACAGACAGCTTTTAATCTCTTTCGCACACCTCAGTTTAGTATTAAAGTAATAGTACCAAACAAAAGGAAATTAATGCAATATGCTAACTATTAAAAATAGGTTTTTTTTATTAAAATTTACAAATTTATGAAATTTGTAATGCCGATGATTTCCCATAAAAATGCTATTTCTTTCTTTAATCCTATTCTGATAGTATAATAGTAGGCAAATACGAAAGAATATAAACCTTTTTTATTAAGTTCTATAAAAAGAAGCAAAATCCTTCTTGTAATTCGAACTTCAATATAGAATATGAACGGTTTATTTAGATCGAAATGGAGGACAAGTTGATGGGAATTATGTTAACCGATACAAAACTGCAAACCATTGCAGAAAAAGTCAACCACGACGAACGTCTTACGATAGAGGATGGCTTATACTTATTCGATAGTCCTGATTTACTTGGTATTGCTCAGTTAGCAAACCAAGTCAACCATAAGAAAAACGGAGACCATGTTTACTTTATTGAAAACATGTACATCAATCCGACTAATGTTTGTGAAGCCAATTGTGGTTTTTGCGGTTTTAAGCGCAAGCCAGGTGAAGAAGGCGCTTATACAATGGATAGTGACGCATTACTTGAATATGTGGAGAAAAGATGGAATGATAACATCCGTGAATTCCATATTGTTGGTGGACATAATCATGAGGTTCCTTTTGACTATTATTTGAACACGATTCGTACGTTAAAAAAGCACTACCCTCAAGTTACGGTAAAAGCTTATACGGGTGCTGAAATTGAGTTCTTCTCACGTATTTCAGGTTTATCGATGAAAGAAGTTCTTGAAGAATTAATGAAAGCTGGTTTGGATACTCTACCTGGCGGTGGTGCTGAAATTTTAACAGAGCGCTATCGTTTAAAAATGAGTCCAGACAAAGCATCAACGGACCAATGGTTAGAGGCTCACGAAATTGCCCACAACCTAGGATTAAAGACGCATGCAACAATGCTCTATGGTTCCATTGAAACAAAAGAAGAGCGCCTTATTCATATGGATCGCCTTCGCAAGCTTCAAGACCGCACGAATGGGTACATGGTCTTTATCCCACTAGCCATGCAACCACGTAGTATCAATGCCGGAATTAAGCGTCGTACAACTGCCTATGATGATATGCGGACATTGGCGATTAGTCGTTTAATGTTAGACAACTTTGATCACATCAAAGCTTACTGGATTAACATTGGTGTTCAGCTAACACAAATGGCTTTAACATTTGGTTCAAGCGACATTCATGGTACGTTAATCGAAGAGCGTATTTCACATGCTGTTGGAGCGTTAACCTCGCAAGGAATTACTCGTGAAGAGCTCATCTATCTTATTAAGAGCGCCGGGAAAACACCAGTTGAGCGCGATACGTTTTATAATGTGATTAAGACTTATTAATAATCAAAGAAAAGCTAGGAGAAAACGCTCCTAGCTTTTCTTTTTTCCTCCTGTAAAAGAAAAAAAGATAACATGTCCACTCTATTACTTCTCTCCTATTAGCGATATTTATTCAAAATGCTTTATCTGACAACTTCCTCCTTTTTCTCTACAGCCCCTCTACTCCCGACAATGATCGACTTCATTCTTCTTTTTACCCTAGTTATTTAGTAATACGAAACATTTACAGAAGATAGGTTTTTCTAATCTTACAAGCTTATCTTCCTTTATTTACAATATTGTTGTAGGCAATTCTATTAACGAGGAGGAGTTTTATGAAGAAGATGAGTAAAAAAATTCTTACTGTTTCTCTAGCAAGTGCTATGGCGTTTGGTGCTCTTGCAACGGCGGCAATTCCTGTGGGAGCTGTAGGAAATGGACCAAATTACAACGGAAACGAATCCATACGGACCTCCATGCTTATTACATATGATGAAATGGTTGATTATCTAAAAAAACAAGAAAAAATGCAAGAAGCATTAGAACTCGAGGTTATTGGACAAACAGTAAAAGGGCGCGATATTTATTTAGCTAAATACATCTCGAATCCTGCTAATCCAACGATCCTCTTTTTGACTCAACAGCACGGGAACGAGCAACTAGCTACTGAAGGCGCTTTGGAGTTCATTAAACACCTCGGTACTGGTAAAACAAAAGGCGTATTAGAGAATGTAAACGTTCTAATCGTTCCAATGCAAAACGCTGATGGTGCAATGGGAGACGTTAACTTCTCTACTGAGAATTATGTTGCTGATGGTGGTCGTCATCTTACTCGTACGAATGCGAATAACTTTGACTTAAACCGTGAACATGATAAAGAAGTTTCTTCTATGCAACCTGAAGCATATGCGTTACACAAAAATGTTCTTGAGAAATATGACATTGATTACTTGATTGATTTACATCATCAAGGAACCCAAAGTGAAATAAACGGAAAATATGTATCTGGCTCGATTTTATATCCGACTAATTCATCTATTAACCCTGAAGTAGTTGAAAACTCTAAGAAATTGGGTGCCGTTGTTTATCACGAAATTGAATCAAAAGGGTGGGGCCATCTAGGTAAATACAACGGAGGAACAGGCTTAAACATTGGTCGAAACGGAATTGCCGAAAGATACGATATTGCCACACTTTTATTTGAAATGCGTGGGATGTCTGACCACTCCTACGAACCATATGTATTAGGGCAAAAAAGCAATGGTTATTTAATCAAACAATCCATTGCGACGCTTGATTCTACGGTTAGAGCCATTGCTGACGGTTCGATCGAATCTGTAGATACTAGTTTCTGGGAAATATTACCTTTCCAAACCAATAGAATTGCTGAGGAAGAAGAAGGCGAATAAAGAAAAAAGGTAACCGATGAAGGTTACCTTTCTCCTGTTAACTAAATACATCAAAATGAACCTTTATTTTCTTTCAAAGGTTCCCTCACAAATCACTTCAGCCGCCCCCTTCATAAGGACATTCCCATCTTCTTGCCAAGTGATCGCTAAATCTCCTCCGAGCAAATGAACAATGACTTCTTCCCCTTTTTGACAGTGACCATTAAGAACCGCAGCAACTACCGCAGCACATGCTCCTGTTCCACAAGCTTGTGTAATACCAGAACCTCTTTCCCACACGCGAAAATGAAGCTCCGTTTCGGATACCACTTCAACAAACTCGACATTTACCCATTCAGGGAAACGCTCATCCTTTTCCATTTTAGGTCCGATTGTTTCCACTGGCGCCTCTTCAATATGTTCCACAAACATGACCGCATGCGGATTTCCCATTGAAACAGCAGTTACTTTTAATTCTTGATCCTCAAATGTAAATAATTCTCCGACTACTTGCTCTTGTTCTTCGCCTAGCATCGGGATCGCCTGTCTCGCAAGGATAGGATGCCCCATATCGACACTCACTGTATGAACTCTATCGTTTTGTACATGAACCGTCGCTTCAACCAAGCCACCTACTGTTTCAATTTTAAATGTTTCTTTTTCAATATACCCATTCTCAAAAGCAAATTTCGCAACACAGCGCAAGCCATTTCCACAATTTTTTGCTTCAGATCCATCGTTGTTAAAAACACGCATTTTAACAGGCGCGACGTCAGATGGACAAACCAAAATCATTCCATCGGAACCAATTCCTTTATTTTTATCAGCAACTTCAATCGCTAATGAGGCCAATTTATCTTCATCAAGCGTTTGTTTAAACATATCAACATAAATATAGCTATTTCCTAATCCGTGCATTTTTGTGAATTGCAAATTGGTTCAATCCTTTCTTAACTTCTTATCAGTCCAAAAGTAATCTTCATCCGCTTCAAGAATGGTCATTTTCCCATTGCAGCACGGCATAATTAAATTGGTTTTTATACTTTCCTGCGCTCGCTTAAATTCTGATTTTTTCATATTGGTTAACACATTTTCCGCCCCACAGAAAGGACATGTTTGCACATATATATCATTAAACAGGCGCTCATATGGCCAGGTATTTACAAATGGGATGACATCCACCTGTTCACACTTCCTTCCCCGCTTCAAGTCTGTCGTTTTAAGGGTGCAATGGCTACGTTCACTGCTTAGATGGAAAGAAAAAAGGTAAAGTTCGACCTCTTTTCTTTCTCCTAATTCGCCCTGTACTTATGGTGTTTGCAGTGGCTTCGCTCATTGCTTAGATAGAAATAAAAAAGGTAAAGTTCGACCTTTTTTCTTTCTCCTAATTCGCCCTGTACTTATGGTGTTTGCAATGGCTTCGCTCAC
>NZ_JAQQWT010000004.1:51937-203299 GCF_028610705.1 Halalkalibacter alkalisediminis
TGGCTTAAAACCTTGCAGTGGCTTCGCTCATTGCTTAGATGGAAAGAAAAAAGGTAAAGTTCGACCTTTTTTCTTTCTCCTAATTCGCCCTGTACTTATGGTGTTTGCAATGGCTTCGCTCACTGCGCGCCCTCTGAGAAGGGCACTCAGATGGCTTAAAACCTTGCAGTGGCTTCGCTCATTGCTTAGATGGAAAGAAAAAAGGTAAAGTTCGACCTTTTTTCTTTCCATCTAAAACATCGGGTTTTCTTCTAGAAAGGTGTGTATATTTTCAACGAGTTCCTCGTTTGTTTCACCGGATACATACTCTCCATTTACAAGAGCAAATGGTTCTATTGCGCAATTTCCACAATTACTTAAACATCCATATTCAATTATATCTAGGTTTGGATCTTTCTCTAATTCTTCCATCGCTTTTTGTGTTCCACTCGCTAAATTGCTTAAGCAAAATTCAATAATCGGACGCATTTTTTCACCTCTTTAATCTTCTTCTTCATGCTACTCCCGTATAGAAAAGAAGTCAATTCTAGAGTCTGTTCAAAAAGGGGAAAATCACCCTTTTTGAACAGACTCTAAGCAATGAGCGGAACCGCTACAAGGTTTTGAGCCTCTAGGAGTGGGGTTATCCAAGAGGCGTGTAGCTTGTGGAGCCATTGCCATCTTTTAGAACACGCTATTCTAGTCTTTCAAATCTGGGTCATAAGAAAAGGTTCTCAACAAAATTCACAAATTTGTTGTTTTTTTTCGGATTCCTAGATATAATCAAAACTGACCAGGGTCACTTTTATGTGAGGAGATAGGATATGAATGAACGAGCAAAAAAAGTAAAGACGAAAGAACGGATTGAACAAGCTGCGTTGGCTCTTTTTCAAGAGAAAGGCTACTCCCGTACAACTGTTCAAGAAATTACAAATGCTGCTAAAGTAGCTAAAGGTACATTCTTCAATCATTTCCCTACAAAGGATTCGATTATGCAATCGCTTGCAAAAGATCGTCTTCAAGCGGTTATGCCATACGTTCAACAATCACATTTTAAAAATAGACCTTTATCGATCAGGTTACGCACTTATTTACAATTTATTTTAAACGATTATGATAGGTATCCATCCTTAACCATTGAGATGTGGAACCATGTACTCAAAGAGCAAACAATACTCTTTGAACATTGGCATGAACTTTTACAGGATGCGAAAACTAAAGGGGAACTGAATTCAGCTGCCTCTGTCTTCACATGGACTCATATCATTCATAGTTTGATCTCACACGGCATTAAAACCTTTGCAACTGAACCGACAAAAGGGCGTTTACTTGAAAACGTCATGACATTGGTTGACACCAGTCTTGAAGCAATTATCGAAAAAAGGGGATATCCATTTATGAAAAAACTCGTTATTTTAGGCGGCGGTTACGGCGGTATGCGTGTACTTCAACGACTTTTACCAGAAGGTCTACCTGAAGATGTTGAAATTACATTAATTGACAGACTCCCTTATCACTGTTTGAAAACGGAATATTACGCGTTAGCAGCAGGAACTGCCGCAGATCACCACCTTCGCGTTGTCTTTCCTGAAGATGCAAGATTGACGATTAAATATGGAACGATCACGAATATTAACCTACAAGATAAAACAGTTGAGTTAGATGGTGATCAATTTGTACCTTACGATAAATTAATTATTGGCCTTGGCTGTGAAGATAAATACCATAACGTGCCAGGTGCTGCAGAATTCACACACAGCATTCAGACAATGGATAAAACAAGAAGAACGTATGAAACACTTAATAACGTTCGTCCGAATGGAGTTGTCTCTATTGTTGGTGCTGGATTAAGCGGTGTTGAGCTTGCAAGTGAACTAAGAGAAAGTCGTCCTGATTTATCGATTAAACTTTTTGATCGTGGAGAAATCATCTTATCTATGTTCCCACGCAAACTTAGTACGTATGTGCAAAATTGGTTTGTTGATCACGGTGTCGATGTGATTAATAAATCAAACATCACAAAAGTGGAAGACGGCATTCTTTATAATCACGACGAACCAATTGAGTGCGATGCGATCATTTGGACAGCTGGAGTTCAGCCTGTAGAAGTCGTTCGTGACCTTCAAGCAGAGAAAGATTCACAAGGTCGAGTCGTGTTAACACCTCAGCACTTCCTTCCAAATAATGAAGATGTGTTTGTTGTCGGCGACTGTGCAAGCCTCCCTCATGCCCCAAGTGCTCAACTTGCTGAAGGGCAAGCTGAACAAATTGTGATGATCTTGAAAAAGCAATGGGCTGGCGAAGCACTACCAGAAGAATTACCTCGTATTAAGTTAAAAGGTGTACTGGGTTCACTAGGGAAGAAACACGGATTCGGTTTAATGGGCGAGCGCACGCTACTCGGTCGAGTGCCACGGGTTTTAAAAAGCGGAGTACTCTGGATGTATAAGTATCATTCTGGTTCATAAATTTCTTAGACCAAATCAAATTAGATTTGGTCTTTTTAATTATTTAAGAAAATTAATATGTAAGCAATGCGCAATAATCAATAGAGACCGTTCCATTTTATTGTGGATAAAAGGAAAAATAGGCTAACTCTCCTGGTTATTCAGCCATACACTATCATAGGTAGATATCCTAATAATAGGTGAGGTGTATCATAAAATGAGTAACCAACAATTTTTTTACAAAGGCCCTATCTCTCGCTCTAAACAAATTGACACCATCATTACAGACATCGAGAACATGAAGCATTTGAATGAACAAACTGTCGTAGATACAAAAAAAGCCATTGATGAATTACTAGAAGATGCGAATAAAACGATTAGAGAAGCTACAAATGATGTCATCTATGAGCTTAAATTACATCTAGAAAAAAAGGTTCAAGAAATTGTCAATGATGTTGCCACTAAAGCAGAGAAATCCGTTAATAAAACGGCTAGAAAAGCGGCAAGACGAGCGGCTAAAAGAGCGGCACGTAAAGCCTCTAATAAAGCCATACAACATGCACAATCTCTCTCAAATATACAAGAGCTCTAAACCGAGTGTCGGCCTCGACACTTTTTTTGTTCCGACTGGTCTTGACTCCCCCATTTCATTAGTCTAATAACTTTTAAAAGCTAATCATGGATTCAGCAAAACACAAATAAAAAAACCGAATCAGCCAAGCTGTTCGATTTTTCCATAGATATCTTTTAATTTAGGGTTTCCTTCTGCTACAACTTCGTCTTCTAATACGACTAGTGGATAGAAATATTCGTCATCCTTGATGGCCTCAGCAAATTTAATATCGATTTCTTCCTCACCTGGATGATCAATATCAATGTATGTAAAATCAAACGAAGTTTCAGGGAACTTACGAGTAATTGCTGCTTCAAGCCATTCCATCGTTTCTTTTGCACTTGGTAAATGAATGCAACTTGCGCATTTTTCTTCTGCTCCATAGACTGTAATCTTTACCATATCCACCATCTCCTCACACCCTTTTCTAACAACATTATATTATACAAGCTCAATATTGGATAGCACGTTGGGTAGACTCGGTTCAGTTACCGAGAGGTCAGTTTATCACTTTTTCCAAATTTTCACTTAAAGTCGAGTGGAAAATCAAGCAGAATCATGGATTTTTTTTTGAAACCCCATTATAATAGGTAGTAGAAAGGAGTTGTTTGAAATGGCAACAGCTGAAATGATTGAACAAGTTAGTGAAGTATTAGATAAGCTTCGTCCTTTCTTGCTACGTGATGGCGGGGATGTTGAACTCGTTGATGTAGAAGATGGAATTGTGAAGGTACGTCTTCTTGGTGCTTGCGGATCATGCCCAAGTTCTACAATTACGTTAAAAGCAGGTATTGAACGCGCGCTTCTTGAAGAAGTTCCTGGCGTAAAGGAAATTGAGCAAGTCTTTTAATAGGAAAACGCCCGACATTGGTCGGGCGTTTCTTTTTCTTTTTACATATAAAATTGCTCAAACATGGACTCTGCTTCTTCATACGTATTAAAAAGTGCATCATCCGCTTCAATCGGATGGTAAAAATCAAACAGCAACAAAGATAACTGTTCAGGATTCATTGGATCTCTTGCGATCGTTGCTTCTTGAATCGTTGAAACGGTTTGGGTATGTGGGTTGCGGTAAATGATATACACTTGTTGCCCAACTTGTAATTGCTGAATATCAATCATGGCGGACCTCCCCTTTTTGTTGGTTTGCCCGCCATGATTTAAAACTATTCAATTTGTTTGAGCAGATGTTGCTTTATGAGAAATTCCTTTTTTGACTTGAATGCCTACTTTTGCTGGTCGTAAGACAGCCACTTCAAAGGCAGGAAAATGTCGTTGTAGTTTATTTTGTATCTCTTCCCCGCGCTTGGCTGGAGCTAAGCATAACATCGTTGGACCTGCCCCGCTTAAAGCAGCGCCATATGCCGATGTTTCTTCTTGAACGACACGAATGACTTCTTCAAGGTGAGGAATTAGTTCGCGGCGGTACGGATGATGAAATAAATCTTCATTCATCATTTTCCCTGCGGCTTCCCAGTTTCCTTGTAGAAGAGCGGCTACTAAAACATTCGCGACACTGCTTGCTCTTACAGCTTGACGATAGTCAAGTTCTTCTGGCAAAACCCCTCGGGCCTTTTTCGTTTTTAGTTCTTCAGAAGGAACGAGTAAAACGAGATCGACTTCGGGTATTCCACCGTACAATACATCTGTAGAAGTTTCCGTATGCGTCCCAATGACAAGACCTCCGTAGATTGAAGCGGCCACATTATCTGGATGACCCTCCCATAAACTTGCAAAACGAATTTTCTCTTCAACTGAAAGTGGCTCTCCCACCAATTGATTGGCAAGCTCAATTCCGGCCACAATGGCAGCTGCACTGCTACCAAGACCACGTGCTAGCGGAATGTCACTCGTCATCTCCACATGACAAGGTGGTAGCTCTTGACCAAGCTCTTTTGCGACATGCGCAGCGACTTGATAAATTAAGTTATCTTCTCCTGTTTCAATACCTTGTAAATCAACAGAAGAAGAGGCAAACAACCACTGATCTGAAACTTTCACTTCAAGTGTTAAAAAGCGATTAACTGCAAGCCCGACTGAATCAAAGCCGGGGCCTAAATTGGCAGAGCTGCCAGGAACCGTAATGGAGAATGGTTCTAGGCTCATGAAGTGACACCACCTTTAAGGTGAGAAAGGAATGCTTCTTTATCATTTGGTAAAACAGTTGGTTTGACTGTTACCGTATCGATTGCTGTGTTTGGATCTTTTAAGCCATTGCCTGTTAGGACACAAACAACAGTAGCTCCTTTTTTGATCTCACCAGAGGCAATTTGTTTTTTCAATCCTGCTAAAGATGCACAAGAAGCTGGTTCTGCAAACACACCTTCACGACTTGCAAGCAGTTGATACGCTTCTAAAATCTCCTCGTCTGTTACGAAGTCAATGGAACCATCCGATTCTTCCTTCGCTGCAACTGCTTTATCCCAGCTAGCAGGATTTCCGATACGAATAGCTGTTGCGATTGTTTCTGGCTCTTCGATTACTTCACCACGAACGATTGCCGCAGCGCCTTCTGCTTCAAATCCGCGCATTTCCGGAAGACCTGTACCTTTTTTCTCATGGTACTCCTTGAATCCCTTCCAGTACGCTGTGATATTACCAGCATTCCCAACAGGAATCGCAAGTACATCTGGAGCTTTCCCTAAAGCATCAACAATTTCAAAAGCCGCTGTTTTCTGTCCTTCAATTCGGTAAGGATTTACTGAATTTACAAGAGTGATTGGCTCTGTTTCACTGATCTCACGAACGATATCAAGTGCGTTATCAAAGTTCCCTTTAATTTCTAATACCTCTGCACCGTACATAACCGCTTGGGCAAGCTTGCCGAGCGCGATCTTCCCTTCAGGGATAACAACGACACATTTAAGTCCCGCACGAGCTCCATAAGCCGCAGCAGCCGCAGACGTGTTTCCTGTAGAAGCACAAATAATCGCTTTGCTTCCTTCTTCTTTTGCCTTGGCAACCGCCATCACCATACCACGATCTTTAAACGAACCTGTTGGGTTCAGACCTTCGTATTTAACAAAAATCTTTACGCCCCACTCTTTGGAGATGTGCTCAAGCTCAATAAGTGGTGTATTTCCTTCATGTAAAGTAAGCAGAGGCGTTTCCTCTGTAACAGGTAAAAATTCTTTATATTCTTGGATTAACCCTTTCCAACGACTCATTTCTAGCGTCCCCCTTCGACACGATAACAGCTTTCAATCGATTCAATGACATCAAGCTCTGATAATTTTTTATATAGATTCTCATAGTTTTCCTTGTTTGTGTGATGAGTAATCACGATAACTTCAGCAACTTCATGGCCTTCAATTGGCAACTGTAGTAGCTTTTCAAAACTGACTTCATATTCTGCAAATAAGCTTGTGACCGCTTGGAATGTACCTGCTTGATCAACGACACGCAGACGTAAGAAATACTTTGAGTCAATTTCATTCGCTTCTTTTAATACTCGTTGATGAAGCGGCTCTTGAACCGCACGACCACAAACGCCTAGACGCATATTCTTCATCACGGATACTAAATCAGAAACAACCGCTGTAGCTGTTGGCAAAGAACCAGCACCTGGTCCATAGAACATCGTCTCTCCTACTGCTTCTCCGTACACATAAACGGCATTATACTCGTTATGCACTGATGATAAAGGATGCTCCTTCGGCAGTAAAGTTGGCTCAACGCTCACTTCAACACGTCCATCATCACGTTTAGCCAAACCGATTAATTTCATTGTATATCCTAATTGATCACAATAATCTAGATCTGTTTTCGTAACAGAAGAAATCCCTTTGACCGTGACATCATCTAAGCTCACATTCATTGAGAAGCCAAGTGTTGCTAAGATCGCCATCTTACGCGCTGCATCTAATCCTTCTACGTCTGCTGTTGGGTCGCTTTCTGCAAAACCTAACTCTTGTGCTTGTTTTAATACATCTTCATAAGAACTACCGTTTTGCGTCATTTTTGTGAGGATATAGTTGGTTGTTCCATTTACAATCCCCATCATTTTTGTAATGCGATCTGCAGATAAACCATCACTTAAACTTCTTAAGATTGGAATGCCTCCAGCAACGCTTGCTTCATAATAAAGATCACAGCCATGCTCAGCTGCTACTTGAAGAAGCTCAGCTCCGTAAATCGCCATTAGATCTTTATTTGCGGTCACGACATGCTTGCCGTTACGTAGAGCCGTTAAAAGATGTTCTTTTGTCGACTCAATCCCACCCATTACTTCAATGATGACATCTATGTCTTGGTCAAAAAGAACGTCTTCAATTTGATCTGTTACTAATGAATCATCCATTTCAACCACTCTTTGTTTCTCTATATCACGCACTAGTACTTTTTTAACCGTTACAGGGCAGCCAACTTGATGGCGTAATTCTTCTTGATGCCGGCTAATAATGGAAACGACACCCGTTCCTACTGTACCTAGGCCAAGTAATCCGATCCGAACTTCCACTGCTGACATGCTCTCCACTCCTTCTTCATCTTCCGTTTCATGTATATCTAAAAAACACAAATGTTTATCTATAAAGGACATTATAGACCTCTTTTCGGCGAAGTACAATAGACAATTTATAAAAATTCAGAAAAAATAAATAAGGGAAAAATATGCAGCGGTTTCAACATTAAAACAAGGGGGTTCACCTAAAAAAATAAACCTATATCCAGTCTTAGTTCATAACGATTGGATACAGGTTTTATTCACTATTGATTTACAGCCAATCAATCGGAGGCACTTGATGCGTCCCTACACCTCTGGTCATAAGTACATGTTCGGCAAACTCTTTTAGGAATCGTTCATTTTTATGTTCATTTTGTAATATGTGTAAAAAGCTTTGACCGCGTTTAATCTTTTCATCCGTAATTTGACTGCGGTAATAATCTTCAACGGCTTCGAAATAATGCAGCGGAAACAGCAGTCTGGCATATAGTAACTTCCATGAATATGTGGTAAATGTTTCATACTGTTCATAGCCACGAATAAATGTGTTGATTTTTTCCCAAGAGAACGCCTCCTCGGTCCAATGCTGATCTCGAATCCATTCAGCGACATCCCGACATGGATGGTCATAAACAAATTCAGTAGGTCGTTTCACAATATCACCAGCTTCTGATAACACGAGCCAAGTACGATCATTGAACCGTCGGTGGCAAATCGTGGGCTTTTCCTGTTCCAAGCTCCGGTCGTCAATCGTGGCGTCTACTACATATTGAATCGCATTTTCTGTTAATCCCATAAAGTATGGATAGGAGAATAAAAAGGCTTCGTCTACATAGGAGCGTGGCCCTTCATATAAAATTTGTTGGTACCATCCTTCTAGCTGCTCCAATCTTGTCTCCCATAGTTTCGGCCATTGTCCAAAGAAGTCGTATCCTTTCTTATTATAGACCAGTTGTTTTCCAAAATAATGGACGGTTGCTAAATGGGCTCCTTTTTCCTCTACACTTTGAAAACGAAAGATTGCTTGCCGTTCGCGCTCTTCTCCATTTGGTAATGGACAGACATACACTTCTTGCCCATCAATCAGTCCCGACCTGCCTTTATAAAGGGTCGGAAGCGGTTCTAATATCGACGTATCCCCTACGCGCCTTAAGTAATCTGAATAAGCAAGCATCTCTTCTTCCTGTAACATACATTCTTCCTTTGGTAATAAAATATACGACTTCCCTCCTGCCTCAAATCCATCATATTCACCGACCGAAAACCTTGTTTCACAATAGATCCCATAAATGTCATAGAGATTTCGTTCAAACATTAACTTCCCTCCTCAAACATACACTCCTTTTCCTAGTCTATGACCCAAATGAATAAAATGTGTATATGCACAGTAGACTAGTAGTAGCAATAAAATAGATGTCAAATAAGAAAAAGGTTCTTTTCTTGAATGTACGGCTTTTTTCCCTCAGGTATGTTAAGTTTAAAAAAGAAGTCTTTACTGTCTTATAGTAGAGATAGAACTAGTCGTCGGAGGTGCTACGTATGACAAAGAGAAATATGGATGAAGTTGAAATCAAAGCAAGAGAATGGCTAGTCGAACGTGGAGTGACATTAGATGATATCGCTGAACTCGTTTATTTTTTGCAAGTAAAATATCATCCAGACTTACAATTAGAAGTATGCAAAGAAAATGTTGATCGAGTACTTCGCAAAAGAGAAGTTCAAAATGCTGTGATAACAGGTATTCAATTAGATGTCCTAGCAGAGAAAAAATTGCTAGATCAACCATTGCAGGACATTATCGACCGAGACGAAAGTTTATATGGAGTCGATGAAATCATCGCCCTTTCAATTGTAAATGTATATGGTTCAATCGGTTTCACCAATTATGGGTATATCGACAAGCAAAAGCCAGGAATCTTAGAGAAATTAAACGATAAATCTACTGGTGAATGTCATACATTCCTTGATGATATTGTTGGTGCGATTGCAGCTGCAGCTTCCAGCCGATTAGCACATAGCGCTGCAAATACCGAATAAAAAGTAAGTTCGACTAGAAAAAAGGCCGTTTCACATTAAATGGCCATTTATTTCAGCATAAACTAGCTTCGTTAAGTGAAAATCCCCCAGCCTATTCAAAAAATAAAAAAGCACCTAATGGTGCTTTTTTCTACATCAGCTGCATCGTTGTAATGCAAGTAGGATCCCCTTCGAATGTGGAAAGCTCCGATTCGACTATTTTCCCTTCATATGCAATCGATACGCGATATGTTTTTTCTCGAGGTAGCCACAAATCAATAAATCCGTTAGATTGAGATTTCAATGTTTCTTCAACTATAACGTTTCCTTCCGTGTCTTCAATATATACGTTCAATTCTTCGTTTGTTAATTCTCCTTGACAACCTGTCAAGTTATGGTTGGCTCAAGGATGGGTTTTATCGATGTACGGTGCGATGGAAACAAAAAAGTCGTCTTCAGGTAAGTCGTAGATGAACTGGTTTCCATCGCTTTCGGTCACAATCAGTTGATGCGATGTAATAGAAGCAGTTTGACCTTCTATCTTTCCTACACTATAATCATGAACCAATTCCTTCATGTTTGTAGCTTCATTTACTTGTGTCATATTATTTTCGTCGTTTGCCGTAAAAACAAACACCGCTAGGACAACGGAGATCAATCCAATAACTGCAAGAATGTTTCTTTTCATTTTGCTTCTCTCCCCATCTCTTTCCATTCTTTATTTTCTTTCTTTACTTCGAATTTATTTTACCATGATCTAGTTTAAATGCCTTTTGAAACAATGGGCAAACATATGAACATTTCCACTCTAATCACATGTCTCTATTTCATTCCATTAAAGAGTACATAGCGCGAATTCTTCTAATTCACACGTTTTTTCCACTTGATCTAGTAAGGGTAATTTTTCTAACCCCACAACGAAGTAAATGGTGATATGATGGGAGGAAGACCTACCATTGGGGGAAGAGTATGAACAAAAAGACGAAAATGGTTATCTATATTCTTCTGGCGACGATTTGGATTATTGGAACCGATTATATAGTTGCACAATTAGACATAAGTCCACAATTTTATGCAACACTTCAAAAAGCGAAGGCATTATTTTTTATCTTATTAACAAGTTTCTTTATCTACTTTTCGTTTGTGAAACAAGAAGAAAATGAAGCCGTGACAGCTGAGAAGGAAAAGCTAGAGGCATTAATTAATTCAATGGTTGATTTCGTTAATTTTAAAGACGGGGAAGGTAGATGGACTCAAGCCAACGACTTCGCTTTAAAGTTATTTCAAATATCTCATGTTGATTACAAAGGAAAAAAAGATTCCGAACTCGGTGCTTATAGTGCCTTTTACAAGGAGGCCTTAGAGTATTGTGAAACTTCTGATGAAGAAGCGTGGAAACTCGGGAAAATATCGAGATGGACAGAAGAAGTCCCAATGCCTGATGGTACAACGAAAACGTTTGACACTCTTAAAATTCCTCACTTCCATGAAGATGGAACGCGAAAGGAATTAGTCGTTGTAGGTCGTGACATCACAGAGCAAGTGATTGCTGAGAAAAAGTTGGAACAAAGCAAACAAAAATACAAGTCATTGATCCAATACAATCCTGAACTCGTTTATATTCTTAACGCTAAAGGGGAGATCATTGAATTAAATCCACGGTTTGAAGCGCTGACTGGCTACACTCCAGACACCTTCCTAGGTAAATCGGTTCTATCGTTAATCTCGGAAAAAGACCAAAACGAAGTTAAATACGCGTATCTTGAAATTCTTAAAAAAAGAGAATCTATTATCAATAAAGAAATTGAAATCATTCGAAAAGACGGAGATAAAAGGATTTTAATATGTACGGCGGTTCCAACTGTGATCGAAAATAAAGTAGTAGGCGCCATCGGCTACGCGCTTGACATCACAAAAGAGAAAGAAACCGAAGAACGCTTACGTAAAACAGAAAAGCTATCTGTCGTCGGAGAACTTGCTGCTAGTGTCGCTCATGAAATTCGCAATCCGTTGACTTCGATAAAAGGATTTATTCAATTCATGCAATCAAATGATGATAAAAATGGTACTTATTTTAAAATTATGCTTGATGAGTTAGAGCGCATTAACCAAATTTCGAGTGAACTGTTAGCTTTAGGCAAACCACGCGAAGTTCATTTTGAACAAAGCGATATCAATGATATTTTTACAAGTGTGATGTGGTTGCTTGAATCGCAGGCTAATTTATATAGTGTTGAGATTGAGTACACGAACGAACAGAATTTACCTTTAATCGACTGTGAGCCTAATCAATTGAAACAATTGTTTATCAATGTGATTAAAAATTCCATTGAAGCAGATTCAAAGAAAATCTCAATCAATATCACTCATGAGAGTGAGTATTTGAACATTTCTATAAAGGACGACGGGAATGGCATTGATCATGATCGAATCGAACGTTTAGGCGAACCTTTTTATTCTTCAAAGGAAAAAGGGACAGGTTTAGGCTTAACGGTCAGTTATAAAATCATTCAGTCGCACAAAGGACAGATTTCCTTTAACAGTAACCTCAACACCGGAACAACCGTAACGATCTTACTTCCTATAAAAAAGGGCTAGGTCCTCTGTAATGAACCTAGCCCTTTTTTATTTTAAGACAACGCCTCGACACGCTTAAATGCTACTTTAAACTCAGTTCCTATTCCTTTCGTACTTTCCACTGATATTTGCCCATTTAAAGCATCTACAAGACGAAAGACGACCATCGTCCCTAAACCCGTTCCTTTTTCTTTCAGGGAAAAAAAAGGAGTTCCTAGCCTAGATAATTCTTCTTCTGTCATTCCGACACCACTGTCTGCAAGTTGAATCGTTACATACTTGCCTTCTGCTGAAATCGTTACGTCTAACTCCCCTCCACCAGGCATTGCTTCAATGGCATTTTTAGCTAAATTAATGATCAGTTGTTGAAATTTCTTACGATCAATACTAATAAAATACACATTTGATTCATCATGAAGGATGCGACACTTGACATTATGCATGAGTGCCAACGGATTGATTACGTTAATCGTATACGTAATCTCCTCTACCACGTCAATGGGTTCAAGATTAATTTCTTCGTAAGGCTTCGCATACGTTAAGTAGTCGGTTATGATAGACTCGGCTCGGTTCAATTCTTGGAGAGCTAAGCCTAGGTGTTGATCTCTTTTTTCTTTGTTTAAGTTCTCATCCTTCATCACTAGTTGGATAAACCCTTTTGTCACGGTTAATGGGTTTCGAACTTCGTGAGAGATAGAAGAAGCCATTTCACTTAACCCTTTAAATTTATCTTGTATGTAATAATTTTCCATCACTTCATTTGCTTTTTTTAAATACTCAACTAAGTAAATCAAACCAGCAGTCAATAAAAGTTTGGTTACAAAACTTGTGAAAATAAGGCTAGGATGAATTTTGGTCATCGTTCCAAACATTAAATGACAGGTCAAAAATTCTAATAGAAGATATGATAAGGACAAAAAGATAGAATAATATATTTTCTTTTTTAAAGAAAGAGAATTCAATTTAGGAATATACCATGTATATAACAAAACAAACATTATGACAATTGTGATGAAGTGTACATAAAAACCATCTCCACCTATAAAGAAGCGGTTCACAACGGAGAACAATGACAAAGTAAGAACCACATTCCTACCACCATACACAGCCCCAATTAAAATAGGAATAAACCTCAAGTCAAACACATGTCCATGATGTTCATAAATGGGAAATTTCATACACAAGGCAATTGAAGCGACTGATAAAATGATTAGAAGGAGTTTATTATTTCGTTTAAACAACTGATGTACATTGACAAAAATGTGATAAACGAAAATACTCGTCAAAATAATCAACACATTCATATATAAATTTTCCATAGATAACCACCTAACTTTTTTAATGGTCCATACTTGTTTACTACGTTCTCATCCTATTCCTTGTCCATTTTACCATTTCTAACGACCCCTGTAACTTCATGCTGAAATCAGATACTCTCTGGTATGAAAGTCCACGAATACTAGCCTCTATCCCCAAACAAAAAAAACGTCAGAGCACCTAAAATACTCTGACGTCCCTTTTTATTCAAATGTCCATTCTGCTAATGAATCAATCGCGTGAGTCGGCTTATCTTCATAGGAGTCGATATGCTCTTTTGTAGACACTCCTGTATAAACCATTAGCGTATCCATGCCCGCACGAATCCCAGCTAAAATATCTGTATGATAATTGTCTCCAATCATAATGGTGTCTTCCTTTGCTAATCCAATGACTTCTAAAGCTTGTTCGACAATAATCGATTCTGGCTTTCCAATGAACTTAGGCGTTACCCCTGTTGAAACAGATATGACGGAAACAATTGAACCCGCGCCAGGCAATAGGCCACGCTCTGTTGGCAAAGCTACGTCTCCATTTGTCGCGATAAAGGTCGCACCTGCTCTTACATTTAACGCTGCTTTCGTAAGCTTCTCATAATTTATTGTCCGATCTAAACCAACCACTACAAAGTCAGCACCTTCATCGACAATCTCATGTCCTTCTTCTTCAAGGGCAAACTTTAGCCCCTCTTCCCCAACCATACAAACTCGAGCATTTTTTTTGAGTTCTGAAATGTAAGTAGCAGTTGCCATACTTGTTGTAAACACATGCTCAGTCGTTGCAGGGACGTCCATTTCTCTTAAGTGATTTGCCACGTCCTCTGGTCGCTTCGTCGAATTATTCGTAACAAAAAGATATGGCAAATTCCTTTTCTCGAGTTCCTTTACAAACGTTACCGCCTCATCAATTTTTTCACTGCCGCGATAAACCGTTCCATCTAAATCAATTAAAAAACCTTTGTAACCCTTCATGTTTTCCCTCTTTCTACGTAAAAATATATGTAGGTGCACAATTAAATTTTGTGCACGTTTATCGTTCTTTTACTTTATAAACACAACTAGAGGCATTTTCCTTTGCAATACAGGATTGCCTTTGGACATGATCGGTATTTAGCAAACGTTTAAACAATTGCTGTTCACAGGAACAAGCAACTGGATACTCCCTTGCTACTTGCGCGATCGGACAATTATATTCAATAAACTCAAAAGAGCCGTCCTCCACTTGCTTGTATTCAACCATATAACCACCCTCACTTTGAACACGAGCTAATGCCTCGATACGTTCTTTGAGAGAACCCGTCACTTCTGATTGATATTTTTCGAAAAGACGTTCTTTTCGTTGTTCAAACAATTGATCGACGATTTCCGTTCCACTCAGGTCCACTAGATCTTTAAGGATGCCTAATGAGAGTTCATTGTAATTTCTCGGAAACGATTCACTTCCTTTTTCCGTTAAAAAAAATCTGTGAATCGGCCTTCCCATCGCTTGTTTTTCAAGCCGTGATGTAATCAACTCTTCCTTTTCTAGTTCTCGTAAGTGTCTTCGGATTGCCATTTCTGTCACATCAAGTTCCGTTGCTAAAGTCGAAACGGTTAGCTCTTTATTACGTTTTAACAATGTTAAGATTACTTGACGTGTAGAGGTCGCCTCTTTTTTCACAACGATCACCATCCTTACCTTCATTGTATGCGATGATCATTAAATTGCAAAATCATGTCACTTGTGAAAAGTCTAACAGATTCTTCCAATGACTATTTTATTTTGGTAAAAATGCACTTACTGGCCCTAATTCTTCAACTAAATATCGTCTGATTTCTACAGGGAAATTGGTTAACGATTGTTTATGTTCAAGTAAAAGGCTTAGTAGCTGCTCATGATTAACCTCTGTATAGTTTTGCACGAGCTGCTTTCGTAAGCCGATGATCGCCTTTAAATTGCTGGCATCTACTTGTTGCACCACTTTTTCGTCTTCTAAAATATCGATAATATCCTCATATCCACCTGGATCGCGCATGATAAATCCATCGATCATGCTGTTTCCAACATCAATAATCGATTCAATCATGACATAAGCGATTCGCTCTAGAGCAAGCTTCTGAGTTAAATCTTTTAAGTCATTTAATTGACTAACATGCCCTTCTAGCTTCTCCATATAAACAAGCGTTTGTTCAATTTTTTCACGGTCAACGAAATACACACGTAACCCCTCCACTTCATTCATCTTTCTTTATATGTAGTATACATCATTCTCAAGGTCTAAGTCCTACCGTTTCTTCATTGCTCTACACATGGTATGATACGTATATATAGGAAAGAAAAGGAGCTTATGCCATGTCGGAACGATTTTATTTATATGACGAAGTAGAAGACACACGAACAAGATTTGTCAGTTTCATGGGAGAACATCAACGCTTTGACCTTGCTATTGTGACCTCATCTAGATATTACGGAAAGCAACTCGTTCTTGACATTCAATCAAGCCGTTTTGCGATTATTGGATCGGACGACTTAGAAGAACCCGGTTATATTGAACATGCTTACAACTTATCAGCTGAAGAAGCTGAAGAGTTACGTTCGTTTTTAAGTGAGCTTGTCTAAGGTTGGCCACGTCGTGCATCTCGGCTGATTTGAACCCTTTTCTCATCCATTCCCTTAAGTAAAGACTTCCCCTTACGGACATAATAGTCGTAAGGAGGTGGGAAGTATGGCGAAAGCAAAACAGTCAGGCTCTCATGACAAAGAAGCTCAAGTGTACACGGATTTTTCCAATGTAGAAACGATGCGTAACTTCATCGTTCCTGAGCAAACACCAGAGGGGCCCTATGGTTCACCCTTTAATAAAGATACACCTGTTGTAAATAAAAGTACTCCTTGGGAAGAAGGCCAACGTTCTTACAGTGCCTTTAATTATGAATTTAAGTCGTTGCATCAAAACTTACCAAGACAATTTCCAGGTGCCCATCCAACTCATGATGACCCAAATAAAAATGAAGAACCACCTTATACAACGAATGACCTCACTTAAAGGCACAAAGGCAATGCAAAAAAAAAACAGCCTAATTTGGCTGTTTTTCTTTTTCTTCTTTTACCCGCTTAATAACGAAATAGGCACATCCAAAATTACAAAATTCATATAAGTAATCGGGCAGTGTACTAATTTTCGTATCATGGGTTGATTTTTTATGGCGGTCTTCAAAAAAACCTCTCAACCGAAGTTGATTGTAGCCCCAGTCTCCTACAATGTAATCGTATTTATTTAAAACATCAGAGTACCGAGCTTTGAAAGCCTCTTCATCCCAACCATCTTTAACATCTTCTACCACTTCATAGTGCATCCCTTGAATGCGAACCATCTGGCTCACCTCTCCATTTTAGCTTACCTTATTATACCACATCTCACTTTAGACAACAGCTTTTCCTCTTTTACCTCCATCATTTACTAGCAGTAAAACGACTTCATAATGGTCATTCTTAAAGTAGGGGAGGTTTGATTATGTTAAAAAAATCATTACTCATTACTGGCCTAGCTAGTATGATGCTTGTTGCAGGCTGTCAAATGCCGGAGCAAGGACAGTCGTTGCAACGAACAGCCAATTATGATAGTCATCAACCGAATGGTGGGTATTATCCCATTAACCGAGTAAACCAAACTCAAAGTTACAATCATTACGGATATCAACGATATGACAGAGAACATGTCAATAACAATGGTCGACAAAATGTCATTCCTGCCGTAGACCGTAGCTTATTAGCTGACTCGGTAACACGGTTAGTCTTAACCAATGATGTTGTCAGTGAAGCTGGTGCCCTTGTGACGGATAAATACGTTCTTGTTGCCTATGACGCACAAGCTGATAACCGAGAATCTGTCGCAGACCAAGTAAAACGAAGCGCGTTGTCGATCGTTCCTCGTTACTATGAGGTTTATATATCAGATAACCCAGATCACTTTGATGAGATTGAGCGTTTCCAACACATGACAACAGGATCTGCTGACATGGAAGGAGCTCTTACTCAAACGATTAACGAGATGACACAAGCATCTCCACAAGGTCAGTACAACGAAGAAACAGACGATAACATCCAAATCATGCAACAAAAACAAAGACGATTAATGGATAGATAAAATGGAACTTGCTTAAGACCAAATCGTTGTGATTTGGTCTTTCTTTTGTGGGGGTGACAAAGGCTGGCTTGGCGCAGACACTAGGAGCGGTCAAATTGTCCTTTAAACAGGTGTTGCGGACATCAGAGCCGTTATTTACGTTGAAATCGCCTTTCAAGTAGGCGCTGCGGACATCAGAGCCGTTATTTTCTGAAATACGGTCCTGATGTCCGCCCAAATGAGGAAATAACGTCCCTCATGTCCGCGAACCAAGGAAATTAGAGCTTTTTCATTGAAATAGCGACTCCTATGTCCGCTAAACAAAGAGAGATAAAAAAACACTCGAATCCGAGTGTTTTTTAGTATTATATTGTTTCTTCACATATAACGAGAAAACCGCTCGTTATAACAACCAATAACGAGAAAACCACTCGTTATACAACCAATAACGAGAAAACCGCTCGTTATACAACCAATAACGAGAAAACCGCTCGTTATACAACCAATAACGAGAAAACCGCTCGTTATTGGTTTGTCACTTTCTTAGCTTCGGCGCGGACTTGGGCTTCATTTACTTGCTCGTCTGCGTGGTAAGAAGAGCGCACTAGCGGGCCAGCTTCACAGTGATTGAAGCCTTTGCTTAACGCAATTTCTTTCAATTCAGCAAACTCATCTGGATGGTAATACTTTTGTACTTTTAAATGTTTCTTTGTTGGTTGTAGGTATTGACCGATTGTCATAATATCTACATTGGCAGCACGTAGATCATCCATTGTTTCTAGAATTTCTTCTTTCGATTCGCCAAGACCAATCATCAAGCTTGATTTCGTTGGAATGTCTGGGTGTAATTCTTTTGCACGCTTTAAGAATTCAAGTGTACGCTCATATGTAGCACGCGCACGAACTCTTGGTGTTAAACGGCGAACCGTTTCAATATTATGGTTCATGATGTTAGGACGTGCATCCATTAATGTTTTTAAGTTATCAAAGCTTCCTAACATATCTGAAGGCAGAACTTCGATCGTACAGAATGGGTTACGACGTCTTACCGCACGCACCGTTTCAGCATAAACAGCCGAACCACCATCTTTAAGATCATCTCGTGCTACAGCAGTAATGACGACATGCTTAAGCCCCATCTTTTCAACGGATTCTGCTACGCGTTCTGGTTCTTGTAGATCGAGTTCATTCGGAAGACCTGTCTTTACCGCACAGAAACGACATGCACGCGTACAAATGTCTCCAAGAATCATAAAGGTTGCCGTTTTACGAACAGCCCAACACTCATGGATATTTGGACAACGAGCTTCCTCACATACGGTGTTAAGCTTGTTTTCTCTCATCATTTTTTTTAAGCCTGTGTAAGACTCGTTTGTGTTTAATTTTATTTTAAGCCACTCCGGCTTACGTAAATGTTCTTCTTTCTTTGCCATTCTAGTTCCACCATCCAATCTTCAATTTGTCCAAATCCATGGCAACTCTCGCACTAGCTCTAAGAAAATCGCTCAGAGCTTTCACAATAAGTAGGCGCTTGAACAAATTTTCTCTATACTACTTTATCATGATTTCACGAAAATAACCAAGCGAGCGCTCAAAATTTCCAATGATTCTCTCCGATTTTTTTAGCTTTTTATCCCACACTATATAAAGAGATAAAGCACGGATTTTAAAATCCATGATGCACTTGGAAAAGAATGAAAGGAGCCAAACATGAGATTACAAAAAATCATCGTATTAGCACTTATTGCCGTGTTTGTTTCTCTCCCCCTCGTAACCTACGCGGCTGATCAAAAGGCAGATCTTACGTCTGAGCAGATTTATGAGAAACGAATGGATTTATATAAAAAGGTAGAAACCTTAACAAGCGTACCGTGGCAATATTTAGCTGCTGTTGATACGTATGAGAGAGGTCTTCGACGTGCTCTGAATGACCGTCCAAAAGAGGATGGCTTCATTTCCATTTATTTTTCTGAAAACGAATGGGCTGGTTCATTGAACCCTAACAAGCAAGATACCCATCCTCTTTCCATTCAAATGTTTGGGGGAATTGGACTTGATGGGGACGGGGACGGCGTTGCTGATCGATTAAATGATGAAGACGTTCTTTATACCCTTGCTCACCAATTCGAACAATACGGAGTCAGTGAGGAAGATTTTAGAATAGCTTTATGGGAAAAATATAAGCGAGATCAATCAGTAAGAATCGTACATGGGCACGCGCTTGTTTATGAAAAGTTCGATCGCTTAGATTTAAATGATCACGCTTTTCCAATGCCACTTAATTATAACTACAGCTATAAAAATACATGGGGAGATCGTCGTGGTTGGGGCGGCCGACGCATCCACGAAGGCACGGATATTTTTGCCGGCTATAACGTACCCATTCGTGCCACGGCATATGGTCGTGTTGAAATCAAAGGATGGAACAAATATGGCGGTTGGCGAATTGGTATTCGCGATTTAGATAATATTTACCACTATTACGCTCATCTTAGTGGCTTTGAAAAAGGTATTGAAGAAGGAAGCATCGTGGCCCCAGGTGACGTAATTGGTTATTGTGGAAGTTCTGGGTACGGAAAACCAGGTACACAAGGAAAGTTCCCACCCCACCTCCACTATGGCATGTACCGCGATAACGGTCGACTTGAATGGTCTTTTGATCCATACCCTTCTTTAAAGCAATGGGAACGCAAGGCTTATCAAGACCGGAAAAAGAAAAAATAAAAAAGGCAAACATCGCCTAATGAGCAAGGGCACTGAAAAAGGTATGGTTTTCACCTTTTTCAGTGCCCTTTAATTAACAGAGGATGTTCCTTTTTCAAGCATAAATTGGGAAATTAAGAAAAGACTAGCTCTATATACACTATTTTTTAAAACAGCGAGGTTAAAACAAATGTCTAAAGAACAAATAGAAAAGTTAACTTCTTTAAGAACCTCCCAAAAAGAAATTACAAACGAGTGGATCAACTATTGGTTGGAATATTCTTTTCTTGATACCTGGCAATTCTGGATTGTCGCTTCCATGTTAATTCTTCCTCTAGTTATTCTTTACTTTAAAATGGATCGAAGCAAAGCTTTTCTTTTGGGATTTTACGGATTCAATATCCATGTTTGGTTTTCGTATACAGATACGATTTTCGTGAGAATCGGTTTAGTGAGTTACCCGTATCAGGCCATTCCAGTTATACCTGCTAATTTCGGTTTAGATGTTTCTCTTGTTCCTGTTTTATTTATGTTTTTATATCAATACGTCTTAAACCATAAGAAAAACTACTACATCTATGCTACAGGGCTAAGTGCAGCTTTGGCTTTTGTTTTAAAACCTTATTTAGTTGTTTTTAACTTATTCGAACTGCATAACGTCAATTATTTTCATTTATTTTTAGCCTATGTCGTTGTGTTTCTTGTATCGAAGTGGATTACCGATCTCTTTTTGTATTTTACGAAGACTAGTAAGATCGCGTAAAAAAGCTCGGGACCTGATCCCGAGCTTGGTCTATTTACTTTTTATTTTTTGCTACTTTCACGGCATTGGCAATACTAAGTCCCATACCGCCCCAAATCACGATCATTCCAACGATCATCATGACAACTGCACTCGTACTCATGATTACTCAACTCCCGTTTGATTGTCTTTTGTAGAAGGCTCTTCTAGTTCATTTTTTTGCCATTTAAGAGCTGCAAAAATGAATCCAACGATAATAGCTAAAATCGCTACACTCCATCCAGAATAAATCAGAAACGACGTCGGATACCCTTCATAATTATTTGTTACATTCTCAATTGTATTTTGAATAAACATATAACCAAGTACGACTGGTGTAATGACTCCTAAGCAAATCTTCCACCATAGGCCTGTACGGAAATCAGAAACGCCATTTGCGTGGTCTTGAAGTTCAGGTAGCTTTTTTACAAACCATGATACCGCAACAACGGAAACAAGTCCCGCTAGAGCCACACCGAATTGATTAATAAAGTAATCAGCTGCGTCTAAGAAGAATAGTCCACCTTGCGTTGCAAATAAGATCGAGATCAAGGCAGAAAGCCCCCCACCAATCATAACTGCTTTAACACGTGAGATTTTAAACTTATCTTGTATACCTGATACGAACGTTTCGACAATAGAGATTAATGACGAAAGCCCTGCTAGTACTAATGAACCGAAGAATAACACTCCGAAAAATCCATTCATACCAGGGAACGTATTAATAATTTCTGGGAAGACCACAAACGCTAACCCAATTCCCGCACTAGCTACTTCATTGATACCCACACCAGATGCATTTGCCATAAATCCAATCGCTGCAAATACCCCGATACCAGCTAATAACTCAAAGCTTGAATTACTAAAACCAGTAATAAAGGCATTGTTGTTAATGTCTGATTTCTTTGGTAAGTAACTCGAGTACGTAATCATAATCGCAAAACCAATCGATAAACTAAAGAAGATTTGTCCATACGCGGCTACCCATACGGCCGGTGTCATAATTTCAGACCAATTTGGTTTAAAGAACGCATCTAAACCAAGCATCGCTCCTTCAAGTGTAAGAGCTCGTACAACAATGAGTAAGAACATCACAACCAACAACGGTATAAAAATTCGATTGGCTACTTCAATTCCGCGCTTAACTCCTTTAAATAACACACCTAGTGTGATCACCCACACTAAAACAAGTGGAATAAAGACACCAGGTACAAGCGATCCTATATCTCCAGGAGCCCCTCCTGACACAAGATCCACACGTTTTAAATAATCAGCCATTAAGAAGCCGCCCGTATCCTCTCCCCAACGCTGGTTCACCGCAAAGTACGTGTAAGCCATTGCCCATGCGATAATAACCGCATAGTAAGTCGAGATCACAAATGATATCGCAATTTGCCACCAACCAATCCACTCTGTTTTCTTACTTAAGCGTGCATACGATAACGGAGCGGAACCACGGTATTTATGACCGATGGTAAATTCCATAATTAAAAGTGGAATCCCTGCTGTTAATAAAGCAAATAAGTAAGGGAAGAAAAAAGCTCCTCCTCCATTTTCATATGCTACATACGGAAAACGCCAAATATTACCAAGTCCTACGGCAGAACCGATCGCCGCTAAAATAAATCCTGCGCGCGTTCCCCACTGTTCTCTTTCTTTCATTACAAGTACCCCTCTTCTTCTATTTATTCCGTGTCTGAATTATCCGAAAATAATAACCACTACTAATGAATTTTCTTTTTGTACCTGAATTAGTAGTTATTCATTTTAAAATGTTCTGACTATTCGCTATTGTATTATAGTGAATTTTATCGAATTTTGTCAACAGGTAAATGTAAAAATGCAATTTAGAAAATACTGGCTAACTAAGCACGAATGTGTATCCTCCATAAAAAAGAAGCTCGGAATAATTTCCGAACTTCTATCTCCTTAAATTAAAACTTATTTTTAGCTTTCGAAACCTTGACAGCATTGGCAATACTTAATCCAAGTCCTCCCCAAATGATGAGCATTCCTAGAAGCATCATCGTTACAGCGCCACCACTCATATGATCCACTCCTTTATTATTTTCTTGGAATAGTTAAGTCTCCTTTACCCCACTTCGCTTTGGCAAATAAGAAGCCGATCACTAAAGCCCCAATTGCGACTAACCAACCTGATCCAAATAAGAATGCACTAGAGTATCCCTCATAATTACTTGTTAGGTTTTCAATCGTATTTTGGATAAACATAAATCCGAGAACAATTGGTGTCACAATGCTTAAGCAAATTTTCCACCAAGATCCTAAACGGAAATCAGACACACCATCTGCATGCGTTTGAAGTTCTGGTAGTTTTTTTGTAAACCACGAAACGGTAATAACTGAAACAAGACCTGCAAGGGCAATACCGAATGTGTTAATAAAGTAATCGGCTGCATCTAAGAAAAATAGACCGCCTTGAGTAGCAAATAAAATGGAGATTAAAGCAGATAACCCTCCTCCGATTGCCACAGCTTTTTGTCGTGAAAATTTAAATTTGTCTTGAACACCGGAAACAAACGTTTCAACAATGGAAATGAGTGAGGATAAACCTGCTAACACAAGCGATCCAAAGAACAGCACCCCAAACAATCCATTCATCCCTGGAAACGTATTAATGATTTCTGGGAAGACGACAAAGGCTAAGCCGATTCCAGCGCTAGCTACTTCTTCTACTCCAACTCCTGATGCATTGGCCATAAATCCTAATGCAGCAAACACCCCAATCCCAGCTAATAATTCAAAACTAGAATTACTAAAACCGGTAATGAATGCATTGTTGGTAATATCAGATTTACGCGACAAGTAACTCGAGTAAGTAATCATAATCGCAAAAGCGATCGACAAACTGAAGAAGATTTGCCCGTAAGCAGCCACCCACACTCCTGGCGACATGATCTCACTCCAATTTGGTTTAAAGAAAGCGTCTAAACCAGTCATTGCACCTTCAAGCGTAATGGCTCGAATCACAATCAGGAAGAACATCACTACGAGCAATGGGATAAAAATGCGATTTGCCAGTTCAATCCCGCGTTTAATCCCTTTAAATAACACACCAAGCGTAATAATCCACACTACCACTAATGGGATAAAGACACCTGGTACGAGCGAGCCTAGATCACCTGGTGCTCCTCCTGCAACAATATCCACTCGTTGAAGATAGTCACCCATCAAGAAACCACCCGTGTCTTCCCCCCATTTTTGATTAACCGCAAAATACGTATACGACATCGCCCAAGCAATAATGACCGCATAGTAAGTCGCAATGACAAAGGCAATGGCTACTTGCCACCAACCAATCCACTCAGCCTTTTTGTTCATTCGTGCATAGGATAATGGAGCCGATCCACGATATTTGTGTCCAAGTGTAAACTCCATAATGAGAAGCGGAATACCTGCAGTAATAAGAGCAAATAAGTACGGTAAAAAGAAAGCTCCTCCTCCATTTTCATACGCAACATACGGAAAACGCCAAATGTTACCCAGTCCTACGGCCGATCCAATCGCGGCCAAGATAAAGCCGGCACGTGTTCCCCATTGTTCTCTTCCGTTCATGTTCTTTCACCCCACAGTCATCAATTTATAAAGCGCTTACATTTATTGTTTATTCAAAAATTCAAATATTTAGTCTAACTATTTTGTTTTTTTATAATCATTTTATCAACTACTTTATCACGGTTGTCCTTTGATGTAACAAAGTACAACTTTGTTACTAAGAGTTCGATAAATTATGTTCATATAGAAATTAACCTTTAGGAACTTAGTTGCTTTCATCTGATTCTGATGCATTTTCTTTTGTCGACTTTAACAAACCTCATCTACAACTAATCTAAAAAAACAGACCCACTAAACTAAGGGCACAGAAAAAGGTACGATTTTCACCTTTTTCTGTGCCCTTTAAGCAATGAGCGGAACCGTTGCTTTGTCTTAAGCCTGCTATGAGTGGGTTTCTCCTAGCAGGCGCGCAACGTGTGGAGCCATTGCTGCTTCCTCGAATCTCTAAAAGGGACTTCTTCAATGGCCTCACTAAAACTAAGGCCTGTTTTGATAAAATTAATGCATATAATAAAGATCGGTATCTATCACTTCTTCATATCCATTTGTATAATGGACTTCTAATTGTACAGTAGTCTGTTCATCTCCCTCAAACTGAACAAACCAGTTCGTTTCACCATATTCTTCATATTCATCAGAATCACCATACCTCATATATTCACCATCACGTAACTCTAATTTCTTTTTTTCTATTTCTCCACTTTTAGTCTTAATGAGTGCGTACATTTCAGCCACTTCATACAAATCTGATTCTCTATGATATTTAGCGACAAACAGCTCGTAATGTATATCCCTAGAGCCACTTGTATGAGTCGTTCCATATCCAATCGATAACGGATCAGGTTGATAAATTTCAGTCGGAATATACCCAATCTCACTCCCTTTCATTACAGACCCATTCGAGGAAATTTGATAAGAGTAATGATCTTTTGCGTTTAGAGGAATCGTTGCCTGATACATAGATCCTGAAATCCATTCTGCTTCGACTTCCATCCAATTTCCCTTCTCACCTTTTCGATATAGG
Organism: Halalkalibacter alkalisediminis; assembly: GCF_028610705.1. Lineage (GTDB taxonomy): Bacteria > Bacillota > Bacilli > Bacillales > Bacillaceae_D > Halalkalibacter > Halalkalibacter alkalisediminis. The sequence goes on from NZ_JAQQWT010000004.1 coordinate 77,520, forward strand.
AAGTTGATTTGTGCATCTCGCTCCACTTCTTGCAACGTCCACTCGACATCTACATGAATAGCATCAGGTCCCGTCGTTGGTTCGCTTCGTGTAAACTGAATGTTTTGTACCCACCTGTCACGTTCTTGCCATTGATACAACTCATGCTCAATAGACGATAACCTGTGTTCAATCCCGTGTGAACTAGACGATACATAATCCATCAAATTCATCTTCATTTGTTTCATTTGAAATAAGCCATACACATTAAGGAGCACACTTCCTATTAATAAAACAAGGATGAACTTAGTTGTCCCTTTCATTGCTTTCCTCCTATTGGTCATATTGCTATTGTATAAACTAAAACGTTGACCGAGCACATAACCTATTTTATGAACCAAAACTAAAAATGACATGTTTCATGATAAAGAGTAGAGGTTCTACCTCATTCGTGGTTTGCATCTTGTCCGTCCCCGCCCTAGTGGATATTCTAGCTACAAATACAAACGTACTCTATTTGTAAAGCTAGCGACGCCTACTAAATACCGCAATTCCAATTCCCAATATTAAACAAATTATATAAGGAAACGCTCAAAATTTATAGTATTTTTTGAATTCTCCTTATTACCTGTAACTTTACGATAAAAAACAGAAAAAGCGCTAGGTTCCTAGCGCTTCCCAAAATCCTCTTATGCTTTTGTTTTCGTGCTTACCTGTTCATTAAACTCTCATTTAATTCGTTACTTTTTTTTTAGACCCTTGACCGTATTTCTGTCCATAAAGCCAATCCGTGTAACTAAAATCTTTTGCATCGCGTTGTTTAAAAATGGTATTACGCAACAGAATGGAAACTTGATCTTCGGCGTGGATAATTTCTCCCCATGTACGAGCTGTTGTTTGTACTTTTGCGGTACGTGGAAGACGTTCTTCTTGGAAAGCTTTGAATGCCTTTTCATAGTTTTCGCCATGTTCATTAAGCATGTCAGCTAAATAAGAAGCATCTTCTAGTGCCTGAACTCCACCTTGAGCCAAATACTGAAGCATTGGGTGAGCTGCATCACCAAGCAGTGTAATATTACCTTTTGTCCAGTTAGAAATCGGTAATCGATCATACATTGGCCAGCGAATTTGACGTTGGATGAAAGAAAGGGCCTTCTCTACTTTCGGATGTGCATTCGCAAATACTTGATCCATTTCCTCTGGAGTACCCCAGTCATCAGAATCTAGCTTATAATTTAAGCTCTTGAATACAACCACTTGATTGTATAGTTCTCCACGGCGAACTGGGTATTGTACCACATGAAGATTTGGACCAATCCACATGATGACATCATCCATATTAGCATCATCACTAATTTCAGCAATTGGAATCGTTCCGCGGTAAGCCACATATTCCGAGCAAATCGGCTCATCATCGACGAACAGTGCACGTGTCTTAGATTTGAGTCCATCTGCTCCAATTAGTGCTTTACCAACCATTTTTTCTCCTCTAGCATTTGTCACGACAACACCTTCAGACGTTTCTTCAACTGTTTCAATGTGTTGATCCGTAACAAGATCGACTAAAGGATTCTTTTGACACGCTTCCAAAAGGACACGGTGTAAGTCTGAACGATGTAAGACGATATAAGGGAAGCCGTATCTTTCTTTAAATTCGTCCCCTAAGTCTAGAGCCGTTAACTCTTCAGCTGTATACACATCTTTCAACACTAATCTTTTTGGAAAAACAGCAATTTGGGCAATTTCTTCTCCCACACCTAAACGATCTAAAACCGCCATCGCATTCGGTGCCATTTGAATTCCTGCACCCACTTCTCCAAATTCAGGTGCTTGCTCAAGTACCGTTGTTTTTTGACCAGCTTCCGCAGCCGCTAAAGCCGCTGCCAGTCCCCCAATTCCTCCACCAACAATAATCATAGAATCCGTCTTTATCATGATAGTTCCCCCTCAATTAGTCTATTAATATCTCGCTCGCTAACCTAGAATCGGTTTAAATTCACTCGTTATCTCTTGATAGCCGTTTCCTTGCTCATATGCTTCTTCTCTTTCCACATCAAAGTGCTCCATAATAGGTAAATCACTTACTGAGAAGAAGAACGTATCTTCATTAGCCACATGCTCATGCCAAGCCCAGTTTGGAACAATAAAGTAATCGCCTTTCGACCAATCAAAACGTTGACCATTAATCACGCTATAACCAGAACCTTTATAGACTTGGTAAATCGTTGAATGTGTATGGCGATGCGCTTTCGAATGGTACCCTTTTGGAAGCTTCTGCATCCATGCTGCGATCGTCGGGTTCGCTGTTTGACCCGTTGAAGGATTGATAAATTCAACGGCATATCCATCATAGGTATCTGGTTCAAAGCGACTTAACCCATCAATCGCCGCTAACGTTTGGTTCCATTTATATGAACCAAGCGGTGCTTTTTGCGGACGACGATCTGAAATCGGACGAACCATTCCTCCCATATAACGTTGAGATCCATAGTTGTCTGGAAGACTTGGTTGCTCAATTTTTTCAGGGTAATTCTCAAAGAAGGTTGCACCCATCATGTATTTTGTTGGAATATCAAGAACATCCATCCAAATCATTGGCTCTGTCCCTAGATGACCATGACCATGCCATAGATCCTTTGGCGTGATCAGAAAATCTCCTTCTTCCATGAAAATTCGCTCACCTTGGACAATCGAATAAGCGCCTTCACCGTGTGTAACAAAGCGTAGAGCATTCTGAGTATGACGGTGAGAAGGTGCCTCTTCACCCGGTTGTAGCAACTGAACAGCAGCATAGAGCGTTTGACTTGTAGAAGCCCAGCCCCATGGTTGGCGATACTCTAGCCCAGGATTTTGAAGATAAATCGCTCTTCTTTCCCCACCACGTTCTGGTGTGAAAATCTGTGACGCTTCCCCTAGTTTCTTTTCAAGAAGGCTCCATTTCCAAAGATAGGCTTGCGCATGAGGTTCAGGAGTCTTGTGCATGAGTTCTGGAATCGCTTCCCAAAGCGGCCCCAAATTATACTGCCTAATATCTTTTGTAAAATCTTGAACCATCTTACTTTTGAAAAAGTCATTTTTCTCTGCCATGTTCGATTCCACCCTTCGTTATTACTTGTTTAATTTTGATAAATTACGCTCAATTTGACCTTCATGTTTATTGACATGTTGATCGATTAGATGATCGATAATAAATGAAAGTGGTTTTGTTCCAAAGTTCGGATTGACACTTGTTGCTTCAGATGCAAGTTGCTCTGCCGTCAATTCAGCAATTCCTGCTTGAACGGTTTGTTTCACTTGTTCAAGGGCTTGAGTCATTTCGTCTACGCTAATCGCGTCTACGGTTTCAGGTTTAACCGCTTGCAGGCGTGGTTCATGTAAATGATTTCTTCCCCATTCTTTCCCTGGAGTTTCAACCAACTGCCTGGTTTCCTTCACCCAATAAGGCAATGCTTCAACAATATGTGCCATAATCTGCATAATCGACCATTCATCTTCTGTAGGCTTCCAGCGAATGGTTTCTTCTGGTAACTCCTTCACGGTTTCAAGAATGCGATCAATCGATTTATGAACGGATGTAATTTGGCTTTGTGTCATGCTTCCTACTCTCCTTTTACCGTACGTACTGTGTTTTCTAGCACGCCTACTTGATCGATTTCTACACGGACTACGTCTCCATCTTTTAACCAAACTTGTGGTTCCATCGCTTGAATGACGCCACCAGGAGTTCCAGTAATCACGATATCACCAGGCTCTAATGTTGCTAGGTTCGATAAGAATGATACTAAGTGCTTGACTGTGAATACTTGGTTAGCTGTATTTGTACGTTGACGTTCTTCTCCGTTAACGGTTAAGACCATTTCTAACGTTTGTGGATCTGCTATTTCATCTGAAGTCACCATCCATGGCCCCATTGGTAAACTACCATCTACTGTTTTACCTTGTAACCACTGGAGTGTGCGACGTTGAATATCGCGGTACGTAACGTCATTTGCTACTGCATAACCAGCAACGTAATCTAGCGCATCCTCTTCTGATACATTTTTTGCACGCTTACCAATGACAAATGCAAATTCCGCTTCATAATCTAACTGTTCGGAAACCGGATGGAATGGAATATCATCTTGCGGTCCGATTACGGTGTTTCCAAATTTAGCAAACAAAACGGGATTGGATGGTAATTCACGTCCCATTTCTAAAATATGTTCACGGTAGTTATGACCTACTGCAAAAATCTTTCCTGGTTTTGGTACTGGCGCTTCTACTTTTACCTCATTGTATGAATAAACCAGTTTATAGCCGTTATCCTCTTTATTTGTCAGTGCATAATCAATCGCTTGTTTAGCCAATTCCATGCTTTCTTTTCCACCTTGCAACAAACCAGTCATATCAGCAGGGACAAACGCTTCAGCAATTTGCTCTACACGAATTTTTCCTTCTGATTTAAGTTGCGCTTTATAAGATGCATGTAAATCGATGACCTCTTCATTCACCACTGCTCCAACTCGGGAAATTCCTGCGTGCTTAAATGTAATTAACTTCATGATTTATACCCCTTTATTTTCAATTTTTTAGTTACAGATGACCTAACGAATATTCCATTCTTTCACACTGTAAACGGATTCATTTTCGTGATTCATAGGATCTCTTTCAACAATCTTTCTCGCTTCTTCTAGTGAAGTAGTTTGCAATATATAAGCTCCACCACTTTGATCGGGGAACCCCCCAGCGATAACCAGTGTTTCTTCTTTAAGATCTTCTAAAAATTCGCGATGACCTTGCAGCAGATTTCCCGTAAATGTAGGCTTTCTTTCGATCATTACAAGAAATTTCTTCATTAAGTCACCTCACTTTCGCCCGAAATAATATTATAAAATTAGATAACATTGTTCTCTATTAATATAATATATGCTTTAGTTCCGAATTGTCAATATATTTAAAGCACTTTGTTTTAAAAAAATCAGTCACTAGAAATATGGAAAAAAGGTTGGGGTTCCTTTTGCGGTAGACTCTAAGCATGATGTAATACCGTTGCTCCATTTTAAAAGCCTGCTACGAGAGATCTTCTAAATAGCAGGCAGTAACTGTCTTAAGACTTAACACACTAAAAATGTATTAGCGATTAGATCGAAGCTAATGTTATACTTTTTATTGTTCTTATTAACTATCGATAGTTTCTATAAAAACCATGATCGATGTACTTCTAATTGATTGACGGGATGACTTATTATCATATAAAAAAGGAGAACCTTTATGGAAGCACCTAAAAAAGGAACCACAATTCAATCATTGCAAATTGGCATTGGTATTATTGATTTAATCGCTAAGGAAGGTCGCCCCCTTAAATTTACTGAGATTTGCGATCTAACGAAAATCACAAAAAGCAATCTATATAAATATTTAAATACGTTAACTCAATCAGGGATTCTTTACCGCGATAAAGAATCTGGCTCCTATATCCTTGGAAGTAAATTGATCGAATACGGAATGGCTGCGACAGCTGAAGAAAATGTGATTGATCGAATTACACCTTATATGCAAGAAATCAATGCAAAATGTTTAAGTACCGTTCTTTATTCGATCTGGACAAGCAATGGACCCATGATTGTGAAAGAAGTTAATGTCAAACAAGGATATAATATAGGCGCTCAAGTTGGGACCTTACTCCCTGTTCTTTCTGCAAATGGAAAGGTTTTCGCAACATTCTTAGAGGACCAAGTCATTGACGAATGGATTCAGAAAGAACTAGCCGACCTCTCAGAAGAGAAAATGATTCACTTTAAGGAAGAATGTAAAATCATTAAAGAAAAAGAGATTGCCTATGCACGGGAACCACTAGTATCCAACGTATCCTCCGTTGCCTTTCCTGTATTTAATTATAAAAAGCAGCTCCTCGGAGCAATCACCGTTGTTGGATTCTCTGACCTAATTCCTACTCATGAAGAGGAGGAACTTAGCCAATACTTAATTCGTTCAAGCAAAGAGATCTCCGCGACTTTTGGTTATAAGAGCTAATCATAGCTATCATTCTACAAAAATGCGTAGCTGAACGATTACTCTTTAACAGGCACTACTTCAAAAACACCTCTCAATCTTTGCCATTGAAAGGTGTTTTTCATGTAACTAAACCTATATGACTAAAGAGGGCACTGAAAAAGGTACGATTTTCACTTTTTTCAGTGCCCTCTGACTAAATATCCGTTTTGTTCTTCCCTAGAAATGTATATGATCTCCATTTTCATAGAAAAGGAATAAACTGTTTTTTTAAAATTTTTAAACTTGCAAACATGAAAAAGCATGTTTATAATCACTATTAAGTAAATAGGTTCTCTATTATTATAATTTTGTTATTTTCAAAGTTTAGAATGTGTGGTCATGCACTTGTTTTTATTTTTATATAGGGGGTTTTATAATTGGCTAACGTAAACACTACAGAGATCATTAATAAAAGTAATTTTAACCGCTTTCATTTAATGTTGTTGTTTTGGTGTACTTTTATCATTGCTTTTGATGGGTATGATCTTGTCCTCTACGGGTCGGTCGTTCCTTATCTCATAGAAGAATGGTCACTTACCACGGTTGAAGCGGGAGCAATTGGTAGTTATGGATATATTGGGGTTATGGTTGGGGCGATCTCTTTTGGCATTCTAGCAGACCGAATTGGAAGAAAAAACGTTATCATGCTTTGTATTGTATTATTTAGCTTGTTTACCGCTTTTTGCGGGTTTGCTCCTAATCCAGAAACATTTTCAATTTACCGCTTTATTGCAGGGTTAGGGCTTGGCGGTATTATGCCTAACATCATTGCTTTGATGACAGATTATGCCCCCAAAACGAGCCGTAGTATATTAGTTTCCATTGTATTGTGCGGGTATTCAGTTGGTGGCATGTTGGCACCTACGTTAAGCATTTTCTTAATCCCTCAGTTTGGATGGGAAGTTATTTTTTGGATTGCTGGTATACCACTTCTCTTTCTACCTTTAATGTATAAACAAATACCAGAAACACCTAATTTCTTGATAGCCAAAGGACGAAACCTTGAACTCGGAACTGTTCTAGCCAAAGTTAGTCCTAACTTTACTTTTACCCAAAACGATAAGTTTGAAGAACGCATGAATATTGAAAGCGGTTCCTCTGTTGGACAATTATTTAAAAATAAACGAGGATTAAGTACGAGCATGATTTGGATTGCTTTTTTCATGAGTTTGTTAATGGTTTACGGTTTAAACACGTGGCTGCCTAAATTAATGATTGAAGCCGGATATGCGCTTGATTCGAGTTTAACTTTTTTAATCGTTCTTAATTTTGGTGCGATTGTTGGTACGCTTATTATAGGAAGGTTGGCAGATAAGTGGGGGCCTAAAAAGATGTTGATCCCGATGTATATCGTGGGTGCAATTTGTATCGTCATGCTTGGGTTTAAAACTAATCTATTTTTTCTTTATGTGCTTGTTGCCATGGCAGGGGCATGTACGATTGGAGCACAAAATATCGCTAATGCTTTTGTTTCGCAGTACTACCCGCCTTCTATTCGTTCAACTGCTCTTGGCGTGGCTTCTGGAGTGGGCAGAATCGGTGCGATCGTTGCTCCAACTCTTGGGGGGATGCTACTCGCCGCTAGCTTACCTATACAAATAAATTTCCTTGCTTTTGCCGTCCCAGGAATGATTGCCGCAACTGTGTTATGGTTTGTCTCAGAAAAACCAGCTCACTATAAGCAAGAGATGAACAAACCTAAAAAGGATGTATCATTAGATAAAGCCGTCGGAAATTAAACGCATAAATTGAAAACTACCACACATAGCATTAAAAAGGACTCAGCAAAAAAATGGCTGAGTCCTCTTGTATTTCTATTTATTTAAATAAGCGTTTGATTAAACTCCTTTTGCATGATTTCCTGTGAGTTTAAAAGGCTTACGATCTCTTCGAATCGAAGTAAGTCAATCAGAATGCATTTACTTCATCTGACATTAACCCTACATTTCCTCCATTCTAAAGCCTGGTATTGCTCTACTAAGATTACATCCATCCTTAAATGAAACATCATCGGAACCTATACAATTAATCTCTTGATCATTCATTCATTCATTCATCAGCGAGGCCTCATACTTCAACCCTGCACAGAGAGCTGCGCGCAACGTGTGAAGCCATTGCACTTCCCCGAATCTGCTAATAGGAACTTTTTCAGTGGCCTCTGACTAAATATCCATTTTTTTTGTTCTTCCCTAGAAATGTATATGATCTCCATTTTCATAGAAAAGGAATAGACTGTTTTAAAAAAACACTACAGAGATCATTAGTAAAAGTTATTTTAATCGCTTTCATTTAATGTTGTTGTTTTTGGTGTACTTTTATCATTGCTTTTGATGGGTATGATCTTGTCCTCTACGGGGGGGCGTTCCTTATCTCATGGAAGAATAGTTACTTACCACGGTTGAGGTTAAGCATTTTCTTAATCCCTCAGTTTGGATGGGAAGTTATTTTTTGGATTGCTGGCTTCTCTTTCTACCTTTAATGTAAATAAATACCCCAAAAAAACACCTGATTTCTTGATAGTCAAAGGACGAAACCTTGAACTCGGAACTGTTCTAGCCAAATTTAGTCCTAACTTTACTTTTACCAAAAACGATAAGTTTGAAGAACGCATGAATATTGAAAGCGGTTCCTCTGTTGGACAATTATTTAAAAATAAACGTGGATTAAGTACGAGCGAGGCCGCATAACGCGCTCCCTTAATACCGAGTATCGCTCGCATTGAATATTAAGCGGGAATTCCATATTTCCTATACCCTTCTCTATAATATGAATCAGCATTTGTTTAATTTGGTCTCGTACAATGGGATCACGAATCGTTTTAACAAACGGGTACTCCCATTTCAAATTTTCTTTTGCTGTTCATATTGTCCTCATACCTTATTCATTATTTGCTAACTAATACCCACTTCTAGTTTCAACTAAACCCCATTTCCCTTTATTGCAAAAAACTATTTTTAAGACATTAAGGTTCAACCAATTAGAACCATTATACCCAATAAGAATTAATCAACGTGAATTTAAGCCTATATAACTTTTAGAATTTTGGCACACTTCTTGCAATTATATACTGAAAAACGATCTTAAGAAGGGTGTGTTATAGGATGACTAATAAAAAGAAAAAGTTTCAAACTCCTGATACGTTCGTCATTATTTTCTTTGTGGTGTTAGCCGCTGCTCTCCTTACTTACCTTGTGCCTCTTGGGCAATTTCAAACTGAGGAGGTTACCTATACTGACAGCCAAGGTAATGAAGATACAAGGACTGTATTAATTCCGGAGAGTTTTTCAGTGGTTGAGGACGAAAATGGAAATGCTGTCCGTGAGGGAGTTTCTTTATTTGAACCAGGCGGCGGCGCCGGATTTTTAAATTACGTTTTTGAGGGACTTGTTTCAGGCAGCAAATGGGGATCAGCTGTGGGAGTCGTTGCCTTTATTCTGATTATTGGTGGTTCGTTTGGCATCATTATGAAAACTAGAGCTGTAGAAGAAGGTATCTTATCGGTTATAAAACGAACAGAAGGAAAAGAGATCCTTGTTATTCCGATTCTTTTTACTCTATTCTCGCTTGGAGGGGCTGTATTTGGTATGGGGGAAGAAGCCATCGCTTTCTCCTTAATAGTCATACCGCTTGTTATTGCTCTTGGCTACGATGCTATCACGGGAGTCATGATCACATATGTAGCAACACAAATTGGCTTTGCTACCTCATGGATGAACCCTTTTGGAGTAGCCATTGCTCAGGGACTTGCTGATGTACCGGTAATGAGTGGGACACCTTTCAGACTTGCGATGTGGATCATTTTTACAGTGATTGGGGTCATTTATACAATGGTCTATGCAAACCGAGTCAAAAAGGACCCAAAAAGATCACTCTCTTATGAATCTGATGCTTATTTTAGAAAAGATTTTGAGAAAACTGATATTCAATCCACATTTTCTCTAGGTCACGGGCTTGTCTTATCAGCCATTCTACTTGGTGTCGTATGGATTGTGTGGGGGGTTGTGTATCACGCTTACTACATTCCTGAAATAGCCTCTCAATTTTTCACAATTGGCTTGGCAGCTGGAATGATTGGAGTGATTTTTAAGCTTAATAATATGAGTATAAATGATATTGCAGACGGATTTAAAACAGGAGCAAAAGATTTAGTACCGGCTGCTCTTATTGTAGGAATGGCTAAAGGGATTGTCATTATCTTAGGCGGAGATGATCCTAGTCTGGCTTCTGTTTTAAATACCATCTTATTCTCTGCAGGACAGCTGTTTAACGGTTTGCCTGCTGAAGTATCAGCTTGGCTTATGTTTGTGTTCCAATCCATTTTTAATTTCTTTGTCGTATCAGGAACAGGACAGGCCGCTTTAACTATGCCTTTACTTGCTCCGTTAGCAGATATGGCCGGTGTCACTCGTCAGGTTGCAGTACTTGCCTTTCAGCTCGGAGATGGCTTCACCAACTTAATTGTACCCACATCAGCAGCTTTGATGGGTGTACTAGGAGTCGCTCGACTTGATTGGAGTAAATGGTTTAAGTTTCAGATTAAATTTCAGCTGCTCCTTTTTGCATTAGGTTCCATCTTTATTGTGATTGCTGTATTGATAGGTTTCTATTAATTATCAAAAGCCCTTCACTAATAGGTGAAGGGCTTTGCTGTGTTGTTATGCGGTTGGAGTAGAACGCAGAACAGCTTCCCCTTTCGGCATGATCTTTGTACCAAATCTCCCTCTTCTTTTTTTTATATACCCTTGTTCCTCAAGCAGTTCTAAACGATGTCTTACCTGCTGCTCTGTTAACTCATAATGAAATTGCAGCTTACTCAGGTCTGATACTTTCTTGCGGCTCGCTCCTTCTCCTTTTTGTTGCAAACTTTGGAGAGCTCTTAAAATAAACAATAATTCAGGATTTGCTTGTAGCTCTTCCTTAGTAAGGTTGTCTGACTCGTTGTCTTTCTCCATTACTTCATTGCCTAATTTTATATGAGCTGTACTAGGCTTTCTTTGAAAGAAGCGGTCATCTGGTATGGTATCCACTGTTAAACAGCTGCCTTCACTTACAGCAAGCATGTAATCAATAGTGTTTTTCAGCTCTCGTATATTCCCATACCACGGATACTGTTCAAGTATATCTATAACATCTTTCTCTACCTTAACATGGCCTAATCCTTGCTCATGAAGGAAATGCCGAACGAGCAGCCGAATATCAGAATAACGATTTCGCAATTCAGGTAAATGGAGGAATAAAACTTTTAAACGATGATATAGATCCTCTCTGAACTCGCCATCTTCAATTAAGGTCAGCAAGTTCTTGTTCGTAGCAGCTACTATACGGACATCAATTGGAATAATATGTTCTCCGCCTATCCTAAGGAGCTCTCTTTCTTGCAAAACACGCAGCAATCTAGCTTGAACTTTTAAGCTAATGTCTCCAATTTCATCTAAAAAAATAGTTCCGCCGTTCGCTTGTTCAAATAATCCTTTCTTACCACCCTTCTTAGCACCTGTAAATGCCCCTTCCTCATAGCCAAATAGCTCGCTTTCTACCAAATCCTCCGGAAGAGCACTAAAGTTTACAGCTAAGAATGGACCTTTACTCCTGTTAGATGCCACGTGGATGGAGCTTGCAAAAAGCTCTTTTCCCGTCCCGCTTTCTCCTTCAATAAGAATAGTTAAGTCGGTCTTTGCTAATTTTTGAGCTGTAGCTTTGGTCGCTTTTAACTCTGGATGTTCACCAATGATTTGGTCAAATGTATACTTTGCCAGATGTCCTTTCTTTTTTAGATCCCTACGAATACGTTGTTCTACTTTACGTTCTTCACTAACATTTTTCAGTGTAAGCACAATGGTTTGATCAGGTTCTATCCAAAATTTATGCACCAATATTTCTTGGTCTTTTATATTCAATAAATCATCGTCACGATCGGTATTGCTTATAAAATACAGCAGCTCTTGATCTTTAATAGACTGCCCTACTCTTCTATTAAGCGCTTGTCCCCTTCCAAGCCCAAGTATTTTTTCGGCTACCTCGTTGATTACCGTTACATTTCCTTGTTTAATAGCTAAAATACCGTCGTCTACTCCGTCTACCACTGTTTTTAAATGATCGGTGGTGCGATTGGCTTCACTAGTAGCCAGCCTTAATTTTTGACTTAATCTAGTGATCGTATGAAGATAGCGGTCGGAAACCGCTTCTAGCTTGGACTCAAGAATGGAAAAGCGTGTTAAGATCATAATCATTGTGGACATGTCTATCAACCTTGGACCAAGATTAATAACGGTCTCAATTGTATCTGGTACTAGGTCTAACTCACCCGGAGTGACGGCAATTTTTATAGCAGGATTTGGCAGCTTGCTCGGATCATAAGGAATAAAATTTAAATGATGCACGCCAAATTTATCAACGGAAGCTAAAGCCTCGTCTACGGTTTCAGGAAAATCATTTACATATAAGACACTCTCCCCTTCTGGAATAAGAAAGAGAGTTTCAATCGATGAAAAATTAATAATTCGCTTGGCTATAATAACGGAGCACCCTTCACCAATATACTCAACAACTTCTCGCTTAATCTGATTGGAAGATAACAAAATGAGTTGATCTGTAAATAATGGAAGAGAATCATCATCAACTGCATAGCTCTTAATAAGAATAAAATCACCAATTAATTCATGTAACTGTTCACTTAATGCGTCTCTTGTTTCATTAGATCCAGCAATCAAAACGATTTCTTTTTGCCTCATCATCCTACACCCCTATCTCTAGTTATATTGGGTTCGCCAAAAACAGCCAATTACCCTTTAACATAAATAGATATAAGTAAAAAGTATGAAGTAGAGGATTTGAATACTTGGCACTAAACTTGCAATATGTATACATAAAGGAAAATATAGGAGTTGAGAAAATGAACAAAGACTCTCTTTTTGAAACAATTGAAAAGCATAAAGATAACTGGATTCAAATCAGCCGTTACATATGGGAAAATCCCGAGCTTGGAAATGAAGAACATAAAGCTATGGAAGTCCTAACGGAGGAACTGCGCAATCATGGTTTTGATGTCGAGACAAACATTGCTGATTTAAAAACTGCTTTCATCGCAAAATTCCGTTCGGATAAACATGGCCCGACACTTGGATATTTCGCTGAGTATGATGCCTTACCTGAGATTGGACATGCCTGCGGCCACAACCTCATTGGAATGATGAGTACAGGGGCGGCGATTGCTTTAAAGGAAGCTGTGGCTGAATTCGGAGGCGAAGTCATTGTATTTGGCACTCCAGCCGAAGAAACAAATGGAGCTAAAGTAATATTTGCAGATAAAGGGCTTCTTGATGGTCTTGATGCAGCATTAATGGTTCATCCATCTGGTGTTCATGAGAGAAGCGGATCCTCTATGGCAATGGAAGCTGTACAATTCGATTTCTACGGCAAGCCTGCGCATGCAGCAGCAAGTCCCGATGAGGGAGTAAATGCGTTAGAAGGGGTTATACAAACGTTTAATTTAATCAATTCCCTGCGCCAGCACCTTCCTGATGACGTGAGAATCCATGGCATTATTACAAACGGCGGAGATGTAGTTAATGTGGTACCAGCAAGAGCACAAGCACAGTTTTATGTTCGTGCTAATGAGAAACATGTGCTAGAGGAAACCTCAGCGAAAGTAAAGCGCTGTGTAGAAGCTGCAGCCCTTGCCACAGGATGTGAGTTCAAAATATCCAATCATGAACTTGGCTACGATAACCTTACTACAAATGAAACGCTATCAGAACTTTATTGCCAGAACCTCATAGCTCTAGGTGTCGTACCAGAGGAAATCCTAAAAGATCAAGATCATGGCTCTCTAGATATGGGGAATGTAAGCCAAGTTGCACCAGCTATTCACCCCTATATCAAAATGGATGATTGCCCATACTCTGGCCACACAGAGGGATTCCGTGATGCTGCTGGTGATTCACGAGGATTTGAAGCAATGATTCTTGGTGCTAAAACTCTCGTTGCAACCGGTTATGACTTATTAACCAACCCGGCATATGTGAAAGAGATCAAAGAAGAATTTGAACGAACAGTCGCTAGAAAGAACGTTTAATAAGCCGGTTTTCGATGTTGTGATGGATTAGGTAATGTGAGTTGGTATTTTTTCAGTTCGCATAAAAAGGATGTATCATTAAGGAAATTAAACGCATAAATTGAAAACTACCACACATAGCATTAAAAAGGACTCAGCAAAAAAATGGCTGAGTCCTCTTGTATTCCCTATTTATTTAAATAAACGTTTGATTAAAATCCTTTTGCATGACTTCCTTTAAGTTTAAAAGGCTTATGCTCTCTTCGAATCGAAGTAAGTCAATCAGAATGCATTTCTGACATTAATCCTACATTCCCTCCATTCTAAAGCCTGGTATTGCTCTACTAGGATTACATCCATCCTTAAATGAAACCATCATCGGAATCTATACAATTAATCTCTTGATCATTCGTTCAGCAGCGGGGCCTCATGCTTCAACCCTGCACAGAGAGCTGATCCCTCATAGCAGGCTTGCTTGTTTCGATATTTTTTGTCCTGAAGATGTCACGTAGATTTCCTGTACTAAGAAAAAACCGCACATCAACTATCTATTTCTTCAATCTTATCTAGCTAAATTCGGAATCCATAATACAATCTCTGGCCATACCGTAATGATGATTAATACAACAAACGATGCCACCAAAAAAGGAAAAATAGATTTTGTTAGAGCTTCAATTTTCACTTGTCCAATCGATGAGGCTATAAATAAACCAGCGCCAACTGGCGGAGTTAACAAACCTATTGTTAAATTGATACAAATAATAATTCCAAAATGAATTGGATCAATGCCATACATCGCAATCATAGGCAGATAGATTGGCACGATAATAATGAGTGCAGCAATTCCATCAATCACTGTTCCTATTAAAAGCAGTAAAAGATTTGTTAATAAGAGGAAGATTAATGGACTATCTGTTAAGCCTGTCATTGCTTTTGCCAGCATTTGTGGAATTCCTTCAAATGTTAACACCCAACCAAATATGTTCGCCATAGCAATTAACAAAGTGACAGTCGCAGTTGTCATCGCTGTATTGACTAATATATCAGGGATATTTTTAATTTTAAGATCTTTATAAAAGAAAAATCCGACAATGATCCCGAGCAAACAGGCAATCGCCGCTGATTCGGTTGGTGTGAACACTCCACTGATAATCCCAATGATGATGATTCCCGGAACAAGTAGAGCTGGGATGATTTTAAAACTAGCTTCAAACACGTTTTTCAAAGGCTCCTTCTCAGAACGCGGCAATTGATGTTTATATCCTATGTACATAATCACTAGGATAAAAGAAACACCTAATAAAATACCAGGCATGATTCCAGCTAAAAACATCGTACCAATTGACGTTCCAGATTGAACACCATAGATAATAAATAACATGCTTGGAGGAATGATCGGGCCAAGTAGGGCTGCTGCTGCTGTCGTGGCAGATGCAAATGATCGTTTATACCCTTCCTCTTCCATTGCAGGAACCATTACCTTACTCATCATGGCAATCTGTGCTGTAGCTGAGCCAATGATAGAGGCTAAAAACATATTAGCGACAACATTAACATAAGCTAATCCAGCTCTGTAATGGCCAAATAACACTTTAGCAAAGCGAACGAGT
Source organism: Halalkalibacter alkalisediminis (assembly GCF_028610705.1). Lineage (GTDB taxonomy): Bacteria > Bacillota > Bacilli > Bacillales > Bacillaceae_D > Halalkalibacter > Halalkalibacter alkalisediminis. The sequence goes on from NZ_JAQQWT010000004.1 coordinate 93,195, forward strand.
CTTTTTGTAATTCCCCCTGAATTCATTAATTCTCCTGCTAGCATAAATAATGGAATCGCTAACAAACCATAGCTTTCTAATCCTGAATATAACCGTTGTGGCACCGTTTGTAAAAGACCTAAACTACCACTAATCACGATATAAGAAACACTCGTTATCCCTAGAACAATCGCAATAGGTATGCGTAATAATAATAGAATAATAAACACAAATAACGCTAGTAGCATCGTAACCCCTCCCCTTTATGAAGTTTCCTTAAGACTTAGTAAAAACAAATGTAGCGAATGTATACTCATAAAGAAGAAGCCTAAAGGAACACTTAAATAAGGGTAAATCATTGGAATTTGCATAGAATTTGATTTTTGTAATACGATATTTGGTGAGCTCAGCCATATAAATGAATAGTACACGATAAATAAACAAAAAAGGAATACAATGAAAAAGCCAATACTTGCGACTAGTTTTCTTAGTTTTTCGTTTAATTTATCTACTAAAATGGTAACGGCAGCGGTTTGCTGCCGTTTAATACTCATACTTCCACCTAAAAACGTCAACCAAACTAAAGTAAAAATGGCAAACTCGTCACTCCAAAATAAGGGGCTATTTAAGTAATAACGGAAAAATACACCAGCTGTAAGTGATACAAACATAGCTATAATTAAAGTCATTACGATCCATTTTTCAATTTTAAATACGTAATCACTTAATTTTTCGAATATATTTGTTAAAGTCACTTTTACGCCCCCCTTTACGCTTTATTGATTTTTTTCAATAAAGGTTTGAATCAACTCATTACTGCTGTACTTTGTATAGATCTGTTCTTGAACTGGTTTAAAAGATGTCGTATCGAAATCATCGATAATATTCAATCCTGCTTGCTGCAAAAATTCTAAGTTTTCTTTTTCTCGTTGAATGGCATCTTCAACTCCCCAATCTACCGCAGCCTCGATCGCTTCTTTCACAATTTGTTGATCCTCAACAGATAGGGAATCAAACACTTTTTGACTCATAACAACAACGGACGGGAATGCCATTTGCTTCGTCAAAGTTAAATCTTTAGAAATTTCTTGTAAGTTCAAAGAAACAAGCGCGTCTAAATCAATATCTATCCCATCTATGACACCAGTTTGTAATGATGAATATACTTCTCCAAGTGGCATTGGTGTGGGACTTACACCTAATTCTGTCCAAAACTCTTGCATGACTGGGTTACCAATGATACGTAATTTCTTCCCCTTTAAATCTTCTGGTGACTGTATCGCTCCATCCTTCATAAGGACATGTCTCTCTCCAGCAAAACTAAAATCTAAACCGACTAAACCTTGTGCTTCAAGTTCATCAAGCATTTTCCGTGCTTCTTCAGAACGTCTAGCTTGACTTGCTTCTTCTAAATCTTCAAATAAGAAAGGCATAAACCAAGCATTCAAAGATTCTGATCTCGTACTCATATAAGCATTTGTGATAAATCCAAAATCCAACGTCCCTATTTCCATTTGTTGAACCATATCGGCCTCAGATCCAAGCTGTTCGCTCGGGAAAACTTGCACTTCCATTCGTCCATTTGAAAGAGCTTGTAGTTCTTCATTGAATTTTGTTGCTGTTACGGTCCACCCATGTGAAGGTGGTGTGACTAAGGATACTCTAAAAGAATATGTTTCTTCGCCATTAGCCTCACCTGCGTTAGCGCTTTCATTTCCTCCGCACGCAGTTACTATTGTTAGCAGAACGAACCCTAACATCATGAACAAAACCTTGCCTTTTTTCATCATAATCCCCCATTTATATCATTTAATATTCTCTACATTCCATTGCCCCTATAAAGCCCTTTTCAGGAACCGCTTTCAATTAATGCCCCCTTGATGATCTTTTTATCGACTTAGTGAATCTTGTTCCTTAATTTGATAATAGTCAAAATTATTAAACTTGTCAATATCATTTCGATATTTATATTTAACTAAATTACCCAACTCTGGCTAACTCGTTTCTACCTTTTTCACCATCCAACCTGTTTCGGCTTACCTTCATCTTAAGGTAAGGAATTGTCCGCATTTAGCCTTTTACTCACACTAAAAAAGGTGCTAGGGGTTTTTCTCCCAGCACCTAATATCTTACCTCTTATGCATTTTCTTGAGATTTTCTTTTTAATACCATTATCGTTCCAACTAATAGTACTAATGCAACGATTAAACTAAGGACCACACTTGTTGTCGCGCCTAAAACAAGATACGACACAATCGTAATTCCCGCTGCAATTAATGCATAAGGAAGCTGAGTGACTACGTGGTCAATGTGATGACTTCCTGCACCCGTAGACGATAAAATCGTCGTATCAGAGATCGGAGAACAGTGATCTCCAAAAATCGACCCAGCAAGAACGGCCGCCATCATTGGTAGGATCATTGAGATATCAATGACAGCCGCCATTTCCCCTGCAATTGGTAGCAAGAGGGCAAATGTTCCCCATGACGTTCCGGTTGAGAAAGCGGCGAATCCAGCAATAACAAATAAAATAACAGGTAAGAACATTGGGTTCAAATTCGATCTTTCCACGATAGAAGCTAAGTACGCTCCCGTTTCTAAATCACCGATGATCGACGTTAGTGTCCAAGCAAAAAATAAAATATATATAGCCGGAAGCATTGATTTCATGCCGACACCAAGAGATAATCCTAAACCTGTTTCAGACTTCGGCTTCATTACATTTAATAAAAGAGCAATCGCAAAACCAAAAAGTCCGCCGTACACAAGCGCAGCAGCCACATCTGTATTTTCAAAAATCGTTAAAATGGTCACGTCGCCTTCTGTACCTTGGATTCCCGTAAGAATCATAAAGAACACAGTTCCGATGATCAGTGCGACGATTGGCCAGACAAGGTCGCCCACTTTGCCTTTAGCATTTGCTTTAATATCATCTTGAGCACCTGGAATAGGTCCTAATTTAGCATTAAATAATTCTCCTGTTTCCTGAGCTCGTTTTTCATGTTGCTTCATTGGTCCAACATCTAAATTAAACCAAGCTACAGCGAGTACTAATCCAATCGCAACCAACGCATAGATATTCATTGGAACCATGAGCATAAATGCTTGTAAAGCTTCGTATTCTGTTACAGAATGCGTCGCAAAGATCCCTGCAATAATCGCGATAATATAAGCTCCCCAGCTTGAGATCGGAGCCATGACACACATCGGTGCCGACGTTGAATCAACTAAGTAAGCTAATTTGGCACGTGAGATTCTGTGTCGATCGGTTAACGGACGGCTCACATTCCCAACCGTTAAGCTGTTAAAATAATCATCAATGAAAATAATGATACCAAGTACCACCGTTAATAATTGAGCTCCTACACGGGTTTTCACACGCGTCATGGCCCATTCACCAAACGCGCGGCTACCTCCAGAACGTGTAATAAGCGCAGCCATCATGCCTAATAATAATAGAAACAGAACGATGAAAAATTCCCACGTATTAATCGCAAAACGCTGATCAATGATCGCACGTGTGACCGTTCCAAACGTTACGATTTCAACATCAAAGTCAAAGATAATGCCCATGACAATCGCGTAGATATTCGCAGCTGCCGTAAGTGGATTAAAGTCGTGTAATAATAATGCTCCAACAATAGCACCAAGTCCTAATGATAATAGAACTCGTCTTGTCAAAATAACCATGACAAGCGCTAATATCGGAGGCAATAAAGATAAAATAGATGATTCCATAAACGAAAACCTCCTAAAAGTATAGTATTTTCATAGAATAAGGACTACTTGAGAACGTCACATGACCACTTCTATACAAAAAAAGACAATAATGGTTACCCACTATCGCCTATGCGCGCGTGATATCCCCATTTGAATGGTAGTCCTCCATAACTTGTTTGCATGCAAGTTATGACAGCCCTGCATTTATTCAATGCAGTTCCAGCAAAAGCAGCCTGACCTCTACTTCCACTTCGGCAACATCCCCTTTCGCTTCCCTTCTACGTTGTCATCCTCAAGAAAGATACTCATGTCTGTCGCGCCTCTACCTCATTTCAACAATGAGGCATCTCTATTCAATTACCGTATTGGATATTACCATGTTTTCATACTGTTGACAATGTTAATTTCCTCCACCACCTGATGATTGCCCCGCTGGAAGAATCATGCCCCCACCTTCTGAGTAATATTCAGGCACCTGACCTTGAATATTCACAAGCCCTACTGGAACCGTTGTTTTAATGGCTTCCGTATTCGTAGCAAATGGAATAACAATTTTCGCATCGACAATGACATCAAAGTTGACAGACATCGTCGTATTATTAATCCCTGTATTTTTTACATCTAGATTTAAATCTGTCTTCACATCCCCAATCGCAGAAAAACGAACAGGGATCTGCGGACCTAACTGAGCAAGTAAGGCATTATTCGTTGCTTGCCCTAGCGGTATGCTGTAGATAATCCCTCCTTCAGTCGTTAAACTTGGTTCATGTTCTGCATCAATGGAAACATCGAAGGCTTCTCCATTTTCAATCGCTTTTAAATGGCGCTGCACACGGTTTGTCGCTTCCGATAAAATTCGGTTATAAATCTGTGTATTAAACTGGATTGAGGTAATGACATTATTTGGATCTGTTTGAACGATAAATAGTTCATCTTGATCAAGGTCGGACGCAATTTTTTTGGAAACCGCATCATTGATTGCTTTCGTCGCAATTACTCGCGTTTCCGTTGTGGCAATTTGCATTAAGGTAGGTCTGATCCCCTTCTCGATAATCCACAAACCTTGGACCGTTAACACAACAAAAATAAGAAATGATAATAGCATGACATAACGAAATGGAAGCGGACCTTTTCGAGACTGGGGTCTGCGTTTTCTAGGTGCTCTCATGTTGAAATCCCCCTTCATCACATTTATATGCAACAAAGGAGGACGTTTGACCAAAAAATGAAGTTCTTACATTTTTACTTTTAGTGATTCACTCGCTCATATAAGCGAAATTCATGAGGATATCGATTTTTCTCATCAACGAACCCATGTTCAACAGATACTAGCTCCCAACTGTCTGCATCTATTTCAGGAAAATAGGTATCTCCCTCAAACGTCTCATCAATGTAAGTCACATATAAACGATCGACATGCTCCCAGAACAGAGAAAATACTTGCGTTCCACCAATCACAAAAAATTCGTCCTCCTGCTTGGCCATTTTGAGAACATCTTCAACGTGGTGAACGACTTCGCATCCTTCCGCTTCAAATCCTTCGCTTCTTGTAAGGACTACGTTTTTCCTTTTTGGCAAAGGACGCCCAATCGATTCATACGTTTTTCTTCCCATGACGATCGTGTGTCCTGTTGTTACCTTTTTAAAATAAGCTAGGTCTGCCGGCAAATGCCACGGCAGCTGATTCTCTTTCCCGATCAAGCGATTTCGATCCATTGCTACAACAAATGAGATCATAGTACCGACTCCTTTAGTGATATGTATTTGCACATATCGTATCACATTAAGGCTTGGATAATAAATGATCGGTTTTGAATTATTAATTATGTGTATGGGATCATAAGCCGTCGATTTCGGATCATAACACGAGAATTACGCAGATACATCCACTAGAAGCAGCTTCCTTAAAGAATTTACATCTTAAACCCAATTTGTCATGAACCACGTCATGGATGAAATGACTAAAAATTTTAACCTGTGAACTAATCTTACGGAGAGAGGAGATAGCCTTACTAAGGCTATCTTTACAGTCACATTATTCCAAAGAATAGTTTCGATCAATCAGGTTAAGATATATCTTGTAAGACGATTGATCACATTTTCTTAGGAGGTTTTTCAGAATGGGCTTTTTTGATTTGTTTAACGAAGAAGAAGAAACTCAAAGGAAAAATCGTAAAGAGGCACGTGAGGTAGATCGAGTTACAGACACCGAGTTTGCATCTGAGGACGCTCATCTTGATCTTCGTGAAGAGGAGTTAGATATTGACAAATATCGTGTGGAGACAGGTGACGTCGTTCTTCATAAAGATATCGTTGAAGAAGAGAAAGCTGTCAACGTTCCCGTATCACATGATCAAGTCGTTATCGAGAGAAGAGCAGTTGACCATGAGCCGACAGATGAACCGATTACAGAAGAGGAAACGGTTCACATCCCTGTTACAGCCGAACGTATCGATGTTGATAAGTATACGGTTGTAACGGGAGAAGTGGAAGCTCATAAGCGTTCTGTTCAAGAGACTGAGCAAGTCCGCGACGTCCTTCATAAAGAAGTCGCCGAAGTGGAAACTCACGGTGAAACAGATATTATCAGAGAGGACTAACATGTCCTACCCTACTTAACAAAAGTTAAGTAGGTTTTTTTCATATTTTTCTCTGTGTCGGACATACTAAGAAAAAAGAATCAGGAGGTCCTAATGGGAAAATTTATTTTTATTGGAGCCATAATTGGAAGCATTCTTGGCTGGCTAATGGATTTTTCAATTTTAGCAGGACTCGTTTTAGGAGCCATAGCTGGTGGCGTTAGCTATGCCCTCTTTTCAAGAAGAAACATCGAAAAAAGCACAGACGAATCAGAGGTACAAAGCCTTCAATTGAAAGAAGAACAGCTCGATATTAAAAAAGAACGTATACAAACAGGTGAAGTCAAGGTCCATAGGGAAGTCGTAGAAGAGGAAAAAACGTTCAAGGTGCCTATCAGACGCGAGGAGATGGTCATTGAAGCAGGCGATGAAGAAGAAATCCGCATTCCACTGAAAGAGGAAGAAATTAAATTTAGTAAACATCCTGTTAAACTCAATGAGGTTTCTATATCGAAACGGGAAATAGAAGAGGTCGAGCAAGTTAGAGCAAGCGTAAAGAAAGAAACGGCTCACGTTGAAGTCGAGGGTGATGCAGATGTGGTAAAAGAAGACGATGAGAAACTACAATAAATCTAAGAAGTTCTAAGACCACTTTAGGTTTTGGAACTTTTTATTAATAACCAGTCCAACAAAATTTTCCCAATACCATTCTTTATAAAAGATGGTCAACTATCGTCGGATTTTTAGTACTATTATAATGGGCAATCAAAATAAGAAGGGATGATGCTATGAATATTGGACCCATGATTAAGTATTATCGTCTAAAAAAGCATTTAACCCAATCACAACTCGCAGAAGGAATTTGCTCGGTACCGCATTTAAGTAAGATTGAAAATAATCATTACCGTGCAAGCGAAGCAACCGCCTTCCTATTATTAGAAAAGTTAGGAATCGATCTTTCTCAGGAGTACGAAAAGTATCAACTCTTAAAAACAGACTTAGATGAATTTGTCGAAGCCATTCTCTATTATGACCTTGAAAGCATTCATAAATATGGCAAGAAATTAAAGGAACGAGAAGAGCTTTACGCCCAAACTGATTTAATTCATTTGTATCATATTTATATGATGAGGTATTACTCTTTTACTAAAAACCTAGGAAAAGCCAAAGAACACAGAAAAGTTCTTGAAAAACTGCAAGCGAACCTCTCCCCTTTGGAGGAATTACTTTTTTCATTTAATATCGGATTATTATTGTTCGATGAGAATAAAATGGTTGAAGCGAGAGACCATTTCCTTACTTTAAAATCAATGAGTATAAGCAGTTTTATTATTCGTGACTTGTTCTATCAAATTAGTTTGTGTTTTAGTGTCCTCAATCATCCTGAAAAAGCGGTAACTTATGCAAAAAAGGCTCTCACCTACTACAAAGAGGAGAATAATTTCATTCGCACTGTACATACCCAAATGATACTCGGCATAAACTATGCTAGGCTTGGCTTGTACAACGAAGGAGTCGATATCTATAAAATATTGCTCAGAAATACGAGATTACTAAGATTAGACAACCTTTATCATCAAATTATTTATAATTATAGTTTATTGCTCCTTCGAAAGAATCATTTCACTGAGGCCTTACATTATCTTAATGAAGCTATAACGGTTTTTAATAAAGGCTCTCAGCACCATATCCTAAGTTTACTGGCTATTATTGAAATTCTTATTAAATTAAAAAAAGACCCGAGTGAGATCCGAGAACATATTAAGGAAGTCCTCCAGTATAGTCACTCTACTAATCTAAAAAAATATGCTTTATTAGCTCAGAAATTTGAGTATGAACTCACATCTCATAATGAGATGTATGACTTTATAGAAAATCAGTTATTTCCTTTTTTAAAGAAACATCATCATATCGAGGAAATGATGATAACAGCTCTTGACCTTGCCAAACACCACCAAACCCTTGGTCATATTGAAAAAGCGAATGACTATTATAACGAATATATATCTAATTTGCAAAAGGAGGAATTCCAATGAAGAAAACCATTTTCACCTTAACTTTATCATTAGCTATAGCTTTAGGTGCTACAGGGGATTTAACGAACTTAAGTGCTGCAGCAGATTTTGAATGGAAACAAGGATATGAGAACGAGCCATTATCACCAGAACCTATACACCCACCAAACTAAATGCTTACTCATTCTAAGCCTGTTATAGGGAATCTATAGCAGGCTTTTTCAACGTAAAAATGCTCATCACCAGCATACGCCCATTACCAAAGGGTGAATCAAAAGGCTATTTGCCTTTTGATTCACCCTCTTATTACTGATTAATCGCATCCATTGCCTGTACTAACCCGTATCCATATTGAGTAGCTGTTCCTAAATTCTGAGCCGTTGTTTGAAGCAATTCACGAACCTCAACATTCGTTAAATGAGACTTGTTTTCCAATACAAGTGCCGCCACTCCAGCAACATGAGGTGAAGCCATTGATGTTCCATTGTAAGAAGCATAGCCATTGTTTGGAGTTGTGCTTAATATACTTACTCCTGGTGCTGAAATCTCTACTGCAGGACCTGTACTTGAGAACGTAGCCCTTTGGTTATTCTGATCAATGGCAGCAACGGCCACGACCGAGTCGTATTTAGCAGGGTATCCGACATTGTCGCCTCTACCTGGACGCGTACCACTGTTTCCTGCCGCTGCAATTAACAATACTCCTTCAGCATAAGCTAAATCAGACCATTCCTCTAAGATCTGCGAACTTGTAGACCCTCCTAAGCTCATATTTACGATGTCCATTCCATTTTGAACAGACCACTCGATTCCTCTTGCAATCCCAGCATATGATCCACTCCCATCATTGTTTAACACTTTCACCGCATAGAGATCTGCGTTATAGGCAACTCCTAAAACACCTAGATCATTATTCACTGCAGCCACCGTCCCTGCTACATGGGTACCATGACCACTGCCATCATAATATGGATCGCTATTGGCTGCATCATCAAAGACGGAAAAGCCACCTTTTACATTAACCGAAAGATCTTCATGACTCCGATCAATCCCGGTATCGAGAATCGCAACCTTCACTCCATTCCCGTTCACTCCACTTGAATGTACAGATGTCCCCTGTACGTGTGGGACCCCCCATGGAACAGATTGACCAAAAGCTTCAGCCGAGGCGTTTTCTTCTAAGTATTTTATATGAGGATTATTCGATAGCCCCTTAGCCTGTTTGTCACTTAATTCTAAATGGACAACAGGAAGCAAGTTGTATTGGTAAATAATATCTTGATCTTTTACTCCAAATGCTTTTAATAACCCTTTATCTACAGGTCCATTAAACTGAACTAAATATTCTTTCACGTTAAGTGGAGATTGTGCTAAACCTGCTCCTGGGAACGCTAAACTGAATAACAGTACTAAGGTGAAAAATACGGATAAGAATCTCTTCATAAAGTAGTTCCTCCTATGCTCATTTTAACAGTTTAATAGATAGCTAATAAAAGTAAGGCCTAAGGATCAAGTATGTGTTTAACTAGCTTGGTTCGTATCATCCATCACATCCCTTTTCAAAATTCCAATACTTACTTGGTGCTTTAACCTTAACAAAAAATATTTTTCTTTTGTATTGGGAAAACTTTTGAATCCATTTGGTTGTCTCGAGCTTTAAGATTAGCTTGATGACTATTGGGGTAACATAACTAGTAAACATAATGGTTTCGTTTACGTTGTCTAAAGGAGGTTGTCCGACATGAAAAGAATGCCAGTTGGCAGCATCATTTATTTTGTTGCCTCACTACTGTGGCTTTTCTTAGCCTTTACCGGTATAGGAAATTGGTCCAACCGAGTTTATATATTCTTATTTATTCTATTTGTCGCACTCGGTTTCATTAACTGGAGAATGACCGATCGCGCCAATTCCGATTGACCCCCTCCCTATCCTCCATCTATATAGAGGATAGGTTTTTCTTTATAAGCTTCATCCACTATAAATAATCCCATAAAAAAGTTAGTACCCTACAAAAATTTATGAAGCACCAGAAGTAAATTTATGATATCTTTAGGGCATTAGACAAAATACGACTTTTTATGCAAGCGATTATTTGTGTAGTTGATGTTCCTGGCTACAGCAAGGAGAACTGGATGAAGCAAATACCTTTCTATATCGAAGAATCCCATCATACGTGTGAGTATGTACATGGGTTAGATCGTAACGATATCCCTTTCCCAAAATCTAATTTAATAAAGAGCGTGCTTTCTCAAAAACAGACAGAATATCAAGAGTTCTTAACCGTTTCCAGACATTTTGTAAAAAAACTCCTTCAGTTCATGGAAGGCACTCCTACGTTAGTGTTGATTTCAGATGACGAAGGTTACCTACTTGAAATGTATGGAGATCAAACGATTGAAAACCAAGTCCATACACTTGGAATACACGAAGGCTCCTTATTTGTCGAAAAAGATGTTGGAACCAATTCTCTTTCGCTCGCGCTAAAACTGGATAAGCCTGTCCAACTTATTGGGACAGATCATTACCATTATTGCTTACAATCAGTCGCTTGTTTTACCGCGCCTTTCTCGTATCACGCTCCAAAGAAAACAAGAGGAACCCTTTCGATCATGACGACAATAGATTATGCTAGTTCCTTTCACTTAGGATTGTTATCCTCTGCTGTAGATACGATTGAACGAGAACTCAAGATTAGAGAACAAAACAAGCGTCTAAATATCCTCCATCAAGTTACAGTCGACTCCACTAGAAGTGCCATCGTAATGACGGATACAAACGGTCTCATCACTGAATTTAACTCTGTCGGTGAAAAAATGACTGGCCGAACGAAAGCAGATGCAATCAAACAGCCTATTGATGTATTAGCACCCATTAGCTTTTACATGAAACAAGTACTACAAAGCGGGCAAAAGTTTGAGAACTTAGAGGTTACATTTCCGTCATTAGATGATGGAGAGAAGAAGACTTGTTTATTTGACGCTTTGCCAATTTTTGACGAAAGCCAACAACTCATCGGCGCTTTCGGTCAATTTAAAGATATTTCTGTTCGGATCGAGCTCCAAAAACAAGTGATCGCAGCGGAAAAATTATCGGTATTAGGAAAGCTCGGCGCTGGGTTTGCACACGAAATCAGAAATCCGCTTACATCCGTCATCGGTTTTATGAACCTTTTGGAGAAAAATGAAGAGAAAACACTCCCCCAAAAGCACCTAAACATCATTTCAAGCGAACTTAAAAGAATGAAAAGCTTAGTCGATCAATTTGTTTTAATGGCAAAACCAAGTACAAAGGAAAAGAAAGTTTGTAATATCACCGATCTCATCAAAGAAATGACTTATTTATTAGAGAGTCAAGCCAGCAAAGCAAATGTAAATATAGAGCTTGTTTCTGCTCGAGATGTGACATTACCGATCGACGAATCGCAAATCAAACAAGTTATGATGAACCTGATCCAAAACGCCATTGAAGCAATCGCCGAAGACGGCAACATTAAGATTACCCTTTCTGAAACAACCATTGAATCGATGGAGTATGTTCAAATCAACGTGGAGGATGACGGAGAAGGAATGAGCGACTCTCAAGTGGTTAACGCCTTTAACCCATTTTATACGACAAAAGAAAATGGCTTAGGCTTAGGCTTATCCATTTGTAAACAAATTATCGAGGGTCATAAAGGAAAGCTTGAAGTGACGTCAACTAAAAATCAAGGAACGACTTTTGCCATTTCCCTTCGAAAATAACAGGAAAAATTGAAGTGAGCCGAAAAACGTGGTTATTGTTTTTACCTTTTGTCTAAACTATGGAACAGAGGTGATACGAATGAACCATGATTTAGATTACGATCGTGATGGAGATAGAGAAGATGCGTTAACACCAGAAAAGGTTATGCACCAATTGCAGACAAACCTGGACAAAGAAGAGGAAATGATGCGCTCTTATTTAATGCTTGCCGAGCATATTCATGATAACGATGTATTAAAGAATCGGCTAGTCAATTTTGCAGAAGGCAATGCCAAGCGTTCCCGACAATTAATTGACGAACTTTCCCAAGAGCATCAATAAAGAATGCAATGAGCAGAGCCTTGCCTCGCTTTCAGCTTGCAACGAGTAGCCTGAAAACGAGGCAGCAGGCAGAGCCTTTGCATTCTTTTTTAGTTTTTTTACTGCTCTCTTTTTAGCAGAAGCATGGCTGTAACTGGAAAATGATCCGAAGCCTCACTTTCGACTACTGTCGTTTGCCTAACAATGAAATCACGACTGTGAAAAATATAATCGATTTGCCAATCCTTATGTCGATACGTTTGGATCGGAGTCCCTTCATTCGCTTTTGCTAATAAGTCACTCCATGCCACGTATTCATTATGCACAGGAAGAGAATTAAGGTCGGCCGTTAAAATAATCGGGTGATTAAGTGTACTAAGTTTTTGATGAATCTCATCAATCGCTTGTAGCCTTTCTTCTTGATTTAAACCTAGGTGAGTATTAAGAACATAAATAGATTGTCCTTCTGTTAGCTCCAGTTTCGCTAAAATCGCACTTCGGTTTTCTACTCTGTTTGAGAAAGGAAGGGTCATCGTATCTTGTATGGGATAACGAGAAAGAATCGCATTTCCGTAGTAAAGGCCAGGATATGATAAAGATGGAGAAAATACAGCATTCATCCCAAGGCTCTCAGCAATCACCGTTACCTGATCCTTAAAGTTTGAACGCACACTATTTCTCTCTACTTCCTGTAGACTAATGATATCGGCATCTAATTCCCTTAAGGTCTCTATCGTTCGATTCAAATTAACCCGATTATCGGTCCCTTTTCCATATTGCATATTAAAAGTTGAAACCGTTATCATTTTTCCGTTTCCTACATTTATCTCTTGATTATAATCCCACGTGTACGTTTTTTTATGATGTGCGTGCTCGCTCACAAGGAAAAGCACCGATATCCCTAATGAGATCATAATGAAAAGATAATCCTTTTTGACCATTTATAGCCCCTCCCTACTTTTCATTCATCATACTATATAATCAGAATATTTTGAATAGAGTTCCTTTGTTAAGTGGGAGGTAAAATAATCCAAACCTATCTTCCTTAGGGCTTTTTTCCTTTTTTACGCTAAAAATACCATTTAATTTCCTTTTGGTCAGCTCTTTGATTGACAGCGCTTCTATAATCGATTACAATTAATATTGTAACCGCTTACATTATTATGATTAAAGGGAGTGACGTTATGTCTGCAACACTTTCTGAATTCGATAAGGAGCAAATTATCGATACCCTTTTACAGCATCAATATTTTAAAATGCCTGATGGTCGCCAATTATATGAAGCATCTGAATCCGAACTTCAAAGCTTTATCTGTTCGACAATCGATGATCTTGATACGTTTTGTTCATTATAATACACATGAAAAGCCTGTGACCTAATGAACACAGGCTTACACTCTTTTATTCATACCCATTTGGGTTATTTTTTTGCCATCTCCAAGAATCTGCACACATATCCTCAATACCCTTCGTTGCTGTCCAGCCAAGCTCTCTCTTTGCTTTTGCTGGGTCTGCATAACAAATCGCCACATCCCCTGGTCTTCTTTCGACAATCTGATAAGGAACACTTCGATCTGATGCCTTTTCAAACGCCTCAACCATTTCAATCACACTATACCCATTACCGGTTCCAAGATTATATGCATGAGCGCCTGTTGAACTCATCACTTTTTCAACTGCCTTTAAATGTCCTTTAGCGAGGTCAACAACGTGAATATAATCTCTCACACCTGTGCCATCAACTGTTGGGTAATCATGACCAAATACCTTTAACTCATTTAATTTCCCAACAGCTACTTGGGTAATAAATGGCATTAAGTTATTAGGAATCCCATTCGGATCCTCACCAATCAATCCACTTTCATGCGCACCAATTGGATTGAAATAGCGTAACAAAGCCATACTCCACTCTGAATCAGACACATAAAGATCACGCAGGATTTCTTCAATCATCAGCTTCGTTCGACCATATGGGTTTGTCGCACTAAGAGGGAAATCTTCCACAATTGGCACACGTTCAGGCATACCATAGACAGTTGCAGAAGAACTGAACACGATTTTCTTCACACCATACTTTTGCATCAACTCACACAGAACGAGAGTACCTGTTACATTTGTGTAGTAGTAATATAACGGAATGCTCACTGACTCCCCTACTGCTTTCAGACCCGCAAAATGAATGACCGCTTGGATTTTATTTTCGACAAACACGGATTCAAGTGCGGCCTTGTCTAAAAGATCAACTTCATAAAAGGCAAAATCTTTTCCGGTTATTTTTTTGACGCGTTCAATCGATTCCATTTTACTATTCGAAAAGTTGTCCACTACCACAATCTCATATCCGGCATCTAGTAGTTCCACACAAGTATGACTACCTATGTATCCTGCTCCACCTGTAACAAGGATCAATTCAAATCACTCCTGATCATTAGTAAATAAATATTTAGGCGTTTAAACACATACTAGTAACATTACCTTATAAAGGTTCCAGCATATTTCTCTTACTTTACCATATATCTGTTAAATTTAATAGAAGATGTGACTTTATGACTAGTCCAACCTTTACATATCATTAGTATTTTTTTCTTGTTACTACAGAGAATATAAAGAATCATTCGGTGTGAAAGAGGAATCGAAAATGCTTAGAAAGTTCCGATACGCTAAAAAGATCCAGTCCTTAAAATCATCTTCGCAAAATAAAACCAAGGTTAGTCAAAACCTAGATCAAAAATTAGTTGAGGATATAAATGAAAATTTAACTCAATTAAAAAATATCGTAGGGCAAAGCAATGATATCAAATTTCGAGAGTTTGACATTTACTTTCGTACATCTACAAAAGTATTTATTTGCTTTCTAGATGGGCTCGTTAATGAAACGTCTATTAATTCATATATTGTTAAGCCATTAATGGAACCTAACTATGTCAAAGAAACGGATCCTAACTTGTCTGCAGACGTGTTAGCCCTCATAAAAAAACGAATGATAAGCACATCGACGATGCAAGAAATTAACACCATAGAAGCTGTTTTTACTAGTGTACTAACAGGAGAAACGGTTATCTTTATTGATGGTTATGCTTCTGCTTTGGCCGTTGGCACTCAAGGATTTGAGGCCAGAAGCGTAGAACAACCTGATACAGAGTCAAGTGTTAGAGGATCTCGTGAAGGGTTTAATGAAGTTCTAAAGGTCAATACTGCTTTAGTTCGGCGGAAGATTAATAATCCTAATTTAGTTTTTGAAGACATGCAGGTTGGTAAACAAACGAAAACAAAAATTCGCATTGCCTATATCAATGACATTGCCGATTCCAAAATTGTTGATGAAGTTAGAAATCGAATCGAGCGCATTGAAACCGACGTGATTTTAGAGTCTGGTTATATTGAACAATTTATTGAAGACCATCCGTATTCTATTTTTCCGACCGTTGGAAATAGTGAAAGACCTGATAAAGTAGCTGCAAAAATATTAGAGGGCCGGGTTGCGATCTTTTGTGACGGTACCCCTTTTGTATTAACCGTACCAAATGTATTTATTGAATCCATACAAGTACCAGAAGATTATTATTCCAGGCCTTTTTTGTCTACAATGATGAGGCTGTTACGAGTGCTAGCTTTATTTTTAACGGTTGGAACACCAGCTCTTTTTGTCGCCGTTGCTACCTATCATCAAGAAATGGTTCCCTCTCTTCTACTGATTACAATGGCTGCAGCTGAAGAAAAAGTGCCCTTTCCTGTCTTTATCGAAGCCTTTATCATGATCCTTGTTTTCGAATTACTTAAAGAAGCTGGGGTTCGAATGCCTAGGCCAGTTGGTTCGGCTATTAGTATTGTCGGAGCGTTAGTCATTGGCGAAGCAGCGGTACAAGCTGGACTTGTAAGTGCACCGATGGTAATTGTAGTCGCACTTACAGCTATTAGTGGTTTTGTTGTATCAGCCTTAACTGATGCTGCCGTCTTAGCTAGGTTTGTCCTTCTTATTATGGCAGCAATCTTTGGTTTTTACGGGATCTTGATGGGAACTCTTATCCTATTAGGTCATATGTGTTCCTTACGTTCTTTTGGTACTCCCTACTTAACTCCAATGGCCCCCATTGTTTGGAGTGAGTGGAAGGATGCCATTGTTCGCCTGCCATTATGGTCCTTTCAATCAAGACCTCAGTCTCTGACTTGGAGTACGTCGAAAAGACAAGAAGGCCAGCAAAATAAGCCCCAAAATCCTACGATGACAGAGGAGGATAAAAGTTGAAAAAGATCTTTTTGTCCATCATTCTAGTTCTTCTCTTAGCAGGTTGCTGGGATCGAAATGAATTAACCGAGATTGGGATCGTTGCCGCAATGGCGATTGATAAGGATCCAGATACAGGCGAGTATGAGGTAACCTCCCAATTTTTAAGGCCTGCTGCAGAAAGTACGCAAACACCCAGTCCAGAGCGGCCCTATTTATTAGTAAGTCACACTGGTAAAACAATTTTTGAAGCAAAAAGAAATTCTAACCAAACCACCGATCGACATGGCTTCTTTGCCCATAATAAAGTCGTTATCATTAATGAAGAATTAGCTAGAGAAGGGTTGCTTCCCATTATAGACTCATTCAAAAGAGGAAAAGAAATCAGAGGACATGTTTGGCTTTGTATTGCTAAAGGGGTTGATGCAAAAGAAATATTAGGTGTTAAGTCAGACAATATCGCACGGATTCCTGCTATGTATTTACAAAGTATGATCAATAATGCTGAACAAGGTGCCGCTACCATTAACATTCTAAATTACTTTAAGCAGACATTGGGTGAAGGAATCGATCCAGTAGCAGGGGTTCTAACGATTGAATCGATAGATACCGAACCTTATGAACGTGTCAAACTTACAGGAGGAGCTGTGTTTAAAAAAGATCAATTAAAGGGCTTTTTGAACGAAAATGAGATACGAGGATATAATTGGATAAAGGGAGAAGGTCCTGCCAATACCGGAGCCATTTCTCTGCCATCCTTACTTGAAGAGGGAAAGTTTGTAACGGTAGAAGTACGTGATGTAAGTGCTCAGATTAAACCAAAAGTTGATGGTAATGACCAAATCTCCTTTACGATAGACGTCTATCAGGAAGGCAGAATAACCGCACAGCAAGCCACGGTTGGACCATTTGAAGATCGAAAACAACATGTTGATTATTTGAAGCTTATTGAAGAAGAAAATCAAAAACTCATAGAAGATGAAATTCATCTGGTCGTAGAAAAAGCACAAAAAGAGTTTCAATCGGATATTTTCGGCTTTGGACGAGCGTTAGAAAAAGAATACCCTAAGGTTTGGCAGAACGTAAAAGACAATTGGAGTGAAACATTTGCTCATGTTCCGTACACGATAAATGCAGATGTAGAGATTCCGAGTTCCATGCTTTTGCAAAGTCCTTTTGAGCCTGCTCAATAAGTTACCGTTTAAATAGGAGGGTCACTGTATGATAGAGCATGACAAGCACTAAGACTGCTGCATACAGACTCCCTCCTACGAGCAGGATACCGGATAATAGATCTTCTTTTATAACAGAAAGAATGTCTGGCATCATCATTCTCCTTTCATGAGGAGGATTTTTTTTCTTTTTCATAATCATAATTATGAACAGTAAGACGGGAAGGAAGGCAAATAACGGAATCATATAGGTTGCACTCATTTCTCCATACCACCTTTGATGAGCGAAAGTCGGAAATCGGAAATGTACGAATAGCGGCAGGCTAAGGCCAAAAATAATCATAACCGATTTTAGTTTTAACCTTTTAAATAGCCAAGTCACCGTTAGAGAAAATCCATAAAAGTGCAAGGCCGTTTTATAGAACCCTCCGATAAACATAATGAAAACAGCAATACTATCTAGATTCGTAATGATCTCTGCTATATTAATGGTTAAGATCGTTTCTAATAAAGGGATTTCGGAGTTTGCGGTTAGTTCTGGACCCAAAACGGATATCATGATAATCAATGAGATCATTAGTAACACGGTTGATAGACCAACAGCCAGAAAGACCGTTTTACGAATGAGTTGCTTTGTCTCTGCCAAATGCAAAAACATTAGAAATACAACCATCTCCCCAAACGGAAAACCAACAGTATAAGCAAGTGATTCTAAAACTGGTTGGAACCCATTTCCTAGCACTGGTCGTAAGGCATCAAAGTCAAATTGTCCTGAGAATAAAGTGAAAATATAAATTGTAACTAAAAAGAACAAAAGGTACGGTAATAGTACTTCACATGTGCGAGCCAAAACTTCAAACCCTAAACAAAGAATATAAATCACTACTAGGATAAATAAATACCATATAAGCAGAAGAGGACTTAGTGGTAATGCCGTTATTTTGATTAGCCTACCAAATTCATAAAAATTGTGACTAGCTTGGCTATAAAAGTATAAACAAAAAAGAAAAAGCATAATTGCGGCAAGTTTTTTTCCTAAAACATCATTTAGGATCTCTGAAAAATGTTTATCGGGATAATGTTTCGGAATTTCCGTATAGACCCACAATAAACAAAATCCTACAAGGGCAGCAAGTAACACAACGATCCAAGCATCGCGTCCAGCTCCTATACCTAAGGCAAACAAAGTTGTACTACCAACCTCAAAGGCCACAATCAACATAAATAATTGTGTGTTTGAAATACGTACCATTGATTCAGGCTCCTTAATGATTGATTAGAGTTTGTTCTGCACTTTCCATATTCCATTACTGAAACAATTATCTTCTAATTGCTTTATTTTTCATGAAAATAATCAATAAAATTAATACAGGAAGAAAAGAAAATAGTAGAATCGTTTTAATACCCATTTCAGTTCCTATCCACCTTTGTACATCGAACCCTTGAAAACGATAGTTTGAAAACAGTGGCAGTGGCAGACCGGAAATGACTAGTATCCACTTCCCCTTCTTACCGTTGCACAGCCACGTCACCGCTAAGCAAAATCCCCAAAAATGTAAGGTGGTTTTATAAAACCCTCCGATGAACATGATAAACACGGCAATACTATCTAAGTTCGTGATTATTTCTGCTATATTAATGGCTAAGATGGTTTCTAATAATGGGATTTCAGCGTTTGCTGTTAGCTTCGGCCCTAAAACCGATAACATGACAATCAAGGAGATCATGAGTAAACATGCTGATAATCCCACAGCAAGAAAGGTTGTTTTTCGTATCTTATCTTGATCTTTCACATAATGCCAAAACATTAGAAATACAACCATTTCACCAAAAGGAAAAGCGATTACTCGAGGTAACTCTTCTAAAATGGGTTGCACGCCATTTGCCAAAGTAGGATACAACGCATCAAAATCAAATTGCCCTGAAAACAAAGCTAAGATAAAGACCGTTATTAAAAATAGGAGGAGATACGGCACTAAAATTTCACATGTTCGCGCAAATACTTCAAACCCTAAACTTAAAATATAAATCATGACTAATATGAATAGAAAAAGAATCAACATAAGTGGAGTTAACGGTAAAGCAGTCAAACGAATAAGCACACCAAATTCATAAAAATTATGACTGGCCTGACTATAAAAATATAAACCAAATAAAAGAAGCAAAGGGATAGCTAATTTTTTTCCTATTACCGCATTTAATATCTCAGAGAAATTTTGATTCGGATAATATGTGGGAATTTCGGTATAGACCCATGCTAGGCCTAACCCAATAAGCGTGGCACTTACCACCACAATCCAAGCATCTCGTTCCGCGCCTATTCCTAAGGCAAACAGGGTTGTACTCCCAACTTCAAAGGACAAAATAAGAAAAAACAACTGCGTGTTTGAAATACGGATCATTGATTCATATCCCCTAAAATTTCATTTGGTTCATCGAAATATGTGAGGCTCTTTAAGCATTAATTAGCGTTCAATCTCTTTTTAACCATATAAAAATGATTACGCTACGCTTTTAGAAAGACTATTTAGAAGCTAACTGAAGTCTCTTCCTGACTCCAATTTATAAAGAGTAAACTTTTTTTTGAATATTAAATAAGTAGCGTTATAATATCTTCCACTAGAAGGTTAGCCATAATCTTGAACCTTTATAACCTTTTCACCTATTATTACAGCCTCGTTACTAACGGTTAAGCAAACTAAAATAAGCAGAGATTAGAGTACGAAAAAGCTTTACCTATATTTCCTTTTTCTTTTTACAAATCCCTCATCCATTTCACATGTTTTCAAACACATTTTAATGTTTGGAATGCTTCATGACTGACCACACTCTTTAATAAATCTTCTTGTTCGTATGCTGAATTTTAATCATAACTGCGAGCCCTGGTCTATCTTCTTTCTTTAAAAATGTAAAATCGACACTTGTTTTTTGCTTTTTGTTTGAAGTTCTTACCAAGTTGTTTCAGCCAATCAAGAGAATGGTTGAATTTTGATTAAATTTAAGTGGGACTTGTTTGTTTATTTTCTCAGTGTAAAGAGTAAGTTGTTTTCTAGGAAGGAAAAGTGATGGTTCTAAAAGAACGGTTTAAAAGGAGGTTATTATGGCTAAAGCAATGATATCTGGGTTACTGTTTGTCATACTTTGTATGGCAATTCCTGGTGTCCTCGGCTTACTTCATAGTACAAATAACAGTCAAACTGAAATGGAAAGAAAAGTTGATGAAAGCGAAAGTCGTGATGAAAAAAGGATGATAACTACTGATGAGTCTAGTCATGAAGATCGTATTTTTTTAACTGAAGATGAACCTGCTAGGTTCTCAGGAGCAAGCATGCCTAATCAGGAGTTAGTCTTTACAAGGGAAGAAGCAATTGAGGCCGTTCTTGATCAGTTTAGCCTCACTGAATTATTAGGTCTTTATTCACAAGTTAAAAATGGCGTGAATGCTGAGGATAAGGAAGAGATTCTTACGATGCTAGAGGAGCGGTTTTCTGATGAGGAAATCGAAGCGTTAAAAGTATTTGGTTTTTCCGAATTAGACAAGGTGTTGCAGTAACTGAGGAAATCCAACCGATTTGTTCGAATAAGAGAAGCCCTTGTTGACCGAAATAACATACTGGCAGATGTATGATGAAGAAATTCATTTTGTTTCTGTTCATTCTTATACTTGTTAGCTGTGGACAAGAAAATGTTGCTGATGTACTTAATCCTGCCACTGATACGACCGACCCGACCGTAACTAAAGAAGGCACTGTCAGCGAAGCGTTGAATTTCACATTTTTTGCTTTAGATGTTACCTACGCCAATCACTTGTCATAGGTTGACGATGAACACTCAGGTCATCACGTTGATGCTGAAGTAAAAACGAACTAGAGGGCGAAACTCTCAAGGATGAAGACGCTATTGCCATCTTCAACCTTACTTAGAGCAATTAACCTTTACGAAAGATACAGCACTTGATGCGATCACATCACCCAAGTCTTGAGTGTTTTTGGCTTACAGGCTGATGATGATAAGCTTGAGCTAGAAGTGATATTTCCTGATGGGACAAAAAAGGAATTCGAAACAAGATCTTCAACTCAACAGGGTAGATGCATTTGTATGAAGCATGTATGTACCTCTCTAATAAAAAAGGCCCCCTATCAGGGCTGCTTAGGCATTAACTTTTCACAATGCTCAATCATTTCCGCTAATACATCCTGCTTCTCAAGTGTGGTCCATGGAACTTCTACTCCTTGACCTGGTGCTAGAGCCTTTCCACGAAACTCCTGTTGGTCATTGGCTGCAATGTAAATATCCCAACTCCACGTTTTCAATTTGTTTGTTGACTCAACTCCAGCATTATCAATTTCTACTAAAAAATGATTTTTGATCGTAAATTCTCTGATATTATCCATTGAAATCTCCCCTTTTATTAGTCATTCTACATAAGAGGGTTATTTTCCTATATTAATCGTGAGACAATTCCCGACATGAAAGTAGGTTTCTGTCGATATATCGTTATTTTTATATAGTTTGCTTTTTAGTGAGAGTTGCTGCGATCAACAAAAAGCACATGGAACGTTCAACTGCCCATGCACCTTTTCCTCATTGTATAGGAGGCGGACATACAATCCGCTATTTCCATGAAATTCTATATGTTAGTGTCCTCTCGGCTAAAAGGAATAAGGCCCTTCGCTCAAGCCTACTTCAGTAACGAAATCGTAACCTTTGTTCCGCTCTTTTTATTCTCAAACGATATCGATCCTTTATGCTCTTGAATAATCCTTTTGGATATAGATAAGCCTAAGCCTGTCCCGCCCTCCTTCGTGGAAAAGAAAGGCTCTCCTAACCTACCTAAAATAGCGATTGGTATCCCTGCTCCATTATCCTCTATTTCTATTGTGACCTCCTTATCGTTTAAAGTCCTAACATCAATCGTAACTTGTCCATTTTCGCCGACAGCTTCAATGGCATTTTTTAATATATTGATCATTACCTGCTTGATTTGAGCTCGATCAACATGCACGTCAAATTGGTCGCAATCAACTGAAATCGACAATTCCACGTTATGAAGAGTAGCCTCAGTTTGAATAAGTTCAACCGTTTCAAAAACAATCTCATTAATATCGTAGTAGCCTCTTTTAGGAGCGGTTGGCTGCGTCACTAAAAGAAAGTCATGAATTAAATGATCCATTCGATCAATTTCCGTTAAAACAATATCGCGAAAACGATTCTCTGTTTGATCCTCAAATAAAAATTGGACAAACCCTTTAACAGACTGCATTGGATTTCGTAATTCATGCGCCAAGCCAGCCGATAGTTGTCCTAGCAATGCTAATTTTTCTAATCTCATGAGCTTATCATCTACTGTGTTGTAACTTGATTTAGTTGCATTTTCTAAAAGAACGGAAAGAATGGAGGATAGTTTTTCCATCGTTTCAATTTCTTCTTTTGAAAAAGCATAAGGCTCTGGATCAATAGCACAAACGGTCCCAAACATCTTGCCATTTTTTAAATAAACAGGGACACCTAAGTAAGAGCCGATGTTAGCCTCATAAATGGCATCAAAGACACTCGCTCTCTCATCCTTTTTCGTATCATGTATAATTAACGGTTCCCGACCGTTACAAGGAATAAGGCTTCATATGGCGTGGTCTTTCGGTAACTCCATCCCTTCATTCAAGTAACACCCGTCTTCATTAAACACTTTTATTACTTTGAATGTTTCTTCAATATGACTAACAAAAAGGGTTCTAGCCCCTATTAACTTAGTAGACAACCATAAAAGGTTTTCTAGTGCATCCTCATATTGAACAGCCATCTTACTCCCCCCTACCTTAAAGAAGCATGTTTTTCTATTATTTATCATGCTTTTTTCTCTTCACACATCTGTATATATAGTCATTATTATAACAAGCTTTGACAGAAATAGGGTTTTTCCTTGAATCTTTTCTTAAGATCCGGTCTAAATTCCTAGTTTTAGAGAAGATCCGCTTTGATTAACGTAAAAATGAGCAAAAAAAAACCCCTAAAGGATGAGGGGCACTAAAAAAGGCATAACAACCTTTTTCAGTAGCCTTTAAGAATACTTTGGCATTTGCTGTGCACATAAATCCATCATTTCTTCCAATACATCTTGTCCACCGAGACTTGTCCAAGGAACTTCTATCCCTTTTCCTGGAGCTAGCGCTTTCCCCTTATATTCCATTTTATCATTGGCTGCAATATAAATATCCCAGCTCCATGATTTTAATTTATCTCCAACATTTTCGATTTCCGCTAAGTAATAATTTTTCACCTTGAAGTTTCCAATAACCTCTTTCATCCTATCAATCACGTCCTTTGTTGAATAGTTGTCCTTCTCCTCAATTATTATAATAATCTGAAAACACATTATAGTGAAGTAATTCGGTAGAAAATCTAACAAAAAAATATCGTTTAATGTGATAGATTCAAGCCAGCTTCATAAGTTGGGATTACATTACTTTCGTAAACGCTCTTCTTTCCGCGTACTCTAAACATTTAGGGCTAACTTTCAGCTCTTTTCCTTGATGATCTCTATAGTTTGTAAAATACCCTTGCTTCGACACAGAAGTGACACTTCTTATTAAATAATGATTTTAAGAATGTAAACATAGTTTCCCTCCAATGTATCAGATTATACTCTTCACCCACTCAATGACGTGTATAGCTGATAAAAACTCTGACAATAATTGTAAAAAAGATAGTAAGGATGGTTCGAATGGAAGAAGAAGGAAATGTTTTTACAGGATTAGTATGGGGATCGCTTTTAAGCATTCCCTTATGGGCAGGCATCATCTTTGTCATTAAACAGTTGTTTCGTTAGCACAGATAATAAAAGAGATACACCCCCAATAGGGTTTGCATCTCTTGTCATTGGTTCGTTTAAACAGCCACTGGTGCCTTAATAGCTGGATGTGGATCATACCCCACCAATTCAAGATCTCTCCACTCAAACTCAAATATGCTTTCTTTTTCAGGATTTAATTTAATAGTAGGTAACACCCGTGGCTCACGCTCTAATTGAGTTTGTATTTGCTTGACATGGTTTGAATAAATATGAACATCCGCGCCAGTATAAATCAACTCTCCGACGTCTAGGCTACACTCATGTGCAATCAAATGGGTCAACAAAGCGTAAGAAGCAATGTTAAACGGAAGCCCTAGAAAGACATCATTTGAACGCATATTAAACATACAACTTAATTTCCCGTCATTGACATAAAACTGAAACGCATAGTGACAAGGTGGGAGTTGTTGGTTCTCAAGCTCGGATGCACTCCAAGCATTACACAGCAATCGTCTCGAGTCTGGATTTCGTTTGATCTCATCAATGATGTATTGAATTTGATCATAGACTTGTCCATCTGCCCCTTCCCAGCTACGCCACTGCTTGCCATAAACATTTCCTAAATCCCCATATTCCTTAGCAAAATCATCATCCGTTACTACCTTCTCTTGATAAAGCTTCAGTTGCTCTTGATAGACCTTATTAAATTCGTCATCCGATTGGCTACGCAAGCCAAAGTTGGTCATGTCAGGTCCTTGATACTCCTTTGATTCAACCCATTTTTGAAAGCCCCACTCATCCCAGATGTGATTGTTGTTTTCTAGAAGATAGCGAAGATTCGTATCCCCTTTTAGAAACCATAATAACTCCGTTGCAACTAGTCTAAAAGGAACACGCTTCGTTGTTAAAAGGGGGAATCCTTCTTGTAAATTAAAACGAAGCTGATGTCCAAAAATGGAAATCGTCCCAGTTCCTGTACGATCTTCCTTTTTCGTTCCATGCGTAAGGATGTACTCACATAAATCTAAATACACTTTATCGGCTTGATTCATTGGATAAACGCTCCTTTATATTACTTTTCCACTTTCAATCCCGTGTCATTCCGTTACACTTAGTATCATTTTACCATAAGTACAGGGGGAATCTCCTCTTTAAAAAAAGGCTGTTTTCGTTGTTTTTATGGATTACGTGTCCTTCACAAGTTCGTTCCATTGCGCTCCAGCCACTCGCACCCGTGGGGAGGTGCCGAGCCTCCTCGGCTGCGCCTGTGGGGTCTCGCCCCTACCTCTGCATCCCGCAGGAGTCGAGTGACTTCCGCTCCATTTCACTACGAGGAAAACTATTAGCAACAAGCTTTACGAAAAACAGCCTTTTAAAAAAACAGGTGTTTAGATGAAAAATCTAAACACCTGTTTAAAGTTATCTGACAATTATTTTCCTGTGAATTAAATCCTAGTTAGGTTGTTGCAGGCTGTTCCTTCCCATCATCTTTTTTCTTACGCATGTATTGAATGCCGACTAAAAGAATGAGCAACAAGATTCCCGCAACATCCGTCATCCATGAGCCATGGATAAAGACTAACGCCGTTGCTAGCGCTAAAATACGCTCGTAAAAGCGGAGCTTCACAAGGAAGAAGTTTTGAATAAAGACAACGAATGCGATAATCCCTAGTAAAGCAGTAAAAATGTTTTGTGCGATAACTGGCCAACTATAAAGGCCAGCGTTTTCAGGGAGCAAGAGAATAACCGTATTTGTTGCAAATACAAAGGGTAATAGCAATGCCCCTGAGTCAAACTTAAACCCTTGTATTCCCGTACTAATCGGTTCTGAATTCGCAATTCCCGACACCGCATAAGCTGGTAAATTGATCGGCGGTGTATCATCAGCCAAAATTCCGTAATATAAAACGAATAGATGTGCCGCCATAATGGGTACACCCATTTGAACGAGTGCAGGAGCAACCATTGCTGCTAAAATAACGTAAGTGGCTGTTGTCGGTAAGCCTAGACCTAAGATTAAACAAGCGACTAACGTGAAGGCAAGGGCTAAGTATAAATTTTCCCCAGCGAAGTTAACGATAATGACTGGCAATTTCGCCGTTAAACCGGTCAAGTTAATGACACCAATTAATATCCCAGCTGTCGCACACGCAACAACTACCGTTAATGAGTTACGTGCTGCCATTTCAAAGCCTGCAAATAACTCTCTTACACCGAATCGAACCGGAGCTGCATCAATCTTAAATTGTTTCTGTAAAAGAATGACGAAAAGAGAAACAAAAATACCAAGTGCAACCATCACGGCTATTTCAATGTTCCAATCTAAAACAAAGTGCATCGCATAAGAAAATCCGCCAACAACTGCTGCAATCAGAAGGCCAACGCCCATTTTTTCACGCATGCGATGAGTAAAGGTTGCAAGTGTTAGCAAGATAACGATCGAAAAGAAAGCTGCATTTGGAACCGTGTTTCCCCTTACTAAGAAGTAAACGAGGATGATAACCGGTAAGATTAAATACCCGTGTTGGATCAATGTTTTCCGAGCAGATACAAGCATTTCTTTTGGTAAGCCTTTAATATTGTGCTTGGATGCTTCAATATGGACCATAAACAAAATCGCAATATAACTTAAAATGGCTGGAATAGCCGCAGAACGAATAATTTCCGCGTACGAATAAGGCGTATATTCAATCATTAAGAAGGCAGCTGCCCCCATAATCGGGGGCAACAATTGACCACTCGAAGAAGATGCAACCTCGATCCCACCAGCAACTTGTGGCTTAAAGCCGACCTTTTTCATAAGTGGAATCGTGAACGTTCCTGTCGTAACAGCATTCGCAACGGAACTACCTGAAATCGAACCTAGCATCCCAGAAGATACAACGGCTGCTTTCGCAGGTCCCCCTTTGTATTTCCCAAATGCTCTTAACGCTAAATCAATAAACATCTTTCCAGCACCAGTTGCTTCTAAAATGGCCCCGAATAAAATGAATATAAAGACATAAACGGCTGAGACCGATAGTGGCGTACCGAAAATTCCGGAAGACGTATACGTCATTTCATAAATGAAATTATCAAAATTTGCTCTCGTATGTCTAAATGGCGGATTTAAATAATGACCTAAAAAGAAATACGCAATGAATATCGAGCCAATAATCACTAACGGCTTCCCTACTACACGTCTCGTTGCTTCAAAAACAAGAGCTAGAAGCGTAATACCAACGATCATATCCATTTGTGTCATTCGACCAGTTAGAATTGAATTTGACGTTTGGTTCGCATATAAATAATACCCGACTGAAATGGCGATCAGAGCAATAAGAAAGTCATACCAAACAATTTTGGTTTGTCCGAGTCCCCTCTTAATGGGGAAAATAAGAAACACGAGCGCCAGTCCAAATGTTAAATGAATAATCATATGAGTACGTGTCCCGACCCCTGGCATTAATCCAAAACCAGCTGTATATAAATGATACAAAGACATAACAATAGCCATAACTAAAATAAGCATCGCCATCCAGCCACGAACTTTCCGGTCACTCCCAGCAAGCTCATTCACTTTCTCTTCGATATCTGGATCCGCTTGATAACTAATTTCTTCTTTCTTTGACATACATTCAACTCCTTCCAATTCTAAAAACTTATTTTTTATTTTTTAATCACCTGGATCCGAATTCGTTTTCCGTTTAATTCACCAGATAAATCGACCCTTTCTTCTCCGACATAAAAAGCATGTGGAAAAAGATGCGACGGCAACAAATTTAAATGTTCAATTAAACGTTCCTGCGTAATGACAAAAAAGCCATCTCTCATTTCAAATTCATCTTTTTTTTCATATGGCAGACCTGCCCCAAATGATTGCGTCCAGCTCTCTGTAGCTATCATATTATACCGCTCATCAATTTTAAAGTATTCTCTTACAGGAGATAACTCAACGGAATGGACATACTCATGATAAAACGTTTGGTCTGGCTTAATAGGTGTTTCAAAGAACACCACATCTTCATAAGGTAGGTAAATTTGTAGGAAATATTTATCCCCTTGACTAGGGTTAAAGAGTAAAACGACACTCCCAATGAAAAGGAACAAAAAGGCAGTGCTTAAAAGCAATGCCTTTTTGCTAATCTTTTTGTTAGTTTTCATCGTAGAAACGTTGTGCACCTGGATGAACGTCAATAGACATACCATCTAATGCTGTCTCTAATGTAATGTTCGCACCTTGTTGGTGAGCATTACTGAAAACGTCTGTATTTTCAAACATAGCCTTTGTAATGTCATATACAAGATCTTCGTCCATGTCAGTAGATACGACTAACATCGCAAGTACAGCAGCCGTAGTTGTATCCTCAGTTCCGTAAGTATCACCAGGAATTGTGAACTCCGTATAATAAGGATAAGCAGCAGCTAATTCAGCTACTTTCTCTGAGCTAATGGCAACGACGCTAATATCTTTTGATGCTTTAAGAGCTTCTACCGCACCAGTTGGTAAACCAGCTGTGATAAAGGCAGCGTCAATGTTTCCATCTTGGATTCCATTTGCAGCATCACCAAAGCCCATGTACTCTTCGTTAATATCGTCGTAAGACAAGTCATGAACTTCAAGAATTTGTCTTGCGTTGATTTCAGCACCTGATCCTAAGTCACCAACTGCCACACGCTTTCCTACTAAATCTTCCACTGTTTCAATGCCACTGTCAGCAGCCGTAATGATTTGAATCACTTCAGGGTAAAGAGTAGCGATTCCTTGGAAACCTTCTAAAGCGCCACCTTCTTCAAACATATTAATACCTTCAGCAGCGTAGTACGCTACATCGTTTTGAACTAGAGCAAGATCGGCATCGCCATCCACAATTCCGTTAATATTAACAACAGAAGCACCAGAGGCGAATGAAGCCGCATCTACGTTATCAACGTGAGCGTTAATAATATTATTTGCAAGTGCAGCTCCAAGTGGGAAGTATGTACCTTGTTCTCCACCTGTCATGATTGCGATATCTGTGAATTCACGAGCCGTGTCGCCACCTTCTGCTTCTTCACCCGTATCAGCACCATCGTCAGTTGGTTCTGCAGGCTCTTGTGCACCGCCACATGCAGCTAGTACTAACATAAGAGCTAGCATCATTAAGAAACTTAACTTCTTCATGTAAAATCCCCCTTATTTCTTTCAGTTTATGGTTAGCAAATCAGTCACTCATTTGCGTAACACCGGTCATTGTTGAACCACTCTCTATTCTATAGACATCTTTTATATTTTACAACGGTTTATGTATGATTTTGACATTTTATTCTATAAATATATTAAACACCCAAAAAATAGTCGTGATTTGACAAAGTTCTAAAAGCTGTTATCTAGCATTTTGTGGGTACTATTATTAATTAATTACACGTAAATCCCTAGCATCCTTTTAATATGATGAGGAAGAAGATCTTGATGAATGGCCGCAATTTACATAATATGGTATAAGTTAATGATAAAGAGATTTGTATGTTCAACTATAAACATACATAGAATAGATGCTACCATATTTACGTAAACGATAACCAAGCATAATGCCAAACATCCCTCGATTTTGAAGATTTGTAAAAAGAACGATACAGCTCATTAACCATAGTAATATTACTAAGAAAATCATATTACTTACCTCATTTTATTTTAGTATGGAGAAATGCAAGGGTGTCTTCCGCTATTTTTCTCCGTTTTAAAACAATTCCAGCATGTCCACAATTGTATAGATACCTTGTCGGCCTTTCCCAAGATTCCCATAAATAGTTTGCATCTTCTATATCGACATATTGATCATGCTTCGCAGAAATGAGTAAAATATTTTCCTTATTGACCTTGGGCCTACTTAAACTAGGCTCTGTAATTTGCCAATAGTTGACTAAATCTTCATATGTCACACCATGTTGCTCCAAATCTGCCCTTATATATATCCCTGGGTTCGTCTTCCAAATAGAATAAGATAAGCGGTTCGAATAAAAGATGGAAACTAATGCATCTATTTTCGGTTCTAATGTTGCAGTTAGATTCGTAATAAACCCACCTAGGCTAAGTCCAATAAGTATCACTGGCCCTTTTTTGTGGGTCTTTATCCAATGGATAAACGCTCTTAAATCAACAACAGCTTGTTGAACTGCCTGAAGTGTTCGGCTAACATCAGCGCTTATCATGTACTCACCACTAAAAAGAGATTCAACTGGTTTTCTTTGAAAATGATACGGTAGAGTAAAATAGTATAAGTTCCCATCTGTTTCACTTTTTAGACGGTCATGAAAAATATTTCTCATTCGTTCGAATGAATCTTGACGCCATCCATGTACAAAAATAAGATTAGGTACATTTTCCTTTTTGTTTACAAATGCTTCTCCTATTACCTTATCATTTGTAGGATACCCAGTAGAAATTAAGCTCTTCGATTCAAAAGTCCCACTACGATAATCATCCCTCTCACTCAACGAAAACGTAACATCTATTGAATGAGCACGATAAAATTGATCTCTATCAAACACTTTAAAAATGGGGAGAGATGAATACTGATAGTTCTTGCTGCGTGTTTTATGTAGACAACGTAGAGCGTATTGATCGATTCCTTTTGAGAAAATCAAAATAGTCTTCCTCCAATATAACTTTACATTAAAGGGGTTCATGTTAATAACTCATCAAGTAGTTCTCCACCCCACAATATTGTATATATTACCATAAAAATACATATTAACGTTGTCCAATGTCCCATTATTAATTTTCACAAAGAAAAATAACTTCATTCATCACATGGTTATTTCAATTCAATCCTTTGGTCATAGGTGATTAGAATCTTTATTTTGTCTAAAAAATAAAAATGAGCGAAATACATACATTCTTTGCTATTTTAACCCTTTCCTATCTCTGCACTCCATCTAAATAGTATTTGTTCTAACGTTAACACCAAGATACATGTTTACTATAAAGGCTATTCCCTAGCTGTGTAAATCATAAATCCGCATTGATAATTCAAACGTTCTGCTTTGTTTTTGAGTACGAGACAAGCAAATACTCCATGAAAATTATACCAATTTAGAATATCATAAGAATAAACAACAATTGAAGGAGTTGTCTGAGTCTGAGTTGCAGGCGGAATTGTTACAGTTACCAAGATGGAAGCTAATTATCATGGATTTAGTAGGTGCGTTTATTCTTAAGTGGCTTATCTACATCTTTGCTTTTTATTAATAGGCAATACTATTGTGTTAATTATTTCCTTGATCCTTGTTGTTTTGCGGATATATCTTATGTATCATAAACTAGCGGACCTCCAAAAAACAAAGCTAGATTGGTATGTTTTAATTGCTGAAACCTTATTTACCGTGATATTTACAATCTATTATTTTGGTTTTGTACTTTAAAAAAGCAGTTTAATGAATAAGAAAAAAGCCTTCTTTTGCAAAAAGGAGGCTTTTTAACCTATTAAACTACTTGCCACTAACGTAGTTTCCGTCTCAACAATCGTAACATTTAACTGTTCCATGAGATCAACATCGTATGAAGGTGAGATTTCCTTGTCGTTTTCTTCCATAATACGAACGACCGGATGGGTACTCAGCTGTTTATTTTGTTTTACGACAATCGCCATTCTTCCATCACTTAATTTTACTTTTATACCAGCAGGATAAACGGCAATCGTTCGTCTAAATGCTTCTACAAGCGCTTGATCAAATTGTTTCCCCACACCTGAATACAGTAACTCTAATCCTTCATGAGGAAGCATCGGTTTTCTGTAAATGCGATTGGACGTCACCGCATCAAAAACATCTGCAATCGCAATCATCTTCGCATAGTAATGAATCTGATTCCCTTTTAACCCTTGAGGATAACCGGTCCCATCTAACCGTTCATGGTGCTGATAGGCACAATGAGCCGAAAGCAGGGAAAGATTCGGAGCATTTCTTAACATATCAAATCCTGCCCTCGCATGGGTTTGAATGATACGGAACTCTTCATTATTTAATCGACCTGGTTTGTTTAACACTTCAACCGGAATCGCCATCTTCCCTACATCATGTAGCAAAGCACCCATTCCTATATCCATCAACTGTTTATCATTAAATCCTAATTCTACGGCTAAACCGAGTGTATAAACAGTGACATTAAGTGAGTGGGTGAAAATATAACTATCATATACAAACATATCTGATAAAATCGCTAACGCATTTTCATTCTTCTTAATGTCAGATAAAATTGCCTGAATCACTTTAGAAAAATCCTTACTAAAGTGATCACTATTGAACGCTTTTTTTAGCTTAATATCATCGGCAATGGCTTGAAACTCTGCTTTTATTGTTTTGACGGCTTGACGTTTAGTCTCTTCTCTTACAACACTTTCAACTTCTATATCATCGGTACGTTCATCTTGAATATAAATAAAGGTAAACCCTAGCTGACTTAAACGATCAAGAACACGATTTGTAAGCTCTGCTCCCTCAAATAAGAGGACTTGTCCATTATCATTATATATAGCTTTGGCAAGCTTGGAACCTGCCGTTACAGAGCGAATAGAAACTAACCTCATGGTGTTCTCCTTTTCGTTGATATTCAAAACAGAAACAAGCAAATGATCACTTTTTTTAGTTCTACATCAATCGATCAACTGCCTTATTATCGCCATGTTGAACATCCTTTTAGTCCGATCCATTTACTTTTAAGTTTACATCATAAAGAAGAGTCTGCAAGTAAAACTCTTCCATTTTCACTCGATTTCCAATACAAAATGGAAAAATTGTTGAATTTGACTCTTTTATGACGAAAAATATCGATTTTTCATTCGATGATAAAGAGTAGTCAATGATCTGACTACCCTACCTTTATCTATCTATTTCATTTTCAGTAAAGCATCTTTTCCCTTCATACCAACGTGAATCCCTTTTTGCTCTGCTTCTAACGTAATGGATTCAAGGGGTGCTTCTAATAGTTGATCAATCGTCCTAACGCCAACTGCTCGACCCGCAACAATTTTACGATCCTTTAATTTTTCATTTAAAAGCGCCACATCCAAAGCTCCACACATGATGTACCCTGTATCATTCATAACCGCCATAAAATTTGTCTTAGGAAGCTTTAAGGTAACAGCAATAAACGTCTCACCTTGAATTTGAATTGGATTCATTTCAAGCATCTAAAATACCCTCCCTTTCATTCACTCCAATCTCATTAGTACGATATGAAAGGAGTATAAGAGGCGTGAACCTAAACTGAAGAGGCCACTAAAAAAGGGCGATTTCCCCTTCTTTAGTGGCCTCTTCGCACTGTGCGGAGCCGATCGGTCTCTTTAGAACCCTATGAGTGGGTTTCTCATAGGGGTGTGGCTAAGCCCACTTTCCCGCAAGCTTCCAAGCCAATACATCTCGCAGAAACTCAGGCATAAAATATTGTTTTTCCTTAGCATCCGCTAGATCTGGAAAGAGATAACCAAACGTGTACATGTCAAGTGTCGCGATTGCATAGCTTTTTTCTTTTTCAAGCGGCTCATTTAAGATGTTGATCTGAATCGATCCAGACTGCTCCTTGACCTCGATACCCGTATAGAGCATGGTCCCAAGTATTTTTCCACGGAAGCCAAATCCTTTAAGTTCCAGATGTGTTAATTCCCTTGTCAGCGCCCTCTCAATTGTTTTCTCTAGTTGGGCCCCTGTAACCTTTACAATACAAGGATTAATCGGATGTGGGCATATTCGATGAAGGTCTGCTTTCGTTACGATTCCTTGTTCAAGTGAATCAAGCAGAACTCCTGCATTCATTAACCCAATCTCTTTGCCACACCACTCTGTAACCGCATCACAAAGTAGCTGGCCAAACTCACTTGGTTCTTGCCAGTTCACCAGTAAAGGCTTCGGAATCGTTGCAATGGGCTCACTTAGAATATCAGTTGCTTGCTCGTTAATTCGTCTTAATATTTCATCTGTATTTGGATCCTTTGACTCCTCTTTCGGATTCAATAGACAAGCTTGCTTGTGTTGGATTTTAAGTGCTGAATCATCATATTCAATATGTATTTCTCCTAAAAAAGCACCGTGCTTTCCCGCTTGAGCGATCAATGTATCTTTCACCCATTTCCCTTCAGGAAGAACATGATGAGTGTGAGCCCCTAAAATCACATCAATGCCTGAAAATTCCTCAGCGATCTCTTCATCTTTTTGTAACCCTAGATGAGACATCAGAATGACTACATCAGCTTGTTTCCTCACTTGAGGCAATAGCCTTTTTAATAAAGGGATAGGAGGTGTTACCTTCCAACCTAACTGCTCATAAAAACGATAGAAAGGGGCTGTTAATCCAATGACTCCAATCTTTAATCCGCTCTTCATTTTATGGATCACAAATGGCTTCATCCATTTTGGACGAGTGTCATTCGTGTTGAACACATTTGCTACAACAATAGGAAACGTTGCGTCTGCATAAAGAGACTCTAATTGATCTTTTGAAAAGGTAATGCCTTCGTTGTTTCCAATCGTACCGTAATCAACCGCAGCTTCGTTTAACAGCTCGACATTTCCTTTTCCATAAGTCGCCTCTGTAAACGCATTGCTTCGATCCGTATGATCGCCAAGCTCCAAATAAAGCGTATGTTCATTTCTATTTTTCTTCATATAAGCGACGATTTGAGACCAATGATCGAAACAACTGTGAATATCATTGGTATGAAAAATCGTTAAATGTTTAATTGTCAAAATGGCTTCCCTCCTTTCTAAACTGTAATATAGCCCTCATATATCAGTCTTAGGGCAATAAAAATTAGCACAACTCGCAGAACAAACACCAATTTTTCACTTGATAATCGACGATTGATTGCGGCTCCCGTTATTCCTCCAAACCAGGCTCCAGGCAAAAGGGCCCCTATGTATAACCACTCAACATTTCCTAAGGCGATATGTGAGATAGAGCCAACGATGGCCGACAATAAAATCAGAAACATCGATGTAGCCACGGCGACGTGGGGAGGAAAATGAAAGAGGATAATCATAGCTGGCACCATGAGCGATCCGCCTCCGATTCCAAATAAACCAGATAACATCCCCACAATAAAAGAGAGGGCTAAAGCCGGTAACCAATGATAGCCATATGTAAAACTAGTTCCCTCTTTATTAATATACGTGCGTTCTATTCTTTTTTTCGTATATGGTTTGGGTGTGAAATGGCTTCGAATAAATAAAATGAATGAAATAAACAAAATAAAAAAACCAAAAACAAATTGAAATGAATCAGCGTCAAACCCGCGATTTAACCACGTTCCAACAACTGCACCAGGACCACTTGCACAAAAAAAGAGCAGACCACTCTTATAATCAACAGTCTTTTGCTTCATATAAGCAATGGTCGCTGAGATTCCTGTCACGATCATAATGACTAGCGAACTCCCAACGGCGATTTGCGGAGTGATCTCTAATAATGACAAGCTTGCAAGTAAAAGTAAAGACGGGACAACAACAATCCCGCCACCGAGACCCATAAGGCTACCTATGGTTGCCCCTACAAAGCCAACCATCACTAGTATCAACCAAACCATTTATCACACCTGCTTCTATCTAGTTCAGATCCGTCTCTTCTATTATCAAGAAAATAGATCAAGTTGTCTAGGTGCAAGACCTTCATACTCTATCTTAAGAATATCAATCAGCTGTTTAGCATTTGCAGCTGCATCTCCACCAGAATTGTTGTTAAAGACGATGTAAATGTCTTTTGTATGAGCGGTTAAAACCTCGAGTCTTTCCTTCCATTCGTGTAATTCTTCCAAATTGTATTGATATAAATAACGAACGTCCCGCCATGTACCATCGCCAGGGTCATTCCATCCATGAACGTTCCGACCATGAAAACGAATTAAGGTTAGATCATCATGTGTCGCCTCCATCACAATCGGAATCGAGCGCATCCCCGCTTGAGGCTCATCACAGATGCTATGAATCCAGCCCTCTTCTCTCATAAACTGAAGGGTCTTTCCACGCATCTCCCCTTCAAACCAAGAGCGATGTCTAAACTCTAGGGCAACTGGCCATTCTCTCAGTTGCTCTTTCACATACCGAACCCACTGTACATGTTCCTTTTTACAATCAAACCACGGTGGAAATTGACAAAGCACCATTGCCAATTTGTTCGTCCTCTGAAGTGGCCCTAATGATAGTCGGAATGCTTCAAACATCTCTTCTTTTGATTCAAAGGGAGCAAAACCCTTTTGGTGACCGGTCATTCCTTGAAAGGCTTTGACAATAAAACGAAAAGTTGGTGGAGTTTCTCCGACCCATTTTTCCATATTCCGAAGAGGTTGAACCGCATAGAAAGAGGCATCAATTTCGACAACTGGGAAGTGACCTGCGTATACTTCAAGCTTCGATTGCCTGTGTAGTCCATTCATGTAGAGATCATCATGATCTCCCCATCCTGCCAGTCCAATATAAATCAAAGTCGAATTCACCTCTTCTCCTTTATGTTGATCTCTCTATTATAACTTATTTCAAGCGTGGACTTACATTTTAACGAAACGATTTTCGCATTTTGATTCTATCTATTTAGAAGTTTCTGCTAGCCTCTCTAGTTTTATAAATAAAGGAACTACTCGTAAATCCCGTAAAAAAAGTGAACCCCATGGATTCACTTTCTACTATCTTAAAATGGCTGTTTCACTTGTCTTTTTCAGATTTTGGATCATTCTACAACCTTGTCTTTGTTGCGTATGATCCTCAATGTTTAGGATTTGAACCCTAGAGAATGCCTTGCGTACTAAAAAAACGAGTCCAATAGGATTCGCTTTTTTAACCTAATTGATCATTATAATAATTCCAATTCCTAAAACGGCCAAAATGGATAAATGCAACCCATTGGCTCGCAGACCCGTTTCTACTCCAGATATACCTACAATACGACTAACCATTAAATTTAATCCAGAAAAAGGACTTAATGCCGATGAGATAGACCAAGTTAATAATAAAAGCATCGCAAGGGCTAGATTGCTTATTCCTAATTCGTCAGCACTCAATTGCATAGCTAGTGCAGCGACAACCGCTATTTGATGGATCCCAATGTAAGTTACAACGAGTACAATCATCATTACAGCTAAAGCAAATAGTAAAAAAGATTGATTGGCAATCACGGTTAAGTACTCGCTGACAAGATTGGCAAAATTAGTTCCCTGTATCGCATGCGCGAGCAAACCTGCGCTCATAAAAAGCATAATTTCATTGTTCATCATCGGTACAGATTGATCACGAAATTGAATTAGCGTCGGATTTAGCCTTTTCCAGCCATTAGTGACCAATCCCCAAACGAAAGGTAACGTAATAGAGATGATACTAACGATGACAATCATCGACCATTTGGTGAGATATTCAATCGTTAAAGACGAACCCATTAGAACAACGACAAACAAAGCCAGTTGTAAGAGTTGGTTTTGATGCTTCTTCTCAAGTTTCTTCTCAGGAACGATACTTCTTCCAAACGGATGGCGCCGTTCCCATAAAAAGAACAATACGTTTCCGATAAATAAGGAAAGAAATGATAAGCCGATGCCATACAAAATATATGTTCCAACAGGCATGCCTAAATAGTAAAGCACTAATGATACAGAGGCAAAATAGGGCGACCACATGACCGCTGTAGAAAAACCAATTAAATAACTTTTGGCCGACATCGCTTTTGGTAATTTGAGGTCAGTTAAAAATTCATTAATGATTCTGACCGACCCTAAGCTTAATATTGGACTTAAGATAAAAAGAGTTGCCGTAATCCCTGCAAACAATTTTCTAGGATGATGCAATAAATTACGTAGCAACAAATCGACTGATTGAAAATACCCTCCTAATTTGAGTGGAAGCGAAAGAAGTGGGGCAAAAGTAACTAGACAAAGTAAAGGCAAGATCATTAAAATTCCTTGACTAATTCCTTCTAATCCTGTCCCTTTGTTCAATTCTATCAGCATTCCTGTTCCCATCATAATAATCGCAATGATACGAGGAAATCCTGTAGCCTTTATCGCACTAGCAATAAAGGCTACGAGCGCCATGCTAACAACCATATACCCAAGCCAACTAATATTGGCAAAGTATTGAATCAGAAACAAAAAACACATGAGTAAAATGAGATAACTGCGCACGGCTCTCGTCTCCTTTCTTGAAAACAACCTTCTCTTCTATAAAGATCCGAAATCTATCAAGAGTAAGTCAGTACGAACGAAAAGTACGGTTGTAAGCAAAATCATCATCACCATTATGAGTTGTGGGAGTAGCTTGGCAATTTGTTCAAAACTCGTTTAGGTACTTGAATTTCCTCGGACTCAGCTTTTGACAGTCCTATTTCCTCTAGGTGAGATTTTGACATACCTATACCCTCAGCTTTTTTATATAATACTGACATTACCTTCAGCTTCCATAAACAAATTTCACCTATTCCCTTCTCAAAAAGTGATCATGTAACTGGAGCAGGATTGAATAAGCTTAGGTCATTACAAATACCCCATTTTTCTGTCCATGTTTGTTTACGGCCACTAGCCACATCTATGATGAAATGGAACAATTCCCAACCAACATCTTCAATGGTTGCTTCACCTGTTGCAATGGTACCTGCGTTGACATCAATCAGATCACTCCACTGTTCTAACAGCGCCGTTCTTGAGGATACTTTTATAACTGGGGCTGCTGCTAGTGCATATGGTGTTCCACGTCCTGTAGCGAATACTTGCAGATGCATCCCAGCCGCTAATTGCAACGTACCACAGACGAAATCACTAGCTGGCGTTGCAGCAAAGAGCAAGCCTTTTTCATTTGCTTTTT
Source organism: Halalkalibacter alkalisediminis (assembly GCF_028610705.1). Lineage (GTDB taxonomy): Bacteria > Bacillota > Bacilli > Bacillales > Bacillaceae_D > Halalkalibacter > Halalkalibacter alkalisediminis. The sequence goes on from NZ_JAQQWT010000004.1 coordinate 132,510, forward strand.
CACCTGGTCCGACAACCCCTGTGATTTTAGTACTCCCAGATTTCACGATAGAACCTAATGATTTTTCAACAATATTTGCTAGACCGCCTTTTTTGTTTCCTGGTGTCGTGTTAGCACTTCGGTCTACTTCACCTTTTTCTAAATAATCATCATACCATTTCATCTCTTGAATGATCGCACGACCAACTTCTTCGTTCGCGGCACGTGGTGTCAATAAATGAACGCCGTCACGAACCTCTGTTACTTCTGAGAACATCACCGTTGCTCCGGCACGTACGAGTAGATCTGCAGCATACCCGATTGCCGGATTAGCTGTCACACCTGAGAAGGCATCGCTTCCCCCGCATTGTAAGCCTATGACTAAGTCCGCAACAGGGCAGGTCACTCTCTGTCTTTGATTTAATTTCTCTAAACGTTCTTCCGCCATTTCCATGATTATTTTCACCATCGGCATAAAACCGGCTTGATCTTGAAGCGAAACTGTATCTTTTTGAACACCTAATTGTGCAGGTGACAACTTTTCACACCCTAATCCAACGACCATAGCCTCTCCTCCAAAGTTCGGATGTGTGGCGATATTTTGAATCGTCCGAATCGGAATTTTCGCTTCAGGAGCATTAATCGCTACACCACAGCCATACGTGTGGTTTAGAGCAACGACATCATGAACATTCGGGTATTTCGGTAAGATTTCTTCCTTAATTCGCTTTACCGAATAATCTAGGACCCCTGTTACACACTGGACACTCGTGGTAATACCAAGAATGTTTTTAATCCCCGCTGTCCCATTCGCATTTCGATAACCTTCGAATGTATATCCCTTTAGAGGAGTCAATTCTTCTGAACTATGACTAGCAAGTGGTAATTCATCCATCTTTGGTGGAGTTGGCATTCTTACTAACGTTTCTTTAATCCAACTTCCTTTTTTGATTGGACTTATTGCATACCCAATTACTTCTCCGTATCGGATGATCTCTTGATTCTCTTCAAGGTCCACTAAAGCCACCTTATGTCCTTGTGGTACAAAATCCTTGAGTGTTAGACCACAAGCAAACAAGGTTCCTTTCTTTAAACCACCCGAGTTGACAATAATAGCCACGTTGTCTTGCACATTGACTTTAATATACAAGGGTATTTCATCTACTTTTGTACTTAAAGACATGGAAAACCCCTCCTTTTTTATCGTAGAGTGTTTATGGGACGAAAGTAGACCGAAATTAGGGAGGGTGCTGAAAAAGGTACGCTTTTTACCTTTTTCAGCACCCTCTATGCAATGAGTGTTCCGTTGCCTTCTTTTAAGCCTGCGGACCTTAGTGGGTTTCTTAATCCGCAGGCGCGCAACGTGTGGAGCCATTGCACTTCGCCGAATCTACTAGAAAGAACTTTTTCAGTGTTCTTTAATTCGGTCTACTTTTTTCTAGAAGGAAAGATAGGAAGATAGCTTCGCTTCAGTTGCATTAGAGATGATTATAAAGAAGCGACCATACAAACTTACCTGACTATGAAAATCATTCCTTTATGCTAACATCCCTACGCCAACCATTGATTAATCTCTAACTAGACATGGACGCTTGTTATCAAATTTCCAGCCAGGAATTAAATATTGCATGGCAACAGAGTCGTCACGAACGCCTAAGCCTTCTTGAAGATAAAGCTGATGAGCTTTTTCAATTTGCTCCATGTCAATCTCGACACCTAAGCCTGGTTTTTCTGGTACAGCAACCATTCCATTTTCAATCTTAAATGGATTCTTTGTTAAATACTGACCGTCCTGCCAAATCCAGTGTGTATCAATGGCGGTAATGTCTCCAGGAGCAGCTGCTGCCACGTGAGTAAACATGGCAAGTGAGATATCAAAATGATTATTAGAGTGAGATCCCCATGTTAAGCCCCAATCATTACACATCTGCGCAACACGTACAGAGCCTTGCATCGTCCAAAAATGCGGATCTGCTAATGGGATATCAACGGATTGTAAGGAGATGGAGTGACCCATTTGACGCCAATCGGTTGCAACCATGTTCGTGGCTGTTTTTAACCCTGTTGCACGGCGGAACTCAGCCATTACCTCACGAGCAGAATAGCCATTCTCAGCTCCACATGGATCTTCCGCATATGCGAGCACATTATGTTGATCTTTGCAAAGGCGAATCGCCTCTTCTAGTGACCACGCACCATTTGGATCAAGGGTAATTCTAGCATTTGGGAAACGTTTTGCTAGTGCCGTCACAGCCTCAATCTCTTCTTCTCCGCGTAACACGCCACCTTTTAGCTTAAAATCGTTAAAGCCATAACGCTCATATGCCGCCTCCGCCAAACGTACAATCGCCTCAGGCGTCATTGCCTCCTCGTGTCGTAACTGAGACCAAGCATCTTCTCCGTTTGGATCACTTAAGTAGGGTAGATCGGTTTTGTTACGGTCTCCGATGTAAAATAAGTATCCTAGCATTTCAACTTTATCTCGCTGTTGTCCTTCGCCAAGTAGCGCTGCAACCGGCACGTTCAGGTGTTTGCCTAGTAGGTCTAGTAGAGCTGCTTCTAAGGCTGTTACTGCATGGATAGTAATTCGCAAATCGAATGTTTGCAGTCCGCGACCAGCGGCATCACGATCGGCGAATTGCTTTCGAACAGAATTTAAAATGTTATTGTATGTTCCAATGGATTGTCCGACCACTAACGAGCTAGCGTCTTCGAGTGTTTTGCGAATCCCTTCGCCACCTGGAACTTCCCCAACGCCGACATTCCCTGCATTATCTTTTAAAATAACAATATTTCGAGTGAAAAACGGACTATGTGCTCCGCTCAAATTTAGCAACATGCTGTCATGACCAGCAACTGGAATCACCTTTAATTCAGTAATAACTGGTGTTGTTGTCTTTTTTTCATTCGTTACAGTTTGCATACAAGTCACCTCTATTGTTTTAATGTAAACCTATCATGTTCATTGCTTAAAGGTTGTTCAATAGGTAGATGATCCCATTTGAACAACCTTTTAAGCTACTTATTTTACAAAAACGGTCTTAATAGATGTAAAGAATTCCTTTGCTGCTTCACCTTGTTCACGAGAATGCGAACTAGATTGCTTCATTCCACCGAACGGAGCTTGAAGTTCAACTCCAGCACTTTCAGAGTTAATACGAATAAGGCCAGCTTCCATGTCTTCTACAAATGAAAGCATGCTTTGAATATTGCTCGTGAAGATAGAAGCACTTAACCCAAATTCAACATCATTTGCAATCGTTAGGGCGTCTTCCAAATTATTTACTTGAATAAGGGCGATAACAGGTCCAAAGATTTCTTCTTGAGCAATCGTCATATCTGAAGTGACATTATCAAAAATAGTTGGCTCAACGAAGTAACCATCGTCATAGCCTTCACCTGTTACACAGTTTCCTCCAGCTAGTAGAGTTGCCCCTTCTTCTTTTCCTTTTTCAATATAATGAAGCACGGTATTCAATTGACCTTCACTTGCAGATGGCCCCATCCAAATACCTTCCTCTAAGCCATTCCCAATGGTAATTTCCGCTGTTTTCGCTAGTAATTTTTCTTTAAACGTTTCATACACAGCAGCTTCAATAATGACACGACTTGTCGCCGTACATTTTTGTCCTGTAGAGCGGAACGCACCAGCAATCGTTGACTCAACTGCAAGATCAATATCAGCATCAGCTGCCACGATCACAGGGTTTTTCCCACCCATTTCAAGTTGATACTTCGCTCCACGAGCCAAGCAACCTTGACCAATTCCTTTTCCAACACCGTTCGATCCAGTGAAAGTAATGCCATTCACATCGGGATGATCGGTCAGCGCTTGACCAATTACGGAGCCAGATCCTGTTACAAGGTTCACGATACCTGGTGGGAAACCAGCTTGCTCAAAGCACTCAATCACTTTCGCTGCTGTTACAGCTGTTTCTTGAGCCGGTTTTAGCACAATCGCATTTCCATATACTAAGGCAGGAGCCATCTTCCAAATAGGAATCGCTACAGGGAAGTTCCAAGGCGTAATAACGCCAACTACACCTAGTGGAACGCGGCTAGTAAACATAAGCGCTTTGCTGTCAGTTGATGGGATCACATCGCCTACTTTCCGTAAACCTTCTCCAGCGTAATAACGAAGAATGGCAATGCCTCTTGCTGTTTCACCTTTTGCTTCTGGAAACGTCTTACCCATTTCACGAGTCATACACTCCGCAATTTCATCTAGTCTGCTTTCGAGTACGTCAGCTGCTTTATATAGAAAAGCCCCGCGGTCATTACCTGAAAGTTTTTTCCATGCTTTTTGAGCAATTTTTGCCTGAGTAACAGCTTGATCCACTTCTTCTTTCGTGGACATCTGTACATAACCAACAACGTCATTTACATTCGCAGGGTTTAAGCTAGGTTTCGTCTCCCCACTTGCAGAGGCAACCCATGCCCCATTCACATAATTTAAATACGTTTCCTTCTTTGTTTCAACTGTCATTTATAACGCCTCCTATCACATTTTTATCCAGGCCATCTCTTTTTAAAATCACTAATTATAGTTTGCTAGTTTCTTTTTTGGCAACCGGGTACTTAGCTAACGCTGAGCTAATGATGTTCTTTAATTCATCATAGTGACCTTGTTCCACAGGTACACACGGTGGGCGAACCGTATTTGCTACTGGGAATCCTTGAATTTCCATTCCAGCTTTAATTAATGAAACAGCATATCCCTTTTTCGCTTTACGAATTTGGTTAATTGGAAGCAAAACATTTACGTAAATTTCTTTTACAAGTTGTTGGTTGCCCTCTACTAATGCATCAAAGTATAGTTTTGAAATGTGAGGCATGTAATTAGACATGGCCGAAGAATAAGAATTAAAACCGCTAGTATAATAAGCCGGCATTGTAATCTCTGCAAAAGGCATTCCATTCAACCATTCAAGTCTGTCACCAATTGTATTTACGAGCTGAAGATTCAACTCCATATCCCCATGGCCATCTTTCAACGCAACGATTTGTGGAAACTCATCTACTAGACGTTGAAGTGTATCGAGATTGACAATCGCGTTATCACGGTTGTAAAGAATCGCATTCAATTCGCTGCTTTGAACAATTGTTTTATAGTAGTTATAAAGCCCTTCCTGCTCTCCATTAATGAGGTATGGAGGAAGAATTAAGTATCCATCTGCACCGAGGTCTTCTGATAATTTTACTAACTCAACTGCATCCGTGATGTTTCCGCCAACCCCTGTGTATACAGGTACACGACCAGCTGTAGTTTCGATCGCAATTCCTACCATCTTTTGATATTCTGCTCTGCTAATGGCATGAAACTCTCCAGATCCACAAGCGATGAAAATGGAAGTAAGTCCTTCGTTAATTAAAAAGTCAATATTTACGGCTAGTGCTTTTTCATCAATGTTTCCGTTTTCATTTAGTGGTGCTGTTGGAAACCCTAAAATTCCTGTAGGTGCTTTTCTCTCAATTGTCATCTTCATCCATTCCCTTCAATTTGGCTAATATACTTTCAAACTTATTGAACCAACCTTGGTCTTTCTTTTAATTGTTCATTTGTCTTACAATTGATTCGTTTGTTTAATTGTAAGACAAATGAAATTTAGTGTCAACTTCAAAAATTCAAATTATTTTTGGAGTTGACATGTTATACTATTAAAATGAATCGAAAGCTCTACTTACTCGTTTTCATACAATTCCATGTAGTAGGCTTCTGTTTCTTGGATATAGTTGATTGCGTCCTCTTGGTTCATATATGTCGGAGATACAAGATACTTTTCAGCCTCTGCTCTATATTCATCATTGTTTACAACCGTCTCCATTGCTTTAGAGAATGTTTCAACGATATCATCAGATGTATCTGGCGCGAAACCGAAGAAGAAGAATTTTTCAAAGCTGCTATCTACCCCTTGTTCTTTAAATGTTGGAACACCAGGCATTAAATCAACACTGTCTGCAGCCATAATTCCAAGTGTTCTCATGTCACCAGATTCTACATATTCATTCACTAATCCTAAAGAAGTTGGAACGATATCAATGTGTCCGCCAAGTAATGCTGCGATTTTGTCAGCAGCTCCACCTACATCAACAATGTTCAGTTCAATTCCTTGGTCTTGTTCTAGAGCTAGTAATTGTAAGTGCGTGAATCCGCCTACTTCAGTTGCAATTGAAACTTCACCTGGGTTCGCACGAGCGTACTCAACCATGTCTTGTAAATCTTCAAACTGAGAATCAGCACTAACCATAAATGTATTACCTTGGTCTAAAATAGGAATTCCTGCAAGCTTGAACGTATCGTAACTAAAGTCGACTAAACCTAAAATTTTGTTTAATAATAACGAATTGTGGAAGAACAGTACGGTGTGTCCATCAGCATCTGCGTCTAATACTTCACGAGCACCAACAGTCCCACCAGCACCTGTTACGTTTGAAATAACTACAGGCTGACCTAATTCTTGTTCTAGGTATTTAGCAAATAATCTGGCATTCAAATCCGTGTCTCCACCTGCTCCAGCTGGAACGACAACGGTAATTGGTTGTGTAGGGTAGTCAACAGCTGTTTCTGCATTTTCTCCAGCTTCTGTACTGTCAGTCGTTTCTTCACTCGAATCACTCGATCCTTCATCACTTGAACACCCAACAGCAACTGCTGCTAAGAACATAACAGCCAACATAAACATTAACGGTCTTAAAAACGCTTTCATAATTAACCCTCCCAGAATTTTTTGTTTTTATATATTTAATAGGGGAGTTAGCCCTATTAAAAATCACTTTTGCTATACGCCGGGATTTATTCCACCAGACTCTTCAAGCTTTTTCTGTTTTTTCTTGTAGCTGTCTCTAATCTTAAAAACAATTGAGATAACAGCTAAACTTAAGAATACAGCGGCAATAGGTTGTGTAATGAAAGGTAAGAAATCACCTTTTGAATACATCAGCCCTCTGCGCAAATTCGTTTCCACAAGCGGTCCCAAAATAAAGCCTAAAATAACAGGTGCAATTGGAAATTTATACTTTAACATTAAATAACCAAGAACACCGAAGAACAAAAGTGCACCTGCATCGAACATACGGTTATTTACTCCAATCGCCCCAACGACGCAAAGCACTAGGATGATGGGCAGCAACATGTACTTAGGTATACTAAGAATTCTTGTGAAGAATCTCATCCCAAAATAAAGGAAAGCAATCATGGCAATGTTCGCAATAATTAATGCAATAAAAATCCCATAGACGACATCACCATTGTTTTGGAACAGCAATGGACCAGGGGTTAACCCATGAATCACTAACCCTCCCAAAAGTAGAGCTGTAACCGTGTCACCCGGAATACCTAAAGAGATCAAAGGAACAAGCGCTCCCCCTACGGCAGCGTTATTCGCTGACTCAGAAGCAACAACCCCATCTGGAGTGCCTTTCCCAAATTTCTCAGGTGTTTTAGAACGGTTTTTAGCTGTCACATATGCAATGATATTTGCCGTTCCCCCACCGATACCAGGTAGAATTCCAATTCCTATCCCGATGATGCTTGATCTTAGACCATTCCAACCTTGTTTGAAAAAATCACGAATGGAAAAGCCAAAACCTTTCATTTTATAGTGAACCGATTTTTCTTTTTTAATTTTTCGTTCAGATGCTTTTATGATTTCTGCTACCGCAAATAAACCGATTAATACAGGAAGCAAGTTGAATCCTGCATCAAGTCCGTGATACCCAAATGTAAATCTCGGGAACGCATCAATGGGTGCTGCACCAACCATCGCCAACCCGATCCCCATCAAACCAGCTAATAAACCTTTTACTAAAGAGCTACCAGCCAAACTTGAGATCATCGTTAAGGCAAATACAGTAATGGCAAAGTACTCAAACGGACCAAATTTAAGAGCCATTTTCGCTAATGGAGGCGCCAAAAGCATTAAGATAAAAATACTTAGCAATCCACCGAGAAACGAGAACAAAATCGCATATCCAAACGCCTTTCCCGCTTCCCCCTTTTTCGCCATTGGATAGCCATCAAAAGTCGTCGCAATCGATGAAGGCGTTCCTGGTAATTTCAACAAAATCGCCGGGATTAAGCCCCCTGATACACCACCAATGTATAGCCCCATCAAGATCGCCATTCCATCCATTGGACTCATTCCAAACGTCATCGGTAAGGTGATGGCAATTGCCATGGTCGCTGTTAAACCTGGGATTGAACCAAACACAAGACCCATCGCTGTACCGATCAGGATAAACAAGATGGTTTTAAATGTCATTACAGCTGTTAGACCTTCTAAAAATAGATCAAACATGTGAAAACCTCCTTAACCTAAAATCCCCGCTGGCAACCTTAAGTAAAATATAGATTTGAAACAATAGTAGATAATCCCTGAAGATACAACGGATATGATTAGAAATAACGTAATATTCCGATGAGCTCTTTCAGCTAATAAGTACATCTGTAAAAACAGATAAATGGCTGTCATTATTAGAAAACCAATAGATGGGATTAGCGCAACATATCCAATTAAAAGCGCTATCGTCCCTACTACGGACAGCTTACTAATAGACTCTTTTAAATTTTGTTCTTCTTCCTCTTCTTCTTCCTCATCAAGTATGACAGCTGTTTGCGGATTTCTTACTTGTTTAATAGAGTTGGTTAATAGAATTAAACTAAGGACGAAAATTCCAACAGCCAGCAACCTTGGTGCGAAATCGGCTCCAATATTGGTTACCGTCATTTTTTGAATACTGTAAGTAGCGATAAACATAATAATTGATACAATCAATAAGAAAACGCTCGCATAAATGTCTTTATATTGTTTGAGCATCGTATTCTCCCTCATTTCTTTGGAAAATTACCCTTCAAATTCAACTAACGCGGCTAACAACGCTTTGATGTATCCTATCGAGTAGGCAAAACCTATACTTCCATAACTCCAGCCAATGTTTGAATTCGCCCAGTTTTTATCAAGATCAGGGTTGTCTCCTTCCATCATTGGAACATGGTCTGGATTTAAGCAGCCATTGTAACCGACTTTCTTTAGTTCAAGTAAAATTTTATACATATTCATATCGCCATCATCTAGTAACGCTTCTTCAAACGCTCCTGCAGTTGGCAAGGTCCCTCGAACATTACGGAAGTGTACAAGGAAGATACGGTCTTTTCTGCCATAGTGGTTAATTTCATTTAGTACTAATGGGCTTCCTCCTTCTTCCGCTCTTGTCCCTACGCAATAGATGTACCCAACATTTTTGCTTGGGAATTCATCCATAATTCTACGGTAACCAAGTCCGCCAAATGGTGTATCGTGATTCGGTGAGTCTGAAGGATGCATGCCGATGTTGACATCATAGTCTTCACAAACCGGTACAATTTTTGAGTAAGCATCACGGAAACGTCCCCACCATTGCTCATGCTGCTCGAGAGTAGGAGTTTCATAAGGCTCCTTTTGAAAACCAAGGCTTTCCCCTCGAGCAATCGCTCCTCCTCTTTGCCTGGCTTCAAAACTTTTCGTCATATAGTTAAACGTATCTCCAGCAAAACGCTGTCTGACGATTTTGATTCCAGCTTCCCCGAATACTTTTACGGCATTGACCGAGTTTTCTAATTCTCGTTCGCTACCTTCTTCTTTATTCATAAACTTTTGTGAAAGATCAGGCAACGTAACACGATTTACATCTAACCCAAAGGAGCGAACTCGTTTTTTCATTTTTAATACAGCATCTAAATCTGGAAAACCTTGTTCCTTTACTCCCGGGAACGAAGAACCTGTGCCAAAGTCAACACAATCTACTCCTAACTGACACATTTGTCTTAAATCGCCATCCGTTAAATCAAACTTTGTTGTTGTAACCGATACTTTCATCATTTCTTTTCCCTCCATTTGCAACTCAATAAAGTATACGCTTTCATTCATTTATTAAAAAACAAGACCACCTATAGAGGTCACTATTCCCTAAACATTTGCCTGTTTATTTGATAGTTTAATTGTAAGACAAATAAATTAATGAGTCAATACTAAATTTTTAGAATATTGAATGCGCCGAAAAAACACCCCCAGTAAGCTCTATTTTCGGCTCTCACTTATTTATTTCTAATCTTTTTAACGCCTTTTTTCTAACGAAGTCAAGATGACGATACATCGCGATATAAGCTTCTACTGGATCACGTTTTTCAAGAGCCTTGAAAATGTCAACATGATAGCTCAAGGTATCTTCTAGATTTCGATTTTCCAATGGGATTTGCTCTAATATATTCTGATGAAATTTTTGTAAGGCATCAATGATTCCTTCAAATAGCGGATTTCTGGCACTGTGAGCAATGATTTTGTGAAAGCGCATATCGACATCAGATGAATCATTCGTTGGGAGGTTTCTCATCTCTTCAATGTTTTCTCTAATTAATTCCAACTCTTCGTCAGTAATTTTTTCAGCTGCTAGTGTTACTAACCCTAATTCTAATGCAACTCTTGTCTCAATTATTGAAATAACGTCTCCTGCGGATAGAGCTAACATCATTGAAAAAGGCTTACTCCCTATCTTCTCTGAGAAGAACGTACCGTGACGAGTCTTGCGATTGACTATCCCCATTACTTCTAAAGAAGTTAAAGCCTCTCGTATCACTGGCCTACTCACATCACAGATTTCCATTAGTTCGTGCTCTGATGGAATTCTGTCACCTGGCTTCAGTTGGCCTGTCATTAATAAATTTATAATCTCATCAATAACTTGTTTTGAAAGAGATTTTCGACTAAGTGATTTAATTTCTACTTCTTTATTGTCTGTCATGTTCTTTCCCCCTATATTTATGTCTATATTTTCAATTGTAAGACAAAATGATAAAAAAATAAACTATTCTTTTGGGAATTGAAAAGGTGGTTTGGACTGTCTCTTTAATGAAACCTAATTGATTTTTTCATCAAAAAAGTGAACCCCCTAATGGGATTCACTTCGATTTTTTATAAAGATTAACCAATAGACCCTTCCATCTCAAACTTGATCAGACGGTTCATCTCAACAGCGTACTCCATCGGAAGTTCTTTTGTGAACGGTTCGATGAAGCCCATTACGATCATTTCTGTTGCTTCTTGCTCAGAAATACCACGGCTCATTAGGTAGAAGAGTTGATCTTCAGATACTTTTGAAACCGTTGCTTCGTGCTCAAGCGTAATGTTGTTGTTTAAGATTTCGTTATAAGGAATGGTATCAGACGTTGATTCGTTATCCATGATGAGTGTATCACACTCGATCTTCGACTTAGATCCGGCAGACTTACGGCCAAAGTGACAAATACCACGGTATGTTACTTTACCACCATGTTTAGAGATCGACTTCGATACAATCGTAGACGAACAGTTTGGTGCAAGATGGTGAACTTTCGCTCCGGCATCTTGGTGCTGCCCTTTACCAGCAATAGCGATAGAAAGGATCGTACCTTTCGCACCTTCACCGCGCATGACAACAGCAGGGTATTTCATCGTTAATTTCGAACCGATGTTACCATCCACCCATTCCATTGTTGCACCAGCATCAGCAACTGCACGCTTTGTCACAAGGTTGAAGATGTTTGGAGCCCAGTTTTGGATCGTTGTGTAACGGCAGTATGCGTCTTTTTTAACGATGATCTCAACAACGGCACTATGAAGTGAGTTCGTTGAGTATACAGGCGCTGTACAACCTTCTACGTAGTGTACAGAGCTGTCTTCGTCAGCAATGATCAACGTACGTTCGAATTGACCCATGTTTTCTGAATTAATACGGAAATACGCTTGTAATGGCGTTTCAGTCTTAATGCCTTTTGGTACGTAGATGAAAGATCCTCCAGACCAAACAGCTGAGTTTAAGGCAGCAAACTTGTTGTCTGATGGTGGAATGATCGTACCAAAGTGCTCTTTGAAAATGTCTTCGTGCTCTCTTAACGCTGTATCGGTATCAGTGAAAAGAATGCCTAGGTCTGTTAGTTCTTGCTTCATGTTGTGGTATACAACCTCAGATTCATACTGAGCTGAAACCCCTGCAAGATACTTTTGCTCTGCCTCAGGGATACCTAGTTTATCAAATGTATTTTTGATTTCCTCTGGTACTTCATCCCATGATTTCTCTGACTTCTCTGATGGCTTAACGTAGTACGTGATATCATCAAAGTGAAGTTCAGATAGATCTCCACCCCATTGTGGCATAGGCATTTTGTAGAACATTTCTAATGATTTTAAACGGAAGTCTAACATCCATTGTGGTTCTTTTTTCATGTTTGAGATTTCTTCAACAATTTCTTTCGTTAATCCACGCTTCGAGCGGAAAATCGAAACATCTTTGTCTGAGAAACCGTATTGATATTCTCCGATTTCAGGCATTTTTTTAGCCATTTGAAACCCTCCTCATATAGTCTAACTGCAATAAGCTTTACGCTTTGCTCATTGCTCCTTTTGGTCGTTGATTCCTTTTTCCATCGCTTTCCAAGCTAAGGTTGCACACTTAATCCGTGCTGGAAACTTCGCCACACCTTGTAATGCTTCTATATCACCTAAATCAAAACGCTCATCATCGTAATCTTTTCCGAGCATCATATCTGAAAAAATGTGCGACATCTCAACTGCTTCTTCTAGCTTCAAGCCTTTGATCGCTTGAGTCATCATGGAAGCAGAAGCTAAGCTGATCGAACATCCTTCCCCAACAAATTTAGCTTCTGACACCTTATCATCTTCTACTTTCATTTGAATCTGAATGCGGTCGCCACATGTTGGGTTGTTCATATTAACGGTTACCGTCTCACCTTCAAACTCCCCGCGATTACGAGGGTTTTTATAGTGATCCATAATGACCTGTCTGTAAAGGGTATCAAGTTTAGAAGACATCTCCGAAGTACTCCTTTGTTTTTACTAGTCCTGTGTAAAGAGCATCGACGTCTTCTTTTGTATTATACAAATAGAAGCTTGCACGAGCCGTTGCTGTGACTTGAAGCCATTTCATTAATGGCTGTGCACAGTGATGACCAGCGCGGACAGCAATACCTTCTGCATCTAAAACCGTTGCCACATCATGTGGATGGACATCATCCAGGTTAAATGTCACAACACCCGCGCGATGCTTCGGACCAAAAATCGTCATTCCATCAATGTCAGACAAACGTTCGATTGCATACGTTGCTAGTTCATGCTCATGTTTGGCAATCTCATCTAAACCAACCTCTTCTAAGAAGTCTATGGCTGCTCCTAGTCCAATAGCACCTGCAATAATCGGAGTACCGCCTTCAAATTTCCAAGGCAGCTCTTTCCAAGTTGAATCTTGTAAACCGACAAAATCGATCATTTCGCCGCCAAATTCAATTGGCTCCATTTTTTCAAGCAAGGCTTTCTTTCCGTATAAAGCACCAATTCCAGTTGGCCCCACCATTTTGTGAGCCGAAAAAGCAAAGAAATCACAATCAAGGTCTTTTACATCTATTTTCATATGAGGTGTACTTTGTGCACCATCGACGACCATGATCGCACCATTCCGGTGAGCAATTTCTGCGATTTCTTTCACAGGGTTAATCGTTCCGAGTACGTTTGATACGTGCATAACGGAAACGATTTTCGTTTTATTTGTAATGGTTTTTTCCGCATCAGCTAGATCAATCGTTCCATCTGGTTGAAGCGGGAAATATTTTAATGTTGCTCCAGTTTGTTTGGCTACTTGCTGCCAAGGGATGATGTTGCTATGATGCTCCATCATGGAGATCACGATCTCGTCCCCAGCAGTCAAATTGTCTCTTCCGTAACTCGCAGCAACTAAATTAAGAGCTGTCGTTGTTCCACGTGTGAACACAATTTCTTCCATCGAACTTGCATTGATAAAACGGCGAACCTTTTCACGTGCCCCTTCATATCCATCAGTTGCAAGCGTACCAAGGGTGTGAACTCCACGGTGAACATTCGAATTGTAGCGGCGGTAATAATCATCGATCGCTTCAATGACTTTAAGTGGCTTTTGAGAAGTAGCTGCGCTGTCTAAGTAGACGAGCGGATTTCCGTTCACTTCTTGGTTAAGAATCGGAAATAATTGCTTAATCTCTTTCGCATTCATTAGCGCACTTTCCTTTCAATGGCCTCACGCATACGCTCCTTAACAGATTCAATCGGAAGCTGTTCAACAACAGGCGCTAAGAAACCATGAATCACTAGGCGCTCTGCTTCTGTGCGTGAAATCCCGCGGCTCATTAAGTAGAACATTTGCAACGGATCCACTTGTCCAACAGAAGCTGCGTGACCTGCTGTTACATCATCCTCATCAATGAGAAGAATTGGATTTGCATCCCCACGCGCTTTTTCACTAAGCATTAGCACACGCTCTGTTTGAACGCCATTAGACTTCGTCGCACCGTGCTCAATTTTCGTAATCCCGTTAAAGATCGCAGTAGCCGCTTCACGCATAACACCATGCTTCAGGATATGACCTTCTGAATGCTTTCCATGATGGAAAATTTGTGTCGTAAAGTTTTGCTTTTGTTCGCCACGGCCGATGGTTACCGTTTTTGTATCAGCCCAAGAACCGTCCCCAACAAGATGAGTTGTGTTTTCAGAAACTGTATTTCCGTCGTTCATTTGTCCAAGAGCCCAATCAATACGAGCGTCTTTATCAACATGTCCACGACGTACTACATAGGTTGTCACATTACTACCAAGGTTATCTACGGCACCAAATGCTACTTTTGCACCTGCCTTAGCATATACTTCAGCAATGATGTTTGCGACAGCCGAACCTTCATTTGAAGATGTATAGTTCTCTACATAAGTAACAGAACTATTTTCTTCCGCTACAACAATCACATGGTTGCTAAGAACGGCTTCAGGCGTTTCAAGTGAGAATACCGTTTGTAAAGGTACCTCAACATGCACATTTTTAGGAACATAGATAAACGCTCCACCATTTAAAAGAGCTGCATGTAGAGCAACAAGACGATTTTCTTCAGGCTTTACGGCTTCGCCGAAGAAATATGGCTTTACTAGATCTGCGTGCTTATGAAGAGCTGTTTGAATATCTGTGAAAATAACGCCTTTTTCCGTAAGCTCTGCGTTGGTTTTCGTGAAAACCGCTGTTGTATCTTGTTGAACAAGTAAATTTTGTTCAGCTGTTTCCTCACCGATCAACGCTTGAATCGCTTCTGGTAAAGCTTTCACTGAAGTCGCTTTTGGCTTTTGATTCATGTCAAAACGACGCTCTACAAAATTCCACTTTGTAATTTTTGTTTTATCTGGCTTTGGAAGCTCCGCTGTTTCAGATACCTCTAAGCCTTTTAGACGAATGTCGCGCACCCATTCAGGTTCATGACGACCATTCGAGAATGATTCAACTTGTTCTTTTTCGAACAATCCTTTTGTCTCGACTGACATACTTATCCACCCTTTACTATTGTACTGCTCGCTTCATACGAGTCGATTGCTATCTATTTTCCGGTTTTCTTACGCTTCTAGGTTTGCGCCTACACGCTCGTCTTCAATACCAAGCTCTGTCTTAATCCAGTCATAACCTTCTGCCTCAAGACGAGCTGCTAGTTCAGCGCCACCAGATTTAACAATACGACCTTGCATCATTACGTGTACTTTATCAGGAGTGATGTAGTCAAGTAGACGTTGGTAGTGAGTGATGATTAAGCAACCAAAGTTTTCGCTACGCATTTCGTTAACACCTTTAGAAACAACTTTAAGAGCATCGATATCTAACCCTGAGTCAATTTCATCAAGAATCGCGATTTTCGGCTCAAGCATTAATAGTTGAAGAATTTCGTTACGCTTCTTTTCTCCACCTGAGAAGCCTTCATTTAAGTAACGGTGTGAAAACGAATCATCCATATCAAGAAGTTCCATTTTCTTATCTAGTTGACGGATGAATTTCATAAGTGAAATTTCGTCTCCTTCTTCACGCTTCGCATTGATTGCTGAACGTAAGAAGTCTGCGTTTGTAATTCCACTAATTTCACTTGGGTATTGCATCGCTAAGAAAAGACCAGCTTGTGCACGCTCGTCTACTTCCATTTCAAGCAGATCTTCTCCATCTATTGTTACTGAACCACTTGTGATTTCATATTTAGGGTGACCCATAATCGCTGAAGCTAAAGTGGATTTACCCGTTCCGTTCGGTCCCATGATCGCATGGAATTCTCCACCTTTGATTTCTAGGTTGAAATCTTTTAAGATTTCTTTTCCTTCTACTGATACGTATAGGTTTTCAATTTTTAGATATGGTACTGACATTACGATGACCTCCAATGTATTATGCTTTATCCAGGACAAAGCGGTTTTTAATTTTAATTTATTTTATTCTCAATCTATTCTCATTACAATCTTATAACAAATCTATTATAAGTTCAAGGAAGAGTCACTATGTTTAAAACTATTATTCCTATGTTTATAGTATAAACGTTTCGTCTCATCCGTACACGCTACGCTCACACGTTAGTTTGAGCCATTTACGCTTCCTTCATTATAATTAATTATTTTTTTCAAGGCCCCTTGTCTTAAGATGACTTAGTAGACTCTACTTTTTCTTTTTTAAAGGCTGTTTTCGCATACTTTCTTGTTTTTATCGGTTAGGAGGAAGTGACGTGTTCGTTCCATTGCGCTCCAGCCACTCGCTTTCCGCGGGGAGGTGCCGAGCCTCCTCGGCTACGCCTGTGGGGTCTCGCCCTTTCCTCTATATCCCGCAGGAGTCGAGTGACTTCCGCTCCATTTCACTAAGTGGAAATAACCCTATTCCAAAGCAACAATCTTTACGAAAAAAGCCTTTTTAAAAGAAAAAGAGTAGCACCTCAGGAGGCACTACTCTGCTCGATTCTAAAAAATGATACGACCTAGCTAAATTGAGCTGCAATTTTTTTGCTAGCCTCGTAATCTTTTTCACGTTGTTTCTCAATCTTAATTCGCTTATCTAAGCTTTGATGATACTCCGAATAACTAATACCGTGTGCTTGTTGCATTCCTTTTTCCATTTCTCCAGTGACCGATGGGTGGCCCTCTGTACGACTTTCTAATGAATGAATAATGAATCAACCCTTTCTCGTTTATGTCAAAGTAATCTTACCACGGTCAGAAAATTCGACCAACTTCGAAATAACGAGATAAATGAGTATTTTGCGCCTTGAGAGGTGGTTATGTATTGTCAGAAAAAATACCAATACAAATCCTTTATCATGCTAGCTTATTGAACTTGGTTACCACTACCACCTAGTTCACTAATGCATTCTTGTACAAGCGTTACAGCTTGGCTCATTGCAGCTCCGCCACCAAATGCCGCCGTCACTCCAATGGTTTCTAGAATCTCATCTTCGGAACAGCCTTGATCCAAACAACCTTTCGCGTGGTAAATGATGCAATATTCATCTTGAGAAAACACACTAATGCCCAGGGCAATCATTTGCTTTTCTTTTTGAGAAAGCTTGCCTTCTGCAAAGCACGCTTCCGTAAAAGCATTGTATTTCTTAGCGATCTCAGGCATTTTTTGTGTGAAGTTTCCAAGCCCTTGCTTATATTCCTGTAAAGCTTGCTCAATTGGAGAGTTTTGTTGTTGGTCCATTAGATGAAGCCCCCTTTGTAAAATTGTGACAACGATAGTATTCGTAGGTCAAAGAGGGTTTATACAAAGAAAAAGAGGTAAGTTATTTCCTTATGTATGTATTTCTAAGCTGTTTTAAGAGATATTACGGGATAAGACTTTATTTCGTTAGGAGGATTTAACAACATTCATGTTACCAGAATTGACGATCCGTTTAATACTCTTTTTACCCTGGTTTACTATACTATTCATGAAAAAGGAATTCATCAAACGCTACACACCCGTTGCAACCTTTTCAGCTTTACTAGTTACCTTACATGGTGAACTTGCCTACACACAGGAATGGCTTACTCAAAACGTCAAAATAACAGACGTGTTCATAACTTTTCTCCCCTTCACATTTGGACTTTTCTTAGTCGGCACGATTTGGATTTTCGCTGTGACGTTTGGACGGTTTTGGTTGTTTTTATTTGTCAATATCGTAATTGATATTGTCTTTGCATTTGGCATACACCGCTTTATCATGGTACCTCAAGGCATAGTAGAAGAATTGAAGCACGGGAGCTTTGAAGTGTTTACCGCTTTTCTCGTGATGGCTATCATTCTTTATCTTTATCAAATGTGGGTCGAAGAAGCCTTATTTAAGACCGATCATACAAGCAAAAATAAGAGCGTGAAAGATCGGTTGAAAACGGTTCTCCGTTCAGATTTCTAGTCAAAAAGGCTGTTGAGCATCGTGCTCAACAGCCTTTTTATAACCCATGTTCTATTATTTAATTACCGGAATAACCGCTCCATTATATCTTTCATTAATAAATTGTTGAACCTCTTCTGATTGAAGAATTTCTACTAATTTTACTAATTCAGGTCGATTCTCATCTTCAGCACGAACAACGATTAAGTTTGGTTGAAGAACATCCGCACTTTCAAATTCAATACCATACTGCTCAATATCCACTCCGCCTTCTAGTGCATAGTTTGTATTAATCACAACTGCGTCCCCTTCACCAGCTTCAAAAGATGGGGCAAGCATTCTAGCTTCCACTTGTGGATTTCCAAACTGTAGGTTCTTCGGATTAGAAACGATATCATCGATGGTTGCTAAAGCACCCTCTTCAACGTCAAGTTCAATGAGACCCGCACGCTCAAAGATCGGTAAGATACGACCGTGATCACTAATTGAATCACTCATCACAATGCTAGCGCCTTCTGGAAGTTCATCTAAACTAGCATACTCTTTTGAATACACTCCAATTGGCTCAGCATGAACAGTACCAATGCTTACAAAGTCGTAATTATTTTCTTCAATTTGCATCGCTAAGTAACCAGGTGTTTGGAAGTAGTTCGCATCGATGTCGCTATCACGCAATGTTTGGTTTGGTAAAATATAATCTTGGAAGGTCACAATCTCAAGGTCAATGCCTTCTTCAGCGAGTAACGGTTGAACGAATTCAAGCACTTCTGCATGAGGTACAGCAGATGCACCTACAACGATTTGTTTTACTTCTTCTTGACCTGCTTCTTCTACAACCTCTTCTGTCGACTCTTCTTCAGCCCCGCCGCATGCCACTAATGAAAGTGACAATGCTGCTGCACCTATTACACTTAGAAATTTCTTCATTTGTAAATCCCCCTTGTTATCGTTTATCTGTTTTATTTGTAAAGTAGTCACCCATCCATTGAATCATAAAGACAACCAATAAAATGACCACTGTAGCAACTAATGTAATTTGACTGTTATTACGTTGAAATCCTTCTAAATAAGCAAAATGACCAAGTCCACCAGCACCAATGACCCCAGCCATCGCCGTGTAACTGACTAATGCAATCGCGGTCACGGTAATACCTGAAATTAACGCAGGTAGTGATTCAGGAATTAATACTTTCCGAATGATATCCCAATTGCTTGCTCCCATCGATTGAGAAGCCTCAATGACTCCTTTATCAATTTCCCTGAGGGCAATCTCCACCATCCGTGCATAAAAGGGAGCCGCTCCGATGATGAGCGCTGGTAAAGCCGCGTTCGCTCCAAGCATCGACCCAACGAGCATTCGCGTAAATGGAATTAATAGAACAATGAGAATAATAAAAGGAATCGACCGAAACACATTCACAATCAAGCTAAAAACACCATTCACGAGCTTGTTTTCCCAGAGGTTACCTTTGCTAGTTAAATAAAGGATCATCCCTAGAACAAGTCCAATGACGAAGGTCGCAGTAACTGAGATACTAGTCATATACAGTGTCTCAAGCGTCGCTTCCCATAATTTATCCCATTTCACTTTTCCAAACCATTGATCAATCATGGACGATCACCTCCACTTCTACTTCCTTATTCTGAATAAAGGTAATCGCCTTTTTAATCTCTGCTTGCTCTCCGTTTAATGCAACAAATAAAGTCCCGTAAGAGCCTTCTTGAATTTTCGTAATTTTCCCTTGCACGATATTTACTTCAACGTCAAACTGCCGGATCAGTTGAGTGATTAATGGGCGCTCAGCTTCTTCTCCAACAAAAGTTAACTGCACAATTTGACCTTCTGGATGATCGATCAGCATTTGCGTAATCGCATCGACCGTTTCTTCAGGCTCTGTAATTTGCTTAACGAACTCTTTCGTCATGTTCTCTTTTGGTTTACGGAACACTTCACGAACAGGTCCTTGCTCCACAATACGACCGGCTTCCATGACAGCTACTTGATGGCAAATTTTACGAATCACGTGCATCTCATGCGTAATCAGGATAATCGTTAAATTTAACTTCTCATTAATATCGACAAGCAAGTCTAGAATCGAATCCGTTGTTTTCGGATCCAATGCTGACGTCGCTTCGTCACATAAAAGCACTTTTGGATTATTGGCAAGCGCTCGAGCAATTCCAACTCGCTGCTTTTGCCCGCCACTTAATTGTGATGGATAGCTTTCGCCTCTTCCTTCTAAGCCAACGAGTTCAATTAACTCATTTACACGCTTATCTCGCTCTGCCTTTTTTACACCGGCAATCTCGAGTGGAAAGGCAATATTTTCTCGAACCGTACGGGACCAAAGAAGGTTAAAGTGTTGAAAGATCATGCCGATTTCTTGACGTGCTTTTCTGAGTTCTTTATGACGTAGTTTTGACAATGTACGACCTGCTACTACCACATCGCCTTCAGTTGGCCGCTCGAGCATATTAAGCATTCG
This sequence comes from Halalkalibacter alkalisediminis, assembly GCF_028610705.1. GTDB lineage: Bacteria > Bacillota > Bacilli > Bacillales > Bacillaceae_D > Halalkalibacter > Halalkalibacter alkalisediminis. The sequence goes on from NZ_JAQQWT010000004.1 coordinate 153,186, forward strand.
AATCAGTGTACTTTTCCCGGCGCCACTGTAACCGATAATGCCGTAGATTTCCCCTTCATCAATCTTTAAATCTATTCCATCGACTGCTGTCACCGGTCCATCTTTAGTTTGAAACGTTTTACGTATGCTGCTTAACGAAATCATCGTTGTATCCCTTCTTTCCCTGAGGTGGTTTGAAGAAGTCTATTTGCCATGGTTGGCTTTTTATTCCAACTTCCCCCATAAGAAAACTTAGTTTTAAGTCCATAGTCATTTATATGGATCGCGCTTCTTTATACAAAAAAACCTCCCTGAACATGATGAACAGAAAGGTTAATAACATAGGCCTTTCTCTCATCTTTCAAAGCTATACTGCTTTGCAGGATTTAGCACCTTCTTAGATGAACGATTCATCTAACGGTTGCCGGGCATCTTCGGGCCAGTCCCTCCGCCACTCTGGATAAGAGTCGATATGATTACTTGTAAACTTTTATAACAATGAGAGAATAATAGCATGTTCGAAAAATGATTGTCAACTGATTAAATCCTATGCTTACGATAGTTTTTAAATTCAGACAGTTAGCAATAATCACATAAATCCAATTCATTTTTGTTATCGCAAAATATAATTTCTTAAGCAACTTCTCTCTCTATCCTTTTCTTTTCTAACTTACGAAACACTAACAGAAAATAACTCGATCCAACCAGATACAAAACAGCTGTTATCGTAAAGACATAAGCATAGCCGTAATAAGCACCATATACCATCACAATCGACGTCGAAACGGGACCCATTACAGCCCAACCAAGTTGAAAGACCATCTGGCCGACTGAATTCGCAAGTCCTTTCATTGAATCATCGACCGTTCTCATCATGAGCGCCATCTGAATCGGATTTCCTGCATTCATTAATGCTTGACGGAATAAGAAGCCAATCACAGCTAGCCAAAGCGTTTCCGTATACGCCGTTAATAGGAGAAAGGGCAATGACGCCAGTTGAAGCATAACCACCGCTTTAACCTCACCATATCGTTTCACGACAGATGGCCCAATCATAAAGGCAACGGCCGTCATCGCTTGCCCAAGTGAAAGAATAATGCCAACAAGAGAGTTGCTAATTTCAAACCGATCACTAAAATACAGATTTAAATAAGGAATAACAAGTCCGGAGCCAAAACCGATCAATAAATTAGCAATCGCGAAGAGCCCAATCCATTTTAAACTCGAACGGTGCGTCGTAAAGAGCTTGCCTAATGAACTCGCTCCTGTTTGTTGCTGCCGCTTCTTTAGTTCTTCTCTAATTCTCAATACAGGTAGGATCGCAACAAAAAAGAAAACCGCTGCAATGATCAACGTCACACGTACACTTTGCAACATCGACATCTGAAGAAAGACATGAAACACATCCGTTAGCGTTCCTCCAAGTGCATTCCCCATTACATTCGCAACCATAATGATCGCAAAGTTAAAGCTAAATAAATGAACCCTTTCTTTTTCTGTTGAATTCTCAGCTAAAAGAGGAATGGATGACACTTGAATGAATGCCATAAAAAGACCGGTCATAAAAGCCGTTGCAATTAGAGTCATTTCCCCTGTTAAAAGGGCTCGAAGCAACAAACTAGTAGCGCCCAAAACCGCCCCCATTAAAATCATTCGTTTTCTTCCAAATTTGTCACTCATTAACCCAGCAGGCAGTAACGCAATCGCACTGGCCATCGCTTGCATCGCGATCACGCTGCCGTTCATGTGATCGTCAAAGCCGAGCTCTCGAATGTAGTAATTATAAATGACCATGAAAATCCCCATGCCAATGTTAGAGAGCACGGACGCCAATAGAAACAGTCGAACATTTTGATTATATGTTTTTAATTGATTTAACCACTCTCCAAAAAATCTCCCCATTGAGTACACCATACCTATTTTATTTCGTATCACTAAATATAATAGTGGATATTCGTTGAAAAGGGAAGAGTTTATTGGTGTTTATTTGGTAAGTTAGTTGTGATTATCATTTTAAAGCTATGAAATCATACATTTTGGATACAATACTTTTATATCAACGAGAAAGAAGTGGACTTATGTTTAATGAACGTAAAATTATGACTTTGATTTGGATGGCTGTAGGTAGTGCTGTCTTAACATCCATTTTTAGCAGTATCTTAATCAATATGAATGTGAAAGCACTCAGAAAATTGAACAACATTCAACAATCAATAAAATCAAATTAATAAAATCAGGCTATGAGTTTTGAGCTACTCAAGCCTGCTTTTATCTGGATTCAGTGGACTTTGCTTCATCCCTTCAAACAGAACCCTTGATCCAACTTTGACAATTAATACGCCAAGAGCGGAATGAACCCACGTCCAGTTCCTTTTAAATTTTCAATAAATTGGTTTTTCTTTCCAACCATATTTCATAAATGGCTTGCGGAATGTGATACAGTATAAAATAAAAGACTAAGCTCTTTCCTTTTGGTTGATAGGGTGGACTGTGCGTACCAAATGGAAAGAAAAGGACAGACAAACAAATCATATACAAGAAATGACATTAACCTCAACTCTTAAAGAGTCAAGGTTAAATGCCCTTCGTTCTAATTAGCACCAGCCTTCATCGCAGCCTTCTACATACGATTTGACTTCATTCGGATTTTCTTGCTCGTAACGGAAAATTTTATCATTTTCAAATTCAAAGCCTTCAGCCATTTCATGCTGAAATCCCTGATTCGTTTCGATGACTTTTCCGACTTGAGCCTCACCCATATATAAATTCATATGGCCATTTTCATATTTCCCTTTTACTCTGCTTGTTACATCCACTCGTACAAGATCCACGGCATTAACCTCCTTAAACAGAAGTTACTATTATTGTGTCCACCACCCTCTTCAACAACCATGGGTAAAACATGAAAAAAAGGAAAGGCATTTGCCCTTCCCCTTCTTATAGTCTTTATTAGTCTTCGCTAATCATTTCTTGGTATTGCTCCGCAGACATAAGCTTGTCCACTTCACTTGCATCACTTGGCTCAATCACGATCATCCAAGCTTTTTCATATGGAGATTCATTAACGAATTCAGGTGAATCATCAAGATCTTCGTTCACAGCTACTACTTTTCCACTAATTGGCGCATAAAGCTCTGATACTGTTTTAACTGATTCTACGCTACCAAATGGCTCATCTGCTTCAATTTCATCTCCCACTTCTGGAAGCTCAACGAAAACGATATCTCCAAGTTCTGATTGAGCGAAGTCTGTGATTCCGATGCGAACCGTTTCGCCTTCTACTTTAACCCACTCGTGTTCTTCTGAATACTTCAATTCCTTTGGTAAATTACTCATTCTAAATCCCTCCATACTAAAATAATACAATTATTTCTACATTATACCTGTTTTACCACTGAAACAAAACTACTTGCTCCATGTTTCAACAAATTGTTCTTCTTTAAAGCCAACTGTCACTTGCTTTCCATCTGTCGTAAGGGGGCGCTTAATTAACATCCCGTCTGAAGCAAGAAGATCTAACGCCTCTTCTTCGGACATATCCTTTAATTTGTCTTTTAACCCAAGCTCGCGGTATTTCTGACCACTCGTATTGAAGAACTTTTTCAATTCTAAACCGCTATTTTGATAAATGCTGCGTAACTCATCTTTGGACGGAGGGTTTTCAACCATATGTACGTCATTGACTTCGATGTCTTTTTCAGCAAACCATTTACTCGCTTTTCTACATGTTCCACATTTCGGATATTGATAAAACACAACTGCCATTTTCATTCCTCCTCTCTTATGCTTCTTCATTCGTATTATTACTTATCTTCAGCCTGTTCACAATTTATTTGCTCATCCATTTCTGTTTCCGTTTCCCAAGTGGTTTGCAACGCATCATGGACCGAATCCTCACTCATCTTTTCGGCGAATTCTTCCACACCTGCTAAAGGCTCTGTATAGCTAATCTCTTCGTTCTTCTTCACTTATATTCCTCCCCGTCATCGATGATACTAGGTTGCGTCAGAATAGAGAAAACATACAAAGTTAGGATACTAGATGTCATTTACCCTGACATGTATGGAACATACATAGAGATGACTTGTTAGTGAATGAAAAACTTGATTGAAAAGACCCTGCTTACTTAATCGAGTTTTTTGCTTTTTATTTGCGACTTCGGCTTTTTATTCGCACCTTCGGCCTTTTATCCTCGGCTATCTTGACCCGCGCCAACCACTATAATCGTGAATCCACTACGACAAAGAAGCCCCATTCGGGACTTCTTTGCACTAGAGAGGAGAATGCTCCATAAGAAAGGAGTATATATGATTTGGGGAAGGAATGAACTTCCCCAAAAGTGTAAACCGTGATTAAACGACGAAGCGTTTCGCTTCTAGTACAGCACCAGCAATTTGGCGTTTTTTCGTCACGACATTGATTGGCGTGTGACGAGTTAGCTTACGAAGTATACCTAGCATGGTACGAAGCTTGTCGCCTTCTTCCATTGCTACAAGTGATTCTTTTGCGTGTGCTTCAATGCGGTTGAAAGCTTCTTGGCAGAATACTTCTGTCATCAGAAGTTTTTGCGCTGCTTTATCCACACCTGATTTGTTGATGGCTTTTTCAGTACGAAGTATGACAGATTCCATTGAATAGATCTCACTTACAATGTCTGCTACGTTAGAAAGCTGCTCTTGCTCATGCTGAAGCTTTTCACCGTATTTTTGCGCTCCGTTTCCTGCAACCATCAAGAAGATTTTCTTCGCCATACCTAGTAGGTATTTTTCTTGCTCAAGTGGCTCATCGCCGATTTCCTGAGGCATCATCATCATTAGCTCCTCTTGCAAGGCCATTGCTTTTTGTAAAAGAGGAAGCTCACCTTTCATCGCTTTACGCATGATCGTACCAGGAACTAGTAGACGGTTGATCTCATTTGTCCCTTCGAAAATCCGGTTAATCCGTGAATCACGATACATACGCTCCACTTCATACTCAGCCATGAAACCATACCCACCGTGGATTTGAACCGCTTCATCCACGACATAGTCAAGCGTCTCAGAACCAAATACTTTGTTTAATGAGCACTCAATTGCATATTCAGCAATCGCATTGGCAACAGCACGCCCGTCTTTTTGCTCTTCATCCGTTAATCCACCAAGGCGTTCTTCGAAAAGACCTCCTGTACGATAGATGGAACTTTCAGCTGCAAATGTTTGTGTCGCCATGTTAGCAAGCTTCTCTTGAATCAATGTAAATTTACCGATTGGTGTCTTGAATTGCTTACGCTCTGTTGCATATGTTGCGGCAAGCTCGAGTGCACGCTTCGCACTACCGACACAACCTACTCCAAGCTTGTAACGCCCTACATTTAAAATGTTAAATGCAATCACGTGACCTTTACCAATCTCACCAAGAACATTATCAACTGGTACAAGAGCATCTTGTAAAATCAATGTTCTCGTCGAAGAACCTTTGATCCCCATTTTCTTTTCTTCTGGTCCTGTTGACACCCCTTCGAAATCTTTTTCTACGATGAACGCCGTGAATTGCTCGCCATCAATTTTGGCATAAACAACAAATACGTCAGCAAAAGCCGAATTTGTGATCCATTGCTTCTCTCCATTTAATACATAGTGAGTACCCGCTTCATTTAGAACCGCCGTTGTTTTTGCTCCTAATGCATCAGACCCTGAGCTAGGCTCTGTTAACGCATATGCAGCCAGCTTGGCACCGCTTGCAAGATCAGGAAGATATTTTGATTTTTGCTCATGGTTACCAAAGAAGACGATTGGCAAAGAACCGATTCCTACGTGTGCCCCGTGACTTAGCCCAAACGCACCACCACGAACAAACTTCTCTGAAATAAGTGAAGAACTGATTTTATCAAGGCCAAGACCGCCGTACTCTTCTGGAACATCTGCTCCAAGAAGACCTAAGTCTCCAGCTTCTTTTAACAATTTCACCGTGTGCTCAAACTTGTGCTGTTCAATCTCTTCAAGAACAGGCTCAACCTCATTGATCACAAACTCTTCCGTCGTACGACCAATCATGATTTGCTCATCAGTGTAATCCTCTGGTGTAAACACTTGATCAGCTGTGATGTCCTCAACTAGGAAGCTACCGCCTTTTAATACCTTGTTTTCTGTTTGACTCATTTTCCGTTCCTCCCTTATTTATGTTCCACTTATTTTTTTCGAGTTTTTCCCACAAAGGTAAAACCGTCCTTTGTTTGCATGGCTCCACTCGCTGCGCGTCTTTATGAGGAAAACCACTCATAAAGACTTAAAACCTTGCAGCGGCTTCGCTCATGCTTCGAGTTTTTCCCACAAAGGTAAAACCGTCCTTTGTTTGCATGGCTCCACTCGCTGCGCGTCTTTATGAGGAAAACCACTCATAAAGACTTAAAACCTTGCAGCGGCTTCGCTCATGCTTCGAGTTTTTCCCACAAAGGTAAAACCGTCCTTTGTGGGAAAAACTCTCTAGTTTATCAATTCAAATACACCTGCAGCACCCATACCGCCACCGATACACATGGTGACAACACCGAATTGTTCGTTGCGGCGCTTCATTTCGTGTAAAAGGGTAAGGGTTAATTTCGTGCCTGAGCAGCCTAGTGGGTGTCCTAAGGCAATGGCCCCACCGTTTACATTGACACGGTCTTGATCAAGACCTAAATGGCGAATCACTTGAAGCGACTGTGAAGCAAACGCCTCATTTAGTTCGAACAAACCAATATCAGATAGTTCAAGTCCGGCAATTTGTAAAGCTTTTGGAATTGCCTCAACTGGACCAATCCCCATGATTTCTGGAGCAACCCCAGCAACGGCAAAGCCGCGGAATTTCAATTGTGGTGTTAGACCATTCGCTAACGCTTCTTCGCGGTCCATTAATAAAACGGACGCTGCACCGTCACTCATTTGGGATGAGTTTCCTGCTGTGACACTACCTTTTGGATGGAAGGCTGGACGTAATTTTGCAAGCCCTTCAACCGATGTACCATGTCTGACGCCTTCATCAGTGTCAAAAAGAACTTGTTTTTCTTTTAATTTGTGATCAGCACCGACAGAACGTAGAGTCACATTTACTGGGACGATTTCATCTTTAAAGCGGCCAGCTTCAATGGCTTGAGCAGCGCGCTTATGACTTTCTGCAGCGAAAGCATCCTGATCCTCACGACTCACTTCAAAGCGATTCGCTACTTCCTCAGCTGTGTAACCCATTCCCATATAATATTCTGGTTGCTCTTCGACAAGCTTAGCGTTTGGAGCAATGACATGACCTCCCATTGGGATCATGCTCATCGACTCAGCTCCACCGGCAATGATGGCTTTGGAGTGACCAAGCATAATGCGCTCAGCTCCGTAAGCAATACTTTGTAAGCCAGAAGAACAATATCGATTAATTGTTATAGCAGGGACTGTATTTGGCAATCCTGCTAAAGCAGAGATGTTACGAGCCATGTTCATTCCTTGTTCCGCCTCAGGCATCGAACAACCCATAATGACATCTTCAATAGATCTAGCATCAAAATCACCAGCACGCCTTAATGTCTCACGAACTGTTAAAGCACCAAGATCATCTGGACGTACATTCGCTAACGTCCCACGTTTTGCTTTTCCAACTGGTGTTCTAGCACCAGCGACAATAACCGCTTCTCTCATATTCGTTTCCCTCCTATTCCGTCGATTAGTTACGAAGTGGTTTTCCTTTTGTTAACATATATTGCATCCGTTGTTGTGATTTCGGTTCAGCAAGTAAGCTTAAGAATGCTTCTCGCTCTAAATCAAGTAAATATTGCTCATCCACAAGCGTTCCTTTTGGTACGCGGCCACCAGCTATAACGAAAGCTAGTTTTTCAGCAATTTTTAAATCATGATCAGATATCATGCCACCAAATTTCATCGTTTTCGCACCTAAAAGCATCGTTCCATATCCCGTTTCACCGACAACTGGAATTTTCGCTCTCTCTGGAGCGCGGTAACCTGAAGCCGATAAATGGTGAACTTGTTTTTTCGCTCGATCAATGAGGAGATCTCCATTTGCGACAATGCCATCACGTTCACCTAGGAATCCAATTTCTTTTGCCTCTTGTGCGGATGTTGATACTTTTGCCATCGCAATTGTTTCAAACGTTTTGTTGGCAACCGTTTGTAAGTCGTTACCGCCTGATTTTGCAAGGTTACGAAGGTACAATTCTTTGTTTCCTCCACCACCAGGAATTAATCCAACCCCAACTTCAACTAAGCCCATGTAGCTTTCAAGTGATGCTTGGATGCTTGCAGACGGTAGACAAATTTCCGTCCCTCCACCAAGTGTCATTCCAAATGGCGCTGCCACGACTGGCTTTTCTGAATATCTGATATTGGCCATCGTTTGTTGGAATTGACGAACGACCAAATCAAGCTCAAAGAAGTTATCATCTTGTGCTTCCATTAAAATGAGCATTAAATTGGCACCGACACAGAAGTTCTTGCCTTGATTATGAATGATCAGACCTTTGTAATTTTTCTCGACTTCTGCAATGGATTTATTAATCATTTGCAATACATCTGCACCAATTGAATTATTGGGTGAATGGAATTCTAGCAAGGCCACATCATCGCCGACATCCATTAAGCTCGCACCTGAATTTTTGAAGACAACATGGTCCGGCTTTAATGATTTAAGATGAACGATTTTCTCATTAACAAGCTTCGGTGCATACCCACCCGCGTGGTAGAAAGTATCGCCTTTATAGAAGCTTTCTTGCCCTGAAGCGAGCATGTCTTTCACCCATGTTGGAACCGTTTCGCCTTCTGCTTCCATGCGTTCAACAGACTTAGCTACGCCGATTGCGTCCCATGTTTCAAATGGACCCATCTCCCAGCCAAAGCCCCATTTCATTGCTTGGTCAACTGCGTGAATATCGTTCGCAATTTCAAATGCTTTTTCTGCCGAATAAATTAATGTTGGTTTTAATAAGCTCCATATTAATTGCCCCGCACGGTCATTTGCATATGCTAGCGTTTTCAATTTATCAGGAAGTTTCTTTGCTTGCTTCGCTTGTTCAACAGAAGCTGCCTTTAATTTCTTGCGCTCTTCGTATTCAAGCGTTTTTGGATTTAATTCAAGAATTTCTTTTCCTTGCTTAAGGAAAAATCCTTGCCCACTCTTCGCACCAAGCCAACCTTTTTCAGCCATTGTGTTCATAAATGGTGCTGGATCAAACACTTCTTTTTCAGGGCCATCAACGACATCATAGACATTTCTCGCTACGTGTAAGAATGTATCTAAGCCAACAACATCTAATGTACGGAATGTAGCACTTTTCGGACGTCCGATTAGCGGTCCTGTAACGGAATCAACTTCTCCAATTGTGTAACCACCTTTTAACATCTCTCTTACTGTTACGAGTAGTCCATATGTTCCAATTCGGTTTCCGATAAAGTTTGGCGTGTCTTTTCCTTCGACAACACCTTTACCGAGTGTCTCCTCAGCAAACGCTTTCACAAATGATAAAACCTCTTCATTCGTATCAGCGGTTGGGATGACTTCTAAAAGCTTTAAGTATCTAGGTGGATTAAAGAAATGGGTTCCAAGAAAGTGCGCTTTAAAATCATCGGAACGTCCCTCTGCCATGGCTTCTACTGAGATGCCTGATGTATTGGAACTAACAATCGTTCCTGGCTTACGAACCGCATCGATTTTTTCAAACAATTGCTTTTTAATCGCTAAGTTCTCAACAACAACTTCAATGATCCAATCAACTTCTTCTAGTTTCTTTAAATCGTCCTCAAGGTTTCCTGGTGTAATGTAAGAAGCTTTTGCTTTAGAGGAAAGCGGTGCTGGTTTTTGTTTAGCTAATTTTTGAATAGCAATCGTGCTCATCCGATTACGAACAGCCTTATCATTAAGAGTGAGCCCTTTAGCTTGTTCGGCAGCTGTAAGCTCTTTTGGTACAATATCGAGTAATAAAGATGGGATTCCGACATTCGCTAAATGAGCTGCAATCCCTGAGCCCATAACGCCTGATCCGATTACTGCAACTTTACGAATATGACGAGTCATAATTCTCCCCCTTTTCCAGTTCAAAGTCAGATTAATTTGTTCATGTCGCTATGTTTCATAAAACGAATGAATACTCATTCATTATTTCTCAAAAAAAAGAACGACAATCTCAAATGTCATTTTCTATCCTAATCATAACGGAGATTTTCCATTTGTGCAAGAGATAATTCTGAAAATTATTAAGATTGTTTTTTAAACATTTTCATATGCAAGTTTTGGAAGTAAGACCTTCTTATGTAGAGGATAAATTCAAGCGATTTTTTCCACACTAATGAGGTATCCGAATGACGGATACGTTGCTTTCTAAGCAACATCCAAAGGAGGGTATACAATGGACCAACAACAATTCCAAGGCATGCAAAATCAACAGCAGCAACCAATGGGGATGCAGAACCAACAGCAAATGGGAGGTCAACAAACTCAGCAAGCTACCTTCCAAACGCCTCCACCAGTCATTACAACAAAAGATCAGCTTTATTTAACAGATATGCTTTCATGGAACCTATTAGCCATGAAAAAAGCACACTTCTTTGCCGAGCAATGTCAGGACCAAGAAATGAAAGCGGTTCTTGAAAAAACCGGGCAAATGCACCAACGACATTACGAAAAAATCTTAAGTCATTTGAAAACCAACGAACAACAACAATCGATTCCAATGCAATAACCGTTGGTGTTTCATTTGAAGAAACTTCATAGCAAGAGTAGCATCAGCTATTCTAAAGCTTACAGGCGCGCTGCTATCTGGCGCCATTGCTTTAAATAATTACAAGGGGGCCTTTGCATAATGAGCCAATCATCAAAAAAGATCCAAAACCCTGAGATGCAAGTTCCTAAGACACCACAGATGAACGATCGGGACTATATTAACGACATCCTAATGTGCGCTAAAAACATGACTAACTCGTACAGTGTTGCATTAAATGAGATGAGCCATGACCAATTATACCAAGACATCTCTCAAATTTTTAACGAAACACAAACTTGTCAACGCGATTTATATAACACGATGTTCCGTAAAGGGTTTTATGGACTCGAAGCTGCTGATCAGCAAAAATTGGATCAATCGTATCAACAGTTCTCTGGTTACAGTAGCCAATTTCCGTACCAACAATAAATCGTTTGAGGCTGCCTGTTCTTTATGGGCAGCCTCTTTTATGATTTAACCAACTTGAGAAGATTATCTAAACTGTTATCATTATATCCAAAAAAACAATTCCATTTTTATCTGCTATAATTTATCTATATTGCTTCTAAATGTACAGGGGGTTTCAGATTTGAATGCACACTTTTCACATCGTGATGAACACATCGATGACAATATGATAAAAATGGAAGTAAATCTTGATGATATGTCACCTGAATGGCTCGGTTTCTTGCTTGATAAATTGTTAGCTAAAGGGGCCAACGATGTTTTCTATATTCCGATCTATATGAAAAAAAATCGTCCCGGAGTGTTGCTCCAATTACTATGCTCTTCAGAGAAGCTTAACGAAATAAAATCGATTATCTTTTCTGAGACGACCACACTGGGTATTCGTTATTCGCCCATTCATGTTCATCGTCTAGAGCGGCGGTTTCGTAAAATAGAAACACCTTGGGGGCCGGTTACGCTCAAAGAAGGCTTACATAATGGAGCCATTGTCCAGGCTGCCCCAGAGTACGACGATTGTAAACGCCTTGCAGAAAAAGCAAATATTCCTTTAAAGCATGTCTTTCAATTTGTTTGGAAGGAAATTCCTAATTATTCTTAAAGGGACTGACCGATGACGGCGCTAAGCACATTAGGATGTTTAGGAAAATCTTTTTGTCCGGCTCCATAGCCAACTTTCTCAGGCAGTCATCCCAAGCTTTGGACCAAAAATGCCGGTGATTCCTCCAGCAAAATCTAAAATGACATCCTCCTCGACCAATGGTGATCGCTTCGGTGTAAACGCTTGATGAACTTCATCTGAGATGGCATAAGTAAGACGAATACAGCCGAACTCATTTAACTTGTCGCCTTTTTAAGGCCACTTGCGATATAGCTCGGTAGCTAAGAAACCTGAGCTAAAAGAAAAAGCCAAAATGGGCCGATTTTCGAATAAGAAACTCAATAAACCCATCCAACCCAAACCGTTCCACCCTTACAAGATGACCCCCATCGTCGTTGAAAACATGGTAGCCAAGAAGGAATAAAATGATCTTTTCTATTCACAAAATTATATAGACTTAATCCATTTATGCACCAACATGAATGTTAAACATACAATAGAACAAAAACCCGCAGAGCTATTAAGCCCTGCGGTTCATCTATTACGAGTTCGCCCACATGAGCAAACTAGCACAACCTAAAATTTCTTCTGGAGGTCCAACACGGCTAATGACACCATTCTCTATAAAGACAATGCGATCAGCCAGAGCTTTGGCATCTTCTTGATCATGGGTGACAAAGATCGAGGTAATTCCAGTCTTTTTCAAGATCGATCTGAGTTCATCGCGAATTCTTACTTGGAGATTCGCATCGAGATTACTAAACGGTTCATCAAAAATAAGCAAGGAGGGTGCTGGAGCCAACGCTCTCGCCAGGGCAACACGCTGCTGCTGTCCACCGCTTAATTCAAATGGATACCGGTCTTTATATTCTGTTAAATTGATTAAGGAGAGCATCTCATCTAATCGTTGTTGCTTTTGTCTGCGACTCATTTTTCTAAGCCCGTACTTAATATTGTTCGCGACTGTCATATGAGGAAACAGGGCATAATCTTGGAACACCATCCCTACTCCTCTTTTTTCTGGAGGCATAAAATGATGATCACTCATAATCGTTTTACCATTGATGGAAATCGAACCTCGGTTAGCTGTTTCAAGGCCAGCAAGCAAACGCAGAATCGTACTTTTCCCGCTACCGCTTTCACCAAGAATACAAACAATTTCACCCTGATCCATATTTAATGAGAAATCTTTAATCGTTGGTTCAATTGCATTTTTATACCGGTATTGTAAATTTTCAATTTGTACAAACATTAGTTACTCTCCTTATCTAAGACTTTATGAAAGAAGAAAATACAAATTCCACTGATAACAATAATAATGATGGATGCTAAGGCAGCTTCATGTACTCGTTCATCATTCGCATATTTAAACGCTTGTGTCGCTAATGTTGAGAAATTAAAGGGCTGCAAGAACATCGTCAATGGCAATTCTTTTAATATATCAACAAAGACGAGGATGAACCCACTAAAAATAGCGCCTTTTAACATCGGAATGTCTACCTTGAAGAACGTTTTAACAGTTGATTTTCCAAGTGTTCGTGATGCTTCTGTAAAGCTATTCCCCACCTTTTCAAAGCCTGACTCGATCGAATTAAACCCAATCGCCAAAAAGCGAATGATGTAAGCCGACACCAACATAACAAGACTGGTCCTTAACACATAAACCGAGTCAAAGCTAAACGCTGATGAAACCTTTAAGACAAAGTTATCGAGGATAAGAAATATACTGATTACGGCTATCGCAATCGCAGCACCAGGGATCGAATAGCCGAGCGTCGTAACTTTTGAAAAGGCCTTTGTGAATCGCCCTTGATGTAACCTAGTGTAATTTCCAATAATTAAAGAAATAAAGACAATTATAAGTGCAGCAATCGTCGCAACAAAAACTGAATTATAAATTAATGTAAGAAATTCCTTGCTGATCACCTTTTCATAGGTCATCATAGCCCATTGAATTAACTGTAAGAAAGGAACAATAAAAGCGATTGTAAAAATTCCAAAACAGTAAGCAAAAACTAGCCATTTCTTCATACCCGTTAATGGCTTAGGCTCAATAGGTCGAACCTTTGAGGTTGCATAGCTATAGCGCTTTCGGCCTCGGATTAACTTTTCTATGACTAAAATAAAAATGACAATAAACATTAAAGTCCCGGCAAGCTTTAACGCAGAATCGAGATCTTTCATTCCGTACCAAGTTCGAAAAATAGCTGTACTAAATGTTTGAATTCCAAAATAACTGACAACCCCATAATCATTTAAAACCTCTAATACGACCAACGTTACACTTCCAACGATCGCAGCTCTTGAAATAGGGATGATGACACGAAAAAAGGTTTCAAAGGAGTTGTCTCCTAGTAGTTTTGCATTTTCCACAATAGAGGACGATTGATTTTGCAAAAAGCTTTTAGTAATCGTAAACACATAAGGAAACAAAAACAGCGTGAAAATAAAAATAGCTCCCTGTAAGGTCATAATATTGAAATAGCTCTGCTTAACCGAAATATCAAAGGAATTCCTTAAAGTCGTTTGAATGACCCCTGTATAGTTTAAAATCCCATGGTAAGCATAGGCGCCAATATACGGCGGAATCGCAAGTGGCAAGATCAATCCCCATTTTAAAAAGTTTCTGAGCGGGAATTTATACATCGTAATAAACCAAGCCAAGCTAACCCCAACGATTGTTGTTGCCAATCCGGTAAAAAGAATGATCACTAAAGAATTATAAATATAGTCTTTCAATAAATAGTCTTTGATGTGCTGCCAATTTTCATTCGGCTCCGTAAACAATTGAAAACCTATTAAAAAGTTAGGAATTAAAATCATAGAAACGAAGATTAAACTTAGTATGGCCCACATATTTACTTGTTTTTTAGCTTGTTGGATAAGTCTCATGCTGACACACCTTATACTCGTTTCCTACATTATAACGAAAATCATTCTCAAATGAAACAGAATCTCACTGAAAAGTCTAAACCATTTTCTTCATTTTCTAAAACTTTGTAAAACTTTTTTTCTATAACACAGAAAAGCCGTATTCTTTGTGAAAGAATACGGCACTTTAAACCTTTTATTTCCAACCAGCTTGGTCAAATAACTTAATCGCTTGTTGTTGGTTTTCTCCTAAAACAGATAATTCAATATCTTGTTCTTTGAATTCACCCCAAGATTTAAGAAGATCATTTGGTTCTACGTTTGGATTAGCAGGATACTCATTGTTTGCTGCAGAGTACGCACCTTGCGCTTCTTCACTAGATAAGAATTCCATAAGTTTGATCGCATTTTCTTTGTTCTGTGCATGCTTCGTTAATCCAACACCACTAATATTAATGTGAGTCCCAGTTGTTTCTTGGTTAGGGAAGAAAACGCCAACTGACTCGGCTACTTTAACTTCTTCTGCATCTTCAGAATTCATCATGTTACCAATATAGTACGTATTCATAATAGCCACATCGCCTTCTTCTGCAACAATGGCTTTTGCTTGGTCACGGTCATTTCCTTGAGGGTCTCTAGAGATATTATTTACAATCCCTTTTGCCCAGTCTAGTGCAGCTTCTTCTCCATTTAACTCAATAAATGAAGCAAGCAATGAAATATTGTACATGTTGTTTGACTCTCGAACGGTTACGCGACCTTCCCAATCCGCTTCTGTTAACGCTTCGTACGTAGAAAGTTCTGATGGGTCAACACGGTCTTTTGCATAAACGATGACACGTGCTCGTTTCGTTAAACCAAACCACTCGTTATCAACATCACGTAATTTTTCAGGAATATTGGTTGTTAATACGTCACTTTCAACCGGTTGAAGTAATCCACTCTCACTTGCAACATAAAGGTTCCCAGCATCTGCTGTAATAAATAAGTCAGCCTCTGTGTTCTCCCCTTCAATATTCAAGCGCTCCATTAATTCGTCGCCTTTACCTTCTACAACGTTTACTTCAATACCCGTTTCTTCTGTAAATTTTTTATAAAGTTCTTGATCCGATTCATAGTGTCTGCTTGTATAAAGATTTACAACTCCAGCTTCTTCTGTTGCTTCTTCTGTAACTTCTTCATTCTCAGCTCCAACTTCTGTTTCTTCCGCTTCCTCAACTGTATCATCGTTCGCACCGCAAGCAGTGACAACTGCTAATGATAGTACCATTAATGCGAACAACATTGCTTTAAACGCTCTACTCATTGAATAAACCCCCGATATGTATTTTTTTATAAGATAGCGGTAATGAAAATCATTATCATCATATCTCCCATTACAGATTCTAATGGAAGTGATAATCATTGTCAATGATATTCTCAAATTTTTTTAATTGTTTCATAAATCTTTTGTTCGGATAAAAAAGACCTCCAGACATTTCTTTACTCCTTTGATGTCTGAAGGTGTCTATTCAAGTGGTCATTAAAATATTTTTATCCTTTCAACTCGCCCAAACTAGCTCCTTTTACAAAAAAACGCTCAACGTTCTTTTCAACAGTAGGATCAAGTACTAACGGCGGAGCGTGGTGCGTTTTAATGCGTGCGTCAATGATTAGATTGTCGCAGCCCCAATGCTTGTTCTCATAATAACTATTCACACCATGAATGTCATGAGAAGGATTGCTCCGCGTAAATGTCGCCCATAAAAAATTGCTAACGTTCTCACTCATGAAGGCACTGTTATCACATAGGATGATCATCGGACAAGTAGGCACTGGACCTTTTGCCTGAATCGCTTCACTTAATTCTTTCAGCTCCTGCTGCGCCAAAGCGTAGTCCTTATACTCAGACGTTTGAATGGCCACCACACCAGGCATCACCCATTTCGCCTGAAACTCCTGCAACGCCTCGGGAACGTCTGTACACAAATCTCTTTTCTTCTCGCCATAAGCAGCGAAAACGACTTTGCTTCCAGTATTTAACCCCGTTCCTGAGTAATCCAACGTATCAATCGTCGTATTCGTTTGAAAATGTAGGTCGCGGTGTAGGTCCATTCGTTCCAGAATGTACGTTAAAAAGTCTTCTTCTTTACGCGTATCTAGCGGCTTGTCCTCTTCTGCGGTAATAAATAAATATTTCGCTAAACTTAATTGACCCGTTCCTAAAATGCGGTTGGCAATGGTTAAAATTTCAGCTGGCTGTTTAACCGTTTGGTACGGGGTATAACGTTCGCTGCCAATCGCAAAAAGCAATGGATGAACCCCTGCCGCATCAACGGCGTGAACTTCTTTTACCCCAGGAACTTCTTGCTTGATCGCACTTCCTGTTATCTCATGAATTAAATCACCGAATGACGTATCCTCTTGCGGCGGACGTCCAACCACGGTAAACGGCAGAATTGCATTCGTTCTCGCAAACACTTTGTGCACTTTCATTAATGGGAACTCATGCGTCAAGCTGTAGTAACCTAAATGATCCCCAAACGGACCTTCTGGCTTCGTCTCACCCGGATGAATTTCTCCCGTTATCACAAAGTCAGCATCCTGGCTAACACAGAATCCATCTACATAGCTATAGCGAAAACGTCGACCCGCAAGCAAGCCCGCAAATGTCATCTCGCTTAACCCTTCTGGCAATGGCATAACGGCTGATAACGTGTGAGCCGGTGGTCCTCCGATAAAAATACTGACCTTTAGCGGTTCGCCTTTTTTCACGGCTTTATCTTGATGCACGCCAATGCCGCGATGGATTTGGTAGTGCAGTCCAACTTCCTGATCCTTTACATATTCGTTTCCATCCAACTGAACGCGGTACATTCCTAGATTGGAGTTCATAATTCCTGGTTTTTCAGGATCTTCTGAATACACTTGCGGAAGCGTGATAAACCCACCACCATCCATCGGCCAGTGCTTGATCGACGGGATATCAGATAGCTTGATTTCTTCCATCCCAGCTGGCAATCCGCTTTTTTTCGCAGGAAGGGCTGTCGTTGCGGTGAATCCTGTTTTTACATGCTTAATCGGATTTTTTAACGCTTTCATCGGATCATTCCGCAAAGCAATAATGTCTTGAACTGATTCCATCGTATCCCGGAAAATAAACTTACTGCGCTCGACCGTTCCAAAAAGGTTGGAAACAGCCCGGTACTTCGACCCTTTAACATTCTCAAATAACAAAGCAGGTCCTTGCGCTTCATAGGCTTTCAAGTGAATCGATGCCATTTCAAGATACGGGTCCACCTCTTCTTTAATTCGCACCAAATGTCCGTTTTTTTCTAAATCAACAATGCATTCTTCTAGATTTCGATACATATAGGAAATGCTCCAATCTTATCATTCTAGATTTATTTTATTATATCTTCGTCATTTATACAAAGAAATGCCTTGGGAATAAGCTGTCATTTGATTATTACAGTTGTATGGAAGTGCACAAGTTGCGTGGATAAATGCGCGATTATTCGACTCTATTGCGCGAAGTCATTCGATAATTGCACACTTACCTATTTGCCACCTCGCGCCTTTTTTATACAGTTGTATGTTTGTCCGTTGCAAAAAACCTGTTCTGTGCATTTTCTATTACCTAGATATTAATTTTCAATGAAGGAGAATAGATATGCTTAAAAATGTCTCAATCATTATTCCCTTCCAAACTGACCATGGTCCGCGAGCAGCAGCATTTGAATGGGTGAAAAACTATTATTCTAATGTCATTCCAGAAGCCGAGGTGGGTTTAGGAATAATGAATGAAAGCCATATGAATAAGGCGAAAGCTGTCAATCAGGCTGTAAAACAAGCAACAAGAGATATCTTAGTCATTGCGGACGCTGATGTCGTTTACGACCCTAAAATCATTGTTGAATCGATTAAATTATTAAAAAAAGCTGCCTGGGTGGTTCCCTTTACCGAACTATATGATGTATCTCAGGAAGATACTAAAAAGCTACTGACCGAAAAGCCTAAATGGCCTATCGGACTTAAGCCGAAAAATTGCCATAAGATAAAATGGTTATATGAAGGATTTGCTGGAAAATTAATTATTATTCCAAGGAAACACTTTGAAGCAGTAGGTGGGTTTGACGAACGGTTTATAGGATGGGGAGGAGAAGATGATGCTTTTTCACATGCAGTCAATACAATTTGCGGTGAATTTGTTAATTTAAAAGCTAAGATATTTCATTTATGGCACCCCCCTGCTTACTGGACTACTAATCCAAATGCCGATGCAAATAGTAAGCTACTAAATCGCTATATAGCTGCAAGTGGAAATAAGAAGGAAATGAATAAGCTCATTCAAGAGCGAGGAACCTCTTTAAAAGGGATCGAACCGACGAATCAAAAAGGGATCACCCCCATTGAAGAACAACGGATCCATTCAACTAGAAAGAAAACTTCATTGGATGACCTATTTAATTTCAGCACAGATCATAATAACCATTTAAAAGAGATGCTTAACTTAATTAAGGAACGTAATCAAGTACGATCGAAGTCAAATAAAAGGAACGAACCTAACCATTTAAATACGAACCTACCCAAAGGTAAAATCTGTTTTGCTCTCCTTGTTCATAAAGATCGGGATCTTATTAAACAATTAATTGATAATGTACGGTACTATTGTCCAAACAGTGCCATTGTCTTGTACAATGGCGGAGATGACCCAAATCTTTGTAAAGGCTTAGGGGTTCCTGTTTGTCCATCCAGTCGAAAATTAGAACGTGGATACACGACGATCTATTTTTTAGAAACAATGGAATGGATCGAACAAATGGGTATGGATTATGATTACTTTATTAATGTTGACTCTGACGCTCTATTTTTCAGAAAAGGGTATGAAGAATTTTTACATGAGCAAATGAATGAGACAGATTACATGGCTGTGAAGCTTCGTATCCCTGAAGATGATTGGTATATTGGAAACGAACTGAAAAAGGACATCAAAAGATGGAGAAAGCTATTTTCCGTTACCCCTTTTTATGGAGTGTTCAACGTTGGCCAAGTCATCACAAGACCACTCGTTAAAGCATTGCTTAATCCAGCCAGAAAAGAAAAATATAAAAAGGCTTTACTTGAAACTTCGAGCTTTGGCTCAGATGAAATCTTCTTCGTGAATGTGGCTAAGGAGCTGGGTTTCAGAATTAAAGCATACCCAAATGCTACGGATTCAACCATGATTCGATATCGACCATACTTTACTTTAGAAGAGATGATCAAGTGCCTTAACGACAGTAACGGCTGGTTATGTCATCCCATTCATTTAGATGGTAACGACCCTGTCAGAAGGTTCATCAACAGTCTTGAAAGTGAACATTATATGCAACCGTACAAAGCGCCTGAGTTTCCTTGGTACGAGAACAACTCAACAAACTATTCACTGTCTTTACCAATTAAAAGTAGCTTTGGCAACTTAGAAACAATCGTCCGGTCTGGCAGTTCATTAACCCACTACTGGCAACAGACACCTAATCAACGTTGGACTAAGAGTGAAACATTCGCTACTGGTGCTACGGGGGTACCTGTTTTTTATGAAAACTCCGCAGGACAGTTTGAGGTTGTAAGTAAGTTAAAAAAAGGTGGGATTGGATTATGGTGGAGAGATAACCACTCAATCGGACATCCTTGGAATGGACCATACGTCATTCTGAAGAAAAATGTTGAACCTATTTTGCTGACTCAGCAAAAAGGTGGTCAACACGTCCTCATTTGTAAATCTGGGGATAAAATCATTAGCTTAATGAACAGCAAAATGGCCTGGCCATCATCTCGTGAGTAGGAGATGATGGTTGTTTTATGTTTTTCTGTAAAAATGAGCAAAATATCACTCTGTTTGTGGTCCGTTTGTGATACCTTTTTAAATAATCTGAATTATTAAATTTTATGTATTCTGCTATAATTTAAGAATATTCATATAATCCAAGGAGGATTAAACAATGTTATCAACTACTGAAGCCGCTTATCTTGCTGGAATTATTGATGGTGAGGGTACTATAACTTTAACAAAAATGCACCATTCAGAAAACCGCCGACCGATCATCTCTATTGCTAGCACTGAAAAAGAACTACTTACATATATTCAAAAATTAATTGGTGGATATATAACAAATAAAAAGAATTACAAACCCAGTATCCACAAAGATTCATTTGTTCTAACTATCAAGAAAAAACAAAATATTTTCACTACACTTGAAGGAATCCTTCCCTTTTTAAGAATCGCCTCAAAAAAGAAACGCGCCGCACACATCTTAGAAAAATACGACCTCACCACACCACGAAACGGGAAGTATACTACTGAAGCCCTTGCACTTAAACATCAATTTGAAGAAGAGTTTTTTGCAATAAAATAAATAGAACCGCATGACCTATGCGGTCATGCGGTTCATGGTATGGTTTTGGTGGAGACGGTGGGACATGTTCTTCCAAGCTTTCGCATTGGCACTGACTATATCTTGAACTTGAGCTTATTCAAGTCCCTTGGCGTGTTATGAAGCACATATTTTAGTCACAGACTGTATGCTCCATCCTAGTACTACCTCCAGTAAGGCAGCCTATGAGTCGATACACGGCTGTTGGATTGCTCCACATACCGCTCGATATTACCCTATCATCCGAATCGGATGACGTAGACTTCATCGATAAAGCCAAGTTATCACTCATGTGTCACCACATGAGGCGACTATTTCCATAATCGAACCCACGTCCAGAAACAACGACACTTATGCTTCTACGAGCGTAGTCATCGAATTAGCATTTCGCCAACACGTCGGCCCAATGACAGGCTTTGGTGCGGCTAGTCTGATTGATCTCTTCCTTCACCCTCAGACGGAGGGTAACCGGCGTATCCCACTTAGAGTGAGTCCCAGATCCTACCACATGGGCGATGGAGGGTGGAACCGCAAAGCGCTATTAAGCTGCTAGTGCGAAGTTGTTGTTTTCTTTGCCAGTTAATTGGCTTTGGCGTTTTAACGAGGCCGACCCCCTCGACTCGCCACATAAGCACGACCTATCCCTGTCGAATCCAAAACGTCCCCAGGTTAAAAAAGTAGCACAAGAGGTCTTTCACTCAAGTAGCTAAATGAAATCGTCCAAACAAGAATGACTCCCTGTCTGGACTTTTATTATAGCATACTGATTAATGAATACAACTGGTAATTACCTACCAGATATACCAATAAACCAATTACCCTTTCATTCGCTCTCTCATCGCGCGTTCGACTTCACGCTTTGCATCCTGGCGCTTCAGTGTTTCACGCTTATCGTAATTCTTCTTACCCTTAGCAAGACCGATTAACACTTTGGCAAAGCCATTCTTAATATACACCTTCAACGGAACAATCGAATAGCCTTTTTGCTGCGTTAACCCAATCAACTCATTGATTTGCTTTTTATGAAGAAGAAGCTTACGCGCACGCGTCGGTTCGTGATTATAACGATTTCCTTGTTCATACTCACTAATATGAGCGTTGTGTAAATACATTTCACCATTGGAGATACGGGCAAAGGAATCTTTAAGATTCATACGTCCTAATCTCATTGATTTAATTTCTGTACCTTTTAACACCATACCAGCTTCGTACGTTTCTTCAATAAAATAATCATGACCTGCTCGTTTATTTTGAGCGATCACATTACGGTCTTTGTCTTTTACAGCCATTTGCTACACCCTTTTGCTTCATGACATTTCTTTAATGATAGCAAATGATTAAGAATGACGTCAATTTTTCATTTGTGGTGTAGCCGCTATTTCATTAGCCACAGCACCACCTCAAGAACTTATTTACGCCGCTTCTTCCCTTTTTTGCGTTTCGCACTTGGTGCATTCTCGTAAAATTTTTTCTTTTTACGACCTTGACCCTCACCAGTAGTCTTTTCACCCGTTGTCGCACTACCGCCTTGTTGGCCGCCTTGTTGGCCACCACGTCTACTTCCGCCACGGCCTTTCTCACCAGCACCACGACTAGGACCGCCACCGCGTGCACCACCACGAGGCTCACGCTTTCCACCAATAATGACTTTTGGACGATCTCTCGGTTCACGACGTTCTCTCGGTTTCATGCCGACGACTTCAAAATCGATAGAAGCTTCGTCGACGTTGACATTGGTCACTTTGACTTCAATTTCATCACCGATGCGGAACGTTTTTCCAGTACGTTCTCCGATCATCGCGTATTGCTTTTGATCATAGTGATAGTAGTCGTCGGTTAAGTAACTCACATGAACAAGACCTTCGATCGTGTTTTCAAGCTCAACGAACATTCCGAAATTCGTAACGCCACTAATCATACCCGTGAACGTTTCACCAATTTTATCTTCCATGTACTGAGCTTTTTTCACGCTATCTGTGTCACGCTCTGCCTCAACCGCACGTCTTTCCATTTCAGAGGAATGACGTGTCAAATCTGGTAGCTTAGCGTTCATCCGTTCTTGCGTCGCTTCGTCGACATTTCCTTTGATTAAATATTCGCGAATCAGACGATGAACGAGTAAATCTGGGTAACGTCTAATTGGCGATGTGAAATGTGTATAGAACTCAGTTGATAAACCAAAGTGTCCAAGGCTGTTCGTATCATACTTCGCTTGTTGCATGGAGCGAAGCATCACCGTACTGATGACCGTTTCCTCAGGTTCACCTTTAATTTCTTCAAGAAGCTTTTGTAAGGCACGCGGATGAACTGTGTTGGCATTTCCGCGAACGACATAGCCAAAGTTAGTAATGAACTCAAGGAACTTCCCTAATTTCTCAGCATCGGGGTCTTCATGAATCCGGTAAACAAACGGCAGTTTTAACCAATGAAAATGCTCGGCAACGGTTTCGTTCGCTGCAAGCATGAATTCCTCGATTAATTTTTCTGCGACCGAACGTGTTCTAAGAACAACATCTGTTGCTTTGCCTTCTTCGTCCACAAGTACTTTCGCTTCTTTGAAATCGAAATCGATCGCTCCACGCTCAAAGCGCTTCTTCCGTAAAATCGCTGCAAGCTCTTCCATCTCTTCAAAAAACGGAACTAAAGACTCATAGTTAGAGCGCGTTTCTACATCTTTATCGACCAAGATTTTATTCACGTCAAAGTATGTCATACGTTCAGTCGTTTTGATCACACTTTGGAAGATTTCATGCTTGACGACATGTCCATTTGAATCGATTTCCATTTCACAAGTTAACGTGAGACGGTCCACTTTCGGGTTCAAACTGCAAATTCCATTAGACAGACGATGAGGGATCATCGGAATCACTCGGTCGACTAAATATACACTTGTTGCTCGGTCCGCAGCTTCTAAGTCAATTGGAGATCCTTCTTTGACATAATGAGTTACGTCGGCAATGGATACACCTAGTAAGTAGTTCCCGTTGTCTAGCTTCCTTACATGAACCGCATCATCTAAATCCTTCGCATCTGCACCATCAATCGTCACAATGGTTTCATGTCTTAAATCCCGACGATCTTTCAGGTCAGCAGGATCGATCGTATCCGGAACCGAGTTCGCTTGATCTATCACCTCATCAGGAAACTCGATTGGAATTCCGTGCTTATAAATGATGGAAACGATGTCCATGCCTGGGTCATTTTTATGGCCAAGTACTTGAATGACTTCTCCTTCTGCACTCATGCGGCCTTCTGGGTATTTTGTAATTTTGACGACAACTTTATGGCCTTCGACTGCACCATTGATATTTTCTTTTGGAATGAAAATATCATTAGCGATACGCTTATCATCCGCTACGACAAACCCGTACGATTTTTGATCAGAAAAGAGACCAACAACCTCTGTTGTTCCGCGCTCAATAATCCGGATAACTTGTCCTTCTGGTCTTGATCCAGAACTTTTTTGATTTAAGCGAACGAGGACGGTATCACCATTCATCGCGCTATTCATATCCCCGCTTGTTACATACACATCATCCATGCCTTCTACTTCCGGGATGATAAAAGCAAATCCTTTTGCATGACCTTGCACACGTCCTCGAACAAGGTTCATTTTCTCTGGAATGCCGTAGCGATCCGTTCTTGTTCGAACGATTAACCCCCGATCTTCAAGCTCATTTAACGATTTAACAAGGTTTTTGAACTCGTCGCCACCTTCAATGTTAAACGCTTCCTCGATCTCTTTTACCGAAAGTGGCTTTTCTGTTTCGCGAAAGTGGGTTAATAGTTGTTGAATTTGTTCTTCATTCAATGGTCCTTACTCCTTTCGTTCAAACAACTTCATTCTTCATTTTTGACTACACGGTCCAATCTAGCTGTTCTAGAAAATGATAGATGTCTTCATGAAGCTGTTCTTTCTCTTTATCTAAAGTAATGACATGAGTTGAGTTCTCATACCATTTTATTGACTTTTCATCTGCTTCCACGTGATCATGAATGATGTTGGCACTGTTCGTATCAATCATTTCATCATGACGAGCTTGTACAACAAATGTGGGGGAATAAATGTAATCGAGTTGCTCTCTTACATCCTCAATTAGTTCCTGTAGTGCTCTTAATGTTCCCATCGGTGTTTCCTTAAAGGCTGCCATCTCTTCTGCAATCTGCTCTTTGGATTTCTGCTCAAGCTTTTTATACCCTTCTGCATAGGCAAGTACACCTTCATACATGGCATCTTCTGTTTTAGGTTTCATCGGGGCACACATAGGCACAATGCCCTTTATAGGTAGAGTGTACCCGATTTTAAGCGAGAATACCCCTCCAAGTGAAAGTCCGGCAACGGCAATCTCTTCATACCCTTGACTTTTGAGAAACTCATATCCTTCTTTCACATTTTGCCACCAATCATCAGGGCCCGTATGTACTAATTCTTCAGGCGGTACACCATGTCCTTTATATAAAGGCGCGTGACACGTATATCCTTGTTTTTGCAAATAACGACCGAGCATCCTAACATCGGCCGTTGTCCCAGTGAAACCATGTAAAAGCAAAACCGCACGGCTTCCTCCTTCAAATGTAAATGGTTTAGGAGCAACCACTTTCATCTTCATCATCTTCCTCTCTACATAGAAATGCTTCAATCTTATCAATCAAAAGGTCTTTCTCAAAGCCATGGCAAATGAGATGTTTCGACTCTGGTAAAAAATGAATTTCCTTTATTTTAGAACCTATATTCTCATATAAAAAGAGCGCACTTTTCCTTGGGACGATGCCATCTAACTCTCCTTGTAAAATTAAAGCTGGTACATGGACTTTTCTTACGTAAGGTTTAATCTTTTTGACGACTTGCATAAACTGAAACACAGCCGACATAGGGGTCTCAATAATTTTTTTGCGATAGTGATGATAATGTTCATCTAAATCAAGCTCGCCCCGAAGCCGCATACGAACAACATCTTTAAGCTCTTGTAAAAGCTGAAATGGATTCACATAGTAGGCTGCCGCACTCAAGAGGACGACCTTACCAACCGGGTATTTAGCCGCTAGATAAGAAGCGAGCATTCCCCCCATTGAAAAACCAATGACGAACACTTGATCACAACGACTTAACAACTCTCGGATTGCGACTTCTGCCGTTAAAATCCATTCCTGATACGTGACTTCTTGAAGATTCCCTTTTGGGCCATGTCCAGGCAATGTCGGTGTGTACACTAACCACTTCTTCTTTTCATGAAAATAGGTAGAGATCGGTTCTATTTCCCACGGTTCACCAGTGAAGCCATGTAAACAAAGACAACCAATCATATTTCCTCACCTTTTCTTCTATGAATTAGCCACTCCATCTCATTGTATTCATCCTTTTTAAAAAGGCATCTGTCCCGTTTCGAAAAATAAAACTGTTATATGCAAATGTACCTCATTCCATGGAATCAAGCAATCTTTTCCATTTTACTCTTAGCGTACTACTTTCCCAAATAAATTAAGCTAGTAAACCGATTTTTATTAAAAATAAAAAAACAGCAGGCATGCCTGCTGTTTTTGGGACTACATTAAATATGCGACTGCAATCGTTAAAACAAAAAACAATACGGCTAAAACGACGGTTGCCTTTCCTAAGACGGCATCTACGCCACGAGCTTTTTGTTTTCCGATTAGTTGCTCTGCACCACCAGAAATGGCTCCAGAAAGACCTGCACTACGTCCTGACTGCAATAACACAACTCCAATTAAGCTAATGGATACGATCACAAGTAAAACAGTTGCTATCATTTGCACGTTTCCTACACCTCCAAGCACAGTATGCGCTTATACTAATGTACCATATATAACGTTTGATTCTCAACATAAAAAAGTACCACGCTATCAAGAGGATAAATTTAATGATTTTCCAAATAATATATGTACAAAATGGAAGGAGGAATGGCAATGGACGTTAACCGTGTTAAACAAATACTCTCATCTTCGGCTGAGATCGATGTCAGGTACAATGGTACACCCGTTTGGATCGATAAATTAAACGAAGATGGGGTTACTGCAACGGTGCATTTAAGAGGTACTTTAGAAGAAAGAACCGAAGTTGAAGTAGCAGAACTTGAAGAACTGTAAGTACATAAGAAAACTGCATAGCAGTCTTTTCTTAATAATGAATCATTTATGATTGAAAAAGAGCTAACAGCATCCTGTTAGCTCTTTTTCGCTATTGAAGCTTGCTTTGCTCGGCAGCCATTGCATCAAATACTTGCTGCTGCGCTTGAAGAACTTCTTGTTTTTCTTGTAAGACCTGCTGTTTCTTTTGAATCACCTCATGCTGCTGTTCACGCAACTGCTGTTGTTTAGCCGTTACTTGCTCATGCATATCGTCTAGGTCTAATTTCCCCTGTTGTACTTGTTGTTGGGCAAGTTGTAACTCTTGTTGCGCCTGTTGCAATTCTTGATTCTCTAACTGCAACTGTTGTTGAGCTTGTTGTAAAGCTGTTTGAGCTTGCTGTATTTGTTGTGGAGTTCCACTTGCTTGCGCTTCAATTAACGCCACATTGGCTTCTTCTAGTAAAAGCTGTGCTGGATTTGAATTTGAATTCAAAGCCGCATTTGCCGCATTTGCCGCATTCGCTTCTTCTAATAAAAGCTCTGCTGGATTCGTATCTGGATTCATAAGTCACAAACCTCCATTTCTTCATTTTGGTGCCCAAACTTATCGTGTGCACAATCCGTTTTTCTATGCTGTGCAATCCCTGCCAACCACTTCATACATGTCTTTAAAAAAATGATTTCACAAATCCTTTAAATCGATTATAGTTATTCAGAAATGTTTTTTTGGAAAAAAATAGAACAAGAGGAGAATCTTTAAATGAACGAGAAAGAAACAACCCTGATCCACCGAAAAGAAAATGTCCTTTATGGACTATGTCTTATGATCAGCATCATCATTGTTATTTACTTAATTGTATCCATCATCGGTATTTTACTTTTACTAGCATTCGCTGCGCTCTCATTGATTTCACATGCGGTTTCGATGGCTCACATCCGCTTAAATGGCGTTCGCCTCAGAGAATCTCAATTTCCTGAGTTGTACGAAACAGTAGCTTCTCTTAGTAAACGTATGGAGTTGAAGCAAATTCCTGAAGTTTACATCGTTGAGTCTGGTGGGTTGTTAAATGCCTTTGCGACGAAAATCTTGGCAATCACAGGAAAAAACATGGTCGTCTTATACTCTGACTTTGTCGACATTTCCCTTGAATCAAATGGTTCTGAGATTGATTATGTCATTGCCCATGAACTTGCTCACATTAAACGCAATCATATCGTTAAGTTCACTTTTATTGCGCCGGCCATGTGGATTCCATTTATCGGTACAAGTTACTCTAGAATGTGTGAATACACATGTGATCGAATGGCAGCTTATTATACGGATTCACCACGAGAAGCTGTACATGGGCTGCTTGTATTAGCTGCAGGAAGAAATATGTATAAAAATGTAAACATTGAAGCTTATTTACAGCAATACAATGAAAACAAAGGATTTTTTGCTATACTCACTGAATTGCTTTCGACACATCCTCCGATTCCAAAAAGAATAGAAGCGATTCAAACCTTTATGTTAGAAAAGCCTGCTGTTACGCTTCAGTCTCGAGGAAAACAAACCGTACTCATCTTGCTTATTTCGTTTATGATCATTCCAGCCGTCGTCATTGGCACAGCTTTTACAGTTGGAAAAGTATTAGAGGATTTTTCTTTCTCCGAATTCTCGGACTTCGCTGGTTGGACACCTTTAATGGAAGCGAGCATGGAAGGGGATATACAGAAGGCAGAGCAATTGTTGGTGGAAGGAGCAGATCCGAACGAACCAAATGAATTCGGCGAAACTCCCCTGATCCTCGTAGAAGATCCGCAATTGGCGCAGCTTTTGCTTGATTACGGGGCCGATCCAAACAGCCAAGATTCATACGGTTGGACAGCACTCACGTCCGCCGTCGTTATCGAGAATGTGGAACTGGCAGCTCTATTACTTGAGGCAGGTGCGGATCCGACTTTAGAGACAGAAGAAGGATTATCTGCCATCGACTACGCAACCGATTATGGGAACGAAGAGCTATTGCAATTGCTTGAATCCTATATCGATTAAAAACTTGAAAAAAGCATCTTGAACATTACCTCAAGATGCTTTTTTCTATTCAAATGGTCGAGTTAGTGTAAACGATTTTGCCACACGCGCCACTCGTTCCCCAAGGCGTCCAGCCATCGTCAATTCCTCCGCTACTGGCGTTCTTGACCCATCTGGTCCTGCGAGGGTCGACACGCCATAAGGAGAGCATCCAATCGCTTGATCTGTCAAATACTCCGGGTTCTTTGTATAAGGCAATCCGACAAAGATTAAGCCGAGATGGAGAAGCGGGACAAGCGAGTTCAATAAAGTCGCCTCATGTCCCCCGTGGATTGAGCCCGCACTCGTAAATAAAGCGGTTGGCTTTCCTTCAAGCTCACCAGTCGTACAAAATTGACCGGCTTGATCAAGAAAGGACTTCACCTGTCCAGGCATCGAACCTAAATAGGTAGGAAAACCCCATATTATTCCATCTGCCTCACGTAAATCATCCATCGTTGCAATGGGTATGCTTTCTTGTTCCTGCTGAACTTTATCATAATCCTCTATTCTCTTCGTTAATTTAAAATGCTTCGCTAACCCTTCTTGCTGATCCGTACTGCGTTGATTGACAACTCGTATATTGGGATCTGAAAATTCAGGGATACGAACGCGCTTATACGTAACACCTTCTACTCCTTCAACACCTTTGGCAATCGCCTTGCTAAGCGTGGCTACATGACCAAATGCACTGTAATAAATAATTAAAACCGTTGTCATTATGAACCCCTTCCTTAGACATGTATAGTCTTACTGATTCCAGATTGCTGATTTACACTCATCATGGATAACCATTTTCCTGCTCCGTAAACGGCCCGTGTTTGCGGCAATTCGGCAAATAACTCTTCAAGAGTCGTCGCATCAAATAACACAAAATCAGCCTTTTGTCCAACTTCAACTCCCTTTTCGGTCTGACCGACTAGTTGAGAAGGAACCGTTGTTACCATTTGTAATAGTGTAACGAGATCATCTTTCCCCCCCATGTGAGCCGTGTAACCTGTTAATTGCGCAATCTGCAGTAAATCGCCTCGACCAAACGGATGGAACGGATCACAGACATTGTCCGATGCTGTGGCAATCGGTACACCTGCTTCTAACAATTCTCCTACTCGTGTAATGCCTCTACGCACAACACCACGATCCCCTCTTCCTTGTAAATACAAGTTTGCTGCTGGGAGTGTAATCGCCCCTAACTTTGCTTCTTTCATTTTCGCGATGACCGCTGTTGCTTTTTCGTGACCCATCGCGGCTAGTGAACATAGATGGTCGACGACGACTTTGCCTTCGTATCTGGCTTCAATCGCTTTTTCCGCTATGTACAAAACCGTTTCAACAGAAGGGTCATCGCTTTCATCGGTATGAAGATCTATTGGCAAACCATGTTTGAGGGCATACGTAAAAATCTCATCGATACATTCTAACGGCCGTTCACTAATATGTGGAGCCCCGCCAACCCCATCGACTCCCATCGTTAACATTTGTTCAATTTTTTTCCGATCGTACTCCTCATACGGATAATAGGGGAGCATCGGAAACACTTGGATCTCCATATACGGTGCAAGCTCCTGTTTTAACTCTAACGCCATTCTTACTCCTTTAAAGGTCGTCTCTTCTTGCACCTTCGTATTAAAATCAATATGCGTTCGAATCGTCGTGGTCCCATGAGCCAAAGCCGATAAAGCCGTTTTTCGCATTCTGCCTTTGACATTTTCATCCGTGAACGTTTCTGAAGCTTGTGTATAGCTTTGAATCGCTTCTACTAACGTCCCGCTATGATTTTGGGCAACAAGTAAGGAATGGGATTTATCTAAATGCATATGGGCATCCGTCATTCCAGGTATCAAAATTCGCCCTTTGCCATCCCAAGTCCATTCTTCCCCTTGCTTATAGTCGTCTTTGTTGAAGGAAAAAGCACGATCAGCCTTCTGCTTCATTTCATGAGCATCTAAAGCTATGACCTGGCCATCATTTATCGTGAGATCATAATAAAGCTCAGAATCTAGAATGGGGATTTTTACATTGATTAGCTTTAAGTTCATTGCTCAACTTCCTCTCTCACTTGATTTAGATTTGAGTAAAAGACCGTTTGAGGTCGAGTCGTTTCTGCCAACATCTCTCCTTTAGAGATGACGACTTCCGCTACCGGTTGTCTTCTTAATAAATCATGTGCGTTTGTTGCAGAAACCAGGATGAGGTTTGCTTCGTTTCTCTCCTTAATTCCATAGCCTTTTAACTCTAACACACTAGCTGGCTTGGTTGTGATCATGTTCAACACAGCGTCGAAATCATCGGCTCCTGTCATGTGGGCCAAATGAAGTAACAAATGGCCTGCCGAAAGAAGCGAACCTGTACCAAGCGGATAAAAAGGACTGAGAAAGTCATCATGTGCCACGGCTACCGTAATGCCGGCTTGATGTAAATCTTTTACTCTTGTCATCCCTCGACCCTTTGGCCATGAATCCAAACGACCTTGCATCGCAGTACTAATGAGAGGGGCTGTCACAACATTAATCTTTGAGGCTTGCAATAAGCCCATCAGTTTACGTACATAAGCCTCTTCGTAATAACTCATCGCGTTTATATGACTCACGGTCACACGCTCTTTTAATCCTGTTTCAATCGCAAAATCAGCCACTACTTCTAAAAACCGTGATTGACCATCGTCGATTTCATCACAAAAAATATGAACAAAACAATCGTGCTCGAGCGCTAACTGATAGCAGGTTTCTACAGATTGAATCCCTTTTTCACGCGTTGCTTCTAGATGAGGAACTGCACTAATCCCATCAACACCGAGTTCTATTGCTTGTTTTAGCTGCTCTTTTCCTTCCTTTGAGCTCAACCCATTTTGCGGAAAACCGACTAACTGTAACGTCATAAATGAAGAGACTGTCTCTTTCACATCAAGCAATGCTCTGAGTGCCGTTAACTCAGGATCTGATGTATCGACCATACTCCTCATATAAAGAACCCCTTGAGCAGCCATCGTCTTGATTACTTCAAGCGCCCGATTCACGACATCTTCATAGGTCATGGTTTGTCGATATTGATTCCAAAGCTGAATGCCTTCGAACAATTCTCCAGAATGATTTACTGCTGGTTTCCCGCTTGTAAGAGCCGTGTCCAAATGTATGTGAGACTCGACATAAGGAGGAAGAAGCAATCTTCTTTCTCCTTGTATCAACTGCTGACAGGGCTCGTCGATTTGACCAATTTTTTCAATCACTCCATCTTTAATCGCTATGTCAACAATGTCGTCACTAGATAATAAACGTACCTCTTTTATCACAAGATCAAACATGAGTTTCACCTGCCAATGGAGAATGAGCGGTGCGGTGCGTTTTTCCAGGATTCAAGAGATGATTTGGATCGTTTTCTTTTTTCGCCAAGCATATCTGGTCCATCCATTCATCTTTTCCTCCCTCTTCTAATAAAAAGGTATGTGGATTACTGACCTTAATACCGAACTCTTGAAAAGAAACCATGATTTCTTGGAGACGCTCAACCGTCGTAAAGCGGATAACAGGCTGAGAACTCGGCACAACCTTTCCACCTGCTCGAATCCATTCAAAATGAATCAGCACCTCATCCTGATAGCGTTCTTTCAACTGGTTAACTTGAGTGACATAATGCTTAGGATCAAACCTCCCTTGCAAATACGTATCGTTGGGATGAAGCTTCAACCACCAAAGTGTAACGTGATTCCAACTGAAATCACTCATCCTTAATTTATTCTGCTTGATAAACCTAGAAAACGCAGCGGAACAATCCCCGCCGTAACAAGCGGCTTTCTTTTCAACGTCGTTTTGGTGTTCCGGCGCAATTTGTAATAGAACGCTTGCCTTTCTCTTATCGGTAAAAGTCTTGATCGGATGAAAAGCCGTTGATAATGGTGCTTCACACACAGATACTAAGCGCTTTTGAATCGTTGTGTCATGGGCGACGACATCAGAAAACAGTAAAGCTTGTTCTAGCTCATCAAATTGAATGAGGAAATCAACCCAGTTCACCTTTTTAGCTAAAGCAATGGTCGCCTCTAATATAATTCCTGAAATGCCGTAACTATGAATATACTTTGCTAATTCCTCTTTCGTTTTCACATTTATTTTTCTCGGTGTTTCTTCCATCGTTAAAACCGTTAAGGCGAGAATGTTTCCTTCGTCCCATAGCGTTCCATAGGCAATGGATCCAATTCCACCTGTACCACCAGCAATAAAACCTGCAATCGTCGACTTCATAAATGTACTAGGAAAGAAACGAAGCTCTTGATCTGTTTCTTTCAGGACTTTTTCTATCGTCCCTAGCTTTACTCCAGCCTCGAAGGTGCCTTGACCACTCTCGATTTCAACAATCTTGTTTAACTCCCTTGTATCTAACACGATCCCACCACGTAAAGGAATGATCTGTCCATAATTACCTGTTCCTCCTCCTCTTGTAACGATCGGAATCTTTCGTTTGGCCGCAAAAGTTATGATGTTAATCAACTCTTCTTCAGACTTCGGCGCCAAGACACAATCTCCACTGTAATGTGCTAACTTTGCTCTTAAGACAGGCGAATACCAATAATAATCTTGAGACATTTTTTTAACATACGTCTCTTTCCTCTTAATCATTTCCGAATCGAACAAGCCATCTAGCTCTTCTAACCAATAGGGAGCGTTCATTTCATCACCTCAGCTGTTTAGTTAAATAGGAAATTTGTTTTACTCTCGTATGTATAGAACCTATTTCAAGATCGTTCACAAAGCCCCTGTTTTTTGTGAACGATCTTAAAAAAGAAAAATGGATACAACTTACCTTTGCTAAGGCTGCATCCAGCGTGTTTGGGGTTACATTGTATCTTCGACGCATTAAAAAAAGGAAAAACAGCGGCGTGTTAATAGCTTCACTCGTTGCGCGCCTTCTATTAAGAAACCCGCTCATAGAAGGCTTAAAGGATTGGCAGCGGCTTCGCTCATTGCTTCGCCAAATTAAAAAAGGGAAGATCACCCTTTTTTAATTTGGCTTCAATCCTTTTTCAATTTCTCCTACTAGGTTACTAAACTCGTGGGAGCTGCGGAAGGAGTCGTTTCGTTCGTATGGTGGGACGTCGTATACGTTGGTGATTCTTCCTGGTCTGGCACTCATGACAGCGATTTGGGTGGAGAGAAAGACCGATTCGAAGACATTATGGGTGATGAAAAGAACGGTCATGTTTGTCTTTCGCCAGATTCGTAGGAGTTCATAGTGTAAATTTTGTCTAGTCATTTCATCTAGTGCTCCGAATGGTTCATCCATTAATAATAGTTTTGGTTTAGCAATGAGCGAGCGTGCAATCGAGACCCTCATCTGCATACCGCCTGAAAGTTGTCTTGGTAAGGCTTTTTCATAGCCTTTTAATCCAACCATCTCAAGGACATCGATTGCTTTTTCATATCTTTCTTTTTTCGAAACTCCTTTTAATTCAAGGGGGAGTGCCACATTATCAATAACGGGTTTCCACGGAAGGAGTGTCGCGTGTTGGAACACAAACCCAACTTCATCTCGATTGATTGATGTTTCGGTTTGTGTGGATGTCACCATTTCGATGGATCCTGATGTCGGCTCACTTAAGCCAGCAATTATTTTAAAAATCGTTGATTTTCCGCAACCAGAAGGGCCAACAAAAGACATGAATTCTCCCTCTCGGATATCAAGACTCACTTCACTTAACGCGACGATTTTTTGATCATACACCTTGCTCACTTGATTAATTCTAAGCATCGATTTCTGACTCTCTGCTTGCAACTCTTTAGTTGCGATCGCTGTTTTCATGTTCGTTCTCCTCCCTGCCTGTGCTTTTACTATATGGATCTTTTTATAGCGTCGATTTTACGAGCGAGTTTTTCAATGTGTGCATTTCAAATTCACTCATGACCTTTAACGTTTCAGCGGTCTTGTGACCTAATCGAAAGAGAATTTCTTCTCCTTTTTCCACCGTCGCGACTTGAGCATTTCCAGAAACACCTGAATTAGATAGATCATCTA
Organism: Halalkalibacter alkalisediminis; assembly: GCF_028610705.1. Lineage (GTDB taxonomy): Bacteria > Bacillota > Bacilli > Bacillales > Bacillaceae_D > Halalkalibacter > Halalkalibacter alkalisediminis. The sequence goes on from NZ_JAQQWT010000004.1 coordinate 188,357, forward strand.
TCACCCATGCGACATACGGACCACCTTTTACATCTATTTCATTCTGATAGTCATAAAATTCATTTGGAGCGTTTGTCATATCGACCCAGTCTTTCTCTAAAGCGAGAATCAGAGAAGTCTCCACATCGCCCCCATGAATGCCGTATGACAGTTCCTCCTTGGATAACAAAGAGGATATTTCCGACTTAAAGTCCATACCATTCATGCGGAAAACCATTAAACCTGTCTCGATTCTCAACTCACGGGAAACCATGTTCAATAAGTCATTGTTCCCTCCGTGCGTATTAAAAAGGACCATTCGACGAAAGCCACTCGCCTTTACACTTTTTCCAATGTCTAATATGACTTGTTGAAGTGTATTAGCTGATAATGTTATCGTACCAGGATGTCCTAGATGCTCCGTGCTTTTTCCGTATGGAAGAGGCGGCAGCATCCAGATTTGATCCTCTAATGTTAAATGATCGAAACAAGCAGACAAAAGTCCTTCCGCAATCAGTGTATCCGTATAAACAGGAAGATGAGGACCATGCTGTTCAATAGCTCCAATTGGCAATACGACTAATCCTTTTTCCTTATTAAGCTCTTTGACTTCCTTTGTTGATAAACGTGGTAGAAATAATTCCTGCCACGCCTGACTCGTATGTTTTAAATTCAATTCAGATTCCTCCTTTACGTTCGTATTCAAAATGAGGATAGAAGCCTGGTTGATCCTCTAAGCTCCTATTCATACAACCTTAATTTAAAAAATCTGTCGTGAATACATCTTCTGCAGGTATCTCTGAATCAAGTAATCCTAGTTCATACAATTGACTAATTAATGTCGACCAACGTTCCTCTGTCATATAGCCAACTCCATGTATAGCAGCATCTCCACCGAAGGCTAATTCTTCCATTTGTTCGGTTGCATATGCCATTTGCTCAGCTGTTTTCTCCGGGTTTAACTCAGTAATGTAATCATAGACTTTTTCAGGATCTGCCTTGAAGGCTTCCCACCCTTTTTTCACCGCATCGACATAAGCTTGAACGATTTCAGGGTGCTCTTCGATAAAGTCTTTTGTTGTAAACAAAACGTCACCATATGGAGAGTAACCTGAATCAGCAATTAATAAATGACCTGTTTCTATTCCCTCTTGCGCTAAGTAGAAAGGCTCAGAAGTGACGTACATTTGTGAAGCTGCTTTCGCATTGGAAACAAAAGCAGAACTGTCACCTGTATACACTCGATTTTGCGACTGATCGATATCAAACTGACTCACTAAAAACTCCCAATATCCTGCACCTGCTGCTGTATAAATTTCGTACCCATCTCCTAAGTCTTCAAATGAGTCAATCGGTTGGTCTTTGTGGAACATGATGCCTTGTGGTGTTTTTTGAAAGTTAGCAAAAATGGCTACTAACGGAATGCCTTCATTGATGGCATATAAAACTTGATCAGCTTGAGCCATTCCAATTTGAGCACTTCCAGAAGACACAATTGAAATGGAAGATACTTGTGGACCACCTGGTTCTGTCGTCATATCAATTCCCGCTTCTTCATAAAAACCTTCCATTTGTGCGTAGTATTGACCCGCACTTTCTACTTGTGGAAACCAACTTGTAATTTGTTTCATTTCGAATAGTTCCTCGGGAGCCTCTGCTTCTTCTTTAGCTTCTTCAGGTTCAGTCTCACTTGTTGTTGCTTCTTCTACATTTGTTCCACCACATGCTGTTAAAGTGAATAATAGAGTAAGACTAGCCATAAATTTTTTCACCATGAAAGTACCCCCGTTTATTGTAGTTAGATTATTTTCGATTATAGAAGCGATGACTTTAGCCCAACTCGGCACTTAGCGGCGTGTTATGTTACTCTGATTCCATTTCTGATTCATGCCAAGATCCTAAGAAAAGTTTTGAGATGTAACTGACAATTAAGAAGAAGGTGATTCCAAGCACGGCTGCTGATAATCCTAATGCAAATAAATAAGGTGTTTGCAATCGTGAGGCCGCAACTGTAATAGCATATCCTAAACCACCTGCTCCACCACCAACACCAGCAATGTATTCTCCTACAATCGCCCCAACAACGGCTAATGTACAGGAAATTTTAGCGCCCGCAATAATGTAAGGCAGCGCGGCAGGGAAACGTAATTTCCACATCACCTGCCATCTCGATGCATTGTATAAATAAAATAAATTTTTCATGTTATGCTCGGTTGCATTAAGACCAATAAGTGTATTGGAAAGCATAGGAAAAAAGCCAATCGTAAACGCAATGATGACGATTGCGTTCATTCCAGAACCAAACCAGATGACGATGATCGGAGCAATCGCCACAACCGGAATCGTCTGTAAAATAATTGCATATGGATAAAAACTTCTTTCGACCCATTTCGAACTTGCCATGAGAACCGCGACACCAATTCCCCCAATGACACTAAAAACAAATCCGAGAACTGATTCAACAATGGTTGTCATCAGAGCACTAGAAAGGTTTGACCAATTCTTAACAGCCGCATCAAAAATATCTGTTGGTTTCGGTAGAATATAATGTGGTATCCCAATTAATGTAACAATCACTTGCCATAATGTCACAAACGCGACAAAGGCTATGATGGGTGGCAACACTTTCTTCATCCACTCATTGTTTTTCTTTTGGGCAATTGTAACCTTCGTTGTTTCATTTGGAATGGCCATTGAACCTGCATTATTCGCAATTTGTCTAGACATTTTGCAGCGCCTCCTGTTTTGTCTCAATTTGCTCCAGATATGACATGTTCATCATGTATCTCCCCCACTCTCATTAGATTCCTTTTACCGCGTCATAGGCTGGAAGCTTCTCTTGGTTCAACAAATCAAATGGATCATTTTCTCTTTTTTTCTTTGTGATTGCTTCTAGTTGTAAATTCCATCCTCCGGCTCCAAGTAAATAGGTATGCGGGTCGTTTACTGAAGCGCCAATCTCATTAAAGAAGTCGATGATTTCATATAGACGTTCCTTAGATTCATATTTAATCAATGGCAAACCAGCTGGGATAAGTTTTCCTCGATCCTTCAACCATTCAACATGGAAAAGGATCTCATCACCAAAACGTTCTTTAATTTGCTCCATTTGCGCGAGTCCTTTTTCAAGTGAGAAGAAATTCTGCAAGTAGGTCCATTTTTTATCTGCTTTTAGAGCCCATAACGTTGTGTGATTCCATGTAAAATCTGAAATACCTATTCCCTTTCGGTAGTCTTCAGCCCCAATGGTATGAATGCTTTTTCCATTCCAATTTAGAGCTTGCTCAACTATTTGCCCATGGTCTTCTTCTGCAATTTCGATTAAAATGAGGTGCTCCTCGTGGTTTTGCATCATCTTTTTCAAAGGACGGAAAAAAGTCGGTATCGGTGCTTCTACGATGGATACGAGCCTCTTTTTCCAGCGTGGACTTTCAGCTATTATTTTGGAAAATTCAAAGGCTTCATGAAAGTGGGCAAAACTGATCACTTCTTGCACCCATCTCGTTTTCGGCTTAATCGGTATCGTGACTTCGGTGATGATTCCAGTCGTCCCATAACTATGAATGTACGTAAGGAGTTCTTCTCCCGTTACGACTTTTTCCTGGACGGTCTCCTCCATCGTCAGTACCTTCGCTTCAAGTACATTTCCATCCCAGAGATTGCCCCAAGTTACAGAACCAATTCCACCAGAACCTCCAGAGACAAACCCTCCAATTGTAGCTTTTACAAACGTTGATGGGTAGATGGTTAGCTCTTGATCAGTTATATGAACGTTTTTCTCTAAATCGCGAATTCGCATTCCCGCTTGTACTCTAGCAAACCCTTCTCCAATTTCCTTTATTTGATTTAGCTTCGTTAAATCGACGACCACCCCCCCTGTCATCGGCACAGCTTGACCATAATTTCCAGTTCCAGCCCCACGAATGGTGACCGGTATTTTTTCATTTACAGCTAACTGTAGAGCGGCTTTTAACGTTTCCTCTGAATCAGGAACGATCACATAATCTGCCTTCTTATTATTTAATTTTTTATCCAAAATCGGTGAGTACCAGTAGTAATCTTTTGAAAGCTTCGAGACCACATCGGCTTCTTGGACAACATTTTCAGTTCCGACTGTTTCAATCGACATTTTCATAAAATCATCATTCATTTCCTTCAACCCCTCTCTTACAAGATGACATCTTCTTTCATTAGTTAGATGTCATAATAATTTGAATTGTTTTTACACATTTCGAATATAAAGCTAGATTAATCGAAATAGATTCCCTTTTGTTTATTCTAGTCAGGTTATCTTACGAGTTTTTTCACGAACGAAAATACAACTTTCCATAGGTAATTTTCGTGTTTTTGTAGGAAATAACTAAATAAAAGCGTCATAGTAAATATCTGGTAAAACCTCAATAAAAAAGCACCCAACCTCTTCTTTTTCAAGGATTAAACTCCAATAAGAAGAGGTCAGGTGTTAGATAACGTTCCATATACATTCACTAAATTTCAACGATTTTTTATACACGATTTAATCAATCAATAAAGCGACTGCTCGGATTGGAGATCCTGTTCCGTTTCGAATTTTTAATGGGAATCCCATGTAAAGGAACCTCGTATTTATGACTTTTTGTAAATTGCACAGGTTCTCCGTATTCGTGATCTGAAATTCTCGACAGACCAGATGACCCGAATACTTCGAATCTCTAGGGTGATCAATCGAAGGTGCGTCGATGCCAATATTTTTCACTCCTAATTCAGCTAACCACTTTGCCGCTAAGTAATGGAGACCGGAGTGACGGTTAAACCACTCTTCTGTTCCGTATGAACGTTCGTAGTGACCAGTATAAAGGAGGACAATATCCCCTTCTTCAATCGTTTGTCCGGATTGCTTCAAGGCTTCTTTTAAGTCTTGTCTCTTGATATATACATCCGGTGATAGATGAGAGACATCTAGACAAATAGCTGGGCCATAAAACGAGTCTAAATCCATCTCATCAATGGTTGGGCCCTCTGGGTCATATTCGTAAATGGCATCGCTATGTGTGGGACTGTGCTCATTTATAAGTAAATTGTTTCTAGCGAATTCAAAGCCTAACTTTCTTTTCGTCACTTCATGAGAGACGTTAGGAAAAATGACTGTTTGTTGCTGAACAGGTAGAACTGGCATACCTTGAAAAATTTCTTGAGATAAATCAACGATCTTTGATGTCATTCTAGTCTCTCCTCACTTTTAAAATGGATGTTTATCCTTTGTTACATTTCGTATCGCGAACTATAGCAATAGAATAAGCTAAAATCACCTCTTTTTGGTAAAATAAGTGATTTAATCTAACAAACTTTTCATGATGACTGAGCCCGCTGACACTCCCGTTCAGATCGTCGCTTTAGCACACATAAAAAAAAGCATCCCGCTACGCGAAATGCTCTTACCTGCCCCACACGAGATACATCGTTAAGGTGCAACATGGTGGCTCTGTACGTAAAGTAAAGGAGACCCCTGTAGGCGAATAGGACGTTTCAACAATCGACGCTATCCCTGTTTCTCTAATAATGCGATCGACTTCTTGATCATCACTTCTTTGAGCCGCATCCATTAGTTGGAACATTCTCTCCTCCGACGTTACAAGGCTATTGACCAAGGTACGCCCTTGTTCGAGAAGCGCTTGAAAGGTTTGTAATGACTGTTCAAACGTCGAAGTATCAACAGGTGGAAATTGACGATAAGGAGTGGGTTCAAACTGATAATAGGCTTGATAAAACACTGAAGTCCAACCTCCAAACTGTTTAGCTCTTATACTATATGTGAAGAATCTATGAGGAGTGAGAAGGTTTAATCAAACCGTTTTTTCAATTGTTCAAGTTTCTGCAAATATTACATATGCTAAGTTATAGAACTTACTTTTCTGGGGTAAGAAATAAGAAAGGAGGAGGTTCTTATGAAAACAACTTTATATGGATTTTTTCTAACTTTAGTCATCGTTTTATCAGGGTGCTCTCAGACGGAAATCGACCGAATCGAACCAGAACCACCAGCCCCATCTGAACAAGAAGAGATGGACCAAGCTTCCGAAGAAGAAATCACCTCTGATCATGATGAAAAACCAGAGGAACAAATTCTTACACTTGAAGAAACAGCGGATACCATTGTTCATCTTTTAAAAGATCACGATATGAAAGGGGTAGCTGACTTTATCCATCCGACCGATGGCGTTCGCTTTTCTCCTTATGGTTATATCGATGTAGACAATGATCAAGTTTTTTCAGCTGAAGAGGTGAAAAATTTATGGGAAGATGAAACCGTTTATCATTGGGGGAGCTTGGATGGGACCGGCGAACCAATTGACAAAACCTTTCCTGAGTATTACGAACGCTTTGTCTATGATGAAGACTATGCAAATGCGGAGGAAACCGCTGTAGATGAGCGCCTAGGGCATGGCAATACGCTTGATAATACGAAAGAAGTTTATCCGAGCGCTTCGGTTGTCGAGTTTCATTTTTCTGGTTTCGAGGAGCAATATGAAGGCATGGACTGGAGAAGTTTGCGTCTTGTGTTGAAAGAAGAGGATGATAAGTGGTATTTGGTTTCTATTATACATGACGAATGGACGACCTAAAAAAGGAGCAACCGACTCTTGTAATTGGAGAGTCGGTTTTTGGGTTATTGTTTATTTCCAGGGGGCTGAAAATAAGGAGGAATCTTCAACCAACCTCGCCTTTTCTTTAATGCTCTTAATGTCGCACTAAAGACTAGTAATTCAGCTTGAAATTCTGCCCACATCATTCCTACATCGTTTCGTATCGATTGCGCTTGGCCTGTCGCACATTCAACAAGGGAACCCGCTATTTTGACTCCGATTCCATTTGCTAACTCATCATCGGACATTTTCACACCTAGTGGAATATCATCAGGAGAAGACTTAGGTAAGGCTGGTGACGTATCTGGTAAGGGTACGCCTTCTTTAATCAATAATTTCTCTAAGCGCTCACTTTGCCCCTGACACATTTTATAGGCATCCTTTAGCATCTCAACGACTTCTGAATCCTTCGTGGTATTTAGACCCGCCTCTTCAAAACGCAACATCTCTTTCAAGGCTGTATAATAAGTCCAACACACCATTACTTCACCAACATGTAGGGGTGTTTCTTGATCAGGATCAATAGAATTTTTTAAGATATTCCAAAATGCTTCGAATGGATTTGGCATTTTTTCACCTCCGTCCCTTTCATTTTCTCCTGATTCTAATAAGATATGTAAATTATTACCTTTTACTCGATAAAAAAAGGACATGCGAGCTCTCTCGCATGTCCTTTCATTGATTACTTTTTCAAGTTGTAAAATGCAGAACGGCCACCATAAGTTGCTACGTTTGCAAGCTCGTCCTCGATGCGAAGAAGTTGGTTGTACTTCGCCACACGGTCCGAACGAGAAGGAGCACCCGTCTTAATTTGACCAGCATTTGTTGCAACAGCGATATCAGCGATCGTTGCATCTTCTGTTTCACCAGAACGGTGAGAGATAACTGCTGTGTAACCAGCGCGCTTCGCCATTTCGATTGCTTCAAATGTTTCTGTTAGTGTACCGATTTGGTTTACTTTGATTAGGATTGAGTTACCAATTCCTTTTTCAATACCTTCAGAAAGCTTCGCTGTGTTTGTTACAAACAAGTCGTCACCAACTAGTTGAACTTTTCCACCAAGGCGTTCTGTTAGGATTTTGAAACCATCCCAGTCATTTTCGTCTAAACCATCTTCAATTGAGATGATTGGGTATTTAGAAACAAGCTCTTCATAAAAACCAACCATTTCTTCAGAAGTGAAGCTTTTGCCTTCACCAGCTAAGTGGTATTTACCGTCTTCTTTGTTGTAGATTTCAGAAGCCGCTACGTCCATTGCAAGCATCACTTCTTCACCAGGCTTGTAGCCCGCTTTTTCGATGGCTTCGATGATGGTTGAAAGGGCTTCTTCGTTTGAAGAAAGGTTTGGAGCGAATCCACCTTCATCACCTACAGCCGTGTTGTAGCCTTTTCCTTTAAGAACTGACTTCAGGTTGTGGAAAATTTCCGCACCCATGCGAAGAGCTTCGTGGAAGTTTTCAGCTCCAACAGGCATAACCATGAATTCTTGGATGTCTACGTTGTTATCCGCATGCTCCCCACCGTTGATGATGTTCATCATTGGTACTGGAAGTTGCTTCGCGTTGAATCCGCCAAGGTACACGTATAATGGTACTCCGATTGCATCAGCAGCAGCATGCGCAACAGCCATAGAAACACCAAGGATTGCGTTGGCACCTAGCTTGCTTTTGTTTTCCGTTCCATCAAGCTCGATCATTAATTGGTCGATACCAAGTTGATCAAGTGCGTCAAAACCGATTAGCTCAGGAGCGATTACTTCGTTTACGTTATCAACCGCTTGAAGAACTCCTTTACCCATATAACGCTCTCCACCGTCACGAAGCTCAACGGCTTCGTATTCACCTGTAGAAGCACCACTTGGTACTAAAGCGCGACCCATAGCGCCTGATTCTAGGTATACTTCTACTTCTACTGTTGGATTACCACGAGAATCTAAAACTTCGCGAGCATAAACATCTGTAATCATTGTCATTGTAAAGTCACTCCTTCAAATATATGGATGGTATGATGTCAATTTATTGTTCGTTAGAATGTTGGTTTTCATTCAAGTCAACCGTATTAAGGTTCGACTTCAATGCGTACATTCCTGCTTTTTTTGAAAATTATTTTTGAACCAATGAAATACCGGTCATTTCTTTTGGTTGTTTTCCGCCTAAAAGAGCTAATACAGTCGGCGCTAAATCTGCTAATTTACCGTCTTGGCGTAATGTTACGTTATCCTCTGTCACAATAACAGGTACACGGTTTGTCGTATGAGCAGTCATTGGCTTGTCTTCAAGGGTAAGGACTTCATCTGCATTTCCGTGATCAGCGGTAATAACAGCAGCTCCCCCTTTTGCCACAATTGCATCAACGATTTTACCTAAACACTCATCGACGACTTCCACTGCTTTAATCGTCGGCTCAAGCATACCAGAATGTCCAACCATGTCAGGGTTAGCAAAATTTAAAATAATCGCATCGTGCTTATCTGCTTCAATGTCTGCTAGTAACGCGTCCGTTACTTCGTACGCACTCATTTCAGGCTGTAAGTCATACGTTGCTACTTTTGGTGAATTGATTAAAATTCGTTCCTCACCAGGGAACGGCTCCTCACGGCCTCCACTAAAGAAGAACGTCACATGCGGGTATTTTTCCGTTTCCGCAATGCGAAGCTGTTTGTAATTTTGTTGAGCTAACACTTCACCAAGCGTGTTATCCAAATTCGTCGGCTTGAAGGCTACAAAGCCATCAACGGTTTCACTGAAATGAGTTAAGCACACATAATGAAGGTTTTTCGGATGATTGTCCCCACGATCAAATCCACGGAAGTCTTCGTTTGTGAACACTTGTGACATTTGAATTGCACGGTCAGGACGGAAGTTAAAGAAAATAACCGCATCATCATCTTGAACCGTTCCGACTGGAGTACCATCTTCCTTCGTTATAACAGAAGGAATGATGAATTCATCAAAAATCTCATTTTTATAACTATCCGTTACAACATCGATCGGATTTGTGTAAGTCGGGCCTTCACCATACACCATCGCACGGTAAGACTTTTCCACACGTTCCCAGCGACGGTCGCGATCCATCGCGTAGTAACGGCCGTGTAAGGAAGCTAATTCCCCAACGCCCAAATCCTCTAGTTTACTTTGTAACCCACGGACATAGACTTCAGCTGACGTTTGACCAACGTCACGTCCGTCAAGGAATCCATGAACATACACTTTTTCGACGTTTTCACGTTTTGCTAGTTCAAGTAAAGCAAAAAGGTGATCAATGTGACTATGAATGCCTCCATCGGAAAGCAAGCCATAGACGTGCAACGCACTGTTTTTCTCTTTTGCATGATTCATGGCATCAAGAAACGTTTGATTTTCAAAGAAGTCGCCTTCGCGAATCGATAAATTCACGCGCGTTAAACTTTGATAGACAACGCGTCCAGCACCGATGTTTAAGTGCCCTACTTCAGAGTTCCCCATTTGACCTTCAGGTAAACCAACCGCCTCCCCTTGCGCTTCAAGAGTGGCATGAGGGTATTGGTTCCAGAAACGATCAAAGTTCGGTTTCTTCGCTTGAGCAACAGCATTTCCTTTTACTTCATCTCTCATCGCAAATCCGTCTAGGATAATGAGAGCGACTGGCTTTTTACTCATTTGCCTTCCTCCAAAAGTGAAAGGAATGAATCTGTTTCAAGGCTAGCCCCACCAACTAAAGCTCCATCGATATCAGACTGAGCCATGTATTCTTTAATGTTAGCAGGCTTTACGCTACCGCCATATTGGATACGTACCGCTTCCGCAGCTTCTGTTGAGAAAGCTTCAGCAACGACTTTACGAATATAAGAACAAACTTCATTTGCATCCGTTGCAGAAGAAGATTTCCCTGTACCGATTGCCCAGATTGGCTCATAGGCAATAACCGTGTTCTTGACTTGATCTTCTGTTAACCCAGCAAGACCAGCTTCCACTTGAACTTTAACCACATCGTTTGTTTTGCCCGCTTCACGCTCAGCGTCTGTTTCGCCGCAGCACATGATTGGAACAAGATGATGTTTGAAAGAAGCGTGAACTTTTTTGTTTACTGTTTCATCCGTCTCAGCAAACATTTCACGACGCTCTGAGTGACCGATAATCACGTAGTCCACTTTCATATCAGCTAGGGCTACAGGACTAATTTCACCTGTGAATGCACCATTTTCTTCGAAGTGAACATTTTGAGCTCCGATTTTAAGGTCTGTTCCTTCTGCCGTACTTACTAGGCTTTCTAAAAACAATGCTGGTGCACAAACAACGGCATCCACTTCACTATTAGCCGGAATCGTTGTTTTCACTGCGTCCACAAATTGCTTTGCTTCGCCAAGTGTTTTGTTCATTTTCCAGTTACCTGCAATAATTGGTTTACGCATCACAAATCACTCTCCTTATTTATCGTTTAATGCTACTAGTCCAGGAAGTTCTTTCCCTTCCATGAATTCAAGGGATGCTCCACCACCCGTTGAAATATGGCTCATTTTATCAGCAAGACCGAACTTCTCAACCGCTGCAGCTGAGTCTCCGCCACCGATTACCGAATACGTATTATCACTATCAGCAAGGGCTTCCCCTACGCCACGCGTTCCTTTTGAGAAAGCTTCTAATTCAAATACACCCATTGGCCCGTTCCAAATAACAAGCTTTGATTCAGCAATAACTTGACGATATGTATCAATCGTTTTTGGTCCGATATCAAGTGCTTCCCAATCTGAAGGAATCGAATCAATATCAACCACTTTAATGTTAGCATCATTTGAAAAATCATCCGCAACGGTTACATCGATTGGTAAAAGCAAGTTGACGTTGTTTGCTTTTGCTTTTTCCATGAATGATTTTGCCAGATCGATTTTATCTTCTTCAAGTAAAGACTTTCCGATTTCATGGCCAAGTGCTTTTACGAACGTATAAGCAAGTCCACCACCGATGATGAGGTTATCGACTTTATCAAGTAGATTATCAATGACACCGATCTTGTCTTTAACTTTTGCTCCACCAATGATGGCAGTGAAAGGACGCTCTGGGTTTGATAAAGCTTTACCAAGTACGTCTAGTTCTTTCTCCATTAAAAGACCTGCTACCGCTGGTAAGTGATGAGCAATTCCTTCTGTTGAAGCATGGGCACGGTGAGCTGCACCAAATGCATCATTAACGTATACATCTGCAAGCGCAGCAAATGCTTTTGCGAGTTCTGGATCATTTTTTTCTTCCCCTGCATAGAAGCGAACGTTTTCAAGTAAAAGAATATCGCCTTCTGCTAGAGTGTTAGCTGCTTCTTCTGCTTGTGGACCAAATGCTTCATCTACCTTTTTAACTTCTTTACCAAGTAGTTCACCAAGACGAGCTGCTACTGGAGTTAAACGAAGTTCTTCCACCACTTCACCTTTAGGACGACCAAGGTGTGACGCAAGAATCACTTTTGCACCTTGCTCAGTTAAAGCTTGGATAGTAGGTATCGCAGCACGAATACGAGTTTCGTCTGTCACTTGTCCATCCTTCATTGGAACATTGAAATCAACACGACAAAATACCTTTTTCCCTTTTAGGTCAATATCACGAATCGTTTGTTTGTTCATTTCCTAGACCTCCTGTTTTAAGCAATTATTTTTTTACAGAGGAAAAAGGAGGAGAAGCAAAACCTTCTTCCTCCTCTTACCAACTGTTACCTATTATAGTCCTTGCTTAGCGATGTAATCAACAAGATCTACAACACGGTGAGAGTAACCAGACTCATTATCGTACCAAGAGATTACTTTTACCATACTGCCTTCCATAACCATTGTTGAAAGAGCATCGATTGAAGAAGAATGCGGGTTGCCGTTGTAGTCACTAGATACTAGTGGCTCTTCGCTGTAGTTAAGGATTCCTTTTAATGGACCTTCAGCAGCTTCACGAAGTGCATTGTTCACATCTTCAGCTGTTACGTCTTGGTTTAATTCAGCAACTAAGTCAACTAAAGAAACGTTTGGAGTTGGAACACGCATAGCTCCACCGTTTAATTTACCTTTAAGTTCAGGTAATACAAGTGCAACTGCTTTTGCAGCACCAGTTGAAGTTGGGATGATGTTTTCTGCAGCAGCACGCGCACGACGGTAGTCCTTGTGTGGAAGATCAAGGATTTGTTGGTCATTTGTGTATGAGTGAACAGTTGTCATCATACCACGCTTGATACCGAACTTGTCGTTAAGAACTTTTGCAAATGGTGCAAGACAGTTAGTCGTACAAGAAGCGTTTGAAATAACATGGTGGCTTCCTGCATCGTACTTATCTTCGTTAACACCCATTACGATTGTGATATCTTCGTCAGAAGCAGGAGCAGAGATGATAACTTTTTTCGCACCAGCTTCGATATGTTTAGCAGCATCTTCACGCTTCGTGAAGAAACCAGTTGATTCAACAACTACTTCTACACCACGGTTAGCCCACTCAAGCTTAGCAGGGTCACGCTCAGCAGAGATATTGATTTCTTGTCCGTTGACTACTAAAGAGTTTCCGTTAACTGATACTTCTGCATCTAAGTTACCGTGTACTGTATCGTACTTAAGTAGGTGAGCAAGCATGTTTGCATCTGTTAAATCGTTGATTGCTACTACCTCTACTGCTGGGTTGTTTAAAGCAGCACGAAATACGTTACGTCCAATACGTCCAAAACCATTAATACCAATTTTTGTTGCCATGTTAAAATCTCCTCCTAGTGCATTCTTCTTAGATTTATCAAAAAGAGCAAAGCTCTTTTATCTACATATTCATTTAAAGCTTTAATAAAGATTCAGCAGCAGCTTCATCTGTAATCAACACATCGCTCGGACGATATTTCATGTAAGCACTGATGGCTTCCGCCTTCGAGCTTCCTCCTGCGACTGAGATCACATATTTATGCTCTCCAAGGTCATCAAGCTGTAAACCAATCGTGCGTTGCTTATGAATGAGCTCTCCGCTTTTATTAAAATAATAACCAAAAGCTTCTCCTACAGCTTCTTCCCTTATGAGCTTGTCAATAAACGAATCTACTGAATCTCGTCTAAGTGCCATCGTTTTTGCATCACCGATTCCATGAATAACCGTGCGAGCTGAGTGAATCAGCTTTAGGATATCCTTAACAGAAGGTTCTAATACAAGGGATGAGTAAGCTTCCTTACTAATTTGATCTGGCACGTGTAACAAGCGATATTGGGCACCTGCTCGACTAGCGAGCTGAGCACTGATCGTATTGGCTTGATTTTCAACTTGCTCACCAAGTCCGCCTCGCGCTGGTACAAAAACCACTTCTCTCGTTTTGGCATCAGGTTGCATCATTTCAGCAACTGCAGCGAGCGTTGTCCCACCCATAACGGCCACGACATCCTTCGGCTCAATACTTCGCTTTAATTCACTCATACACGCTCGACCCATCTCACGTTTTACCCAACTGTCTTGATCACTGTTCCCAGCAACGACAATCACTTTTTTAACACCAAGTTCGTTTTCTAACTTGTTCTCAAGCTCTCTTAGTCCAAGTAATTCCTTCATTACCTCTTCTAACTTCAGAAAAAGTTGTTCGCCTTCTTCTGTAATGCTCATTCCCGCCGTTGCAAAGTGAACAAGTCCTTGATCTTTTAAAAAAGTGACTTCTCCTCTTAACACGCGTTCGGATAATTGCAAGTTTGAAGATAAACTTCTTCGACCAATTGGTTGCATGAGCTTAATGTAGTGGAGGATTCGATAACGCTTGACCATCACGTCAAGCAGATCAGGTAATAATTTTTTTTGAATGTCTAATAATAGTTGCATAGAGCCATACTCCCTTTTTTAAGGTTGGACCAACTATGTCCCGCATAGACTTTTTGTGTCCCGATCGGTCCAAAAAAAAGACCAAATCCTTCCTACAGGTTCATATTACCAAGGATCAGGTCATTACACAAGTTATATTTGCCTATTTAATTCAAGTAAACGCTTTCTTATTTTTTCTTTTGAGATAATGCCAAAATCGACTTCTTCACCGTTCATTATGACAACAGGGATCATGATCTGGTATTTCTCCAATAACTCATCATCCTGATAAATATCTACAACGTTTATTTTAAATTGAAATTCTTCTGCTAATGGTGTGATTTGATCAATCGCCTTATCACACAGTGGACAATCAATCTTTGACATGACGGTTACTTCTAGCATTGGGTTAATCACTCGTTTCTATTCGATGTTTCATTATGGCTGTGGCGGTGTTTTTATTTTAATCGCCGACAAGCTCTGATGTTTGTTGTTGCAAAAAAAGAGAAAAAAAGATTTCGTCTTTTTTAAAGCTTTGCAATGGCTACACACGCTGCGCGCCTGTTTGAGAAGTTCAC
>NZ_JAQQWT010000004.1:203399-370874 GCF_028610705.1 Halalkalibacter alkalisediminis
TCAAACAGGCTTAAAACCTTGCAGCGGCTTCGCTCATTGCTGAGAAATAAAAGAAAAAAGTTAAGTTCGTCTTTTTTTAAAGCTTTGCAATGGCTACGCACGCTGCGCTCCTGTTTGAGAAGTTCACTCAAACAGGCTTAAAACCTTGCAGCGGCTTCGCTCATTGCTGAGAAATAAAAGAAAAAAGTTAAGTTCGTCTTTTTTCTTTTATTTCTCAAATCTCTTTCTCTTGGAGGAGGATGGGATTCCTAGTTCATCGCGGTATTTGGCAATGGCTCTTCTGGATACTGTGGTATCTTTTTCGGTTTGGAGCCAGCTGACTATTTTGGCGTCGGATAGTGGCTTTTGTTTATTTTCACTTGCAATAAGCTCCTTCATCCAATCTTTAATCGAGCGACTTGATGTTGATTCTCCGTATCCGTTTTGAACAGATGAGGAGAATAATGATTTTAACTCAATGACTCCTCTTGGTGTATCCGCATACTTGTTCGTTGTCGCTCGACTTACTGTCGACTCATGAACGTCAATCTCATCGGCAATTTCTTTTAAAGTCAAAGGCTTTAATGCCCCGTTTTTATTTAAGAAATAATCTTTTTGATGGCGTGCGATCGCTTCGCCTACTTTCACAATTGTTTGTTTCCGTTGCTGAATGCTTTTCATCAGCCATTGAACTTGTTGGATTTTTTGTTTCGCATATTGAGTAGCTTCAAAATCAGCTTCATTTTTTAACAGTTCTTCATAATGACGATTTAATCCGACATTTGGAATCAAATCATCTTCTAAATGAACCAAAAGATCTCCCTCGTATGGAACAATCCTTAGCTCAGGCTTCACAAACTGAACCGGTTCAGACATATATTGTGTCCCTGGCTGCGGATCCAATGTTTGAATAAGATCATTCACTTCTTGAATTTCAGCAAGGCTCACGCTTAATTCTAAGGAAATTTCTTTCCACTTTCTTTTGGCAAATGACTCCATGAAATGTGTAAGAACTTGTTCAGCTAAAAAATTCCTATTTTCTAGTCGTTCTAATTGCAAGAGGAGGCATTCTTGTAGATCACGCGCTCCCACTCCAGCCGGATCAAAACTTTGTAGCGTAAATAATAGATCTTCTCCTTCTTCCATATCAATGCCAAGCTCTTCACATAGTTCCTCGAGCGGACGGGCTAAATAGCCATCTTCACGCAAGCTGTATATTAGATAGGTAAAATCTTTTTTCTGTTTATCCGTTAATCTTAACTCTTGAACTTGTAATAGAAGATGATCACTTAGATTCGCTCTAGTTACATGGGCATAGTCAATTGGCGAGGGGTGGTCTTCCGTATTAGCACGTGTATACGTTGAATATGAAAAATCTTCCGTTTTGGGTGGTTCTTTCACATCTAACAACGGATTATCAAGTGCTTGATCATTAATAAAACTCGTTAACTCCACTGCCGAAAACTGTAACAAATGAATTGCCTGACGCAACTCTTGAGTCATAACTAGACTCGTTGTCTGCTGTTGGTAAAGACCAAATTGCACAATCGTCCCCTCCCTTACTTAGAAAAAAAATGTTCCATAAGCTCTTTTCAAATATGAAGCTTTGAAAAGCAAATGAATTTATGGTTCTCTTACGCTCGATAAACATCCTACTTTCTTCCCCTTATTTATTTTTATAGAAAGGAGGAGCCTAACTTCCCACCATATATTTTCTCTCTTCTCTATTGTAAGCGCTTTCTAATCTGTATGCTACCCATTGTTTATTTCATTCCTAATCTTATTATATAAGATTAATAAATTCAAAACTATGTTAATGATTGGAGAAACTCGTTTAGATATTTTTAAAACGGTTATTATGAAAGGAGGGTTTAATTATCTTGATATGGAATAGTATGTATAAGGGGTTTTAAAAATGGAGCTTTCGGAATTCATTTTTTAACTTCTAATAAAGAAGGCTTATCATTTGACCTTCTTTGACCATTTTTGTATGATATACATAACTTAATGATATAGGTAGAAAGAATTCTGTTCTGCTTATTATCAACGCACCACACAACACCCAATTTAAAGGAGGAATTTTTCAATGAATTTAATCCCTACAGTTATTGAGCAAACAAACCGCGGAGAGCGCGCTTATGACATTTACTCTCGTTTATTAAAAGACCGTATCATCATGCTAGGTAGTGCAATCGATGATAATGTAGCAAACTCCATTGTTGCTCAATTGCTTTTCCTACAAGCTGAAGATCCTGAGAAGGACATCTCCATTTACATCAATAGCCCAGGGGGTTCCATCACTGCTGGTATGGCGATCTATGACACCATGCAGTACATAAAGCCAAAAGTATCTACTATTTGTATCGGTATGGCTGCATCAATGGGTGCGTTCTTACTAGCAGCTGGTGAAAAAGGAAAACGCTTTGCGCTACCAAATAGTGAAGTGATGATTCACCAACCACTAGGTGGGACACAAGGTCAAGCGTCAGACATTCAAATCCACGCAAAACGTATTATCGAAATGCGCGAAAGCTTAAACAAAATTTTAGCTGAACGCACAGGCCAACCTCTAGAAGTAATCGAACGCGATACAGATCGTGACAACTTCATGATCGCAGCTAAAGCGGCTGAGTACGGTTTGATTGATAAAGTTATTCCAGCTTCAAAATAATTTTTAAAGGGACCACTGCTGAATGTTTGGCAGTGGTTTTTTATCGGTCCGTATTTCGGCGACATTTCCCAATATTCCGTCGACTTCCTGACCGATTCCGGCGACTCTCCCTCTTTTTTCGGCAACTCTCATTTTTTCGACGACTTTCCCTGTTATTCCGGCAACTCTCATTTTTTCGACGACTTTCCCTGTTATTCCGGCAACTTTCCCTCTCTTTTCGGCAACCTCCTCCTCTCCGCCCTCGATACCAGCGCTACACACCACAAAAAAAAGACACCGTTTCCCCTTTCGGTTGTTCGGTGTCTCAGGTTTTATTCTGTTTCAATGAAAGTGCTTAATGTTTCAAGCGCTTCAACTTCATCTTTTCCGTCTGTGATTAATGTAATCGTTGTGCCGTGGCCTAGTGCTAAGCTCATTAGGCCCATGATGCTTTTGGCATTGACTTTTTTCTGATCTTTTTCGATAAACACCTCAGCTACGAATCTTGATGCTTCTTGGACAAAGATAGCAGCGGGTCTTGCTTGTAATCCTGTTTTTCTTTTTACGGTAAGTTCTTTTTTAATCATGGTAAATCATCCTCTCATGTTTTTATTTTTCTACCTCTTCAAACGCTTGACCATTTCGTAATTTATCTGCAATTTGATCAATTTTTCTTAAGCGGTGGTTGACTCCTGATTTACTGACTGTGCCACCATCCACCATTTCCCCTAGTTCTTTCAATGTTACATCTTGATGTAAGACGCGTAATTCTGCAATCTCTCTTAGTTTTGGTGGCAGTTGATCAAGACCCATGACGCGGTCAACATAGCGTATGTTCTCCACTTGTCTCAGCGCTGCCCCGACGGTTTTATTTAAATTAGCGGTTTCACAATTGACTAGGCGATTGACGGAGTTACGCATATCCTTCATGATTCGAACATCTTCAAAATACAGCAACGCTTGATGCGCTCCAATGATGTTGAGAAACTCTGTGATTTTTTCGCTCTCTTTCATATACGTGATGAACCCCTTCTTACGTTCCAATGGTTTTGCATTAAGATGGTATTCGTTCATCAGTTCACATATCGAATCATTGTGCTCCTCATATAAAGAAAAAATTTCGAGGTGGTAAGAAGACGTTTCCGGATGGTTAATTGATCCACCCGCTAAAAAAGCTCCTCTTAAGTATGCTCTTTTACAACAGGCATCTTTCGTCAGTTGTTTGGAGATCGTTCGAATAAAGACAAAACCTTCACCTAGAATGTCCAACTTCTCTAATAATTCCCTTGCCTCATGCTGCATGCGAACAAGGTAGACATTGTTTTTTTTCAGTCTCATCTTTTTTCGAACAAGCAGCTCCACAAACATAGTAGGATACACTCGTTTAATTAACGTGTAGATCCTTCTTGCGATAGCCGCATTTTCTGTTGTGACATCCAAGCTGAGTTTCATTTGACTGAATGACACCGATCCATTCATCCGAATTAATGCAGCTAGCTCTGCCTGTGCGCAACAATCCTCATGTTCAAGCTGCGTTAATTCTTTTTTCGTTTTGGCTGCAAAGGACATCGTCCTCACTCCTTTCAGCCGTGTAGCATGTTGCTGCAACTATCTAGTGGATTTCACTACACGTATATTTGCCTATTTTGATACTCGTAATATAGCCTTAGAAACTTTTATGGCATCATGCCTGAGCATGTTCTCTCGTTCGATGACAAAGTGATCTTTTATGATCGAAATCCCTAAACGAGCTAAGCGTTCTTCATCTACAACGACAGGCGCCGCTCCTTCTTCTGCATAAATTTTTTGAACTTCCGCAGAAACCGGTGACCCATGAACTAAAATATCGTCGACAAGCTCTACTCCACAATGATCCATAATTGCTTGAATATGATCACCTGCTGAGTAATGGTCTGTTTCACCTACTTGAGTCATCACATTGCAAATATAGACCTTTCTCGCTTTTGACTTTTGAATGGCTTTTACCATACCAGGAACAAGTAGATTTGGAATAACACTAGTGTATAGACTTCCTGGTCCTAATACAATTAAATCGGCTTCTTTAATCGCTTGTATGCCATTTTGCAATGGCCTAATATTTTCTGGTGTTAAAAACACTCGTTTAATCTGCTTTTTCTCAAGAGGGATGAGCGATTCCCCTGTAACAACGGTGCCATCTGTCATCTCTGCATGAAGAACGATGCTTCGGTTCGAAGCCGGGTACACATTCCCTCGCACATTTAATACTTTGCTTATTTCCGCAATCCCTCTCGCAAAATCACCCGTGATCGACGTCATTCCAGCCAGCAAGAGATTTCCTAGCGAATGACCCGATAAACCGTTTCCATTTGCAAACCGATGTTGGAACAATTCTTCTACTAGAGGTTCGACCTCCGATAAAGCGATTAACACATTTCGGACATCCCCTGGTGGAGGAATGTCCAGTTCCTTCCGAAGTCTTCCTGAGCTTCCACCGTCATCGGCTACTGTGACAATTGCTGATATATCAACAGGAAATTTCTTTAGCCCTCTCAGTAAAACCGATAACCCTGTTCCGCCCCCAATAACGACTACATTTTTCTTCTTTGTCACTTATGACCATCCTTTTCAATGTCACGGTGACTTCTATGCACAGTATATTCATCCGCAAAGGCGTTGCCAAAATACTCTGCTAACGTTACAGATCGGTGTTTTCCACCAGTACATCCGATCCCGATCACGACTTGGCTTTTTCCTTCTCTTTTATATTGTGGGAGCATGAATTTTAATAAATCCAATAACTTCTCAATAAATTGCTGCGTTTCCGTCCACTTTAGCACGTAAGAGGACACTTCTTCTTCCAGTCCTGTTTTCGGTCTCATATGATCAATATAGTGCGGGTTCGGTAAAAAACGAACATCAAACACAAGGTCGGCATCGATTGGCATCCCATACTTAAAGCCAAACGACATCATATTCACCGTAAACGGATGTTTCTCATCTAAGGAAAAACGTTGAATGATTTTCTCGCGTAGTTGGATCGGCTTCATCTCAGTTGTATCAATGATTTGCTGAGCTCGACCTTTCATTTCCTCTAGCATTTCTCGCTCTAAACGAATGCCTTCAAGCGGTAAACCGTTTGAGGCTAGCGGATGAGAACGTCTTGTTTCTTTATAGCGTTGAACGAGCTTAGCGTCCTTGGCATCTAAAAATAAAATTTGTAACTTGTAATTTAGTTTTAAGGAGAGACTAATAGAGTCAATCGCTTCAAATAAGTGATCGAAAAACTTGCGACCGCGCAAATCGATTACAAGTGCAACTTTATTCATTTTACCGTTGGAGCCCTCAATGAGCTCGACAAACTTAGGAATCAAAGCAGGAGGAAGGTTATCGACGCAAAAGTAGCCAAGATCCTCGAAGCTTTGAACCGCTACTGTTTTCCCGGCTCCTGACATACCTGTAATTATGACAATTTGAATTTCTTCTTGCTCGACCGTCATCCTATCACTCCTTTAGGCAAATTCTGGGGTCAAACGATACGAAATCAACTTAAACTCTTTCGTATAATAAAAGGTTCCATACAATAACCCATGGCGATTTAACACATGTTGAAACATCCATGCATCTCCTTCTGCCATCGGTAATTTGGCTATGTTCTTTATCTGTTTCCATTCTAGCTTTCCTTCAGGAGATTGTTCAAAAAGCTGCCCTTTAAAGCTTGTAGCTTGAAAGGTAAACATCATCCATTCGTCTACTGGTTGGCCTTGGTCCATGATCACGATGGTGGAAACGGCTCGCAGTTCAGCATCCGAAACGTTAAGTCCGGTTTCTTCACGAAATTCTCGCTCTGCTGACTCCTTGATCGTTTCACCTGGTTCCATCTTTCCACCTGGTGCCACCCACCAGCCACGCCTTGGCTTTTGTAATAGTAATGCTTGATCTCCGCTGGTTAGTACACAATTTGTAATCCGTTGCAACCGCGTCACCTCACGTTCTCCTATTAGAGCTTGCTCGTGATGATTCTTTCGAACAAACGAAGCAGCAATGAGCGCAGCCGCTACACTGGCAATGGATTGCAAAATTAACCCTATAAGGGCATTTTTTTGCCTTGCAAACACGCTCTATTGTTTTATTATACAATTAATTAAATGGTCTAACAATTGCTAGAATAAGGGAACGTTGCTTTTTTCATATATATGTACGTTTTGTGAAGGTGAAAAAAGAGAAAAAAAGGGCACGGACAGAAGTCCGTGCTAAAAGTATATAAAAAAGGGGGTCAATTACTTATTTATATCTTACCCTTTTTATGTTTCATCTGTGTTACAGAACCATTAAGAACGAATGACGAAACATTACTGTTTCGCTATAAGCCATGCTAGCTTCAACTACGCCTTCGTCTTCTCACTTAAAGACTCAAGATAATGCTGAGCATTTTGGGCAGCTAGGCTACCATCACCCGTTGCTGTTACAATCTGGCGAAGCGATTTTTCACGAATGTCACCTGCTGCAAAAATACCAGGTACTTTCGTTTCCATCTCTTCATTTGTTTCAATGTAACCATCCGCATTCGTGATGCCTAGATTTTTGACACTTTCGTTAAGCGGAAGCATGCCGATGTAAATGAACACGCCGTCGGTTTTGAACTCTTTTTCTTCGCCGTTTTCAGTGCTGACTAGAGTCACACTTCCAACTTTTCCGTTTTCACCGTTGATTTCTTTCACCGTATGGTTCCAGATGAAGTCTATTTTTTCGTTATCGAACGCACGTTGTTGTAGAATCTTTTGGGCACGAAGCTCATCACGACGATGAACGACCGTTACTTTTGAAGCAAAACGTGTTAAATACACAGCTTCTTCAACAGCAGAGTCCCCTCCACCTACAACGACAAGCTCTTTCCCTTTGAAAAAGGCTCCGTCACATACCGCGCAATAGGAAACCCCACGGCCACTAAGTTCTTTTTCACCTGGCACGCCAATTTTTTTGTATTCAGCCCCTGTTGATACAATGACTGCACGAGCCTTGTATTCTTTGCTTCCTGCTTTCACGATTTTCAAATCGCCTTCATCAAGGATTTCTTTGATGTCGCCGTAGCCATACTCAGCACCAAATTTTTTCGCATGCTCAAACATCTTGTTTGAAAGCTCTGGTCCAAGGATATGATCAAAACCAGGGTAGTTCTCTACATCCTCTGTATTGGCCATTTGACCACCAGGAATTCCACGTTCTATCATAATCGTTGAAAGGTTCGCACGAGAGGTATACACGGCAGCTGTCATTCCAGCTGGACCCGCTCCTGCAATCACAACATCATAAATTTTTTCTTCACTCATTTTATTCACTCCTTTTAGCAACAATCTCTTCACTTCGTTTACACACTCATATCGTAGCGAATAACCTTAAAGTTGTCTAATGTTCTGCTCAGCTTAATCAACCCAAATATCGTACGTAATCTCGCTTGGGTCCAGTTCGCCCGTCAATTGTTTTTTCACTAGAACTTTCGCTTGTTTCGATCCTAACTCAGCCGCTCTTTTAAACGTCGCTTTTGCTTTCACTTGCTCTCCTACATGATAGAGAGCGACTCCATAGCTAAAGAGCAATTCAGGACGTAACTCAAGCTCAAATCTTCCTAAGTCCTTTAACCGTTCATAGGATAAACGATATTCTCCGACAGCGCAAAGCGTTTCAGCAACTTTCACATAATGATCTCCATCAATTGGATACACTCTGCGTAATGAGTCGATAAACGGTTCGGCTTTTTTAGCATCTCCATCTTTCATGTAAAACAAAGCTAAATTGGCGATCGTGAATAAATTTCCTTGATCTTGTTCTAGTACGGATGAACAGATATCAAAGGCAGACTCATCCCCGAGTCTAAAGAGAGCTTCAGCCAAGTGATTATGAGCAGCCCAATACGTTGGGTGTTCAAGGATGATGGCTTGCAAAAGGGGAATGGACGCTTCGATCTCACCTTTTCGAAGCAAAGTCCGAGCACGTTCATGCTGAGCAATGAGTTCATCTTCATCGTCCTCTAACTCATCCCAGTCATCTTCTTCCTCTCGCTCAAAATGAAGCAATTCTAATAAATCTTTTGCATCCTCTGTAAACCGCTCATTCGGACTCGATTCTAAATAGCGCAAAATCATCCGTTCCGCTTTTTCAAAAAGACCTAAATAAGCGTAGTTATTTGCCATGAAAAAATAACATTCATCTACTTGATCTTCTCTTTCGTCTAATACATTTTGTAATATTTCATTCGAGCGCTCGTACTCCCCGATCTCTGAGAGAACTGCTGCTAACTGAACATGAAAAACCGGTTCTGTATTAGTGATCTTAACGGCTCTTTCTAAAAGCTTAATCGCACGATGCAGATGGTTTTTACGGTATGCCTCTATCCCACGATGAAAGAAATAATCCCCCGTTTGGAACAGCGGGACGACATTGCTTTTTTCATGTTCGTTTTTAGGTGATAATCCCATGAAGTTTCGTTCCCTCCAGCTTCTCATTCATACCTTTCAGTATACAACATTTTCAGGAGTGTGGGGTATTGTTTTCACACACAAAGACACCTCCCTGATTCTTCCAGAGAGGCATGCTTGTTTCTTATTTATGTCTTTCTTCAAGTACAGCGAGCACCTCATCAAGCGGTAGCTTTTGTTCACGAAGAAGCACCAATACGTGATACAACAGATCGGCGACTTCCCATTTTAATTCTTCTGGGTCACGGTTTTTCGCGGCGATAATCACTTCGCCCGCTTCTTCTCCGACTTTTTTCAAAATTTTATCGACGCCTTTTTCAAAAAGATAAGTCGTATAAGCGCCCTCTGGCATTTCCGCTTCTCTTTCTGCGATGACTTGCTCAAGCTCATCAAGAATCGCAAAACGAGTCGGATTCGTCCGGACTATGTTTTCTGCAAAAAGAGAATCAGCAAAACATGTATACTCCCCTTTATGACAAGCCGGACCAGCCGGAACGACTAACACCACAAGGGAATCCGCGTCGCAATCATAGCGCATATCAATGATTTGCTGCGTGTTTCCTGACGTTGCTCCTTTATGCCAAAGCTCTTGGCGCGAACGGGAGTAGAACCACGTTTCTCTCGTTTCAAGCGATTTCTCAAGTGATTCTTTATTCATATAAGCAAGTGTCAACACTTCCTTGCTCCCTGCATCTTGAACGATTGCAGGAACAAGTCCGTTTTGATCAAATGTAATCTTTTCAACTGTCATCGTACGGCCACACCCTTTTCTTTTAAATAGGTCTTCACTTCGGCGACCGAGGTTTCTTTGTAATGAAAAATCGATGCGGCCAGTGCTGCATCTGCTTTCGCATCTTCAAACACATCGGCAAAATCTTCTTTCTTTCCTGCACCGCCAGAAGCGATAACGGGTACCGTCACAGCCTCATTGACCGCTTTCGTTAGAGCGAGGTCAAATCCTGTTTTCGCCCCGTCTTGATCCATACTTGTTAATAAAATCTCTCCCGCACCTAGACGTACAACTTCTTTCGCCCAAGCGGTGACTTCCCAATCGGTTGCCTTTCGTCCGCCGTGCGTATAGATGCGCCACGACCCTAACTCTTCGTCATATTTCGCATCGATCGCCACGACAATACATTGCGAGCCAAAGAAATCAGCACCCTCTTTAATAAGTTCAGGACGGTTCACCGCTGCCGTGTTCAGAGACACTTTATCCGCACCCGCCCGAAGGACACGTTTCATGTCTTCAAGTGCGTTGATTCCTCCACCAACGGTAAAAGGAATCGAAAGCGTACCCGCCACTTGCTCGATCACCTCGACCATCGTCGCGCGACCTTCATGGGATGCAGAGATATCGAGGAAAACGAGCTCGTCTGCTCCTTGTTCATCATAAAACGCGGCTAGTTCCACAGGATCGCCCGCGTCACGTAAATCCACAAATTGGACGCCTTTGACGACACGTCCTTCTTTTACATCCAAGCAAGGCACGATTCGTTTCGTTAACATCCTATTCGCCTCCTTGCAACGCTTCTTCTAATGTAAATTGGTTCGTGTAAAGCGCCTTCCCCACAATCGCTCCACTCACACCACGATTTTTACGTTCACGCAACTCTGTTAAATCGGCTAAAGAGCTCACGCCACCAGAGGCAATCACTTGCTTGCCCGTCGCTTCTGCTAAACTCGTAATCGCTTCTGTATTCGGGCCTGAAAGCATGCCGTCACGAGAAATATCGGTAAAAATAAACACCTCTGCCCCGTGACGAGCAAGCTCCTGCGCGAGCGTTTCTGCTTTCACAGAAGACGTTTCAAGCCAACCTTCTGTCGCAACAAATCCATCACGAGCATCTAAACCAATCGCAATTCTTTCTCCGCCGTATGTAGCGAGCATTTCCTTTGTAAAACTTGGGTTGTTGACCGCCACACTCCCTAGGATCACACGGTCTACGCCTTGATCAAGGTAAAATGCAACATCTTCCGCTGTGCGAATGCCACCGCCGACTTGCACTTTTGCCTCTAACTCTTTGGCCACACGAAGCACATGCTCATGGTTCACACGTTTTTTCGCTTTTGCGCCGTCTAAGTCAACCATGTGAATCCACTCAGCACCCGCATCAGCAAACACTTTTGCCATATCAAATGGAGAATCTCCATAAACCGTTTCTTGATCATAATCTCCTTGAACCAAACGAACACATTTGCCGTCTCTCATATCAATCGCTGGATAAATCACAAAATTACTCACGCGTTTTTCCTCCTTGTGTGACAAGCTCTCCGTAATTTCTGAGAATCGCCATTCCGACATGACTGCTTTTTTCTGGGTGAAACTGCGTACCAAGTACATTCTCACGTCCGACAACAGCTGGTACGGTTACATCATACTCACTTGTCGCAATTAAGACATCTTCTGCCTCAGTTTGGACGACATATGAATGAACAAAATACACATGACCTTCTTCCACATCTTTTAAGAGGTCGTTTTCAGGTTGTCTGAACGTAAGCTTGTTCCAGCCCATATGAGGCACTTTATACATTACGCCACCCGCGTCATGTCCGACAAAACGTTCCACTCGTCCTGGAAGAAGAGCGAGCCCTTTTGTCTCCCCATGCTCCGTGCTTTCTTCAAACAAAAGCTGCATCCCTAAACAAATGCCAAGAAGCGGTTTGCCACTTGCTGCCCACTCTTTTAAAAAGTCGCTCATGCCCATTTCATTTAACGTTTTCATCGCATCTGGAAATGCCCCCACACCTGGAAGCAATAGTCCATCTGCTTTTTTCAACTGTTCGATATCATCTGTTAACACATAGTCTAACTCTAAACGCTCCAGTGCTTTACTCACACTGTGCAAGTTGCCCATCCCGTAATCAACAATGCCGATCATCCTATAACATTCCTTTCGTGGACGGGACCCCTTTTACCCGCTCATCGATACTTGTTGCTTCATCCAGCGCACGCGCTAATGCTTTAAAGACCGCCTCAATCATATGGTGTGTGTTATGACCATAGTGAACGATAATATGAAGGTTCATTCGAGCTTCGAGCGCAAGCTTCCACATGAATTCGTGAACAAGCTCCACATCAAATGTCCCCACCTTTTGACTTGGGAATTCAGCTCGAAACTCCAGATGCGGACGGTTACTTAAATCCACAACCACTTGAGCGAGCGTTTCATCCATCGGAACAAACGCATTTCCGTACCGACGAATTCCTTTTTTATCACCTAACGCTTCTTTCAGTACATGACCCAGGCAAATGCCAATGTCTTCGGTCGTATGGTGATCATCGACTTCGGTATCACCATTTGCCTCGACTTTCAAATTATAATGACCGTGCTTGGTAAAAAGATCAAGCATATGCGTTAAAAACGGGACACCCGTTTCTAACTCTGATTTCCCTTCTCCATCGATCGTGAAATCCATTTTAATTTGTGTTTCCCCTGTGTTTCTTTCGATTTGTGCGCGTCTTTCCGTCATCTTATTTATCCTCCAACCTAATATCAATTGCACGTGCGTGAGCTTCTAAGCCTTCTAAGCGAGCTAGTGCAGAAATTTTATGGCCATTCTCTTCTAATGCTTGCTTGCTATATGAGATGATGCTTGATTTCTTCGTAAAATCATCGACATTCAATGGACTTGAAAAACGAGCGGTCCCATTGGTCGGCAAGACATGATTCGGTCCCGCAAAATAATCACCAACCGGTTCTGAGCTGTATGGTCCAACAAAAATGGCTCCGGCGTGACGGATTTTCCCGATTACATTCATCGGCTCTTCTGTTAGGATTTCGAGGTGCTCTGGTGCCAGTTGATTGACGACATCGATCGCTTCCACTAGGTCATGAGCGACATAAATGACGCCATAATCACGGATGGATGCTTCAGCAATCGCTTTTTTTGGCAATGTTGCTAATTGCCGTTCTACTTCTGTTGCCACCTGCTCCGCTAGTTGTTTTGATGTAGTGACTAAAACGGCAGATGCTTGCTCATCATGCTCCGCTTGAGAAAGCAGGTCTGCTGCAATAAAACGAGGGTCTGCCTTTTCATCGGCTAGCACCACGATCTCACTCGGTCCAGCAATCATATCAATATCGACTTTGCCAAACACCGCTCTTTTCGCAAGCGCCACGTAGATGTTTCCTGGACCCGTAATTTTATCAACCGGTTTAATGGAATCTGTTCCATAGGCAAGGGCCGCAATCGCTTGGGCTCCACCGACTTTGTAAATTTCTTTTACCCCGAGTTCTGACGCTGTTACAAGTACACTCGCCGGAAGCTTGCCATCCGCTCCCGCCGGTGACACCATGACGATCCGATTAACACCAGCTACTTGAGCGGGAATGACGTTCATCATAATCGATGACGGATACGCCGCTTTTCCACCCGGCACATAGACACCGACTGAATCCAACGCCGTAATTTTTTGACCAAGAATCGTTCCGTCTTCTTTCGTCGTCATCCACGATTGTCGTTTTTGACGTTCGTGGAAGTCACGGATGTTCGTGATCGCTTCTCTTAGAGCTTGAATGAGGTCGTCATTGATCTCGGCATAAGCCCCTTCTAACTCTTGATTGGTCACTCTTAGGTTGAGTAGATCCGCGCCATCAAATTGTTTCGTGTAGGCACGAACCGCCTCATCGCCGGTTTCTTTCACTTGTTGGATGATTGCTTCAACCGCCGCGCGTTGCGCCTCTGTTCCAGTATCGAGGTCTCTCGTTAAGCTCACATTCGCTGTTACAGGAACGATCTTCATGCTTCTTCCCCCTCGATGACTAGCGAGAGACGTTCAACCATTTGATCAATCCGCTCATCCTGCATGCGATAGCTCACAGGATTAACGATTAAACGTGACGTAATTGGCACAATCGTTTCCAGTTCCACTAGACCATTTTCCTTTAATGTACGTCCTGTTGAGACAATATCGACAATGCGATCAGCTAGACCAATTAGTGGCGCCAGCTCAATCGAACCATTTAATTTGATAATTTCAACTTGCTCGCCTTGCTCTTTAAAATATTGCGTCGCAAGGTTTGGATATTTCGAAGCGACTTTTGGATTGATGTCTTTCTTTTCATAGCCTGGTAGGCCCGCAACCGCTAAGTAGCACTCACTAATTTTTAAATCAAGCACTTCATACACAACTCGTTCTTCCTCGATCATCGTATCCTTACCCGCTACTCCGACATCGGCCACACCGTGCTCCACGTAAGTAGGTACATCCATTGGCTTCGCAAGGATAAAGCGCATTTTTTCTTCCGGTACATCTATAATTAACTTGCGCGAATCATCAAACTCAGCCGGTAAGTTATAGCCAGCTTTGCGCAATAGCTCAAGCGCTTCTTCAAAAATTCGCCCCTTCGGCATCGCAACTGTTAACCACTCGTTCATGTTACGCCTCTCCTTTCTTCTGCCCAATGAAATAGTGAACCTCAGTAAATTGTTCCGACATTCCGTCTACATCCGTCACTCCAGCGATGTCTTGAACGACAACGGCTTCTCCTGCTTCTCTTAAGCTTTGTGCCTCTTGAAAGGCCTCCGCTCGTCTTTCTTTGCTGAAAATGATACAGGTTTTTTTCCTCTTTGATGCTTTTTCTCCGATCGCTTCAACAAGCAGATCTAATCTTAATCCGAATCCAGTCGCTTGGCCTGGGCGCTCAAATTTTCCAAGCAATTCATCGTAACGACCACCACTACAAAGCGGCACACCTAGGTTGCTGCCGTAGCCTTCAAACACAGCTCCTGTATAATAGCTCATGTGTAAGACCAGATTAAGATCGAGCTTGACGTAGTCTTCGATGCCGTAGCTTTCTAGCACTTGCCAAAGTTCTTCAAGCTCTGCTAATGCTTTTGTCCCTTGCTCATTTTGAACAAGCTTAGCGGCGTCTTGCAGTATCGATTTCCCACCGCGAAGTTTCATTAGACCAAGCAGTCGGCCTTTATCAATCGAGGAAAGTGGCAAGTTCTTCACATGCTCACGGAATCCTACGTAATTTTTTTCATATAGAAAACGTCTAAGAGCATCTGCCCGCTCTCCGACGATATCATTTAGTAATGCATTCACATACCCGATATGACCAATCGCAATTTTAAAATCACCTAAACCTGCACGCTTCAGTGATGACACCATGAGCGCAATCACTTCGCCATCGGCACTTACCGTACCGTCGCCAATTAACTCGACACCGATTTGCTCAAACTCAGCTGGCTTGCCGCCCTCATGCTGCTGCGCGCGGTACACATTGGATTGATAAGATAGTCTGAGAGGATATGCCTCCCCCTTCATACTCGATGCAACAAGTCTTGCGATCGGTGCAGTCATATCCGGTCGAAGCACTAATGTATTCCCTTGTTGATCAAGCAATTTAAACAATTGCTGATCCAAAATAGCTGACGCTAATCCGACTGTTTCGTAATATTCCAACGTCGGTGTTTCGATCATTTGATAACCCCAACTCGTCATTTCATCTTCAAGTTGCTCTCTTACTTGCTTTTTCATCTCATACATTTCTGGCAATGTATCCCGCATTCCAAGTGGCTTTTCAAACATAAATGGCTTAGACACTGACTCGTCACTCCTTCATGGTCTCCGTTGTCTGCTTGCTGCAGATCCCCGAGATGTATCAAGAACATCCTCTTTTTCTATCTTTCCTATCATTCGCTTTTTTTGTCAAAATACCTGTTTTTTTGTTTAAAACATTTCGCTTTAGTTCGCTAATGTGCTAATAAGATAAAGTATGTACCTAGTTTACATGGAGGTGTGAACAACGTCAACCGTTTTGTGCTAGTTTTCTAATCAATTGTGTAGAAAAATTTGAACTCAACTAATAATTCAGTATTTTCTGTGTATAACTGTTGATAATGTGGATATCTTGTGGGTAAACCGGAGTTATACACAGTGTCAGAGATTCCATTTTTGATTTCCTCCATTACTCAGTGTGGATGACTTACTTTTTATGCTGTTCTAAATACGTTTCCGGCAATTCACCTTATACCGAGGTAGACTTTCGCTATTGTAAAAGGCACTCCGCTTTTTTCGGTCTGTTATACCATTTTATCGGTCACTCCGACTCACATATCAGTCAGTTCCTCTCCCTCGCCCTCTCGCCACAACAAAAAAACCTCAGCGCAACAACAGTTGGGCTGAGGCTCTCATTTTTGTTAGACCGCTTGATCCGTACGCATACTTGAATCGCTTCCTCGTTTGGTTCTTTGAATAAAGAACGCAACTAAGGCAATCCCGACTGCGACTAAGTCCATATAGATATTCGCATTGATTAATGTGATCGATGCCGCTAGTAATAAAATTCGTACAATCCAGTTTGTTGTTGCTCCTGCAAACCAGCCTTGAACCATCGCTGCTAAGAAATAGATTCCAACAGAGGCGGTAATGACGGCTAGTGTAATGCTTCCTGCAGAACCAACCATCAAGATTTCTGGGCTGTAGATAAACATAAACGGTACGATGAAAGCAGCGATTCCAAGTTTAAACGCAGTGACACCGGTTTTAAATGGATCGGTACCGGCTACACCTGCTGCGGCATAAGCAGCTAGTGCCACTGGTGGCGTAATTGCGGACATAACCGCGTAATAGAACACAAACATATGAGCAGATAATGGCTCAAGTCCCATTTGAATAAGGCCAGGTGCGACAACCGATGCAGCAACGGCATAAGCGGCTGTTGTTGGCATACCCATTCCTAAAATGATCGAAATGAACATCGCGAACACTAAGCCAAGAAGCATGTTGTTGTCAGCGATACCAAGTAGCATCGAACTAAAACGTTGACCGACTCCCGTTAAGGCAATGACCCCTACGATAATACCAGCGCATGCACAGACTGCTAATAATTGAATGGTATTTTTCATCCCGAGTTCGAGGGCTGTTACGATTTTTTTCAGACCCATACGAGTTGATGGCTGAATCCAACTGACGACTAGACAAGCAATAATCGCGACTGTACCTGAGCGAATAACGGAGAATCCCATTAACAACGCTCCAATTAAGATGATAATCGGAACAAACAAGTAAGCTTGTTTTAAAATTCCTTTTAAAGAAGGCAATTCGCTGCGCTTTAAGCCTCTCATGTTGTTTTTGATCGCTTGGAAATCGACCATAAAGTAAACCGATAAGAAGTAAAGCAAGGCTGGGATCGTTGCGGCAATAATAATCTCTGAATATTTGATTCCTGTTACTTCTGCCATGATGAAGGCACCGGCACCCATGATCGGAATCATGATTTGACCACCGGCTGAAGCCGTTGCTTCCGTTGCGGCTGCGAATTGGCCTTTGTATCCGACACGTCTCATTAAAGGAATCGTGAGGGAACCTGTCGCAACGGCATTACCCGCCGACGTCCCGTTCATCATTCCCATTAATCCACTTGAAATAACCGACACTTTTGCTGGGCCCCCGCGCATTCCACCTGCAAGCGAGAACGCAAAGTCGATGAAGTACCGACCGACACCAGACATTTGTAAAAAGGCACCGAAAACGATGAACAGTAAAATATATTTAGATGAAACATCCAATGTCACACCGAAAATCCCGTTATCCTTGAAGATATAAGTAACAAAACGGTCGAAGCTGTAGCCTCTATGATTTAAAATACCAGGTAAATAGGGACCTACAAACGCATATAACGAGAAGATCCCCGCTAAGATTGGAAGCGTCCAACCACTTGTACGGCGCGTTAATTCTAATACTACGATAAAACCTAAGACAGCGACGATCGTATCATGTGTTTGTGGAACGGTTCCAAAACGACTTAATACTGCTGTTAGATTCGTATAAATGTAGAATGTGACGTACAGAATCGCTGCAATTAACAACCAGTCAAAGATTGAAACTTTATTGGAGTTCGACTTCCATCCTTTAAATAAAATAAATCCTAGTACCGCCCCGAAAGCTAAGTGAACACTTCTAAAAATTAATGGATCAATCGGATGAAAATTTAAGATATAAAGATGGAACAATGCTCCAAACACGGCAATTCCCATAAAGGCATATTTCAGCCACCCCGATAAGACTCTCATATTTGAATTGCCATCAACAGCTTCTTCTAATTCTTTTGCTTTTTCGTCACTGACGATCGACTGCACTTCTTCTTGTTCAATCAGATTGTTGTTTTTATTTTTACTCACTGAAATGACCTCCCCGTTTTACATTCTCTACCTATCAAAGAACACCTCTCTAGAGTGAAAGGTTTTAAAAAATGGTATTCAAAAAGGAATCTACTTCCCTTTGATACCTTTTTGAATATCATTTTGAAATAGGAGGTTCACTCTCCTAAAAAAGAGGAGAGTGAACCTGTTCCTTAGTTTTGGTATTCTGCTGGATACACAGATTCAGGTAATTCAATACCGATCTCTTCGTAGTACTTAATCGCACCAGGGTGTAATGGCACAGATTCGTTTAGTAAAATCGCTTCTGGAACAGCTTCTGTTGCAGAAGAGTGTGTCGTTACTAAAAGATCGTTATTTTCGTGGTACGCTTTTACTAACTCATAAACGAAATCAATGTTCATCGTTTTGTGAACAATCCCGAAGTTGAATTGAGCGATCGTTTCAATATCATCATGGTCGATGTTTTCATACGTTCCAGCTTCAATCGTGTATGGAGTGAAGAATGGGAATTGCTCGATGATCTGGTCACGTTGTTCACCTTCCACACCAAACAAGTTGATATCACGTAATGCAGCTACTTCTTGAACCGCTGGGATTGGAAGACCTGCAGCAAATCCAATAACATCAAGCTGACCATCTTGTTGCTGACTAGTCATGTCACCAGCGCCTGCATAAACGGGTGTTACATCTAAGCCAAGAAGCTCGTGAATAAGTGGTAAATACGTTCCAGACGTTCCGCCCATAGGACCTACTCCCGAACGGCTAATTCCTTTTTCAGCCATGTCATCAAGAGAAGCCACACCACTTGAATCTAAAGCCCACCAGTGAAACGGCGTGTAATACATTGGAAACACAACGCGAATGTCATCATGTGGATTTCCTTCAAATTCAGACCCTACGCCGTTAATCGCTTCATATCCTGGCCCCGTTGTCATCATCCCAAGATCTTGATCTCCAGCTTGAATTAAGCGAATGTTATCAACAGGTCCACCAGTTACTTCTACGTTTGCTGAAACGCCAAGCTTGCTTTCTAATAATTGTCCAAGTCCACCACCATAAATATAATAAACGCCACCTTGAGAAGCTGTACCAATCACAACTGTTGATGGTGCGTCTTGATATTCAACGGTTACTTCCGTATCGCTGTCCGCTCCTGTGTCTCCGTTATCAGCTGGTGCACTTGTATCACTACCTCCACAAGCTGTAGCAACGACTAACCCTAAACTTGCAACCGCTGTCATTAATGAACGTTTAAAAAACTTTTTCATCTCTCGTTCCCCCTTGGTTTATGCTTTTTCTAACTATTTTGAGTATAAAGCGCTTTCAAAGATCTGTCTGGATTTGAACTTAAGATTCTTTTTGATCTTTTTGGTCTTTTAGTGTGTTCACAAAAAAAGAGTAAAAAATCGATTGCGATTTTTCACTCCTCTTTCTTCATATTCAGGTAAACTTCATTCATAATTTCCTCGCCAATCGTTCCAGCGTATTTTTGATAAACGGGGTCTAGTTGTTCTCTCCACAACTCTTTTTCTTCCACGGACAAATAATGAATGGTTGTTAACCCACTAGCATCAATGCGATCTAACATCTCAGCATTATGCGTCTTTGCGTATAATCTAAGCCACCTTGTCACTTCTTTCATCGCTTGGTTGATATTTTCTTGGTGTTCAACTGGCAACGTACTCCAATATTTGTCGTTCATTAAGACCGCATACCCTAAATAATTATGATTGCTGATAGTCATGTATTTTTGCTTCTGATGAAATCCTTTTGAATAAATATTAGAAAGCGTATTTTCGGTGCCATCTACTATTCCATCACTAAGAATCTCGTACACTTCATTAAAAGAATAGACTCGTGGCCGCGCCCCTAATGTGCGGTACGTATCCATTAATACTTCACTGGGCATTACTCGGAAGGACATGCCATCTACGTCATCAGGCTCAATGATGGGCCTAGTGTTGTTCGTTATTTGCTTGAAACTGTTATCCCAATAAGCCATTCCTTTGTATCCCTGTTTTTCAATGCTCTCAAACAACAACTCTCCTATTTTCCCGTCGAAAGCTTCCATAACCTTTTCTTCACTATCAAACACAAAGGGCAAATCCATCACCTTCCACTTTGAATCATGAACGGTAATTTCAGAAAAAGCAGGAGCAATCATTTGCACTTCATTTTTCATAAGCGCATCAAACTCTTCTTGCGCTTCGTACAAAATGCCATTAGGGAATACTTGCACGTCTACCCAGCCATCCGTTTTCTCTCTAACTAACTCAGCAAACATTGAGGCCGCAATTCCTTTTGGCGTATTTTCGGCAACGACATGACTGAACTTTAAGACGTACTTCTCATTCAAGCCTTCTATCTCTTTATCGACAGCTGTTGGATCGCTATTTATATGAATGCCAAATCCAATATGATAGGCGGTTATGATTCCAATGAGTAAAAAAGACATGATGGCTACGAATCCTTTCATTGCCTTCACCTACCCCTTCAACCGATACATTTGAATCGGACGGCCAATGGTGCCATACGTTAACTCCATTTCTACTTTTCCAACCGATTCTAAATAGTTTAAATATCTTCTTGCTGTTACCCTAGCAAGTCCTACATCGGTACCTATTTCTTCTGCAGATTTCGCTTCATTTCCTGTGTTTAAAAGATACGTATAGATTTGATTTAATGTTTGTTCGTGTAGCCCTTTTGGCAAATCGGCCATTGCTTTTGCTTGGTCCATTTTCGCTGCAGACAACACTTTATCTAGTTTATCCTGAGAGATCTCGCCAGCCTGATTAAGCTGTCGGTACATATCTTTGTACTGCTTAAACGCTTGTTGCAAGCGTTCAAATGTGAACGGCTTGACAATGTAATCCATGACGCCGTGTCGCAACAGCGTTTTCACCGTTTGCGTGTCATTGGCAGCTGTCACGGCAATAATGTCGACGTCGATTTGCTCTTGTCGTAGCTCTTGAATTAAGGAGAGACCATCCTGTCCCGGCATATAAATATCTAATAAGACAAGATCCGGCTTGAGCTTCTCAATCTGCCTTTTCCCTTCAAGTCCTGTCGATGCGACGCCAACCACTGAGAAACCTGTTATTTTTTCAATAAACATCCGGTTGACCTGTTGGACCATCGGATCATCTTCCACAAGCAATACTTGAATGGATTCAATTGTTTTCTTACTCATTGATCTCCTCAACCCCTCTCTTCATTGGCAATGAGATCGTAAACTCCGTTCCGCCCTCATCACTAGTCATGTCAATCTTGCCGTCCACGCGGGAAACAATAGAGTGAATTAAGAACAGACCAATTCCTCTTCCTTCTTTTTGTTTCGTCGAAAACCCTCTTACATACACTTGATCTATGATATTAGCAGGAATTCCACTACCGTTATCAGTGACTTGAACAAGCAATTCTTGTTCGTTTCCTTTTAAGAGCACATCGACTTCCTTTGTTAGTTTGGGTGAATCCGCTAAGGCATCAAAACTGTTATCAATTAAGTTCCCAAGAATGACGACTAAATCGTGATTCGTGACTCCTTCAGGAAAATCAATGAATTCACTGCTCTTATTGACTTTGATCGATATTCCCAGTTCTTTCCCTCGACTCACTTTTCCTAGCAATAATCCTGCGACATTATCATCGTGAATTTGTCGCATCAGCATTTGAGACAACCCGGATTGTTCTTCATTTAATTCAAAAATATATTCAAGCGCTTTTTGCGGCTCTTCTAACTGAATCAAACCGGCAATCGTATGCAGTTTATTCGAATACTCGTGATTTTTCACACGCAGGGCTTCCACAAAAGCTTGAACGCCTGTTAGCTCTTGAGCTAAACGGTTCACCTCTGTTCGGTCTTGGAAAATCGCAACAGCTCCAACCGTCTTATCTCCAACCGTGATTGGAATCCGGTTGCTTAAAATCGCTCGGTTTCTCACGTATAAGTCACGTTGGTAAATCGGTTTTCCGATCTCTAAAATTTCTGGCAACCGCGTATCTGGGATCACATCTTGAATTTTTGCACCAATCATCTTTTGATCCTTGTTTAAGCTCATCATTTCAATCGCTGCGCTATTCATGATCGTAATCCGCTCTTGATCATCAATGGCAATAACCCCTTCATGCATCGCGTTAAACGTTGCCGTTCGTTCGACCAAGACACGAGCTAACTCTTCTGGCTCCATTTCAAATGTTTGCTTTTTGATATGGCTCGCTAGTAACCAGGCTCCCCACACACCGAAAAGAGACGTTATGAAAGCGATTACAAATATCGTGTGTCTAAACTCATAAAGGATATCCTTTACCGTCGGTAGCACATTTCCGACCACGACGACACCAATTTGTTCTTGAATTTGATCAGGCTTCTTGATTGGAACAAACGCTCTAACTGAAATCGCTTCCCCATTTGCTTGTGCCTTGGAAACATAAATATGCTCAGTAAAAGCAGGTCCTTCATCTCCCCCGACAAACGGCGTATTCACCCGACCGTGAATCGGATGCGTCAAACGAATACGTTCCATATTTAAAATGACGATATAATCATGGTCGTTAATCACGCGAATCCGCTCAACAACCGATTGAAGAATGTCAGCAGCATGTTCCGATTCAATATTTTGCTGAACGATCGGATTTTGTGCGACTAACTGACCCGTAATCATCGCCCGATGAGAGAGCTGATCTTCTTTTACATTAAGAAGATAGCCAATCAAAATAATGCCAATGATCACCAACGTAAAAGCCACAATTCCAAATGCTAATCCTGTTATTTTCCAACGAGTTGGTATATTTGGTATATGAACCAATTTATTCATTAGGCTATACCTCATTCGACTTTTTTCTACGTTTACTATAACACAGGATTGGATTGTCGGACCGGCTTATTTATGGAATTTTTGAGAGAGAGCTAATTGGTTCTAGCTCGATCGGCAGCTTCTCTCCTTAATTGTTTTCCTAACAACGTCATGAACTCGTTTTCCTGCACTAAACCGGGGTTTAGTCACTCCAATTCACACAGTAGCATGATTTGAAGGCACTAAACGGGGATTTAGGTACTCCTATTCACGCACTAGCAAGATTTCGAGTCACTAAACGGGGATTTAGATACTCCAAATCATTCAGTAGCAAGATTTCGAGTCACTAAACGAGGTTTTAGGTACTCCAAATCATTCAGTAGCAAGATTTCGAGTCACTAAACGGGGATTTAGATACTCCAAATCATTCAGGAGCAAGATTTCGAGTCACTAAACGAGGATTTAGATACTCCAAATCATTCAGTAGCAAGATTTCGAGTCACTAAACGAGGTTTTAGCTACTCCAAATCATTCAGTAGCAAGATTTCGAGTCACTAAACGAGGTTTTAGGTACTCCTACTCACGCTGAAACAAGATTTGAAGGCACTAAACGGGGATTTAGATACTCCTATTCACGCTGAAACAAGATTTGAAGGCACTAAACGGGGTTTTAGATACTCCAAATCATTCAGTAGCAAGATTTCAAGGCACTAAACGAGGATTTAGCTACTCCTATTCACGCTGAAACAAGATTTGAAGGCACTAAACCGGGTTTAGGTCCTTCAAATCCAACAAGTCTCGCTCGCTTTCCGGCAACTACCTACTCCCTCCTCCACCCGCACAACAAAAAACGCTCTAGCCTCAGCCAGAGCGATCTCATTCTTTTATTCTCGTATCACTTGCATCGGATTTCCACCGACAAAAGCTCCTGCTGGAACGTCGCGGTGTACGAGAGTTCCGGCGGATACGATCGCACCGTCGCCAATCGTGACACCTGGTAGAATCGTCGTGTTGGCGCCGATCATCACTTCGTCTCCGATGACCACATCGCCTAAGCGATATTCTTTTATCAGGTATTCATGAGCTAAAATCGTTGTGTTGTAGCCGATGATTGAGTTGCGGCCAATCGAGATCCGTTCTGGAAACATAATGTCCATCATCACCATTAGAGCGACGGCGGTTTCATCTCCGACCTTCATCCGTAAAAAAGTGCGGTACAGCCAATTTTTTACTCCGATGAAAGGGGTGTACCTCGCTAGTTGGATGACGATGAAGTTTTTGACTACTTTCCAAAAAGGAACCGTTTTGTAGATGTGCCAGAGCGAGTTTGCTGATGTGACTGGGTATCGCTCCGTTTTTCGACTCACGACTGATCTGCTCCAACGATTGCCATTAAATCACGCATGTTTGAAAGGATGTAATCCGCCTCATATGTACGAATTTTCTCTTCGCCTTTGATCGACCAACCGACCACGGCCGTTGGCACACCTAAGTTTTTACCTGCTAGTACATCAAAGTGACTATCACCAATCATCATCGCCGTTTCTTTTGACGAACCGAGTGCCTTCAGCGCTTTTTCGAGCGGTTCAGGGTCTGGCTTGGCTTTTTCAACATCGTCTAACCCTACAACGATATCAAAAAACTTATCTAGGCCGGTTAGCTTTAGTCCCATTAAAGCAGTCTTACGAATTTTTGTCGTGACAATCGCTATTTTAAAGCCTTTTTCATGTAGCTGTTCAATCGTTTCATAAACGCCTTCATACTCGGTTACGAGCTCATCATGTTTATCATGGTTAAACGTACGGTACGTTTGAATCATTTCATCTACACGAGTAGGATCGACGCTCTCAAAGCTATCTGTTAACGGTGGACCGATGAACTCAATCGCATGCTCTCTTGTAAATTCACCAGGTCGATAATGCTCTAACGTATGCAAGAATGACGCAATAATTAATTCATTTGTATTAATGAGCGTCCCATCTAAATCAAACAATAGTGTATCAATTTTCATAAGTGGCTTCCTTTCTCTCTACCTCTTGTTTTTTCTCAACTTGTTTCCAAACGTAGGCAATGGCGATCGTCAGGATAATCGCAGTGACCACACGTATGATTAACAGTGGCCAAACTGGAATCCCAAGTGGAATGAAAATCAACGTATCTTCCACGACGGCGTGACAGGCAACCAGGAAAATGAACACCAAATATAAATCCTTTTTGGCGACACCGTCCTCTTTCACCGCTTGAATCATCACGCCTGCTCCAAAAGCAAGGCCGAATAACAAACCAGATGCGAGGGTCGTAGATGTATTTTCCTTGATCCCTAGCATTTTCGTAAAAGGTCTCATCCCTTTTGAAATAAACTGCAGCCAGTTTCGCTCCTTCATAATCTGTACAACCATCATGAGTGGAATGACAATCATCGCAAGCTGCAATATTCCAAGTGTTGCACTCATCACACCTTGCCAACCGATGGCGAGCCAACCATCCACAACTGGTTGATCGCCTCCACTTGAAACGAAACCATATTGAGCCGTTTCCTGCCCACCGCTCCAGAGCAAGTTAATGACAAAGGCAGAGAACAGCGCTAGACCCATTCGAACCGCTAACACAACGGACATGCGAATGCCGACTTTTGTCGCTACGGCTGACTCGACAAATAGGTTATGCGAGAACGAGAGCATGACCGCTAAAATAAACACTTCTTTTACCGTCAATTCTAGCGTCAAGATCGCCCCAATCGCTGCGTATAAATTTAGTACATTCCCTAGTACAAGCGGAATCGCCGCTTCCCCTGGCAATCCAATAAAGCCCATAATAGGAGCTAACAACCCGGCAAGCCAGTTTAAAACAGGGGTATACCCTAAAATCGTGACAATCAGGGTAATCGGAAAAATGATTTTCCCAAGTGTCCACGTCGTTTGGAGACCAACGAGTAATCCACGTTTTAACATCCCCATGCTCTCCCCTCCACTCCAGTTATTTCTATTTTTTCTTTTTCTTCTTTTTGGTTGCTTTCTTTTCAACGACCGGTAATGCTGGATCCCAGTATCTCGGTGTTTGCGGCTGCATACGACGATAGATGATTAAAAGAATCGCCGCGACTACCGCGATAATGGAAACAACCTGAGCCGTTTTTAAGACGCCACCAATTAATAAGTAATCAAGACGAACCATCTCAAGCACAAAACGTCCTACTGAATAGTAAATCATATAGGTCATGAAAATTTCACCTTGTTTCAGGTTAAATTTTCGTAAATAAATCAATATAGCAAAGCCAAGGATGTTCCAAAGTGATTCATACAAGAACGTCGGGTGGTAATACGTTCCATTTATATACATTTGATTAATAATAAATTCAGGTAGCATGAGTCCTTCTAAAAACTCCCTTGTCACAGGCCCCCCGTACACTTCCTGATTCATAAAATTGCCCCAACGGCCAATCGCTTGCGCTAAGATCAAACTCGGTGCGGTAATATCGGCAATTTGCCAAAACGAGTATCCACGTTTTTTACAGAAGAAATACGCGGTCAACATCCCCCCAATGACCCCGCCGTGAATCGCTAGGCCGCCTTCCCATATATATAAGGCACGGATCGGTTCATCTGCAAACTGTTCCCATCTAAAAATGACATAATAAATTCTAGCTGAGATAATCGCGATGGGGAGGGCGAATAAAAGCAAATCCGCATAGGTTTCTTTCGGAAACCCTCGCTTGACTGCTTCCTTTGTTGCAATTAAATACCCAATAAACACACCTAAGCCGATCAAGGCCCCGTACCAATAAATTTTAAAAGGACCAAATTCTAAAAAGATTCTACTTAATGGTTGAATGGTTTCTTCCACGGTTTCACCTCATCTACTTCTATTTTTCATTTTGCTATTAGAGCGAGTTCAAAAGATGGCAATGGCTACACACGCTACATGCCTCTAGGAGCACCCCACTCCTAGAGGCTCAAAACCCTGTAGCGGTTCCTCTCATTGCTTCGAGTCTGTTCAAAAAGGGAAAAATCACCCCTTTTTGAACAGACTCCATTAATGAAACTCGTCATGATCTCCTTCTTCAATGACGCCTGTTAGTCTCTGTGAGAATTCTTGAGCTGCATCATAACCAAGACGCTTCAAACGGTAGTTCATCGCTGCCACCTCAATAATAACAGCCAAGTTACGTCCAGGTCGAACCGGAACCGTTAGCTTCGTAATATCGGTATCAATGATTTTCATTTTTTCTTCTTCTAATCCTAAACGATCATACGCTTTTTTCTGATCCCAAAGCTCTAGATTAATACATAGTACAATTCGTTTAAATGGACGGACCGCTCCGGCACCAAACAGAGTCATCACATTGATAATTCCTAACCCACGGATCTCAAGTAAATGCTGAATTAAGTCAGGCGAACGACCGACGAGTGTCCCTTCATTTTCTTGGCGGATCTCAACTGAATCATCGGCAACAAGACGATGACCACGGCGAACAAGGTCAAGAGCCGTTTCACTTTTCCCGACACCACTGTTTCCTGTGATCAACACACCAATCCCATAAATATCAACAAGCACCCCGTGCACGGCAGTCATTGGCGCTAGTTCACTATCTAAGAAGGTTGTAATACTACTACTTAATCGTGTTGTTGGTATATTAGAACGAAGCAAAGGCACTCCCACTTTTTCTGCTGCGCTAATCAATTCAGGCGGCACTTCTAATCCACGTGAGATCACAATCCCAGGCGTATCATATGTACACAGCTTCAGCATTCTTTCTTCTTTTTCATGTTGTTTAAGTTGCTCGAAAAAAGAAAGCTCCGTTCTTCCTAATAACTGCAATCGTTTCGCCGGATAATACGTGAAATATCCAGCCATCTCAATCCCCGGTCTTGAAAGGTCACTCGTTGTAATCGGGCGATAGATCCCCTCTTCTCCTGCGATTAACTCTAAATTAAAACGTCCTAGTAAGTCATTTGCTGTCACTTTTGCCACTTCTCTAATCCCACCTTCATCATCTCTATGCTTTTTGAAGTTGAACTCGAACCAAACTATATCCATATAAATAAGGGAGTACGTTTTCCATTTTAGCATGTTTTAACCTAATTCATTTCATACTTCACTCATCTTTTTTTATGATCGTTCTCGTTTTAAGTCAGAAAAGGACACGATTCCTCGTGTCCCCCTGCTTGTACTTTATTTGGCAAAATGCGCATATAGGCGCTTAAACTCATCTTTAGCTCGTTCAATTTGTTCAAATGGAACACTGTAAGACAAGCGGAAATGACCGCCACGACCAAAGCCACTTCCTGGTACGAGTAGGATTTGAAATTCTTCTGCAGCGATGCGGCAGAATTCTTGATCATCTTCAATCGGCGATTTGGGGAAAATGAAAAAGCCGCCTTTTGGCTGAACAAAGTCAAAGCCAGCCTCCTCAAGCACGTTTACCATCGCGTCACGACGTTGCTTGTATTCACTCTGTTCTTCCGTTAACGAGTCAAGCTTGCTAATCATACGTTGAACCGTCACAGGCGCATTTCCAAACCCAAGCGTGCGGTTTGAGAACACAAACGCAGCCATGTAGTTTCCAGCTTCCTGCAATGATTGGCTAATCGCAATATACCCAAGGCGTTCCCCTGCAAGACCTAAATCCTTACTGAACGAAGAAATGTAAAATAATTTATCAATCGCATTAAACGGATTCGGTACCTTCCCGTCATAAATCAACTGGCTGTAAGGATCATCATATAAAACATGAATGCCTGTGCCAAGCTCCTCCTCTTTTTTCCGCAACACTTGGTTGAATGCCACTAAGTCAGCTT
Source organism: Halalkalibacter alkalisediminis (assembly GCF_028610705.1). Lineage (GTDB taxonomy): Bacteria > Bacillota > Bacilli > Bacillales > Bacillaceae_D > Halalkalibacter > Halalkalibacter alkalisediminis. Next base: position 232,189 of record NZ_JAQQWT010000004.1, read on the forward strand.
CTGGCAGCAATTGTCCTGTAGGATTATGAGGATTGTTTAAAATAATCGCTTTCGTTTTGTCGGTAATCTTCGACTCAAGTAGGTCCAAGTCAATCGTAAAGTCTTCCGCTAACGGGCAATAAACAGCTTGTCCATTCGCATTGCCAACGTAAAATCTATATTCCACGAAGAAAGGTGTAAAGATGATCACTTCATCGCCAGGATTTAGGATACTTTTCAAAGCAACATTTAATGCACCCGCTGCTCCAGAAGTCATAATGACCGTGTTTTCATTGACACCAATCGAACCAAAACGACCTTCTAGATGGGCTGCTACCTTTTGTCTCGCTTCGACCAAGCCTTGGTTCGGAATGTAACTATGTCCACCTTTTAACGGATGGTTAGCATAGTCTTGCAACGCTTTAAAGAAAGCAGGAGGGGGATCAATAATTGGATTTCCTAATGAAAAATCATAGACCTTGTCTTCTCCGTGAATCGCTTTTAAACGTTGACCTTCTTCAAACATCTTACGAATCCAAGAACTTTGAGTTAAATTTTGTTCAATCTCTTTTGCAATCATGTTTGCACCTCATTCTCTATATGTATGCTTCCCCTATCATACCAGATAAGCGATCGATTAGGCGATGATTATGTAGCTGAAAAAACTCCACGCTCCTTATGCAAAAAGGAGCGTAGAGTCATCTTTATTCTAACCTAACTTTTTAACACATCTTCAATTCTCGCCAATTCTTCCTTAGAGAAATCAAGACGATTCAAAGCCGCCACATTTTCTTCAATTTGACTCACTTTGCTCGCACCAATGAGCGCCGATGTGACGCGTCCTTCTCGTAGCACCCAAGCAAGTGACATTTGAGCAAGGTTTTGGCCTCGATCTGCAGCAATGTCATTTAGTTGTCTCACTTTGCTAATAACGTCTTCTGATACTTGATCTGCCCCTAGAGCTCCTGTTGAACTTGCTGCTCTTGAATCAGCAGGAACGCCGTTTAAGTACTTATTTGTTAAAAGTCCTTGTGAAAGTGGACAGAAAGCAATTGAACCGACTCCATTTTCTTGCAACACATCTTGTAAACCATTTTCAATCCAACGATCTAGCAACGAATAATTCGGTTGATGGATTAAAAGCGGTGTCCCAAGATCATCTAAAATGCGAATCGCTTCTGCCGTTTGTTCCGCTGAATAACTCGAAATACCGACATACAGCGCTTTTCCTTGACGAACGATTTGGTCGAGCGCGCCCATTGTTTCCTCAAGCGGTGTGTTCGGGTCTGGACGATGAGAGTAGAAAATATCGACATAATCGAGTCCCATGCGTTTTAAACTTTGATCAAGACTTGAAATTAAATATTTCTTAGAACCCCACTCGCCATATGGACCTGGCCACATATAGTAGCCCGCTTTCGTTGAAATCACTAACTCATCTCGGTACGGAGCAAAATCCGTTTTTAATAGGGATCCGAACATTTCTTCCGCTGAACCGGCAGGCGGGCCGTAGTTGTTAGCTAAATCAAAATGCGTGACCCCTAAATCAAAGGCACGACGTAGCATCGCACGACCATTTTCGAATGTATCGACCCCGCCAAAATTGTGCCATAAACCTAATGAAATGGCTGGTAACAATAACCCAGAGTGTCCTGTTCGGTTGTATTTCATTTTATCATAACGTTTGTCACTAGCTTGATAGACCAAGAAACATCCTCCTCCTATTGCTTATACTCGATTAAATTCATCTGGGTTGGGACCCACTCGTTTGTCTTGATTCAACGCGCTAATGCGATCCATCTCTTCTTTGGTCAATTCAAAATCAAAGACATCGGCATTTTCAACAATTCGATGTGGCTTGACTGACTTTGGAATCGTCACCACTCCATTTTGTAAATCCCAACGAAGGATCACTTGAGCCGTAGACTTCTGATGGTTGTTTGCGATTTCGACTAACGTTGGTTCATCAAGAAGTTCCCCTTGCATGAGTGGCGACCATGCTTCAAGTTGGATTTTGTTTTGCTTACAAAAGGCTAATAGATCTGTTTGTGTTAGTCTTGGGTGGTATTCGACTTGATTAACCATTGGTGTAATCTCACTATTTGCGATCAACTCTTCAAGGTGATGAATCTGAAAATTACTCACGCCAATCGCACGAACTCGCCCATCCTTATAAAGCTTCTCAAGTGCTTTCCACGTATCAACGAATTTCCCTTCCGCAGGAACTGGCCAATGAATCAAATAAAGGTCTAAATAGTCTAATCCTAATTTCCCCATTGTTTCATCAAAAGCAGCTAATGTCTGATCAAATCCTTGATTCGAATTCCATACTTTAGACGTAATAAACAAATCTTCACGTGGTACGCTCGCTTTTGCAATCGCTTGACCGACGCCTTCTTCATTTTGATAAATAGCCGCTGTATCAATGCTTCGATACCCCGCATCGATCGCCGCTTTCACTGATGCGACAACTTCTTCGCCTTCTTGGACTTTGAAAACCCCTAAGCCCAACCATGGCATGTTCACTCCATTATGTAAGGTCGTTGTACTTTGTAAATTTTTCATGAATGATCTCTCCTCGTTTTTATTAAAATGTCGACATGGTGTTTTTGAGATGTTTATAACGGCATGGACCACATCATACCTATGCTCTAAAATGTAATGAATCCCCTCGTTTATAGCGCAACCGCTTGTGGATGCTTATCCGTAACAAGGGTTGCAGCTCTTGCATTCAGTTCGACTTGTTTGACATCTTTACAGCCAGGGATGACACTCGTGACCGCTGGGTGTCGCAAACACCAGGCAAGGGCCCATTCCGCCATGTTTACGCCTTCAGGAACTTCATGACGTTGAATCTCTTCCACTAATTTAAGTTGCTTGGCTACCTCTTGCTCCTCTTGTCTATGGCGAACATCGTTTGACTCAAAGACAACTCCTGGCTTATACTTCCCACTTAGAAATCCACTCGCTAATGGAACGCGTGCGAGCACACCTAATTCTTGTTTTTCACAAGAAGGAAACACCCGTTCTTCAGGTTTTCGGTCCAAACGGTTGTACACGACTTGAATGACTTGTGCATTCACTTCACTTGCTAAGCCTGTTTGCAGGAGATTATCATTGCTTCCAATCGACACCCCGAGATGACGAACTTTTCCTGCTTCAATTTGCTTATCTAACGCCGTCCATAAGTCGTCGTTTTTAAATTCCTCATCACTCCCTGAATGGAATTGATAAAGATCAACGTATTCGGTTTGAAGAGCTTTTAAAGAGTCGTCTAACTGTTTGACTACCTCTTTAGCAGACCAATGACTCGTACGCGTGAAATTCTCATGAAAATGATGTCCGAACTTCGTAGCAACGAGCCAATCTTCTCTTTTTCCTAGTGCTAAATACTGACCGATTAAGGACTCAGAAAGATGGTCTCCGTAACATTCTGCTGTATCAATTAAGTTGATTCCCATTTCCTTGGCTTTCTCAAGGATTTCATCGACTTCCTTTTGAGTGAATTCTTTTCCCCATTCACCACCAAATTGCCAGGTTCCAATTCCAACGGCAGACACATGTAAATCGGTTTTACCAAGCTTACGGTATTTCATTTGGCTACTCTCCTTTTATAAAAAATTGAGTGCAACAAAAAACCTCTCAAAAAAAGTATACGCTTTCTAAAACGGTTAAACCATTACGCAACAATTTTTGATATAATAACATCAACTTGCATTACTATAAAGTTTATAGCTACTATACAATAGAAAAAGAGGTGCTGTATGGCGAATGTAAAAGAACAAGAACCGTTAGAGATTGAATGTTCCATTGAAAAAGCGCTGAGTGTTATTGGGGGAAAGTGGTCATTTCTCGTATTAAGAGAATTATTTTGCGGACGGAAGCGTTTTGGCGAATTACAAAAAGCGATTTCAAAAGTCAGTCCAAAGGCTTTAACAGATACACTCAGACACTTAGAAAACCAAGAAGTATTAGTTCGAACCGTTTATCCGACCGTACCCGTTACCGTTGAATATGAGCTAACAGAAAAAGGTCATTCCTTACATAAAATCATTAAAGAAATGAAGCATTGGGGTTCTTATTGGGCATAGGACACAATTAAAAAGTAAAAACACCAAGACAACCTCTTTAAAAGGGTGTCTTGGTGTTTTTAACGCTCTTCTACTAGTGGAATGCGGAGTTCAACGACAGTCCCTCTATCGAGTTCACTGTTGATCGCAATTTTTCCACCATAGGATTCAATGATTCGTTTACAAACAACTAATCCTAGTCCTGTACCATTTTCCTTCATCGTAAAAAATGGATTAAATACTTGTCTTAGAACTTGTGCCGACATCCCGCCTCCATTATCAACCACTTTAATCAAACAATGATCCCCTTCTTTGTCTATCGATATGACAACCTCACCTTCGCTATTGACGGCATCTAGAGAATTTTTCACTAGATTTAAGAACACTTGTTTCATATGATCTTTTACACACGAAATCGGAAGTTCCTTTGTAGAGTACTCGATCGACACGCGAATACTGCTGTAATTAGCCTCCGACCTGATAATCGGTTCAATTTCTTGAATAATGTCATTGATGTTGCAAGTCGCTAACGAATGGGCAGTTGGTTTTCCTAATAACAGCATTTCACTAACGATGGTGTTAATCCGATTAACTTCACCTAATATGATATTAAAATAAAGCTGATCTTTCTCATCTTTGTACTTCTCACTTAATAATTGAATGAGCCCTTTAATGCCCGTTAAAGGGTTTCTTATCTCATGAGCTGTACTTGCTGCTAGATTTTCAACCAACACGATTTTGTGTCTTTCGTTTTGCTCTTTTTCCCGTATTATTCTTTGCTTTAAGAGGAAATAGTGCAAGATCAAAAATACGATATGAGTCAAAACAAGGAGTATCACCAAGTTCTTAAGAAGTGCTCGTTCAAAAAAGGATTCATTTTCTGGAATGACATATGCTGTAATTGTCCATGGTAAGATGGACATTTCAATTGTCTCGCTATACACATTTCCCTCAAATGGTAATTTACTTGTTTGGACTAAAGTTTGTCCAATATCATCTGAGACAGAAATGATCTCACCATTTATGTTTTGCTTAATCGCCTGTTCGATTTTATCTATTCTTAAGCTAGCAAATAATACGCCACTAATGTTCTCATTTTGAAAAACGGGTGTGGCGATCGTAATAATAAATCGTCCTGTAACCCGGCCGATATGCGCTGGGGATATTGTATAACGTCCTCGCTTCATTGCCTCTTGAAAATACTTTCGATCTGACACATTAATGGGTGCAGAAAGGCCATTCGATCCTACTAATAAATCCCCTTCAGGATTCCCCCAGTAAAAACCAGAAAAACGAATGTCTTTTTCATGGGTTCTCGTTAAGATTTCTTCTATGTGATCTAAATGATCAGCGCTCAGATTCGTTAAAGTCGCTAACATATCTAGCCGACTAACCGTTTCACCAATTAATCTTTCTATGTCATTCACATGCTGGTTCGCATATTTATATGCTTGATTCCTATACTCTCTTTCCTGCTCTTGCATATCAGAAAGAGCTAATACGTAACTAATTCCAATGGCAGGTAACAGCGTAATCATTAAATAGATGAAAATCGATTTTTTTGACTTGAACATCCGATTCAACAAAACGATTAACCCCTTTATTCCCTTTTCCAACTATTCTATCATGTAAATAGTTGGATAGCTATAAAACATTCTATTCCGAGTTGTTTTATTGGTTTATTACAATGATAATACTCCAATCCCACTTTCATTTTCTGGAACTGGAGTGTTATTCGCTTTTCTTATTAAGGCTATAAATCCACGTGAAATGAGAAAGGTAATCGTAAGAGTATAGAAACTAATACGGATGTGCCACCCTTTAATTTGTCTTTAGCAAAAAAAGATATGCAAGAAGACTGCGTATTGCTTATCGTTCACATCAAAAAATCTGACTCTTATCAGGAAGAGTCAGATTTTTGTTTAAGATCTTTTTCTCAGCGGTTTCACGACAAATGTTTGAATAATCGCAATCAAGATCGAAGCTAAAATAGCCATACCAATGCCATCAATGATAAACGCACTTCCCATTAAAGCCGCTGTTAGCATTAACGTCAGTGCACTGATCACGAATAAAAATAAACCAAGGGTTACCACCGTAATCGGCAGCGTCAGAATGACAAGGATCGGTTTGACAATCGCGTTTACAATCGATAGAAGCAAACTGGCAATAACAGCAGCTCCAAAACCCGACAGTTCAAACCCATCAAATACATAGGCAATTCCCATTAAAATGACGGCGTTAATAATGAGACCAATCAACCATCTCATGATTCTCTCACGTCCTCTTCATTTGGAATGATGAATACGGCAATGATATAGCCAAGAATAAACGGAAACACCCCAGAAACAAAAAATAAAATAACGGCTAGCAATCGTACAAGGGTTGGATCAATATTCATATATTGAGCAAGCCCACCACATATGCCAGCTAATTTTCGATCGTATTGTGATCGGAACAATCGTTTCATTTCGGTTCACCTACTTTCTGTTTGTTTTGTAAGAGACCATATCTATGATCTATCTATTTCCTTCGTTCTGATCTCGGATTAACACCGAACCTGTATTGGTCGCAGCAACTAACTTCAATCTTGGCGAAGATTGTTGATTTCCCAGGAAATTCATCGTTTTTTGTGCAAACTCTTTCTTTTCTTCGAGTACTTCATAGTCCGTTAGATCAACTGTGAAGCCGCCGACATTCGTTTTCAGCTTTCCTTCGACTCTTGTTGATTTAGGAATAAATAAGTGAATACTGCCCGTTGTTGCTTTCAGATCGGCATAACCTGATTCAACTAAATCATCGAGATTATAAGTGATGGAACCATTCACGGTTTCCACGTCGACATCCTGAACTTGACCGGCAATCGTTATGCCACCGTTGATCGTTTTAGCATCAAATACATCGATCGTGATTTGCTTGAAATCAATCGCACCGTGTACCGTTTCAGCAATAACTTTCTTGCCTTTCACTCCCGTAAACGTTAGGGCGCCATTCACCGCATTAACATCAAACGTATCCACATCAATCTTCTCACCCGTAATTTGGCCGTTGAACGTATAAAGCTTGAGATGGGAGAACGTCACTCTTGGAACGTAAACCGTTGTCTGTACTTTGATTGATTTCGTCTTTGTATGAAACAACATTTTTCGCTCATCGACACGGAAAGACGTCTCTTGCAAAAATACACGTCTTGCTTCCTCTGTATCCCTTACTCGATAAACCTTCGCTTGACACTCGACACGAATATCTTTTTCTTCCCATGGCTTAAACGTAATCGACCCATTCTCTAAAGACACATCAATCGAAGTCGGAGCAACATCACGATGCTGAAAAATATGATCAACGACCACATGAGGGCCAAAATTAAAGTCTAAATCGACATCTTTAATTTTTTGAATCGCACTCTCAATAAAAGAAGTAAACAAATTGGTCGTGGACGAAGCGCTTTGACGTGCACGCTCCCGGTAGCTCTCGCCTTCATCCCAATTCACTTTCGTTGATACCTCTTTCGCCTGAGGCTCTGCTTGACTTGTCGGACCCGGTTTATCAATCGCTTCTAGTAATTTAAGTCCTTCTTCAGCCGTAATCTTCCCGTCTTCAATCATCTTCAAAATCATTTTACGTTCTTCCAACATCGTTCACTCCCTTATTTGATTTGAACAATTTCATCGGCTTTTTTACAAATATAGCTTCATCCTCTTAGTATGACTCACATCGATCATTTCTTCTCACACTATTGTATTACGATAGTAGCGCAAATAATGTTTCACTTTTTATTTTTTTATTTTCCCTATAGGAAACTAGCCCTAAGTAAATACTCAGAGCTAGTTTTAAGGATATGAGAATACACTAATGCAGACACATAATCCTCATTGCCCACGATTATGTTCTACAAAACTCGTTAACTTTTTTGCAATTGTTTTTCTTGAATCCATTGATCCATCCGCGCTTTGTCCCGTTCTAGGACAGGCTTCAAGTACTTTCCGGTGTAAGAGCCTGCGACTTCTGCGACTTTTTCTGGGGTTCCTTGTGCAACAAGTTGGCCCCCTTTATCGCCACCTTCAGGGCCAAGGTCAATGATGTGGTCGACCGTTTTGATGACGTCAAGATTATGCTCAATGACAAGGACGGTATCTCCATTATCAACTAAACGCTGCAACACTTTTAACAAACGATCAATGTCATCAACATGAAGACCGGTTGTCGGTTCATCTAAAATATAGATCGTCCGGCCTGTTGCTCGTTTATGAAGCTGCGAGGCAAGCTTTACACGCTGCGCTTCTCCACCTGATAAAGTTGTAGCCGGTTGACCAAGTCTAATATAACCGAGACCAACATCCACAAGCGTTTGAATTTTTCGATTGATCTTTGGAATATTGGCGAAAAACTCAAGCCCCTCTTCCACCGTCATCTCAAGCACATTCGCAATGGTTTTGCCTTTATACGTAATATCTAGCGTTTCGCGGTTGTACCTTTTCCCTTCACACACTTCACAAGGCACGTACACATCCGGTAAAAAGTGCATCTCAATTTTAATAATTCCATCGCCACGGCACGCTTCACAACGTCCGCCTTTCACGTTAAAACTGAAGCGCCCTTTTTTATACCCACGTACCTTCGCCTCATTTGTCATCGCAAAGACGTCTCTAATGTCGTCAAACAAACCCGTATACGTTGCTGGATTGGAACGCGGCGTCCGTCCGATAGGCGATTGGTCGATCTCTATGACCTTATCAATTTGCTCAAGGCCAATAATCTCTTTATGCTGACCTGGTTTCTCTTTGGCACGGTGAAGCTTTTGCGCCAATGCTTTATAAAGAATCTCATTAATCAACGTACTCTTGCCAGAACCCGACACGCCCGTTACAGCGATAAACAAACCAAGTGGAAATTCCACGGTAACTCCTTTGAGGTTGTTTTCCGTTGCTTTTTTGACGGTAAACGAGCGATTATCGGATTCACGTCTAACACTTGGAACCGGAATAAACTTCTTACCCGATAAATATTGACCGGTTAGCGAATTATCATCGTTCATAATTTCCTCTGGCGTTCCTTGGGCAGTAATTTGACCACCGTGGACACCTGCACCTGGACCGATATCAATAACATAATCAGCGGCCATCATCGTATCCTCATCATGCTCAACGACAATCAGGGTATTGCCGAGATTACGCATATGCTCAAGCGTCTCAATTAAGCGGTCATTGTCTCGTTGATGAAGTCCAATCGACGGCTCATCCAAAATATAGAGCACTCCCATTAGCGAGGAACCTATTTGTGTTGCCAGACGAATCCGCTGTGCTTCTCCACCTGAGAGGGAACCTGCTGAACGGCTTAACGACAAATAATCAAGTCCGACATTAATTAAAAATCCAAGTCGATCATTGATTTCTTTTAAAATTAATCGCGCGATCGCGACATCCTTTTCAGACAGATCAAGCTGTTCAAAAAACACTTTAGCATCTTTCACAGAAAGTGAGGTCACATGTCCAATATGACTACCACCAATGAAAATGGCGAGCGCTTCTTTTTTCAAGCGATACCCTTTACAAGTCGGACAGTTCTTATGCGTCATATACCCTTCCATTTGCTCGCGAATGTAATCGGAGCTTGTCTCTTTGTAGCGACGGGCAATGTTGCTGATGACCCCTTCGAATGCGACTAAATTTTCTCGGATTTGACCGAATTCATTTTCATAGCGGAAATAAATTCGTTCCGTGCCGCTGCCATATAAAATTTTATCAAAAAGCGCTTCTGGTATTTGCTCGACAGGTAGGTCCATATCTATTTGATAATGCTCACACACCGCTTCAAGCAGCTGCGGATAATACTGTGAACTTGTTGGCTCCCAAGCCGCAATCGCATGTTCTCGCAAGGTTTTCGTCCGATCAGGCACGACCATTTCGACATCGACTTCAAGCTTGTGCCCAAGTCCATCACAAGAAGGACACGCTCCGTATGGACTGTTGAACGAGAACATTCTTGGCTCAAGTTCAGGAATCGAAAAACCACATTCCGGACAAGCATGATGCTGACTGAATAATAGTTCTTCTTGATCAATGACATCCACCAATACGCGACCATCTGCAAGCGTCAGTGCCGATTCTAATGAATCGGCTAACCGCGTCTCAATCCCTTCTTTAATCACAATTCGGTCAATGACGACTTCAATCGAATGCTTTTTGTTTTTTTCTAATTCAATCTCTTCCGCAACTTCACGCATTTCTCCGTCAACACGCACACGGACATAGCCTTGCTTTTTCATGTCTTCTAACACTTTGACATGCGTGCCCTTGCGACCGGACACAAGTGGAGCAAGGATTTGCATTTTCGTTCGCTCTGGATATTCCATCAGACGGTCAACCATTTGTTGAATCGTTTGCGACGATATTTCAATGCCATGTTTCGGACAAACCGGTTTTCCGATACGCGCATATAGCAAGCGCAAATAATCAAAAATCTCCGTCACCGTTCCAACTGTGGAACGAGGATTTCGGCTCGTTGTTTTTTGGTCAATCGAAATAGCAGGCGACAAGCCTTCAATCGCATCAACATCTGGCTTGTCCATCTGGCCTAAAAACTGACGCGCATAAGCAGAGAGCGACTCGACATAGCGCCTTTGCCCTTCTGCGTAGATCGTATCAAACGCAAGGGACGATTTCCCCGAGCCCGATAAGCCCGTTAACACAACGAGCTTATCGCGTGGAATCGTCACATCTATATTTTTTAAATTGTGAGAGCGTGCTCCTTTTACTACGATGTTATCTAAAGCCATTTCCTCACCCCTCCGCCTTTAGTTCAAGAACGAGATCGCGAAGCTCAGCGGCTCGTTCAAAGTTCAATTCACGCGCTGCATCCTTCATTTCTTTTTCCATCCGCTCAATCATTGCTTGTCTTTCTTTCTTATTGAGCTTCTGGGCAGGAGCGGCGTAGGTCACTGTTTCACCGTCTTCAGCTACGTGTGTCGCTTGAATCACTTCTGGAATTTTCTTTTGAATCGTCATCGGCGTAATGCCATGCTTTTCATTGTGCTCTTGCTGAATCGTACGACGACGCTTTGTTTCCTCTAGAGCAAGATTCATCGATTTCGTGATTTTATCGGCGTACATAATCACATGTCCGTTCGCGTTACGTGCCGCACGTCCAATCGTTTGAATCAACGAGCGATCAGAACGTAAGAAGCCTTCTTTATCCGCATCCAGAATCGCTACAAGCGATACTTCCGGGATATCCAAACCTTCCCTCAGCAAGTTAATCCCGATCAACACATCAAACGTCCCCATCCGCAACTGACGAATGATCTCGATCCGTTCTAACGTCTTAACCTCCGAATGCAAGTACCGCACTCGAATGCCTATTTCTTTTAAATAGTCGGTTAAATCCTCAGACATTTTCTTTGTTAACGTCGTCACGAGAACCCGCTCGTTTTTCTCTGTCCGTGCATGGATCTCACCAATGAGATCATCGATTTGTCCTTCAATCGGCCGAACATCAATCGTCGGATCAAGTAAGCCCGTCGGACGAATGATTTGTTCGACCATTTCCGGCGTATGCTCCATCTCATAAGGACCCGGCGTCGCTGATACATAAACCGCTTGACTGACTTTTTTCTCAAACTCTGCAAACTGCAAAGGTCGATTATCAAGGGCAGACGGTAAGCGGAAACCATGATCGACTAGAACTTGCTTTCGCGCTCTGTCTCCGTTATACATTCCTCGTACTTGCGGCAATGAAACATGTGACTCATCCATAATTAAAAGGAAGTCTTCAGGAAAGAAATCAATTAATGTATAAGGAGTTGCCCCAGCTTCACGCAACGTTAAATGACGAGAGTAATTCTCGATACCCGAACAAAAGCCCATCTCTGCCATCATTTCAATATCATAACGAGTCCGTTGTTCGAGGCGCTGGGCTTCTAGTAACTTCCCTTGTTCATGAAGCTCTTTCAAACGTTCCTCAAGCTCGACTTCAATGTTGGCAATCGCCTTTTTAAGCTTTTCTTCACGCGTTACGAAGTGGGAAGCTGGAAAAATTGCAATATGATTTCGTTCACCTTTGATTTCACCCGTTAAAGCGTCAACCTCTGTCATCCGGTCGATTTCGTCTCCAAAAAACTCCACTCGAATGCATTGCTCATCTCTTGATGCAGGAAAGATTTCAACAACATCGCCTCTCACTCGAAACGTACCGCGAGTAAAGTTAATGTCATTACGGTCATATTGAATGTCAACTAGTTTGCGAAGAAGCTCATTGCGATCCAACTCCATTCCAAGACGGAGGGATACGACGAGATCACGATATTCTTCCGGCGAACCTAAACCGTAAATACACGACACACTCGCAATGATAATGACGTCACTTCGCTCAAAAAGAGCGCTCGTCGCCGAGTGTCGGAGTTTATCAATCTCATCATTAATGCTCGCATCTTTTTCAATGAACGTATCGGAACTCGGCACATACGCCTCTGGCTGATAGTAATCATAATAACTAACAAAATACTCAACCGCATTATTCGGAAAAAACTCCTTGAACTCACTATAGAGCTGACCCGCGAGCGTTTTATTATGAGCCATAATCAACGTCGGCTTATTGACTTGTTGAATAACATTGGACATCGTAAACGTCTTCCCTGTCCCCGTTGCCCCAAGCAACGTTTGATGCTTTTCTCCTCTTTTAATGCCTTCTACTATTTTCTTAATCGCTTCTGGCTGGTCTCCCTCTGGCTGATAAGCTGATTGAAGTTCAAACGTTTCACTCAAGACAAATAACCTCCTAACGAACTGTTCATAAGTAGCTGTATTATACCATAGCTCACTAGATGAAAAGCAAATAATACGAACATCTGTTTTAGTTTTTTTACAGAAATTAGGTTGATTGGATGTACGGTTCAATTATATACGTGGTTCCTGATTATAAATGACTCGGTTCCGACTATAAACTAGCGATCTGAATGATAAATCTCTCCGTCCCGACTATTAATCGCATTCCGCATTCGAACTAGCCAACCTGCACTCCAACGCAAAAAAAAAGAGACGATATCAACCGTCTCTCTTACATGCCTGGCTTTTTCTTTAGTCTTTCTTTTGATACGAAAAAACCTATTACAAATGATATGAAGGCAATAATTCCAACTATCCATGATTGCACCGGCAAAACAACCAAGCAGACCATCCAGGTTACTATGCTTGCTCCTATGACACTAAAGGCAACTCTTGTCACCACAACCATTAATAGAAAAGGAATGATTAGCGCAAGGACTATGTCCGTCATTCAACTATTCAAACTCCTTTGAAACGATCTTTTTGCTCTTTACTATCATACTACATATTTTCATAATATAATACTAAGCATTCGTCATGTAAGTAAATGAATTCCACCTATGTCTGACCGTTTCTACGTCGCACAAAATAATAGACAATGATTATCATTTTCATTTATAATGGTGAAAAGAAGAAAAGGTGGGATTTGTTTAAATGTTTGTTCAAATTAGAAAAACGGTCGTCACAGAAGGTCATTCTAATCAAGTCGTGCAACGCTTTAGTCAAGCTGGCATCATCGAAGAACAAGAAGGTTTTGTTGATCTAACCGTTTTGGTCAAAAAAGTGAGACGCGGCGACGAAGAAGTCGTCATCCAAGTCCGCTGGGAATCAGAGGCTTATTGGAAGCAATGGGAAAAGAGCGATGCTCATATTGCCGGACATAAAGCGAACCTCGGGAAGCCAAAGCCGGATTATGTTCTTTCGTCTGAAGGAGCGTTATATGAAGTGAAAGCGGTGAAGACGGCGGTTAAAAACTAACTCTTTGTGCTTATTAAATATCTATTCTGCTTTAACCTACAGGCAAGCCTCCAATAGACTTGCCTGTCGCAATCCCCCACTCTTCTTAAATTCTCGCTCTTTTACTTTCACGAATGGTGATGTATTGAAAAATAAACCATAACGTCATAACACCAAGTAGCAAGTGAAGCGAAAGATCAAAAGCAACTGTTACAAAAACAGCGATCCCAAAGGCAGCAAGAAATAGGATTTTCAGCTTTTCTACGATTGAAAAACAATACTTATAGACGTGCCACTTCTGTGCCTCATCCAAACGACTTACATAACTGGTGATCGACTCATTCTTTTTATAAAAGTACTTCAAATCTGGGAGATAATAATTATTGTCTTTGAAACTCATTCTTAAAAAGAAATTGGCTATTACAATTAGTAACCATGAGCCAGCGAGAATGAAAATCTGGCTTAGACCATCAGAATGAAGCAAATTAATTAACGTTAGCGAAAATATAAGAATACTTAATAATTGCATGAATGAGCTATAGCCAATTAAATCAGACACTTTATTCATGACGTATTCTTCCTTCTCATCATCATCTGCAATCAGTATTTCTTTTCTCAATTGTCTCCGAGTAAGGATAAATAGCAAAATCAAAAGAAAAAACATGGCCACTGCCCCATATAAAATCATTGATCCAACAAATTCACTGTCAAAAACCAGATCTGAATCTCTTAAAAACAGTCCAAAATAAAATGCTAAAAAACCTAACACTGCAGAACCCAAAATGATTAGTACACCTTTTATCGTTCTATTCTTCATCTAAATCCTCCCCTTCAAGCTGAAAAATGTCTTCTACGGTTACATCAAATAATCTCGCTAAAGCTAGCGCAATCGTAACGGATGGTGCATAATCGCCCCGCTCAATCAAACTAATCGTTTGTCTAGATACGTTAATTTTCTTAGCCAAGGTCGTTTGATTATAGCCATCACGCGCACGTAGTGCTTTCAAACGATTTTTTAACACTTTTTTCCACCTACCTCACTAATAATATATATGATCATAGTCATTTTGACAACTATAATTGTCAAAATGACTATGCTATTTGTCAAATATAAAGATTAACCTTCAATAAACGGTTCACAAAAGAAAAAGAGATTAAGAGTTATATGACCTATATTTACTTTGGCGGACATAGAATCCCTTATTTGCCCAAAACAATCAAAATTCCTCTATAAACATGCCGACTAACGGGATAGATGTCCACTCAGAAGCTGCTTACTATATTCGGCAGCACGTAACCCGTAATCCGCACCCCACACGCCCCCCCCCCCCACAACAAAAAAAGACTAACCCTAAACGGGCTAGTCTCAACTCTCACGTAATCGAATCCTGCAACACCACATCATCCTTCACCAACAGCACGCCTAATTGATGATGTTCACCGTCATAGAGTGCTCCTTGGGCAAAACGAATCTCCCCATCGTGATTCAACACTTCTAATTTACAATAAGCCGAATTGATTTGCAAAGCCTCATAAAAAGTCGTTTCGTTGTTAACCGCTCGACCATTTATTTTCACAATCTTCTCCCCGATGGCAAGCTTCATCTTTTCAGCTGGGCTATTAGGAAGCACACCAAGAATGATGCAGCCTTTTGCTTGAGTCGCAAAATAAATCGGTTGCTTTTCTTCACGCACTTTCGCTTGATACGAGAGCCACTCACGGCCAACGATCGCCAGTCCTCCTAGGACGACAGCCAAAATCGGTACAAAAAAGCTTCCAATCGCAAAGATCACCATAAATAAACTTAAACCAATGACACGTACCCCTGTTGCTTTAACGGGTAAGCTAGGGATCGACCCTTTAACCCGTTGATGAAAGCCAATTAAAAATGGGATGAAAACAGGCTGTAAGGTCATTTCGCCCATTGATAGAGTCGGCCAATACGGAATCGTCGGAATGATCCCATCAGGAAGAAACAACACGATCGGGACAATCCATAGTCGTTTCGATACATGAAGCCCAATCCATTTCCCACGCTTGCTTCTTTCAAGCCTTGGGGATGTATAGGTTGCCCCGTTAAAGCGAATGAGAAAGCCTTCAGCAAGCATGAGCAAAACTAGCAAACTCGCAACTGCTTGAAGAGGAATTTGCGTCAGCTCGGCATAAATCGGCGTGAACACATCCACATGGACAAGCAGTGGTTCCATTCCATAAAAAAGCAACAATAACCCAAGTGCAAATGTAGATGTCAACCACTGGATCTGCCTCGTCACCAAAAGCAAGAGATAGACAACGGCTAGAGCGGCTACCCACTCCCATGAAATCACAATTCCGAGGGCAATCGTCACAATGGACACATACACCCCTGCCAATAAAGCAGGCAAAAAAGGAATCGAGAAATCAGCCACCTCTTTAAATACCTTTGTGTGAAAGGATTGGCGTTCTTCTTGGACTCGTTTTCGTGCTAGAAAATAAATAACGAGCATGCCTATATACAAAATCGGGTTGAAAAGAAAAGAAAAGAAAAAGATGCCTATCGTTTGTAGAATATCTATTAACATAGTTGTAACTCCTTCAACTATTTGTTCCTGTGCTTAACGTACCATATTTATGCAAAAAGGTACATCCTTCAAATGATAGAAGGATGTACCTTATAGATTCGACACAACTTGGTCGGTTCCTTTATTAAAAGTTATTCACTAACTTGTTTGACCAATAATTGAATGGCTGTTTGAAGCTGTAGATCGTTGTCGCGCTCGCGAACTTGCTCGACCACCTTTTGTTGAATGAGTGAGGCTGTCTCTTCGTCGATTTCACCCGTCGCATCCAAACCATGATCACGTTGGAAGGCGGTTACGGCTTGCTTCGTTTGCTCATTAAAGTAACCATCATCACGACCCGGCTCTAATCCTAGACCCTTTAGCATCATTTGCGCATTTCTAATTTGTTCGCTCATCATATCCACTCGCCACACACCTGCATCACCGACAGATAATGGCGCCGTATAGAAGTAATCCGGTTGTTTTACTTCCACCGTTGGCATAACCCCTTCTCCGTTGATGTCATTTCCTGCTGATGTTAACCACTTGAATAACGATAACTTTAATTCACTGCCATCACCCAGCTTAATGGTTTGTTGGACCGTTCCTTTCCCAAACGTTTGCTCACCAACAACATCATAACCGCCACCTTCAATTAAGGCACCCGCTAAAATCTCAGAGGCTGAAGCGGAAGCACGATCCGTAATTCCAATAATCGGGTACGGCTTTTTCTCGTCTAGATTGGATACATAACGAACCTTCTCGCCGTCTCTGTTTTCAATCTGCACGATAGGTGTACCACCTGGGATAATGAGTTTCCCAATATCTTCAACTGCATTTAAATAGCCACCAGGATTTCCTCGAACATCAATAAGCAGTCCATCCATCCCTTGTGCTTCTAGTTCTGTTAGTTTTTCTTTAAAACGCTCAGCTGTATCTTCAGAGAACGATGTAATCTCTAATAATCCTAACGTTTTGCCATCTTGCTCAATCACATCAGAACGGACCGTTTCAATCGGGATTAATCCTCGTTCCACGGGAATGTCGAATAGCTCACTAGATCCAGCACGTTCAATCGTCAAGTTAACCGTCGTGCCTTTTTCACCGCGAATTTGCAAAACCGCTTCGTAAAGAGAAAGCCCTTCAATCGACTCCCCATCAATTCGTATAATTTTGTCGTTCGGTTGCAATCCTGCTTTTTCAGCTGGAGACTCGCGGAATGGAGCAACGATCGTTACTTTTCCGTCAGTCATACTCACTTCAGCGCCGATCCCCTCAAAATGAGAACCGAGTGATTCGACAAATTGAGTCGCTGTTTCCTGATCCATATACACCGAATAAGGGTCATCAAGGGTACGGAGCATTCCTTCAATCGCACCTTCATATAGTTCTTGTTCACTCACTTCTTCGACATATTGCTCTTGAATAATCGCTAACGCTTTTTCAAATTTTGCTACTAGTTCTTCATTCGATGCTTCCGACTTCACTTCCGAACTGCCTGTGGCAGCAGAATCCGTTTCAATACTTGGTTGCGCTGTTTGAAAATAAAAGCCAAACGCGCCCAAAACCATCACGGCAGCTACAATCATCAACAACTGCTTCTTATTCACTTCTACCAACTCCCACCATGTCTAGAACATTCAAATGATAATGCCATACTCACGCTCATATATGGACGATCCATCCTTTATTAAGCAAACGAGCGATTACATGACACACTTCTATAAGCAAGAGGCACTACACCAATCGTGCAATGCCTCCGCTATCCTTTTCTCACTCTAGCGTGCCCTTTTAATAAAACCCAGCTAGAAACCACGACACATTTAAGGGTCATTAAATTGTATGTTCTACTTGTACGAGTTATGTTCCTTCTTTATTTTAGTAAAGAATTTTTAATAAGTCAAAACCCCATCACCCATAAATAAGAGCGATGAGGTTTAACTATAGGCTAATTAGGGTAGATAACGCATAGGGTCAACAGCATTTGATTTTGCCCCATTCCAGCCGCCTTCATGAACTTCAAAATGAAGATGCGCGCCAAATGAATGACCTGTGTTCCCCATTAGACCAAGACGTTGGCCTTTTGAAACGCTCTGACCAGCAGAAACTTCACGATTCTCTAAGTGAGCGTATAACGTTGTCACTAAGCGACCGTTCACTTGGTGAGCGATTAAAACGGTATTTCCGTAACTAGAAGAATAATAAGATTGAACCACCGTTCCAGATTGAACAGCTACGACTGGTACATCACCAGTACGACCATTTTTACCAATATCAATTCCATAGTGCATACGACCACCTGAGAACGCTCGTGGACCATAGCCAGACGTAATCGAACCTGTTGCCGGACGCATGAAGCCAGAACCCGTTACAGCAGGTGCACTATGAACTTGTGTAGAACCGCCGCTCGAACTTGTAGACGAACCGCTTGAGCTTGAGCTTGAGCTCGAACTTGAACTTGAACCACTCGAGCTACGTGATGCTAACTCTGCTGCAGCTGCTGCAGCTGCTTCTTCTTCTTGTTTTTTACGCTCTGCTTCTGCAGCTTCAGCTGCCGCTAACTCTTTTTTCAAAGCCGCTTCTTGTAAGCGTAAAATTTCATCTTCGCCTTCAAGTCCTTGAAGATCAGCATGAAGTTCGCCTTCTTTATCTTGCAGTTGACCCATAACACGGTCTTTTTCCTTGCGCTGTGATTCTAATTCAGCCATTAGATTCTCTAATTCTTCTAAATGACCTTCTAGTTTTTCAAGTTTTAACTCAACCTGTGCCTTAGCTTCTTCAAGCAATAGGTGATCTTCAATATGCGCATCTAGGATATTGCGATCTTGTTGAGCAATAACAGATAACGCACTCACACGGTCAAGGAAATCACTAAACGTTTTCGCACCAAGAATAACTTCTAAATAATTAACCGAACCACCCGTTTGATACATCGAGCGAGCACGATCTTTTAGAAGCTCATCACGTTCTGCAATTCGCTCTTCTAATACTTTAATTTCTTCTTGAAGCTCTTCAATCTCAGCTTGTACTTCTTCAATTTCATTTCGCTTCTCACGTACTTTTTGATTCGTTTCAGCTACTGCCTCATCTATACGTTTAATTTCATTCGTTAATTCCTGCATTTCCTCTTTAAGCTTGTCTAGTTCGGCTTGAGCTTTTGCTTGCTCCGACTTCAATTGTTGACGTTCTTTTTCGACATCCGATATTTCATTACGAAGCTCACTGTTTGCTAAAACTTTTGGACTAATCCCTTCTAATCCAAAAGATCCAACGGTCAGTAATACAGCTACAGCTACTAGCCCGATTTTCCTTTTCATCTAGTCGCTCCCCCTTTTTCCTGCTTCCTTTTATTTGATCAGACCTTTTCTTTTATCCTTGCATTGGCTACTTGAGCAGTAGCCGACTATGTATAAGGTGTGAGTCTGCCCTCACACCCTTTTTTCAGCAGCTACTTTATGGTTTATACTTTTAAAAACTTTCGAACCGACATCATACTTCCCCATACCCCGATAAAAGCACCTATCGCGATTAACAACCCTGCTATTTGCCACATATATGGGAATACAGGAACTAACGAGAAGAGCATGATCTCAATCCGCGATCCCCAGTTAGTATAGAGATACGAATAACCAAACCCAATAATGAGAATAGGAACTAAGGCTCCTACTACACCTAATAACATTCCTTCAATAAAAAACGGCCAACGAATGAAACTATTTGTCGCTCCAACGAGTTTCATAATTTGGATCTCTCTTTTTCTCGCCACAATCGTTAACTTAATCGTATTAGCAATTAAAAACATTGCCGTGAACATCATCCCAGCCACTAAAATCAACCCAACAGTTCGGATGAAATCCGTCACCATAAAGAGGCGCTCGACATATTCTCGACCATAATTCACACGCTCAACGAAAGTGAGTTGCTCAATTTTGCTCGCGACTTGCTCTGTTAGTTGAGGTGTCGTTGCGCGGACGACATAAGAATCATTCAACGGGTTTTCTTCACGAATTGATTCAAACACTTGTCCACTATCATTTAAACTATCAATCAATTGATTGAGCCCTTCTTCTTTATCGACATACGTCACCGTATCAATATTAGAAATTTGCTCAATTTCAGCGAGTAGTTCCGCTTGATCTTCTTCTGTTGCTGTTAGCTCAATGTAAACTTTAATTTCAACATCGTCTTCAATCCCACTTGCCACATTGTTGACGTTCATAATCAGAAGTAGAAAGACTCCAACAACAAACAACATCACAGCAACCGCACTGATTGAAGCAAATGTCATCCAACCATTTCGCCCTAAGTTACGTGTACCTTCTCGAACATGACGACCAAGGGTTCTAAGCTTCATAGCCGTAGCTCCCCCTTACTTCATCTCGGACCACTCGTCCACCTTCAATGGCAATGACGCGTTTCTTAATGGTGTTTACGATATCTTTATTATGAGTTGCCATAATAATCGTCGTCCCACGGTGGTTGATATCATCTAAGATGTCCATAATTCCCCAAGCAGTGTCTGGATCTAGATTTCCTGTTGGCTCATCCGCAATTAATACTTCTGGGCTATTCACAATCGCACGGGCAATCGCCACTCGTTGCTGTTCTCCACCTGATAATTCATTCGGCAGCGATCTAGCCTTATGCTTCAAATGAACGATATCTAGTACATCCATTACTTTACGTTTAATCATACTTGGACTTTCTTCAATTACTTCTAAAGCAAATGCTACATTCTCATAGACTGATAGAGTTGGAAGCAACTTGAAGTCTTGAAAGACAACTCCCATTCTTCTTCTAAGCTTGGGAATGGCTCTTTCTTTTAATGTAGATAAATTGGTTTCATCGATCAAGATGTCGCCTTTTGTCGGCTTTTCTTCACGATACATCATTTTGATAAAGGTAGATTTCCCCGCTCCACTTGGACCGACTACGTAGATAAATTCACCTTTTTTAATCGATATAGTAATCCCGTTAATCGCTTTTACGTTATTGGGATAGGACTTCCAAACATCTTTCATTTCAATCACTACTATCACATCCCTGCGTTTCTAAAAAGTTGTGCTACGATGAAGCACAGGTTAACGCGCTTGTCCAAAAACGACAAAAAAGGCTGTTGGAATTTCGCAACTTATGTCGTTTCCTAAATCATTATAACACCTCTAACTAAAAATAGGTTGATCATTTATGTTACAATTTCATTTCAACTACTTGAAAAATCTTGTAATGAACGTAAAAAAACCCATTCTCAAAATGTGAGAATGGGTTTTTGGTGATTATTGTGCAGCAATCCAATTTGCTAGATTTTCTGCTTCCTCTGCCGGAAGATTAATAACAGGCATCGTTCCTTGTCCATTTTGGATAACGGAAACAATTTGTTCTGCTGTATGACCTTCACCTGCTAATGCAGGGCCCATAGCGCCTTCTAAGTTCCCTCCGTGACAAGAAATACAGCTCGTTTCATACGTCTGGCGAGCAGCTGTTGCATCAAAATCACCAGCAGGCTCTTCTGCCACTGTTTCATCTTCTGCTACTGTTTCATCAGCTGGTGCTGCTTCTTCAGGTGCAGGTGCTGCTTCGTCACCGCCTCCACATGCCGATAAAGCGACAACCAAACCTAGTGCAAGTAACATCTTTTTCATTTTTTTAACCCCCTTTCATTTTTAAAAACTAAGGAGAAACTCCCTTAGCATTATAACCCTCTTGCCATCTTTTAAGCGCGTTTAAACCCTTCACCAAGAACCTCCGTTGCGTTGGCAACAATGACAAACGCTTTTGGATCAACCGCTTTAACGACTTGTTTCAATTTTGTGACTTCCGTTTGGTTGACGACACACATTAACACATCGCGTTGCTCATTTGTGTAACCACCATACCCACTTAACTTTGTCACGCCACGATCAATGTCACGCAAAATCATTTGCCGTACATCCTCTTGGTGATTGGAAATAATGAGAGCTACCTTTGCATATCCTACCCCCATTTGTACAATATCAACCGTTTTTCCAGTAACAAATAAACTAATTAACGCATAAAGGGCCAGTTCGATTCCAAAGACGAGTGCCGACGTCATCACAATCAACCCATCAATCATGAAAACAGCGACTCCAAGTGAAAGCCCTGTGTATTTTTGAATGATTTGCGCCGCTAAATCGGTTCCTCCTGTGCTCGCACTCGCACGGAAGACAAGTCCAATTCCAAGCCCTACTCCAATCCCGCCAAACAAAGCCCCTAGCAACGGATCAGCAAAGCCAACAGACCAGTCTCTTGTCACAAAAACAACAAGTGGTAAAAAGATCGTCCCAACAAGCGTTTTTAGCCCGTACTTAAAGCCACCCAATAACGCAATCCCTAAAATGAACAAAGGAATATTAAACGCCCATTGCGTAAAAGCAGGCTCGACCCCAAACACATGAGCAATGATTGTACTAATCCCACTCACGCCACCAGAAGCAATTTTATTCGGAAGTAAAAACAAGTTAAAGGCAATCGCGACAACCGCTGCCCCAACTAAGATATATGTATAATCCATCAATAATTGCACGGTTGTACTAGGAGGTGGCTGCCCTCTACGTTGTTTCATCATCATCATGCTCGTTCACTCCTTACCTTTAGAATAACCAGATAATCCTTGCGTAGTATAGCACCAGCTTTGAAATGTGTAAATGACACTCCGCTAATACGGTGTTGAGGTGAATCGGTGAAGTGGGGCGGTGGAGTTAGGTCTACTTGCAAATATCTTCATAAAATGGACGGATAAAACCATTTGAATGTTCATGACAGCGAAATGGTTGCGAATAAACACGAAGTCGCTAATCAATTTCAGAAGTTGCGATTAAGTGCTTTCTTCTTGCTCTATCTAAAAGAGCTTGGATCGAGTTGACTCCGATCTAATCGCAACTGATTATCAATTACATTTAGATTTTATCAATTAAAATACATTGCCCATTTAACCAAAAACACGTTGACTTCAGCCATCTAACTCTATAACATAAAGAACAAGAAACCACTTATTTATAATAATTATAAATAATAATCATTATCAATTCATTTAAATGGATAAAGCGTTAAAAAGGGGGAATTGCTATGAACAGCGATACACAGCTTTCATCAAAGTCTTGTCATCGTGTGACCAACGAAACAGAACGGGGTTCCAAGAGCCCTTCTACTACCCGTATCGAATTTATTTTTGCCCTAGCAAGTGGTGCGCTCATCCTTAGCGCCTGGCTACTCCAACACTTCCATTATTACTCGTTATCTGTGCCTCTCTTCCTCGCTGCCTTTGTAATAGGTGGGTACTACAAAGCGAAAGAAGGGCTAATAGATCTCATTGACAATCGCACCCTGAACGTAGAATTATTGATGATTTTAGCAGCCATCGGATCTGCTTTGATCGGCTACTGGATGGAAGGGGCCATTCTCATCTTCATCTTCTCTCTTAGTGGCGCGCTCGAGACGTATACAGTCAATAAGAGTCACCGTGAGATTTCAGCCCTCATGGATTTACAGCCTGAAACTGCCACTCTGCTTGTCAATGAACAAGAGCGTACCGTTCACGTTTCCGAACTTTCCATTGGAGATCATGTTCTCATCAAACCAGGAGAGCGAATGGCTGCTGACGGTAAAATCCTGCGCGGTCATACATTGATTGATGAAGCCGCCTTAAGTGGAGAACCGATTCCCGTCGAAAAAAAGATCAACGACGAGGTCTTCGCTGGAACAGTCAATAAAAACGGATTCATCGTCATTTCCGTTATGAAAAAAAGCGACCAATCCCTCTTTCAAAAGATCATTGATCTGGTTCAAACGGCCAAAGACGAAAAAACGCCCTCGCAGCAATTCATTGAAACATTTGAAGGAACCTATGTCAAAGTCGTTCTACTATTAGTCGGTTTAATGATGTTCATGCCTCACTATTTGCTCGGCTGGAGCTGGACAGAAACCTTCTATCGTGCAATGGTTCTACTCGTTGTCGCTTCCCCTTGCGCCCTCATTGCCTCAATCATGCCAGCTACCTTATCTGCTATCTCGAACGGCGCACGCCAAGGGATTTTATTTAAAGGCGGAACTCATCTTGAAAAATTAGCTTCATTAAAAGTCATCGCTTTGGATAAAACAGGGACGCTCACAAATGGAAAACCCGAGGTAACTAACCTGATCCTCCGCGAGGATATGAACCAAGACTACTTTTTACAAATGACCTGTTCCATTGAGAACTTATCAAACCACCCGCTAGCAGAGGCCATCGTTAACTATGGGAAAAAGAATGGTGTCATCTCTTTTGGTGAAGTCGAAAAGATGGAAGATGTCATCGGCTTTGGGCTTGACGCCACCATTAACGGTGAGAATTGGAAAGTCGGAAAGCGTAGTTTTGTAGGAGAAGAAAACGCTCATTTATTTTTCAATGAACAAACGAGCCAACTATTAAAGGAAGGAAAAACGCTTGTCTACGTAACAGACGCGACCGGTATCGCCGGGGTCCTCGCTCTTCAAGATACGATCCGAAAAGAAACGATTGACGCGATCCAATCCTTTAAAAAGCAAGGCATTTATACCGTCATGTTAACAGGAGATCACGAGGATACAGCTAACGCGATTCAAGCGATGACCGACTTAGATGAGTATGTGGCAAATTGCTTACCCGAACAAAAAGTTCATGAAATCAAACGTTTGAACGAAACCTATCAAATGAGTGCAATGGTTGGGGATGGTATTAACGACGCACCCGCTCTAGCTACAGCGCATGTCGGCATTGCCATGGGTGGAGGAACCGATGCCGTCATTGAGACTTCTGATGTCGTTTTAATGAAAAATGATTTAACCAAAATCACAAAAGCCATTCAATTATCCAAGCGAACAAACCGAATCGTCAAACAAAATATTGCCTTCTCGATCTCGGTCATCGTCTTATTAATCATCTCAAACTTCCTCGGCCACGTTTCACTGCCCCTCGGTGTAATCGGACACGAAGGCAGCACCCTCCTCGTTATTCTAAACGGACTAAGACTATTAAGAGGCTAAGGCAAAATAAAAACGAGTGTAAAATCAATATGATTTCACACTCGTTTTTTGCGAGTTTATTAATTGGTCTCATTCCGCCCCTGTCCTAACGACAGACGCAAGTATGCATCAATAAACCCATCTAAATCGCCGTCCATGACGGAATTCGTATTTCCAATCTCAAATCCTGTCCGGTGATCCTTCACCATGCTATATGGATGGAAAACGTATGAGCGGATTTGGCTTCCCCAGCCAATGTCTTTTTGCTCTCCACGAATTTCAGCTAGCTGTGCTTGCTGCTCTTCAATCTTCAGCTGGTAAAGCTTCGCGTTCATCATTTTCATCGCACGCTCACGGTTTTTGATCTGAGAGCGTTCCGTTTGGCACGTCACGACGGTATTGGTCGGTAAATGCGTGATCCGAACAGCAGAATCCGTCGTATTAATATGCTGACCACCGGCCCCGCTTGCACGGTACGTATCGACTTTTAAATCTTCCGGTGAAATGTCAATCTCGACATTATCATCTAGCTCTGGCATGATCTCACACGAAACGAATGATGTATGACGACGACCAGAAGAATCAAATGGCGAAATGCGCACAAGGCGATGCACGCCTTTTTCAGCTTTTAAGTAGCCATATGCGTTGTGCCCTTTAATAAGAAGAGTCACGCTTTTCACGCCAGCCTCATCTCCAGGTAGGTAGTCCATCGTTTCCACTTTAAAGCTTTTGTCCTCCGCCCAACGCGTGTACATCCGCAGTAACATCGAAGCCCAGTCTTGTGACTCGGTTCCACCCGCTCCTGGATGAAGCTCTAATAGCGCGTTGTTTTTGTCATAAGGCTCGCTTAGTAGCATTTGAAGTTCATAGTCATTCATTTCTTGAGTCAGAGCTTTAACGCCTTGTTCAAGTTCTTTTTGCAGCTCTTCGTCCGCTTCTTCTTTTACAAGATCGTAGGAAACTTCTAAGTCCTCAAACTTCTCAGCCATTTCCAAAAACGTATTCACTTGTTCTTTCAACGCGTTTGCTTCATTAATGACAACCTGTGCAGCATCCTGATCATTCCAAAATTCAGGATCGGTCATTTTTTCGTCTAACTCCGCAATTCGTTCTTGCTTCTCATCGAGGTCAAAGAGACCCCCTAAATTCAGTTAGTCGCTTTTCCACTTGTGCCAGTTCTTGCTTAATTTCTACTAATTCCATTTTCTCACCTCAGGGCAATTGCCAGTAGACGCATCTACTGGCAAATCCACATCTTTCTTTTTTATTGGCCTGCTCCGCAGCAGTTTTTATATTTCTTTCCGCTTCCGCATGTACACGCGTCGTTACGACCGACGGTCACACCTTTGCGAATCGGCTTACGTTTTTTCGGTTCTTGGTTCTCGCTTTGTTGCATCGCTTTTCCTTCAGCAACCTTTTGACGCTCAAGGTTCTGTTGAACTTGCGCTTTCATGATGTACATCGCCACTTCTTCCTCGATCGAATCAACCATCGCTTCAAACATTTCAAACCCTTCGAAGCGGTATTCACGAAGCGGATCATTTTGACCGTATGCACGTAAATGAATCCCTTGGCGAAGCTGATCCATTTGGTCGATATGGTTCATCCACTTACGGTCAACCGTACGTAGCATGATAACCTTCTCGAATTCGCGCATATGTTCAGGTGTGAACTGCTCTTCTTTTGCATTGTAGTTATTCGTTACTTTTTCAACGATTAACTCAATCATTTCTTCCGGATCTTTGCCTTTTAATTCTTTTTCCGTTAGCTCGTCTTCGTTCAGAAGGTTTGCTTTTACGTAGTTCACAATCGCAGCAAGATCCCAATCCTCTGGCACTTCACTTTCTGGTGTATGCAAACGAACCGTACGGTCAATCACCGATTTAATCATCGTCTCTACAATGGACCGTAAATTCTCAGATTCAAGAACTTCCATACGCTGCTTGTAAATGATTTCACGTTGCTCACGCATGACGTCATCATATTGAAGAATTTGTTTACGAGCGTCAAAGTTATTTCCTTCGACTCGTTTCTGTGCCGTTTCAACCGCTCGAGAAACCAGTTTGCTTTCAATCGGCTCATCTTCTTCCATCCCAAGACGATCCATCATCGCACCCATTCGCTCTGAACCGAAGCGACGCATTAACTCATCTTCCATCGATAGGTAGAATTGAGTTGACCCTGGATCCCCTTGACGACCTGAACGCCCACGGAGCTGATTATCAATCCGGCGACTCTCGTGACGCTCGGTACCAAGTACGTGAAGTCCGCCGAGTTCAATGACACCTTCACCAAGTTTAATATCTGTACCACGACCAGCCATGTTGGTTGCGATCGTAACGGCACCCTTTTGACCTGCGCCTTCAATGATTTCTGCTTCCTTTTCATGGTTCTTCGCATTTAACACATGGTGAGGAACCTTTCTCTTTTTCAAATAATTCGAGACAAGCTCTGACGTTTCAACACTAACTGTACCAACTAATACAGGCTGGCCGCTCTTGTATTTTTCTTCAATTTCATTAATAACCGCTTTGAACTTCGCTTCCATCGTTTTAAAAATAAGATCAGGCTTATCGATACGAGCAATCGGACGGTTCGTCGGAATCACCATAACATCCATCCCATAAATGTTACGGAATTCTTCTTCCTCGGTTTTCGCCGTACCCGTCATCCCTGCTAATTTTTGATATTTACGGAAGTAATTTTGGAACGTAATCGAAGCAAGAGTCATGCTTTCTTTTTGAATCTGCATGCCTTCCTTTGCCTCAATTGCTTGATGAAGACCATCGCTGTAACGACGTCCTTTCATTAAACGACCCGTAAATTGGTCAACAATCACAACCTCGCCATCTTCAACGACATAGTCCGCGTCACGGTGCATCACGACATATGCTTTTAGAGACTGGTTTAAGTGATGGTTCAACTGAACATGCTTTTGGTCATATAAATTCTCGATGCCAAAGGCGCGCTCTGCTTTATTCACCCCTTCTTCGGTTAACTGAACATTCTTCGTTTTCTCATCAAACGTATAGTCCTCTTCTTTTTTCAACACGCGGATAAAGGAGTTCGCTTGTTGGTAAAGCTGAGTCGAACGCTCAACCGAACCAGAAATGATCAACGGCGTCCGTGCTTCATCGACTAAGATCGAATCCACCTCATCGACTAAGGCGAAATGAAGCGGACGTTGTACCATTTGCTCTTTATACAGCACCATGTTGTCACGTAAGTAATCAAACCCTAATTCGTTGTTTGTACTATATGTGACGTCAGCTAAGTACGCTTCTCGTTTTTCTTCTTTCGACAGTTCCGATGCATTTAACCCTACCGTCAAACCTAAAAATTGGAAGAGTTCTCCCATTTGCTCACAGTCACGACGAGCTAAGTATTCATTAACCGTTACAACATGAACCCCTTTTCCCGAGAGTGCATTTAAATAAACCGCAAGTGTCCCCACGAGCGTTTTCCCTTCCCCTGTCTTCATTTCCGCGATGTTCCCTTGATGAAGGGCAATCGCACCTAGAAGCTGAACGGGATAAGGAGTCATATGTAAAACACGAGTAGACGCTTCACGAATGACCGCAAAAGCTTCCACTAATAAGTCATCTAAAGATTCACCTTTTTGATAGCGTTGTTTAAAATCTTCTGTTTTCGCACGAAGCCCATCATCGGAAAGCTTCTTCATATCTGAAGCCAAAGCCTCAATTTGATCAACGAGCTTCTCATTTTTCTTGACCTGTCGTTGACTTGGATCCCCGATCACTTTCTTTAATAAACCTAACATCAGATTCGCCCTCTCTTTTTCAGCTCGTCCTAAACCCACACGAGCATGACGCATTTTCATTAAGTCTAATTTTATCAGTTAAGACCTGCTCTTACAAGAGACAGCCTGTTGACAAGAAAGAACAAAAAGGGGCGAGTTTCCCCTTTTTGTTCTTTTTGTTGCCATGTGCGGAGCCGCTGCAGGGGGTTAAGCCTGCTCTCTAGTGGGGTTCTCGGATCCGCGCGCGGCGTGTCGAGCACTGGCCTGCTTCAGATCGTTCAATCACTCCCATCCGGACATCAGGTTCGTTATTTCATCCAAAACCAGCTACTTTAAGACCTTTCCGGACATCAGGTCCGTTATTCCCTCTAATATGCTCCCGATTGCCCCTCTTTTTCAATAAATAACGGAACTGATGTCCTCCAACCTCCCCAAACAAGTCCATTTCATCAAAATAAGGGATCCCATGTCCGCTCAGCCCAAATCCAACGTCCATCCCCCCAAAAAATTCCGCACCTGTGCTCCTACCTATTTCCAAATCTGCAGTCGCTCCCTCCGCATTTGCCGCATACCTTAAGCATGAGGAGGGATTTTATGCAAATTTTAAATTGGGGAGTAGATTCCGCCGCAGCGGTAACCGATGATTTATATCAATGCGTGGTTGAGAATTTGGGTCAGCCTGATTTTTGGGGGCGTTACTTATCGACTATTCCAAATGTGAGTGAAGGATTGACACTAGAGGAAGTTCGCCGGATTCATGATCGTGGGATGAAGATCATGCCGATTTATAATAATTTCAGAGAAGCGGTTGGGGCTCGTGCTGGAGCGGTTGCTGCTCGTAATGCGATTTTCAAAGCTAGACAGCTCGGAATTCCAGAAGGTGTTTTTTTGTTTGCAAATGTTGAACGTTTTTTTGTTGTAGATGCCGATTGGATCATCGCTTGGGTTGAGGCCATGTATAACAGTCCGTATCGACCAGGTATTTACGCTGATCCGGATGAAGGACCTTTTAATGCCGCCTATTGCCAAGCATCAGAAGCGAGCAACCTCGTCCGAGAACAAGCGGTCATTTGGAGTGCAGAGCCCGAGCCAGGAACGACTCCAAAACGAAGAGCACCAAAACGCTTCAACCCTAGTCGTCCCGATTGTGAAGCCAATGTGTGGGCATGGCAATACGGTCGAGACGCAGAAGAGTGTCCGATCGATACCGTTTTAATGGAGCAGCGCTTGTATCAGACTTTGTTTTAATTTCATCCATGACAAAAAGCTTGGGTAAGACTAAAATGTCCTTACGAAGGGATACCCTTTAATCATTATCCAAGCCACTTTTTTCTGTACTAAAATGCCCGATGCTGAATGCATACATCCTAGACTTCATCAGTTTCAATCACCCACCCACCCTCGTTCTGTCAATAGTATATGTTGGCGAGGTTTTTCTGCAAGAGTTCTTGCCATCACTTTGAATTCTTCTGACCAGATGCGCTCATTGTTTACTAACGTAATCTCATTGTCTTTTAACGTTTGTGTGATTTTCGTTATTCTTGATTCTAGTTCATTAGCAGGAACTGGTTTATTAAAAAGGAAACCTTATCCTTCATTACAAAGATGCTTTTGCAAGAATACGAGCTGTTCGTTTGTTTCAATCCCTTCAGCCACCACATTCAGTTTTAAGTTATGAGCCATCAAAATAATCGTCTTCACGATCGTCGCATCACTCGTATCATCAGATAATTCTTGCACAAACGATTGATCCATTTTCAATGTATCTACAGGAAACTGCTTTAAATAATTTATGGAACTAAAACCTGTCCCATAATCATCAATACTCATCTTCACTCCAAGACTTTTTAATTCATGAAGGGTCGTAATCGTTTGATCAATATTAACGGTCAGGCTTTCGGTTATTTCTAGTTCCAATAGATGGGGCTCTAGACCTGTTTCTTCAAGAATTCTCTCAATCGTTTGAACTAAACTGACTTTTGTAAATTGTCTTGGAGATAAATTAACAGACATGACCCCTTCAATAAATGTTGCTAACTCCAGTAAATGATTTTGGTTCTGCACTTTTCATTTGTCGATTCGTACATCCCCCAAATAAGATTCCAGCTACATGTTCCTCTTTAAAGATTGGTATGCAAAACAGGCTTTTTGAATACAAACCATATCGATTAAAAAAATTAATACGCGGGTCATTGCCCGTGTCCTTCCAAAATTGGAATCGATGTGTCGCAATGGTATGTCCGAGAAAACCTTCCCCCATTAAAAAGGAAAGTCCTTTAAATTCTTTTGTATTGGGTCCATGTATCGATTCTATACAGTAATTCCCGTCCTCTTTTTCAACGGCCAACCCAATAAAGTCAAAATCAGAATGCAGGTTAGAAAGTCCTTCTAAGAATGAAGCAGCTGTTGCCTTTCCTATGCGAATGTCCTCAAGAGTCTCGTGGATAAAAAGGTTGGTTTCATGCTCTGTATGTTTATCGAGCTGAGAATTTATGAAAGCCTCCACGACTTATGACAGATGAGAAATATGGTTTAGTGTTAAATCGATCCTTGAAGAGGATGAGAAAGAACTTGATTTTCCGTCCGCTATCGGTGTTTCTCCGCTTATGAATGGACAATAAGACGATCATCAAAATAGTATTCCTCCACAAAAAAGAGAGCACAGTCTCACTGCACTCCCTCACATACTCACATACTCACTTAAGCTTAAGCCTCAGGCTCAATCAATCCATATTTCCCATCTTTTCGCTTGTAGACCACGCTCGTTGATCCATTAACAGCATCGGAATAGACGAAGAAATCATGCCCGAGCATATCCATTTGTAAAATCGCTTCCTCGGCATCCATTGGCTTTAAGTTAAAGCGTTTTTTTCGAACGACTTCTAAGTCATCTGTTGGAATCGGTTCGCCTTCAAGTGGCTCCAACTCGTTTTTAAACATATATTTCAAGCTTCCCTCTTGGCGAAACTTGCGATTTACTTTTGTTTTATGCTTACGGATTTGTCGCTCTAACTTTTCTACAACTTTATCAATCGCCGCATACATATCTGAATGAACCTCTTCTCCTCTAAGCAGAAGCTGAGGCATCGGAATCGTAATCTCAATAATATGCTGAGTATTTAGAACCTGCATGCGCACGTTCACATCTGCGATCGGTGTTGTATCGAAATAACGCTCAAGCTTACCGACCTTTTTTTCCACATAGTCTCGTAAAGCTGGAGTTACTTCCATGTTCTCCCCACGGATATTGTATTTCATAAACAACTCCTCCTTTTCTATGTACTTATTTCTATTTACCCCACTCTAACTCCTTCTTAAACATCAAAAAATATGTCAAATTTGTTAAGATAAGCTTTGAAAATAGCTATGAAAAAAGCTCATCCTAGATAACTAGAATGAGCTGTATGGTTTTTAGCTATTATTCATTTCCTACAGGAATGTGAATTAAAGCTTAACTACGTTCGCAGCTTGTGGACCACGAGCACCTTCAACGATTTCAAATTCAACGTCTTGACCTTCGTCTAAAGACTTGAATCCTTCTGAGTTGATAGCTGAGAAATGTACGAATACATCGTCCCCATCTTCGCGCTCAATGAAACCAAAACCTTTTTCTGCGTTAAACCATTTTACTTTACCTTGCATGTTTTCACATTCCCTTCGTAACTAAAATACTTGTGGATCTTTTCCACACATTAAATATAACAGCGCTCTCATGTCCATGTCAAACCTTTAAACGTCTGACAACTCGTCAAATTTCAACAGAACTAGACTTTGTTTGTATGCGCTTTCAACACTGCTCATTAAACACTTTTATGTCAAAGCCAAATACCATGGGTCATTTTCTAACAACAACCATTGCCCTCCTTCTTTTTTCCTAGTATCATCTAGTTAGAACCTTCTAAATTTAAACAAAAAACGACAAATATTCTCTTCTATCCATAAGACCTACTACCCCAATTACCTAGTTGATCACGAGCACTCCTACATAACTCCTCAACTTCGTGATCACTAGGGTTGAAAAAGGTGTCGAAGCACCTCAATTCTTGAGGCATTTTGCCTTCGCCCTTTTATATCCAAGGATGATTCCAAATTGATTCGATCTCACAAACCACAAAATCTAGTGTCCTCACCTTTAGGGCACACCGTATCTTGTGCCAATGACATCGAATCAAGATACCGGATTCATCCTCTTTCCTATTTATACCTTTTGTCTCTATATAAAAAAGTAAAATTTTGATAAAATCAGGAGGCATTGTGTAAAACAAACAAGGGGGATCATACATGGGTAATCTAAAAAACTGGTTCGTTATTCTCTGCAGTTTTATCCTTTTAACAGCCTGCAGCGAAGCAACATCAGTCGAGTCAAAAGACCCTGCAAAAGAAACAAAAGAAGAAACACAGGGAGAATTAGCCTTAGAGGAAATTTTACAAAAATCAATCGAAGCCATGGAAGGCATCCAAAGCCTCTCTTCAGAAATGAACGTGGTCCAAGAAATGGCCCTTCCAAATGACGAGAGCTTCTCCACTAACATATCCGTCTATATGGAAATCACACAAGATCCATTTAACATGTATCAAAAAATGCTCATGGAACTACCTGAAGTCGGCAATACCGAAATTGAAATGTACATGGTTGAGGATGCCGTCTACTACAAAGATCCAATGGAAAATAAATGGTTCACCTATCCAGATGACCTAGCCCAACAATTACGAGACCTCGAAACGGCTCAAATGGGGTCAGAGGAGCAACTAACCTTACTCCTTGAAAACCTAGAACACCTAAGCTACACCGAAGACGATGATCACTACATCATCACAGTCGAAGGCTCAGCAGATATCTTACAATCCTTCGCCCAAAAACTAAACGGTCTTGTCCACGACAACATGGCAGGAGACATCGACCAACTGATGCTCATGTCCGACATGAAAGAACTAGACTACATCCTTTATATCGAAAAAGATACCTTCCTCCAAACCAAAATGGACATGATGATGGTATTCGAACTACAAACCGACGGCGAATCGCTCTTAATCAATACAAGCACACAAGCTACGTTCAGTGACTTTAATGCGTTTACTGAAGTTGAAGTTCCGGCTAACGTGATTGAGAATGCGGAAGAGTTTGATACGAGTTTTAGTGAGTTTGGCGATTTTGATGAGTTTGATGAGTTTACGGAAGAAGAAGAGTCCAGCGAATAAGATATGGGAGAAGATGGCCACCTAAAGATCACTCTAAAAATTTGTTTTAGCAGATTCAAGGAAGCCGCAATGGCTTCACGTTGCTTAAAGGCCACGGAAAAAGGTGAAGACCTACCTTTTTCCGTGGCCT
The DNA here is from genome assembly GCF_028610705.1 of Halalkalibacter alkalisediminis. Lineage (GTDB taxonomy): Bacteria > Bacillota > Bacilli > Bacillales > Bacillaceae_D > Halalkalibacter > Halalkalibacter alkalisediminis. The sequence goes on from NZ_JAQQWT010000004.1 coordinate 266,643, forward strand.
TTGTGAGGGTGGAGCTTTTTTTGCTATTTTTGAATAATAAAATTAATAAGAGTCACCACATGAATGGAGCCTGTTTTGTCATGGCGCTGGAGTCATGGATAGGGGATTCCCGTCAATTAACTCAGCCTGTTCTCCGTCAGTCCATTCCATATAATCTCTTATAAGAATATCTCCTTATGTCTTGTTGTCGCTTTGCTCCCATTACAAACACCCCTACTTTTTCTAAAGTCTAGATTCATCATTAACCTTACCTTCCTTTAATTGATAATAACCAAGCCAACCTGTTTAGGTACCGATTTAATTTGGGTAACCTCTCTGACATGCGCACAAGAAAAAAGTCAATCCAGTTACCTAGATTGACTCTATTTACACATCTCGCTTATCAATGAAAGCTCCCTCATTTGTAGTCATATCATAAGGGTGATCGTATTTGCGATTCATTTTCTTTTTCAATGCCATTTTATCCATATCTATTTTAAGTTTAGCCTTTAAACGCTGCAAGTTAACTACTATTTCTTTATTCATTTGAACAAGGGTTTTAGCAGCAGCTAGCTCCTCTGCTGTTTTGGCAGGTGAATCTATTGCTGCGATAGCAGCCCCGCGCTCCTCTAGAAGTTTTTCGACTTTAGATATTTCTTCGTCGCGCTGTTCGTTGTCCGCTAATGTCAGTGTTTTTAGCAGCTGTAATAATTCGTCAGACACTTGAACTAAACGATGAATCGTTTGATTCATTAGGCTTTAACCTCGTGACGTTTTTTACGATCAATTAGTATGACTTCTTTCCATGTGTCACGAAAATTTTTAATGAGTTCTTCTGCTTCATTTAGTTTTTCAACACTGTTTTCAGTGTTGGCATCGGTTAATCTTGATAAAATAAAATCGTATAACATTAGCATGTCTTTGCCTAGTTTCGTGTCGGTTTTTAGAGTGACCATAAGCTCGCGGATGATGTTTTGAGCTTTTACTAGGTTTTCGTGACGAAGTTGGATATTGCCTTCTTCAATTGATTTCCTAGCAATCGTGATAAATTTTAGACATCCATTATAAAGCATTAGTGTTAGCTCTCCTGGAGAAGACGTTACAGCTTTATTTTGTTGGTATGCTTGTTGAGGATTCGAGATAGCCATTTATAACATCCTTTCATTCTTACATTCCGCCAAATAGTTGACTCATCATTGCATTGCCTTGTGCATTTGCTTGGTTTACTGCTGTTTCCATACGTGTGAATTGAGACCAGTATCTCTGTTCAATTTGAGCTAACCGGCGTTGGAATCTATCAATTTGAGAATCGACGTTAATTAATTCTCTCCCTAATGTAAATTGTTGATTCGTTCGGTTTTCATTACCAGCACGTCTTACAACTTTGCTAATGGTGTCATTAATAGTAGTACGTAGTCGACCAATGATCCCTGTTTGACTCTGGATTTCGGCTCGTTGCTCTGCCGTCCGATCTTCCGGCTTCATGTCCGTTAATGTCTTATCAGCAACGTTATTGAATAATTGATGAACGGAATCCGGATCATCTTCTAGCGCCGCCCTTAATTTTGCTTCATCAATCTCTAAACGGCCTCCATCACGAAAATTCCTAGTAGTCGTAATCCCCACCTGTGCAATCTGATTAAATTGACCAGATGTTGATACTGGAGTATAGATGTCATTTCTCATTTGTGTTAACACGGAGGAAAGCATTGGATCACGGCGAAGCAACCCACTTTTTGCTTTTTCATCCCAAAGCTCAGCCTCACGCTCTGAGAGTTCTTGACGCTGCTCATCAGTAAGAGGTGGGAAATCACGATGTTTCGGCTCAGTTAATTTGGTTTGAATCTCAGCGATCATATCGTTATAAGTGTCCACAAAAGCCTTGATCTTGTCAAAGGCATCATCCGTATTTGAAGACACATTGACCGTTTCAAACACACCATTCGTAGGCTGAGTTACATTAAACGTCAAACCACCAATAGTGATACGGTTTGCACGAGATTCCTGGGTTATTGTTTCACCTGCAAATAGAGGATTTTGAAATTCAACTTTTGCATTCACTCCAGCAACTTCATTCTCTTGATGGATATGTAACACATCATTAAGAAAACTGGTATTGCCACCGAAAACAATTTGTCTATTTACTCCATTAGCATCAAGCTCACCATTAAATTCCCCCGTTTCCTTTCTTTCGATAACGACGCGATCAAAAGCGGAATCATAATAAGCACGAACACCTATATCAGAGTCATTTATTTGTTTCAAATTTTCATTTAGCGATTTAGTCGTATCAATTGTGACCGTAACCTCTTTTGCTGCACCAGCTGAGTCATACGTCTTCACTGAAAATTGTGTACCATTATAAGCGCTAAGATCTCCTGCAGCATTCGCCTGTGCATCTAGCCTTGTTGAAGCACTGAATTTAGTATCACCCGTTGTAATATTGGCAGCACTTATATTTCTCGATTTTGTTGCTACTTGATCGACTTTAAAATGATATGTGCCGTTCTGTACATCTGCATTAGCACTTACTGTAAATGCTTGTTCATTTGAAGATTTTGCCACACGAGTGTTTAGTGAACTACGTAGCCGAATACTTGCTGCCGATTCCTCAAGCGTACGTAATTTAAGATTCATATCGCGATAGGCATCTCGTTGCCATTCAACTGTTTGCTTCCGTTGAAAGAAACGATCAAGAGGCTGTCGCTCAACTTGCATGAATTGTTTGATGATTGATTCTGTATCAATACCAGACGCTAATCCACCAATTCTCATTATTACACCGACTTTCAAATCTTTTTATCTATAAATATACCTATTGTTTTTTTCATTGACGCAAACATATCTAGAAGTTTCTTAGGTGGAATTTCTTTAATAACATCATTTGTTAGTTCGTCAACGATTGCTACATAATACTCATTTAGTTCTTCGTGTAAGCTAAATTTCAAATTTGTGTTTGAGGTTTTCATGAATTGGTTAATACTATCTATTTTATCTTGAATGTTTTCCTTATTCATTTGACTGGTTGTTATTGACGGTTGTTTCGAAACATTTTTTATTTCAGTGGAATTTCCAACATTTCTGTCTGTTTGAACTCCTTGAATGATAGAACTTGGTAAACCTCGACTTACTTCCATCCCATTCGCTCCTCTATGCTTCTTTAACTTATTATCGGTAGGTTAGCTTGCTTTTTTTAGTGAAATCTGAAAAAAGGAGAGATTTTTCTAAGATCTTCTTTTTTCATACTAGTAGATGCTCCATGAAATAACCCAGTTATGTACGAATCCCTTAATGAAGGTAAAAAAAGTTGATTAATAGTGTATAGTGTATGCGAAGAATAAAACTCCATAAATTTCGCCACCACTGGTGAAACTAAGTCTTTGAGTGCATAGAAAAGAGACCTTAGAAAACTAAGGTCTCTCCGATTACTTAAGATTAACGAAGTAATTGTAGTACAGCTTGTGGCTGTTGGTTAGCTTGAGCAAGCATTGCTTGAGATGCTTGGTTAAGGATGTTAGTTCTAGTGAACTCCATCATTTCTTTAGCCATGTCAACGTCACGGACACGAGATTCAGCAGCTTGTAAATTCTCAGATGCGTTATCTAAGTTTTTAATAGTATGCTCTAAACGGTTTTGAAGCGAACCAAGGTATGAACGTCCTGCAGATACTGTCTCAATTTGAGTTTGAACAGTTGTAATCGCACCATCAGCACCTGTTTGAGTTGAAATGTCAAGCGCTGAAACAGCAGATTCAACACCTGTTAAATCTAAACCTGCAGTAGTAAAATCAATATCGATAGTTTGACCAGCATCCGCACCTACATGGATTTTACCATCAGTGTCAGAACCATCTAACAGTTGCTTTGTATTGAATGTTGTATTATCCATAATACGTTTAATTTCTTCTGAAAGTTGATCAAATTCATCATTCAAAGCTGTACGGTCGGCAGTTACGTTTGTATCATTTGAAGATTGAACAGCTAATTCACGTTGGCGTTGAAGGATAGCATGTACTTCATTTAATGCTCCTTCTGCAGTTTGGATTAAAGAGATACCATCTTGAGCATTCTTTGATGCCATGTCTAACCCACGAATTTGCCCGCGCATTTTTTCAGAAATTGAAAGACCTGCTGCATCGTCACCAGCACGGTTAATACGAAGACCTGAAGATAACTTCTCCATAGCGTTAGAGTTTTGGTTAACATTAATACCCATCTGACGGTGTGCATTCATTGCACTAAGATTGTGATTAATAATCATTATAATTTCCTCCTTGAAATGACTCCGCCCACGTCCTTGTGGTTGGATGTTAAATGTTGTTAAGCATTCAGTCATATAGTCGGCCGAGCATATATGACTTCGTGCTTACACTATTATTATCGGATCGTAGTTTGATATGTTTAGAGTTTTTTATGATTTTTTCATCTTTTTTTTTAGACGCTAACGACTTCTATTTCTTGAAGAAAGTGTTCGACGAAAATGTCTGATGTGCTCGTAATGATCATCTCCCCATCCACTTGTACATAGGGATTAATGGGGTCTTCTACTGGGATAAAGGTGATTTTTCCTTTTCTTCCATCTGAAAGTCTTACGGTGTTGCCGATCGACATTTCCATGATTTTTTTGATGAAGGTGTTGGTCATTTTCGGATTGAGTCTTCCAAATGATTCTCTCCTTAGTTCCTTTAGAGCGACATAGAAGGACAGTCCTTTCCGGTAGACTCGGTTGGAGGTCATCGCATGGAAGGTGTCGGCGATCGCAATGATTTTAGCAAATTCATGGATCGGATGGCCTTGTTTTTCATCGGGGTAGCCCGTTCCATCTTCTCTTAAGTGATGTTCTAACGTCGCTCTACAGATGTCGTCATCAAGGTTTTGGCTTTTTAGAATGTCGTAACCGAACCGTGAATGGTATTTCATGATTTCAAATTCTTGGTGAGTCAGTCTGCTCGTCTTTTGTAAAATGGCTAGTGGAATTTTCGTTTTTCCTACATCATGAAGTAAGCCGCTGAAAGCGACTCTACTCACCTTTTCTTTTGAGAAGCCTAACCAAGCGGCTAGCTTGGCACTTAAGATCGATACAGCGACATTATGTCGGTATAGATAGTCATCTTTGCTTTGAACGGAGATCATAATCTCGTCTATGCCCGCTTCTTCTACCATTTCTATAATGACGGGAAGTAGTTCTTTTTCTAACTTATCGGTGATTTCTCTTCCTTCCCCCATTCGGTCAAAGTCTTTTTGATAGCTTTGGATGACTTGATCTACTTTTCGCTCGATCGACTTTTTGGGCTCTTCTATACAGGTCGCGTAATCTTCTATTGATACTTGAAATCGATTTAACCGCTCAATCGTTTTTATATCGAGAATGGATCCCTTTTTTAAGAGCAAACCAATTTGATCTGATTTTATATCTTTGATCAGCTTATAACCTTCGTAAAATTCATTCTGTTGCTTTACCACTCTCTCACCCCCAATATTCAAACAATGATTTCTCTATGTTCAATATAGAGGGTTTGCTAGTTTTTAACAATATACGTTAGGAAAAATGTCCTGAATCATTCGAAATAGATAAATTGAGATATGCATAAAAATATCCCCACTCAAACGTCATAGTGAGGATGTTTCTATAATTACCTTTTTAAATAGGCAATGTCACGTTTGTTGGATTGGGTTTCTTTGAAAAGGAGGTCAATGTCAGAGTTTACTTTGTAAAAGGCGAGTTCTACTTTGTCAAAGCGTTGGTTGTTTTCCGTTCGCAATGTGTGGATATCTTCTGTGTTTTTGGCGGTCATTGTTATTAGCGTTTGTAACATTCTTTCGTGCTGGTCGAGACGGGATTTCATCTGTTCAAACTGCTTGTCCATCTTCTCATTCATCTGTTCAAACTGCTTGTCCATCTGTTCAAGCTTCTTGTCCATCTGTTCAAACTTCTTGTCCATCTTCTCATCTATCTGTCCAAACTTCTTGTCCATCTGTTTCAGCAACGGTAAAATCTCATTTTCCACTTTCCTCACCTCCTTCAACATCAGTTTATGTCGAACTTTTACATTTGTAAAGAAGATCGAGAAGGAATCTAACAAAAAAGGCTGCTAGGAGTGGGGTTTTCAATCCGCAGCCGCGCTACGTGTGGAGCCATTGCTCCTTCCTTGAATCTGCTAAAGAAGACTTTTTCAGTGCCTCCTCTCACTACTCTTTTTTCTCCGTTCCTTGCAAAAAGCCTTTCAATGCATTAACAGAAATCGTCTTGGCTGCGGCACTGTTTTCTTCTTGTATCGCTAGAAACACTTCTTTGCGGTGGATTTCGATATGTTTGGGAGCATCAATGCCGATTTTGACTTGATCTCCTTCAATGCCTAGGATTTTAATTTCGATATCGTCGGCAATTTGAATCGCTTGTTGTAGTTTGCGTGAGAGAACAAGCATTTATTTCCCCTCCTTCGTTGTTTGCAGGGCCGCTTCTTTGAAGATCGGGTGTTTCGTTTGATAGTCTGTGTCACTGAGCAGCAATTGCTTTCCTTTTTGTTTGTTGACATTGATGATGATTGGGCCTTGAAGGTTGGCTGTCGTTTCAGCGAACGGTTCTTTTACGGTTAAGACGACAAAGGTTGCGACGTCTTCTTCTTTTTCGATTTCGAGCATCTCTAGTGTTGCATCTGGTAGCTTTATTTGATAATTTGAAACCACTTCAAAAGGGTTTAAGACGATAAAGGCGACATCTGTTGTGGCTGTTGATTGTAAGACAAAGAAGGGAGTTCCTTCTTCTAGTGGAAGCAGGACAAATTGTTTCTCCTCTTCAAAGGCAGGGATTCCTTTGGAGAACGTGATGATGTTTTCGTCATTTATTTCAACCGTTCCTTGGTACTTCGTTTCAATGTTCATACGGTCACACACCTTTTTTCTCATTCATTTCCAACCATTGTATCATAACGACTTATCTAGAGAAAAAGAAGCCGCTGCTGCGACTTCTTTCTTTACAACCCCAGGTTCACATGGTCCCCAACGGGTTGGAAGGAGATTTGATTTTTTTGACGGATGTAGACATCTGATTGCCACTTCGGCATTTCAATTTGCGGAGCACGGCGATTGACGGTAATCTCCGTATCCTTCACTCTAGCTCGGATGTTCACCTGAGCTGGTTCAAAGTGAAATTTTACTCGATCAGGGGACTTTGGCATATAGCCAATGTTCACTTGGACGCGAGCAGGTTCACTATTTATTTTGGCCATTCGCGCAATCGCTCCAGGACCATTTTCAATTTTCATGAGCTGATCCCCTTGCTGGGCCGTTTTTGCGAAAAACTTTGAAACTTGTTGCATTGCTTTGGCTGCGGTTTCGCTTGCCACTCTGATCGGTGATTTTAAATTCGCATCGGCAAAGGCTTCGGTTTGGTCAATATGCATTTTCGAAGCGGTTGTGCTGATCTCAATCAAGTTATGGTGGTTCTGCCTGATTTGCATATCCGGTCCCTGCTGTCTAATTTGCGGGCCTGGCCGACTTGAACGTATGCCAATCTTAGCATCGTTCTGCTGAATATGTAAGGATGTTAGTTGCATAACCATCCCTTCCTTTATATAGGGATAGGCTTTGCACGTGGAAACGGCAAAGCCCATTTTCTGAAAATTATCTTAAAAAGTCCAATAAGCTCGGTTGAATGATTCTCGCTCCTGCTGACAAAGCGGCACGATGAACACTTTCCTGCGTCATTAAATCGATGATGACTTTTTCTATCTCCGCATCTTCATTTTCAGACATAATACGGTTGGCACTCACTTCTTGTTCCATTAACCGGTTTTCAATCATTTGAACGCGATTCACTCTCGCACCAAGCTCGGCACGTTCCGTGACAAAACGGTCGATATGACCAAAAATGTTGTCAATGTAACCAGTTAATTCGGTTCCATCTACAGTTGCATCATCAAGAGCTCGCTCCAGTCGAGTAATGTCTCCGAATAAAGCATTGCTAAACACGCTACTCGGATTGATGTTTACAGGAATCGATACTCCTTTTAACAATTCGATTTCGACCGATTGCGAGTTGACTGAGACACCTGTTGCACTTGCCACAACGACATCATTGGACCGAACCGTTTTCGTGGTAAGCGCTTGGCTAACGGCATGATTCGGATCATGTGCTTGGTTCGGTTCTATGTAAGTAACCGAATTATCAGCCCCAATCATTAAGCGAATCGCCTGTGCGTTAAAATCAGCTTCCCCATAAACAGGAGTTGTTTGACTAGTATCTTGGAAAATAGGTTGGCCATTTTCCGTTCCAATGTGTTGGAATGTTTTGCCATTATACACGACCTCTACTGATCCTAAATCTTTGATGGATCCATCAAAGAAAGCCTGAATCCCTAGATCCATGTTTGTCGTGTTACTAATAGGCGGATTGGTTGTGTTCGTACCATTAAATATATATTTATTGCTATTTTTCATATTGCCCAATGATTCAAGATGTTCGCGTAACTGCTGGACTTCCTTAGCCATATTCGCACGCTCAGCTGGATTATACGTATCATTCGCTGCTTGTGTTGCTAGCTCACGAATACGCTGCAACACTTCCGTTCCTTTATCAAGCGTCGCATCAGCAGTGTCCATCCAGTTATAGGCTTCACTAAGATTGCGTTTAAATTGCTCGACTTCTGTTACTTGCGAACGGTAACGCATGCCTTTCATGGCAACAACCGGATCTTGGGATGCACGTGTAATCTTTTTTCCTGTTGAAAGTTGATCTTGAATGCTGGCTAAACGATTGTAACCTTGATTAATATTACGTAATGAGCTTTGTGAAAGCATCATTTGTGTCACTCGCATCGATGTCACCTATCCTTATCTGCCGACTACACCCATCCCGTTAATGATTCGGTCAAGCATTTCGTCAACCATTGTAATGTTTCTTGCTGCTGCGTTGTATGCATGCTGGTATTGAATCATCATCGTCATCTCTTCATCTAGAGAAACGTTACTTACTGATTTCTTGCGATAGTCGACACTATCTTGCAGAGAAGCCGAACTGTTTAGCATTCTTGTCGCTTCTTGGGTCGTAACCGCCATATCTCCGATGACTCCTTGATAGTACGTGCTAATCGTTCCTGAATCATTGTTAAACGTAAGAACGATATCTTTCACATCCGCTAACCGTTTGGCATTCGTGCCATCACCAGCGAAAGCCGTAGGCGTACCGCCGATAAAGTTATTCGCATCACCTAGGAACGTACGAAGATTGTCATAATAAGCACCATCACGTGGAGCATGTAAAAGGTTTTGATACGTTTGCTGTTGTCCTGTCACAATCCCATTTGTATTCACACCAGAAGCCGCAATATTGTTTAAACTTGAGACAATCGCTGCGTCTAATTGAATCGCTTTAGCTGCACCGACTTCAGGAGCGATGCCACTAAGATCAAATAAGTTTCCACCTTGTTGAACATGGCCATTGCGATCTGCAAGGGTAAAACCAAGGGAATGGATGTGATTCATTTCCGTTGCAAACACTTCTGCCATGTTATTTAGTTCATGGATCATATTTGGATAAACACCCATTACATCGTTGATATTCGTTCCATATCCGTACGACTCAATAAGAGCTTTTATTTCACCACGAGGCAGGTCATTTACATTCAACTGATGTACGGTTCCATCATTAGTAACAAAAGAAAATCCGCTAACAAAGTTTGCGTTCTCAAACGTGATATCCAATTGCTTTCTAGCTTCTACTCCCGTTCCATCTACTAGTTTAAGAGGTTGACCGTTTACTAGATACGGATTCCCTTGGTCATTAATGAGCGTAACCGTTACAGCGCCTTCAGCAGCTGAGTTCGCTTGTCCACCACTTTTTTCTCGTTGAACCTGAATGTTAATCATACTTGAAAGCTGATCTAATAAACGATCTTGTTGGTCATATAAGTCATTGGTGACATAGCCATGTGGCTCTATTTTACGAATTTGATCGTTAACGGCATCCAGCTGACTTAAGATCGAATTCACTTCTCTTTGCGTCACTTCGATTTCCTTTTTATAATCGGATTTGATCGCAGAAAGCGAGTCATGTAAAAAGTTAAACGTCTCCGCAACGGCCAACGCACGTTGACGAACAACGGAACGAGCTCCTGAATCTTCCGGATCGACGGTTAAATCTTGAAGCGACGTCCAAAACATATCAATTTGTCGATTCAATCCTTGTTCGGATGGCTCATTTAAAACATCCTCCATCTTTGTCAGAGCGGCATTACGTGTGTCCCAATATCCTACTTTATTCGTTTCATTGCGATATTGAACATCCAAAAACTGTTCTCTCACTCGTTGAATCGAGCCTGCTTGCACTCCTGTTCCTAAATTCCCAGGCACGCTCGGGCTATTTTTCCCAACAGCTGGATACGACTCCGTTTGTGTGAAGTTCACGCGTTGACGCGTGTACCCTTCTGTATTGGCATTGGCCATGTTATGTCCTGTTGTATGAAGCGCATATTGTTGAGTCATCATTGCACGTCTTGCTGTTTCTAATGCATGGAATGTGGATAACACTAATGCTTCCTCCGTTTCAAATATAAGTGCATGTTCAATCTCTTTTAAGCTTTCGAGTCAAAAAGGGAGTGATTATTTTCATACGGTTCGTCATCTTGACTCCGAGGATTATAGCTGACGTCTTCCTTATGCGGCAGCATTAAGTCCAGGGAAAGGTTCACAAATCGTAACGATTCCTCGATTAATTCCTGATTTAATTCATTTTGTGTTTTTAACTTCTGCACATCATCAACCAGTTTTCTTTGAAGCTGCTCAAGCTGAAGCTTTTCTTCGGCGGTTGCAAACCTCTTCACATCAGACATCGTTACGGCTTCCTTTGCCTCACCCTGTTCGAGCAAGAATGTTCGCACGATTTTTGAACGTAACATTTCAGTCGTCTGGAGTTTATGAGCGAGCTTGGATTCTTCGCGGACGATCGCTTCAAGAACTTTCATATCACCCTTTTTGATCGGTTCTACCTTCTTTGTCGCTAGTTCAAGTAGGTGCTCATGAACTTCAATGAGCCTCTCTAATAACTGTGTGATCGCTTTGATTGACATCGGTTCTCCTCCTCACTCCAGACAAACTGTTTATGACTGGTTCCAAAAATCATAAAATTTATTGGCGATTGCCTGTGAATCAACTTTGTACTCACCAGCATCAATCTTTTGTTTGATAGCTTCTATTTTTTCTAAGCGCTCTTTCTCCAGTTTCGTTCTTTTTTGCATGGAAAGGGCCTCAGATGAAATTTCAAGTTTATCTCTTTTCGCTTGTACATCGTTTGCTTTTTCTGTTTTCTCGATTTGCTTTCGATACGGGTTTTGTTGAACAGAGTTATACGGATTAATTTTCATATCAGTCACCTCTTCTCTATTGTAGTTGCTTTTATGTATAAAACACAAAACGCACCGAGTTAGTTAGTATTATTATCGGCACGTTTTCTTATATTGTTAACTATTTTTTATTAAAGACGATCTTTTAAGGAGTGATAGGTCGTCGTTCCCATGTTTCGTTCCGCGCGGCGCTCAGCCTCTTTACGCTCTTCAAACTCTTTTTCTTTTTGCAATTGATCAAGGCCGCCTGTGATGTTGTCCTTGCACTCCCCACATATTCGTCCTTCTTGAATAATCGCCCCACACGATTCACAGGGATACCCTAAGTTCGGAAAACTCTTTGTTTGCAGTCTCCCTTCACGGACAAACTGATGGATCACTGTTAGCTCCACGCCGGTTTTTTCATGAACCTCACGAATCGAGGCCATACGGTTTTGTTTTCTTCTCATAAAAGACGATACCTTATCATATTGATCTTCTTGTTCCTTATGACAAAGCTGGCAGATCGGACGTAAGGCTTTCACGAAGATTTTCCCGCACTTTGAACAATTGGCTACATCTTTCATTTTTCTCCCCCTCCCCCTTTTTTTTGATTATAGCGAATCTTGTCAAGCTTGTCAGTGAAGTTTTTATGGGAAAGGCTACCTCGCGATCGTCAGAGATGCAACATTTTTGGCACCATGTTCTTTTAACAATTTCGCAGCTTGGCGAATCGTTGTACCGGTTGTGTAGACATCATCGATGAGGAGAATGTTTCGGTTTTCCACTTTGCTCTTTGCATTTGGTTGTAGGGTAAAGGGGTTATGGTGAAACTGATCGATACGCTGTTTTCGTGATTTTTTACTTTGTTTTTCTCCACTCGTTCGGTCGAGAACCGGCTGATCCTCTGCCCACGGCAGCAGCAGTAACGCGGATTGGTTAAAGCCTCTTGTTTGAAGTCGCTCACGGCTAAGCGGCATCGCAATAGGGGTGTAACGTTGAAACTGTTTCTGATAAACCTTATGAAGCATTGGAGAAAAATACGTAGCAATCACGGCATCTCCTTTGTATTTATAGGTCGCCAACCACTCCTTTAAAAAGGGATTGTATTCATATAAGGAGACGTTTCGTTCTAAGAGCGTTGCCGTGTCCTCCCTTTCTTCCCAACGCCAACAATCTAAACACTGATCCTCTTTCCTATGGGCATTGTTTATTTTTTCAAGGGGGCGGGAACACGTTTTACACGTTCGTCCCTCTATGCGAGAAAGTTCGGACTCACATAAGGAGCAAAGGAGGTCCTCCGGTTCGATTAACAGTAGCTTTCTCCAGCCAACGGCGTCAAAAAAGCGTTCGTGACAGGCCAAGCAACGCTTCATAAGAATCCTCCTTCCTTATTCATGTGTTGAATATGTGTTCGAGCTCTTTTCATTTCCTGCGAGACGCCGTAATGAAAATACACAACATCTCCTGTTGGCGCTTCTTTTTTTCGACCCGCTCGACCGGCGATTTGCACGAGTGCCGATTCTTCGAAGATAGGATCCTCTGCGCCAAATACTGCGACTTGGACATCTGCAAAGGTTACCCCTCTTTCTAAAATCGTTGTGGTGACCATAAGGCGAACGTTGCCGTTGCGAAAGGCTTCTACGTATCGATGCCGATTGGGTTCTTTAGCATGAACCGCTAAGTGTTTGATTTGGTAAAGCTGCAATAGACTAGAAATGAGTTGTAGCGTTTGAAGGGAGGGCACAAAGAGAAGCAGCGGTTTATTCGTTTGTAGCCATGTAATGAGCACGGGGGGAAGTTTCTTTTTTTGCAGCTGCTTTTGCCAATTGCCACACCACTGAAAACGAGGAACAGGTAATCGGAATCCGTGATATCGTTTCGGAATTTTTATGAGGGTGAGGTCGGGCATTTTGAGAAGATCTTTAGATGGTGTGGCACTGAGGTAGATCGTCGTTGCGTTAGGTTTTTGCGCTTGCCGGACGGCATGTTGAAGCCTCTGGTCATAGGAGTAAGGAAAGGCATCGACTTCATCGATGATGACAACATCAAACGCTCTGTAAAAGCGCATTGCCTGATGTGTTGTGGATAACACCAATTGAGCGCCTGTTTTCTTTTCTTTACGGCCTCCATAGAGCGTTTCGATGTGTGTATGTGGAAAACTTTGCTGCAATCGTGGGGATAACTCTTTTACGACGTCGGTACGGGGTGTGGATAACAACACGCGCTTTCCTTGCGCAAACGCTGCTTCTAAGCCACGGAAGAGGACTTCTGTTTTTCCTGCGCCACAGACGGCCCAAACGAGTAGTTTTTGTTGGTTTTTTATCGCTTCGATAACTGAATCTGAAGCCGCTTTTTGGCTGAGAGTGAGTGCACCTTTCCAGTGAAGGCTGTTGGATTGAACTGGCCTCTCTATAGGTGGACCCGTCCAGTGATAAAGAGGCTGGCAAGAGCTTACTTTTCCTAGCTGAAGACAATGTCGGCAATAGCTGCAGGTTTTTCCGCAGCGCGCGCATATGTGTTTGGCAAAAAGCATGCGATCATCATTGCCGCATCGGATGCATGTTTCACGTCCGTTGATCAGTTGGATGCCAGGTTGAGATTGGATGTGCGGGTGTGGGAGATGGTGTTCTAGGATCGGAATTTCAGAGAGGAGAAGTCGTTTGCCAAAGAGGAGTGATTGGATCAAGTGGGGCACCTCCGATTGGGGATTTTTATAAAAAGAGCAAGACGCGGTTGCTGTCATGCTCTTCGTTAATTGGTTTATGTATATTGTTTTTGCCAAGAGAGCCCTAAGCTTCCGGCTCCTAAATGCGTGCCAATGACTGGCCCAAAATAACTAATGTCGACTTCGACATGAGGAAAACGCTCGTTAATCGTCTGTGCTAATTGTTCGGCTCCATCTAAGCGATTGGCGTGAATGACCGTCGCATAGTAGTTCCCACCTTGTGACACATCCTGCTCAAGTAGCTCCAGTAAGCGCGCTAATGCTTTTTTTTCCGTCCGAACTTTTTCAAACGGAACGATGCTTCCTTCTTCAAAATGAAGAATCGGTTTAATTTTTAATAAACTTCCAACGACGAGCTGAGCACCCGAAAGGCGACCGCCGCGGTGTAAATGGTTTAAGTTATCGACCATGAAATACGCTTTGGCTGTTTTCTTCATGAACGCTAATTTTTCTAGAATCTCATTAGCGTCTGCACCCGCCTCGGCTGATCGTGCTGCTTCTAAGACGTAATACGCTTGAGGGGCACAACTCACTTCGGTATCAAAGCCAAACACCTCAATGCCTTCAACCATGTCTCCTGCACTAAGGGCCGATTGATACGTTCCGCTAATCTGGCTTGATAAATGAATCGTGACAACTTGCTCGTACCCTTTTTTAGCTAGTTGTTCAAATAATTCCACGAACTGACCAATGGCCGGTTGTGACGTTTTCGGCAGTTCCTCAGCTGTTTCCATTTTTTTATAAAATTGATCTGTTGTGAGATCCAATTCTTCTTGAAATGATTCTTCACCGAATATGACGTTTAACGGAACCATTTCAATCTGAAGGTCTTTGCGAATTTCAACTGGTATGTAGGCGGTACTATCCGTCACAATCGCAACTTTTTTATTCATGAATAGCTCCTCGCTTTTCTCATCCCTATTGTTGGAGTCATGCTCCTAACTGGAAATCTCTACTATCTAATGTACATGTAAAAAAGAATGCTTTCAAGTCAAGGAAGAAAATTAGGCGGAACATTGCTTTGTTGCTCTCCTCCTTAAACTCGCGCAACGTGTCCCTTGAGTATCCCAAAAAAGCCTCCGCGCAAATATGTTCACTATGTTTGATTTTTTGTTTCAACATTTTATAAACAAAAAGGAAGAAACAGGCCTATGGCCCTTTCTCCCCTTCCTACTATCTGACAATGACATAGCCTTTTTTAATCGCTTCTACAACGGCTTGCGTACGGTCATTTACATTCATTTTTTGTAAAATGT
This sequence comes from Halalkalibacter alkalisediminis, assembly GCF_028610705.1. GTDB lineage: Bacteria > Bacillota > Bacilli > Bacillales > Bacillaceae_D > Halalkalibacter > Halalkalibacter alkalisediminis. The sequence continues at coordinate 281,923 of NZ_JAQQWT010000004.1, forward strand.
TACTGACGTGGTTCTTCACCGTTTTTTCACTAATATAAAGGGATTCGCCAATCGCACGGTTGCTCTGGCCATCTGTCATTAACTGTAATACTTCACACTCACGACGAGTTAAAATATGAAGCGGCTTTCTGTACTCCACTTCACGGAAACCAATCGACTCTTCATGAATATCATCTTCTTTCGCTAAACGACGGTATTCATTGATCAAGTTATGCGTTACTTTCGGATGAATATACGCACCGCCTGAAGCGACTACTTTCACCGCTTCAATTAACGCATCAGCATCCATTTCCTTAAGTAGGTATCCGGAAGCTCCCGTTTTCAATACATGCGTCACATAAGACTCATCATCGTGAATAGACAAGATCAACACTTTAATGTTTGGGAAAGCTTGTACCAATTCTTTTGTTGCTTCGACGCCGTTCATGTTAGGCATATTTATATCCATTAAGATCACATCTGGACGGTACAGCTTTACTAGCTCCAATGCTTGTGATCCATCTTGTCCATCAGCCACAATCTCAAATTCGGATTCCATCGCAAGAATGCGTTTTACACCTTCACGAAATAACTGATGGTCATCAATGATGACGATTTTAATTTTGTTGTTTAATTGTTCATTCATCATTTTCACCTCTCCGTTCACACGGTAATGTAATCTATTCAATAGATCAAAAGTTTTTTAGTTGGGCGAGGATAGCGGTATGCCGATTGCGACAATCGTTCCTCTGTTCAACTTTGACTGGATGTTTAGCTCGCCCTTGAGCATATTCACTCTTTCTTTCATCCCGATCAAACCGAACGACCCTTCCTTTTTTGTAGATGGTTCAAAGCCTTTCCCATCATCCTTAATTATCATTATAACCTTTGTTGGCTTGATTTCAATTTTGACTTGAATTTCAGTTGGTTCCGCATGCTTATAGGCATTTTGTACTGCTTCTTGTACAAGACGGAATAAGGCTACTTCAAACTGCTGCGGAAGCCTCTGGTCTTTCCCAAAATGTTGAAAGTCTACTGCTACTTCATTATGTTCCTGAAACGTTCTAAGGTATTTAGCTAGCGTAGGGATTAATCCAAGGTCATCGAGCGCCATCGGTCGCAAATCATAAATGATCCTTCTCACTTCTGCAAGTGAAGATTTTACCATATTTCGAAGGGATCGAATCTCATTTAACGCATCAACAATTCCTTTTTCATGATAAATTCGTTCAATTAGCTCAGAGCGAAGCATCACATTTGCCATCATCTGCGCAGGGCCATCGTGTATTTCACGCGAGAGTCTTTTTCTTTCATCCTCTTGCGCCTCAATAATCTTCAAGCCAAACGCCTGCTTTTCCTTAGCATCCTCTATAACATCCGTTACCATTTTTAAATCACTAGAAAGGAAATTATAAACAACCGACATTTGTCCCGCGAGCTGTTCGGCGCGGACGACGGTATCTTTTAAATTTACTAATCTTCTTTCAATCTGATCACGCTTTTCACGCAGCTGCAACTCTTCTTGTTTAAATACAGCTAACTGAATTTGATAATCATTCGCTTGTTCATAAGCCACACGAACTTCCTCACTTGAAAAACGATCGAAAGCTTTGCTCACTTCAACGAGCCGACTCCTGGCAAATTTGGCATGCATGTGCGTTCGATCCGACTTTTCAATGAGTGTTGCCACTTTAAGTCGAACTTCGATCAACTCTTTTTCCAAGGCCGTAAGTTCCTGCCTCGATTGCTCTCCAATTTGAAAAATTTGTTCTCGACTTTCGCCAACCGTTTCTAATGTTTGATCTATGATTTTGTCCAAAAAGTTCGTATCTGCCAAGCCAGTCACCAACCTCTTTCGAAGATGTGCGATTTATTTGCTAAGTAAAATGATTTTCGCTATCCTTATTTTACAACATTACTTAACAAATAGCGTGAAAATCTTTCATTTCCAGCAACTTATATCGAAAGAAGGCTCGCAGAGGACGACTTTAACGAGATTATCGTATCATAGCTTTATTACATATATATATCTGCCATTTGTAAAACTATGAAAAATGAAGGGGGAATGAGGGGATGACCCTTGCTACATATCAAACCGTAAAAGGACGAGGAAAGCACGAAATCATCATTCAGAAATCTAGGTTTATCGCTTTTTTTGATAGAGTAGAAACAGAGGCCGAGGCTCAAGCCTTTATTGAAAAAATAAAAAAAGAGCATTGGAATGCCAATCACAATTGCTCCGCCTATCTAATCGGCGAACGAGACGAAATTCAAAAAGCCAACGACGATGGCGAGCCAAGCGGCACGGCCGGTGTCCCGATGTTAGAAGTGTTGAAAAAACGTGGCCTAAAAGACACCGTCGTCGTCGTCACTCGTTACTTCGGCGGCATCAAGCTCGGGGCAGGCGGCCTCATTCGTGCATACGGCGGTGCTGTGAGCGAAGGCCTAAATGCCGTTGGCGTCGTGCAGCGCTCGCTGATGGTTGTCGTCCATACGGCAATTGACTATCACTGGCTCGGTAAGGTCGAGCATGCATTGCGCGAATCCACTTATACATTGAAAGAAATCGAGTATTTAGAGTCGGTCGATGTTCAGGCATATGTCGCAGTCGATGAAGTCGACGCGTTCGAGACCTGGATGACGGACGTGACAAACGGCCAGGCCGTATTAAAGCGCGGGGATGAGGTTTATTTGGAGCAGGAGTTATAGGGGACCGTTACGACTGCACCTCGGCAAGTTTGCCGGCCATTCCGGCAGCTTGTTTTTTCCGGCGACCCCTTTAGTATGATTCCGGCAACTTTAATCTGCTTTTCAGCAACTCTACTTACTTTTTCAGCAACTTGCAACGCCTTTCCGGCAACTCCTATTTTTCCGCCAACTTTCAGCTTGATTCCGGCAACTTTAATCTGCTTTTCAGCAACTCTACTTACTTTTTCAGCAACTTCTCACAACTTTACGGTAACTCCAACCTACTCACTCTCTTTTCTTAAATGCGAAAGGTCATAAACACTACCTTTCGTTATTCCTTTATGTTTCCGTCCTACTTTGTTGAGGATCCTCTTAACGAGTGCATCTGATTCGAGTTTTAAGTATTTCCGGGCTTCTCTATTTGTGATCTGTGTTCCAAATAATAGAGCATAATCTTTCAAAGCTTTAACATGAGCATCCTTATGCTTAACTTGGCACCTTGGGCAGTGCCAGGAGCCATATACTCTTGGCAACGGGGAGTACGAGCAACTTGGACATAGTACACCTTCTTTTAGGTCGTCTGTGGTGAGTTTGAATTGGGTTAAGATGGCAGGATCTAATGGGGTATGCTGTTTCTGAAGCGTCATCAACAATCTTTTAAAATCATGAAGAGGAAGATCTTTTCCTAGAAATTCTTCACTTAAGCGAGTCACTCTGTCAGGTAAAGAATCTCGGTGTGTAACCAATTGAGAGAGTTCGCGGTGTTCTAAATTGGAGGAAATGGCGGTAAGGGGGTTGCTCATGATAACAAGAGAGGTAACTGGAATAGGGGGAAAGTGATTTCTGACTAACCAACCTTCGAGCAGCGATTTTTGACGCTTCACTTGAAGGATCGGGTCAGAAAATATTTGCCGCACTCCATCTTTTTTTGTGCGAATGAGTTGTTGCAAATGTTGATCAAAATAAAGGAGTCCTGATATGTTCTTTACTTCAATGACTAAAAGGAATTTCCTTGTTACAATCAAGGTATCCATTTGAAAAAAATGAGGCTCATGGAAGAGGCGTAGACCGTGGAAAATAAAGTAATCTTCTGAAGGTAAAAAGCTCAAAGGATAATCAATTGAATTCTCCCCACTCTCGCCTGCAAGTCGATTAGAAAGCTCATCCGCAATTTCGGGTAACAGCGGGTGATGAGAGGGCAATCTTCTGAGTAGAGCTTGCAGTTTCTCAATAGCTAAAGTCGTTTCACGTTTTTTAATGATCATCACTTCACTCCTTTTTTATCAATATACGGTAAAATAAACATAAAATCCTCCTAACGATGAACAAGAAAGGACCAACATCATGCAAAAAATATTTCACCTCCAAACTGAGTCACGAGATCAAATGATCGAAATCACCACTACCATTGAACAATGGCTTCATGAATTAAACGTCAACGACGGCATTCTCATCGTCTCCTCCCTTCACACAACAGCCGGCATCACCGTGAATGAGAACGCGGATCCTGATGTGAAAACAGACTTCATCAGACGGCTCGATGAAGCGTATCCGTGGGAGCATCCGAAAGATTTACATATGGAAGGAAATACAGCGGCGCACATGAAAACGAGTACGGTTGGCCATGCGCAGACGATTATCATTACTGGCGGGCGACTTGTGCTCGGGACGTGGCAAGGCATTTATTTTTGCGAGTTCGACGGACCTCGGCAGAACCGCAAATTTGTCGTGAAAGTGATTGCTTCCTAACTTGTAAAGAGCCCTCTTCTTTAGAAGATTTGGTAGATTTGGTGTGAGGGGAGGTTTACCCCCCCTCTTCTACTCCATATTTGATCAGTAATCTAGGTTCTCTTATCAGTCTAATTTGGTGTGATTAATAAGCGCGGGTGCATCGCTGTTTTGGAAAACGATGTTCACTGTCTCACCTGCTAATTTTTCGTATTTTTGTGATTGCCCGTAAGGAACTTTTAGGACAAGTTCCAAATTATTTGCGTAAAATGCTACATGTGTACTATCAACAGCGCCAACAACTGTTGCCTTTGTTGTTACGATGTTGCTATGATTAATCACTAATTTTTGACCAATTAGGATCGTGTCATTTTTTAATCCGTTATTTTTTTTAATCACATCGATCGGTGTATTAAAGTGCCTTGAAATAGCCCATAAAGTATCTCCTGGGACAGCTGTATAGATGGCACTTTTTACTACTTCCTGAACGTTGGCATTATTTTTAGGTTTATCTACTGATTGACTTTCAGGATTCTCCTGCATAGCCATTGTGGGAGTTTTTAATAGTTGCCCCATTTTTATCAGATCGGATGTTAAATTGTTTAAACGCTTAATTTCATTCACACTTGTTTTATGTACGAAAGCTATTCGAGAAAGCGTATCTCCTCGAACTACTGTATAAACGTTGGTTGATGGTTGCTGTTGGTCCTTTTTAACTTGTTCTGAAGTAACTTTGAATTCGTTACTAGAATGGTTCGTTAAAGGCATTTTCATTTTTTGATTGATTCTAATGAGATCGGAAGTCAAATTATTTAACCTTTTAATTTCATTCACACTCGTATTATGTATGAGAGCTATTCGAGAAAGCGTATCTCCTGGAACTACCGTATAAATGGTAGTTGAAGGTTGCTGTTGGTCCTTTTGAACAGCTTCAAAAGTATTCTTGTCTTCATTACTAGAATGGCTTGTTAAAGGCATTAGTAGTGTTTGATTGATTTTAATGAGATCGGACGTTAATTTATTGAAAGTTTTGATTTCTTTAACCGTAGTCTGGTGCTTTTTGGCAATCGAGGAAAGAGTATCTCCTGGTAAAACCTTATAAAACATCCCTGGTAACTCTAATTCTTGTCCGACTTTAATTTGAGCGGAATCAAGACCATTTGCGTTTTGGATTTGTTCAACCGTTACACCAAACTGTTTTGATAAAGTTTGAAGCGTATCCCCTTTTTGAACGGTATATACCGATACACACGCTTGAGCCGTTCCTACTCCAAAATGATTGACATTCATTAAAGCACTTGTCGCAATGGTTCCAGCTAAAACATATCCTATAAATTTCACGTTTTTATTTTTACTTGTTTTTAGCTTTTCCTCTAATATCCTTTCTCGACGAGTTCTTGTAATCGCTATGTATTCCTTTGACATTGAATATCCCCCCATAACAACTATTTTCTGTTTTTATACACCATTTGATAACCTTAATCATTATTCGACAAATTTCCGTACTTTGGAAGAGAGATTATGTAAAAGAGTATAAAAGTAATGTAAAATTTATTTTTTTGCAGGGATAAGGAAGGAGCTACGAAGAAAAGGAGAGGGGAATTTATCCTAGGAAGTTTGTAATCTCTATACTCCTAAAGGCACGAGTGTTAAAATATGGATATTACCTTGTCAACCATTAAATTATGTAAAAATCGTCGTGCAGGGGAAAGTCTTGGCGTTCAACCCACACTCCTTGTCATAGATGAAATTAGACGTATACATTCACTAATATTCCTCTTTATCATTAGCTGTCAGTCTGCAAATCTCACGGCAAAACATCCGTATAAAAAAGCAGGTTTTACTAAAAGGAGAGCTAGCCCCATAGGAGGAGCCGTTAGCGTCTTTTCTTTCTAAATTTGCACCGAACTCACTTCGTTTAAGTGGCGTTTTTTTCTCTATACTCATTAGATCCTTTTTAATCGGTAACACTACCCAAAAGACTCTGCTTCTAAGGGGCGTATGACCATGGAAATGATCAAACACAACATCAAAAAGCTAGATCCCAACACATCTACCTATGCATTAGTCGTTTATCTTGATGCCTTCGATACTGAATTTGCTGAGGAATTAGGCACTGAAACAAGCTCACAGAATACATTTATATTTCTTTGTAAAAATATCGTTAAAAAGCACTACCCTTCCCTAAAGATCACAGCCATTCAAGTTGTAATGGGCGGCATTCTCATTACCACCTTGCCTGTAATGGCCACAAGCGCTTCCGCTTCATCCGAGCGAACCGCACAAGCACAGTCTATTTATTATCAAGTGGGACCTGGTGATTCCCTTAGGACGATAGCTAGAGCTCATAACGTAACCGTCGATTCGATAAAACGGGCCAATCCATTCACAACGGATGTGATTCAACAAAACCAAAGGCTCATTATTCTCAAAGCCTTTCATACTGTCTCGTCCGGAGATTCTTTATCCGTTTTAGCAAGAGATTACGGCACGACGATCACAGCGATCCGAGAAACAAATCATTTAACAAGTGATTCCATTCGCACAGGACAACTTCTTGCGATCCCTACGTTGCTAAAACCGTCAGCCACACCAACCCATTCAACGCAACAAACAACTCACACAGTAAAGTCCGGAGATAGCCTTTCCGCCATTGCTAAAACATATGGTATGACGGTTGAAGAATTAAGAAGTACGAACCACTTATCAACTGAACTCATCCGTATTGGCCAAACACTGGTCATTCCAAATTCAGCAACACCAGAACCTACATTTAAGATTCAACCGATCGATCAAGTGTACACCGTTGTTTCTGGAGATAGTTTATCAGTGATCGCATCTAGATTCGGAGTATCTGCCGACGCTTTACGATCAGCCAATCAACTGAAATCAGACAACCTTCAGATCGGACTGCGACTTGTCATTCCTAATCCAAAGACGATAACAAAAACTCCCATTCCCGTTCCAAAGTACACCACATATACCGTCGTGTCTGGAGACAGTCTATGGGCCATCGCCTCTCACTACCGCGTAACGGTTGACGGATTAAGAAAGGCAAATAGCTTAAAATCAGATATATTGCAGGTCGGACAAAAGCTAGTAATTCCAACGAATTCAAGTGCTGATGAAGCGACTCCAACTCCTCCGACTAGTACTCCTACCTCCTCCTACTCCGTGTCTCCGGCGACAGCTTATCTGTGATCGCCGCTCGGTTTGGGGTTTCTTTGGACGCTTTGCGCTCGGCTAATCAATTGAGGTCCGATTTGCTTCAGATGGGGCAGGTGTTGGTCATTCCGGAAAAGCAAACCGAGAGTGAACCAACACAAACAGAGCAACGCAGCACGTTCACTATACCGTCGCTGCAGGAGACAGTTTGTCTGTGATCGCTAATAGGTTTCAAGTATCAGTCGATTCGAACGGAACGACGAATAATCTTAGATCGGATCTTCTACAAGTCGGTCAGCGCTTAATCATGCCTGATGCACTGAATGTACCTGCTCAAACAAGCGTTAGCTCCTTGTCATACATCACACACAGTTCAGACTGGCGATACCATTTGGGACTTAAGTGTACTCTATGGCATTCCACAGAGTAAGCTGCTTACAGTTAATAACCTGACACTAAGTAATCGGTTATCCATTGGGCAACAGCTAACCGTTCCTGTTCACAGCATAGCGAGGAAAACGACGGTTAGTCCGCAGCACGGTGAGTTTTTAGATTGGTGGACAGAAGCTCAGTATGTCTTTCCGATCGGCAAGACCGCTAAAGTCACTGATTTGGCTACGGGGCAAAGCTTTCACATCAAGCGAACAACCGGAGCAAATCACGCAGATTGTGAAACGATGACGACTGCAGATACGAATGTGGCGCGCTCGATTTGGGGTGATTTTTCTTGGACTCCACGAGCTGTTATTATCGAAGTAGATCGGCGAAAATTGGCGGCAAGCATGAGTTTCATGCCTCACGATCTTCAGTACATTCGCGATAACGGAATCATCGGCCACTTTGATGTATACTTTTCAAATAGCACGAGACATGCAGATGGTCGCCCTGATGCTAGTCATCAACTACAAGTTGAAAGAGCGGCTGGGGTTAGATAGTAGAAGGTATTAGGGAAGATCCTACTATGATCACTCCGGTTTTTTTCATCTCTAAAATCATTACGAAGCATGCTCAGATGGCAATCTCTGAGCATGTCTTAAATGAATGAAGCTAAAAAAAAGGGTTTTTCTTTAGCTTTCACGCATTGCTCTCCTAAAAGAATGTCAATCCATCCGGGTCTTGGATTTAGGCAATATTAAATTCCCATTTGCCGTGAGTGCCTGTAAATGGCTCAAGCTCCTTTTTGGTTTTAACTTTAACCCCTCTAATCCTTCCGTCTACCAATCATTTCCTTTATGCAAACAGAAAATTTTCTTATCTCCTTTTCCTTAGGCCATCTTTCACTACCTACACAAATCAAACAAGAAAACAAAGAGACCAAACCATAATTGATTTGATCGACAATACTATAGGGATGTTTTTCTCTCCCTTAGCTAAATCCCTTCCCCTTATCGACTGGCTAAACGTGCAATGACAACCTTCACTGCTCTTACCAAATCGCCATGCGACATACTCGGCAGCGCTGCGTTCGTGAGCGCCAACTCATGACTTGCTGGTATATGAATGAATCCAGCTTGACACTCGATTTGTTGCTGCGCCAAGTGATCGAGCATTTGATACATTATGTTGTTACATAAATACGTTCCTGCTGTGTTCGACACCTGTGCAGGCAGTCCCTCTTTCACTAAATGGTTCACGATGTCTCTAATCGGCAGCGTCGAAAAGTAAGCCGCAGGACCGTCTTCTCTGATCACTGCATCTTGCAGTGCCTTGCCTTCATTATCTGCATCACCATCACTACAGTTAATGGCCACCCGTTCTGGCGTTATGCAGTTCCTACCTGCTGCAAGACCGAGCATGACGACTGCATCTGGCTTGTGCTTCTCATACAGTCTCAGCAATTGACTGGCTGATTGCGAGAATGCAACCGGCAATACCTCACCGATCACTTCTATCTCTTCTATCTCTTCTATTTTCTTTCCCGCCAGTTCTTTGACAATCGCTTCGGTCGGGTTGACCTTATGGCCAAGAAATGGTTCAAATCCTGTTAGTAATACGCGCATGTTGTTTCCTCCTTTATATCAGGCCATTGCCTAAAATTTTGAAATAGGCAATGAGCCTTGATTTTCGCGCAATTATGCTTATCTTTCACTCAATTAATCTTTTATTGGTGCAATTATGCTAGCATCCCACGCAATTAAACTTATTTCACGCAATTCGTTAGGGCACTCTCGAATTTCTTCCTATTTCTCCGCTTTCAGTTGCCATCTCACTCCCGCAAGCGCGCCAAACACTCTCCGAATAAAAAAAGACAGCGACCACAGCCGCTGCCCCTCCACATAACCTCCAAAAACCAAACCTACTTCTCCACAACACGCGGGTCTAACGCATCGCGCAGTCCGTCACCAATAAAATTAAAGCACAATACCGTGATCAAGATCAGCAAACCTGGGAAGGTCGGGTACCACCAAGCGTTACGGAAAATCGTAATGCTTTGCGAGTCTGTTAACATATTCCCCCAAGATGCATTCGGCGGTTGAACGCCTAGTCCGAAGAACGATAGAGCCGACTCGGCTAGGATGAATGAACCGACTGCAAGCGTCGCTGCAACGATAACAGGACCTAATGCATTCGGTAAAATTTGCGAGAAGATGATCCGCGTGTTAGACATTCCGATTGTGCGAGAAGCGAGAACAAACTCACGCTTCTTCAAAGAGAGGAACTCCCCGCGGACGACACGGGCGGTTCCTGTCCAACTTAATAACGCAAAGACTAAAATTAAGATATTAATAGAAGGTTGTAAAATCGCAACCAATGTAATTAATAAGAAGATGTTTGGGAATGCAAGAATGACGTCAACCATACGCATTAAGAACGCGTCGACTAATCCGCCGAAGTAACCGGCCACTGCACCGATGACTGCACCGATTGTAACCGCACCTAACATCGAAGCGAAACCTACATATAAGGAAACCTGTCCACCGTACAGCATACGGCTGAATAAATCACGGCCAAGGTGGTCCGTACCGAGCCAGTGAGTCGAGCTTGGCTCTGCAAGACGATTACGCAAGTCCTGGTAGGCAGGGTCGTGCGGCGCGAGGTAGGGCGCAAGTAAACAGGCAAGTGTAATAATAAATAACGTCACAAGACCAATAACAGCTAACTTATTTTGAAAAAACTTAGCAACAATAATGGATAAGAGGGATCGACGTTTGCCGAGAATTTGATTATCTTTAACCTCAAGTCCATGATTCTCTAGTTGTGCATCCATAAATCGTCCCTCCTTTAATACTCAATACGCGGATCAAGTACAGCATACAAGATATCCGCTATTAGATTTCCAATTACGGTTAAAATTGCACCAAACATCGTGATCGCCATGATGACTGGATAGTCACGTTGGAACGTCGCATCGATGAACATTTTTCCGATTCCAGGCCAGTTGAAAACAGATTCTACGATCGCAGAACCACCGATCATCGTTGGAAGCATTAAACCAAACATCGTAATAACTGGGATCAACCCGTTACGCAAGCCATGTTTATAAACGACACGACGTTCACGGAAACCTTTAGCACGAGCCGTACGAATGTAATCCTGATTAATCACTTCAAGCATACTAGAACGAGTATAACGCGTTAGACCTGCCATATCAGCTGTTGCTAAAACAAGCGCAGGTAAAATTAAGTGACGAAGACGATCTAGAATACTAAAGTCTGCTCCAATCGTCGAAATACCACCGACTGGTGTCCAACCTAGTTGAACGGAAAATACCATTATTAACATAATACCGAGCCAAAAGTTAGGTGTGGCGAGTCCTAAGAAGGATCCGACCGTCACCCCATAATCGGTCATGGAATACTGCCGTGTTGCTGATATAACCCCGAACGGGATCGCCACAATGGCGGCTAAAAAGAGCGATGAGGCCATTAATAATAAGGTGTTCGGTAAACGGTCTAAGATCATTTCAGTAACCGGCATTTTTCTTGCGTACGATGTACCAAAGTCACCTTTAGACACATTGCCTAACCAACGCATATATTGAACCGGAATCGGATCGTTTAACCCTAAACGTTCAGCCTGTGCTTCACGCACTTCTGGAGGAATTTCCGGATCTAAGTTTAAGATAGCTGGTTTACCAGGCGCTGCATACATAATCGCAAAAGATAATATCGATATTCCAAATAGTATCGGGATCATCATAATGACCCGTTTAATGATGTAACTAATCATGATTACATTCCTCACAATCCCTCAAGATAATTTAGTAGAGTAGGAAGGGGAGGGATTCACCCCTTCCCCCCACTACTTGAAGGCTTAGTCTGTTACATACCACTCGTTAACTTTGTACATGTTAACACGTGGGTGATGCGTGAAGCCTTCTACACGGTTGCTAAGCAAGATGTGTTGCTCTGGGTAGTAAAGGTACGTATAAGGTTGCTCTTCAGCAAGGATCTCATAGATCTCACCGATGACAGCCGCCCGCTCATCTTGATCAACGATTTTCTTGTTACCAGCAGCAAGTTCATCTACTGTATCGTTACGGTAAGAGATGTTGTTTAAACCAGCTTCGATTTCACGAGAATGCCAGATTGCCGTTGGATCTGGATCTAGCGCAAGACCCCAAGCAAGTACGACAGCGTCAAAGTCATAGTTTGGAGGGTTGATTTGCTCTAAGAACGCACCCCACTCCATTTGACGAGGATTTGCTTCGATACCAATTTCACCTAACATTTGTTGAACGATCACACCGATATCACGACGAATGACGTTCCCATCGTTTGAAAGAATTTCGAAAGAGAATTTTTCTCCGTCTTTTTCTAAGATGCCATCAGCACCAGGAGTCCAGCCAGCTTCTTCAAGTAAAGCTTTAGCGCCTTCTGGATCATATTCAAACTCAGTTACTGAATCTGGGTAAGCCCAGCTAAGTGGTGATGCAGGAGCATGAGCAACTTCCCCACGACCATCCATGATTGAATCAACGATTAATTGACGATCAATGGCCATTGTTAAAGCTTGACGTACACGTACATCATCAAATGGTGCACGATCATTGTTCCATCCGATATAGTCATAACGTAATGCAAGAGTTGAAGAAATACGAGCATGATCATATGTTTCAGCCGTTGCAAGCTCAGTTGCAGGTAAAATCATCCAATCAATTTCGCCCGTTTCAAACGCTAAAAGCTCAGCATTTGTATCAGCAAATACACGGAATGTTACTTTGTCTAAGTTTGGACGACCATCGAAGTAGTCATCAAAAGCAGAAAGTTCGATGTATTGACCATCAACATAGTTTTCGAATACGAATGGACCCGCACCGATTGGGTTGTTACGGTTGTAATCCATGTGCTCTTCAAGATCAGCAACAGGAACGTCCTCAAGAATGTGTTGTGGAAGAATTCCATAACCTAAACGAGTGGTGAAACTAGCATCAACTTCTGATAAGTTGAATTGAACTGTGTAAGTATCCACGACTTCTACACTCTCAAGCTCAGTGAAGTCACCAGCACGAGGACCTGTGTAGTCAGCGTTTTTGAAAATATCATACGTGAACTTAACATCTTCAGCCGTTAACTCTTCCCCATCATGGAAAAGAACGCCTTCGTTAAGTGTAAGTGTGTAAGTAAGACCATCTTCTGAGATGTCAGGAAGGTCAGTAGCTAACATGGGAATCATATCTAACTCCTCGTTAGACTCAAGAAGACTTGCATGAATTAAATCAATCACATCTGCAGATGCAGAATCTTGAGAGTATAACGGATTAAATGTTACAGGCTCTCCAGATGTACCTAAAACTACAGTACCTCCTGCTTGTGGGCCAGTAGCCTCTTCTTCCGTTCCTTCTTCTGTTGGCTCTTCAGCTGGACCTTCTGCTGGAGCGTCGTTGCCGCCACAAGCTGCAAGCACTAGCATGAAAGCCATTGCTAAGCCTAGTAACGTTAACCATTTCTTGTTTAACATCGTATTTCCCCCTTATTCTTCTTCGTGTTAAAAGTTGATAAAACCATGGTGATCCATACCTGTATGGCCCTACTCCTTAGCACCACCTCCTTCACAGAGTATAAGAAATCTTCTGAAAATCAATTGTGAATGAGGACGCATTCAGCGTCACTCCTACCTTACTACTGGTTCGTCATTGTATAGATGACAAGCCACATAACGATCTTTGCGAACTTCTCTAAATGCCGGAATATTGACTTTACAGTGGTCCATTGCTTTTGGACAGCGTGTATGGAACACACAGCCAGAAGGCGGATTCGACGGGTTTGGAATGTCCCCTTTTAAAATAATACGGTCTGGCTTTTTCTCAGATGGATGCGACTTCGGCACCGCAGACATTAGCGCTTGTGAATACGGATGAAGTGGCTCATGATATAAATCTTTCTTACTAGCGACTTCCATCATGTTTCCTAGATACATAACGCCAATACGATCGGAGATGTGCTTCACTACGCCAAGGTCATGGGCAATAAACAAATACGTTAACCCAAACTCTTCTTGCAAATCTTTCATTAAGTTTAAAACCTGTGACTGCACCGATACGTCAAGAGCGGAAACTGGCTCGTCGCCAATGATTAATTTGGGATTAAGGGCAAGTGCTCGAGCAATCCCAATTCGCTGACGCTGTCCACCTGAGAACTCATGCGGATAACGATTCGCGTAAGAAGGATTCAAGCCAACCTTCTCCATTAACTGCTCAATAAATTCTTGACGTTCTTTTCCTTTGTGTAAGCCATGAACACTTAATGGCTCTTTTAAAATCGCTCCAACTGTCTTACGTGGGTTTAAGGAAGAAAACGGATCTTGGAACACCATTTGGATATCGCGACGGTAAGGCAGTAGTTCTCTTTCCTTTAGCTTAGAAATGTCTTTTCCGTCAAAAATGATTTCCCCTTCTGTCGGCTCATACAAACGCATAATCGTACGACCTGCAGAAGATTTTCCGCAACCAGACTCCCCCACTAACCCAAATGTTTCGCCTTTTTTGATTGAGAACGTAATGCCATCAACTGCTTTCACATTACCGACTGTCCGTTGAAAGAATCCCTTTTTAATCGGGAAGTATTTTTTTAATCCATTGATCTCAAGTAGCACGTCATTCTTGTTTTCCGTCGCTTGGCTCATTACGCAAAATACCCTCCTTCATGCAAGAAACATCTCACCTTACGTCCTGCTTCTACTTCAATTAATTCTGGTTGTTCTTTCGCACAGCGGTCAAACGCGTGAGGACAACGCGTCACGAAGCGACAGCCTTTCGGGAAATTGTCAGGTGTCGGTACATTTCCCGCAATCGATGTTAAACGCTCTTGCTCAACATCCAATTTCGGAACCGACTCCATTAAGCCCACCGTATAAGGATGAAGCGGCTTATCGAATAAAGGAACGATATCAGCTTCTTCTACAACTTGGCCTGCGTACATGACAACAACGCGGTCAGCGAGTTCGGCTACAACCCCAAGGTCATGCGTAATCAAGATAATCGCCGAATGGAACTTATCACTCAATCCACGCATTAAATCAAGAATTTGGGCTTGGACCGTTACATCCAGTGCCGTTGTTGGCTCATCGGCAATCAAAAGCTTCGGATCACAGCTCATCGCCATCGCAATCATGACACGCTGACGCATCCCACCGGATAAACGGTGAGGATAGTCTCCTAGAATCTCATCAATGCGCGAGAATCCAACAAGCTCAAGCATCTCCGTTGCTCGTGCATAAGCTTGCTTTTTCGTGAGCTTCTTGTGGTAGATGAGTGTTTCCATTAACTGATCACCGATCGTTAACACAGGGTTCAATGATGTCATCGGCTCTTGGAAAATCATCCCGATATCATTGCCTCGTACTTTAAACATCCGGTCCTGACCATGTTTAAGAAGATCATCTCCATTAAAAAGAATTTCTCCTCCGACTGTTTTTCCACCAGGAGATGGCACAAGCTGCATGATCGATAATGTCGTCATACTCTTACCTGAACCTGATTCACCAACAATCGCCACCGTCTCTCCTTCATTCACCTGGAACGACACGTCATCTACAACAGGAAGCTCTTGTCCTTTTTTATAAAAATATGTCTTTAAATTACGTACATCTAACAATGGCTGTTTCGTCACCATGTTCACCTCATCTTCATAGGAGACTTTGCTTTTTTATCGTACCTGCAGTTGAAAGCGCTAACATTCTATCATTATTTCCAATGCGCCGTAAGTTCACTAGATTACTAGCCTCACAGCGTATCAGACCTAATTTCAGCCCTTTAGCCTACTGGAACTGACTCTTATCATTTTGGTTGGTTCATTCAAGGAAGATTTCGATCATTCTACTTATTTTACAATATAAGAAAACGAGTCTTTATATTGCTTTAACTCGATACTAACATCAACCGATACAATGCCATCCATTTTCGCAAGTTCCTTGTTCACAAAATGGACGAGATCATCATTGTTTTTAAAATAAGCTTGTAAAATTAAATCATGTTGCCCAGAAAAAGCACCGACAAACCGGACTTCTTGGAACTGATTTAGTGTTGTAGCAATGTGTTCCTGTTGTCCAAGCTTTGTTGTAATTCCAATGATCACTTGGACATTTAATCCAATTTTGTTTGGGTCCATATGAATGATAAATTCGAAAACCCCATCTTTAAGCATTCGGTTAATTCTTGTTCGAATGGTTCCTTCACTAACTTGAAGCAGCTTAGCAATTTCTGTATAGGAGCGTTTTCCATTCTCCTGTAAATAACCAAGAACCGCTAAATCGATCTCATCTAATTTTCCCATACGACCACTCACTTTACTAAAGCTTTCGGTTAAAATCCCGCATTCCCTTACGAAATTTATACACTTTCACATATTTTTCTGTAAATTTCGTAAATTGGACTACCGTCATTATAATTTAAAAAAACGCCTAATGCAATATTCAATCTTTTTAAAATAATAATTTTATTGTGAGAATTTCTCACATAACAAAAGGTGTGTTACGATTTTATATGTGGATCCTAAAAAAATAAGCACTTATTTTTCGAAATTAGTAGTGTTATTCTTAATTAATTACGAATTTTACGTGTCAGATGGACAAATGTATAATCAGTGAATACAGGTATAAATTATTGTAGAATAATACATGTCGTTATATCTATTTAATAGAGAAGACATTTATTTACACTACCATGATGGCTTATCCCAACATTAAGGCTAATTGCTAAAAATTGTGTCGATCATTCACTTATTTTCTTCTTTACGTAATTGTAAAAATTAGATACGATAAAATAAGTATGTTTTAGATCCTACTTTAGTCATACAAAAACCTAATTCTTTCATATAAGAAAAAACTAATATAGAAGTGAGGAGTTCTATGAAGAATTCTAGACTTAAGAAACGTAAAAGCAGAAAAAAACGAGTGATTCGATTGATCGGTCTTTTTAGTATTGTTCTTCTCATAGCAGTCGGAAGTGCTGCTAGTTATTTCATTTATAAAGTAGCAAACGTGACGGCTGGATCACAGCAAGAGTTGGACCGAGGTGAAAAGTCAGAACGGCGAACCGCAGCGGTAAACCCTAGTAAAGACAACATTTCTGTTTTACTTCTCGGAGATGATTCAAGACCAGGTGAATCTAGAGCTAGAACGGACGCCATGATCGTTGCTACATTTAATAAAGAAGCGGGGTCTATTATTTTAACGAGTATTCCTCGTGATAGTCGTGTGGAATTAGTCGGTAGAGGAACCATGGATAAGATTAATCACGCTCATGCATTTGGTGGACTAGATATGGCTATTGATACCGTTGAGAATCTACTTGATATCCCAATAGATTACTATGCCCTAGTCAAATTTGAAGGTTTAGTTGGAGTTGTCGATGCTTTAGGTGGGATTGAAGTTGATGTACCTTTTGACTTTGATTTTGTTGAAAAGAGTACAAACAGTGATTTCCAATTCAAGGAAGGGGTGCAACATCTTAGTGGAGCAGAAGCACTAGCCTTTGCCCGAATGAGAAAACACCCTCAAGCTAATGGAGATATTGGTAGAGGTCAGCGTCAACAGCAAGTAATAGAAGGTATTATTAAAAAGGCTGCTAGCTTTTCTTCTATTTCTAATTTTGATTCCGTTATGGATGCAGTCGGCGACAGTTTCCTAACCAGTTTAACGTTCCCTAATATTCTTGCTTTGCACTCTTATGCAACTTCATTAAATGATATTGAAACGATGCAATTACAAGGGCATAATATGAGATTAAATGGTATTTTTTATCTCGAAGTAGATGAACAATCTTTATTTGATATTCAAGTGCGCTTAAAGCAACATCTTGAAATTGATGGATTCTACAATGTACAAACGAATTCTTCTCATCATCTATTAGAAGATAATCATGAATGATAACGAAACTGTCTTTCTATAGTAGAGGGACAGTTTTTCTTTTGCCAAATAAAGTTTACACATTTCCTAAAACCACGATGTTCAGCCCATTTTTCTACTTTTAATTACATAATAATCCATAAAAAGAGTTATTTCCTCAAAAAATCACTTAACATTTTGACGAAAATCCACGATAATAGATAACGAGTCTTATTTTTACTATTAAACTAAGGTTCACAACATATATTAATAGTTAGGAGGTAATGAAAATTCGTCTAAGTAAACTAATTAAATTTAGCACGCCATTTTTAATTGCTTTACTTTTGATTGCTAGTATTCCTTTTCAATCAGTAGAAGCTAGTACATATCAGATTACGAACTATGATATTACTTTCGCCGATGCATTAAAAAGGCAAGTTGATGCAAAAGGACAAACCGACAAAAAATATGACACATTTATTCGATCAGATTTTTTAACTGTTGATAATCCTAGTAATCCAAAGTCAGGAACTGTTAATCGTTCGAGTACTGGAAATGTAACGAATGTTAGAGTTAGAGGTGGCGCAGGGACCCATTTTTGGGAAGTAGGTCAAGTGAAAAGTGGCGACACTTTAACCGTCTTAGGTTCTACTAGAGGACAAGATGGCTACATTTGGTACCAAATTGGTTACAACAAGACTTGGGTAAATGCAAGTCCAGCTGATATCGAATATTATCTTAATCCAAATAATTTCGAACCAAGTTCAAATCCTTTCTTTCAATTCTTGAAACTATCAGAAAGTGCTGGATTAAATGCTAAGGAACTGAATGATAAGATCTTGTTTGATAAAGGTGCTTTAAAAGGAACCGGACAAGCGTTTATTAATGCAGGAAACACCCATAAGGTAAATGAAATCTATTTAATTTCACATGCATTATTAGAGACTGGTAATGGTTTATCTAGTCTTGCTAGAGGTGTCGAAGTTCAAGGAAAAACCGTTTATAATATGTATGGAATTGGAGCTTTTGATAGCTGTCCACATACATGTGGGGCCCAATATGCTTATGATCAAGGTTGGTTCACGCCAGAAGCAGCCATTGTTGGTGGGGCTGAATTTGTTGCCCGTAACTATTTGAATCGTGGGCAGGACACACTTTACAAAATGAAGTGGAATCCAGCAAATCCTGCTACTCATCAATATGCAACTGATATTGGTTGGGCTGTAAAGCAGACGACTCGTATGGCTAATCTCTATGGTATGGTTAGCAATTATACACTATCTTATGATATTCCAAGATATACGAATCAACCAGGTACTCCACCAAACTATTCTGTTCTGAACAGTAAACCAACTGAAACTCAACCGGCTCTGAAAAAAGGTTATACGACTGCAAACGTCAACTTACGTTCGGAACCAAGAGTGGCAACAAATACGTTAATTACAACTATTGCGGCAAACCAAGATCTTGAGATCCTGCAAAAGAACAGTAGTAACTGGTACCAGGTCAGAGTAAACAACCGCACAGGTTGGTTATCAGGAGATTTCGTGAAAGAAACAAAGGTATCGCGGATTCAAGGTGCTAATGCGTATGCGACTTCTGCTCTTATCAGTCAAGAGGGCTGGAATAAGTCAGATGTCGTCATTATTACACGTGGAGATCGCTTCTCAGATGCTTTAGCTGGTGTTCCATTAGCAGCAAAGCATCATGCACCTTTACTATTATCTCGACAAACTCGTCTAGATGACGTAACAAAAAATGAAATTAGTCGATTAGGCGCTAAACAAGTTATCGTACTTGGTGGACCATTGGCTATTTCCGATAACGTTGTAAACGAGATCAAAAAAATTAGTGGTGTAACCAATGTTCGTAGAATTGCAGGGAACAATATGCATGATACGGCTGCTTTAATCGCTAATGAAGTGGCTCCGAATGGTTCAAATCAAGCTATTATTGTGAGTGATAACCGTTTCCAGGATGCCCTTTCTGTTGCTTCATATGCCGGGGTCAATGGAATTCCGATTTTACTAGCAAATACAAGCCAAGTACCTAAAGCTACTCAAGATGCTTTAAAGAAATTAAATGCGAAAGAAACACTTATTATTGGCGGACCACTGGCTATTTCAGAAAGTGTGGCTAAGAACCTTCCAAGTCCAAAACGAATTGAAGGTGCTACTCGTTTTGATACAAACATTGCCGTATTTAACTATTTCAAACCTAATACGAACAAAGTTTATGTAGCTACATCCGAGCGTCATGAGGATGCCCTTTCCGGAGCGGCTTTAGCTGCAAAAGAAAATGTTGGAGTTATTCTTGTGGATGGTACAAGATCTATCCACTCTACAACAAGTACGAACCTGACTACTAGCAAGTATGGCGATGTCAATGTACTAGGTGGACATTTAGTTATTACCCATAATGTGTATGGTCAAATTAGAAGTTTAGTTGACTAATCATAAAAAAACAGCACGTCATCCATTAGGATTGGCGTGCTGTTTTTTTTGACTGTATAATTTCATAAATTCGCTTATTAGACTGTTGATCTTTATATTTCAGAAATTTCTCCGATCGTTTTACATAGGTTTCCTTCATTTTAAAATCGGTCTTTGCATAGTCTTCAATCAAATCAAGCAAATCATCTACTTGATTCGTCATTTCTCCTGGTAAGTCTCGTTCTAGATTCAAATGAGACGGTCTACTCCCAATAAACTTTTCCTGATCGAATTGATAATACACAACTGGTTTTTGTAAGAAACTAAAGTCAAATCCGACACTGGAATAATCCGTAACCATGAACATACTCTCTTTCAGCAATGTTTGTACGTCCATTTCGCCTTGATTAATCACTTTAACACGAGCATCTTTAAAGTATGGTGTATACTTTTGCATATTTGGATGTAAACAAAAAATGATGTCAAAGGAGTAGTTGGAGGCTAATTGTTCTAAACGGCTATGATGGATCAATTCATTGTAACGCTTATAATATTCACTTTCTAAAAAGCGATTTAGATGATCGCCAATCCAATCACGCCAAGTCGGAATAATTAGAATCTGTCTTTTTAATGGAAGATCCCCTTCAAACAAGCTATCAAAGCGCGAAAGTCCAGTTACAGCTACTTCGTTCTCTTCATAACCGAAATCATTGATAATCATTTTTTTCTCCAAATCAGAACTAACTAAGAACAAATCTGCTTCAAAACCATTGGCACGTTTCCCATAATTCGATACCATATTTTTTGTACCCATAACTCCGTGCTGCAAAAACACTTTTAACGCGTGAACTTTGCTACTAAACTTTCTTGTGCGAATCGGGTACAAATAGTTGGGATGGTGCGAAGCCAAAACTTTGGTGGCCATAATCGTCTTCCAAATATGGCTCTTTGTTTTAAAGTATATGACATTGCCATATTTATCAACATTTGCTCGTTCAGGTGAATCTTTGTCTATGACATAATAAGCCTTTTTTCTTGGATGATTTTCCCTCATGTAACGAAAAAAATGATAGCCCGTATCTTGAGCTTTATAGGTACGTTCACCAATTAACCAAACATCGCGTCTTGCGAACAATTTCCTCAGTAGCCAAGCCCATTGTGTAACAAGATTTAAAAAACGAAATGTACTCTTGGAAAAATGAACAACTTCTAGAGATAAATTAGATTTTTTAAATGTGAAATAAGGATTTACCACTGAAACTCTGTCTTTATGATATCCGTACCCTTCATTAGCTAGATATTTAGCTTGGTAGGTAGGCTTTCTTAATCGGACCATTTTTGCCTTTTTGTGATCGTGTAAAGTAAGTTTTAAATAAACATCATATGTGTCCTCGTCAAGGATGCCGAAATGATTAATCTGATCTAACTTAAGGGCAACATGGTACTGATACCGATTTAATCCGTAATTTTGCTCTGTTTCCTTTTTCAGAAAATGGGACGTAAAAGGGACTTCGATTTCTTTACCCGTTCCTCTTGCCTTTAATAAAACAGTACCTTTCAATAGCTTTGAATTTCGTGTAAATAACTTCCCTTTTATATGTAAGACGTTTCTTTTCGAATCAATTTGATAAATTAATGTTCTTTTAATCGTATTAGGCTCTTTATTAAAAGCAAATGATATATTTCCTTTTTGAGTAACATACATCAATCCTCTTTGGTCCTTATAAGTGTATAATTCTACATTTTTCAGAACCATCTGTTCGAATTCACCCAAGCGCATGCAATACTCCACTTTTTCGCTTTTATTTTTATCCCTTATAAACTGGGCTCCTTTTGGTAATTCGTCAATCTCTTCCTCGCTTAGAATTTCTTTATCAACGGAAACTCTAATATAGAAATCATACATTCGCTTCTCGTTCACTTGCAATCTAGAAATAAGCTTTCGTAAATCGATCCTGAAACTAAACCGATGAGATCGTTCGCACTCGCCTAATTTAATATCATTTTTACTCCCTCGTGCACGCATAATAAGCTCATTGGTTTGATAACTTATATTTGAGAATAAACCGTGAATATGAATAATCGCTTGATCTTGTATCATGATAAAACGTTTTTTCGTTTTGGCGCTACGATGTTTTTTTCTAGCTTGAGGAAAAAAGTTTGTTAGCATAATCGATCTAGACACCACCTTTTACCTGTTCCACCTAACTCTTCTTTTAAGAGTAAAAGCAATATCTAATCTATTCTATAGTCAGTGCTTTGAATTTTCAAGTTATTCCCATAACAAAAATAAGAAAACAGGATCTGTTTTCTTATTCCACCTTTATGATCGTTTCAAACCTAATCCCTCTTTAAAGATTGCGTAAGTAGAGAAAGTTTCTTAACTGCTTTTAAGATCGGT
The DNA here is from genome assembly GCF_028610705.1 of Halalkalibacter alkalisediminis. GTDB lineage: Bacteria > Bacillota > Bacilli > Bacillales > Bacillaceae_D > Halalkalibacter > Halalkalibacter alkalisediminis. Next base: position 304,582 of record NZ_JAQQWT010000004.1, read on the forward strand.
GCCCTTTCTTTTCCGATCAATCCGATAAATTCGGCGAATAGTTGGATATTGACCATTAAGACCGTAATGATAATTAAGGAGCCCCAAAAAGCAGAATTAGATAGAGCAAGTGCCGCCACACTAAATAATATGCTGATCCCATAAATAATCATCACTGTTTCACGGTGACCATATCCCATTTCTAATAATCGATGGTGAAGGTGGCCTTTGTCCGGTGCAGAGATCTTTTGTTTGTTTAAGGCTCTTCTAATAATGGCAAAAAAAGTATCAATAATCGGTACCCCTAAGATGATTAATGGTACAAGTAAACTAAGGGCCGTTACACTCTTATAAAAGCCCAATATCGAGATAATCGCGATGCTATAACCAAGAAATAACGAGCCTGTGTCACCCATAAATAATTTAGCTGGATGAAAATTATAAAATAAAAACCCAACCGTACTTCCAATTAACACAACGGAAAAAGCAATGACAGTCGTTTGGGCAATTGGATTGAACAACGCCATCACTAATATGGTTATGATCGCGATGGTCGCAACACCACCAGCTAAACCATCCAAGCCGTCAATTAAATTAATGGAATTCACAATCGCAACAATCCAAAAAACCGTTACCACATAACTTAAAATCCCAAATTCAAGATGTTCAATAAACGGAAGCGACACGTACTCAATTCTGAGTCCTGAGGAAACAACAACCACAGCTGAAGCGATTTGGGCAATGATTTTAACTTTAGCACTTAACGCATAACGGTCATCGACAATTCCCGTTATAACCAGGATCACAGCTCCAATCATAATTTCAACCATGTATTCGCTTTGTGGCATTAATATCAAACAACCAGCTATCGTTCCTAGGATGATCGCGATTCCACCAAGGCGTGGTTTAACTTCTTTATGTACTTTTCGGCTGTTTGGCTGATCAACAAAACCGTATTTTTTTGAAAACCGAATGATGAATGGCAACGTTATGACAGAGACGACAAATGCCACTAGAAGCCCTAATACATAATATAGCATTTTGTACTTCCTCCTTCTCCATATCGCAGCACACCCGAAAGAAAGATGTCCCCATCCGAAGCCCCTATGCTTTCCTTAGGCCATTCCATGCGTAATTAATAAAAACGTAACAAGCTTTGAAGAAAGGAAGATTTTCAAATTCACGATAGATCTTCCAATTTCGTTTGGCTGCGTTTAGCTTGTTACTCGAAATTGAATTCTTTACTTTTCTATACCAGGCGAGGTCTTCTTGGAGTCCATATGCGACATGTCCATTTTTCAAAATCGATAACCAAAGCACAAAATCCTGTCTCGTTCGTATTGTTGGCATTTGGACCTTCCCTAATACCTCGATGTTTAACATAACCGTCAAACAACCAATAATTGTATTTTTTAACAAGGACTCATACGTTACCACCTTTGGTACAGAAATCACCTTTCCACGTTCTGAGCCATCTTCATTTAAAAGTTGGTACCCTGTAAAACTAAAGAGCTTCTGTCCATCTTCCATAAAAGCTACTTGCTTCTCAAGCTTTTCAGGGCGCCACAAATCATCACTGTCTAAGAAAGCTACATATTTTCCAACAGCTTTTTTTATTCCTGTATTCCGGGCTACAGCAGCACCCATGTTGGTTTCTAAGCATTCATACTTGATTCGATCATCCTTTTCCTGAAAGCTACGAATGATCTCTTTACTTTGGTCATTGGAGCAATCATCGACTACTATTAGCTCCCAATTTGAATAGGTCTGTGCCGTTACAGAATGGATCGTCTCCGTAACAAATCGTTCAGCATTATACACGGGTGTTACAATCGAAACTAAAGGTTTCTCGGTTGCTGATGACATGGTGCTTAACTCCTTTTAAAAAAAATCATTATGAATAAAGCTTGTCCCAAACGAATTCAGTATTCCTTTTATGAACAAGCCTTTACACTGTTTCATCTATCTTTTTTTCCTATTTGGACTAAATGGTGATGTCCTATCCGATTTACTTTGTATTGAAAGTATTTACAGTTACAGGATTTATTAACCGTTTATTTGTGAGTTTTCTAAAACAAAAAAAGGGTGAGCCTAATGACTAATCAGAATCTCATTAGTTCATTTGGCCACCCTCATAAATGTGAGAAGGACAATTTAATTTAAATACTCTTTCTCCTATTGGACAATTGGTCTTCCAACAGAAGCATAATAATAACCAAGCTTCCCTAGTTTGATCGGATCAAACAGATTACGCCCATCAATGATGATCGGCCTCTTCATTTCTAATTTTAGAAGCTTTACATTCATTTCTTTGAACTCTTGCCAATCCGTTAAGATTAAAATGGCGTCTGCGTCTTTTACTGCCTGGTCAAGAGTCGCTGCCGCTTGTAGATTCTTGATTACTTCTTTAGCTTTCTCTGTTGCAACCGGGTCATAACAAACAACGTCGACTCCTTCCTGCTCCAGTCGAGGAACAAGGTCTACAGCAGGGGCTGCTCTCATGTCATCTGTATTCGGTTTAAATGCAAGTCCAAGCACTGCCACTTTTTTTCCTTTAAGTCCTTCATTGCCAAAGGCATAGCGTAATTTTTCAATGAATCGTAAACGTTGTTCCTTGTTCACTTCTTCTACGGCAGGAACAATTTTCAAGCGATAGCCTGCCTTTTCTCCCATTTTCACTAATGCTTGAGTATCCTTTGGAAAACAAGAACCTCCATAGCCAATTCCGGCTTGTAAAAATGCTTTTCCAATGCGTTGATCATAGCCCATTCCCTCTGCCACTTTCTCGACATTAGCCCCTGTTGCTTCACATAGGTTAGCCACTTCGTTAATAAAGCTTATCTTTGTCGCTAAAAAAGCATTGGCTGCGTATTTCGTCATTTCAGCCGTCTCAACATCCGTAACGACAATCTTTGTTTGAAACGGCTCATGTAGCTTTTGCAAGACTTTCTCTGCTCTATCTGATTCGATCCCTAAAATAGCTCGTTCCATCTGAAATGTATCTTGTATCGCTGACCCTTCACGAAGAAATTCCGGATTAGAAGCAATGTCAAAATTAGAGTGTCCCGCTGTATCGCTGACCATTTTTTTAATAATCTGGCCTGTGCCAACCGGGACGGTACTTTTAGTCACAATCACTTTATAGTCTGTTAAGTTTTCACCTATCGAGCGTGCCGCAGCTTTAATATAACGTAGATCTGCCTCTCCATTCTCTTTTGCTGGTGTACCAACTGCTATTATAATAAGCTCGGCTCCCTCCATTCCCTCACGTATTTGAGAAGTGAAGTGAAGACGGCCTTCTTTTACATTTTTCAACATAAGTTCTTTTAAGCCAGGTTCATAAATAGGTACAATCCCTTTTTTAAGATGATTCACTTTTACTTCATCAATATCAACGCAAGTAACTTGATTCCCTTTATCACTATAACAAACACCGGAAACGAGCCCAACGTAACCCGTACCAATGACGCAAATCTTCACTTTCCATCACCACCTTTAATCAAGCTTACGTACAATATCTTTTAACATCGTCGTTACAGAATCTGCTAAATCCTCTCTCATAAGAGCAAACTCCAACGTTGCTTGAATGAAACCTAGCTTATCGCCAATATCATATCTCTTCCCTGAGAAGTGATAGCCAAATAGATCTTGCTTCTTCGTTAACTCCTCTAGAGCATCGGTTAATTGAATTTCATTCCCTCTTCCTGGCTCTAACCTTCCTAAAATCGTTAATATTTCTGGTGTTAACACATATCTCCCCATAATGGCTAAATTGGACGGAGCTTCTTCCATCGTTGGTTTTTCAATTAATGATTCAATCTTATATAAATGGTTGTTCCATTTATTTGCGCTATGTTTAATGACGCCATATTTTGAGAGTTCACTCGGTTTTACCTCTTGAACACCAATGATAGAAGAATTTGTGGCTTCAAATTGGTTTAACAGTTGCTTTAAACAAGGATCTCCCTCATTCACGACTACGTCATCTCCAAGCATGACCGCAAACGGTTCGTTATCAATGAATTTCCTAGCACACCATATCGCATGCCCTAATCCCTTTGGTTCCTTCTGCCGAATGTAATGGATATCGGCCATCTCTGAAATATGTCTCATTTCTCTTAAACTTTCTACCTTTCCCTTGTTTAAAAGACTTTCTTCAAGTTCAAAAGAACGATCAAAGTGATCTTCTATCGCCCTTTTTCCGCGTCCTGTCACAATGAGAATATCTTCAATCCCCGATTCAACGGCTTCTTCAATAATATATTGAATCGTCGGTCGATCGACAATCGGCAGCATTTCTTTAGGCTGCGCCTTCGTCGCCGGCAAAAATCTTGTTCCTAAGCCAGCTGCAGGTATAATGGCTTTTTTTACCTTCAAGCATTTCACCCCTAACTTAACAACTCCATATTAAAACGTATTCTTAGTTTGCTCGGGTCATGACCATTCCTTTATACGAACTTGGGATCCATCATTGATTTTATGTTAAGAAGCCAACTCTAAAAACAAAAAAAGACCGCAGACGGTCTTTCTTCGAGTTATTTGTAGGCATTGCACTATTTTTTAACATAAATTAAAAACATACCTATTTAATGTCACTTAAGATGTTCGTTATATAACAAACCCATCATCATGAATAAAATCGTCATCGACTGTAAATTAAACCAAACCTCCGCTACCATCCCCATGACAACATATCCAACAAGAATCAAGTTGATCGCCAAAGCCAAAATCTGCTTGGAATCACTACCTTCCTTTCGCTTAATAACGACAGTCGTCCTCATGTAGATATACAAATAAAAAGCAAGGAAAATCAATAAACCAACTATTCCATAGCGTGCGAGGATAAAGAGATAGGAATTATCAGCAAAGGCGACAAACTCACCTGACTTCATTGGACCATGCCCAAAGAGAGGTTGTTCCTTAAATTTTTCCAAATTCATTCTCCAATACTCATACCGATTGTTAAAGCTATTAACAGAGTCTACAGACGTTCTAATAGTCCCAATCGATTCTTTAAACTTTATTTTAGGAGGGCCAATTTCATCATCGCCTTTTCCATAAGGGTTACCAATGTTTTCAAAGATTTGGTCTGCCGCATAGTCCAAATAAGTAATCTGTGGAATCAGGACCACCGCTAATGCTCCATATAAAAAGAAAGTGGCTAGCCCTAATTGAATCGTTCGCTTCCAATGACCTCGATTAAACATAAGCGAAAATAAGGTCCAGTAGACAATCAACCCAGCAACCGTAATGACAGCCGTTCTTGATGTTGTGAAAAATACACTCATAAAAGTCAGCATAAGTAAAGGCAAGAGGATCCGCTTTTTAAAGGATTTCGTAAACGTTATGTAGGCAAGCAGTAATCCAACTACGATCACGAGAAAAGATCCATACATATTAGGATTAAGAAAAAAACTAGGAATTCTCTGTTGACGAATGATCATGTGATAGTGACGCTCTGAAATCGTATAAAATAGACCAATATGGTTATTCACATTAAAAAGATTAAAGAACTGAATGACTCCAAATAACTCAACGATTAAAATGATCATCCCAACTGGCAACAATAATTTTTTTAGATCGGTTATACGAATATTCAAAGCAAGAATAAAAAAGAAGAAATAAAAGAAATATCTATGTAATTCAATCAGATCTTGTAACGACGTGAGTGTTGGTGAAACCCTCATTCCATATAAAGTTGAGAGGATAAGGGAAAAGCTACTTACTAACAAATAGATAGGAATTGGATGATCACTCCAATCAGAGAACGTTATCCCGTAACTTGTGATAGGTCCTCTGTGTTTGAAATAAATGAAACACAAATATACCCCTAGCAGGGCAAGTACAGCTAAAGCAATCACATTAACAGTCCATTGACCTAATATAACACCAGGAGCTGGCTTAAAGATTAATAAGCATAAAAAAAAGAGGAACGCAAAAGTCATATTCGGCAATGTTTTAATCATCGGGTTTCTCCTTTGTTTCTAATCTCTTTATGAAAGGGTTCAAAAATAGACACCATGGCTTAGTCTCCCCATAATTAACCATTTCATAACTAAATGAGAAGGAAAGTTGTTTCTCGGGATATCCATTTCAAGGTTGTTTATATTAAGAAGTGTAAGAAGCTAGAAAAGAAGGTGGTCGTATGGATCTTTTCACTAAAGCAAAGCTAGAAATAAGAGGAGATGAGTTCCATCTCTTCTTATCCTTTAACCCTGAATTAACAGAGTTCTCAGCTGAATTTGAAGTTCAAGATACGAAAAAAAGAAAACGAATAGACAGGCTTGCACTCGACTACGCAAGAAAGGCTTTTCCTAATATACAAATGACAACGGTTTCGATTATGGCAGGGTCGATGTTGCTAGTCTCTGTGCCCATGAATGATAAAAAGGTTGAAGCTGCTGATTTTACAATGTCGTACCTCTTTTTTGGATCGACTCAAGCGCAAATTGGCTATGTCGATCGCACGAAGGGAAATCTTCAAGTTGTAGCTCCTAGTTATTTCGATCTCAACCCAGATGGTACGTTAAAATTATCTTGGCAGTTTGATCCTACCTTCATTGCAGAGATGAAAAATCGCGGAGTGAGAGTCGTTCCCTTTTTAAGTAACCATTGGGACCGTGAGTTAGGAAGAGCAGCTTTGAATAATCGCGAGGTTTTAGCACAACAGATCGCGGATACGATTATCAAACATAATTTAGATGGGGTTAATGTTGATATTGAAAATGTCACTCACCTTGACCGTGACAGCTTTACCGATTTAGTTCGATTACTAAGAGAAAAGCTGCCTGCAGATAAAGAAGTTTCTGTAGCTGTAGCAGCTAATCCGAACGGCTGGCAAACTGGTTGGCACGGCAGTTATGACTACAAGAAATTAGCCGAGCACTCCGATTATCTGATGTTAATGGCCTATGATGAAAGCTTTAACGGTTGTCCGGTGGGACAAGCGCCATCAATCAAGCTGTTCGGAGTGATATTGCCAACACCATTAAATAATCGACTAGAATGGACATACGAAAGAACGCTTGGATTTACTCAAGCGTTCTTTGTCGTATTCTTCTATCAAAACTCTTTTCGAACCTCTTCCGTGATGACACCCCCTCACAAAGTTCTTCGAGTATATGAAAGCTGGCATCCCGATTTTATGCTCTGATTTCCCATCATGGAAGGCATTCGTCTTAAAGTACAAATGCGGGATTGCCGTTAATCCCAATCATCCTGAGGAAGTCAAAGAAGCCATTAACTTCTTAATCGCTAACCCAGAACAAGCAAAGGAAATGGGGAGAAATGGTCAAACAATCATTCATGAGCGTTTAAATTGGGACACAGAAAAGGACAAGCTGGTACAGTGGTATAACGGATTGCTAGATAAACGATCATGAACCGAGCGCTTGGCACTCGGTTCATGATCGTTACTTTTCACCATTTTTATTGTCGATAATAACCCCTCTCTTCAACTGGCAAATGAACAGGTACATCAAACCACCAGAGAAAGCCTACCGATACGAGCGCAAACAACACATAGGTTAACAATGGATGCTTGACATGCAATCTCAGTAGAGAAAACATGAGAAAAAGGGCGAAAATCGACCAACCAAACGTCCATCCATACTGATACTCAATATGTCCTGTTAAAGTAAACACATACTCCCAAATGCCGTAAATGAAAATCCACTGTAACGTATGTAAAATCTGTTTAATGGCTCCTTTAGGGTAATTGCCTAAAAAGAGGATTCCGGTAGCTGGGAATACGATAAAGGTATAGATCATTTCTGTAAGAGTATGATTGGAAATAAGGTCTGAATGCATACGCCATAAAAAATAATTGGCTGTTAAGAAATTATAGACTAGATTGCCAAGAGCAAAAAATAGTAACGTATCATGATACTTCTTCCAATTCCTCCAATCCCCCCAACCAATAACAGCGAGAATACTAATGATTGCTGTAAGTATATGCATATGGAATTCATCCTTTTTAACATCATTAATAAACAAACACACATATTTTGATATAAATAGTGTGTGTCTAAAAAAGGATAATATTAATACATTCTCATAAATAGCCTTATCATTTCCTAATTCCCTAAAGCATCAAAAATCTTGAAGAAAAATCATTGAACGATCCAAGAGAAACGATTAAATATGTTTTTCTTCAAGTTGCTTTACCTTCATCATTAACCACTTTAAAAACACACCAATTACAATATAGATAGGAAAGGAATAGATACTTTCCCATTTGTATAATTGATAGATCCCCAACCATACAGCAATCGGTTCAAACACAAATGAAAAAATCGATGCTGTGATGGTCATTGCCGCAAAAAAACACTTCCATGAACGAAAGTACTGATAAATAAGCATATAAACAAAGGGCAGATGTCCAATATCAATTTCAATAATTGAAGGAATGACTGGAAATAATTTATTAGGGTATCCCCAGAATAGAAAAGCAACACCTAAAGTGTCTAGTGTCTTCACGACGATCGCGATCATAAATCCATATAATAAAATCTCTGTGATCCTAGACTTATCTAATAAAAACCACCAGGCAACACCAAATGCAACCATGCTGATAAGAAGAAACCACCAACCAAAGGTTAATAAATTTTCATTGAACCAGTGATCCATACACGCTTCCATTAATTTAGCTTGCAGCTCTACTACATCGCTCCAATTTGAATGTTCCTTCAACTAACACACCTCCTCTTTAGGTTATCATGTGTGTTAGTTTTCTCATACATACGTTCAATTGAGTCGGATCGATTCTATTTTTGATAAAAGAACAATTCCTTCACAGCATCTTTATAATATAAAATCGGTCTTTCTAAATGTTTGAGTTTTTTAAAGAACAAACCGGTTAACAGTGTTAAAGCAATGGGGGTGTTGTACATCCTTTTAAATAAAGGCCCCTTGCTAACAAAGGTTTGGTAATTTAATCTCGATTGAATGGGAGGTTTAGCATGGTATACGATGATCTTTGGAACATAGCTTATTTTATAGCCTTTTTGATACATCTTGAATAGGAAGAGATTTTCTTCTCCACTCGGATATTTAGCCCCTAAACCAAAGTCCTCATCAAAGACCATTAAGCTTTGATCTACTTTACTGACATCAATAAAAAATTCGATCGAGGATTTCCTAAATAAATCTCTTCTTCGAATCTGGTGCTGATAGTAATCTAAATACGTCTTATAATACTCCTTTGACTCAGGATCGTAAATTTGATAGCAGACAATATCTGAGTCGTGCGTCTCATAGTAACTCATTACTTCTTTAAAGGCTCCCGGATGATACCAGCAGTCATCATCAGAAAACGTGACAATGTTATTTTTTATATAGGACATGCCAATGTTTCTAGCATGAGATAGACCTAACCGATCAATACGAATATGCTGATATGAAAAAGGAACTTGATTCAAAAGCCTACTCACGATCTCATGATTAGCTTGAGATACGATAACGACCTCGAAGTGAGAAATCGTCTGATTGGCCAAACTGTTAAATAGTCTTAAAAGCTCAGCTTCTCTTTTTCCAAGTGTTGGTATTACGACACTGATCGTCATCCATCTCCTCCTCTCAAGCTCAAGCATGAAACCTACCTTTTATTTTGCTTACATACACCTGTTTAAGAACTCCTCTAACCCCTAAAGCATTAACCACAATAATACTAATGCCATACACAACGGCGCCCATACCTACTTGATAAATAAACGTAGCCACTCCTACCTCATGTCTTAACGGCCAGATCACCAATCCCATTATTAGTGTAGCCAAAACAATCTTGAAAAAATCGCCTGTTGGAAAGGGCAATGGATTAATTTTGACATGAACAATTATCCAGCTCATTACGATCGCTAGCGCATAAGCAACCAGGGTTGCAATAGCCGCTCCTTCTATTCCATAGACAGGAATGAACAAGAAATTCAAACCAATGTTAACAATGGCAGCCCCTACTACTGGAATCACTTGCAAAGATGATTCCTGTTTTAAATGGAAGACAATATCCACACAATAGATTTTGAAGCCGCGCAGAACCGCAGCAATCGCGATGTAAGGGATGAGCATCATCGCCTGTTCTCTAAACTCCGCACCAAGAAATAAATGAACGAAATTACTTGATAAGATCATCACTCCCAAAGCCGCCGGAATGGAGATGAGAAAAATAAGACTTGTATTTTTCTTCACTTGTCCGTAAGCAGCTTCTTCCCCCTTCTCCTCAAGTGCCTTGATCGCAATCGGGAAAGCCGCTAAATTAATCACCATCATAAACGTATAAATCGTTTGCTGAGTTAAATCATAGGTAACCGAATACACCCCTGTATCACTTGTTGTCATTAAATACTCAATGATTAAACGGTCAGAGTTATGTATCACCACCGTTAATAAGAAGGTAATCGTTAAAGGAAAGCCGTATTTGACAAAACCCTTTAGCATATTATGATCAAGATGAGTAACGTTCGGCCTTACTTTCCATACCTTTAACGTAGGCACAAGTAAGGTTAACCAAAATGCTGCGATCATCCCAATCAACAAGCCAACCTCATTTAAGCCAACAAGAATCAACGAAGTACTAAGGGCTAATCCAAGCGCAACCCTACTAAAAGACAAATACCCATAAGACTTCGGATTTAATTGGGCTCTTAACAAAGAAAGATGGATCCCGTACCAAGATTGACTCCATGACAGGACTAAACAAAGGACTAAGTAGGCAAATGATAACTGCTCAAACGTTAAATAAAAGATAAGTCCTACTACTGTTGAGGTTAAAACAAGTCCCAAAAAGGAGATTTTGACTGTTTCTAGGAAGTTCGAATCGTCTTTATATTTAGGATAATACCGAATTAAACTAAATTTTAACCATTCAAAAACGACGGCATTGATTAAGCCTGCAATGGCAAAAATAAGAGCATAAATCCCATACTCTTCTGGTGTAAGAAGCCTAGTAAAAATCGCAATGCTTGCAAAGCTAATCAGAGCAGGTAACCCGTGCGAGATAAAATAATAAAAAGCATGTTTAGCCAGCATAAAAAAACCTCTTTCCGTGCAGGTACTCTTACCAACATTGTCCCCTTTTTTCGAAGGTGGCAACCTCCATTTCCAGAAAAAAATCGCCTACTCAACTCTCTTTGAGATCAAACAACCTCCCTGCATCCATAACAAAAAAAGGAATGAGGAAATCCCCACTCCTTTCGAATGCTATTAAGCCTTCACACGTTTAAGCACAGCTTGCTTCGCCATTTTTTCTTGCTGGCCTTCTGCCTGTGTTTTGTTTAAGACAACCAACACAGTTCTAAATAATAAAACAATATCTAACCATATGGAATAGTGTCTAATGTAATAAAGGTCAAACTTTAATTTCGCATCTGCACTCGTTGTATAAAATCCTAGTACTTGCGCATAACCTGTGATACCTGGCTTAACTGAATTTCGGTAATAGAACCATTTATTTTCTTTCTCGAACTTCTTCGCAAAATACTCACGCTCAGGTCTTGGACCCACTAAGGACATATCCCCTTTTAGAACATTGAAAAGCTGAGGTAGTTCGTCAATTCTTGTACGACGAATGAATTTCCCTACCTTGGTGATCCGACTATCAGCAGACTTCGCAAGAACTGGCCCTGTTTTCGCTTCAGCATTTATAATCATTGAACGAAACTTTAAAATGCTAAATGGTTTGTGATCTTGACCAACACGTTCTTGCTTAAAGAAAAACGGTCCACCGTCCTCTAATTTAATGGCCATAGCTGTCGCAACCATAATAGGCAATGTTGCCAAAATGAGCATCGAAGAAATCGCAACATCAAGAATTCTTTTTGCTAATATCTGACCTGTAGTCAGTTCAAAAGGCTTGACTTCTAATACCATCGTATCGCCAACTGTTGTAAAGGATGTCTTCATAATAAACAAGTCGTTCGTATTTGGAATCATATAAGCTGATTTTTTTTGCTTCATCGCATAATAAAGAATGTCACTCTTCTTTTTCTCCCTCATGCTAGAACCAATAAAAACTAAACCATATGGTAAAATGTTCTCTTTTATTTCACTTAACGTGATGTCCTGGTTAATCCAGGCTACATCACTTTTACGATTAATTAATTTAGAGTCTCTTAGATTCACTTTAATTAACTCTAATTCCTCTTCATTCCCAATAAAAACCGCTCTCTCATTTAACATTTTACAATTAAATCTAGTAAACAAACTTTTCCACGTTAACCACGAAACAAACATAAAGAAGTGAGCTAAGAATATAACGGAACGTGGTAGAGCGAATTCACGAAATAAGAAAGAGACAGCAATCGTCACGACCATGATACAGGCCGAAGCAACCATTAATTTTCTAACTAACTCGGTTTGATCTCGCTTCACTAACCGGTCGAGTTCAAACATATAAATAAAGCACACGGCAGTAAATAATACCCATGGAATAATCGCAATTAATGCATCAATATTACGTGGCTGAATGATGATATATTGGCTTGCCAAGGTGAAGGCACCCCAATACGCAGCCAAAATCAATAAAATATCCACTAATATGATCATAAAGCGCGACGTGCGTTTAGGAAACATATTTGTCATAGTCATTACTCCTATTAATCAGACTCTATACAAATACCCTTAGTCTAATTCTTATAAACTAAGGGTATTTTAACACAAAATTTATGAAATCTTTAAATTCACTTAAACTTTCAATGAATTTACATAATTTATTAGACTAACCATTAACAATCTTTAGTTCATCTTTAATCTTTGATGTTGATATACCCGCAGTTCTTGGCAGATAAACCACTTCACAATAATCTTTAAGGAAGTCAAACTTGCCTTCCCAATCATCACCCATTACAAAAACATCCACATTATGATCGACAACATCAGAAACCTTTTGTTCCCAGTTTTCCTCTGAGATTACTTCATCTACATAACGAATAGCTTCCAAAATCATTTTCCTATTTTCAAAGCTATGATATGACTTTTTATTTTTAATAGCGTTAAATTCATCAGAAGAGATTGCCACAATCAAATAATCTCCTAAATCCTTGGCGCGTTTCAATAAATTAATGTGGCCCCAGTGTAATAGATCAAACGTTCCATATGTTATAACCTTCTTCACTTTTGTTGCCCCCTATATTTCATAAAAATTATATATAATATTAACCGAATGTAAAGTTTAAGTTAACAAAGATTAATATAGCATGATTAATATCTAGAATACAACAGGATTTGCTATATTTCACTTTTTTCCATAGTTCGATAGAAACAGACAAATTAATACGTTTTTAATGTCAAAAAGAGCCTAGCCACCATTTTAGCAGTTAATATAAGTAAAAACAAGATCATATAAGCTGGTACAATTGTCCAACTAAACAATGACTCTACTATGACCAGAACGAGTAGTGTTGCAAAAAAACCTGGTAACCCAAGAAAGAATCCCACAAAGGTAAATAAAATCGATTTAGAACGAATTCGATTAACGGGATCCTGTTCATTCTCTTTTATTTTCGTTAATTGAAAGGATAAGGGAACTAAAAGCGATAAAATAATGGCCACAATTAGAAGATAAACCATAAGCAATTCACTCGTTGTAACAGCCAATCTCTCTGTCATAATTAAAAAAGATAATAAAAACGAAAGGAAGATCGGTAATTGTGCAGCTTGTATTAACAAATCAATGAAGTAGCCTTTTTTGGACGTATTCTTCGTTATCCTAGCTATTTCCCCGTCGACACAATCTAATAAATACCCTAAATTATAAGCAAAAAAAGCTAAAACAAAGGCCAGCGGTGTAGAGATCATCATCAAGAATCCCGAAGAAAGCATTCCGACTAAACTCAACCAACTGACTGCATTCGGAGTAAATCGGAGTTTGATGAGAACAATGGTCAAGTAGATAGAAATCCTTCTCAATACAAACCACGACCACAAATCCTCTTTCGCGCTGTATGTTTGAGATTTTTCTCGATATTCTATGATTTTTTTCGTATCAAAAAAGGTCGTTGGCAGTTTTCCGTACTGTGATTGCATGAAAAGTCTCCTTCACTTTGAATCATCTCTTTAGTGAATAGAACGATCTCGTTTATCTATTCAAAAAAATTTTCTCCGCCACACGTCTCGCCGCATTACCGTCTTCTAAATAACAGAATTTCTGATGAAATTCATGATACGTTTCCGCTAAGTCGTGGGTTTCGCTTTTTTTGATTTCGGTAATGACTTCATCCGTTGATAGAACGATAGGACCAGGTGCATTCGTTTCAAAATCAAAATAAAAACCTCTTAATTGATTTCGATAAGCTTCAATGTCATACGTAAAGAAGATCATCGGTCTTTTTAAATTGGCGTAATCAAAAAAGACAGAGGAATAATCGGTTATCAAGACATCAGAGACAAGGAATAGATCATTAATATCAAGGTACTTTGAGAAATCATAGACAAAGCCTTCAAACCCACTTAGATCCACCTGATCTGATACAAATGAATGCAATCGTAACAATAAAATATAGTCGGAACCAAGCTGTTCCTGCATTTTTTTAAAGTCGAGTTGCAAATTAATTTTATACTTTCCAGGACCATGGTATTCATTATCCCTCCAGGTTGGAGCGTATAAAAGAATCTTCTTATCCGTAGGAAGCTTTAATTTCTGTTTGAGATCAGCCATAACATGATTGGAATTTTGAGTAATGAGTACGTCATTTCGCGGATACCCTGAAACAATCATGTCCTTATTAAAATGAAAAGCCCTTTTAAAAATTTCCGTTGAATACTCATTTGGTGAAATGAGGTAATCCCAATTTTTGGACTCATTGTGAAAGTTCCTGATATATTGCTCACGACTTGTACCAGGCATATGGACCTCTTCCATGTCTGCAACAAGCTTTTTCAATGGAGTCCCATGCCAGGTTTGAACGTAAACCGTATGCCGCGGCTTCGGTACCCATGACGGCATCCGGCTATTTGTCACCCAAAACTTTGCACGAGCAGCAAGCAGAAACCACTTCGGCGAGAGACGTTCCACGTAAGGGACACCTGCCTCTTTAAACCGTTCCACTACATTCTTATTCGCACTCCATACCATCTCGTAATCCTGGTTTTGACTAGAAAGGTATTCATAAATGGCACGAGGATTACAGCTATACTGCTTACCGGAGAAGCTTTCAAAAAGGATCAACTTCTTTTTGACAGGCAAAAAGGATAAACAGATAAAAACAAATGTAAACACCCGCCTCATCAGCGGACTTTTTTTAAGTTTTTCTTTAAGACCATTCATAGAAATACACCTTTACATCATTCTATTTTTCACCATTAAACACTCTTTTAATAATTTGTCTAGAAGCCGTTCCATTATCAAGACTACAGAAACGTTCATAAAAAGCTTCAAACTTTTCCTCGTATTCGCCTTCGACTTGATTGATGTTCTCGATCGTATCAATCACTTCTGATGACTCCATTAAAATCGGTCCAGGTGCCACCTCTTCAAAGTTAAAATAAAACCCTCTTAACGTATCACGATATTTATCTATGTCATACGTAAAGAATAAAATCGGTCTACGTAAGTTCGCATAATCAAAGAAAACAGATGAATAATCAGTGATTAAAAGATCTGAAGCAAGATACAATTCTGCAATGTCATCATAGCTTGAGAGATTGTAGACAAATCCTTCTGCACCTTCTGTATTAATGGAATCTGCGATGAGATAATGCATTCGAAGAACTAATACATATTCTTCACCAAGTCGGTTCTTCATATCCTCTAAGTCCAGCTTCAAATCAAATTTATATTGGCCTTTTTTGTAGAACTCATCATCTCTCCAAGTGGGTGCATATAAGATGACTTTTTTGTCATTTGGTAAACCGATCTTTTTCTTAATTTGAGCTATATTTTCTTCGTTATTCTTTTTATAAAGAACATCGTTACGGGGATACCCGACATCTAACATCGTTTTATGAAATTTAAAGGCACGTTTGAAAATTTCAGTTGAATAATCATTCGGAGAGACTAAGTAATCCCACTTTTGCGCCTCTAAATAAAAATTCTTTTTATATTTTTCCGTGGTCGTCCCAGGCATTCTAACTTCCTTCATATCATGCGCCAGCTTTTTTAAAGGCGTCCCATGCCATGTTTGTAAATAAACCGTTTCTGGTCTTTTGGTCATGTATCCCGGCATTCTCGCGTTAATGACCCAGTACTTAGACGTTGCTAAAAAATAGAAGTAACGAAGACTTAAACGTTTCACCTTTTTGGCGTTTCCTGGAATACGTTTAGAAGGATCATTCATGATCCAAATATACTCATACGAGTTGTCATCCTGGAGCATTTCCTCATAAATCGCACGAGGGTTATCTGAATAACTTTTACCAGCAAAGCTCTCAAAAATAATACGCTCTTCTTTAAGAGGACGCTTCAAGAAAACAGACCGGTATAGTTCTTTGTATAAAGCTTGTCTGCCTGAAAACGCTGTTCTCACGCGTTTATACTGATGACGAATTCGGATTTTCTTTAATAATTTACTCTCATCGTCCTCGAGTAACGTCTTCATTTCACGACTTGTAAAGAAGCCACTATTTCTTCGAGTTTTCGGGTCAACCAACTGAGCCGACTTCCTTAATTCCTCAAACCAAATCGACAGATATTCCTCGTCTTTGATAATCGTGTTCGTAATGCTTCTATGATAAAACCTTAAAAAGTCTTTATCTAGATATTTATCTATATGGCCGTCACACTTTCCAAATTGCTCTTTTAAACGTTGATAGGCCATTAAGAAATCCGGAATTTTCGCTGAGATTGGATTTTGCCTCAGACTCGGATGATCAATAGGATCATAACATTCGCCTCTAATGTAAGTAGGTACCCTGATCGCTGCTACCGACTCTACTACGCCAATAGCACCTAGTGTAAAGGATAGATCTGAGTAATAAGTAAGGTGCTCATCAAATGTTAATTGATGCTGCTTTACAAAATCATGATTCCATAAAATATTCACAATCGCTTTTCTTCTAAGAGCTTTCTTCTTCTTGGCTCCTCGATATTGATAAACATTAATTTGAGTATCATTGGATTCTTCCGTTTCTTGGTCGTCCTCACTATCCTCATCATCGACTAGATAATGATCTTGTATAACCGTTGTTGCTTTAGAGATAGGACCAACTAATAAGGGGTGCTCACCAATATGATTCACAAAAACCTCAAGTGTATAGGGAGCGATATGATCATCCGCATCAAGAAAATATAGGAAGTCACCTGTTGCTTGGCTCACACCGAAATTACGTGCCGCAGCTGCACCTTTATTTTCCTCAAAGTTGTAAACATTCAGCTTTGAGTTTCTATTAGCAAACTTTTCAATCATTTCCTCACTATCGTCGGAAGAGCTATCATTGATAATGATAGCTTCGAAATTTGTATATGTTTGATTCAAGAGAGATTCTAAACACCTCTCTAGATATTCCTCTTTATTGTAAACAGGGATAATAACACTTACTTTACTCATACCTTTACACCTCTAGGGAATCTGTTTTACTTAACGAAAATTACATCGATTCATATAGGTCGATCATTTCATTAATCTCACCAACCGCTTGAACTTCACCCCTTTTTAAAATGAGGGCTCTATCGCAAATTCGCTTTAATGGTTTTAAGCTATGTGAGACAATGACAATGGTTTTCCCTTGTTTCTTTAATTCAATAATTTTTTTATAGCATTTTTCTTTAAAATCCTTATCTCCTACTGCAAGAACTTCATCGACTAGAATAATATCCGTTTCAATGTGAACCGCAATGGAAAAACCTAAACGTGCTTTCATTCCGGAAGAGTAAAATTTGATTGGCATATCAATATTTTCCTCTAATTCAGCAAATTCAATGATCTTAGGAAGGACTTCCTTGATCTTCTCTTTGTTTAAACCATAAATCGCACAGTTCAATTTTATATTTTCACGCCCTGAAAGATCTCTACTTAGACCCGCGCTCAGTTCAATAAGTGGCATAATAGAACCATTTAATTGAATCTCCCCTTTATCAGGAGAGATAACACCTGAAATGACTTTAAACAAAGTACTCTTCCCCGCTCCATTCTTCCCGATGATGGCATATCCTTCGCCAGGTTTAACGGAAAAGGAAACATTATTTAACGCTAAATACTTCTCATGTAATTTTTCACGGCGCATAAACGACATGAGCTTTCCTTTTAGCGTCTTGTCATATGGTTTTTTAAAAACCTTAAAAACGTTATTTACATCAATGGCATTCAAATTAAATCACTTCCCCAATATTTTTGCTCAACTTATTAAATATTTGCCAGCAAAAAAGTAAAAGCAAAATTGAAAATAATGCACTATATACGATTGAGGCCACAGGAATTAAATCCCCTCCGTAAAAAACAAAGTGGTAAAGGGAAATAATGGTAGCCATTGGATTTAACATATACAAACTTAAATACTGCTCAGGTATTTCCGAGATTGGGTATAAAATGGGGGATAAATACATCCACCCTCTTATTCCAAGCGTACTGATAAATTCAATATCACGATAGTAAACATTAATACTTGAGAGCAGTAAAACAATGCTTAATACAAGAATAAATTGTAAGACAATCGCCACTGGTAGGATGAAAAATCCTGCTAATGATATCCCCACTCCGAGATAATAAGAATAGGCAGCGACTAGTAATAATGAAATACCTAAGTTAACTAAATTCGTCAAAATGGTTGTTAAAGGAAAGATTTGTCTTGGAAAATACACTTTCTTTAGTAAAGACGAATTTGACGTTAATGATTTCGTTCCCCTAAGAACAGAGTGATTTACAAACATCCATGGAATCAGTCCAGAAAGTAAGAATAATGAATAGTTCTCAATACCAAATCTTAATATAATGGAGAACACAATGGTATAAATGATCATTAAGCCAAGTGGTTCAAGTAACGACCAAAAATAGCCAAGCATGGTGTTTCGATATTTTATTTTCAGCTCTTTTCTTACTAGGAAGGAAAGCAGCTGTCTGTATTTATATATTTCAAACATAAGATCTCAACCTTACTTCGTTTTTTTTGACATTGACTGTTTTTTATAAATCCAATATTCTGCTTTGAAATAAGCAAGAAAAGAACCCAGCCCTCTAAAAAAATGCATACAAAAGAAAGCAATGAAACAAGGAAAGAAGAATGGCAATCCCTTCTCCCTAGCAAATTTAAAACTAACGATACCATTAAGCAGTGTATATGAAAGTAGAGCTAACATGAATAACCAGAAAAAGACAGAGTGCAGAAAAGCACCCAGAAAAAGAGCCGTCCCGATCAAAAACGCATAAAGTGGAGCTTTTTTATAAATACTCAGAGAACCTGGTGTAACCTGATTCGCAATCATAGACCAAGTTCCATCCCCTAAAGACTTATTTATTAAACCTTTGAGTGAGTCACGCACATAATAAGTTGATCTAATCTTGGTTGATAGAAAAAATTGTCCTCCATAATTGTATACACGTTTATGAAATTCAATATCTTCATTTCTTTTTAAATCTTCATTAAAGTAGCCAATTTCTTCAAATATTTCTTTCTTATAGGCACCGTATGGGACAGTCTCAACAAATCCTTCCCAATCCTCAGTTAAAGTTCTAAATTTCGAACTCCCTACACCGAATGGATGGGAATACACATATTCATTGATACTTCCTTGAAATCCTCGTCCCTTTGAGATAATAATTCCACCTACACACGCAGCATCCGGTTGTTTCTTTATTGTTTCCCAATTATTAGTTAAAAAATCACTAGGTACCTCCGTGTGACCATCAATACGCAACACATAATCCCCCTTAGCAGCACGGATTCCTAAGTTCCAACCAGGGGGTAACGTCTTTCTCTCATTCGTAATTACCCGGATAAATCCGGGATATTCTTTTTGATATTTCTCTACTATAGCCAATGTCCGATCTGTTGAAAGTCCATCAACAATAATTAACTCATAATTTTCTATAGGGAAATCTTGGCTTAATAGCGTATCTATTAAGCGTCCAATATACTTTTCTTCGTTTCTTAGTACAAGCAAAACGGTAAATAAGATTTTATTTTTATTCATTAATAATCGCTCACTATTAAAAGCAGAATCATCTGCAGTTTTTATAAGAACTAATTAAATAACCATACATTATAGTAACCTAAAAAAAAATCGAAGTAAATAGAACATGCTTTATATAAGCACAATAGGAAATTTATCATAATACACAAAAAGGTAGGGTATTTCTAGATTCTAACCAATTCTAGAAAACGGAACCCTACCTACAAATAGAACTTATATAGACTTAAAAGTCGAAAGGATTCTTGCTCCAAGACGATTAACTATTCCATATCTTTTATACTTTCGCCATAACGATTTTACAAGATCACTATTTTCTAAACCTCTAAAAACTCTATATCTACGAAGCTCTTCATTATCTTTAGTTTTGATTTTTTTGTAGATTCTTTCACTGTTAATTTGATCCACGTAGTTAAAGTATTCTCCACGCAATTTGGTGAATTCTTGTTTTTCTTCAAAATCATTTTCAATATAATTTTGAATCAACTCTATTAAATCTGTTGGATTATAACCTACTTCTCCAAATAAGTCCTTCTCTAAATCCATATAACTTCCTTGATTCTCCATGTACTTCTTTAAATCGAATTGATAAAAGAGAATTGGTTTCTTAAGATAAAACATCTCCCAAGCTACACTCGAGTAATCTGTAATTAAAAGGTTAGAGCGCATGATTAACTCATTTACCTTTTCATCACCAAATTGCATAATTTTTATATGTTCATTTGAACTTGTAAAGTTAGTTACATAAGGCATAAACTTAGGATGGACATAAAAATTTAATCTCACATTATTTTCATCTAACACTTTTACTAGTTTGTTAGAATTTAAAAGAGAATTATATGCTTCAAAGTAGTCTGACTTAATAAACTCTGAGTCCTCTACCTCTTCTAACCAATTTCTCCATGTAGGCATAAAGAAAATTTCTTTTTTATTACTAGCCGACGAATAGGTAATTGATTTATCCTCTAGAACATCCCATCTTGAAAGTCCGGTTACAATGACATTTTTCTCCGGATAACCAAAATATTCTTTCACAATTCCCTTCTCAAAATCTGAGGAAACCACAAACAATTCAGCTGAATTAGCCGTATTGAAATTAAACGTATTATCAACTTTCTTCAATCCAAGAACACCATGCTGAAGAAATACAAATCTTTTACTGTTGACATAATCACGAATAATCCCTCTAGAAACTCTCCATGCATACCCATGTCCTTTTGCTTCTGAAGATACAATAACTTTTGAAGCAAGTAATAATAGAAGATGCTTAATACTCATGAAGTAAACCACCCTATCAATATAAGGCGCTAAATTATTTTCATCCTTTGAACCTTTTTTTATCACATAATAAATTCTATCTTTAGGATGGTTTTCATAACAATACTTAAAGAAATAGAAACTGTTATCTTGAGCAGTTTCAGAATATTTCTCATGAATTAACCAGATTGGCTTCCATAAATATAACCAGAACGTAATACAATAAATAGCATACGCTAAGTATTCCTTAAACTTATCCTTGGTTGTCTCGTACTCTCCTCTCAGACGATAAGTTAGGCTTAATCCCCCGCCTACTGTAATGTAGGGATAAATCATATAGCCATCATCCATATTTATTGTATATTTAAACATATTGTGTTTTAATTTTTTTCGGATAAAGTAGTTATCATTAGCAATCCTTACTTGTCGTTTTATACCACCATCAAGCATGATCGTGAGATAGAAATCCCAATAAAATTGTTGAAAAGGTAGCTGAGTAAGATTTATTTCAACGGTTACTTCTTTTTTACAATTATTTACGATCTTTTCTTTTAGTATAGGAAAATGAAACTTTTCATCGTTCCCTCTAAGCCTTAATGTAATTCCTTCAATCGCAAAATTTTTAGTTTCTGGCACCTCTAAAGATGCTTTTACTTTCAAGATACCTTCACGACTCATTGTCAAACCTACCAAGGAAACATGGGCAGGATATTTCTCCTTCAAGAAATTCTCTTCCGAAGCTACATAGAAAGAAAATTCATTATCCATTGTGATGTAGGGAGCTAACACCATGCCTTCATCTATTGGTACTTTCCCAACAAACCTTTCGTTATTTGTTGGGAAATATTCATTGTAGCTACCTAGTCTTCGAACTTCTTTTAACCCACCATGGTCAATTTCAATAAATAAATCCCATCTACCACTATTTACATCTTTATTAAGAAATTGTTTAATAGGAATATTTATTCTGTTAAAGTTTTTAAAAGAATTAACTATATAATCCAAGTAGAATTTCTCTTTTTGTTTTCTTCTTAATAAGAAAAATTTCAGACTATTAGAAGGATTAAATAATCCCTGGCTCAGATCAAAACTAATCATATTTTTTTGTAGTTTATAATTATCAGCATTTAACTGCCCTTCGAAATCTACATTACTTCTTTTTTTGGAATTATTCTTTGTTAACATTACAGAGAATTGACCATTTTTCACCATTTCTAAACTGTAGCCATTATAAACTTTTGAGACAATATTATTTACTGATTTATCATAAAGGGTATAGACTTCTAATAAAATGCCTTTTACTACAAAAAGTCTCATCGTCCATTTTTTCTCTAGCTTTAATTGATCTAATTCACTCTTATTAACAACAAATTCTTTTCCATTTTCCGATACTCTTGTAGGTATTTTTATTTTTTGTTTCCCACTTTTAAAAATCACATATGCTTCTTCAGAAGAATCTTTTATCGGCCGTCCGATTTGAAAATTAATAGTATTTTTTGTAGTTTTTACATTTACAATATCTCGTTCTAGATTAATATTATCTAATGCCGATCGTTCCAGTTCAAATTTACTATTTACATGTATTCCAAATAGATTATTTTTTGTTAGATAAGGTATATAAAATGCATTAGTTGCTTTGGAAATTGGCTTAAAGTGTTTAGTTGTCTCCCAAGCCGAACTCTCACCAAATCCAACGCTCATCCTTCTTTTCCCAATTGGTGCCTTATCTTCCACCTGTAATAGCCACTTCCCCTTATTAAGATCAAGAAAGTTTCTGTTAACAATAGTAACAAAATCAAAATCATTATGGCTTACAATTTTAAAATTAAGCTCTGCAGTTTGAGCACTTTTTTCTTCTTTGAGAAAGAAATTCGCCTTTGGACTCACAGATCCTCTCAATAACTTAATTTGTAATTTGCTTCCGTCCCATTTTATACCCCGAACTTTTAATTTTTTCATTTATTCTTTTGGACCTCCTAAAACATTTTAAGAAAGTTCACCCTATTAAACAAACTAACAAACTCTTAGTTAAGAATTTGTTAGTTTGTTCTTTTGTATAATTGACTCCATATAGGTCAATAATTCTTGTCTTAATTCAGGGTTTTTTAACGCATATTCAATTGTAGTCTGAACAAATCCCAACTTTTCCCCAACATCATATCTTATCCCTTCAAAGTCATAAGCATAAACAGGTTGAACCTCATTTAGCTTCTGAATAGCGTCAGTAAGCTGAATTTCTCCACCTGCCCCGATTTCTTGAATACCTAAGAAGGTGAAGATTTCCGGTGTAAGGATATACCTACCCATGATTGCCAAATTAGAAGGAGCTGTTCCGAGTGTTGGCTTCTCCACGAAATTCTGTACTTGGTATGCTCTTCCTTCATTTGACAAAGGATCGATAATTCCATATCGATTGGTTTGATGCTCAGCCACTTGTTGAACCCCAATCACCGATGAAGATGTTTTCTCATACTGTTCAATTAACTGCTTTAGACACGGTACTTTACTATCAACAATATCATCCCCAAGTAAAACAGCAAATGGTTCATTTCCGATAAACTTTCTTGCACACCAAACGGCATGACCCAATCCACGAGCTTCCTTTTGACGGATATAATGTATATCCACTAAATTCGTAGACCTTTGCACTTCTTCTAATAGAGCAAACTTTTCTTTTTCAATTAAGTTTTGCTCTAGTTCAAATGCATTATCAAAATGATCCTCAATTGCTCTTTTACCTTTTCCCGTTACAATAATGATATCTTCAATTCCAGATTCAATCGCTTCTTCTACTATATATTGGATCGTTGGTTTATCTACAATCGGTAACATTTCCTTTGGCATTGCTTTTGTGGCTGGAAGAAATCTAGTACCTAAACCTGCCGCTGGGATAATTGCCTTTTTTACTTTATTCATAAGTTCCTCCTAGCACATAAATCGTCATTCTAATTATATTTAATAGATTTGTTTTTTATAGACATAACAGGGTAATTAGACCTAATAATTTGTAATCTTTTTTTAACAATTCTTTTACATTTAGTATCATAGCATATATTTTTCTTACACACTATTACAAATCCAAACTAATTTCGCCATTATTTTCTTTTTTTTTACACAAAAAAGACAAAGCTTAAAATAAAGCTTTGTCTTTTTTCACTATTTATTGATAAAGGAGTTCAATAATTAATTGTTTCTGTTAATTTTCCTCTCAACCACTTCTAATAGCGCGGCTATCTCATCTAGCTTAGCTGCGTTCTCTTGTTTGAACATTTCAAGCTCTTGTTGATTTCGGGCCAAAGCCTCTTTCGTACTTTTGGTGATAGGACCTTGTTTGGCTACATCAATCTCTTGAGTAATCTCCCACATCATTTTTTTCTTGGATAAACGTTCTTCAATTATATTTTGTTTATTTAAGATATCAACTCGTTCTTTCTCTAAACGATCCTTCCAGTTCATAAGCGTTTCTTGCATAATAACCTCCTGAATCAAAATCTAATGACTCCTTTGTACGGAGCTTTCATTTCACCATTGTTTTCTTGATCCTGTTTATAGTTCCCCATGATACCTTATTTAAGGAAACGAGTAAAACAATTAGCCTATTTAATAAGAAGAATCTTGCTTTTCACCTTCCCCTTTTAAATAGATCGAATTATAATGAAATTAGTAGAATTAACCATTATTATAGATTACTGTATGAGAGGGCGCCTTGATCAATGTCGAATAGTAAAATGATCTTTTATTCAAGTTTAGCCATTGTTGCTGTTATATCTAGTATATTTATTGTCAGCGTACAAGCGAACAACTTGCCAAACATGCTACAAAATGCAAAAAAATGGTATGAGCAAGCTGATTTTGAACAATGTCTCCAGGAATATGATCGTGTCTTAGAGATTGATCCTTTAAATGTGGATGCTCGTATTGGTTTAGCCCATTGCTATGTCGGCTTAGGTCAAATGGAGCAAGCAGAAAATCATTTAATAGAAGGCATTAATCTGTTACCCGCACAATCCACCTTTTATGTGTATCTCTCGAACCTCCACATGATTCAATCAGATGTGATTTCCGCTCTTACTATTTTAGAGCAAGGGAAAGATAAAACGAGCGAACCTTCCGTAATGGAACAGTATCAAAGAATTACTGATAATATCAGTATTGCAATTGATCGAACATTTATCCAGACTGGTTTCGATAGACCTCTCTCGTTAGTTTGGATCGATGAGCATAATCGCGAATTTCCACTTGAAGCAGCATGGACTTCTAGCGACAAAGGCATAGCCACGTTATCTACAAACAACCATTTGGAACAATCCGTTTCTGGGTTAGCGCCTGGCACAGTAACCATAACGGCTACAGTTGCTTCTTTCCAAAAAGAGATAGAACTAAATATTCTAGATCAAGTCGTTGAAGAGTTTATGGTTACTTATGATGAACAACGGAATTATTCAATTAACGAAGCGGTTCAACTTTCAGTCCAGGGGTTAGATGCAAATGGACAACCCATGATGATTGCACCAGATTGGTCAATTGAAAATGGAATTGGAGAGCTGGAAATTTTAGATCCTTCGACGAATGCTACCTTCATCGCACACGAAGAAGGCATTGAAACGGTTCTTGTCTCCTACCAAGAATTCGTTGAACAAATGGATATTCGAGTCGAAGGAGAAAACCGAACCATACTTAAAGAAGTTTCTGGAAAAGGAATTATTTATACAAATCCAAATTTACAGGCTTATTCAGTTGGGACAGAGGTCATTATTGAAGCAGTTCCGCAAGAGGGATGGGAATTTAAGCGCTGGGAAGGAGGCCTTGAAGGGGCAGATCCGCGTAAGACCATTTCAATTGACAGAAGTATGACGGTCAGAGCCATTTTTGAAGAAAGTGGTTCACAACTTACGACTGTCATCGTAGGAGAAGGCACCTTAGTCCGTAGCTCAAATGCTACTTCCTTTTCTGCTAATGAGATCATTAAAATTAGCGCTTTGCCAAGAGATGGTTGGGTCTTCGATCGTTGGGAAGGGGATAGTGCCAGTCAATCACCACATATTAGCCTTGTTATGGACAAAGATAAATCGGTTCGAGCTATTTTTAAAGAGCTAACGGTTCAAACGAGTCCTATGATCGAGAATGCTAAGAAACCAAATGAAAGCATGATCAATGAAAAAGAAGAAAAGAAACAAGAACCAACAAGATTTACACTTACCTCTTCTGTAACAGGAGAAGGGACGATAAGTAGAAGTCCCTTAAATCAAACATATTCTAGTGGTACAAAGGTAACATTAACTGCAAGTGCCTCCTCTGGCTGGACATTTAGTCATTGGGAAGGGGCTTCATCTAGCCAATCTACCTCAACAACCATAACGATGGATAAAAATAAGACGATTAAAGCAATCTTTACGAAGGAAACAGCTCCTGCTCCTTCCCCTACTCCAACTTATACATTAAGCACCTCGCTAAGAGGCGAAGGAGAAATACGAGGGGCGGGTGGATCAAGTTTTTCTGAAGGCGCCTCTGTAACCTTAGCTGCCATTCCAAAAGAGGGTTGGGAATTTTCCAGATGGGAAGGTCATGTTGCCGGGCAAAACGCCTCGCTCAATATCATTATGTCAAAAGACATAAATATGATAGCCGTCTTTACTAAAAAAGAAGCTCAGTCTCAGGAAGATGTAAGTGAGCAGCAAGAAAACACCGAGGGTCAATAGGACTCTCGGCCTTATCAGAAAGGAATGCATGAAACTTGAAGAATTTTTTCTACTACTTTGTAACACCATTTCTTATCATTATTTTAATGTTCGGACACTATGCCTACTATGAGTTTTATTATGATGCGGCTGCGGAATCAAATGGAGAAGCAGCTGATGCTCATGAAGGAGAGACGCTAGAAGATAAGAAGCCGGTAGAATCAGAAGCCGTTCAGGAAGTTGGGGGTTTTATTGGGAATCACAAGGATGCTTCACCCATAAAGATCACCTTCTTTGGATCTGACTCCATCGCTAATCGTCATCATCCAGATCAATCATGGCCCGCTTTAGTTACCGATCAATTATCATCCCTTCTTCCAGATGGACATTTGGAAGAAACGATTATTGAGATTGGTCGGATGCATTCATTGGATTTCTATCATGATGGCACTACGATTCAGCAAATTATCGATTCCGAACCAGATATTCTGTTGTATGAGCCACTGCTTTTAAACGACATTGGCCATGTAAGACCTATTGATTCCATTGATATCTTAGGACTTACCCTTGATCGTCTATCCAGAGAGCTCCCTCATACGGACATCATTATTGTTCCAGCCAATCCCCTTTACAATTCGGCTTTTTATCTGAATCAAATGGAGGACCTCGGAGCTTTCGTTAGAGAAAACAACCTCCATTACGCCGATCATTGGGAGAGCTGGCCTGCCTATACTGATGAAAGCCTCAATAACTTCTTGGAAAACGGTCGCCCTAATTCACAAGGTCACGCAATCTGGGCTGACTTCATAGTGGATTATTTAATTCATGAATAACACTCCAAAAAGCCCTTTATCAAAATTGAGGGCTTTTTGTATATAATTAAAAACCAGTGGCACTCTCACTTTTACCAGTTCTAGCCATGAGTTCATCTACTGCTAGCTTTGCGTCTTTCTTATTAAATAAGACCTCATATATCGCAGAGGTAATCGGCATTTCAACCTCTAGTTTTTTAGCTAAATGAAAGACGGCTTCAGTGGTCCTAACTCCTTCAACAATCATCCCAATGTTGCTTAACACGTCATCTAAACTTTTCCCCTGCCCAAGGAGATGTCCAGCACGCCAGTTTCTACTGTGCTTACTTGTACAGGTCACAATTAGATCCCCTACACCCGTTAACCCTGAGAAAGTCAAAGGGTTCGCTCCCATTTCACTACCAAGTCTCGCGATTTCCGCTAACCCCCGTGTCATAAGGGCTGCTTTAGCATTGTCTCCATACCCGAGACCATCACTAAGACCCGCTCCAAGCGCAATAATATTTTTAAGCGAACCACCAAGCTCTACACCAATGACATCAAGGTTCGTATAAACTCTAAAATTTGAATTCATGAATAACGTTTGAACATATTCAGCAGCTTGTAATTGACTTGATGCTGCAGTGACAGTTGTTGGTTGTCTTAAACTCACTTCTTCAGCATGGCTAGGTCCTGACAAAACGACCACATCTTTTAGTAGGTGACTAGGCATTTCCTCTTCAATCATTTCTGAAATCCTCTTATAAGTACCTGGTTCAATTCCTTTACTAGCATGAATGATGGTAACGGGCTCGTTCACCACATTCCTTATGATATTTACGATTTCGCGGATTGCTTTTGTAGGCACCGCAAGTAAAATTGTATTTACTTCAGTAAGAGCGCTTTCCAAATCGGAATACCCTTTAATAAGTTGCGGTAATGTAATGTTAGGTAAATATGTTGTATTCGTATGCCTTTCATTTATCTCGTCTATAATCTCTTGTTTATGCCCCCAGAGATTCACCTCTATCTTATTATCTGCTAGCACTAGGGAGAGAGCTGTCCCCCAGCTACCAGAACCCAATACGGCCATTTTGTTATGGTGATTCATCTTTTCCCTCCTAATACGTACAAGCCAATCTGTCATCAAAGTTCGTCTTGTAAAGTAATTCGTTCTAAAATATAAACAAGGGTAACTCACTGCATTTAACCTCTGTTTCATACAATAAATCGGTGTATAGTACCCGACTTTTACTGTAACAACCTTAGATTAAATACATAAGCTACCCTTAGTTCATTAAAGCACTGATTCAACTTCACCTGTTTCTTTATCAACGATGTACCAACCTCTTGTAACAGTGTGTCCTACACCATCAACAATCTCAATATCAAAAACTTGAATATAGTACTTACCATTTTCTTCGTGATCTATTTCAATATGAATTTCCTCATCATTTTCAATTTCCAAATACTCTTTTAATCTCTGAACGGCCTTTTCTTCGTCCGTTAGGTTCTCAGGTTTAGGCTCTTCAGTAGCCTCTACAATTGCTTCTTCCGCTACTGTTTCTTCCGCTTCAGCTGGTTCCTCTTCAACTAGTTCTTCTGCTTCTTCCGCTGCTTCAACATTACCTTCTGCTTCTTCTTTTGCCTTAAGTTCTTCATCTGAAATCACTTCTTCAACAATCTCAACTTCTTCAGAAGTATCAACATCGTTTCCTGACGAGAATTGACTAAAACCGAAGATAAAAACGACAGAAGCAAGTACAGTCACTAAAATTACTTTCATTTTGTTCCCCCTAATTTAAGACTTATAAGCTTATCATGAGCCTCTTTTAATACAGGTTACCATATCTCGACAAAAAAATCATTCATACAACAACAATTTCCAATTGCCTCTTAGACATTTTTTCTTTTTAAACAAATCTACCTCTATAACTCCTTCACCAATTGAGTCTAGTGACCTAGTTGATCGCACGGAGCACTAGAAAGAGGGATTTTTAAAAAATCAATCCCTTTTTCATGAATAATAATTAAAATTAGACGAACACTAAGTCAAAAAAGGAGTGAGACTAGTGTTCACGTTATTTTGGAAGTTGTTCAAACTTATCAATCGAGTTGATCAAAAAGGTTATCTCTTTAATAAGTGCTTGAATTGGATTGCCTTTCTACAAAATAACAATACGTATTCATCTTCTTGTCATTGGGTCGGCGCTGCCATAGGTTTAATATAAAGTGTCAATCATCTAACAGTCGTTTGTGAACATTATTTTCTCTAAAACAATTAAAGCATTAACACTAGTAAACCGTGCATTAGCTTTTGATAACAGCTACTACTTTCTTTACTTAAGTAAGAACAGAGTCTTCCACAAGATCAATAATCGCATCTACAACTTCATCAATTGATAACAAACTTGTATTAATTTCTATCGCATGACTTGCCTTGCGAAGAGGAGCAAAGGCACGCGTTGAGTCTATCTCATCACGCTTAGCAATATCCTTCTTTAACTCTTCTAAATCAGAAGAATAACCCTTTTTCAAAAGCTCCTCATGACGTCGCTTTGCCCGAATTTCTACAGAAGCCGTTAAGAACACTTTCACTTTCGCGTCTGGTAATACATGCGTCCCAATATCGCGTCCATCTAAAACGGTTTGACCCTTTGCTGCTAACTGTCGTTGACGTTCCACCATTTCAACTCGAACTAGCTCATGACTGGCTACAAGAGGGACCTGTTTGCTTACTTCAATCGTTCTGATTTCTTCAGAGATGTCATGACCATTTAGCAACACCTTTAATCCACTCTCATCGTTTACCAATTCAATGGTTACATGATCAAGCAAGGCCTTCAAAGCATCGCCATCATTTACATCGACGTTTTCTGTTAATGCTGCATAAGCCAATGTTCGATACATAGCACCCGTATCAATATACAAGTAAGAAAGACGCTCCGCTACTATTTTGGCCACGGTACTCTTCCCTGCACCCGCTGGACCGTCAATGGCTATGTTCAATGAGTGATTCATTCCTTTAACCCCTTTTCCTGACAAAAAAGAAGCCTCATATAAGCTTTATTACTCCCTATATGAGACGTCTCCTTGTGAATTATTCAATTTCCATATGAGTTCGAAGCTCTGTGCGCACACGGTTCAATTCATCATCAGGAATTTGCAAATAGTAAATTCCATTTATCGTTGCGTTATTTCCTTTAATCTCCATTTGCTCGACCGTATGACGGGCATCTCGGTAATTGGACTGAAGCTTCCACATGGAATCTAGTGTCATATCCGTACGAACAGAATTCCCTACAACACTTAGAACACTACCTGCTTTTGTGATCGAACCAAAATTAGCGGCTTCTTGTATAACAGCCTCAACAATTTGACGTTGTCGATCATTTCGGCCAAAATCGCCTCTAGGATCTTGCTTTCTCATACGTGAATAAGCAAGTGCCTCTTCACCATTTAAGAATATATCCCCTTCAGCAAAATGAAAGCCTTGTGCAGAAAAAGCAAACGCATTCTCTACCTTTACTCCGCCCAATGCATCAACAAGACCTTTCATTCCTTCCATATTGATGCTGATGTAATGATCAATGGGAATATCTAAAAAGGTAGAGACCGTATCAGCGGTCATCTGAACTCCACCAAACGCATAAGCATGGTTAATTTTATCTTGAATTCCTCTACCAATGATCTCAGTACGAGTATCACGAGGAATGCTTAACATCTTAATGGACTGCTGATTCGGGTTCACCGTCATGACAATAATCGTATCTGAACGACCCGCATGGGTATCACCGGTAGAATCCACACCAGCTATCAAAAATGAAATAGGTTCTTGACTGGATAAATCGATATCTCTTGAAGGTTCGAAGGGTTCGTGCATTTCTGTGACTGTGTCTGATACTGATTTATACATATAAAAGGCATAAGCAACAACGGTTAAAAACACCACTCCAATTGCGATACCAAGTGTAATTAAAACCTTTTTCTTATTCATGTCTTGCCTCATCTCTACTTAAATTATAGATTTCTAGAATATTATATAGAAAGGACTATTTTCAGACAAGATAAATTTATTCAAACTACTTGTTAATTACTGGAGTGCCTGTAAACGTAATCCCTATGGCAATGACGTTCCGAAACCCTACATTAGATCAATTTCGCTAAATTCCTTTAAAAAAACAACGATTATGTAGACACACTTCGTCTTACTTCACACATCTAGCTTGTTATAGTTAACATAGTCAAATTACTAGATTATGTAAAAAAATAAGGAGATGTGAACGTGAAAAATATCTTATATTATTCAACCATTATCGTTAGTGTAGCAGCCATTATCGTTGGGTATGGTCACTATCAGAGCAAAATAGCCTCCACTGTAGTAGAAGCACAGACTGCTTTGACGTCAGATGAGTCTGACAATGAGACAAGGCAGACAGACAACCAACAAAAGGTAGGTGGTTTGATAGAAGATCTTATCAAGAAGAAAAATGAAAAGGATGAGATCTCACTGACCGTTTTAGGCTCTTCTTCCCTATCAAGCGTTAAATATGCAGAGTCCTGGCCTAAGTTATTAGCAGCTGATTTACAACCATTACTACCTGAACATGACTTCCTTTTAACTGTCGTAGATGTCGATAAAGCAACATCAGAGGTTGTATTAGAGGCAAGATACCTCGAAACAGTCATCAATAGCAAACCTGACCTTCTAGTAGTTGAGCCCTTTATTCATAATGATTTCAATCAAGTCTCTTTTAAGGACTCGATTAATCATATAGATAAAATAATGAAGAAACTTCAAAAAGAA
This sequence comes from Halalkalibacter alkalisediminis, assembly GCF_028610705.1. Classification (GTDB taxonomy): domain Bacteria; phylum Bacillota; class Bacilli; order Bacillales; family Bacillaceae_D; genus Halalkalibacter; species Halalkalibacter alkalisediminis. The sequence continues at coordinate 337,147 of NZ_JAQQWT010000004.1, forward strand.
TTGCCTGATACAAAAATCATCTTTATGCCTACAAGCCCCATCCCTGATGACGATGAGTTCCAAGAATATGTTCAAGACTTAAAAACGGCGTTACTAGATCACAACTATACCTATGCCGACCATTGGAACTCCTGGCCATCACAAGATGACAAAAAAATTGAAACCTATATACAAAACAATAAACCTAATAAAAAAGGTCACGAGCTTTTGGCAGAATTTATGAGGGACTATTTGATAAAATGAATATTCATTATTTAATTAACAACGCCGTCATCTGTTGAGATGACGGCGTTTCTTTGTTTGGGGTGCCTGGCACCCCAAACAACGCTTTCCGTTAATTTGTGGTAAGACAACCCCCTCTCACATAAATTAGTACAAAGCACAAGCACTTAGAAGATCGGAGGCCCAGCATGAGAATGAGAAATCAGCAACAGCGTTTCGTGCAACTAATCATAATAGGAAGTGCCATCGTTCTTGGTATTGGGTTACTTATTGCTATCATTCCAAGCCATAGTGGCATAAATGTCGTCAAAGCCTTTTACAAGCATGAACAAAAACAGGAATTTTGGAATGCCTATGAGCTCTTTCACCCTTATATGAAGGAACGTTTTACAAGAGATCGTTATATTGATCAACGGAGTCACATTTTTGTCAATCACTTTGGCGTAGAATCCTTTGACCTTGAATTCGGCAAATCATCGAAAATCAACAACTGGAAAATGTCTGCTAACCACGAACCACTTGATCAAGTATATAAAATCCCGGTCACCAAAACATATAAGAGTGCATTTGGTCGATTCTCCATTAAACAAAACGTATTTACGGTCAAAGAAGATGGAGACTGGTATGTGCTTTGGGATTATGATTACTAGCTGTCCACAGATCATTTAATAAAGGTCGTTATTCTGTTTGTATGACGATCTTTCCCCTTGTAAACAGTGAGGTTTGTATGGAAAGAAGCGAGCTACAAACATGTAGCTCGCTTCTTTTCTCTATTAGATCGATGCCAACGTAAATCCCCCCACCTTTTGTCGTAATAACTCTCTGATCATGACAACCTTCCCCTTACTTCTCTTTCTTCATTTGTTAAAGTGAAGGAGAAGCCGTGAACGAGGTGAGGATTATGTATTTCGAAAACTTACTAGATTTCGTTTTGGGTCAGAGAAAGATCCTTTCTGAGTGTCCTGTATGCCATTTTGAAGAAGTTTACTATAAAAACCCTCTCACGAACAAGCAAATAGGGAGAGCATGCGCCAATTGTAATTTTGTGCAGAAATTTGATTTTAACGAGCATCCGATTATGAAGGACAAACCGATTTCATTTTTTCAGTAAAAAAACGAAAGAAGCTCAAGCGGCAAGACTTGTATTGCTTACAAGTAGTGTCGCTTTGAGCTTCTTTGTGTTTTTTGCGATTGATTATCTGCCGCGGAAAATTCCTCTATTGGTTGTTTGTACGTGAAACGAGCAGTTCTTATTATATATCTTCTAATACCTCTATCAAATGATGTTGGCTTTGTTATAACCGGAGGTATGTTAAGAGTATTTTATAAGCCTGTTTTATATATTAATTTTCCTTCGCTTTTTATTAAAGACTTTAATAAATAGGTGGTCTTCCGCCTTATAAAACTTAATACCAATTAATTTTAAGGGAGTCCAAACTTCCTTCATATAGTAGTGTGCCATCCTCGAACCTTCCTTCGTGTGGCAACCCAGCCATCTTAGTACTACAACGTTACCTTAGATCTGTGGTTTTGCGCCCCTGCCTTTCAGCAGGTTTGCCTTTCCCTACATTTACTTTTAATTGTAAATTGAATTCCTATCCGTGTGAATCCCCCTTCGTTCCAAACATTATGACATGATTCGACATTTAGACCTTTTCCACTGTGGTAATAGGGTTTGTTTTCAAGGGCAGGCAACACGCAAAAGTAGTAGTGACTCAATCATTCCTCTATTATAATTACATATATATGCTCCTATTATGTCCTCATGGAGCATGTTTGAATGGATAAAGGTTAGCGGTAAAGCCTAGTGGGGCAGTGTCCCCAGCTCTATCACATTTTTCCATAACTATAGATAACTGAACTATCTAAATTATATGAAAATAATAAAAATCCTAGCTTTTCTCTCTTTCTTCTTATTATAATAGGAAAGCGGTCTTTTTTTTTCAATCGCTTCAGCAAGATCACAAACTTTTAAAGGGAGAGAAGCTATAATGGAATTTATCACTAGGATTGTTGAAAATATCGTTTCTGTCGGAAATGATATTCTCTGGAGTTACCTGCTAATTGCTTTATTAATCATTGCCGGAATTTATTTCACGGTTGCATCTCGTTTTGTTCAGTTCAGATACATTGGTGAAATGTTCCGTCTTCTTACCGACAAAGACACGGTAAAGGCTGGAAAGAACAGTGTCTCTAGTTTTCAAGCATTTACGATTAGTACGGCATCAAGAGTGGGTACAGGAAACCTAGCTGGTGTGGCATCGGCTATTGCTCTTGGTGGTCCTGGGGCCATTTTTTGGATGTGGGTTATTGCCCTTTTAGGGTCCGCGACAGCATTTGTGGAAAGTACATTAGCTCAAATCTATAAAGTAAAAGACGGAGAGGCTTTCCGTGGTGGTCCTGCTTATTATATGGAAAAAGCTTTAGGAGCTAGATGGTTAGGGATTATCTTTGCGATCTTAATTACATTTTGTTTCGGGCTTGTCTTTAACTCGGTTCAGTCAAATACGATTGCACTCGCAATGAATAGTGCTTTTGGTTCCGATACGATGGTCATCGGTGTCATCATTTCTATTTTAACGGCGATCATCATCTTTGGTGGTGTTCAACGCATTGCTAAAGTGACATCGGTTGTTGTACCGGTCATGGCGCTTATTTATTTATTCGTTGCCTTCATTGTGATCATCATGAACCTTACTGCGATTCCAAGTGTGTTCGTTCTTATTTTTGAAAGTGCATTTGGTCTAGAGCAAGCCGTTGGTGGTGGAATTGGTGCTGCGATGATGATGGGGATTAAGCGTGGGTTATTCTCGAATGAAGCCGGTATGGGTAGTGCACCAAATGCAGCTGCCACTGCAAATGTCAGCCACCCAGCTAAGCAAGGCTTAGTCCAGTCATTAGGTGTATTTGTCGATACCCTAATCATTTGTAGTGCAACAGCTCTAATCATTCTATTATCAGGAGATTTTGCCTCAGGAGCAGTCGGAATAGAATTAACGCAAAACGCGTTAGCTTCACAAATTGGTGAATGGGCTAGTATTTTTGTTGCGATTGCGATTTTCCTGTTTGCCTTCAGTTCGATTATTGGAAACTATTATTATGGTGAAACGAATATCGAGTTTATTAAAAAGAGCAAAACATCTGTTATGATTTACCGTTTGGCTGCGATTGGTATGGTTCTATTCGGAGCAATTGCGGAGTTCAGCCTCGTGTGGGATATGGCTGACTTTACAATGGGACTGATGGCCTTGATGAATATTCTTGTCATCTTCTTACTCGGGAAGTTTGCTTTTGCTGCTTTAGCTGATTATGGTAAGCAACGAAAAGCAGGAAAGAATCCTGAATTCTTAGCTACATCCATTCCAGGCTTAAAGAATGTCGAGCATTGGAAGAAGAGTGATTTTGAACAAAAGGGTAATGAATAAGAAAGTTTGTATCTAATCTTTAAAAAGAAGGAGCTTATCTATTAAAAGGGTAAGCTCCTTCTTTCATGAACAACGGTTATCAACGATAATAGATAGTCCTGTATTAGCTTTAGTTATATCTTTAAAAATAAGAATATTTATCTATTTCAATGGTAATATAACCTCACATTTTAAGGTTGGAAGATAAGATGAAGGTTCGCTCAATTAATGAAGCTGTGGACATCCTTTTTCAACATCCAATCGTTCAATAGCCATTTGCAAAACCTCAATTTCTTCTAACTCTAATTTTCGGTTTAACTTTTTTTCAAAATTATTCAATAAATCAGATAATAACTCACTTTTAGACATTTTCATCACCTCAGGTTTAATCATACAATACGATCTCAAAAATCCACTTACATTGACAGAAAATTTACCGAACTTTTACATTGTTAATATAAAAAAAGCCCTAAGCGACACAACTTGCGATCCAAGTTATATGGCTTAAGGCTCATTAACTAGTTCCTGACTGATTTTACATATGGCTTTAAGAATGTAGCTATATCCTCGACCAGTTGTCTTGAATTCACATCAGTCGATTCAGTCCCTTTCTTATAGGAATCTTCTAAGATTTTTAACAGACGTTGTTGTGTTAATATTTCGACATCTTTTACCGCACTCATTTCTTTCCTGTCACCCAATCTCTTTTCATTTTAATTCGCATAGGAGAACACTTTTTGCTGCTAACTCTCTTTATTAAAATACTTTCTCATTCTATCACTGTAATGGCCGAACTTTAAGAACTATCCATCGACAAATTTCGAGGGATACCTGTGGTTTGCACCTTAACCATTCACTATTGAGTCTAGTCACTTTCTTCCTTTCACTTTTCACCAAAGGAAATAGTAGTCACAGCATCCTCCTAAAAAGCTTCCCTACTGATTTTTCGACAGGCACACGGTACCGTCCAATTACGCATTAAAAAACACTCCAAGCGGAATATCCACTTGGAGTGTTCTTAAAATCTATGGATTACTCTTTAGTTATTAAATAAGCTTTGTACTCTTCAACACCTGCTTGTTTAACATAAACAGCTAGGACATAGTCGCCGTTTGGAAGAACCTCTCCATTTACCTGTCCATTCCAGGTGAATTCGTGGATAGGTGCTGGTACATTCGCAAATTCACCAATTGTTCCGATCGGTGCTCCGATCGCTCCATTAACAGCGTCGAATTCGTACATATCGTAGGCAAGCACTTCCGCTCCACCTGGTAAATAAGATCCTACATCATAATGATCGTCTTCTTTACCGAGGAAAGCTCCTGTTACACGTGGGTAATCAGGCTCCCCTACAAACAGGATCGTTGGTACATCAATGGTTGATGATCCATCGTTAACCTTGATTGTCCCCTCATAATATCCTGGATCTAGTTTTGCTGTATTTACTAGCACATTGAAATTAACTTGTTGTGTGTTGCCGTTTTGTATCTTTAGGTTATTACTTGTCATCACTTTGATACCTTCTGGATTTCCAGCAAATTCAACATCAAAGCTGTAGTGTTTGCTTTCGTCAGAAAGGTTTTTGATCGTGAAGCTTTGTCTCTCTACTTGGTTACCAGTGTCCTTCACAAACTTACCAAAGGAGTGACTTCCAGAAGTAACAAGCGTATCTGACTGAATCGCATCTAGTACACGGATACTACCTGCACCTTGGCTGTTATGTGGATACACTTTGCCTGTTGCAGGATCAATCACGTCTTCAGCCGTATTCATTAAGGCTGCTTTCACATGATCTACTCCCCAAGTAGGATGTGCCTCTAAGATTAAGGCCGCTGCACCAGCTACGTGTGGAGCAGACATACTCGTTCCTTGGAATGCTCCATATCCATGTGGATCATCTGGATTGTGTGTTGGGATCGTACTTGTAATGTTGACACCTGGTGCTGAAACATCTGGCTTAATCATCCAAGTGAAAGTAACGGGTCCTCTGGATGAGAAGTCTGCCATTGTTTCACCCACTTCTTTATCAAACACAATATCAAATGACACTGTATGGTTACCCGCCTCTAGCTCAGCAAGTAATCTTTGTCCATCATCCAGAGTCGTCTTGATCGTTGGAACAGCCATTCCTGGAACATCTGCATGCTCCCCGGCAACGTTGTTAAAAATAATCGCACCCACTGCACCTGCATTTTTCGCGTTAGTCGCTTTATCAACGAATGCGAATTCTCCACGACTGATTAGGGCAATTTTCCCTGTGAAATCTTTTCCTTCGAAATCAGCTGCAGCACCTAAACCAGCATAAACCAATTCAAACTCTCCTTCATTTAGCTTAAGTAATTCGTCATCACTTGGGAAGCCCATTACTTTTGCTGAAGGATATTCAATCCCTTCTGATGTGGAAATTTCAGAAGTATATACGTTGTAAGGTAAGCGAGTTGCACCTACAGAAATCGCATCTCGAGAAGTACCAGGTGAACCGACTGTCCAATTGTTAGGACCACTGTTTCCGTTCGATGTAACAGCCACGACCCCTTCAGCCATTGCCCAGTCTAACGCAATACTAGTAGCCCAGTCAGGGTTGTTTAGCGAATTTCCTAAAGATAGGTTCATAACGTCAGCCCCATCTTGTACGGCACGCTCGATACCAGCGACAACATTTTCTGTCGAACCACTACCACCAGGTCCAAGTACACGGTAAGCTAATAATGTCGCATCTGGAGCTACCCCTTTAATAGCACCATTTGCCGCAACGGTTCCTGCTACGTGGGTACCATGATTGGTTGATCCTCCACGTGGATCACCAGGAGGCGTTTCTTGTGGATCATGATCGTTATCGACAAAGTCCCACCCTTTATAATCACCAAATGCATGTGCTAAATCTGGGTGCGTATAGTCTGTACCTGTGTCAATGACCGCTACGGTTACCCCATCACCAGTAAACCCGGCATCCCATGCTTGATCCGAACCAATAAATGGCGCACTTTCTAACATGTTTGGATTGAATACTTCAGGATCGACTTCAAGAGCATCGACCGTATACTCTACGTTTGGATAAACGGCTTTTACTCCTGGAATTGTTAAAACTTCTGTTACTTTGTTAGCCGGTAGTTCAACAGAAAATCCAGAGAAAACATGGTCGTACTCTCGATTCACTTTTGCGTTTTTTACTTTGTTTTGAAGATCTGCAACTACTTTCCCTCTTTCAGAAGCTAGTTTTGCTTTTGATTGGCTTTTCCCTTTTTGTTTTGCTTCAACCATAGATTCTGCTTCAAGTTCCACAATGAATGTTGTTCGAGCTGATGAAGCTAGATCAATCTCACCAAACAGCTCAGCTGTTCGCAGTTCTGTTGCGTTTTGGCTTGTATTGGCAAACGCTCCCATACTAAACGTTGATAATAATAAGACAATTGCTAAAAAACTAATGAGTAACTTTGACTTTTTCCTATGCATTCTAACCAAACACCCTCTCATTTTCTTTAATAGTCTTCCTAATCTTCAATCCTACTCACTCACCTCCAAAGTACTAGAATAGGTAAAAAATGTTCAAAATTTATTACCACACTCTAAATACTATTTATTTTGCCATTCTCCTCTGAGACTATAGACTGAAACTTTCGATCAAAATCGAGTGATTTTTCAACCCAAAATACCTATTTAAACAAATCACTTCGGAAATCGAAGCATATATTTCGATTCTCTAGGTATTTTTTCTTAGCTGTCACTAAAAGAAGACACCGTGATAAATGATCTAATTAAGACTTGCCAAAACACCAAAAAAGACCGAGTGCATCAAACACTCGGTCAAAGCCACTTCATGTCAATACCCCCATTAGAGTCTAGGCACTCGTCACTATTAATTAGTCTTTCTCAACAAAAGTCGTAAAGCTCATAATCTCAACTACTGCATTCCCTACTAAAGCAGAGACCGTCACATGACTATTGTCAACTGTCACTTCTTCTAGCTCTCTTCCCTCATTGAGTACTTCTTCTTGAATCACGATGTTAATAGAGATCGTGAAGTCTTTCCTCTTGTTTTTCGCTACTTTGCCTAAATCAAAGTCAGCTACTGGGATGACATACGATCCTGTTGCCGTTTGAATCTCAAATCTCGCATGAGGCTGTGAGGTTTGTAGTTCTTTCATCTCACTTGCTAGAAGCTGAACTTCAATGACATTGTCAGTAGCTTCACCTTCAACTGCTAAAGTAACACGATCCACACGTTCGTTCGTTGCAACTGCGCTTTTGAATGCACCTTTCGCCACGTTCGTGTTCACTTTGTTATTCCCTTTCTCCATGTTGACCTTGCTACGATCTACTGTCACTTTTGTACCTTTTGCTAGCCCTTTGGCTTTACCTTTCTGTTCAACTTCAGAACCTACAGAAGCATAGATGCTGTTTGCTAGCAAACGATAGCTATGTTCTGTATGTGCTCTAAAGGCTAACGAGTTCGCAAATAGAGTAATCGTTGTATCCTCAAGCTCTTGCGTAAATGCTAGAGTTTGCCCTTGAGCTCTTTCGTGTCCTGGCCACCAGCCCGCTACATAGAAGTCATCACTGTCACTTACTGTCGCTAATACATCTGCTCCCTCAGGGACTGAAGTAATCCAAGAACCTGTTGTTACGTATAAAAGTTCTTCTTCCTGATAACCTGAAGTTAATAGGTGATCAGTAACATTTGTTTTCAAAAGACCTTCGTGATCTGATCTAGTAAAATCATAATTATAACCAGCTAGAATTCCACTATTTTTTACAGCATTCAGCGCAGAACGCCCCATTCCTATAAAAGTCTTTCCCGTTACATTGCCTTCATTAAAACTCGCTCCATCACTAACAATAACATCCGCATTATTTTGATCGACTAAGTTAAAACCTAACTCTCTTAACGAAAAATTCAACTGTGCAGAGCCAGTGACAGCCACTTTCGGTTGTGATTGTTTATGGGTCTTTACGTTCTGTCCATTTCCTAATGGCAAGGTCTCAAAATAATACGTATTCTCATATGAACGAAGATCCTTCGTTTCAACAATAAAGTCACCTTTATTCACGCGCTCGTTCGTCTCCATCGCAACCTCTACATTTTTTCCAGCTGCAAGAAGCTCATTTATCAATTTAATCGTGTCGTTATTCGTATTTTTCAAGACTTGCTTCGGTGTTTGACCAGTTACATCCCCCGTTGGAAGTGTTACGTTTTCTACAACCGTTGTTTGATTAGAAAACACACCTGCTGCGCGGACTTCATCAAGATCAAAACCTCTTAATGCCGGGAAGTTGACCACGATTGGATCATACATCGCATTCCAGTCTGATACATCGTCACCTGAGTAAAGCACCGCATTGGCTAAACCGCGTTTAGCTTGATTCATAGGAACGATGAATGTTCCTTTCGGGTACATCGTTTCACCGACCTGGATGTTCTTCGTCGTTTGTTCCACTTTTACGCCGTTACGAAGTAGATAGTCTACCATTTTATGAGCTTCAAGATTGTTTTTTTGTTCTTTTACATCAGTCGGAATGACATAGTAATCCGGGAAGAAATGATCATGTTCCCCTCTCACACGTCCAATCGATTCCCCTGTTGCATTAACATAATGCTTATCAACAGCGCGATTGTCTTCTCCTTTTACTCCACGGTTGAAGATCTCAAGCTGTTGTGCATACAAATCATCTTTATTTTCCGTCACAAACCATGTCGCACCTAATCCTGTACCTACCATTGCATGCATAGAGTCCTGGCTTAATGTTGGAACTTCAATCGTATGGCCTAAGGAACCATGTAGCATGGCATAAATCGCTGTATAGGCCGGTGTCATATCATCCCAACCACTGCCCCAATCTAGTTTCGGAATGAAATATGAGTCTAACGCCGAGCTTCCTACCCCAGCTTGTCCCATCGCATGAGCTTGACCTAGCAAATTGTCATATAGTAAATCATACTCAAAGTTCGGATTATGAGGCGGTGTCGCTGGCTCAATTAAAAATCCATTCACATATCCATGCATATCTAGAAATGATAGTGGCGTCCATGTTGAAATCACTTCATTCACTTGTTGTGTTTCCACTTGTGTTTGGTAGGCATTGTCGCGATTTAAGTCAAAGCCATTCGCATTAGATCTCGTATTTGCCACCCTACCATCCGGGTTATTTGTAAACATGTACAGGAATATTACATCATCTAAAACATCATCTACATTTAATGTAACGGACTCTTCTTGATTATTTTCACGAACCGTATCAAATGTAACTTCTTCTTCAAGCGCAAACTTTTTAAATAACTCTACCTGAGCGTCCACACCTTCCACTTCATCAGGGTGAATGTTGTTAAACCAAATGGGAACTTGATAGTCACCCATTGTTCCATTTTCTAGCTTTTCTAGTAAGCTAGCGGGATCTTCTAGTGCTGTCGGTAATGTTTCATTTAAATATGTATCTACAGCTTCTTGATCTCTTGCTAAAATAACGAAATGAATATCACGTCCCCGAGCAGACGTTCCAACGCTTTGATATTCTAAATAGCGCTGGTTGTCTGGATCGGCGTTTACTTCTGCAAACACGTGATCGATCGTTGGTTTCAATTCTTCATAAAAAAGAAACTCGTCATACACATTCAACTTCACCGTTGTTGCAGCCTTTTCATCGCTTTCAGAGTTTACTAGAGCTAGCTCATAGTCGCCAATGAATGATTGATACTGAACACGAATCGTTCGGTTTGATAGATTCGTATCACCATATATTTTATCAAATTCCAATGTCGCTTTGACGACCGTTGTGCCATCAACAAAGTGAGGATCCTCTACTACCGTAATAAAAGGGGCTCCATTATAGGTGGTATCGTTACTCCACTTTTTCCATTCAGAAAGGCTTTTCCCTCCAAATGTAAATTCTAAAGTACTTAAGTCAACGTTCTCACCAAAATCAGCTTGAACCTCGACCGTTCGAGCTTCGGTAATGGAGAATAAAGATTGACTTACCTCCAATTCCAATATCTCATTCGTTTCTACCGTTTCATTTGCTAGAACGGAAAACGAAGTCGATATGATCATTGCTAGCAACAAAACCATGGCTACCCACGCACTTAAAACTTTCTTCATATAATCTTTCCTTTCTATGATTTATTCACTCAAATAACATACCAAAGTATTTCGATATTTGAAATAATAATTATACAAAAATCATATTTTTTCTTTCGACATTTTTTTCAATTACTAAACATAATCAGTTTTATAGATACATTCGACAAAATGCGTCACAACCACAATCTACCCACTTCCACAAGAAGGTTTTGAAGACGATCTTCAAGATCTAATGCAATTAGTTCGTAAGTCTCGGGGTATTCGTAATTGTATATTTATAAAATGTTATGCTTGAGGTGCCTGGCACCCCAAAAATTTTAAAAATATCCTAAATATTTACTATCTATTTTCAGAATATCAGATTATAATATTCTAGATTTCATTATTTAACCTCAGGAGGAATGTTAAGTGAAAGGCATGATCATGTCGTTTTTAGTTGTTTTTAGTTTGGTTGTATCCCCTTCGTTTAGCTTGGCCGCACCATCATCTTCTGACCTGCAAACCTATTTAACTGAGCTTGGATGGACACAAGAACAATTAGAAGAACATTTGGACTTCTATGAACTAACCATCTCTGATTTTGATAGCGTTGAAGAGATCAAGGATTTTCTTGGGCCTGTTTTAACAGAGACAAGCCTGCACGAACTGCTTGCTGAACATGGATTAACGTTAGAAGAAGCGACTGCCCTGCTTGTTGAAAATGGAGAATTAGATGCCGGAGAAACGATTTTGAGTGTTTACAAGTTTTATGATGATTTAGATTTTGATCTTTATTTTTACCATTTAACACCGATTACGGATGATAGCTTACAACAATTATTAAATGATTATGGTTTAACCCTTGATGAATTAATTAACTTATTAGAAGACAATGGTGATTCTCTAGAAAACTATGAGCATATCGAAGACCTAGAGTGGGCAATTGATTTTTATTTATATGGGTCTGATGTGGATTTTTCAGATATTGATGACCTTTTTAGCTTAATAGGTTTAACAGATCAAGAGTTAGAAAGACTGTTTGAGCATTTTGAGTCACTTGATTATACCAATCCTGCCTTTTTAGATAAATTAGAAGAACTAGGAAATCGATTGATGGCTTTTGAAGATTTTGAAGATCCATCTGATGTGACACCTGAACAATTGGCTGAGCTATTAGATATTTTCAATCAGCTTTTAAACCTCTTTGAGCTTGATGTGAAATACTATCTTGTCAAAGAAAACGAAAAGAATCCTGTCTCCATCCAACAGCTTATCACGATGACAAGCACTGAGGGGTATGGTCTGTTAATTGAATTTTACAATAAGCAAGGTGAATTTCTTGCCGACCTTTTCTTTACGGCTGACATGTTTGGCCCAGAATTAATCATCGAAACAGGAAATGATTTAAAGGAAATGGAAAAAACGATCGTGGAAAAAGCTATCGTGAAAAAAAATTCAGACAAACCCGTTAAGAAAACAGAAAAAGGGGCGAAGTTGCCTAAAACCGCTACTGACTATGTTGTCAACACAGCATCAGGCCTTGCATTAGCAATGGCAGGTTTACTCATTTATCGCCGTTTTAAAGTCAAACATGGATAAAAGAAATGCTAGAACAAAGAGAAGAATGAAATCCCTCATTCTTCTTTCCTTATGTGGTGGAATGGTCGTATTGGGACTTTGGTTTTCCAGTACAAATGCTTATAAGTTTCTAAAAGGCTACTATTTGTTTAAAACAGAAAGTGCTGCTGTGGATCAAACCGTCTTTACCGAAACCGTCCTTACCGAGCCTGAAGAAACTCTCGAGACGGTTAACTCTTCCTCCCCCTATCCACTTTATCCTGAAAAAGGAGAACTAATGGGAGAGCTTTATATTCCTAAACTAGAAGCAAGACTTCCGATTTACCACGGTACTGATGAAGATGAACTCGATAAAGGAGTCGGTCACTTTGCGGGAAGTGTACTCCCTGGCGAAAATGATAATTCTGTTTTGTCTGGGCACCGAGATACTGTTTTTCGCAAACTTGGTGAGGTTGGAGAAAATGATCTATTAATTGTAACAACAGGAAGCGGAACCTTTACGTACAAGGTGAAAAGAGTCCGGATTGTCGATGAAGATGATCGCACCGTCATTGTTCCAAAGCCTCGAGCAACGCTAACTGTCTCCACTTGTTACCCCTTCGATTTCATTGGCGCAGCTCCCGAGCGTTATATACTAGTCGCTGAGTTAAAAGGAAATGAGCAGAAAACGTTGGACTAGATTGATTAGTGGGTGCCAGGCACCCACTAATCATCCCACCCAAAAAAGGAGCACTGCTATGCCTAGAAAAAAACGAATATGGTTTCCTCAAGCGATGTATCATATTACGACCCGCGGCAATCGCAAATCTGCCATTTTTTTAGACAAAGGTGACCGCCTGATGTACATGGACTTGCTTGAAGATGCTAGAGCCCGCTATCCCTTTCATCTACTCTCCTATTGCCTAATGACCAATCATGTTCACCTTCAACTCCAAACGTTAAATGACCCTATTGACAAAATCATGTATCTTTTAAACTCAAAATATGCAAAATACTTCAATAAAAAACACGATTATGTAGGGCACGTTTTTCAAGGACGATACGGGGCAGAACTTATTGATTCCAAGCAATATGAACTTGATGTCAGTAAATACATTCACCTCAACCCCCATGAAGCAAAAATGGTCAAAAAACCAGAACATTACCCCTACAGCAGCTACCGCGCCTACATCTCCCTTGAAAAAAATAACCACGTTCAACTTGAACGAATCTTATCCTATTTCCCAAAACCCCAAGCCTATCACTATAAACAATTCGTTGAACAGCCAGACGTTTTACCTGATTTCCCTTTGATCTAATCATTAGTAAAGAGGTAGCTTTCTCTTTAGAGTCCAATTCACGTAGACAAACCAACGTTATTGTCTAAATGTAGTGCCTGGAACGCGTTCTAAAACCCCTACCCACCGCATAACCATTTAATAGAATTCTAATAGAATCCCTACAAATGGAGGTGTCGACCCCATGGTACTCCTTGCACAAAAAGAAGTAGAATCTGTCATGAGCCAGTTGAATGAGCAGCAAGTCTCCTTTCTTACACAGAGAATGAAAGTGAAAAAGAAAAGCCGATGGTTACAAGTGCTAGCAAACTACAAAGGAATAAACATAGACGAAAAAATGAGCAACGAAGAGATTGAAGAAAGACTTGAGGATTGGGTGCTAGTAGATCTATTGGATGGGGGATATAAAAAGCGACCTCATAAATGTGACTGTGGTCAATCTATTCGGTTTCAATACATCATCGAAAATATAACAGAAGGGACCGTCCGACATTTAGGGGAGAATTGCTTTGAAAACTACCTCTCTCTTCCTTCTAATGTGATCAAAGATGTGAAAAACGGGATGTATGCGATCGACCTAGAAAGAGATGACATATTAGTTAAATACAAAAAGAATCTATTTTACCCTCTAGTTTCGTATATGCATGTATCAATCCCTCAGGACATCATCGACCAATATGAATTAGGACTTCCGTTATCCGACCACCAGATTGCACTGGTTGAGCGGCTTCACGCCCGATACGAGGAAGAAAAGAAATTATCATCTCTGTTTCAACGATTAACGATTGAACAACAGCAGTTTGTTTCAAAATTGAATCAAGAAGATCGGAGAGAATTGCTTCTATCCACTGAAGATGGACTAGCACACTGCTTTTTTCTAGAGGACGACCTTTCAGAATATGAGGAGACCACCCGAAGACAAATTGAGTTACATCTCCCCCTTCTCGAACGACAAAAACAAGAAATAAGCGCATGGAAACTTGCTAAGCAAAGACAAGAACAGTTGCATTCTTTAACTTCTGAACAAAGAGAGTTCGTTCTATCTTGTTCGAACAAGGATCAAGATGCCTTGTTAGATAGAGTCCGCAAGCCACTATATTATTCTATTGAAAGTATTCAGAAGCTTCCCCTAGATGCGCGTATTAAAAAGCAGATAGAGTTGAAATTGCCTTTGTTGGACGAACAAGTTTATCAAATAAACGTCGTGCAAAATCGGCAGCAAAACATATTAGGATCTTTGGCACGCTGACGTTTGAACATATTTTATATTTTGTAAAATCTAGTAACAAAAATATGTAATGAGGATACCTAGTTCTTTTAAACTAAGTCATCTATCAAAAATCCATAGCAGCCACCCATTCTATACAAAAGAACCGTAGCCCATTGACTGAGCTACGGTTCTCATTTTCTTCTTATAACCTTCTTAAATGTAGTGCCTGGAACGCGTTCTTCCTCTACACCTGAAACTTCTTCACCATCTCTCTTAATTCTAACGCCATGTGACTTAGTGATTCGGCCGATAAAGCTACTTCATCCATGGATCCAAGTTGTTCTTCTGAAGCAGAAGCAACTTCTTGTGTACTGGCTGAAGCCGTTCTAGAAATGTCCGAAATGACAGAGAACGTGGCTGTGACTTGTTGGGCTCCTGCAGATAGTTGCTCCGCTGTTGCTGCCATGCTGTCGATTTGCTCTGTGACGGATTTGGTCGTTTCGATGATTTCGTTAAAATTCAATTGGGTTGTATCGGCTAACACCAATCCATCTGATACATCCTTTGTCACTTTCATCATGCCTTCTAATGATTGAGCCATGTCTATTTGAATTTCGCTAATCAGCCTTTTAATTTGATCAGATGATTCCTTCGATTCTTCAGCTAATTTTCGAACTTCATCTGCCACAACGGCAAAGCCTTTCCCATGCTCTCCTGCCCGAGCAGCTTCAATCGCCGCATTGAGCGCGAGCAGGTTCGTTTGGTTAGCGATTCCGGTAATGATTTCAACAATCTTGCCAATCTCTCTTGAGCGTTCGTCGAGCAAAAAGATCGACTCGTTGGAAGCTTCTACAGATGATTGAATCGATCTCATCTGTTCAACCGTCTTTTCAACAGACTTTCCTCCAACTTCCGCCTTATCGATCGTCGCAGAAGACGTTTCCGCAATCTCAGATGAGGACTCGGCAATTTGTTGGATCCCCGCTGTCATTTCTTCTAATGCTCGTGCACTTTCAGAAACTTGTTCACTTTGCGTTTCTGCGCCACTTGATATTTGTTGAATCGATGAGGTAATGTGCTCGGTTGTTTTTTTCGATTCCTCCGCACTAGCCGTTAATTCCTCGGCATGTGCCGCCAAAGACTCCGCATTATTCGTTACGTCATGAATCAATTCTTTTAAATTCACCGACATCTTATTAATGCTTGCTGTTAACGTTCCAATTTCATCCTTACTTGTAGCCATTAAAGCGTCTGCCGTTAAATGGCCTTCCGCAATTTGCTCGACATGTTTCGTTATGCGATGAATCGGCTGACTAATCGAATTACCGAAGAACGTAGCGATCGCGATAATGACAATGAAACAAATTCCCAGCATTAATAAGGTCGTTTTTTTAAGGGCGTCTGTACTCGAAAGCACCGTTTCTAAAGGAGTATACAAGAATAATTGATAGCCCGCTAATTCAATCGGCGAATACGCCATGATAAATTCTTGGCCTTGGTCCTTAAATAAAGAATGCCCCGTCTGACCTCCCACCCTCCATCAATGCTTTTACTTCTGGGGACAAACCAGATTCACTCAATTCTAGTCCTACCCATTCAGATACAGGGTGAGCCTGAATCACATTTTGATTATCAAGTAAAACAGGAATCAAATCTTGACTGTGATTCCCATTAATAAATTCACTAACAAGTTGCTCAAAATTAACAGAGGCCGACATCACACCTAGTATGTCACCATTATCTCCTTGAACTGGAGCCGCAACCACGACAATTCGATTGCCTGTCGCTCTAGAGGTAAGAACGTCTGAAATAAACGATTCTCCACTCATTCCTTTTTGAAAATAATCCCGGTCCGCTAGATTTAAAGTCCCGATGTTTTCTTCTGTCGTATGCGCTCTAACGACGCCATCTGTTCCCGTGAACACAACCGTTTCATAGGAATTGGATTGTTCTTTCACCATTTTCACAAGGGATAGCTGTTGTTTTTCATCTAATGACTTCATGTTATCGGTTCGCGCCGCTAACCCGACTTCCCCTACACGTTTTTCAAACCACTGCTCGATCGCATCCCCCGTACTTATACTAATTTCTTCTAACCCTTTTTCTCCCTCTTCAATCAGAGCCTGACTCGATATCGAATATAGAATAGCCGACGTAAGCCCTAAAGGCACTAATCCAATGAAAAGAAATAAGATAATCAGTTTGAATCGTAATGTTCGAATCATATAAATCCCCCGTATGTTTTCATAAAATTTCTGTTCACTTACTAAGATGATCAATTAATATGTTTCTTCCGCTTCTCCTTTTAATGGATAGGCAATTAAGTAAGTGCCAGCACTAACTAAAAACAAGAGAATCGTTCCTGCTAACCGATTTGAAAAATACGAACTAATACGTTTTTCACCCTTTGCTTGCCCCTCTTGTATGGGATGATAAAACCAAAATACCTAGACTTCTAGTTCTATACCATTCCATTCTTTTAGTTGTTATTTATATCGGCAGAAAATGAGTTAGTTATAGCGTTAACTTTTTAATTATTTAACTTTTACGACTTATAGACGTTTTTCAGTTCGGATCTTTAAAATATCACTTCAGTAGCAGATCCCACATAAATTTAATCCCGCACTTATAACGAATCCTTAAATAGAGGTGTTATCCAATGCGACAGCGATTGCCGATCAAACCTTCTATCAAAAGAACCGTAACCCATTAACTGAGCTACGGTTCTTTTCTTTTGGCTGTTTTCGCATACTTTGTTGTTTTTATGACTTACGTGTCCTTCACATGTTCGTTCCATTGCGCTCCAGCCACTCGCTTTCCTGCTAAGGAGGTGCCGAGCCTCCTCGGCTGCGCCTGTGGGGTCTCGCCCCTACCTCTGCATCCCGCAGGAGTCGAGTGACTTCCGCTCCATTTCACTACCAGGAAAAACGATTTCATAGCAACAATCTTTACGAAAACAGCCTTTCTATTTCATTAGCAGGAGGGCAAATGCTCCTTCCTACTTCTCCAGCCTTTTAAATGGCTGAAGTTTTGTCTTTTTGGATTGAACGTTCTCTTTCGCTTTCGTTAGACCTTTGGCTTGATTGCCAGGTAAGTGAACAGGTGTTTTCCCTCCTTTGAAAATAACCTTGCCATTTGGTAAACCGTGAACAGACTGACCTTCCTCCACTTCTTCTTGCTCTTCTTCTACTTCTAGGCCTGTCAAATCAAATTGTGTAGCAGGGTCTACTTGAACATTCACATTATCAATGTTGATATGACCCCAACCACCTGTTGCTCGGTCAACCACTTTGACATATAACTCTTCTCCGATATAGGCAGATGCATCCCATTTTACTCTTCGGTATTGTTCAGAGTTATGGCCTGTTGCTTTCATTAAATATTCACCGTCAGACGCTCTTACTAAAGCGACATACAATTGATCCATGATGTTTCCACCTGCTACTAAGAAATCAATTTGACCATTGCCGCCTAGTATGAAGTCTTGTGATTTCATCACTCCCGTGGCCCCATCTCCACCATGATCAGGGTGGAATCCCCAATAATGATAATGGTTCGGGTCAGCAGCCGAGTGCGCTTGGTTAAATGGACCACCCCAGCCCCAATCATAGCGATTGGTAATATGGTCATCTGTGAAAGCATGGCCTTCTTCCACCATCCATCCTGTCAGATCTCCTGTCTGGAAATCGTGATTGGGTAGCTGTTTATGTTCTGGAACTTCTTCGACATCTGGCCAATGGGCCGGTACGGTTTCGCCATAAGCAGAGCCTAGTTCCCACACTTCCATTGACTTAATGGTGACTTTACCATTTTCACTCCATAGCTCTAGTCCTAGTGCATCAAAACGAGTTGGATAAACTCGTGATGTAAGGCTCTTATACCCATTCGCATACGCCTCTACCATCGATCGGTCTAAATAAATATGAAGCTTCAAGTTCTCGCCACCTAGGTCCATCACATCTCCTTGAACCCCTTTTCGAACATCCTTATCTAAACTAGACTTATTGCGATCAATCGTGTACATCGAATTCTCATAGTCATAAGAGATGAGCGTTTCTTCTTCGCCATTCGCACTACGTCTTACTTTAATGCCAAAATCACTTGCATTATGATTGTCTACTTCTAGGATAATCTCTAATAGATCTCCTTGAACGTCTGATAATAGCTCATTTGCTTTAGAGATCTTTTGATTCTTAAATGAAGCTAATTGCTTGGTTCGAAGTTCTTGTAACTCTTCAATTGGTTCAATTCCGAGTTCATTATTTTCCCGTAAAGTAAGGCTTAATGGTAAACCGGCATTATGCGCCCAACCTGCATCATGCTGAGCTTGTTCCGATCGTTTCCCTTGAGCAATACTAAACAAGATCGAACGACCATCTTGATCGACAAACCCACTTGGACCCGTGAAATGTTCACCCTTATCAAAGATTCTTGGCTCAGAATGATCAGGTGTAAATTCAAGGTTATCCTGATCCCATGTTCCAATCCAATGCCATACATATTTCACATTGTGAGGGCTATAGCCTTCATACCAGGGATTGATAAAAAGGACATGCTTTCCTGTTTCATTTCCCTCTTCATCGTTCAAAGGTAAGAAAACAGGCAGCTCCCATACTTGGCCGGTCTCAGGGTAGTTCGCGTAATCGCCAACTAAAAACGGCTTTTCATATGTCCAATTTTCTAAGTCTGTTGATGTATAAAGCAGGGCTGTACCACCGACACTTTTGTCGCCATCTCTAATTCCAGAACCGACTAATTGATACCATGTATCCCCGTCTTTCCACACATACGGATCTCTAAATTGTCCATACCAAACTTCACCTTCATCTGCCTTTAAGTTTGGTGCTTGAACCGTTACAGGCTCCTCATTCATTTTCCAATTTGGTAACTTGACATCGCCGTCTTCTGCAAAGGTACTTCTTGCTAGACCCGTCATTTGATTTGGAAATTTGCTGTCGTCACCCGCTGTAAATAATAAAACAGGTAGACCGTCTGCATCAAAGGTTGCATCTCCCGACCATACTCCATCCGGTGTGACAGAACCTCCATCCGGAGCAAGCGCAACCGGCATATCTTCCCAATGAACCATGTCATCACTGATCGCATGTCCCCAATGAATATGGTTCCAATACGGACCTTGTGGGTTATGCTGATAAAAGATATGGTATTTCCCATTAAAATAAAAGGGAGCATGTGGCTCATTCATCCAATGTTCAGGTGAAATAAAGTGATACTGTGGTCGATGACGATCTCCGTCAAAGCGACTACGATCCATTGCTAGATTCGGAGTTGGATGCTCGCCATTTTCAAAAGCACTCACATACTCGTTATAAATCTCACTAACCTTCTCAGCGCTATAGGAATCATTAATAACTTTCACTTCATCCATTAATCCGTTAAACATATTCGCTGTAAATGTACCATTAATAATGGCTGGGTAGTTATGCTTCCCAATGATAAGTGGCTCTGTTGATGGCGTAACCGTCGTATTCAATGGGGTTTTTGTCGATCCTACTACCTCTCCATTTAAATACAACTTCATTTCACTCGTTTTCTTATCATACGTCGCAACGATATGGGACCACTTAAACTTTTCTAATGGCTTGTTTTCATCCGCCCAAAGTTCAATCCACTCGCCGTTCATTCCTACTTCAAATGACCAGCTACCATGTCTTCCCATCCCTAAAATAAAGCCTTCATTCTTACCAGGATCATGTTGGTTCACAATCACCGATTTTTTCCCTTCGCTCCCCCACTCATAGGCTCTTGGGGCAACCCACGCTTCAATGGTCAGGGCATCTGTAACTTTGGCGAACTCAGCTGCCTCTCTTTCGATATAGGTGGAGTAACCATCAAATAATAAACCACTACCGATGATCCCATCTCTCCAAAGAGGATCTGTTGAAGGTTTATCGACTGCCTCATTGAAAATATAATCAATTTTATCTTTAACTCCAGTGACCTCGTCTTTGGCAAAATGACCTTTGCCTTCGTTAAAGGACCAATGAGACACCATCCCATGGTTTAAGACGTTAAAATCATCGACATTTATGTGTGACCAACCACCAGAGTCGTCGTTGTCAACGATTAAGAGATACAATTCCTTTCCAATATAATCAGAAGCGTCCCACGTGACTCTGTGGTAGTTCTCTGAATCATCAAACCATTCATTCGTTTGTCGCATCAACTCTTGATCATCAGCAGCGCTCATTAAAGCCACGTATTGGTTGTCAATATCGTTACCGCCGCCAATTAAAAAGGTAATTTCTCCCGTACCTGCTAGCACAAAATGACTAGACTTAATTTGAGCTGTTTTATGATCCTTCCCCCAGAGGTGATAGTCGCCTTCTTTATTAATCGGTTCAGGATGCGAGTAATCTACTTCTGATGTCACATCGTCATCATCATACGTTCCCTCTAATACCGTCCATCCCGTAAGATCTCCTGTTTCAAACCCCGGATTTAAAATATCGTTTGGTAGGACATCCTCGCTTGAGTTGAATACGTTAAAATCGTCGACGTTAATGTGACCAAAGCCACCAGAATGCTGATCGACCATTTTAATAAACATCGCCTCACCTAAGTGTTCTGAAGCATTCCATGAGACTCGACGATATTGCTCTGTATTTCTACCCGTTGTTCTAAATAATTCCTCCCCAGTCGAAGCCTTTACTAGTGACACGTATAGGCGATTCAAATCTTGGCCACCTGCCACCAGGAAGTTAATCGTTCCATTTCCATCTAACTTAAATAAACTAGATTTCATCACACCTGTGCGTTGGTCAGAGCGATCATCATTGTTCGCACCCGCAAATCCCCACACATGGTACGTCCCTTCTTGATTAAACGGCCCACCCCAGAAGTTCGTCTCATCCGTTACGACACCATTAAAGGCACTTCCATGAGTCGTCCATCCAGTCAAATCGCCTGTTTCAAAACTCGCATTCTCAATATCCGTTGGTAAACTCTCAACATCCATTTCACTAGGGAAATGACCATAGCTTCGTTTAAATTCATTTTTATACCCTGGTGTAAATTCAGCACTATTTAATTGATAGATTACTAGATTTTTAAGATAGATTTCGCCGCTATCCCCAACTAATTCAATACCTTTGCTATTGGGGTCAGGGAAGATCTGTTCCGTAAATACCACTTCTCCATCGTTAAAGAACACTTCAACTGAAGATCGATCAATAAACATATGCATCTTTAGCGTCTCTTCATTACCGTCGAATGGTGCCGTATGTTTCGCCGCAAAGTCTGAATGAAAATCGACTATTCCCGAATTCGTCCGGTCGACATACACTTGATTAGACTGTTGATCATAGCCAATCGCTGTATACTCCGCGCCATCTTTTCTGACGTGAAATCCAAATTCCTCGGACGTTGTTCTAGTTAGATCAATTTCAGCAATAATTTCTAACGTATCCCCGTTAATGCCAGAAAGAAGTGTGTTCGAATGATCGACTACCTCATCTGACCAGCTGCTTTTTTCGCCTCGTAAGCTCTCAAACTCATGAGCAGGTGATTGCGCTAAGACAATCCCTTTATCTGTTTGTTCTAAACGTAGCTCTCTTGGTAGCGTCATCGCACTTCTCCAAGGATCCGTCGGTGTATCGCCAGCATATTTCGGTGTACTCATCCAACCAAGTAATAGAGGACGATCGTTTGGTGTGTTACTCCATGTCACACCCGCATATATATCTGCCCCATAATCTAGCCACTTGATTTCTTCTTCATCTGGGATAAAAGTCTCTCCATCGAACTCTCCAATAAAGTAACCCATCGCCGGTCCGCCAGTCGGACCCTTTGCTACACTTGTAATAAGAACCCACTTTTCTTCTATTCCGTTTTCTGTTGTGACAGGTAACGGAATGAGATCTGAACATTCCCAAATGCCAAGATCTCCATTGACAGAAGGATTCTCAAAACGACTGACTTTTGTCCATTCTTTTAAGTTGGGTGAAGTGTAAAAGTCTACTCGTTTTCCTGATGTGATCACAAAGACCCATTCATTTTTTTCCTCATTCCAAAACACTTTCGGATCTCTGAAAACTCCTTCTCCACCATTGCTTACTTTCGTTTCAGCCGGCATCCCAACGACAGGATTCCCTTCATACGTTTCCCATGTTCTCCCTTTATCGTTGCTATAAGCTAAACCTACCGTTTGATTGTCATTCCCTAACTCATATGAAAAGATTGCGACTAATGGTGGTTGATCCCCATTCCCAAAACCACTCGTGTTCTTCTCATCGACAACCGCACTACCAGACCAAATAAAGCCATGTTCATCTGGATATAACGCAATCGGGTGGTGCTCAAAGTTTACTAAGTCTGTGCTGATGGCATGCCCCCAATACATCGGCCCCCAAACGTTTTCATTGGGATTATGTTGATAAAACAAGTGGTATTCTCCGTCCAAATACACCATTCCATTTGGATCATTCATCCAATTTTCTTCGGGTGTGAAGTGAAATTGCGGTCTAAATGCTTCTTTATAATATCCTGTCAAAACAGTATCTTTAGCTCCTTCCTGTTCTTTTTGTTCAGGTTCTTGTTCTTTTGGTTCTTGTTCTTTCGGTTCTTGTTCTTTTGGTTCTCGTTCTTTCGGTTCTTGTTCTTTCGATTCTTGTTCTTTTGGTTCTTGTTCTTTTGGTTCTTCTATTTCTTCAGGCTCCTTTTCTTCTTCAGGAGGAGGTGGAGAAACCAAGTTAACCGCCTCTATCCCTTCTGTTGGGGCATTCTCGTGGTAGGTAAAAAAGGCATCTGCAAAAATCATGCCCCAATCTTCCTTAGCGTTATCTACAATCTCAAAATAAAGGTCTCTTCCAAGATAAGGAGATAAATCCGCTCTATATGGAACGAGATTGGCCAAATTCATCCCCTCTTCAATATGAGGAAAATGACAATCACAGAATTCTGTATTCCCGTATCTAGCGAGAAGTTCATCCGTATCAGCGTCATAGACATTGAGATGAACCAAATCCATATTTTTTCCTCCTCCAAGCTTAAAGGTAATCCATCCCGCACCACTTAAGTTGAACGTGGATGATGTTACTTTACCCGTTTCAGACTCGGGATAAGCCCATCCATTCAAGAAATAAGTTTCTTCTTGATTAAAAGGAATTTCTTCGCCCCACCAAATCGTATCATTCGAGACACTGTCCTGTCCAAACGCATCCCCCTCTACGGTCCAACCTGTTAAATCGCCAGTTTCAAAACCAGGATTCTCTACTTCGTTTGGAAAATTCGTATCAGCCGGATGCTCTTCGGCTTGAATGGAGACTGGATACACCATAAAGGACTGACTTACTAGTAAAATCGTGAGAAATAATTGCAATGACTTTTTGAACCGCCTTACTCTCATAAAAATGACCCCTCCTCACTTTAGAAACCGCTTTCATTTTTCTGGTTACGTAATCGATACGCAAAGAATAGGAATCGATTACGTCTTCTTG
This sequence comes from Halalkalibacter alkalisediminis, assembly GCF_028610705.1. GTDB lineage: Bacteria > Bacillota > Bacilli > Bacillales > Bacillaceae_D > Halalkalibacter > Halalkalibacter alkalisediminis. The sequence goes on from NZ_JAQQWT010000004.1 coordinate 361,348, forward strand.
TTCCAGTAGACATTCATAAAATACCTACATTTATTTGTTACTTAAAAAGGAATCTGCTTTTGTAAGAACACGACTTGTCACCCAATACGACCATGCTCCTACTAAACAAACACTATAAAAGGGGATCAATCCTGGGATGAAACGTAGTGTAAGAAAGATGAGGAATAATCCTGCTAACCAAAGCAGGAAAGACAATGGATGAGATACGCCTAAAATAAACGCATATTTGATACAATCCGAAATGCTCATCTTATATTGAGCTCGAATCGGGAACACATAAAGAAGGGTGATGACAAATAGGAATGTGATCATGACCATTCCATATTTTAGAGGAAGCTGAATCACGTGGTCTATTTGCTGGATAAAATAGAAATTCAACGCTAACAAACTTCCTACTCCTAAGAAAATAAACCCGATTCCATTTCCTTTTACGAACTCCTTTTTATACTCATCCCAATATCGTGCGAAAACAGGAAACTCTTCTTTCGCGAACCACTTTCGCATGATCGTAAGCATCGCCATAAACGCTGGGACGATTCCGAATAGAACGAGGCCGATGGATGTAAAAAAGATAAATAATACGTTAATATAGGCAAAACGCATGAACCAATCACTCACTTTATAAACTCCATCTGCCATGCCGTTCATCGGAATACCTCCTCTATGTTATCGCCAAGTAGTGGTTAATGGATAGATGACTAAGGAATGGACCCTGATCTCTCCACCTACCACATATAATTCTAGTCCTTTACTTTCTTCATCAGGGAAAATCAAATTGGTAAAAACCGCTTCACCCTCATTAGCAAAGACCTCTACTGAAGAACGGTCTACAAACATTCTTAGTTGCAGCTTTCCATCCTTTTTCGCGATCTGTACAGAGTGTCTCCCGCTAAACTCTTCACTGAAATCAGATTCCCCTGAGTGAGTACGATCAACAAATAATGTTTCACTCTTGACCTCATAACCAATGGTCGTTTCTTGACCTTCCGTTGATTTTCTCACTTTCAAACCAAACTCCGTTGCTGTTACATCTTCCAATTCAGCGACAAGTTCAAACACATCTGCCTGTACATCAGATAGGAGATTCCTTTCAGCACAGGCCACTTCATTCTTGATTTCTTTCACCTTTTGGCGTAAACCTTCTAGTTCAACAACAGGCTTTTGAATGAGTTTGATTTGACCCTTTTTATTTTCGATTAATTCAACCTGCCGAGGAATCGACATCGCACTGCGCCATGGGTTTGTCGGCACTTCATTGGCGTACTTCCAATTACTCATCCACGCTAGCCACACTCTTCTGCCATCTTCTTCAGAGACATCTGAAAACGATTGAGCCGCATAGAAATCTTTTCCATAATCAACCCATAAAACTTCACTTGGAGCATTTTCATTCGTAAACGTTATCCCATCAAATTCTCCAATAAAATATTGACCACCAGAGCCACCCGCAATGGCACCGTCTCCCAAGTCTACTTGCAATACCCATCTCTTGTTATCGTGATTTCCATCCACAGGCAATTGAAATAAATCTGGACATTCCCATACACCACCATGTGCACCATCTTCTAATCCGAATTCACTTAAGAAATCCCACTCCTTTAAATTAGGAGATGAATAAAACATCACCTTTTGACCAGCGGCTAAAACCATGACCCACTTATTGGTTTCCTCATGCCATAATACTTTCGGATCTCGGAAGTCTTTGATTCCAGGGTTTTCAATGACTGGGTTCCATTCGTATTTCTCCCATGTCCGCCCCTTATCCTTACTGTAGGCGATACTTTGACGTTGCAGCCCATCATTCGCATGAGTAAACATCGCCACTAATCCGTCTTTCCCGTTGAAAAAGCCTGTAGTGTCATTCCAATCCACAACCGCACTTCCAGAGAAAATCATGCCTAATTCATCTGGTTCAAAAGCAATGGGAAGGTGCTCCCAGTGAACCATATCTTTACTGACCGCATGTCCCCAATGCATCGGTCCCCACGTATCTCCGTGTGGATGGTATTGGTAAAACAAGTGATATTCACCTGCATAATACACCATCCCATTCGGATCATTCATCCAATTAGCTTCCGGTGTAAAATGGAACTGCGGTCGATATGTCTCGCTATAGTAAGTTGTTTTTTCTTTATTTTGTCCTTTAGTAAATGTCAAAATCACCACTCCCAATATAAGATATATCTCGCTGAAACTAAATAAGATCTCTCCATCCTTATTCTTTTATGAAATAGGACTGTACCTCATCTAAAGTTGGCAGAGCCGATATCGCTCCTCTTTTCGTTGTCGTTAATGCCCCACACACATTCGCAAAGGCTAAGATTTCCTCTAGCTTTTTCTGATCGTTTAACAGTTCATGTAAGTCATCTATCTGGTTGATTTCCTGACTGACTTGATAGAGAAATCCACCAACGAACGCATCTCCAGCACCAGTTGCATCAATCGGTTTCACGGTGATGCCTTTTACGCTCCCGCTGCTTCCCTTTGTGTAATACGAACACCCCTCTTTCCCTTTCGTCACAATGATGAGTTGAACGAGCCCTGACATTAACGTTGAAACAGCTTCTTGTTCCTCGTTAATCCCCGTAAGAAAAGAAAGCTCTTCCTCACTAATCTTGACCATATGCGCTGCCGGAATCGATTGTAAAATTTGTTCTCGTGCATCCTCTTCTGATTTCCATAACGAAAGCCTAATATTCGGGTCAAAACTAATGACCATGTTGTGCTCCGTCGCTAGTTTGATTCCTTCCATTGTCGCTTCTCTGACAGGATGATCAATAAGAGAGATCGAACCAAAATGATAGACTTCTGCTTCTTCAAACCATTCTGCCTTAAGATCCTTTTGTTCTAGTAACATATCTGCAGATGGCTCACGATAAAACATGAAATCTCTTTCTCCATTATTTTGCAAAGAAACAAAGGCTAATGCCGTTTTAGCCTCTTTCGTTTGGATAAGACACTCCACCTCTACCCCTTTATCCCGTAACGTTTCAACGAGAAAGTCTCCAAACGGATCCGCTCCGATTTTTCCAATCATGGATGATCTTCCACCTAATGTGGCGATCGCTGCACTTACATTGGCTGGCGCTCCACCAGCCATTTTCTTAAACTGATCTACATCTTGAAGCTTAAAGCCATTTTCCGTTGGAACAAAATCCACCAACAGTTCGCCTAAACATAAAATTTTTGACATCGTTATTTTACACATCCTAGTCCCTAATTTTTAGATCCCGTATGAGTCAGACCTTCCACGTAATATCTTTGCAAGAAGCCGAATATAAGTAGCATTGGAATGGTTGCAATCGTTAATGCAGCCATGACTTGCCCCCATTGTACGGGTTGTTGAGCAAAGAAATATTGCAATCCAATTTGAATCGTTCTCATTTTTTCATCATTTGCTACGACTAATGGCCATAAAAAGTCATTCCAATGGTTCACGAATGTAAAAATGGCGACCGTAGCAAAGACCGGCTTTGACAACGGAATGATAATCCGAAAGAAAATCCCAATCGGTGTGCACCCATCAATCCTTGCTGCCTCTTCCAATTCCTTAGGAAATCCAATAAAAAATTGACGGAATAAAAAGATCATAAACGCGTTTGCGATAAACGGTACAATCAACCCTGTATACGTATTGACCCATCCAAAGTTATGAACTAATACGTAAAGAGGCAAGAAAATACTCTCTGCCGGGATAATAATCGTGGCAATGATGATGGCCATCCAGAAGTTTTTAAACGGAAAATCCATGCGGGCCAACGCGTAGCCAGCCATCGAGTTCACAATTAACCCAAATGCAATAATACCCATCGTATAGATTAAACTATTTCCTGTGTACTTGAGTAAGTCCACACGCTCTAACGCCTGAGTATAGTTGGCAAAATAAGCTGAAACACTGTCATACAATGGTGGAATAAAAACGTGTACCGTTTTCATATCTCTAAAAATTTGAACATCACTCTTCAGTGAAGAAACTAACATCCATACGAGGGGGAAAAGAAAAATAAACGCTAACATTCCCATAAATAGATACAAGCCTATATTCTTGAAGACTCGACGACTTTTCATCGAATACTTGGGTACTTTGTTTACTGCAGCTGCCTGTTTCATGTTTGTTTTGGTTTCCAAACCCCTTACCCCCTATCCTCAGTTAGCAATTTTCGTTGAGTCAGAGATATCACTAATACGATTACAGTAAAGAGAACTGCAAGGGCGGAAGCATAGCCAACATCTCGATAAGCAAAACCTACTTGATACGTATAATGAACCAAAGATTTTGTTGATCCTAAAGGACCCCCTTGCGTCATAATCATTGGTTGAATAAGCAATTTGAATGCAGCAATCGTAATCGTGATCACGATGAAAATCGATACATTTTTCAAACCTGGTAACGTAATATTCAAAAACTTCCTCCAGCTGTTTGCTCCATCAATGGAAGCTGCTTCATATAACGCAGCCGGGATCGTCTGAAGACCAGCTAAAAAGATCAGCATCTGAAATCCTGCCCCTTGCCAAACGGACATCGCGATAATCGAGTTCATTGCTTGATCAGCGCTCGTTAAAAATGGTTGAGGAGAAAACCCTAAAGAGACAAGGATTTGATTAAATAAACCATCGTTCGGGTTGTAAAGAAAAGTCCACAGAATCGATACGACAACGAGTGACATCACAACAGGACTAAAATACGCGGTTCTAAAAAAGGTGGTCATTCGTAATTTTTTATTGACGAGGATCGCTAACCCGAGTCCTACAGCTGTTTGAATCGGAACAATCACAATGACAAAGTAAAGTGTATTTTTAAACGCTAATCGAAACTCAGAATCTTGAAAAGCGTAAAGAAAATTATCAAATCCTACAAAATTCTTTTGCCCAGGTGTCAACAAATAGAAATCGGTAAAACTATAATAGAAAGCCATCCCCATTGGATAAAGCAAAAACAAAGATAATAAGATAAGCGCTGGTAAAAAGAAGAGGTAACCACTAATAGCCTCTCTCCATTTTTGCTTTGATAAAGTTGCCTTTATGCTTTTTACCATTACTTCCGTCACCCCTAGTGTCACTAATTTTGATGGACCGAAGTAAGGATACTCGGTCCATCAATGTGCAGTGTAAACTTAATCGTTAAATCTAGATAACTCTCTATCAATTCTTGGAACAAATTGATCTAATATGGCTTGTGGGTCTTCCCCTAACGCAGCTGCTTGGAACGCTTCAGCAAACAATTGTGTTAAAACAGGGTATGCAGGTGTTTGTGGACGTGCTTGAGCCGTATTAATAACTTGATCTTTCATGACACTAAGTGGCAACTCTTCATAACGATCCATTTCATTAAAGGCAGATTCACGCGAAGGTGGCATACCTGTTACTTGTGACAAACCAATCGTCGATTCTTTGTCTGTCATAAATAGCATGAATTTTGCTGCTGCTTCAGGATGTTTCGTGTTCGTTGTTACCGCATAAGCCATACTTCCAGATGGAGATTTAGAAACTTTGCTATATGGGTAAGGCATCATACCAAAATCCAATCCTGCCTCTTCAGCAGAAACGGCGATCCAAGGTCCACCTAAAGCCATAGCGGCTTTTCCTTCTTCAAACTGCATTTCAGAAGGGGAAATATCAACAACGCCTTCAGCAAATAACGTTTTAATAAACTCTAAAGCTTCTACTGTCTCAGGTCCATTAAAGTAACCTTCAGCCGTTGTACCGTCATCTGACAGTAATTGACCTTCATTGGACCATACGAAAGGAAGTCCCATATACGTTAACCATTCGCCTACACCGTAGTTCATGAATAGATTTAATCCCTTATGATCTTCTGTTGTAAGTTCTTTAGCGACTGCAAGGAATTCATCCCAAGTCCAAGCCTCTTCCACTGATGTCGGTGCCTCAATGCCAGCTGCTTCAAAAATCTCTTTGTTGTAATACAACATAACCGATGATTCCATCGCTCCTAATGAATATAGCTTTCCATCGTGACTACCTTGTTGAATAATAGAATCGACATAATCAGTCAGTTCCTCTTCAGGAATGTACTCATCAATTGGCATGATCACTCCAGATGCTGCGTAACTTGAAACGAAAGGACCATCTAGCTTAATTAAATCTGGTAAATTCCCTGCTACTAAAGCGGTATTAATCGCATCGTTATAAGAGCTACCTTCGTCAATAATAGGAGGGGCTACTTCAACATAGATTTCTCCTTCATGCGCTTCATTAAATTCCGCTGCTCGATCTAAGTAATATTGTGTTTCTTTTTCATTTGTTTGGTGAATCCACAAGTCTAATGTAATTAATTCGCCATCAGTCGATTCTGTCTTACTTGTATCCGTTGAATCATCTGTATTCGCTTCATTCGTTCCCGTTTCTTCATTAGAAGAGCTACACCCTACAACGACCAAAACACTTAGAACCAACATCATGAACATAAATAATAATTTCTTCATAGATTAACGCCCCTTTTTTTTAATTAAAATTTGATTCAGAAAGCAATACGATGTATTACTTTTTCACCTCCTTTAATTAGTAAAAAATAGCTAATATTTGTTTAAACGATTACGTAAACGTTTACCTGAAGGACAAAAATTTACTCCATATTCCTCTATTGACGGACTATATGGTTCTAGTTTACTCCTATCCTTATCTATTTAATTGTTTATCCGTTTAGTCAACGAATGGACCAAAATAGGGGATTACTCCCCTTTATATCGACTCACGCATGACCAATTCGGTACTTAAAATAATTTGCTCAGGCTCCCCTTTATGCGGTTCTTCAATTCTTTTTAGAAGTAGATTTACGGCTTTTTCCCCTATTTCAAAGGATGGCTGTTTCACAACGGCTAATGGTGGTGTTGTGATCTTCATCCAGTCATAATCATCAAATCCAATAATCGCCACTTCATCTGGAACTTTAATCTTTTGCTCATTTAAATAGCCTAATGCTCCCATTGTCATGACGTTGTTCGCAACAAAAAGGGCTGTCGCCTTTTCTTCTACGACTAATTTCTTGGCCAAATCATACCCTGCTTGAAAGCTTGCTTCACCTTCACCGATTAGATTAGGATTTATCGCTAAATGATGGTCTTTAAATGCCTTTTTATAACCCATTAATCGGTCATCACTAGTCGTTATGCCTAAAGAACCCGTTAAAAAAGCAATTCTTTCATGTCCTTTTTCAATTAAAGCTTTAATCGCTTCATATGAACCCTTTTCACTATCTACAAAGATCCCGTCTTTATCAAAACCTTTTGGCTTTCGATCAATAAAAACAACAGGATAATCGGATGAAAGGACATCTTCATATTGTGAAAAGTCTTCGGCTGTTGGAGCAATAATGAGTCCATCAATTAACTTTGAATTAAACACTTTAATATGATCCATTTCTTTTTTAAGCTCTTCATGAGAATTACTTAAGATTAAATGATACCCTCTGTCTTGCAAGATGGTTTCAATCCCATTAGCAATGGACATAAAGAAGAAATTAGAAGTATCTGTATAAAGCATAGGTACGATCAATCCAACTGTTTTTGACTTTCTGCTTCTTAAGCCTTGTGCCATTTGGTTAGGTTGATAATTAAGCTCTTTCATTGCTTGATGCACTTTATTCTTCGTTTCTTCAGATACATATCTCGTCTCATTAATGACATGAGAGACCGTCGCTGTAGAAACACTCGCTCTTTTTGCAACATCCTTTATACTAGAACTTGTTTTACTCATACTCATTTTCTCTCACCATTTTCAGTAACTATTTAACAATCTACAAATCTAGTTAAACGTTTACGTAATCGATTAACTTGAGATTATATGAAAACGCTTCAATTGTCAATATAATTCGAAAAGTTTTTCTTTTTATTCATAATGGATTAAAAACTAAGAAATGATAATTGGTTGGTTCCTCCCAAAACGGGGATCAGTAGCATGGCAGTGATAGGGACAAACTTGTTAGACAATGGGGTGGCTTTATTTCATTTAATTACCTTAGAATCGTTGCATGGCGGATTTAAAAACAACCTCATAAGTGTAAATGTGGTCAATCCGTCCGACATTTAGATAAACAGGAAAACGAACAGAGCTTAGCTCTGTTCGTTTTTTCACTCTTTCTAACTATGACTTTGTAAATATACATCATCATTTCACCAGAAAAAGCCATTCCGCTCCATTAAAAAGGGGGAAAAGTGCTTATGTTTTCTTTACATAATGTATGATATCATTTCGTTTATTGAAAAAAGGTTGGTGAACATACATGAAAGAACGGAATCCTTATTTCGATAATGCAAAAGTGATCTTAATTTTCCTTGTCGTATTTGGACATATTCTCTCTGAGTTTCTATATGAAAATCGGATCGTATCTAGTGTCTATCTCTTTATTTTTTTGTTTCATATGCCTGCGTTTATTATCATATCGGGCTTCTTTGCAAAAGGAATCCATAAGCCAGGTTATCTGGCCAATGTCGCCAAAAAACTACTTATTCCTTATCTCATTTTCCAAATTTTTTATACCTTTTATTACATTGTGATCTTTAATAATGATTTGTCGATATCTCCTTTTACTCCAAGGTGGGCTTTATGGTTTTTATTAAGTTTATTCTTATGGAATGTGATGCTGTTACTATTTTCAAAGATCAGGTATGGTCTGCTGCTAGCGGTGGTTCTGTCGTTGGTGGTTGGTTATTTTTCCGACGTAGATGGTTTCTTAAGCCTTTCTAGAACGTTTTTCTTTTTTCCGTTCTTTTTACTAGGCTATTATTTAAAAGAAGAGCATTTTACAAGACTGACATCGAAGTTGAACAAAGTCATTTCAGTCGCATTACTGGTTGCTTTGTTTTTGATTTTATATAAAGTTATGCCACTTGATGAAAGAGCTTGGTTAATGGGAAAACAGCCTTATGAAAAAATGGATGACATCACGCTCCAATTCGCTTGGTTAGCGAGATTCGGTGTGTACGTTGTGATGAGTATGGTCACTGTATTATTTTTCACATTAGTCCCGAGTCAGAAAACCTTCTTTACTCATATTGGTCCATTTACCATTTCTATTTACTTGTTGCATATGCTGTTTGTGAAAATGCTCCACGAATCGCCTTTAGTCCCATTTATTATTGAACAAAATCAATATTGGTTACTGGTTGTTTTTGCGTTTGCTATTGTTTATATTTCAACGCGAAAACCGGTTCGTTTTTTAATGAAGCCCGTTACAAAGTAACAGTTTGACACTCAGCTTTAGGGGCTGGGTGTTTTTTTTGGGAGGCTTTGGCGTAAGGGAAGGTGGGTGCTTGTTCAGCTTAATCAGGCTGCGTAGATTTTTTCTTTCGTACGGTTGTATATCTGGACCTAAACTCTGCTTTAGCTTTAGGTACTTGTATTTCTCTCCGGCCAAAGTTTCACGGTCCTAATGCTTCCTTTAGGGACTTGTATTTCTCTCCGGCTCAGGTTTCACGCCTCTAATGCTTCCTCTAGGTACTTGTATTTCTCTCCGGCCAAAGTTTCACGGTCCTAATGCTTCCTTTAGGGACTTGTATTTCTCTCCGGCT
>NZ_JAQQWT010000004.1:370974-389260 GCF_028610705.1 Halalkalibacter alkalisediminis
CAGGTTTCACGCCTCTAATGCTTCCTCTAGGTACTTGTATTTCTCTCCGGCACAAGTTTCACGGTCCTAATGCTTCCTTTAGGGACTTGTATTTCTCTCCGGCGCGAGTTTCACGTCTCTAATGCTACCTTTAGGGACTTGTATTTCTCTCCGGCACAAGTTTCACGGTCCTAATGCCTCCTTTAGGTACTTGTATTTCTCTCCGGCGCGAGTTTCACGTCTCTAATGCTTCCTTTAGGGACTTGTATTTCTCTCCGGCGCGAGTTTCACGCCTCTAATGCTTCCTCTAGGGACTTGTATTTCTCTTCGGCTCAAGTTTCACGGTCCTAATGCTTCCTTTAGGTACTTGTATTTCTCTCCGGCTCAGGTTTCACGCCTCTAAAGCTTCCTTTAGTTACTTGTATTTCTCTTCGGCACAGGTTTCACGTCTCTAATGCTTCCTTTAGGTACTTGTATTTCTCTTCGGCTCAAGTTTCACGTCTCTAAAGCTTCCCTTAGGTACTTCTATTTCTTTCCGGCCAAAGTTTCACGTCTCTAATACTTCCTTTAGGTACTTGTATTTCTCTCCGGCTCAGGTTTCACGGTCCTAACGCTTCCAGATACTATTTATGTTTCTACTAACATGAAAACCGATTCAGTTCCTAATGAAGCCTGTGATAAAGTAAAGAAATCCCCTCAGCTTTTTACAGCTGAGGGGATTGGGGTTGCCTTGACGTTAGTCAGCTTCTATTTACCTATATGTATGAACAGAGAGTAATAGATAGGACCATGTACTTAATCCTTTAATCTAGCATCGTCATTAGGGTGCTCTTCTGCTAATTCTGTATCACTTGGTGCTACTTGATTCTCAAATTCAGTCGGATGTTTGGGTTGCTCCTGCTGGTCTCCTTCTTCGCCTGCTGCAACTTGTGAAGTGAATGTCTTAAAATGGTCTGCTTGCCCTCGCGATACAAAGCTTTCAAGCATGGCTTTTAAATCCATTCCCGTACTTTCTTTTAAGCTTTCTTGCAAGCCAATCATCGTTTTGGTGACATTGCTTGTTATTTTAGAGGCACCGCCATTTGAGTCTGCTCCACCGAGATCAATCACTCTCATCTCTTCAATTTGAGAAAGAGGCTGGGCCACTTCACGAGCATATTTAGGGAGCATGTCAATAAACATCTCAAGAATCGCAGCTTCTCCGTATTTCTCCATTGCTTTGGCCATTAGCTCTTTCGCCTCGGCTTCAGCACGGCCTCGTTCACGAATAACGTCAGCTTCTGCAAGACCTTTTTGTTTTTCAATCATGGCCTTAGTTTCCCCGTCAATACGTGCTTTTTCTGCCTCTGCTTCAGAGTTCGCTTTAATATCATACGCATTGGCATCAGCCAAAGCCTTACGACGCTTTTGTTCCTCTAGCTCGAGTTCGACCTGTCTTTGGCGCTCGATATACTGAATCTTCATTTCTTCTTCTTTTACTTGCTGAGCAAGTCTTGCTTTTTCTAGTTCATACGATTGCTCTGATTTCGCCCTTGCTCGTTCCGTTTCTTCTTTAATTTGAGCTGCTTTTATATCTTTTTCCTTTCTCGACTCCGCAATCGCACTTAATCGTTTGTTTTCCTCATCTTGCGCTTCTTGATTATTGCGTGCTTTATACATTCTTGTTTCTTTTTCAGCATCGGACTCGGCCATTTCGGCCTTTTTACGAATTTCAGCGATACGTGGCCGACCTAAATTTTCTAAATAGCCATTTTCCTCATCGGCATCTCTGAGATCATCTAAGCCAAACGACGTAATTTTAAAGCCCATATTATCTAATTCCTGCTGGGCAATATCTTGAACTTGGTGATTAAAAGATTCACGATCATTATTAATTTCCTCGACCGTCATTTTTGACAGGATCGCGCGAAGGTTCGTACCAAGAACCTTTGAAACCTCTTCTTCAATTTCATTATCTTTCTTCCCTAAAAACTGTTCAGCATAATTAGCAATCCCAATTAAAGAATCCGCAATCTTCACTGATGTTACAGCATCGGCAATAACCGGAACACCTTGAGATGTATAAACTTTGGGCGTTGTTAATTTGATTTGAAATGAATTTAAATCAACAGGGGTACAAGTTTGGAACATCTTCAAACGGATACCACCCCCTCGTATGATCTTTAAACTTCTTCCATTTTCATCAAAGAAAATACGCGTATCTTCTTCCGGATTGCCAAGCTTAGGCCCTGTTATGATCAACGCTTGGTTCGAACTAGCCGTTCTATACCGCTTCTTGAAAATAAAAAAAACAATCCCACTAACTATCAACAGAACGAAAAGTAAAATACTACTAAGAAATAACCAAATGGTACTCATCATCAAGCATCACTCCAAGTTTAAAATTTGAGCTAATCTATTGAACTGCTCTTCTACTAATATATACGATTTGTAGGAGAAATGGTTTCATATTAAGGAAAAAATTGTCGTTTTATGATTTTTTTTGAAAGCTACTCTATCTTTTAACCTACATTTGTCATGTGAAGGTTCAATCATTTCTACTTCAGCATCTCCCCATCAGTAACATGAATGATTCAAACAACGGAGAATGTTGATCACATAAGGAAAAGGCTTTTGGAAGTGTTACTCCTCAAAAGCCTAGTTCTAGTTAAATTTTTTGTTCTAATCTTCTCCAAAAGCCTTTCTTGATACCATAAGTTGCTAAGCTATAAGCGTTCCCTTCTCCTAAAAAACGTGATAAGATCGCTGAATAAAATTGGAAGATACGAAGGTGTACCCCACTTTACTTAAAAATGTCTTTATGCTGTTCTTTTATAGTATTTAGTGTGTCATTAATGGATGGGTTATTCAAATCTAGCCGATAACTACAAACTCTCTGTAACAAATCTGCTTTACCGTAGCCATAAAAAATGTCTATGATTTCTTCCGTTCCCTGATTTCTTTCTTCGACTCTATTCTCTTTAATCAAAGCCTCAATGTTTTCGAATTTTTCATAGACGACATAGTAATTCGCTTTTGTTTCATCGACAAAATACTGTTTTGACTCAATTAAATTATGAATTTTCATTCATAATCCACCTCTCTATATTAGGAGTATCATACAATAAAAAATTACCATAGAAAGTAACTTGTGTATAGATTACATAAATAAATTGATTATTTTTTAATAAATTCATATTGTTCATTTTTTTCACGGAATAACATAACTTCTCTAGGTCTTCCGACAACAGGATCATCAACCAGCTGCTGTGTATTGGATTGGCCCACTTCTTACCATTTCTTTTGGTCTCATAAATTAAAAATTCCCCTTTTAGAAAATAAAAAATTTTCTTATCACTATAACATGATAGGAGCAAATAAGAAACCATTAAAATACTACCAACTTTTAATATATTAATAAAGACCAAATCAATGTATGATTTGGTCTGCTAATTCGTATGCTATTGATCATTTTTCCCACAATACCAGAACTAAGGTGTGAGCTTCCCCTAAAAAATGGCCTAGCAAATATAAGTTACATTCCTTACCTTCACACACTTTCTCTACAACCTGAGTAATTAAGCATCCATACGAGCTAAAAAGTCCTCAAGCTCTTCCCCACGCACCGGTCTACTAAATAAATACCCCTGCATGTGATAGCAATTATTCTTTAACAAAAACTCTTTTTGGTATTCTTCCTCTACCCCTTCAGCGATAACTTCTAACCTGAGGCTTCGTGCGAGATTGATGATCGCAGATGGGATTTCGGAATTACAATAGTTTTCTTTAATGTCTTGAATAAAGGATTTATCTATTTTCAAGCAGTCGATCGGTAATGTTTTCAAGTAACTTAGTGAAGAATATCCGGTTCCAAAATCGTCAATTGAAATGGAAATTCCGTACTCTCGTAGATCTTTCAGCGCTTTTATCGTTTCTTCTGAATTAAAAAGCAAGGTGCTTTCTGTAATTTCTACTTCAAAATGGTTCGGCGCAAATTGACATTCGGCTAAAATCTCTTTCACCTGTTTGACTAAGGAAGCAGGGTCATGAAATTGTTTCGCGGAAAAGTTAACAGCCAAACTTAATGGTTCTTCTCGTTGTTCATTCCATTTATTTACTTGCGTACAAGCTTTCTTCATGGCAATTTCCCATAAAGGATGGATGAGCCCTGTCTCCTCCGCAACCGAGACAAATACCTCTGGTGATACAAATCCAAGTTCCTCATCTGTCCATCGTAACAAGGCTTCTACTCCCGTAATGACATCAGCTCGAGCATCGATTTTCGGCTGGTAGAAGACTTCAATTTCTTGATTCTTAATCGCTTTTCTCAAACGTGCTTCCATACGAAGTTTCTTATTTTTCTCTTTGTTAATTTCCTCATCATAGACAATCGCTTGATTGCCACCTTGTTTCTTCGCGGCATACATCGCTCCATCCGCGTAGATCATAAGCGTATCCATGTTCTCCGTATGGTCAGGGTATAAGCTTATGCCACAACTCACACTGAGAACCACTTCATTTCCATCCAGCAAATAAGGTTGGTTGATCGATGTTACAATGTTACGAGCGATCCCCTTTATTTCTTCTACCTCAAGTCCGCTCAATAAAATAACAAATTCATCGCCCCCCTGTCTCGCAAGAACATGATTGCCCATTGTTAGACTGCTCTTAATTCGCTCAGAAGTGAGTTGTATAATTTGATCACCTTTGGCATGTCCTAAAGTGTCATTAATGTCTTTAAATCGGTCGATATCGATAAATAATACCGAAACCGTCTCTCCAACTGTCTTGGCATGATCCATTCTCTGATGCAGTTGTTCTTGAAAATACCTTCTATTAAATAATTCTGTAAGCGGGTCATGATTCGCTTGGAATTGAATCACTTCCTGGCTCTGTTCTAAGTCTGTTACATAGTTCTGCAAAGACGTTGATAAAGCATTTACGTTTTGCGCAAGATGACCGAGTTCATCTTTACGTCTTAAATCAAGTTTCCCACCAAAATTCCCTTGAGCAATCTCATTTACCTTTTCGACAATATAACCGATAGGCCTTGTAATTGAACTCGAGAAAACAAAACTGGTTAATAACACAATTAATATAAACGGGATTGATAGCATGATGTGCTGCCATGATTCTTTCTCAAGCTCTTTCTGGATTAAGCTATAATCATACGTTACACCGATCACATAGGGATCCGACGTGTCTGTATGAATAGGAACGAATGTTTTTGTCACCATTTTCCCATCGATCTCTTCCAAATAATTCTGTGATTCTCCTGTTTGCACAGCGGTTTCAACCAACTGTGCATCTAACGGTTGGTTCCCATATTCATAGGTTCCATACCAGATCGGTTGATCGACGATCCGAATAAAGCTGTTTCCATTTTGATGCATCATTTCAGTCTCTTGACCAAAGCTTTTCGGATTAAACACGGTCAGTTCAAGGACGCCCTCGAGTTTGTCTGTAAAACGTTCCATGATATTAGCTGGTCCAAAAAGCTTCTCATACTCCAAGACCTGGTTGTCACGAAAATAGGGATTTATGATATAGTTCGTAGATCCATCATAGTAATAACCCCATTTATCAGTATGGTCAGGATTACTAGCAGCCACCTCAACCGGACCTGCCCAGTAGTTAGGTAGAGCTAGCCCCTCTTTCACTGTAACAGGAGACAAACTGAAAAGCTGCTTGAATGCATCGTACCAAAATAACCATTCATTTGTTGACATATTAATCTCATGTGGGTCAGAGGATTTCACCCCGATGATGTCGTCCTCTGTTTCAGCCAATAATGTAATATGAGAAATCATAAGCTCGTCAGCCAACTGGCTTAATTGTTCATTTGTCACATCTTCATGTTTGGGAGGCAAAGCGTTTTGTATCGCGATGGAAGCCGTTCTTAACTCTCGCGCTATAATATCTTCTACATAGAGAGCTCCATTTTTTGAGTTTTCCACCTGATAAGAGACTTCCTGGGTAATTAATTCGATTTCTTTTTCATTAAATTCGATTAGTTTCTCTTTAGACCGCATGTAGTGTAACGTACTATTAGCAATTAAAATACATAAGACCAATGAGGTGAAAATCAAAGGTAGTTTCTTTTTTATCGACACCGTGATACCTCCTTATACATGACAAGCTAGATTTATAGAATTTCCTCTTTCTTTGAATGTATCATGAAACAGAATATATGAGATGAAATAGAAATTGGCCTTATTGATCACATACGTTTCTAAGAGCAATAATAGTATATCACAATACTTTTAAACCTTATTAACATGGTCTTTGTTTATGAATAAAAAAACCTCTACAATGGCCAGGTACAAACGTTTCCTTCACTTGGCCATTGTAGAGAATCACTCTCGGACAAAATCAAAATACGATTAGGTAGTTTAGAACGTTTCCTCAAACCCCCGAAAGACTTTCACGATTTATTAATTTATGTTTTGTTAGAAACGATTGAAAGAGAGACAGGAATTGTTGAGGTTGGTGAATATGTGCTACATGTCCAGCCTGTTTAATCTCTTTATATTCGACATATGGGTTATATTTCTTCAAATGAGTAAGTGTGCTTTTATACAATTCATCGTATTCTCCCATTACCCATAGGATAGGGATTTGCATTTGAGATAATGCCGCCTTTGTATCAAACTCAAGTTGTAAACGTATCGAATAATCCAAAACATGAGGGTGTACGAGAAGAGCATACGTGAAAAAAATGGATTCCGAGTCTTCAGCAATGAATGCAGTGTTCGGACTTAGCATGCTCGCATATCGTTTTAACCACATGTCATACTCACATTTACGCTTTTCTTTCAATACTTTCCTAAGGTTCGTATTAAATTGTGAAGGAACCTTACAACAATATCCCCCTACATACGTCATACTTATTACCATATGAGGATATTTTTTAGCAAAGGCCATTGCTACGATACATCCGAAACTAAGTGTACATAGATGAGCTTGTTCTATTCCAGCCTTCTTATATTTATTATAAAGCTGCTCAACCAATAGATCTAAGGAAAGAAAACCTTCTACTCCTAAATCTTCAGGATCGTAAAAGTCGTACGCTATACAATCATAGTCAGCTTTCAACTTTTCTATTTCCTTTTTAAACGCATTCTTATTTCCTACAATTCCATGCAAAAAAATAATCGTTTCTTTTACCATAAGATCCCTCTTATTCGTTATTGAATAACAGCTTTCATCTACTATATAATGCGCTACTCTCTATCATAAATAACTTATTTAATTATTGCCTATTTTCAGACTATCATTCTACTACTAGTCACCTATTATTATATGACTTGTGATCGAAACAAGTAAAAAGAAATTTTTGGAACATCGTTAGGTCAATAGATACAAGAATAAAAGAATTTTGAGGAAAAGAGGATGGACATAGTTACTATGTATATTATCATGCAATGATGAAAAGAAACAGCAATAATCGACAAATTTTGCAGGAGCATCTTAGGCTTTAAAAGTAGTGCCTGGCACCGATATCAAAACTATTGAAGATGTAGTGTCATTGCAGCGGTTGAAGCAGAAGAAATTACTTTTTCTGACTTTATGAGGAGACAAGTAACTGTAGATATCGAAACAACTAAAGTTACAGGAAATTGGATGTATGTCTAAATATAAAAAGGGACACATATCGGAACCCATAACTATACATACTTTTTCAGGAGAAGATTCCTGGCCCCGGTACATTAAAGCTTTAACGTACAGGGGGGAGGGATCAGAACTAGAACGAGAACTAGAACTAGGATAATTTTATCAAAGAAGACTAACAATAGCCCCTATAACTACAATTGCTCCTATTATCATTAAGATGGTGCGAATCATTTAATGGTCCCCCTTTCTGCCATTTCGCGACCTTGTTCTTATCACTTATCTAGTTAATACCCCTCTTTTTCCACCTTAAACCTGTACTTAAATCGATCATTAATAAACTAGTAAATAAGAATGCCCTTGGATGTTGTACACGCTTTTTTCTTCCATGTTTGGTTTTTACTTCTCCCATTTCCAAAGAAAACGCCATGGACTTTATTTATAAATAAGAGAAAAGAAAGACAAGCAAAAGATTCCTTTTGGAGGTTTCTTTCTGATGATTAATCAGGGAAGATGGATTACTCTTTTCGTCTGAACTTGCGATAGGTGAGATATCCTGCAAGGGTCAATCCGATGATACTGTATAGAAGCCACTGAGCATTTTGAAGCCTCTTTGCTATTTCTTCTAAGTTACCGAGAGACCCCAGAAAAAACATCATAAAAGATGAAGGAAAAAAACCTAAAAATGTAAAAAAGCCAAAAGAAACTGGTCGAATCTTACTGAATCCAGCGATGTAAGAAATATACCCCATTCCCATTAGTCTTCCTACAGCAATCATCCACACTCCGTACTTTTTCGGGTAGATATTGCTTTAATGGTCTATCCAGAAATCAACCTAGAAAAATGCATTCATTATTCTTTAACTGAGGAAAAGATCGTCCTAGTCAGTAGTACTGACGGTCCCGATCATTTTGATGAATATAAAAACAATAGCACTAATCATTTTTTTATAACCAATGAGGAAGGCTGTAGTTATCGGACAATGTTTGAAAGATATCTATTAAAGCATGACATTCACAACTTTCAAACAATGGAGTTATGGAGTATAGAAGCAATAAAACAGACTGTAATGAGTGGACTAAGGTTTTCTGTTTTTGCCTTATATTACAGTGAAAGAAGAAGTAGATTGTGGCAAGATGAAAATTCTAGGTCATACTGAAAAGTTTGATCCAATTTATTCCCATATGCTAATAAAAAAGAAAAAATGGTTGTCACCAGCAGTAGAGTCTTTTTGTGATCTTTTTTTAAAATCGATTAGTGAAACTGATTAAGAGTGTCTTAATTGACTATCCTACTTCTTTACTTCAATAGAAAAAAGGCAATCCCTTCTTGTTAAAGGATTGCCCCCCCTTAGTGCACTAACATTAATCTATTACTTTTTTAGATTCGTCTTCATTAATGAGGAAATCTGTTGCTCATTTGTATGTGAAATTTGTTCTAGTTGATTAATAACTAGCTCTTGTCGCTGTAATGAATGGTTTTGACTTAACTTAGCTTTTCCTTCAATCTTATTGATTTTTATTTTGAAACCTTGAACTCCTTTGTTCATACCAGTGAGAAACTCAGCGTCTATGTCCTGCAATCTGTATGAACTGTCAGGATTTTCATATTTTAACACCATTTCTTGTAAGGAACCCATTAATTCATTTTCGTCCTCTAAAAACTCGACTTCTCCATAAACATGAACTGTCACGTAATTCCATGTTGGTACTGCTTTCTTGGTCTCATACCAAGAAGGGGAGATATAACAATGAGGACCATGGAAAACAGCTAAAACGGTTTGATTTTTGATATCTTTCCACTGCGGATTAGGACGAGCAAAGTGTCCATATAAATATGTATTCTCCTTGTTCAAAATGAGCGGTAAATGAGTTGCAAATGGTATTCCATTGTGCCCAGAAAAAAGAGTCGCAAAACTATGTTCTTTCATAATGTCGTAATTCATTGCTTCATCTGTGATTTTAAAATGTGAAGGAATATACATAATAATCCACCTCTCAAAAAAAGTTATGTGAGTGTTTTAGTCATGATAAAGTCCGTTTGTTCTTCGTCACCCATATAAAAAGAGTGAGCTGCAGTTTGGACAAACCCCATTTTCTTATAAAAAGCAATGGCATTTTCATTTTTTTCCCATACGCCTAGCCAGATTTTCTTTTTATTACGTTCCATTGCCATTTCCATTGCTTTATTTAGCAGATATTTACCAAGCCCATGTTTTTGAAAGTTGCTCTTTATATAAATCCTCTCGATTTCAAGTGCTTCCTCACCCATTTCTTCAGACTGAGCATCATTCGTATTGACCTTTAAATATCCAGCAACTTCATTATCAACATAAACAAAAAAGAATTCCGATGAGATTTTAGACAATTCCTTTTCCAACTGTTTTAAGTTAAATGCTCTTTCTATATAGGCTTTCATATTTTCAGGTGAATTTTGATCTTTAAAGGTATCGTTGAATGTTTCGATGCTTATTTCTTGGAGTATTTGTAAATCTTCAAGGTTGCCCTTTTTTACTTTTACAGTCATGTTAATATCTCGCTCCTTTATATCATCAATAATTTCTCTTGTTACCCTTTTTTACAAGTTCCCAGTCTTTTTCTATATTTTTCCTTACTCGTTGAAGAAGGTTGAAAAGGCTTTCTGTTTCTCTTTCGGAAAATCCCGCTAATGCGACACTATTCGAATGATCATTTTCTCTTTTGATAAAAGGATAAACCGTTTTCCCTTTCTCTGTTGGAAAGAGTTTTTTAATTTTCTTGTTATGTTTATCTTCTTTCTTTACAATAAAGCCATTAATTTCAAGTTTTTTTATCGCACGAGCTGCTGTTGTTCGATCTACTTTAATCATCTCTGCTACCTTTTCTTGAATGATTCCTGGGTTTTCGCATATTCGCACAAGGTACAAATACTGCCCTTTTGTAAGGTCATACTCTTTAAATTCTATATTACTTATAGAATCTAAGGCTCTTGCTATCATTCCAATTTCACGAAGAATTTCCTTCATAATTAACTCCTTAGTACATATTTTTTGTTGCATATACAATAAAAATTACATACATTGACTTTACCCTAACTTTGTTGTGTTTGCAACAAAAAATATTGAGAGAGGGGTGCCTGGCACCTTATCACTCACTGTTATATTTTTCTGAATTTTAACATACGGAGAAAATAATCAGTTAGATATATCCTTTAAACCCCTGTTATAGAAAAACCATTATTTGACCATATATCCATTGTTACTCCCCCATTATTAAATATGTTCCATAAAAAATAGAACGAATAGTCATGTTGCACTTAACTGCCAGCTAGTAAAAGAGCGACTGACTTATTGAGTAATCGCTCCCGTTAGCTGAAGAATGAGATTTTAAATTTCTAAAACCATACGTTTTGTTTTAAGGATATGTCCAAAAAAGTCATCATCGTATTCTTCTAACAAACTAAAGCCTTTTGCCTGATAAAAAGCCTCACCAGTTTCATTTCCATTTTCTACTTCTACATAAATTTTTGATACACTTTGAAGTTCTTTAATGCCTGCAACTAGAAGTTCACTTCCAATTCCTTTCCCTTGTTCTTTGGGATAAATATAAATAGCACCTAATATAGCTTCTGATTCTCTTGAAAAAAAGTTTGCAAAACCTATCACCGTATTGTTAGCTGTTGCAACTAAAAGCAGTGAATGATGAACTCTCCGTTTCATGCTTTCATCTGAATAAGCACTCTCGATAAACTTATCTTGAATTTCTCTTGGTATGAGCCCCTCATAAGTATGATTCCATGTTTCTTTCGCTATTTTTTGTACATCGGAAATGTCTTCTAAAGTTGCCTTTCTAATTACTGTTTCATTTAACATAACTTTCCCTCCCATTTCTTATAAAAAACAAAAAATCCCGTCTCTATAAAAGAGACGAGATTATTATTTACCCGCGATACCACTCAGTTTGACCTAAATACGGTCCACTCATTTTTGTTAACGAGGTGTCCCCGATGCACTCTATTATCAGATTCAAGTGCATTTCTCAGAAGTGCGGTTCATTAAGTTGATTTCACAGGCTTACACCATCCCTGATTCGCTAAATAAATCAACATAACTACTCTCTTTATCATCGATTTTTTTTGTTTTTCAATATTTTAGTCTAATTTTAATAACATTTCAATTACTTTCCATATAATCAAGAAAATTCTTCTCCCACTAAAGGGTACTGTATATAAGGGCAGGTTGCTTCAATAAGAAAAGAGGCAATCCCTGCTTGTTAAAGGATTGTCCCCGTTTAATTCAATAACTATAAACTCTCAGGTAAATGATGTTTATACATTTCCAATGCATCAGTATGTTCCTCTAACACAGATACCGTCTTGGGATGTGGATTTACATAGATAACTGGATAGTCTTTTTCACCAAATTCTTCATTAGTGGGAAAAGCTAACTTTTCCTCATCTATTGAAAATCGGGCATCAATTCCCGTTTTGTTTCCACGAGCATCTAACCTTACCCATTTCTTAAGTGAATTAAAGAAAACAGCATTCAAAGCGTGAATACAATATCCTTTTTCTGGCGTATCAAACAACATCAATCGTTGATAACAGAAACCTGTTGGTATTCCTTGTGACCGTAACAAAGATGCTAATAGGTGGGATTTTGCATAGCAAATTCCCTCTTTATAGGCTAATACGTCTGATGCTTTGCAAGTAACTCGTTTCCCTTGAATATCCCAAGAATGAGAAATTTCATCACGAACAAATTCAAAAGCTACCTTAGCTTTTTCAATTTCTGTTTGGGAGGAGTTAAAAAGTTCCTCTATTTTCGCTCTAATTGTAGGATTAGAATAATTAACTTCATTTAATTCATGTAAATAATCCTCTAGTTTATCAGACTCATAAATCATCTCCATTAACTCCACTCCCTTTCACCTTAATGTATAAATATTTATACAAAGGTATTATTATATAACGAATAAGATGTATTAATAGATGAACTGTTCAACGATTCTCCCTCGTTTAGCACAAAAAGAGCTGCCGCAACGACAACTCCAGCTATTCCGTTCAAGCATCCGTTACTTTAAGGACAATTTTTCACAATCTAAGAAACAACTAATTTACCAAGTGTGACCGTTTTAACAATTTTACTTTATCCTAGCATATATGCAGGTATCTCTAAGTCCTTTTCCATCAGCTGAAATGGAATCATTTTAAAAAATACCTTCTAAATTGAATCCTAGCCTTTCAGGAATTTTACGACTTTTTTCATTTTTTGAATCGCATCGTATTTCTATTCTACGGGCTTTCAACTCAGAAAATGCAAAATTAGAGATTTCTTGTACAGCTTCGGTTATGTATCCTTTCCCACTGTATCGAGTGTCAATCCAATACCCTATCTCAAACTTTGGAACATCCCAATTAATACGATGTAACCCAGAGGAAGCAATAAACTCACCTGTATCCTTAAGAAAAATATGCAGTCTTAAATCCTCACGATTGATAAATTTCACATAAGAATTTCTAATATTAATTTCAGTTTCTTGTTCAGATTGTAGATTCTGTGCAAAGGGCATCCAAGGTTTAAGTTCGTTAATTGACGCTTGGATTGCATCAAATACTACTTTTCCATCTCCAGGTTTTGGCATTCGTATTAGCAATCTCTCAGAATAAAACTCAGTAGGAAATTCAATCATCAATGGGTTCATTTCTTCTATTCACCAACTCTATATTGTTTTTATAACCAAATCCAGCTCTTAACTAAAAACTAATTTAATACTTATACAAAAAAAGGAAATCCTTCTTCAATATAACTGCCTCGTTTGTTCAACAAGCTACCTCTTAATCTAGGTAATATTGTTTGTAGCTCTACTAAATGGTTAATTACCATATCAGCCTGAGAAAGTTCACCTTCTTGTGCAAAGTCAAAGTTACAGCCTATTGAAACCAAACCATTCTCTTTGGCTGCATTTATATCTGATAGTCGATCTCCAACTACCGCTCCATTAGTGATACCAAATTTTTTTATAATACTCTGAACTAAGTCCGATTTATTCAAAGATTCAATTTGTTGGATACTAAATGTTTCCGTAACCCAATTATCCAAATCATAATAACTGACAATCGCTTTTAAATATTCCGTTAAACCATTGCTTGCTATGTATATGGAACAATTATTCTCTTTCAAATAACTAAAGACTTCTTTTACGTTAGGATATAAAGCACCTTTCCCATTTCTTATATTTTCAATTAGTCTTTCAAGGAAATAAGCATCGGTTTGTTCTCTTACCTCATTGGAATGGTTAGGTAGCAAAGTCTCCCATACTTTTGGTAAAGGTACACCCATAATTTCACGATACTTATCAATAGGAGTAACAAAATCCCATTTATCTACTGACCGTAAATAGTTAAAAGTATCTTCAAGAGATATTTCTAAGATTTTATCTGTTTGAAAAAGTGTTCCATCATATCAAAAATTAATGATTGAGACATTATTTTTCTCTCCCTTTAAAAAATAACTGTTTCTTTTCAAATTAAGCAAAAATGTGAATATAAGTTAACTAATACCTCTTAAAATATTCCCACCCGTTAGCGGTAACGGAAGTTTTCTTTTTAACTGAATATAATAATATTTATTTAGTTCCATTAACAATGAGGTCTGCTCTTTCAAAAGGTTTTTGATCTTCTACATAAATGTCTTCTGAAACCATCCAATTATTCTCCCACATATCACGAGCTTTTTCCCCGTCTCTTTCAAGACCTCGTGAAAGCCTTGTTTCTCGTGGACATTCAACCCATATTGTAAAATCGTATTTATTTGCTAATTCTTTGCGAATGGAATAAACACCTTCTATTATGACAATTCCTCCGATTGGAACCGTATGCCATTCTGCTAAATCATCCGTTTCCCAATCATATCGCTGATAACGCCCCTCTTTGTTTTGACTAATAGGTTCAAGAACTTGATTTAATACACGTTTCCAATCAAAATCTGCACCTATGGTTTTTTTCTCTGGATGTGTTTTTATTAGATGTGAGGAGGGGAAATAAAAATCATCCATATGTACCACAGTTACATTAGAACATTCATCCTTCAATTTATTTGCGAATGTACTTTCCCTGCCCCCCCACAACCATCTATTCCAATTAACAAGGTTGATTGTTTTTTGGGAATTGAATTAATTGAACTAACCAATTGTTCAAAATTATTTAATTTACCATTTTTAGTTTTGAAACTCACTATATCACCACTTATAAGTTTGTTAAATATTAGTTCTTCAAACATTTCATCAAAGCCTGCTTATTGAACTAAACCCTTTAGCTTAAGTACAATTCTTCACAATCTCAAACAATAATAACATATATATCCAGTATTATTGGAAAGTCTTACTCCATTAAATGGCCCTTTAACGGAACAATTTATTGTCACTCAACAGTTCTTTAATCGACCTTTCAATTAGAGATTTTTTTCCTTTTCATTATAAAAACACCCCTTTAGATAATCTAAAGGGGTAAAACGGTGCAACTTTTTTATAAACGCTATAACTTTATTTTAAACGGTACGACTTTATTTCAATTGCACATAGAAAGGTTAAACTCACTATTAATTTATGTATTTTTTATCGTTTTTTCATCTACAATTAAATTCTCAAATACTCTCTCATTAGTTGATAAAGAATTTACTTCTGTAATTGAAAAAGAGTTTGCTTCAATAAAAAAGCAATCTTTATTATTGATTTGAAAGTAGAAATTTGTTGAGGAACTTATAGATTCTATATCACCTGTTATTTTTTGAATTTTTCAATTAATTTAATAATTGTTTCAGGAGATGATTCTTGAAGTGTGATATGTGTCTCAGCAGCATTGCTTGAATAGTTCCCTGCCCTGTTAACAGATTTATTTCCAACTGACAATAAGGGATTACTAATTTGATATGCCCTTCTTTCTATCAGAAATAACCTATGCTTAAATTAAAAAGATTTATAATAAAAAACGGTAGAATGTAGTTCTCCATTTGCGGATTTAGCATAATAAGGGATTTTACCAGCATGAATATAACCAATTGAAGAATAAAGAAGATTAGAAGGGTCTCCTTCTCTTGTATCGAGAACTAATAATGACCTGCCCTCCTGCTTGGCTCGTTCTTCAACTTTCTTCATAAGTGAACGACCAATACCATTACGTCGATAGTTAGGGTGTGTCATTAGCTTTGCAATTTCAGCTCTATGACCACCATTCTGCTTAGTACATAGCTGTAATTGTACGCTTCCAACTATCTGATTGTTTATTTTAGCGACAAATAAAAGCACTTCTGGATTTAAGACATTCATCCAATATTTATTAGCATCCGAAAATTGCAGTGGTGGTAAAAAGCCAATTGATGCGTCATCTTCTACTACCTGTACCAGAAGTTCTGAAAGTTCATCAACGTGTTCTTCAATAATTTCCACTTGTTCAATTTTTACATTATTAACCAACATAATCACCTCAATAAAATATATTATCTTCCTCAATTTAATAGAAATCTATGTATTTGATTAGTGAACTAATTCGACAACATACCTAAAAATACCTGTTCTTATTAAACAATCCTGCCCGTTAGCAATAAGCCAAAGGAAACTGCCGTTACCGACAGCTTCCCCTCCTTTGTTCAATCACCCGTTAACACAACAAGAATATAGTTTTAATCAACCTTCTTAACAAACAACACCCTATCTTGATTTACTCCATCATAATTAGAAAAAACAGAAACTCCATCAACTTCTTTATCACCAGTTTCAATAGTAAATCCCATTTTTGTATGATAAGCAATCGAAACCTTATTAACTGGTGAAGTAACAGCACGAACAATATTTCTATTATTCCTTTTTACAACATTGAAAAACTCATTATAAAGTTGCTTTCCGATTTGGTTTTTACGGTATTCAGGATTAACACCAACAAAATGTATGTATGCAACATCTGAATCAGATTGAGACAAAAAACCAATTAAAAAACCAACAACTTCTCCGTCTTTTTCAGCGATAAAGCTTGTATGATTAAAATGAACAAAAAATAATTTAGGCAACATCTCTGACATTTGCCTCCCGCCCCACCAGTCGTTAATCAAAGGTGAGATAATGTTGTAGTCTGAACTTTTCACATTGCGTATTTGCACTAAAACATCCTTTCTATGTGTAAGCAATTTACCATTAGAAACTCAACACTGTTCTTCAACTTTACTGTCATTTACTTAAAGAAAAAACATTACCGTTGTTATGGTAACGCCTTCGTTAGTTTAACAAGACTTGATTATCTATCGACTAATGTTTTCAATAATTAAAGGTAATTCCGCCAAATCATCTACTATATAATCTGCTTCAACATTGTTCCATTAAAAATGCTTTTTCCATATCCCTTTCATCCCTACGCTTTGAGCAGCTTTTACATCATTGTCTGGATGGTCACCAACAAATAAACTTACATTAGGTGGAACATTTAGTTGCTCCAAAGCTCGCTTAAATATTAGAGGATTAGGTTTTTTTATACTTTCCCATTCAGATACCAAAATCACATCTATAAGCCTCCGTTACTTTAAGTGTATTATTTCACAAGTTAAGAACTTTTTATTTTACCGCTTTCCAAATAGTCCATCTATCTTTTTCAATTATATTAGTATCTATTGATAACGACTTATCAATATGATTTATTAGTAATTTCAATTCTTTGTCGTCTAATTCGTGTAAGATACTTCTTCCAGTTCTATCACTTAAATCGTTTAATAATTGTTTTTTGTTATCATAAACGGCTCTTGTTTCCCATAACTTAACTTCTTCGATATGCTTAAATCCTGCTTCTTGCAGTGTTTCCACTACAAATTGTTTCTTATGTCTGCGGTTGGTCTCCTTTTCAACTAACCGAGGAAAAAGTTCGAAGAAATACCCTCTAATGTGACTTTTATCTCCTTCTAGAAAACAATCTTCAGGAGTTCGGTCTTGTACAATATAAAACCCATCTTCTTTCAACAATCTAAATGCCTCTAAAAAGCAAGGACGTAAATCATCGATATGGTGAATCAATGCTCTTTCAAGTATTAAATCATAACTATCACTATTTAAATGGGTCTCAAAAGCATTCCCATGCTCAAAAGAAATATTTTTATAATCTTCACAGTTTTGTCTTGCACCTTCCAGTATAGCTTTAGAAAAATCAATACCAGTTACAGATTCTATCCCCATATCTGATAAAGCCTTTGAATAAATTCCTCCACCACAACCAATATCTACAGACTTAAAAATTTTTTCAATAGGTACAATGTTTTTTATTGCTTCAACCCATGAGTTGTCAGCCTTTCGAGTTGTATAAGTAATACGATTTTTCTCACTATGAAAATCAATTCCCACTTACATCCCTCATCTCCTAATGTTAATCACTGCACAGTAAAATTTTACCATACTTTTTTATGAAATTACCCCTTCTTGTGCTAAACTGCACCGTTTCAATTTTATCTATTTTTGGACACATTATAAAATCTGAGTAATTTTTGTCGAGATAGGAAAAATATCTGGTATATAAAGTTTCTTCAAGCAACTCATCTTCGAAAGCTCCAACACTCTTATTTTTCCATCCAACTTGTACTATCTGCGTCATTCCTTTAAGTACATTTTTTCACAATCTCTATTTTATTTATAAATGCTAATTTAATAATGTACAAAGATGATTACATAAGAATGTACAGTTTGATGATGTACATGCATACTTAGT
>NZ_JAQQWT010000040.1 GCF_028610705.1 Halalkalibacter alkalisediminis
GGTCATAACTTCTTTGTCTATTACGATGCCATAAATGGATCAAACAATGTTGTCTACAAACGTCGAGATGGAAAATATGGTTTGATTGAACCTGGAGCATGAGCTAGTCATAAAAAGGGGGAATATAGTATTTCTGTGTTCCCTTTTGTGGCTTAAAAAGCAAAAGTCGCAATCTATCAAGGTTATTAGCATCATTTTAAACAACCTCTATTACAAGGCTACATCTCAGTTGTTGTGGCTTTGAAATAAAGTCGTACTGTTTATAAAATATTTGTACCATTTTACTAATACATCGGCAAATATGACTGTCGTCCTTTGAGGTATCCTCAAAAGATTTTTAGATTGTGAATTACACTTAAAGTGACGAGCAGGTAGTTCGAGAAAGTACTAACGGAGCGGTTTTCAATAATTTGGAGGCAAGTTAATTGAAGAACCCTCTCAAACATCATTGTTTTGAGAGGGTTTTATTTTTATTTAATTGTTGGTAAATTTTATGATTGAATATGTCTCAAACGATTGATTAAATTCTGCGTAATCCTACCATCTACATAAACTTATCCATACTAAAAGAGTAAAAAGTTATTTCGAGTAATATGTGTTTTTCTACTATCAATTAAAGCAATACATTGAGCCAATCGCTCTACCCCGAGTTTAATTTGACTCTCATTCACTTGAGAGATGCTTAATCGAAGGAGATTTTCCTTTTTATATTCTGACAAAAACATTCTAGAGGCATCATCAACTAATACATGCTGCTCGTTTAGCATATGAACTACCTGTTTTGCTGTCACATTCTCGGGCAAACTGATCGATAGATAGAATCCTGAAGTAGGTTTTGAAAAATGAGTATTAGCCGGTAGCAATAATTCACAGGCTTCTTGAAGGATTTGCATTTTAGTATGGTATACTTCTTTTATTTTTTTGAGATGGGTATTAAACATACCACTTTTTAAATAGATTTCTAGTGCACCTTGAGAAAGTGCTGAACTATTAAAATCCGAACTGAATTTATATCGTAAAAAATTATTAATCATTAATGTAGGAAGAACGACTGTGGCAATCCGTAACCCTGGGAGAAAAATTTTTGAAAAGCTATTAATATAGATCACTCTCCCGGAAGGATCATAAGAAAATAAAGGATCTGATTTTGCATTTGGGTCAAGGTCTCCTAAAAAATCATCTTCCACTATATATACATCGTATTTTTCAGCTAACTCAACGATTTTTTTCTTTTCGCTATTCGAGTAACAGTGTCCAAGTGGATTGTGAAATCTCGGGATAATATAGAAAAATTTTATATCATTGTTTCGAAAAATGTATTCCAGACGATCAAGATCTATGCCTTCCATCGATAACTCAATTCCAAAAGTATTAGCTTGTTGTAGGTTGATGGACTCAATGAATCCGAAATAAGTAGGCTGTTCAATAAGAATATTGTTTTTTCCATTTGGAAACGGCATAGAAACGAATAAATTAAGGGCTTGCTGAGATCCAGAAACAACGACTAGTCTTTCAGGTTGAGTGAACACCTGTAGATTCTGCAAATATTTCACTAACTGTACCCGTAATGAGTAAAGCCCTTGTTGATCAGAGTATGTAAAAAGCTCTTCTTTATATTGTTCAATTGCTTGGTTCATACAATGTTGAAAATCAACATAAGGCATAACGTTCTTATCTGGACCAGCAGACAAGAAATCAATCACGTCAGTTTCGTTCGTGGCATGTTGAAATTCATTCACTACAAAGTAGCCACTTTTAGGAACTGAATAAATTAAATGCTCTTTTTCTAGTTCTTCGTATGCTTTAATGACCGTATTTTTACTACATGAAAAATGCTCAGATAACTGACGAACAGAAGGGAGTTTACTCCCTGCAATAAGTGACCCATCTGCTAACCTATGTTTTATTTTTTTCATTATCTCGATATATTTTGAGCTCATACATGTATCCTCCTTCATCTGTACAGGTACAGTTTAGTAAAAAAATGGTTTATTTGTATTATGTGTACCTATTAATATGTTAATTATATCAGAACTGTTTTTTATGAAAATAAAAAATGGCGCAGATATAATACGAGTAAGAAGGAAGGTAGGATATGATGCAAAGAGAAACCAGAGAGAAATATGGGTTATTGTTGGGATTAGTAGGGGTTATATGTTTTAGCTTAACGCTCCCTTCTACAAGTATTGCAGTAGAGTATTTTGGGACCACGGTCGTTGGGTTAGGAAGGACAGTTGTTGCCGCTATGTTAGTTGCAGTTGTATTAATTGTTCGAAAAGAAAAACTCCCTTCTCCTCGCCAATTCAAAAGTCTACTTGTTGTTGCTTTTGGTGCTGTTTTAGGATTTCCCCTCCTTACTTCTAGGGCAATGGAAACCTTGCCTGTTTCTCATGGGGCTGTGGAATTAGCGCTGTTACCATTAGCCACAGCTGGATTTGCAATGTTTAGAGCTGGTGAAGTCCCATCTATTAAATTCTGGATTTCAAGTATAATCGGCTCTTTAGCTGTTATTGTGTATGCCCTTCACCTAGGGTTCGGTCAATTACAATTTGCTGATTTAGCTTTACTAGCAGCAGTGATTATACTTGGACTTAGTTACGCTGAAGGTGGGAAATTAGCGAAAGAATTAGGTAGCTGGCAAGTCATTGCTTGGGCGATTATGATCGGTGCCCCATTTTTCATTATTCCAGTTGGGCTAAACCTTACAACTGAAATGCTCCATGCTCCAATAAATGCTTGGGTCAGTTTTATTTACCTCGCAGTTGTTAGTCAATTTCTAGCATATGTTGCTTGGTATAGCGGAATGGCTATGGGCGGAATAGCAAGAGTTAGTCAGATTCAATACTTACAACCATTTTTGATGATACTATTTGCAACCGTTTTTCTCGATGAATCCATCACATTTTTCACTCTTGTCATAGCTGTGATCGTTGTCTTTTCTGTTATATTAGGCAAAAATGCTCCTGTTTCAAAAAAAGGATCTGTATCAGAGAAAAACGAGCTACCTGTTGAATAGCTAAGTAATTAAATATGAGAAGGAATGAGGCTCATCAGCATTAAATTCATAGATGTTTTGAAGGAAAAGTCACGGGTTTTTATATTAAATTAATAATAGAACTGAACGCGTGCGTTTGTTGAAAAACGTAGCACGGAAAATGATCAAACTTTATAGAAAATACTTACTATACTCAAATTGTAATCCATTTTGATCAATCTTTTTTCAAAATGGATTCGTTTTAGTTATTGTATTATATAGCAATAGGTAAGACTTTGATAAAATCTCCATCGTTTCCCCTACACCACACATAGTAAATACATTTGATGGAATAGTTTATCTCCATCAATGGTGTATGCCTTGATTATTGAAATGAAAAATTAAACAACTTTATTATCTCTACACATTACCGAAGAATCTGAGTTCACAACGATTGGTTTAAATTAGTTTACAATTATTGAATCAATGGAGCATAAAGAAGATGGAAAAACGGGAATTCTGACCCTTGCTAGATTACAAGATGAAGATGGAGGGTTTGAAGAAATGTTGTTCTTTATTTACGAAGACAAATTAGGCTTCTTCTTTAGAAAAAGTAAAGAGCTCTTCTATTACAACGAACGATCCGTTATTGCGCAGCATGAATACCTTCCCCCTCAAGTCTGGGTGATTATAAGGTTTAATAGTACGAGAAAATAGGGTCTGATCCCAACTACTCCAACATGAGCGAACTTGTCTATCGATAGTAAATAGCGATTTAAAGATTCTTTTTCAAACGAGGAATTTTATCATAATAATCTACTTCTTTTAATAAATGTGGCACTTGGTAAAAGTGATCTGAACTCTTGAGTAAGATAAGAGCAGAATGCCTATTTATTCATTTCTAGAAAAGTTCTTATTCCATTTTGTGTTATAGTTGTCCCTCCTCGCCCTTGGCTTATTTCAACTAACCCGCGTTCTTTCATTGAAGTAAGGTAGCCCCTGAGCTGTTGCTCAGAAAGAAATGTCTCTCTTTTGTAAGCTAACTCAGCAATTCGTTTACGTCCGACTCTTTTTTTTACTAGAAAAGATTGATAGAGAATATCTAGTATTAACATTTCGTTATATGTGAACTCTTGCTCTATTTTATGGTATGAAGAAACGTTATCCGCTTGAGCTACGGTGGTTTCTTTAAAAATTGGCAAGTCAATAGGTTCTACAATGCGTTTTCCGTAATTTATTAAGTAATTAGCACAATTCTCTAATTCACGGATATTCCCAGGCCATGGGTAGCTCTCAACATAATGACGAGCTTCCTCCGTCAAAGTAATATCGTGATCTTGAATGAAGTATGAAAATAATGGAATGATATCTTCTGTTCTTTCCCGTAATGGCGGAATACTTATAGGTAATACATTTAACCTATAATATAGATCTTCTCTAAATTTCCCTTGTGCAACTTCTAATTTTAGGTCACGGTTGGTTGCGGCGATAATACGAATGTTAACAGGTATGATAGAGTCTCCACCAACTCTCATAACTTCTTTTTCTTGAAGAACGCGTAAAAGCCTAGCTTGTAATACCTTAGGCATCTCTCCGATCTCATCAAGAAAAACAGTTCCTAAATGACCGTGTTCAAATAGTCCAGGTTTCCCCCCTTTTCTAGCCCCTGTAAAGGCACCTTCTACATAACCAAACAGCTCACTCTCTAATAACTGTTCAGGTAATGCAGCGCAATTAAAGGCCACAAAGGCATACTGGCTTCTTGGTGAGTAATTATGAATCGCTTGCGCAAATAATTCTTTCCCTGTACCACTTTCTCCATTAATTAAGATAGATGCATCAGACGTAGCCATTCGTTGGGCAATTTTTTTTTGCTTCTTTATTGAGGAAGAGTCTCCAATAATATGAAAGAAGTGGTATTTAGGAACAAATCCTTTGCCTAGTAACTGGGAACGAAGTCGGTGTTGACGCTTTTCCGTTTCTTGGAAAGGTACTAGTCTTGCAACTGCTCCGGTTATTTCATTTCCAATTTTTAAAGAGTTAATTGTTACGACGATGGATGTTTGCCCGAAATTCATTAATTCCTCTAAATTTTCAATTTCTCCAGAAAGTACTTTCGGAAATTTAAGATCAGGAAAGACGGTTTCGTAGTAATACCCAATTACATTAGATGGTTTTTTATGAACAAGGTTTGCAGCTTTGTCATTAAAAATAGTCACGATGCCAGAAGAGTCTATAGCAATAATGCCATTTGGGATGATCTGTAAGAATAAATCAAGTTGTGAAGCGAGTTGATCCTTTTTATCAAGAATTTTATCTAAACCGTAGCTAATAGGAACGATGTTAGCGAAATGAAGCTTTACTTTCTCCTCCAAAATAGGATAGTTAATATCCATTTTGGCTAAAATATCCATATATGTACTTAAATCTAAAATGCGACTTCCAATATCTATTTTCTCTACATCAACTGTAGTTTCTAGTTGTTCACCTGGTGTAATAACTAAATCGACATTGGGTAAGGGGTTCATATCTTTATGGGCAGGGATAAGATTGATTTGGCGTATACCTAACTGGTAGATTGTGGAAATTGTTTCAATTGCCATTTCAAGGGTTACGTTATATAAAATTGCATTCGTCCCTTTCTGTAGGTTCTTAATCTTTTTAATTCCTTGTTCACTCAATGTTCTTCTAGCAATAATGACAGTGGCATTTTCATTTTTAATATAACGACGAGCTTGTTCAAATACTTTGTAATTAGAAATGAGAATCACGTCTCCGTCAATCCCCTCATAAACAGTTTCATCTTCAAAACAATATAGCTTAATCTTTACATTATCTTGAAACATTCCTGTGATTTCCTTCTCAAAAGACACTAATGTGTTTTTATGCATTGAAACGATTGTTAGAAATTTTGGCGACTTCATTTAGCACCTTCCTATCTTTAATGGTTAAATATGTTATTTAATTAACCAATTAAACCAATTGTTTTATATCGCTTAAAGTAAAAAGTACCATAAAAAATAAATTATTTAAAGATTCTTACTAATTAAACATCATGTTCCTCCTAGTTTTCTAACGGTTAAGAGGGAATTTCGATGAAAAAGTTAGCAAATTTTATAACTTTCACAAACTTGGCATTAAATTTGCAAATGTATTTTGTAGAAAGGAAACAAATATGAAGAGTTACACGAAAAGTGTAGCTATAAGAAAGGGGTAACATTGTCATGAAAGTTAGTGAAAATATACTAAGTACAGTTTCTGGAAAAGTGGTTAGTGTATTGTGCAAGGAAAGTAAGTATGTGTATGAATGGGAGCCATTAATTGAAATAGTAACAAATGCTGGGTCATTAGAAAAAATAGTAAGTGAGGTTGGAGGTACTGTTACAACGCTATTTGTACTACCAGGAACAACCGTTAAGAATGGAACAAATTTAGCTTGTATCGACGTAAGTCTAGTTGGAATTGCAGCAGATTAATAAAGGAGAGAGTTACTTGTGGATGATTTGTTTATGAAAGCGAAAGAATTTAACCCAAAAATGATTGAGTGGCGGAGGAAGCTACACCAAAACCCAGAACTAGGCTTTGAAGAATATGTAACATCAAGCTTTATAAGGGAGCAATTAGACATCTTGAAAGTTGATGAAATCAAACAAATTGCCGGGACGGGAATATCTGCTCTAATAAAGGGGAAATCGCAAGGTCCAACTGTCATGTTAAGAGCAGATATGGATGCACTCCCAATCCAAGATGAGAAAGATGTGCCGTATAGGTCAAAAGTGAAAAATAAAGCTCATTTATGTGGACACGATGCCCATGTAACCATGATGTTAGGAGTAGTCAAACTTTTATCA
The DNA here is from genome assembly GCF_028610705.1 of Halalkalibacter alkalisediminis. Lineage (GTDB taxonomy): Bacteria > Bacillota > Bacilli > Bacillales > Bacillaceae_D > Halalkalibacter > Halalkalibacter alkalisediminis. Next base: position 6,826 of record NZ_JAQQWT010000040.1, read on the forward strand.
GAAGTTGAGATTGAGACCGGCAATATCCAAATTATCTTTCAACCGGCAGAGGAAGGATTAGCAGGTGCTAAAAAGATGATTGATGAGAATGTATTAGATTTTTACAAAGTAAAAGCTGCTGCGGCATTACACGTTCAACCCACGTTACCTACTGGGTTTGTAACGGTTAGTCCTAAAGTGAGTACTGCTAATTCCGATCGGTTTGTCTTAAAGATAATTGGGAAGGGTGGGCATGCTGCACATCCCCACCAAACCATTGACTCCATTGCAGTAACAGCACAAGTGATATCGTCGATCCAGCATATTGTAAGTAGGAAATTAAATCCCTTGGACAGTGCTGTTATCACAATAGGAAAAATACAAGGAGGGTTTGCTAGAAATATAATAGCTCCTTGCGTAACTTTAGAGGGTACGGTTCGCACCTTAGAGAAAGATATCAAGCTAATGGTACAAAATGAGTTAGAAAGGGTCGTTTCTGGTGTGTGCCTAGCATTTGGTGCAACATATGAATTTGATTATGAAGAAGGGTATCCATCTGTTAGAAATGACCCAGAATTAATCTCTTTATTTGAAGAAACTACAGAAAAAGTTTTGGGTAAAAATAAATTAACATTTAATTCCCCATCCATGGGCGGAGAAGATTTTTCTTATTATACAGAGAAAGTACCAAGTCTATTTTTTAGGCTAGGAGTTCGAAATGAAAAAAAAGGGGTAATTTATCCCCATCACCACCCTTTGTTTGATATTGATGAAGAAGCAATGCCCTACGGAACGGCTTTGCTAGCTCAATTTGCATTAGATTTCTTAAAGCAGCATCAAGTGAAAACCACGAATAATTATATGTATAGTGAAGTAAAGTAATTTAAAACTTATTTTACAGAGGGCACTGAAAAAAAGGGAGGTTTTCCCTTTTCAGTGCCCTCCTTTTACAGGTGAACCGTGATCTAAAACATTTGAACCTATAACTTTAAAGATCGTACTCATACAAAGTCATTTGTGTTTTAATCTGTAATTGGCAGGGGTAGTATTCGTTATCTTTTTAAATGCTCTACTGAAAGTCCTTTCTGTATACCCGACGTGAGTAGCAACTTCTGACACAGATAAATTTGTCTCTATTAACATTTGTTTTGCAACTTGAATCTTTAGTTCGGTTAAATACTGCACAAAACTTTTCCCGGTAGATTGCTTAAAAAGCCTACTCAAATAACTCGCATTAAGATCAAAATGGTCTGAAACAGATGTCAACGTGTGAGTCTCCGTTACATGGTCCTGTAAATAATCCATTATTTTTTGTATCTTTTGTCCACTTCGATTTCCATTCAATTGCTCAGCTTTCTCCATAAATTCTAAAAGGATTTCTGATTTAAACCACTTTTTTAATTCCCGTAGTGAGTTCTTCTGATGTAAGACTGCATAAAATTTATTCAAGGTAAAGTTGTCAACAGCATTGTGTTCGTCCAAGGCTCTGTAGAGAGATGTATATAACATACTAAAGGCATGGTATATACTCTCTGGAGTACAATTTTGGTCTTTAAGATGATCTACAAATTGGTCAAAATGATCCATATAGGCTTGATCGTGATCATTTTTTAATGCTTTTATTATCTTATCTTCTATGGAATATGGGTATTGCAAAGGATCAGTGTAGCGCAATTCTTCAAAACTAATAATTCGATTATTTCCTTTTACCAGCTTAAATTGTAAGGCTTCCAATGCTTCCAAAAATGAACACCTTAGGTCTACAAATCTTTCTTGTAAAGTACCAATACCTATAGAGATTTGAAGTTGAAGTTCATTTTGAACGGATTGTTGAATCCTTTCGGCTAAATTCAGAATAGTATCATGTTTAACCGGATCAATTAAAAGCTTTTTAAACGGGAGGATTATGGCAAATTGTTGTGAATCTTTGATAGGGACACAGATTACTTTTACGTCATACTGTTTACTAGCATCCCGACAAACTCTTTTCATGTCCATTATAAATTGATTCCCTTTTTGTTCACTGCCGTTGGACTTTTCAACTTCAACAACAAGGACAACAGGATACGTATTTTGAAGGTGGGCAAATAAGGAAGATGCGCTATTATTACGGAACGAATCTTGAGAACCTAAGAGTGATTTAACTAAGAAAGCATCTAATAATTGCTCTTGATTATTTTTAACCTTTGTTGATAGCTCTGTTATTCTTTCCTTTTCTTTCTGTTGAACGGAATCAATGAGATTCCATTCATGAAATAAAAGTGAATCTGTAGGTTTGTTTATAACCTCTAGCCTTCTGTGTAGTGGAGAGTATAAATAAGTTGCGATGATGAATGCAATTACTATCGATAAGAAAAGCCCTATCCCCGTAGCAGATAACATATTAAAACCTAGGCTTCTGTTGGAATGAAGCTTTGATTCTGGGATCTCATATATGATTACCCAATCATTCTCGTTTATTCTTCCGTAGAATAGCAGCTTATCTTCTGTTGGGTGTTTATAGTAACCAACTTCTGATCCTGTAAGAATGCGGGAAGTATACTCAGAAGGTAACTCTGAAGCCATCCCAACCTTCTCCTTATCTTTATGTAACATAATCCGCTCGTTTCGTCTCATAACATAATAATCGCCAACGTCTGAGAGAGAAGCGTTATCAAGAATATTGAGTAGTAGTGTTTCGTGAACGTGTATTGAAAAATACCCCTGAGGAAAATTTGACCCGACAGGGAGAGGTTGAAAAAATGAAATGACATTAGTACTTGTACTTGGGCTGTTAAAGTTCCAATAAGGTTTACGGAGAGCTTGAACATTTTGATAGAATTCCTTTCTTTGAGTGGAAAGGTTGTTGAATGAGGTAGCACCATTGAGACTTGATATTACTATTTGAGATGCAGGTAAATACAAATCGGCACTATATACATTCTTTAGTATCAAAGAAGTATTAATTAATTTTTGGTTTAAGGGAACTATCTTCTCATAGTCATTTTCCAGTTGCTTATTATATAGAGCTTGTATGACGTCTCTGTTTACAATGGTCTCGGAAATTCCGCTTTGAATAAAATCCAACTCATTTTCTATTCGTTTTTTAACTTGTCCAACTAATTCAAGGTTGGACTCAATCAATTGTTTTTCTAAATGAGCATCGCTAATGAAATATAGTGCTAATGATATACACAACATTAAGGTAATGATACTGGTGCTAAATAACAATAAAATCTTCAGGAAATACTTCCCTCTAAATACCTGAATCATATACGCCCCTTCCCACATTTTACATTAATATTGTTAGATTTTTATAATACATAAAATAAATTCTGAATATTTTTATTTTACTACAATCTTGCTGAGACCACAAATGTGGCTTTGTTTTTGTTATCACTATGTAACTTACAGGCAGGTGTAGGACAAGTAATACTGAATTCATAATGATAATAGTGTCGGCTAAACACGTCATTATGCTGAACCGTCATTATTTTACTCGCGAATAAAGCGGTAAAAATGTGTCTTAACCATTGCTTGATGCCAGTAGTTAAGGAGAATTTACAGTCATTTGTTTTTTATTTCTATATTTTTGGCAGTTGTATGAGAATTCTGAATTTTAATATGATTGTTTTACAAACGGAAGCGTTTGACAAAACAAAATAGGCGGCATTCTCATTGGAAAATAGATTTCATTTAATGATATTCACATGTGTGCAGTCATTTTTTATTACATTGTTTTATGAAGTCTTAGGGTGAAGGACCATTTGATCCCCTGCTGCCTATTTAAAAACAAATGGATAAAAAGGAGGTTGTTTTTGATTTCATTTTTTTAAAATCTGCTGTGTGGGCAAGAGTGAGGAAAGAGATATAATTATCCTAAAATGTTTTACTATTTACGTTCTGTAATGAATCAAAGGGTTCACGAATTGGAGAAATAGGATAATAGAAAAGGGGCGAAGAAATATGAAGAATCGACTAAAAGTAATTGGTGTGTTGCTTGCTTTTATGTTTGTACTAGCTTCTTGCTCAAATTCAGAAAACACAAGTCAAAATGCGGAAGAACCTACTTTAAATGCTAACGAAACTTCTATTGAAGAATCGACAAACGAGCGAAAGTTAACCATTGCCATTCCATCAGATATTGCATCATTTGATATTCACGACCATAATGAAATACACACGGAAGCAGTGCATATTAATGTTTTCAGTTACTTACTAAAAAGACAAACAAACATGGAGATTGAACCTGATTTATTGAACAGCTATGAAGCGGTAGATGATGTTACCTGGTCTATGACCCTAAAAGAGGGAGTGACATTCCATAATGGTGATCCATTAACAGCTGAGGATGTCAAATTTACCTTAGATAGAGTGGCAAAAGACGAAACATTGCAAGAGCATAGTAATTTGAAAATTATAGAAGAGGTAAAAGTGATAAATGATTACGAGTTTGAGATTATAACTGAAGGTGCACAACCAACGTTGCTCAATCTTCTTTCTCGTATCGGATCAGGGATCTTACCTAAAAATTACATTGAAGAGCATGGGTGGGATCACTTTTTAAATGAACCTATCGGAACAGGTCCTCTTAAATTTGTGGAGTGGGTAAGGGATGACCGAGTGGTGCTTGAACCTTATGAGAACTATTTTGAAGGCAAAATTCAGGACGTAGATCAAGTAGTATTTCGTGTCATACCTGAAACGTCTACTAGAATTAATGAATTGTTAACAGGTGGAGTAGACATTATTACAGATATAACACCAGATGATATGGAAAGAATTAACGCTCAAGATGGCGTGTCAGCCGTATCAGCACCGTCACAAAGAGTAGGTTTTCTTGGTATACATCACGGTGAAGAACATCCAACATCAGATCCTAGAGTACGTGAAGCCATTGAATTGGCCATTGATAAGGAAGCAATTACTCAGCAAATTTTGTTAGGGGAAGGTACACCAACGAGAACGAGAATTACCCCAGGCAATTTTGGAGCTCATCCAAACCTATTTAACAGCAATTTGTACGATATAGAAAAATCGAAACAATTATTAGCAGAAGCAGGTTATGCAGATCGATTAGAACTTACGTTAACTTCTCCGAATAATCAATATTTGAAATCAAATGAAATTAATGAAGTGATTGCCGCCATGCTAGGTCAGGTGGGTATTAATGTGAATCTTAAGTTTGAGGAATGGAGTAGATTCCTAGAGTTGAGGAATAACGGTGAATACGGTGATATGTATTTTGCGGCATACGGAAATTCCATTTTTGATTCTTCGATCGGGCTGCAGGAATTTGCTACAAGTACGGCATGGGATAGAGCAAGTTATGCAAATGATGAAATCGTTGAGCTTTGGGAAACGGCCCTAACGAATATGAATTTCGAAGAACGAGAACAACAGTACCAAAAAATTCAGGAAATCGTAGCTGAAGAACGTCCAAAGATTTATTTATATTTGCAAAATGAGGTGTATGGTGTAAATGATCACGTGATCTTTACTCCGAGAACCGATAGTATGCTCGTTATTAAGGATATGATTATTCAATAATCGCTTAATTCAAGTAACGTGTATGTCCAGTGAGTACGTGAAAGTGACATAAGAGGTAAGGATCTAGCAAAATCGTTGTTAGTCCTTCCTCTTAGAATTCTTTTTGACGCATCTGTTAGGGAGGAGGAGAAAAGTACGTGGCATATTTTCTGAAAAAAATAGCACAAATTGTACCAGTGTTATTGATTATTTCGTTTGTTGTCTTTGTTTTTGTCAATGTATCAGGTGATCCAGTTGTCCTTATGTTGCCTGAAAATGCTAGTAATGAAGAGATTCAAGCCATGCAAAAGGCAATGGGGTTAGATAAGCCGGTTATCGTACAATACGGCATTTTTTTATTAAATGTTATACAGGGGGAATTCGGTCAGTCTTTTATTTATAAGCAACAAGCTTTACCAATTGTACTGGAAAGATTACCTGCAACGTTTGAATTGATGACAGCAGCGATTATTGTATCCATTATTATTTCGATTCCGCTAGGTGTTCTTTCAGCTATAAAAAAGAATTCTCCTGTAGACCTTTTTATTAGTGGTTCATCGGTTCTAGGGAAAGCAATGCCTAACTTTTGGCTGGGATTAATGCTAGTCTTGCTTTTTTCAGTATATTTTCAAATGTTTCCTGTATCAGGAAGGGGCTCGTTAGCTCATTTAATATTGCCGGCGATTACAACGGGTACAGCCATGGCTGCCGAAATCACTCGAATGTTACGTTCGAAAATGTTAGACGTCCTACATCAAGATTATATGAGAACAGCCCGAAGTAAGGGATTAAACCATTTTAGCGTGATATATAGGCATGGTTTACGTAACTCACTACTTCCTGTCATTACATTAATAGCCATTAATATTTCTACATTGGTTGGGGGTGCTTTAGTAACCGAAGTTGTTTTTGCCTGGCCGGGAATAGGCCAGTTGGTCATCTCTGCAGTGCATGCTAGAGATATGGCCGTCGTTCAAGCGTGTATGTTTGTCATTGCCATTTTAGTAATCGGGGCTAATTTAATTGCAGATCTTCTATATCGTGTGGTGGATCCTCGAATTACGTATAAATAAGGAGAAGATGCTTCATGTTGCCGAAAGAAAGGAATAAGTCAACGTTGATGAAATGGTGTAAATTGCTTTTGGCCAGCAAAACCGGCAGCTTAGGTATAGGAATTGTTTTGTTGGTTGCTTTAACAGCACTCTTTGCCCCTGCCTTAGCTCCTCATGATGCAAGGGAAGTTAATCTCGCTGCTGCTTCTATTCCTCCAGCATGGATCGATGGTGGTCAGTCAGAACATTTTCTAGGAACAGACCGCTTAGGAAGGGATCTCTTAAGTAGAGTCATTTACGGAAGTCAAATATCCTTACTAGTGGGGATAAGCTCCGTTCTTGTAGCTGGGTTAATCGGCATACCTATTGGTTTGATCTCAGGCTATTATGGGGGATGGATAGACAGTATCTTTATGCGGATTGTCGATGCGAATATTGCCATTCCGGTAATCCTCATCGCTTTGTTTATATTAGGTTTTTTAAATCCAAGTTTGTTCATGTTTATCTTAGTTGTTGGGATAGCTACTTGGTACACCTATGCTCGGGTTGTACGGAGTGAAGTTTTAAGCTTGAAAGAAAGGGAGTACGTCAAAGCGGCCAAATCCATTGGTGTAAAAGATTATATGATTTTTTTAAGGCATCTACTTCCTAACGTTACGTCTTCGATCATTGTTATTTCAACTCTCAGTGTTGCGACGACCATTATGGTTGAATCTTCTCTTAGTTTTCTTGGATTGGGCCCTTCTGCCATAACATGGGGTGCTCTTTTGAGTGATGGAAGAGAGTACTTAGCCACAAGCTGGTGGATTGCGACATTTCCTGGTATTGCGATCACAATTACGGTATTAGGAATTATTTTATTAGGTGATTGGTTGCGTGATGTGTTGGATCCACAGTCTCAAGCTTCCACAAGGTCGTAAAATTAAGAAATACAATAGTAGCTTGAAAGGATAGGTAGAAGCAACTCAGATAACGTTCATAAAGGGTAATCAAAATTTGGGAGGGGAGACGATGAACGAAAATGTAATCTTACAAGTGAACCGGCTAAAGACACACTTTTTTACGATAAATGGGACGGTTCCTTCAGTAGAGGATGTTTCATTTACGGTTCAAAAAGGGGAGAAGGTAGCGATCGTAGGAGAATCCGGGTCAGGGAAAAGTGTGACCTCATTATCCATCATGAGACTATTAAGTGAGGCCGGGAAAATTGTTAATGGAAGTATTCATTTTGAAGGACTAAATCTAGTAGAGGCTTCTGAAAAGGAGATGCAGAGAATTAGAGGCAATGAGATTTCGATGATTTTTCAAGAGCCGCTCTCTTCGCTAAATCCAGTTATGACGGTTGGTAAGCAAATTATGGAGAGTATATTGATGCATCAAAAGATTGGCAAATCTAAGGCGAAACAACAGACGATCGAATTATTAATAAAAGTGGGAATTCCAAGGGCGGAAAAAGTATTTTCTTCTTATCCACATCTTTTAAGTGGTGGGATGCGTCAGAGGGTAATGATTGCAATGGCTCTAAGTTGTCAACCTAAGCTCCTGATTGCGGATGAACCTACTACAGCACTCGATGTTACAATCCAAAAACAGATTTTGAATATAGTAAGAGAGCTATCAGAAAAAGAAGAGGTTGCTATTTTATTCATCACACATGATTTAGGTGTTGTAGCTGAATTAGCAGACAGAGTTATTGTAATGTACGCAGGTCAGGTAGTAGAACAGGGAGATGTATTTACGATTTTTGACCATGCACTACACCCTTATACAAAGGCTCTATTAAACAGTACACCTAAGCTAGATTTTACTCAAGAGGAATTAGTGCCAATTGAAGGTACGGTTCCGAGTCCAACGGCGTTGCCAACCGGATGTAGATTTTTTGATAGGTGCAAGTATGCAGCCGAAGACTGTAAGAAAGAGCCAGAATTAGTAGAGGTATCACAAGCCCATCAGGTGAGGTGTTGGTTGATCAATAAAGAAAACGCTAAGACCGTTCACGTTTAGGAGGATTATACTATGGAATTCAATCAAGATGTTTTGCTACAGGTGAAAGGATTAAAAAAGCATTTTGATGTTTCTGAGGGGAAGCTCCCCTTTAAAAAAAAATATTTGAAAGCTGTTGATGGTGTTGATTTTCATCTTCATAAAGGAGAAATCCTTGGGATTGTTGGGGAATCAGGGTGTGGGAAATCAACTTTGGGACAATTAATTATACAATTGCTAGATCCGACAGACGGTGAAATTTCTTTTGAGGGAATAAATCTATCGCGGTTATCCGCAAAAAAATTACGTGAAAAACGTAAGGATATTCAGATGATTTTCCAGGATCCCTACTCCTCATTAAATCCCAGGATGAAAGTGTTTGATATTGTTGCTGAGCCATTGAGAACGCACAAAATAGCATCAGGTGCAGAACTAAAGAAGCAAGTGTTTGAAATGCTCGAAGTTGTCGGTCTAAACGCAGATAGTGCTAGTAGGTATCCACATGAATTTAGTGGAGGACAGAGGCAAAGAATTGGTATTGCTAGAGCTTTGGCATTAAGGCCTAAGTTAATTGTATGTGATGAGCCGGTTTCCGCATTGGATGTCTCGATTCAGGCTCAAATTCTTAATCTTTTATTGAAGCTGCAAAAGGAATTTGACCTGACTTTAATATTTATAGCTCATGGAATCCCGGCTGTTAAATATATCAGTAATCGAGTTGCTGTGATGTATTTAGGGAAAATAGTAGAAATAGCAGAAAAAGAACAACTTCTTACCAACCCACAACACCCCTATACAGAAGCATTGTTAGCTTCTGTTCCAGTCAGCCATCCTAGTCTGCGTGCGAAGCAAGAACAACATACAATGTATGGCGAAATGCCAAGTCCAGTAGATTTGCCAACTGGGTGCAGGTTCCATACTCGCTGTCCTTATGCAGATGAAGTTTGTAAAGAACATGCACCGGAGTTAAAAGATGCGAACCAAAATGGACATTCTGTGGCATGTCATTTTCCAGTTGGTTTTAATATGACAACGGATAAAGTCAAGGCAATGGAGTCAACGAAAAGAATGGAGGCATAATGGTGATTTCAGAAGAGGAAATTTATTCGTTCTCTCGTTTTTTCGAGGAGCAATTTGCTTTCAATGACTATACAGGTCAAACAGGGGCTCAAATTCCTTTTGATGTTAAATGTGGATTTGTACCCGTCTTACTCTCAGCTCCTCACGCGACGAAGCTATTTAGGAACAATCGAATAAAGGAGCAAGATGATTATACAGGGACAATCGGCCTCCTCCTACAGCGTTATACGAATTGTCATTTAATCTATACAACACGTTGCACTTCAGAAGACCCAAATTTTGTGATTGGTGGTGAGTATAAAGAACAGATAAGAAAGCTTGCTAAACTTTTTGATATTCGTTATGTGATAGACCTCCATGGTGCCTCTGAGGAGAGAGAGTTCGATGTAGACCTTGGGACGCAACACGGATTGACGATTAATCATAACGTAGTGGACCAACTAACAGAAACGTTTAAAAAGTATAACATCATGAGTGTGTGTGAAAATTCCGCTTTTCCTGCAAAACACCCGGGAACGGTTACAGCTTATTGTTATCACGATCTCGGTTTGCAAAGTTTACAAATGGAAATTAACAAAAAAATTAGGAATCCTAATGAAAACTTGGAGTTGTTCATTTCAATGGTGCAAGCCTTACATGAATTTATTCTTACAATACAAGAAAATTAATTCATGTGAGCAATATGAAAGGAGGGACATTTATGAACAGTTTTCAAGAGGGAAGGTCTGGAGTGAGTGCAGCGCACCCCCTAGCTGTAGATGTTGGGTTAGACATTGTAAAAAAAGGGGGGAATGCAGTTGATGCATCTATTGCGATTTCTTTTGCTTTAAGTGTTTTGGAGCCGTATGGTTCTGGAATTGGTGGTGGTGGCGTGATGATGATTCACTCAAATAACGACCAAAAGCCAAGCTTTTATGATTATAGAGAGTGTGCACCATGGAAAGGCAGCGTGTCCAATCTGAAAATTGGAGTACCTGGATTTATAAAAGGGATGGAACGAATTCATGATGATTTAGGTACATTAAAATGGAACCATTTAATAGAACCGGCCATTCACCTTGCCGAAGGTGGCTATCCGGCTCATTCTGTACTCATCCAACAGCTTGCCATTTCTGAGCATCTTAACCGAAGTGGCTTGTCTCAATTTTATGACGATGGAGTTCCTAAAGCGCTTAAAACGAGCATCAAGCAACCTCAGCTTGCAGCTACATTAACTGAGATTGCTAAGCATGGTTCCGACGTTTTTTACACCGGTGAAATTGGAAAGTCCATTTGTGAAACAGTACCAGACCTACACCTTAGTGATCTGCAACGCTACACAGTGAGAAAAAGCGAGGTGCTTCAAGGTTCATATGATGATTACACTATTTATAGCGCTCCAGCCCCTTTAGCTGGAAGTATGCTTATCCAACTACTTCAAATGTCAGAAATGATGAAACTTGAACAATTCGACAGATATAGTGCTGATTTTATTGATCAACTGGCTCAAATTTTACGTACTTGCTATGCAGAACGTATCTTATTTAATGAGGATCCTGAATTCTCCGATATGGACCAACAAGACTTTATCAGTCAACAACACTGTGAAAGACTGTTAAATAAAGTTTTTGTAAAAAATGAGTTATATAAGGAACAATATTTCACTCAAACCTTTGATTACAACAATACGACAGCCTTTGTCGTAGTTGATGGTAATGGAATGATGGTTTCTACTACGAATACATTAAGCGATTTATTTGGATCAGGAATTTGTGTTAATGGATTTTTCTTAAATAATCAAATGCGTAATTTTAGTGAGCCGCCTATAACCCGAAATAAATTAGAACCTGGAAAAAAACCTCAAAGTTTTATTGCTCCATCTATCCTCATCAGTGAAAAGGAAAAAATTATAATAGGTTCTTCTGGTGGGAAGAGAATACCGAATATGCTGACAAAGATTTTAATTCAACATATAAAGCAAGGGTTACCATTACAAAGTGTGACAGATGCATTTCGATACTTCGTTGATGAGGATTACATTTTTATGGAGGAAAGATTACCGGAGTCGGAAGAAAGAATTCTTCTTGAAAGAGATTATTCATTGAAGTATTACCCTAATTCTATCTTCTATGGAGGAGTTCATGCTCTATCTCTGCTTCCCAACAAAATAGAGGGGAGTGCAGACCCACGTCGTGGAGGAAAATGGATGTGTGTCTAGAAAGTGAATGTGGTTTATTTATTAATACAGTCAGTGTATATCACTCCAATCCATCTAATAATTCTTGTATTTCGTCATCTAACTCAATATCTTGATTGTTAAGTTCTATGGCTTTTAAGCTCGGTTTCTTCTTATAACTGTTTTTCCTTTGTTCCATGTATTCTTTCTCTTGTTGTGCCATATTCTCCAACATTCCATCAAGGGCTTTACGGTGGTTTTCTTCGTCAAAATAATGCTCGTAAACCTTAATGGTTTCTTCATCTGTCCACTTAATATATTTAATGAGTTCATTCTTCTTTTGTTTGACCTCTTCTGTTTTAGAAGTATTATAGATTTCACGCAACCTTGAAGTGATAAACCATTGTTCTAGGTGTAATTTATAAGCATCATGTGCTTGTTGGTTACCAATAGAATGCTTAGCTAATTCAACTAGTGAATGGGCTTTTTTTAGTCCAGCGTGACGCTTCATTTTTGTTTTCCATCCTTTAACGATATCCTGAGCTTCCATGGAACGTAATTCGATGGGGGTAGGGAATAAGCGCAGGGTTGCGATGGCCCCTTTTCCTTTTACGTCATGGGGAGATTTAATAAGGATTAGAAACAAGTTTATACTGTAAGAGTTATTGAACTAAAGGTTAGCAATAGTTTAAGATCCAGGAAGCTGCGAATACGGCTTTTTTAATTGGTTTATAACTGGGAAATAATGTTAAGATGAAGAAAAGGATAGTATAACAAGAACTGTACAAAGTGAGGGGTTATATGGAAAAGACTATTCCAAAAAGAATACATATAATTGGCTCAATCGGAAGTGGAAAAACAACCTTAGCTAAGACACTTTCTAATCAATTAAACATTCCCTATTACGAATTAGATAATGTAGTTTGGAAAAGGTTTGATAGTGGAGATACTAAAAGAACTGAACAAGAAAGAAATGAGTTTTTAAGTTCAATAGTCATCACCGAAAACTGGATTATTGAAGGGGTTCATCATAAATGGGTATCTCCATGTTTTAAAAATGCTGATTTAATTTTATTTTTAGATACTAATTTTTCTACAAGAAGATTTAGAATAATTAAGAGGTTTCTTATGCAAAAAATCGGTATTGAAAAAGCAAACTATAAACCGACATTAAAAATTTTAAAAGATTTATATAACTACAATACGGTTTTTGAACATAAAAGTAAGCCAGAAATATTTGATATGTTAACATCTTACAATAACAAGTTAGTAATTTTAAAAGGTAACAATGAAGTTAAAAACTACTTCAACTAAAGGAGAGCAATCCTTCAATAAGCAGGGATTACTTCTTTTCTTATTGAAGTAAACGAAGCACGATCGACAAGTTCTGTTATAAGCACATTAAGCGTGAAAAACAGGAGATTACATATGATTAATCTTAACTTTACAACAGAGGATGGGAATGATGGATCCATGTTTCCTGAAACCATCAAAGTCAATACTCCTGCATGCGTCTTGACTGACAGGTCAAGGGGTTTGAAGTACAGGTAGATTCGGCAGAAGAGAGGCTGAAGCCATTCCTTCGGAAAAGGTATGCCGAGCGTGTATTTCTAAAATGCTAAAAGCTGAAATTGACGGCTAAGGTATACCCACAAAAGGCTCGCCGCAAGTTGGGTTGTTATCGACATTACTTTCAAATGTGGTACTAAACGACTTAGACCAATGGGTAGCCGATCAATGTTGAGTTTTTCCCCTTAAATCAACCTTATAAAACAAAAGAAGGCGAAAGGTATGCTAAAAAGCGTACCAGTCTTAAAGAGGGGTACCTTGTCCGCTATGCGGACGATTTTAAAATTCTCTGTCGGAATTGGAAAACCGCTCAAAGGTGGGACCATGCCGTGAGGCTATACCTAAAAGATCGTCTGAAATTAGATATTTCTCCAGAAAAGTCACAAGTTATAAATCTACGAAAACGAGAATCAGAATTCCTCGGATTCACGATACGTGCGAATCGCAAAGGGAAAAAGAGAGTAGCACACACAGGCATCAAAGCCAATAAAATGCGGAAGATCAAGGATGAGGCAAGAAAGCATATTCAGAAAATCAGAACCTCACCGACTGCTCAAAATGCCTTACTCTTTAATAGCTTTGTTTTGGGGATTCATAATTACTTCAATCGAGCAACACATGTTAATGCTGAGTTCTCACGTCTTGCCTATGAGTTGCAAGCATTCATATACAATCGTCTTAAACCTGTCGGGAAGTACGAACATCCTGCAAACCCACCTCCAACTTATAAAAAGTTTTACAGTTTGGGTTTCAGAACATATAAAATAGCGAATGTGTACCTATTCCCCCTTGCTGATGTGAAAACGAGGAATAACATGAACTTTAGCCAATCTCTCACTCCCTTCACCAAAACGGGAAGAGAACGGATACACAAAAGTCTTCGCATGGATATTCAGCGAGAAACTTCTCTCTTAATGAATTCCAACATTCCGACACGAAGTGTCGAATACATGGATAATAGGATAAGTCGGTACAGTATGAAACTGGGAAAATGCGAAATCACAGGCATTTTTCTATATGCAAGTGACGTTCACTGTCACCACTACATCCCCTTAATAGTGCTACCAAAACGGTGGTTTTTTTATTATTGAAATCTACTTTATCTTTACATAAGAATATATCGTAATATGAGATATAAAAAGAGGGGAGGTTTATCGATATGACTCAAAAGAACACAGTTAATAATATAAATCAAAATTGGACAGATATTTATCATTTACTACATTACGTTCCTCAAGAAAATATTTCGCACCAAGCTATACGATTATTACAACACATAGAAAAGAAGCAAGAAACAACGATAGGTGATTTAGCTACATACATAGGTGTGACTCATAATACTGCTTCTGAACACATTAAAAGACTAATTAAAAAGGGCTTTGTATCCAAAGAAAGAAGCATTGAAGATGAAAGAAAAGTATTTGTGATTTTGACTAAAGAAGGTAATGAAGTATTGTATAGACATACACGATTAGATAATGAAAAACTAAAAAGTGTATTAGAAAACCTTGACGCATCTGAAATTGAATTGATAGAAAAGGCATTTGCTCTTCTTAGTCATGAGGCGAGGAAATGTTTTTAATTGTAAAAATTCTGGTCTCAGCAATCATTATTGGCTTAGTAACAGAAGTGGCAAAAGTTTTTCCAAAGTATGGTGGGATAATTGCCGCTTTACCCTTAGTGAGTTTGATGAGTCTGTTTTGGCTTTATATACAAGGAGAACAAACAACCAATCTAAGTAAATTTGCTTTAGGTGTCCTATGGGGGTTTCCTGCTACCGCTGTGCTATTAATCATAGTAGTAATTTCATTAAAAGCATCTTTTTCATTATTTATATCGATAGGGTTTGGAGTCGGTGGATGGATAATATTTTAGATAGCCCAAGATTTCCTTGTAAAGAAGGTAGCACCTTTCTTCTAATTTTGATTTTTGAATTAAGGTACTTAAACAAACGGCTAGTGTTTGCTCAATAAAGGGTAATTGCTCTTTCTTGTTGAAGTAAAGAGTAGTTTTGTGGAAGAAGAAATTGATTAAATGAGGGATTACCTTGATAAAAGAAATTAAAATAAGTAATAGAAAAAACGCTGAAAAAGTTCTAAACATACAAATACCATCCTATAAAGTAGAAGCAGAAATAATTGGTTCTTGTGAAATACCACCATTAAAAGATACTGTTGATACTTTGCAACAATGCGGAGAAACTTTCTTTGGTTATTACACAAATGAAGAGCTGTGTGGAGCAATATCAATAAAAGTAGAAAATGATGAAGTTGATATTCATAGGTTAATTGTACATCCAAGCCATTTTAGAAAAGGAATTGCACAAAGACTTTTAAATTTCCTTGAAAGTAATTTCGAGGTTAAAACAATAAAAGTAGCGACAGGTTCTAAAAATGCTCCAGCAGTTAGTTTTTATATAAAGAATGGATTTGAAAATATTCAAAAAGTCACAGTAAATGAACAACTATCCCTAACCTTTTTTGAAAAGAAACTATAATTTTCTTATTAAAGTAAACGGGTAGCTTATATATAGTATCCGTTTCAAAACACTGATATGGTGCACCCTTTATCATTGTTTACATGTAACCATAGAAAAGCGTTTAAGGACTTGACTTGGAGCCTCTGTGGGTATGATTGGTCTTGAAAGGCTGAAGTAGGTGTTTCAGCAGACTAACCAGCCTACCATACCCACCCCTCCAAGTAAAGTCCTATCGTTGTTTACGTTGAAAACTATAATTATTTACTAAATATAATAAGTAAACGAAGTTAGAAAATAGGTGTGAAGAGTATTGACTCATCATTTAATATCGGATTAAGCAGCATTAATGTCTGAAGAGTTATAGGGGATCATCCAAAGCCTGAGGTTAAACTTAGGCTTTTTTTGAATATTTTTTAATGGAGAGGGGGTTCGGGATCACCCCTTAGGCGGGCCTGTCCCCTTGTCCCGTTGTGATATAATAGTAGCAACTAATCGAATGGGTATATTTAAAGTTAACATAGACAATGAACATATAAAACTAGTTTCGATTTGAGTTTCTCTTATAATGTAAGTATGTAATTGCAATCTTTTTGATATTAAACAATGATGAATTTTGGAAGGGGATACATAATTGTGAACTCAAAATATTTAGATTTGTTGGCCCAAAAATATGATTGTGAAGAAAAAGTGGTCACTGAAATTATTAATCTAGAAGCCATCCTTAGTCTACCAAAGGGGACAGAACATTTTGTTAGTGATTTACACGGGGAGTATCAAGCCTTTCAACATGTGCTCCGAAATGGTTCGGGGA
>NZ_JAQQWT010000041.1 GCF_028610705.1 Halalkalibacter alkalisediminis
CCGGCCTAGCTCAATTGGTAGAGCAACTGACTTGTAATCAGTAGGTTGGGGGTTCAAGTCCTCTGGCCGGCATCGTTCATCATGGAGGGGTAGCGAAGTGGCTAAACGCGGCGGACTGTAAATCCGCTCCTTCCGGGTTCGGCGGTTCGAATCCGTCCCCCTCCACCATGATTGGGCTATCGCCAAGCGGTAAGGCAACGGATTTTGATTCCGTCATGCGTTGGTTCGAATCCAGCTAGCCCAGCCATTTTAGAGCCATTAGCTCAGTTGGTAGAGCATCTGACTTTTAATCAGAGGGTCGAAGGTTCGAATCCTTCATGGCTCATCTTTACTTTAATACATTGTTTGCGGAAGTAGTTCAGTGGTAGAACACCACCTTGCCAAGGTGGGGGTCGCGAGTTCGAATCTCGTCTTCCGCTCCAATATGATGGGGCCTTAGCTCAGCTGGGAGAGCGCCTGCCTTGCACGCAGGAGGTCAGCGGTTCGATCCCGCTAGGCTCCACTTATAATATATGATTACTTGAAACCATGGATGTTTATCTATGGTTTTTTTTATATAGTTGTTGCCTTATTTCTTTTTGAGGCTTTGTTAATTAAGTAGTCATATTCATTTAAAAGCAAATCTAGTTTATGACTATAACCGATTATTTCTTCTGAAATTAAAGAAGACGTTTGTCCTTTTTGATTTAACAATTCTCTACACTTCTCAATATCGTGTAAGAGTTGCTGTTCTCTGTTCATGTCTCCCACATCCTTTTTGAAATTCTTGTAATTTGAGGTTATCGCCTTGCTCAAACTAGGTTACTTTACAAAGTCTGTTTATTTTATACCCTATAATGGCAAAAAGAAAACATTAATCATGTTATGATGAAGAAATGAATAGATCATGAAACTTTTTTTGAATCTGAACGTAAAAAAACTAGAACGAATGTAGGTAGGGGTAACAAAATGGATACAATTGTAAAGAGGTTAATTCGGGAAGTGAGGAAAGGTAATCAACAAGCGTTTTCAGAAATTGTTGAACTATATAAAGATAAAGTATTTCAAGTGGCTTATCGCATGGTAGGAAACTTGCATGAAGCGCAGGACGTTGCCCAAGAAGCATTTTTACGAGCCTATACGAATCTTGATCGGTTTGATATCGATCGAAAATTCTCGACTTGGATTTTTCGTATAGCAACGAACGTAGCCATTGATCGTTTACGTAAGAAAAAACCTGATTATTATTTACAAGAAGAAGTAAAAGGATCTGATGGTTTGACGTACGAATCCCAATTAGCCTCTGATGAGGAACTGCCTGAAGATCAAGTGGTTAGTTTAGAAAGACAGGAATGGGTGCAAGCGGAAATCAATCAATTGCCTGTGAAATATCGGACGGCCATTATTTTAAAGTATATTGAAGATTTATCAATTAATGAGATAAGTGAAATATTAGATATTCCACCTTCTACTGTTAAGACTAGAATTCACCGTGGTAGAGAAGCACTTAGAAAGAGAATGCGCCATGTATAAGGAGGGATATTAGATGAAATGTAAACAATATTATGAAGAACTCATCCAGAACGTTCTTGATGGAGAAGCAACAGAGGAAGAGAAAAAGATCCTTGATCATCATATAAAAGAATGTGAGCCTTGTAGGCAACACCTTCATGAACTTAAGAAAGTCATTGCTTTCGTACAAAGTTCGTCTCATATTGAAGCTCCTTTAGGTTTTACTGAATCCGTTATGGCAAAGTTACCTGAACGTAAACCAGTATCAAAGTGGAAACAATGGACGAGAAAACATCCAGTACTTGTATCAGCTGCTGTATTTCTCTTATTAATGATAACGAGCATTTCATCATTATGGAACAGTGGCGAAGAACAGGTCGTTGTTTCGGGGTCTGGGCATGTTCAGATTGATCAAGAAAGTGGTCGTGTGATCGTTCCTGAAGGAGAAGTGATCAAAGGAGATATTGTCGTTCGGAACGGGGAATTGCAAGTGGATGGAGAAATACAAGGTAATGTGTTACTTGTGAATAGTGAAGCTTATTATGCTTCAGTTGGTCAAGTTACAGGGGAAATTAGCGAAGTGAATCAAGCGCTAGATTGGGTTTGGTATCATCTGAAAAGCTTTGGTAAAGAAGTAATATCTATAACTGAGCAAAGGGACTCGAATGAGTAGGACTTTAATTAACGCTATGATATAATGGGAAAAGTGAAAGAGATTAGCAGTATGAATTTGCCTCTTTTGACACAAGTTAGTGGTTTGGAGGAAGAGCCATGTTTTCTTTAGAAGAATTTCGTTTGCTCAACTATGTTGGACAAATTGTTGATATATTGGTTGTGACGTTTGTCGTTTATAAAGCAATCATGATTATTCGCGGTACGAGAGCAGTTCAGTTAGTTAAAGGAATCACGGTTATTTTAGCGATCTGGTTTTTAAGTCGTTTCCTTGGTCTGAGGACGTTAGAATTTTTAATGAACCAAACGATCACTTATGGTCTGCTGGCCATTATTATTATTTTTCAGCCAGAACTTAGACGAGGGCTTGAACAATTAGGAAGAGGAAGGCTGTTTTCAAGTCGGACGATTCCACAAGATGATCACGCTAAGAAATCGATTGATGCAATTATAAAAGCAACATCTTATATGGCTAAAAGACGAATTGGTGCGCTCATGTCGCTTGAACGAGAGACAGGGATGACGGACTATGTAGAAACGGGTATTCAGATGAATGCGAATTTAACTTCTGAGTTATTAATCAACACATTTATTCCTAATACCCCTCTTCATGACGGGGCTGTCATCTTAAAAAACGATACCATTTTAGCTGCGGCTTGTTATTTACCTTTATCGGAGAATCCCTTTATCTCAAAAGAGTTAGGTACGAGGCATAGAGCGGCTCTTGGCGTTAGTGAAGTAACAGACTCCATTACCATTATAGTGTCTGAAGAAACGGGTGCTATGTCGTTAACGAAAAATGGAGAATTGCATCGTGACCTTGATGAAGAAAAGTTGCGGAGCTTGTTAGAACGAGAATTATTAATAGAAAGTAAGAACACCACCACTTCACGTTGGCAGTGGGGAGGAAAGAAAAATGGATAAGATGTTTAATAGCCAATGGTTTGTTAGAATCATCTCTTTTTTTATTGCGTTAATGCTCTTTACGATGGTAAACATTGATAACTTAACCACTCAACCTGGGGGCGTGTTGCCGACCATTAATCCAGCATATACGCTCGAAGATGTTGAGCTAACTGTTCTATATGATGAGGAGAATTATGCGATAACGGATAAGACAGAACATGTTCAGGTTAATTTAAAAGGGCCTCAAGCTCAATTAACGCTCTTTCAATTAACTAGACCTTCTTATGAAGTATTTGTGGATGTAACAGATCGTGGAGAAGGTGTACATACATTAAGTGTTCAACATCGAAATTTCCCAAGTGAACTAACGGTTTCCATTGTTCCGCAGTATGTAAGGGTTGAATTACAAGAAAAGCAAACCGTATCTTTCCCTGTTCAAGTTGATATTATTAACTCGAATGAAGTTGAAAAAGGCTATACGGTTGGTACCCCCATTGTGACTCCTATTAATGTGGATGTAACGGCAGCTAGAAGTCTCGTTGCTGAAGTAAGCACAGCAAAGGCATTTGTCGATGTTTCAGGTGCTGACCGAACGATTGAGGAAACAACGCCTGTTAAATTATTTGATGAGAATGGAAATGAACTATTCTTACCCGTAGATCCTCAGGTAGTTGATGTGAAGATACCAATTACAAGCCCGAATCGGATGGTTCCTACTAAAATTACGAGAACAGGGCAATTACCAGATGGTATCAGTATTAGCAATATCAAATTCGAACCTGAGGAAGTAACGATCTACGGTCCGACGGATGTAATCGACCGTACGAATGTCGTCGATGTTGGAACGATTGACTTAAGTGAATTAAGCGAAAGTCAAACATTTGAGATGACGGTGCCAGTTCCCCCAGGGATTGAGCGGGTGACGCCAGAAAAGGTAAATGTAACGGTTTCAATTACGACAGAAGAAACAGAAGAGTTCCCTGATGTACCTATTGAAGTGATCGGTGGACGAGAAGAAGAAGTTGTTGTTAATGATAGGTCCATTACCATTTTAGCAAAAGGATCAGAGGAGTTATTACAAAAGCTAACCTTATCTGATATTCAAGTGTTTATTGATGTAAGTGATTTATCGATAGGAGAACATGTAGTTGACATACAGGTAAATGGACCACCAAATATTCGATTTACTTTAGAGAATAGTACGATACCAATAGAAATTAAATCTGCGTTCTGATGGATGATTGTTTGAAGGAGAGAATGATAAAATGGGAAAATACTTTGGTACTGATGGTGTGCGTGGAGTAGCCAATACGGAACTCACTCCTGAACTTGCCTTTAAGTTAGGCAGAATGGGTGGTTTCGTATTAACGAAACAAACGGAAAAACCACGAGTCATTATTGGAAGAGATACTCGTATCTCCGGAGAAATGCTAGAAAGTGCACTTGTAGCCGGCTTATTATCAATAGGAGCCGAAGTCATGCGATTAGGTGTGATTTCGACGCCAGGTGTCGCTTTTTTAACAAAGGCACTTAGTGCAGATGCAGGTGTGATGATCTCAGCTTCACATAATCCAGTTCCGGATAACGGAATTAAATTCTTTGGACCAGATGGGTTTAAATTATTGGATCAACAAGAAGAGGAAATTGAGCGTCTTCTAGATAGTGAAGATGAGCTACCTAGACCCGTTGGTGGAGATCTTGGTCAACTTAATGATTATTTTGAAGGCAGTCAAAAATATCTTCAATTCTTGAAGCAAACGGTCCAAGAAGATTTCTCAGGAATTCATATTGCTCTTGATTGTGCACATGGAGCTGCTTCATCATTAGCGCCGCATTTGTTTGCTGATTTAGAGGCTGACATATCTACAATGGGAACGTCTCCAAACGGAATTAACATTAATGATAATTGTGGTTCAACTCACCCAGAAGCGTTAGCCGCATTTGTCCTTGAAAAAGGAGCTCAAATTGGATTAGCTTTTGATGGTGATGCAGATCGTTTAATTGCTATTGATGAGAATGGTGAAATAGTTGATGGCGATAAAATTATGTTCATCTGCGCGAAGTTCATGAAGGAACAAGGTTGGTTAAAGCACGGTACGGTCGTATCAACGGTCATGAGCAACCTTGGTTTTTATAAAGGTCTTGAAGAAATCGGCGTAGAGTTTAAGCAAACCGCTGTAGGAGATCGCTACGTCATGGAGGAAATGAGAAAGGGTGGATTCAACCTTGGTGGCGAACAATCAGGCCACATTATCTTCCTAGATTATATTACGACAGGTGACGGTTTATTATCAGCAATTCAATTGGTTAACATCATGAAAGTAACAGGGAAACCATTATCTAAACTAGCAGCGGACATGGAAACATTCCCACAAAAGCTAGTGAATGTACGTGTAACAGATAAGTACGCAGTAACAGATAATGCAAAAGTAAGCACGGCTATCACTAACGTTGAAACTCAAATGGCAGGTGAAGGTCGTGTGTTAGTAAGACCTTCAGGAACGGAACCTCTTGTCCGCGTTATGGTAGAGGCGAAGACAGAAGAGATTTGTGATCAATATGTAAATGAAATTGTCGAAGTTGTGAAATCGGAAATGGGATTAGAGTAATTTTTTATGCATAAGTGGCACAAAACATGCTGCTTATGCATATTTTTTTGTATAGAGTTTGAAACCACTCTTACATTGTTTGTAATTTTTACTTGTAATTGACGGGTTGCTCTAGTTTGATGTATGATGAAAAAAGTCATTCAAAGAAAGGTGGATCGAAGGATAAATTTACTAAAGCGCCAGGACTACATGGAGTGTAGTTGACGAGGAGAGGGAGTATCGAGAGTTCGGCGGATGCCCTCCGGTTGTAGCATGACAACCGTTAGACTTCTGGAAAAACAAAGAGGCAACTCTTTGCACAAAGACAGAAGTAAGCATGCCTCTAAAAAATATGAGAGTGGGGGGAAGTATGCCCTCCGGTTTACTTGCCCCCTAACTTCAGGAGGTATTTCATTTATGTGCGGAATAGTTGGATATATTGGAACGGAAGATGCAAAGGAAATTTTACTACGTGGTTTAGAAAAGTTAGAATATCGTGGGTACGATTCTGCAGGGATTGCGGTAGCTAACGAAGAGGGAGTCCATGTGTTTAAGGAAAAAGGCCGAATTGCAGCTTTACGTGATGTAGTCGACACGAAAGTAGATAGTACGGTTGGAATTGGACACACACGTTGGGCTACTCATGGTGTTCCAAGTCGTGTTAATGCGCATCCACATCAAAGCGAGACAGCAAGATTTACACTTGTTCATAATGGTGTAATCGAGAACTATGAGCAGTTGAAAAATGACTTTTTAGCTACAGTGAATATGGTCAGTGATACAGATACAGAAGTAATCGTTCACTTGATTCATCACTTTGTAACAGAAGGTGAATCTGTGGAAGAAGCATTTAGTCATACATTATCTTTATTAAAAGGTTCGTATGCCCTTGCGCTTCTTGATAAGCAGAATTCTGATGTTGTTTACGTAGGGAAAAATAAAAGTCCACTATTAATTGGTGTAGGTAATGGTGTGAACGTCATTGCTTCTGATGCGATGGCTATGCTTCAAGTGACCAATCAGTTTCTTGAAATTATGGATAAAGAAGTGGTACTTGTTGAACGTGAGAATGTAACGATTAAAACATTAGACGGTACGGTAATGGCACGTGAGCCATACACAGCTGAGCTAGATGCTAGTGACATTGAAAAGGGCACATACCCACACTTTATGTTAAAAGAAATTGATGAGCAGCCATTTGTAATCCGTAATATCATTCAAAAATATCAAAATGAAGATGGAACCGTTCGTCTTGATGAAGACATTCGTCAAGCGATGAAATCATCCGATCGCATTTATATTATTGCAGCCGGCACAAGTTACCATGCAGGTCTAGTTGGTAAGCAGTTAATTGAAAAAATTGCACAGCGTCCGGTAGAGGTTCATATTGCAAGTGAGTTCTTATACAATATGCCACTTCTATCAGAAAACCCACTCTTTATTTTCATCTCACAAAGTGGAGAAACTGCGGATCTTCGCGGGGTTCTTGTTGATGTGAAAGAAAAAGGCTACAAAGCGTTAACGATTACGAATGTACCTGGATCTACCCTTTCACGTGAGTCTGATTTTACCCTACACACGTATGCAGGCCCAGAGATTGCGGTTGCATCTACGAAGGCATATACAGCTCAAATGGCTGTTTTGACTTTGCTTGCTGTTGATACAGCGAATGCAAAAGGCATTGAGCTTGACTTCGATCCAATTCAAGAATTAGCGATTGTGGCTAGTGCCATGGAAACATTATGTGATCAAAAAGAAAAACTTGAACAAATTGCTCGTGACTATTTAGCTACTACTCGTAATTGTTTCTTTATTGGCCGTGCAGCTGACTATTTTGTGTGTTTAGAAGGGTCACTAAAGCTAAAAGAAATCTCTTATATTCAAGCAGAAGGATTTGCTGGCGGTGAATTAAAGCACGGAACGATTGCCCTTATTGAAGATGGTACACCAGTGATTGCCATTGCAACACAAGAGCATGTAAACTTAAGCATTCGTGGAAATGTTAAAGAAGTTGCAGCGCGTGGAGCACATCCATGTATCATTAGTATGGAAGGCTTAGAGCATGCGGAAGATGCCTTTGTCATTCCAAAGGTACATGAGTATCTAACTTCACTTGCAACAGTGATTCCATTACAGCTTATTTCTTATTACGCAGCCTTACATCGCGATTGTGATGTTGATAAGCCTCGTAACCTTGCAAAAAGTGTTACGGTTGAGTAGGGAGAAGGGCTGGATTTGATTTTTTTGTAGATTTAAAATAAAGTCACGATGTTTATAAAAAAGTTGCGATGTTTAAAATAAAGTCGCGAAGCTTTGCCCCTTTGGATATGATTATCTAAAGGGGTGTTTTTATGTCGAAAAGAAAAAGAACATCTAAAATCGATAAGTGGATTCAAGAGGGTCGAGGAACTGGCAGTGGGGCAGATTATCAGCCTTGGCTTAAAATTCAAGATGTTTCCTCATTAGGTCGGTCAACAAGATTAAAAGGTATAAAAACGGGTAGACAACATGAATTTTTATCGGATTTGGAACGGAACTACTTTTATTTGACTGAATTTTCTGATGTTATTTTGGATATTCGTGAACAATTTCCTTTATTACCACAAGAAGAGACGATTATCATTGCTGAAGAGCTTGGGATTAAACATCCGGCTGATCCAAAAACAGGAGCTCCAATTGTTATGACAACAGACTTTTTATTAACAGTTGATAAAGGACAAGGTGTATTTGAAGTCGCTCATACTATCAAAATGAAAGATAAGCTATTAGAAGAACGTGTGTTAGAGAAGTTCGAAATTGAACGGGAATATTGGAAGCGTAGAAGCATTAATTGGGCAACTGTAACAGAGGAAGAAATTCATAAGACAATGGCTAGAAATATTAGTTATATCCATGATTATTTTGATATTCGTAGCTATGATGTATATCAAGAAATGGATGACCAACATATTGAGGATTTATCCATGTCTCTTATGAAGCGCCTATTGAATCGTTCACGAAGTATCCGTGAAATTACTAATGAGTTTGATGCAGATACACACTTGCCTTTTGGAAGTGGTGTTACACTATTTTATCACTTGCTTGCTAGAAAAATCGTAATCATTGATATGCAAAAGCCAATTGATATAGAGCAAACAATTGATATTAAGTGTATTGATGAAGGTAATTTAAAGAAGGTGAAGTACGGATGATTTATATTAATCAAGTATTTCAATATGTAACCGATTCGACAAGGATTCGGGTAATTGATATTGAAGAACCATATGTCTATATTGTTAATATTGACACGAGTAGTGCTATGCCGCGGAAAGAGCAATATTCCAACCTAATTACAGATATGAATCAAGGAGAGCTACTGGCGATAATTAATAGGAGATTCTGTATTTATGTTTGACATAGAAAGGTTTGTTAGTGGTGAGAATAAGTGGGATGGTATAGATCCAGAATTCGAAGATGCGATCAAGAATTTAATCACCGATAGGTAAAGTATAGGAACATTATATGTCTGTATTTTAAGTGAATCGACATTATTAGTATAAAAAATAAGAGGATTAGTTCTATTAATAGGAGCTAGTCCTTTTTTCTATTGTTCTTTATATATGGGTAAGCATCTTGTCAGTGGCCTCAGTCCCTCTTTATTTTTTTGAAAAGCATGTGTGAAAATGTAAAAAATAGTAAAAATAACAAAAATTGTAGTTTAATCTATTAAACTTTGCTAGAATACAATTCTCGCTACAAAATATTTCCACAGTAGGGTTTTTATGTTAAGGAGAAAATTATTATGTTTTGGGATTGTTTTGTCTATTTTTACCTTGCTGACATCTAATGTCTCAGCAGCTGAGCGTGAGGTAGTAGATCTTGACGACTTAGAAGGGGTTATTAACCTAGAAGAACTAAGTGAAGAGGATCCGGAATTAGCTGAAAAATTAAGAGAACAAGTTGAATGAGACATAAAGAACAATCCAGATAAGGTTGTTATGGCGACACCAGTTGAAATGAGTACTTTTTCTGTAGCTGTAGCTTTACCATACTCTTTCAATTTTAATTATATGAATTCAGTAAGAAGTGATTCTAACTTTCATAGTTCAATCTGTATCTGTTGTATTTTTGTTATTTTTTCGACATGATCGTTGGGTAAAATAGTATCCCTGGCATGCTTGATCATTCGTTCAATCAGTCGAAATAGATCTCTCATAATAAAAAAGGACTGGACTCTTTCTGTTGTTCGTACAGGTACTTTTTTGTGACGCATGATAGAGTCTAATTGATTGGATTCATGAGCGAAGGCTAGTTCCACTTGCTTACGAAAGTGAAGCATTTGATTTTGTGGCTCGGAACCTTGTGGAACAGGGCCATAGAAGAATGGGTTTTCTTTAAAAGAGAAACTAAACTGTTTGTCGCAAGTTGCCTGCAGTGGACAGGGTATGCATTTGCTTTCGTCCCCATTAAACCAGGACGTATAGGTTTCTCTGTCAAATCCATCCCAGATTAGCTCATGTCCAGCCTCACATTCAGGTTTCCCCTCTGGGGAACAGGCTTCTGGAATCGTAGTATTTTTCTTGAAATCTGTCACCAATGCAACATCGTGTTCAACCAAAGATGCTTCCTGATGTTCCGCACTAAAATAACCCAAATCAGCCGAAAGGTATTCTACTTTCAGATCCCCCATTTCCTTGAGTTTTTCAAGCAGTGGGAGAAGAACATTTACATCAGAAGTATCCGGCGGAAGAATAATCGATAGAAGGACGATTGGGCCTGAAGGTGTGGGACACACGATTGCATGTTTACGGTAACCAATAAAAAATTTGTTTTGATTCGCCTTATTTCGTTGAACTCCGACTTTTGCATCAGGATCCGAATACGTTTTTTCGCACTCACAATTCTCTTTGTTTTCACAGCGACAGCGTTTCTTCTTGTATCCATTTACGTGTGCATAAACAGGCCGCGAATCAATGCCTGCAAGGGTTGTTTGTAAAAAAGCATCCAATTTCAAGGCTTGGCGGATGAGATCAAACAATATTTCATAAAATAATTCTGGAGTTACTGCCTTACGAAAGTGACTCAAACTACTGTGTACAGGCACATCTTTTATGTTAGGAGTACCGATAAAGTTGCGCCAAGCATGATTTTTCGGATCCACAAGCTGATTACAAAGCTGGCGAAAGGACGTAATTTCAGGACTAAGATAATGCATCCGAAAATAGGTTCTCGCGTCTTTAGGTGGACGACCACCTTCCTTAAAAAGGGGCTTAATTTTATCTAACACAATTGAATCATCTACCAAATTAATATAATCAATCAGTTCAACGTCAAAACCGAGTGTGTTATAGTAATGGTAAGGAAGCAGTTCTAGCTGCATATCCATGAAAATGCACCTCGCAAATTGGTATTTTTGGTTGTTTGGTCACTTCCATTTTACCATTTCTTGCATAGGTGCATTTTTATTTTCTATTGAAAATTAGGGCTTATTGAACACGCTCTATAAGAATACCAAAATACGTTTAGGAAAGTTCCGAGGTTTATTATGACCATATTATAGCAAAAAAAGTTAATAATTAGAAATCCATTTTATCTTTTTCCCTCTATAATAACTTACTAGAAAAAGATGTTCACATTATATTAAGGAGGAAACAAGATGATTACAACAATAACTTTATAAGCCTATCCATCTCTCGTATTTATTACCTTACTTCTCTACATAAGGTTTGATCCTACTTAAATTAGTAAAGACGAATATAATCACTACGACCACAGCCAAGGCTATTCCAGCATACATGTAAAACGTTGAAAAACCTAAGAGTGTATCCACTCCTGCTTTTACTGAGATCGGTAATGGGATTAAATAAATAGTCAATTCTGTGATAGGGCCCTGAACAACTTGTTTTAGATATATCGAGAACCCAATAAAGGTTACTGCTAATCCTGCTAATACAATGAAAAGTATTTTTTTAAACATGAAATACACCTGCCATCTTTTAATTTTCATCAGGAGGTCATTAGAATGACACATCAAACCAGATCTGATTTAGAATTGAAATTTGTGATTCAACATAAAGGGGCCATTAATATTATTAATAGCTCCGAAATTTCTTATATCGAACGTTACAACCGGAAAACTGTTATTCACTTAATTAATCAACAGAAGATTGAATGTAATAAGTCCTTAAAGAGTATCTATGAAACCATAAAAGAGTTAGATTTTTATCGGTCACATCAATCTTATATTGTCAATCTTAAGCAAGTAGAGCGTATACAAATTGATACTATTACGAGAGAGTATTTGATTAAACTTAAATCCACGGACGCACTAATTTCTTTGAGTAAACATAATTATCAAGAACTCAGGAAAAAGATTAATGATCTATTCAATCTGTTTCATTTCTAACGAGAGAATGAATGCACTTAACTAATTGATAAGTGCATTCATTCTCTTAACCTACCACTTCCTCTTTCTTCTCCTGCGGCTTATAAAACCTCATATACTCATGATTGTCTTGTAATGATTCATGTGTACCTGTCCCTACGATTTCACCATTTTTCATTATTACAATTAAATCTGCTTCCTTCATAGTGCTTAATCGATGCGCAATAATAATTTGCGTACATGGTAATTGCGATAGGTTGGCTGCAACTCGTTTTTCCGTTACTGTATCTAATGCACTTGTCGCCTCATCTAAGATGAGAATTTTCGGATTATGAACAATTGCTCTGGCAAGCGCTAATCTTTGTTTTTGGCCTCCTGATAAATTAGTTGCCTGTTCTGATAAAAGAGTTTCATACTGTAACGGCATAACGGCAATATCATCCATTATTTCAGCCTTACGAGTAGCCTCAATCACTTCTTCATATGTGATATCTTCATTTCCTAATGTGATATTATCATAGATCGTTCTACTAAATAGAAAGTGATCTTGAGTGACAATTCCTAGTTGTTTACTTAGTTGATGTTTATCTAGTGTTTTGGCATCATAGTGATCAAAATAGATGGCTCCATCCGTCGGTTCGTATAATCCAGAAATCAATGCAGCTAACGTACTCTTTCCAGAGCCAGATTCTCCAATAATGGCTACTTTTTGATTTGACGGGATGGTTAAATTGATCTGTTTCAACACAGGTTTACTATAGGCATCAAATTGAAATGACACATTCTCTAGTTTGATGCTGCCCCGTAATCTTTTCACATGAAGTCCTTCCTTGTTTTCCTGAGGCGTTTGTTTCACATCCATAATCAGCTCAAGCAAAGAATCCATCTGTGTTAAAGAGGTAATCGAGTTTGCAATCCCCGTTATGGGCATTAAAAATGAAACCGCTAAGGCCTGGAAAGCCACTAACGTTCCAATGGTTATATTGCCTTGGACCAATTGATAAGTCCCTACCCAAAGAATAATAGCTGGTACTAGCAAGTGGACTGTATCTAGCACACTATTAATGGATAATTCAACTTTCCCTTTATGATAAGTATGGCCTATTTGCTTAGTAAATCTTTGGGACCAATCCTTTAGAAAGTATTCTTCTGCACCTAGATTTTTGATTAAAGAGATTCCGTGAATGGATTCAGTTAGATAACTTCGTAAATTGGCCTTTGCCACAACCTCTTTCGTAGTGATACTTTTTAATTTATTTCTCGTCAGCAACGTAAAGATAACTTGGAATAAACCAATACCTACTAGTCCAATGGTCAAAGCGATTGATTGGGAGAGCATATACGAGAACAAGACAACAAGGACCATTACATTAATCACCGTTGAAAGTAGATGCGTGACAATTAATTCTCTAATTCCTTCAATAATAGAGGACCTCATGACCAAGTCACCGTTTGATCTTATTTGGAAAAAGCGTAATGGCAATGAAAAGAGATGGCTGATGAAGCCCTGAATTAACTTCGTATCTACCTTTTTTGCCAATAATACAAGCATGTACCCGTGAAGATACCGAAAACCAATTTGAAACAAGACAATTCCAATCATTGACAACCCAATTAAATGAATGAGCTGAATATTCATCCCTTGAGCAACATCGTCAATTAGGTATTGAGTGAGGATGGGAATCCCAAGGGCGGCCCCTTGAAGCATGAAGGAAAAAACAATCATGAGGCTTAATAGCTTCTTCTCCTGGAAGATAGGCCTTAGAAAAGAAATAAGCTCTGATTTATCTTTTTTCTTTCGTTTGAATTGATTAGTAGGTGTACAGCACAGGACCACTCCCGAGTAGCTTTGCTTAAATTCATCCTTTGTCAATTGGAGCTTTCCAATAGCCGGATCGACAATATGAAATCTCTCGCCTGAGACCTTTTCCAAAATGACATAGTGATTAGGCTTCCAGTAACAAATAACAGGCAACTCAATAGTGTTTAGGGCTTCCGTACTCACTCTTTTTCCCTGACTATCAAAATGATATTCTATAGCTAGTTTTTTCAATGTCAGTAGACTAATTCCACTTCTGCCGGCAGATACTTTTTCTCTTAATTCATATAAGCTAATCTCGTGTCCATAATAAGACAAAAGCATCGCTAAAGTGGTTATCCCACATTCAGCCTCTTCCATTTGACGAAAAAAGGGTACCGAGCGTTTGCGCTTTATTTTTTTTCTCATATCGATTACTCACCTTCTTTATTAGACGGGCCTTCTAATAATAAAACTGAAGGAGTTTGTGGCTCGTAAAATCTCATTAGTTGGAAACCAACTCCCGCTAAACCAACCATTAAATTTGGAATAATGTATTTATCCGCAAATCCACAGTCCCACCAGTTTTTTTCTTTGGCTTCATTTATTAGAGGCAGAAGCTGTTGGTAAAGCGCTTGTTGCATTTCTGTATCGTTCATTACTAATGCTGCTTTGAACAGAAATTCAAAGCTCCCCATCTTCCCGTGGCATAAACAATCAGAATCTTTGAACATACCACCTTTTAATATAGCATGGAGAGCTCTTTGAACATCTGCTTTCAAACTCTGATTATCCGGAAAATAGTTTGCCATTTCCAGACGACTGAGCCCTATCCCAGCTGCTCCATTGCACCAACTGAATGAATAGGTCTTCTCTTCTTGTAACCGCTCAGTATTGTTCTGGTTGGCCCAATTTCCCTTTTTTAGATCATATAAAGAGTTTTCGTATAATAACGCACCATCTATATACGCTAAATAACGCTCATCCTTAGTCTGAATATACAACTGCGAAAGACTATAAGCAATTCCTGCTGTTCCATGGGAAAACCCTGTCTCTGGAGGTTTCTGCATCATAAAATCATTCGACTTCCAGTAAACCATTTTACCTGTTTTATGCGCTTGCTTTAACAGGAGTTCTCCACAATCAATGGCAACTTGTAATGCCTTAGAATTGCCAGTAACTTCATAAAAAGATAACGCCACTATTATTACGCCTGCATTGCCAGATAACAGATCATATTGTTTGTCTTCTGCAGCCATCTCCCAAATTTTATCCAATAACGCATCAGCTTCATCTAACAACTCATCTCGTTCTAATATCTTATACACATGCATAAAAACATAAAGAACACCGGCGTATCCTAAATAGGCAGAATGGTCAATAAGGCCCACCTTCTCGTTATGTGCAAAATCACCTAACACTGTATTAACGCTCGCATTGGCAATTCTCTTAAACTCATCATCATTTGTATACTTATATAAGTATGAATAGAACAACGCCATTCCTAATATTCCATCGTATAATCCAAGCTTCATCACCGAATATTCTAAGTTCCCCTGTCTCGTGACTCCCATACTCAGCCAAGAAATAGTTTCTTCGTCCTCACTCCAAACGCCAAGTTGTGCAATTTTTTTCCCAATTCTGACTGCTTCTGAGAGTAGGGATCCTTTCACAGAGGGTAATTCAAAGGGTTTCTCTTGTTTGAAAGGAATGGCTTCCTGCATATTGTGGTCAGTCTTTTCTGTTGTAATCGCGCTATTTGTGTGAAAGGAAGCATTAATAAATTCAATCTGTTGATCTAAGTCTTTCATGCTAAGCTTCTCCACATTTTGCAACACAATCTCTAGCGCTGTTTGTTCAAAGTACTCAGGAATTCGTTTATGAAATTGGTCATAAATATCTTTGCTGTTTGTATATGTATAAAAATATGGAACATCTTCCTGTAAGAGTGCACTGCTCTCAGAATGTGCGATCCTGTTTACATCTGGGGTTGAATCATTCCCTTTCCATAAAAGGTCAAACAATTGAACTCTCATCAATCCATTTTTCAAGTATTTTGGATGCTTGCCAGCTTCCAGCAATCGTCCATAAAAATAAGTCGGCCTGAAAATCGTTCGTATTTGATCTTCCTTAAACATATAGATGGGACCATTCAGTGAGAGTAACTCCTCTTTATAAGTTGAGAATAATAAATACATTTCTTTAAAGCCTCGAATGATCTCTTCTGTGTAATCCTCAAAACTAACATATTCCCCTTGAAAGCTTGGCTGATGAGTTCTCTCTGGTTTAATGAATAGCGTTTGTTTTTTCATAAACATTTCATCCGTATGTGAATTTTCAACAGTATATACAGAAACAAACCCACTATTCGTACCGAGACCGCTAAAATTTGCTTCAACAAAACGAGGATTGTTCACTCGTACAGGTAAGAGTGCCGTATTCATAACAGAATTTTGCAAAATTGTATGAGCTTTGTCGGTTGCTGTTGCTTTTTCTTTCCTGATTCCTACTTTGTTATGAAACAATGACTCTAAGTCAACTAAGTATGGTTTTTCACCAGCTGCTACGATATTTTCATGATGAAAATCGGTAGCCCCTAAAAGATATAAAATAGCCAAATAATTGCCTTGTCTTTCATAAAATCGGTGAACCTCTTCTTTCGTTGAGCAAGCTTGATGTTCCACATATTCTACCCAGCCATGATCTTGACAATGACATACCCTTAGGAGTGGGAGTGTATTTTTTACCCCTTTATTATTAATCCACTGTAAAAACTCTTGAAAATGAACATCAATTTCTAATGAGTGCGGTTTATATAGTAATTTAGTCTGTTCAAACGTCAATTCTAAAACAGCTCTACCTGAGTTATGTACGTCTCCTTTTAGTTCGATTGATTGTATTTTTGTAAATGATTGACCGAAGAATGCTGCTACTTTGCTGTTATCAGAAATCCAATGATCTAAAGTAGTAAAGACAGACTGTACAAGCAGATTACTTGCTTCAGCTATCAACCTTCCTAATACGGGATATTCTAAAAGTAATTCATATGCCTTTCCTCTGTTCTCTAGCCTTTCCGTCACAAAGAATCTGTACCGATCTTCCCGTGTCAAACCAACTAACTCTTTTTGCAGCCGAGCTTTATTAAGCTCAAAGATTAAAGTTTTTGAAACCACTTTCAATAATGTTTCCGCTAAAGGAGTAAGAATCGCTTTTAGCAAAGTGACTTGGTCAATCACATCTAACGTTTCAGGTCTTTCGACTGTTTCGTTCATAATAAGCCGCTTAGTATATTGTAAAATGGGAATAATCAATTCAAAAAAAGGTTTTACATGATGTTCCTTTGAAACCTCATCAATCGAAATCGTAACTAGTTCGTTCTGATGAAACGCATCATAAATAAACTGAACCCAAGTATTTTGTGCCAGTTCCTTCCCCTTACACACAACATGTGGATTCGAGATAATTTTTTTAAATTCATTCACAGTTAATCCGTCATGCTTCACTCTTTCATTTAAGAGATCATATGAAAAAAGGCCCGAACGTTCAATCCAGTCACTAATCCTCCCAAAATGTAATTTTAGTTCACGATAATCCAATTGTTTCCGTTCATCCAAATAAAGAGCTTGGAACCATTTCTGATCTGTATCCTTACCTAAGTCTAGCAACTTTATTACCCCCAACGATATAAGTTAACCCATGGTTTTACCCATGGGCTGAAAATTATATATAAGAGCTCTTACTTATATAAACTTACTTGCAGTCTTTGCAACCGGAAATGAATCCGAATCCTACACAAACGGAACTTACAAAATTAGGGCAATCCTTAGTTACGGTTGGAATCAAACCACTTCCACCTACCATTAGTTCTAGTTCTGCATCTGTTACATCTTCAATTGCTGATAATGCTAATTGTTCTACTGTCATATAAAATCCCTCCAAATAATCATTAATCTAGTACGTCTACTAGTCACCTCGAATTATAACAGGACAAATGTTACATTTATAGTTTTTTTTGTAAAAGATACAAATAATTGTATATTTAGTTATAATCATTGTCCATATGTGGGCAATTAGAGATTCAGGAGAATCTTTTTTTGATTATCAACAAAAACATATTGAATAATAATATATTTTCTGTATAATATTCCATAAAAAGGATGGTTACTATGAAAGTTTCTAACAAATTTTACAAATGGTTGGCTAGACTTTGTATGGTCGGAATAATTGTACAAATCTTTTGGTTGCTCTTTATACCTTTCTACACCTTATTCGTTCACGGCCATACTTGGTTAAACAAAATTACTATTAGTGTATTCTCTTTTTCAAGTAACCATATAAGCATGACACCTTTAGTACAATTACTTTCTATGATCCAAGTTCTACTGATTCTTTTTTTACTTTACAACCTTTTGGTGTTTTTTCGAAACTTATCAAAGGGCAACATCTTCACTTACAGTAATGCCAACTCTATTATTCAATGTGGTGTATTAATTAGTATCATGGCCCTTTTTCAAGAGATTGTTCCTATTGTTTTAGCTAAAGACATTGTTCCCTATCTAACGTATTCACAAGGTGAAGTAGCTCTTTCCTTTACTATTCCTTTTGGGTATTTCATCGCATCGATTGCTATTATTACTTTGGGAATTATATATAAAAAAGCAGTCAAGATCGCCGAAGAACAACAATTAACGATATAGGAGTTCTACGATGATACAAGTAAATTTAGATTTGATGCTTGCTAAAAGAAAAATGTCGTTGACAGAACTAACAAACAGAGTCGGGATTACGTTTTCTAATCTTTCTATTTTAAAGAATGGAAAGGCCAAAGCCATTCGATTTTCCACTTTAGAAGACATATGTAGAGAGTTAGAATGCCAGCCCGGGGATATTTTGGAATACGTTAACGAGAAAGAGTAATTACCTGTTATCAAAGGAGACTGTTATCATGCCAAACGTAATTGAGACGATAAATTTGACAAAACAATACCGAAATCAAACGGTCGTCAATCAGTTAAATCTAGAAGTACAAGAAGGTCAAATTCATGGATTTCTCGGCCCAAACGGAGCTGGAAAGACAACGACCATAAAAATGTTACTAGACTTAATCACTCCTACCAGCGGTCGAATTGAACTATTTGGAATGGACCTGCAGGAAAATCGGAATGAGATTCTACATAATATCGGCGCATTTGTTGATTCTCCCTCGTATTACGGTCACTTAACCGGTTACGAGAATCTTCTTGTTATCCAGAAAATGCTTGGAAAAGACGA
Source organism: Halalkalibacter alkalisediminis (assembly GCF_028610705.1). Taxonomy (GTDB): domain Bacteria; phylum Bacillota; class Bacilli; order Bacillales; family Bacillaceae_D; genus Halalkalibacter; species Halalkalibacter alkalisediminis. The sequence continues at coordinate 19,091 of NZ_JAQQWT010000041.1, forward strand.
AGAAGCAATCATCGAAACGCTAGAAACCGTTGGCCTGCTCCATGCCAAAGATAAACTTGCGAAGGAATACTCGTTAGGAATGCGACAACGTTTAGGTCTTGCCTTCGCTCTTTTAAACAAACCCAAACTCCTGATCCTTGATGAACCGACTAACGGGCTAGATCCTTCAGGCATTCATGAAATTCGCCAACTCATCAAAAGCCTGGCTTATGAAAAAGGCTATACAATCTTTTTATCGAGCCACAACTTAAATGAAATAGAGCTTTTGGCATCCCATGTCAGTTTGATCCAAGAAGGGCATTTGTTGTATCAAGGATCCTTAGAGGAAGTGTTAAAAGAAGGGGATCAAGTAGAGATTGGAACGAACGACCTTCTTCAAGCGAAGGATTTGTTGCGGCATCAAGGATTTGAAACTGAGCTAAACAAAGAAAAAGGTATATTAACCACTCATGGAAAGAATCAGTCACTGGCTGTGATGAATCAAGTTCTTGTTCACGCCGGCTTTGAAGTATTTCATCTTTATCGGAAGAGAAGAACGCTAGAAGAGACCTTTTTAGCACTGACTGGACGAAGCGAGGTGCGACAATGAACACTCTATTATTGAAAGCAGAGCTTATTAAACTTAGAAGAAATAAGCTTTGGCTCATGATTGTCATGTTCGCTGTCCTTTCAACCGCTATTCCGTTTTGTCTTTTTTACTACCAAAATGGCGGCACAGAAGGGTGGAGGGATTTAATCCTTTGGGGTCATGCTTTTGCTCCATTCTTCCTTTATACATTCACAGCGTTGTTTTTCTACCTGATTGTTAGTAGTGAGTATAATGGATTAACTTGGAAAGTCATTTTGACCGAACCAATTAAGCGAAAGGGTATTTTACTTAGTAAATGGTTGATTGTCAATATCGCTCTTTTCATCAGCCTCTGCCTTTCAGCCTTTTTTCTAGGAGTGGCGGCTTATCTACTTCAACTTTCTTTTTCACTATTAGACTTGCTTTTTTATTTGTTTACGTTATGGCTAAGTAGTCAAGCGATGGTCTCTATTTTATTAGTAATGTCTGTAAAGATCGCAAATGGAAATCTCGTTATCGGTATAGGAATTCTATCTTCTCTCGCTTATTTATTTTATAACGAACAGAAATGGTTGCCTACTTCCTTTCCAGGATGGGTCGTTCAAGAACAGGGATACTCTTTGGAAGGCGCTCTTTCTTTTACTTTGATTTCGGTTTTACTTGGAGGGCTTATCATATTTTTCACCATGAAAAACTTTAGTAAGCATGAATTTTAACTTCGGAGGTACTTATGATCTTAAATGGTTTAAAAATGGAACTACTGAAATTGAGACGCTCTCACGTATTTTGGTTGATTGTGCTTATTCCCCTACTCTTCACAGCGGCAAATGGCAGTTTGTATTTCGGATCCTCCCAAGCGGGGCTAGATATCTTAAGAATTGTCACTTTCCAGATATTTCTATTGTTTATTTATCCTTTATTGATGACCTTTGTGATTTCGATAATAGTCCAAATGGAGCGCAAGCATGATGGGATCAAAAATATCTTGCTCTCCCCTATTCAAAAATGGCAAATGTATGTAAATAAGGTCCTATTACTCTTTCTCCTGAATATGATCATTCTGACAGTTAGTTATGCGGTTTTATTTATTATGACAATGATCTTTGATCTACATACAAGTCTTCAATTCTTCGATGAATTTACCCGTTTTAGTAGTATGTTACTAGCCGGGACTCTTATTTGCTCTATTCAACTGCTTGTAACAATCTATTTCTCTCGGATCATCATGCCTATAATCTTTGCGATTCTTTTAACGATTACCGGTGCTTTCGCAGCCACACACCCTGTCTTTAGTCATTTTCATCTATGGAGTTACCCCGTTCGCGCTCTTTATAATGGGTATAACCTCTATACGTTAAGCATCGTGTCGTTTCTTCTTTTACTTATTTTTACTTTGATAGGCGTTTACCTATTTCCAAGAAAAGCTATGGTATCGAGATAATGTTCGATGCTCATAAAGAGACCACCATTCCTTTTCACATTTATCAAGACCTAAATTGAAGTTATACAAAAGAAAGGACATAACACATTTTTTGACTAATATGTTATGTCCTTTCTCCCTCTACTGTTCATTAACCATATAGATTCAAAACAATCCTACATATAAAACTTTGTTTAGCAATGTATTTATATCTCCTTCCTTAACAGGCCCTATTCATAAAAAAGTGACGCTGTTCTTATTACAGAAAAGCGCCCGATTGTGGAAGATTAATAATATTATTAAGGGCTATTGAAGCCAGTCTCGCATTAAACTATAGCACCCTTCGTTAAATAATTTTTGCTCAATTGACTCTCAATGTCTGTTTCAGACATTACATATGGATATTTTTTGAATTTACGATTGTTTGTAGGAGGGGATTTTCTGAATAATTAAAGTTCAAACCAATAGAAGCTGATGAGATAATGATTAATCCTATAACTACAACAATTTTTTTCGGTAATTCTGTCTCTTCTCCCCAGCGTGACAAAGGAACTATCAAACCGAGAAATAGTGCTAGTACAATAATAACGAATGCGAATTTAGCTACAAAATCTATAATAAACATCTCCTCCTTTTTTAAACACTTACATATAATAGCAAAATATTCCAACACTCTACAAGAATATAATAAATCATAAACTTCTAATCTGTATAAAAAATTCCCACTCCTGGACTTTCTAAAGGCTCGATCACAGGGTTGCTGCTCTAGTCCGTCATAAGACTTACATAAATTGTAAAATAGAGCAAAGCAACCCTTTTTATATTTAAGCTTTCTCTAAGTATCGATACAGTGTTGTTTTGCTGAGTCCTGTCATTTCGGTAATTTCTTTAATTGAATAGTCTTTACTCTTATACATTTTAATTGCAATCTCTACTTTATCTTCTCTCTTGGTAGGTCTACCGCCCTTTTTCCCTCTGGACCTTGCTGCTTGCAACCCTGATTTTGTCCGTTCACTAATGATATCTCGTTCCAGTTCTGCAATACTTGCCATGGTACGAAAGAAAAATTTTCCCATCGCTGTCGAGGTATCAATATTATCGGTAATGGACACAAAGTGGACATCCATATCACTAAACACTTCGCTTAGTTCTATCAAGTGTTTAGTGGAACGGGAAATACGATCCAATTTATATACGACCACTTTATCTCCACTCCGCAATACTTTCAGTAATTCCTCGAGCTGCGGCCGATCTTTTCGAGTTCCCGTCAATTTTTCTTTATAAATTTTTTCAACCCCAAATTTCTGTAAGGCATCTAGTTGCATATCTAAGTTCTGTTCTTCTGTACTGACACGAGCATAACCAAAAATCACCATTTCCACCTTCTTTAGACTTATTGTATCTCTATTTTAGCACCAAAAACGGTTTTGGCTTATAAAAATGGAACTTTGTTTTTGGGAATGAGTTTTGGCACCGGAAAACTAGGAAAATAGCAGGTTATTTGATTGCTTTTTAGAGAGTTCCATAAACGACCGTTTTCGGTTCTTTCTTAATAAGGGAAAATTAGGGATATATGTTAATATAGAAGTGAAATTGCGAGGATTTGTAATTAAACTAAAGTAGCTTTACTTCAATAACGATCTTCAACTCCCTCAGTTAGATAGGTATATCTCTTAAATGCTCACTTATTCGCAGGATTTCAAACCACTTGTAAGAACAGTTACAGATGATTGGAATGAGTGTCAGTCATTTTGGCTACATGAAGGCATGCTGAAATAAAGGAGGTAGATAAAACTCCAATTATTACCATATAATGCACGTATTCTCCACGCCGCCCCTGGAGGCTATCCCTCCCATGTCTCAACGGGTCTAAGCCCTATCATTCCTTCGTCATGCCTATCCAAGGGGTGGAGGCCGGTTTTGCTATCGGAACGGGTCATTGCCCTTTGGTTGAAGACATCCAGTACTCCGTGCTTTCTTTGAAATCCTACGAATAAGGCAACATTCAATAAAAAATAACGGGTAATTACTTACTTTTAGTACTCCTTAAAATTTTAATGGAATTCCTTGTGTTTAGAATAAGCTTTATGCTGCTAGAGGTTCTAAAGCGTGAACTTTATTAGGACAATAAGACTCATTTTTTCGAGATATTCCAACTAATATTCGTGCAAGTTTCCCAAGCAGTTTCATAATTGATTTCATTTTTTT
>NZ_JAQQWT010000042.1 GCF_028610705.1 Halalkalibacter alkalisediminis
TATCACGTTTTTTATCAGAACGAGTTCTCCTAGAGACGTCTTTCTTTTGTTTGTTTAACATAGGATTTAACCGCACCTTACTCCCCACCCTCATTTTTTATAAATTCCCTCCCTTAGCCTTGGGTAACTCGGTATCTAGGTAACTTGGTAAGAATTTTCCTAGATAGAGAAGAGGGACGTCACCTATGACTACCTCCAAACGTAATGGACACCCCACCACCGGGACTAAACACTTTTGGACTTGCTAGTGGTTGTTCCTCTACTCTTCTTTTTTCGACTCTAACAGGTTTCTTTTGAATTTCCTTAGTCACTTGTCGAACTTCCATAGGTTCAACTACTTTTTGGTTTAACCAAAGTTCTTCATCCTCTTCGTTCCATAACGGAGACGGCAAAGACATTCCCCTTCTTATATAAGGTTCTATTATTCTAGAAAACTGTTCTGTGTGCCCAGCAATAAATAAAGCTGCTCTTATAATTTGACTACGATCTAGATGGGTAGCATGAAAAACATTCTCCACATACTCTTTGTACACATCCTCATATCTCACCGTAGGTCTATACATATAAACCCCTCCTGACGTCATATTGACGTGTATTGACTCACATTGATACAACTAGCATCACCATTCCATTTTATTGACGGGACGCTCTCTTACGTCCTTGATAGAGGATATTTGATACCGCTTGTCCACTATTCCTACTTTCTGCGAAAGAATTTCCACTTTCTTTAAAAGAAATACAAATCTGTATGAATAAAAAGCAAGAGAGAAGTCAATAGTGTTTACTAAAGAGTAACAGTAATAGGAGGTAGCATTATTATGTTTGGATTAGGTAAGAAAAGATCTAAATTTGGGAAGTTTCTTGATAAAAATAGGATCATGCAAGAGGAAATAGCTAAAGAAAGTGGCGTGAGTCGCAATACAATCTCCAGACTGACGAAATCAGACGAGAATAGACCATCTATGAAGAATGCCTCAAAGATTATTAAATCATTACGGAATAACGGCTATAATGTGGATAATGATGATTTTTGGATGTGAAAATGGCTTAGTAGAGGGGAAGCACCCCTCCATTCATCTACTGAAAAACTTTTTGCTCCACGTACCGAACAGGTACCTTTTTTTCTTTCATTTCTTTAGCAGCGATATACCGCGAATAGCCATCTTGTAGCAATTTGGTTTCCGAATGAACAAGAAGAGGCTGATCAATCGTCCCATTCTCTTCGAGGTACTTCATTTTTTCATCGAGCTTTTCTTTGCGCGGATACGCATTCAAGAACTTATCAGGGATAACAATCTCTTCTAAATATAAAAAGTCACTTGTTCCTTTAGGTGCTTGAATTACCTTCTTTTCTTCCTTTTGCTCTTTTGGAGCTTTTAGATCTTTCTTTTGCTTTTTATCTATAATTTGTAGCTGAAAAGCAATAACTGCAATTTCACCAGGGCATCGATCGACTGAAATATCTAGAGTTGGTTCACCTTGTACAAGTAGTTGCTCCGTTTTGATCGTTTCGTCCGTGATATTCGCTTTTTGTAACTGTTTTTTATTAGCAAACACGGTGTAGCTAATATCCGTACTAACAGGTAGCCCCTTAGGGGCACTCGACGAACCCGATTCACGCATATCAAACGAATAAATTTGTCCTTCACATCTAAGGGAACTTGTAGCTTTTCCTGTCAAAATAATTTTATGAGGCATGGGTTTCCTCCTTAGTGATTCTTTATAATAGATTTTCTAATTTTTGATTACGGTTATCGGATTTTTTCATCCTTTTTAAAAAATCCGATAACCGTTCCAAATCATCTTAACAGATTGAAACATAATGTAGATTCCAATTAACATTATCCAATGCCGGAGCATCAAGAGCAGGACAAATCGAATGATTCTCCAAAGTACGATTATCATGATGATAGCAAAAATACTGTTTACCCAAAATAAAAAGTCCATTACAGCTCTCCCTTTAAGAGCTCTCGAAATTTTTCTCGCTGAGATTCTAATTTTTCTAACATCATTTCTATTTGAATTCGATCGCTCGCCTTTAGTTCGAATACTTGAGTAATCAAAGGTATATAACTTTCTAATTGTATTAGTTCTGCAATTACTGCTTGGTTTAACTCCTCTCCTTTTCTTAAATCTTCTATATCGATTGCTTCTTTCTGTACCAAATTATTTAGAAAATCATCAAACAAGCTGATATGCTCATTTAACCTTTCTACGAGATACATCTTGTTCCTCCTAATGTTTAATACTTTTTCATAGACTAAAATCATCTAAACTTTCATCAATTTCGTCTTGCGTGATGCCAATATATTTTTTCGTGATGCTAGGCGCTGAATGATTGAAGAAAAAAGCTATATTTCCAATCCAGCATTCATGATATTTTCCTCCTTTATAAAGGCTCCGCGTGGATTTGTTGGAATTTATTAACTATCCATTTCTCTCCTTCTTTTTGCAGAAAGACTTGCAATGTAATTCGATTATCTTCTCGTTGACCGTTATTAAGATTAACAGTTGAACCTTCCATAACCACAAAAACACTCTTTTGTTCAACGGAAGGATAAACATTTACTTTCTTTACTCGGTACTCCATAGACAATGCCACTTCTTGCTCTGTTTCGGGGAAATATTCCTCTAACATCTCTTGGGTGACCACTAGTTCTGCTTCTGTACGTCTCGCTTCTCCCTTACCATCTCGTACATCGTAGAGAGCATTGATAAAAGCTCTTACAGTTTCGGAAATATTATTTGCTTCGTTATCTTGATATTCTTCGTCTAACCCTTGATTAGACAATTCTAGAAGGCTTATTTGATTCTCCTGTTGCTCAATCGTTGCTTGTAACGAGTCAATTTCTGACTGAGCCTCATCATAAACACGGAAGCCAACAAAAGCACCTACAATGACAGCTATTCCGATTAAAAGAATAACTGTTTTTAAGAGAAAATCTTGTTTCAAATTCTTACCCCCTTAAAGCCCTAAATATGATTTTGGATCTTGGTGACCACCGTTTTGCTGTGTACGAAATTCTAGGTGCAAATGTGGGCCCGTACTTGCTCCCGTAGAACCACAAACAGCAATTTGTTGACCAGCTCTCACATGGTCACCTGTTCTGACCGTATTTGAGCTATTATGAGCATAAGCAGTAAATAGATCAGGTGCATGTTGGAGAATAACAATATTCCCATAACCGCCTTGCACTCCCGAAAACACGACTTGTCCGTCCGTCACTGCGTTAATAGGGGTCACATAGTTAATGCAACCAAAATCAATTCCGTTGTGCATTCTCTGTTCACCAGTGATCGGATGCGTTCTCATTCCAAAATCAGAAGTTATTCGCATACCTCCTATCGGGGAAATAAAAGAGCCACCGCCAGTAACTACCGTTCCTTGTTCATAATTGTAGTAAGAGAAAACAGCATCTACATAGCCAATATCTCCATAGCAAGCCCCTGTTGCTGCTGATTCAGGACGAATACACGAATAGTTACCAGTATGTTTAACTCTTTGGTACCACTCTCTTGAAAAATCAATCGCTACTTCTTTACTGTAACCCCCTCGCTCCATCGCATAAGGGATAAAGCCGACACCAAAGTTGTAACTTTGAACAGCAAGACGTACATCGCCATCGGCACGTTCCAACGTTTGTGCAAAGTATTTAACGCCTTGCTCAATAGATTCCTCCGACGTTTGGATACAGCCAATAGAGCCACATAAACTCTCTGAAGACTGCATTGGATCATTTCCTCTTCCGCCGCTTTCCTGCATCATCATAGCAAGAATAATTCCGCTGTACTCAGGTATACCGTACTCCGCTGCTAAACTCTCTACTAACCCCTGATATTGGAGCACCTCAGCACTTACACCAATGACAGTTCCTCCACCGATACTGCTTGGATGCTGTTTAGAGTTGAACAGGGAATCTGCAATGAACATTAAGTGAAATATGAGAGTAAATAAGGCTCCTATGGCTAGTAGTACAGGAAGTCCATATTTGAGAAACAAAGCTAAGGCTGTAGCCTTAGCTTTGAGTTCTACAGCTTGTTTCAACAAAAGAATCTCCTCCTTACTCTACTCGTTGATTCAAGCGTGAAGCCTGACCTAACCTACCATTCCGTTCTTCTTTTGGTTTCACTTCTTTAGTTTTCACTTCTCGTTGTGGTGATGCTTGGCGTTGTTCTGTTTGGTGTGTTTTTTGTTTTACTTGATTAGTCTTAGAGGTATTTAGACTTTGAGATTTACCTACTGATGCTTTTCTCGATGTACTTCCATTGGTAGAAGTAGCTTTTTCCTTAGTAGACTGATTATTCTTTTCTAGAGTACTAGCCGTTCTAGAAGAAGCTTTTCTTTTTGGACTAGCAGATGTAAGGTTTGTCTTTTGTCCTTTAGTCACCTGCTGTTGTGATTGCGATACTGAGGTATCATGTTCACTTGAAGGGGATTCTCCTCTTAGGTGAGTTGTTGTTGATTGTTTCTCCTTGCTGATTCGAGAATTTGATTGACGCTCGGTGGTAGCTGCGATTTCTTTAGCAGCTGCTCGTTCTCCTGAATTTCCTTCATAGATATTTCCTTCCGATGATTCTCCACGCTGGTACTCTGCAAAACGACCTGATGCCGTTTTTACACGTTCATTTGCATTTTTGATTTTACGACCAGTCATAGAAGTAACATTTTTTGATTTTTCACCTAAATTTGTTCCAGCCTTCTTAATAGCACCTGTTGAAGCTCCTGATCCACGTCTGATCTTTTCTCCTAGCGCTTTTCCTTTATTAGCCGTTTTATGACCAATCTTCCTTAATCCTCTGTGTATCTTTTCTCTCCCTCCTAATCTCGGAAGTGCGCCACCGCCCATATCATCAACATTTAAACTTGCACCTTCAATCATGTTCATGACAGCTTGACGTTTCGCATATAAAAAGATAATAGCGACACTCATAATAATCTGCATAAAAATACGATAGTAGAGATCATCTGTTGTATTAGTCATGTCGTATCCAATAGAGATAAAGCTAACAGATACGAGAATAAAAAACATGGTGATCGCTTTAAACAAAACTAATAATCCCAATGTTCGAGCGTATCTACCAACCACCGTTTCAAAGGAAGGGAAGATTGATAGAAAGATAGCAAATGGGGCTAATAGCAACATCACTATAAACCCGAACTGTAGCATAATCCGCAGTAAGGAAATAAAGAAATAGACAACTCCTTGTACAATGGTTGATAAGAACATAACAAGAATATAACCCGTTTGTTTAAATCCTGCTCCGGCAAAGATATTATAATTCTCATACTCTACATACTCTAGTTCAGCAATTTCCTTTCGTTCATTTACCCCTTCTTCTGTTCGAGGGTCAGCTTCTAAATAAGCCGTTATCCTTTCAGGGTCTTCTGCTAAAATAACCGACTCATCAGTTGTACCGTACTGAAGAAGAAGATAAGGCTTATAAATTAACGCATCAAACACTTTATTTTCTAAAGCGACAGCCGTACTACTCATATTAGTAGGGTCAAAGTCACTTTCACCCGTAAGGGATGGATTCACATTCATGATCATGTTTTCGATTTCAATGGAAAGGGTATTTGCAAAACTAACGTAATCAAACCGCTCTGAAGATATGGAGAACAGAAGGGCTAAACTGATGATCACAAGCGAAACAAGTTTTACAAACGCCTGCCAGTTTTGCTGAATATACGCCTTAACAATAATACCAATCGAGAAGATAGCCAATGCGAATGTTCCAAAGGTGGAAAGTAATCCACCTGCAATAGAGGAACTAATTCCTCTAACCGCTTCAATGGTTACCTCTACAATATCTAAACTAAACATTTGGTAGACAATCATCAATACAACTTGTGCTGTAATAAGATTGACCATCCACATAAACTCTTTTAGCGAAGAAGCAATCGAATTCGTGGTACTTTCTCCAAATTGATACCAGCTTTCATCTGAATAACTCATTAGCTCATATGATGATTCATCATATTTTTGAGAATCCCGTTCCTCTCCCGCAGGCATTTCACCATAAGCTACTGGAAAGGGAGAAATGAAAGTCAAAGTCAGGAATACGAAAAGGAATGTAATAACATTTTTCATAACGTCCCCCTCTAGTAGTCATAACAACCTATTTCTTCAAACTCCTCGTAAGAATTAGCCCCATACTCTACTACATAATCTGCTTCATTCAGTCGATTGTGATGTTGAATTTGCCCATCTGTTGTTTGCCAAAAAACTACATAATCTCCTTGATGACCAAACGCTTCTTTATCTCTCGGTACTGCCGCACAAATTCGTACGACCTCAATATCTTCTTCCTCATAATCGCCATTTTTTACAGCTGCAATGTTCATTGCTCTTTCAGTAACTCCCTCTTGAATTCTTTCTGCATCTAAACCTAAAGGGCTTCCGTTCCCTCCACATGCTGTTAGCGTTACACCAAGAATGAATATGCTTACCGCTAATCGTTTCATACTTGTACCTCCTGTTAGGATCTGCTCTCTTCTAGCTGAACATCTTCCGAATCTTTATCTGTTGTCTTAAACGCCTCGAACCATTCTTCAAAAAGAACATCATGTGCGATGGCTTGTGTACGTCTTAAATAATCTTGGAAAAGACACATACCAGACTTTAAGTTTTTTAACACTTTAATATTTTCCTCGTTCACTTCTAGGTCAAAGAACTGAAGGATTGGTGTAATAGCATCCTCTGTTTGCGGTCTGAAAGCAAACTTTACGCCAATCTGTTCCTTGATCTCATCTGTATTTACATCATTGTAGGCTTGTGTTACTAGTACAATATCTGTACGAAGTGAGCGACCTGTACGGAGCATTTCATTGATAAGGGATTCACCATTTTTAGATTTCGTCAATGTCCATGCTTCATCAAAGATAATCATTGCTTCTTCATCAGGGTTTCGACTAAAAGTATTAACGTATTTGGAGATAGACATCATCAAGCAAAGCCCAATTCTTTGTTCATCAGTCATATCCACTGTCTCTGGAAGGCTTAACCCTTGCATCCCTAGTACATTAACTTGTTTTGTGAAGTTCAATCCCTTACTGCTCTTATCGCCAAAGAGCATTCGTCCTAATCCGTATTTATAACGGCTAATGTCTTTGGCCAAAGTCGGACTGCTTTTTTTCAATCGTTCTAATGCGCCTGACATAGTCGGTTTCTTTTCCTGATTCACTTCATCAATAACTGCATCAAAGATAGATACACTCTCATCACGACCGCTGATACTTCCAGCTAACGTATTAAAAATCATAGTGGCTGTTTGGATTGCCTTATCCCCTTCTAGAAAGACAAGAGGGTCTAATGCACCGTGAAACTCTTTTTCCTCTGACAAATGAATGAAATTAATTCGCTCATATAATTCTCTAAACTCTGGGATATCTCCGTTTTTTTCTAAAGAAGACTTATAGTTACGTTGAAACTCGTTTTTCGGGTCAATGTAAAGAACTTTTGTTCCAAAGAAGGTTGACCACGTAAAGAAGTTTTTTACGAGCATTGACTTACCACTTCCAGGTGGTCCAGTGATTAAAATATTTCCGTTGGTATGCACAGCTCCTTTTATAGCCTTTTTTGTTAGCAATGGGTTAAAGATGACGACATTGTTATTGATTTCCCTTGCTTGCTGTACATCGACAAGTATTTTCCCCGTGACAACCTTCCCTAAGTACATCCCGTACCTGTTACCGACTTTATTTGTTAACTCCATCCCAGACTGTGCTAAGTACGTTTCATCAACCACCTGCTCAAAATAACGATAGGTTAAATCGGATGCAGGCATTGATTGAGTAAATAAAGTTAACTGATCAACAGCTGGTCGAACAAGTTTAAATCCTGTATTCTTAAAAATTTTTTTTAGGGATTCTATTTTCGCTTCCATTCGTTCTTTTGAACGATCAGAGACAACAAGAGTAAATGTCATAAACAAAATCTTTCTGCTATTCTCTTTTACATCATCCAATAAATTTTCTAATCGCTCCGATGCCATTTCCACCACGACATCTTCATCAGCTGTACGAGTAGAAGCAATCTCTTCATCAAAGTTCTTAAATCGTCTCTTCAGTTTTCGTACTTCTCGAACATTCTGTTCATTTTGCTTGAAGTCATAGCGAATCTGCATTTCTAAGGGGAAATCTAACTGCTCGTAGATGCTTTGAATGAAACGAAAGCCTTCAATAGTAACAGGCATTTCTTGAAAAGGGAGGAAACAAAGATACTCGGTGTATTCTCCATGGCTAATCGTCATATAACCATGAGTATTTCGTACAATACCTTCCGTTAGGTTATATTCTCCATCCGGAATTTCAAAACCGTCACTTGTACGGTGGAACATGTAATAAATCAACCTGTCTAGTTCTTCTCCTTCAACCCGATCTAACTCTTTTGCATAAGAAACCTTATCCATAAATAATTGTTCTTGCTTTTCATATAACTCATAATCATCTTCAACATCAATGTCTACATTCATGACCTTTACAATATCTTCTTGTAATCGCTTCATAAATTTTTTAAATAAGTCTGCAACATCTGTCATTACAACTTGATCAGATTTGTTAATTTGTACAGAAACATAGACATCATACTCATGTAAAAACACTTCATCATTCAAAATCTCAGAAGCTCTGGTAAAATACTTCTCTCCTATATCCGAAAATTCTCCACGTACTATATCTTGCTTTATTACATCGGTGAATTTCACAAAATCAAAACGCTTCGGCACAATGAGTAAATGATATTGATATTCTTCATTTGAAAGAAAATCAACGGTACTATCAACGTATTGTTTAAATTCACTTTCACTATTTAAACGAAGAGATTGAGACTTCAAACGGTAAAATGCCCATACTTGCTTACTTTTATTGAAAGCCATATTTTTATGACGTAATGCAATTGGAAATTCTAATTGATTCACCTGTCTCTTTGCCGCTCCCATTCGTTATCCCTCCTTTTTCTTTACTGGCTCCAATGGTTCAAACTGTAGATCGGTTTCAAACTGATCTAAAGGCACTTCCTCAAAATGTTCAAAAGCTTTGTTTCTCATCTTGTAAAAAGTCATTCTGTCCTTTATGAAAGGAATAACAGGTTTATAGTCATACTTCATACTAAAAACCACAAAAGTTATAACAGCAGGTACACACACTAAAATAATCAGCCAATTTCCTAAAATAAACTGTAGCGCACCTGAATGAGATGTAACCCCAAAGACAAAAAACATTAGAACCATTAAAAGAATCACAACACCTGCAACAATCATCTTTCTTATTTCTAGCCCATTGGCAAATTCGATTTGACCAATGTGATAAATTTTAATTGGGTACTTATATTCTTTCGTAAAGTTATCACCTTTCATTGATCCACCTCCTCAGCCGGAGGGAAAACCCCTCCTTCTGATTAGTTAAAGATTGTATTACCGATCGCTCTTGCTAATTGCTCCATTTGCGGGCCGAAGAAAACGACGATAAGACAAAAGATTCCTAATGTTAATCCACTAAAGAATTGCCCCCAATCCTCTCGTGTGTAGGCAATTAAAGCACGAACCACCATAATCAATAGAATGATAAAGCCGATTTGTGAGATTAAATTACTTGTTACATCTTGAAAATTAAAATTCATTTTACAACACTCCTTTTTTTAATTGATGTCTTGAACGAAGAATCGTCTATTTTGTTCACTTATGAGCAATTCATAAGAATAAACAGATAATAAAGATGTTTCACGATCCCTGAACGTGACTTGCACCCGCAGGATGTATTCATTGTCATTCCGAACCGAATCGGTAATATTTAGCTCTTCATAAACTTTGTTCGTTAAACCTTGGTCTACGTCTGCCATAAACGCCAATTTTTCATCTGACAACCCGTAAGCAGTAAAGAAATCATTCAAGAATGGAGTAAGAGCTTCACGCTCTCTGGCGGTCGTATCTTCTCCCTCCAAAGGTGACTGCTTATATTGAATATCTGCTTTTATATCGCTACTAATGAGGCTAGGATGATTGGTTACTGCAAAGCCTTCTCCATCCGTCACCACTGGTACAATAAGCTCCACGTCATATTCAGTAACTTTCTCTTCTTCTACAATGTCAGTCTCTTTGACTTCCTTTGTTTGCCCGTCCTCATCCTTTTCTTTTTTTACTTTTTCTGTTTCGATTTCTTCAATTTCAGTCACTTTGTATGACACAAGGTAATGAACCTTCGCTTCATGACTGTCTGTTCTATTAACATCAAGAAACCTTATTCTATCAATACTCCTGGACCCAACAAACTCGGAAGTATTTTCTAAATTGCTAACATCAAAACCAGCGATAAAATAGCTTCTTAATTTGTCGATCCGCTCTTCCCTCTCTTCCTGACCTTTAGGAAGATTGATATATTCTTGGACAAAATCATCTGTATAAACAACTAGCTTTTGAGAATCAATAAGACTTCCTACTTCAATCCCTTTAACCTGTTCATCGATTTCCTCATAAGAGGCTTGCACCATATTCCTAATCGTTTGAACTTTACTAAAATGAATAACGTTAAAGAGAAGGGAAATGGTCATAACTCCAAAAACAAGGAAACTAGCAATCTTGCGTGTTTTTTTCTTAGAGAAGGCAACCTGTCTGTTTGAGTTCTTTTCTTGCTTTACTTTGGATGGCTTGTTAGAGTTCACTTTCTTTTCCTTCATAGCTTTTATAAGTTTCTTCAATTCGACTCACCGCCTTTTTGCAGTCCAATAAGTGGATGTCGGACATACACAATTTCCGGTTGAACATTATCATCCTTTGCAGCTTTTCTCGTGATTAAAAATTGCCCCGAGCGTAGATCACGTATTTCATCAGGACTAATCTTAAATTTATTAACCTTTCGCACAGTTCCCGCTTCGCCCATCATTTCTGTTCGATTGACTGGGCCTTTAGCTTCCGTTGTAATAGTCATATCATTATCTTTAAACGTTCCTAGTACATTTGCCCAATTTTCAATTTCGTCAGGTAAATTTGTATGACCAATCGCAAAAGTATTGGTATTTCCAATAATTCGTCTTGCAAGAGTTGGGCTTACATCATCTAAATCAGCCACAAGCTGAGTGGCAATACAACAATGAAAGCCGGCTGATCTGGATTTATTGACGGTATCGACAATCTTATCGTTTGCATAGACACTAAATTCATCATAAATCGCTAGCAGCGGTTGATCTTTTTGTTTCGTTCGGTTTCGGTGAGAAACCAAATAATTAAGATCAAGGATGAGGAAACGTGCAATCTTCTTAATATAAGAGTCATAAATCGTTCCGTCAAAGGAGACGAATAAAGCTTCTTTATGATCACTCAATGAAAGAAGGTCTAAGCCGTCCTCTTTCTCTTCAAATAAATGACCTAATTCACTATCTAACAAAAGATGAATCTGTGTTCTAACAGACGCCGCATTTTCAAATAAATACATTTCGCCTTCTTCTGAAGCTTCATACCGACCAAAAATTTTCTCCGTATGTTTTTTCGATCGTTCGCTAAGTTCTTTTACAACCTTTTTAGGTTGCTCTTTAGCTTTAGCTGGTGCTTCCTCACTGGTTGAAGCAATTTCCGAATCATCTAAAAAACCACCGAATGTATCTTGTTCTTTTGGTTTCTCTTTGACTTCTTCTTCCACTTCCACTTCAATGACATCATTCACTAAAACTTGTTGGATATTTTTCGGTTCTAAGTAATAAGCAAACGTTTGAAGATCTCGCTTAAAATTATAATCGTCAATAAACTGAATAATCGCTTGCACTAAAGAGGTAGAAATTTCACTGTAGTATTTACTTTCTGTCTCAACTAATTCTTTTAACTTATCGGTAATAACTGTGGCATTTCCATATTTAAGAGGGTTATAAGTGAGGGATTCTTGATCGCTAAATATTTTAAGTTTTTTCCCATACGCATCACAAACGGATCTTACCTCTTCGATTGTTTCTAATGAACCTTTTCCATCAATAAAAATCATCGGGTAATTCTTGGCTAAAGCGTATTCTACATAATTAAGAAGATAAATTGTTTTACCTCCACCAGTTGTCGCTACAACAAAATGATGCTGATTTATTTCAGAAAATTTTAAGCTGTATGGCTTTCCACTTTCCGTAATACCTAACAATACTTCATTAAACTTTCCTTTTTTTCTCCATTTCTCCTGAATCTTGGCATTGATTTTATTTCGATTTTTCTTAACCTTCTGATAGAGGGAAGATTCTTTAAATTTATCTCGGTGATCCTCCTTAGAGCTCACCTTCTTTTTACGAAAAACTTCACTATACAAATACAATCCGTAGGAAACAACAAATCCCCCACTAACGTACATAATATAAGAAGACCTTGATAACTCTAATGGAGCACCATATAACTCTTCTAACAACCCCATATCAAACGGTAGAATGCCATACAAACCAAGATAAGCACCAGGACTACTTATAAATCCTAAAATTAATAAACCTAAACCCATAATGGCTAAAATCAAATGAATTTTAGGTTTGTGTAAAATTCGAGATAGGATATAAAGCGGTATGGAGAATACAAGTAACGGAAAAATGAATAGTATCGAAACCAAAAGAGCTGTTCCGAATCCTAACTCTTTTCCAACATCTTTCTCGTTATTTTTCTGCAACCTCCATCAACCTTTCAATTAACTCTAATTGAAGAGCATCTCTACGAAAATGTTCTTCAATCGCTACCTCTGTCACCACTTTTTTTATATGTTCGGTATCACACAAGTAACGAACTTTCGCATATTTTCCATTCAAAATTTCATTCGTATACATGTTGAACTTTCGCACATAGCGTTTTCTAGATTTCTGAGTCAATTCAACTTCATGAGCTATTTTTTGATCATTCTCTACTACAACAAAATCAGGTATACGGTCAGGAATACTCTTAAGTTTTGTTGTGTTCGTTCGATCACTCTTACTAAAATTCTGTTCCAAATAACGGCTGCGTAATTCCCTCTCCGTAATAAATTCAAAAGGCTGATCTTTTTTCTTAGCCACAACTTTAAGAGCTAAAATACATTCATTCATAATTAACTGATGATTTAAAGAACCATAACTGATTTTAGTAAAAGACGTCAGTTTACTACCCAAAAAATCTACACCAGTAGGTTTCATATAAAGAATTAAATTTCGCCCAATTTTTTCTTCACCAATAAACCCAAGCTTAACTAATTTCGGTCTTGCATTATAAATGGCAACATGACTAACCTCGCCTTTTAAATACTCTGATAACTGGATCGCCGTTATCACACCAAAACGATCAATAGTCCTCAAAATCAATTCTGTTTTCTTTCCTAATAAAGCGCTAATAGTAAACTCCTCCTCAACTAATCATCTCCTAACTAGTTTAGAATAAAATCAAATCTAACGAAACACACTTTAATAAATACAACTATATTTCCAATCTTACTTTCTATTATTAACCTACAATACTCCCCAACCAACACACCTCAACACTACCCTATATTTCTAATTTACTCCTATTACATTCCATCCCCATAACTTTAAATATCCTCTCCTCATATTTTGAATATTAATAATCAAATCTCTTGAACTTACTTCTTTTTCTCTCTTGAACTTCTAATTACTTCCTCCCTTGAACTTTACTCCCTTGAACTTATTTTTTACTCTTTTACTCTCTTTAACTACCTCCTTTGAACTTTAATAACTTAACTCCCTTAAACTTTAATAATACTTTAATTTATTTCTATAAAATTACCATAACACACATAATCTTCCAACCTCAATAGTACCTATTTCCTAATTTTTCCTTGCCCCACCGCCCACTGCTCTCCTGACCTCACACAAAATGATGTTGTTTGTGTGAGGTCAGGAGATTCACGTAGCGATAGCGGAGTGAAAAGTGGGCGGTGGGGCGCTCTTTTAAAGGGAAAATGAGTAATACAACCTTTAATTTAAAAATGAGTGTTTTTAAACTCTTATTCAAGTGAAATTAAAGTATAGATTACAAATAAACCACTACATAACTATCTTATTCTACTCCGTCTCCTAAAGATTAAATTCCTATACTAACAATAAAAATATCATTGTTAAAAATAGAAATATAAAATTTAAAAAATAAAAGATGAAAAAGAATAAAGAACTTACGTTCTGCATCGGAAAACAAAGTTAATCTGAAGATTGAAAAAATTCAGAATTCAAAATATACACTATAAAAGTTTCTCCAATTCCAATTATGTCCAATCGGGATCGATTCCAATTCCAGAAATATACCCCTCTCATAAAATACAACATGTTCCCGATCTACTTTCTATTTATTAAAGTTATTTATCTATGTACAGGTTGAAAATTCATTGATTGATCGCCACAATAATTAAAGTGAAAAGTTTTATCTTTTAAACTGTATTTTTTATTATTTTTCTATCACTGCCGCGCTTCCGCTTGCCTTCACCCTATCCTCCAGCCGAGGCTTTGTCCACACCCACCAGACAACTAAATCACTTAATCATTTCTTTAACTTTATAATCTTTTTTCGCTTTAATACTTGCTTTTCTTTTACGAATTTCACATGCTTAGAAGGTTCAGCTCTAGGAAGCTATTGGACACAGTGAACCCGTAGCAACAACTTTTAAAAAAAGAAGATACTACAGGTTCAAGCTTGATACATGCCCAGTGTGGACAGTCTGAGGTTTTCAACCGTATCACCTGATTAGCTAGTAGCTTTCGCTACGTTCAGCCTTTCTTCATGGTTTAATGCTGGACTAATGCCAACCATGCTTGTACTAATCTAGACCGTTAGTTATTCGAACGCGTTAAACGCGCTAACTCGTATCAACTAGCACCTGACTGAACACCCTGCGTCCGTAAACGCGCAGCATCCCACCCCCAACGCTTCTTTTAGACTGTTATTTCAGCCAGGGCATCAACATTGGTTGTTTCCCACTAACGCAGGATTCAGTGTAATCAGGCAACACTATACGAACCCTAACGAACGCACTTTTTAACATTGGGTACGTCAACCCTGTCATCTTTTTTAGTTATTAGAAGTCAGTAAGGTTATTGGACTTCGAGGAAAAACAAAAAAGCATACCCTATCAACCTGTTAAAAAATAAGAGGTTAAAAGAATATGCTCGAAAAAACGTGAAAATTTACCAAAAGAAACCTATTGATAAACAATAGAAAACACGTTAAAATAGACATATCTAATAACCTGTTGTGAGTGAACAGGCCGAAGTCATTTCCGTTAGAGCGTTGGCGCGCCCTAACATCATGGAAATGGCTTTTTTCTTTGTCCGATCTATTTAATTAATAATAATTTTAACGCTATTAATCTCTTTTTACAAGGGAATGTTTGCTAGTCTTAAGGCAAACATTCGTTTTTTTGAAGCTTAATTTTTTGATAACTTTGATAATTAATAATATAATACAACTAATATTTAGTTGAGTCAATGTATATAAGTGATATAATTGTTTTTAAATAAAGGGAGGGTTAATACATGAATAACGTCACTATTAACTTAAGTGAAACAGAATTAAAAAAGACACTACGTACTATGGTTTCAGAGTCAGGCATGAACAGTTTCGCTGCCTTAGCGAGAAACTTGGGATATAATGAAACAACATTTAGATCTGCAATTGCTAACGATGCTATTCGTTTAAAAGCTTTTCTAGAAGCTGCTGATACTATGGGATATGAAGTATTAGTTAGAAAGAAAACCGATTAGCACTCTCCAATAAAAGAAATATGTAAACGACTCAATATAAAATAGCTTATTAAACAAGTATCCTTGTTTAATAAGCTATTTTTTTTACAGACAGGCTTTTATACGTGCTGATATACCAAGACTTACAGGTCTCCATAATGTTGGCCATAATAAGTTTCATCATCAGTGATCCGATCTCTTTTCTATTTAAAAAGTTTTTTCCAAAAACTAGTAGATTGATCTTTAGACTCTTGTAAATCACGCATAGTAGTCATTAGCTTTTCGTCACGAGCTGTCAACTTTTCGTCGATGTATTGTTGCTGTTTGTCTATACGCTCTAATAGTTTTTGCTGTAGTTCCTGTTGTCCTTGCGCTATAGATTGCTGTCCTAGCACCTGCTGTTGTCGTATCTCTTGTAGTTCTTTCGTCAATTCGTCGTTAATACGTTTCTGCTCTTCCAATACTGCTGCCATCTGCTTAAAGCTGTCAAACATTTGCGCCACCATAGGCAGTTCTTCTTGCTCATCGTCTTCGTCAACAACGATAAAATTAACATTCTGCTTTAGCGCATGCTCTATCATTTCTGGCGGCTCGTTATCGTCTTTCATCCGTGATATAAGCTCGAAGATAGTTAAGGCCTCTACTTCATAACGAGTAGCACGTCCTTTAGTACCGCTCACAGTAGGTATATACGCTTTGAATTGATCACGCCATGCCTGTACAGTCGTTCTAGGACGTTCTATCTTTCTTGCTATGTCTGCCAATGAGTAGCTACGCTTATACTTCATTTCATCTCTATACTCTTTCTCCATTCGTCACTATCACCTTTCGTCACGTCGTTATAAGCTTGTCACTTGTTAACATTTATCGTCAATCACGCATGTCACGTCGTTATATTTTTGTCACTCGTCAACACTTATCGTCGTCCATACATGTCACATCGTTATAGTTTCGTTATTACTAGTTTTAATCCCTTCTAATATCCTATTTTAATACGAAATCTGTAATATGCACTAGTAGAAATAGATTGAATAACACTTTTTATTAATTTGTATAACTTTCGTTATGTAAATACTCTTCAACAGAAATTTATCCATTCTTAAACCTCCATAAAAACGATTTGTTATACATTATGTAAACACCTTGTTTATTTATACCTATACCATATTTGTATAACTGAAATCAACGAATGTAAAACAAACTCATTTACTTGTTATACATTTTATATTACAATGTTAACAAATAGAAATTTTTTCTTATGGAGGGAATAAAATGAAAATGACTCGTTTTGCTAGTGTAGACATTGGAAATGATGGTTTAAAAGGCTATTTTGGTAGTTTACAAGAAAAAATACACATTCCAAATGTCATTGCAAAAGAAAATGAAGAACGTGAAATCATCGAATTAGAAAAGAACACATTAAACGGTTTGCACGTTACAGTTGAATCACCTTCATTAAGCAAGAATGGAACATATGTAGTCGGTAATTTAGCTACTAGATATGTAGATAATGAGCGTATGGGTACACATTCCGTTAAAGCTGAAAGCGATCAATCACTTCTTGTTTTACTTACAGCTCTAGCAGTTGATGCAACAAAGAAGTTTAGCGAGCGTAACAGCGTTATTAAAGCTAATTATTTACTAAGCACAGGCTTACCTCTAGACGAAGTAAAGGCAAAGAAACGAAAAGTGTTAAAAGAGCGTTTAGTGAACTCCACTCACAAAATTACATTCTTGCAAACTCCAAAACTACAAGGAAAAACAGTCATTATAGAATTTGCAGACGTATTAGTAAACGGGGAAGGGGTGTCTGCATTTCTTGATTTAACAACAGATGATAAGCTACATAGTAAAAATGAAGAGTTGCACAATCAATGTGTCATGATTAACGACATTGGTGGTATTTCAACTGATACAGCTGTTATCCTTACTGGTGGCGAGATTGACAATACAGCTAGCAAGGGCATTGATGAAGGTACTCTTACTTACTTAGAAGAAATTTCAGAAAGTATCTACAAAGAATTACATATCAAACTAAAAAGTTTGAAACATGTAGTTGATATTATCAAAAGTGGAAAGACTGTATCAGTTAAAGGAAAAAGAATTCCTGTTCATCATATTATTGACCCCATTTTACGACGCGCAGCTAAAACTCAAATGAAGCACATTGAGAGTGTTTGGGAAAAGGCTCCAGAAGTTGAAAAGTCGATTCAAATTGGCGGGGGAGCTATGATTCTAAGAGAATATATGGAAGAATTAAATAAAGAGAAGCAATATCCAATCTTGTTCATTGATACAACAGATGATGATGAAGAAGCGATCTGGATGATTGCTCGGGCTTATTGGAAAGCTCTACAATTATATGTAAAACACAAAAACTTACAAGTAGTTTCTGTCTAAGGTGATGATTGTATGACAAAGAAACCATATGAAGGCGGATCACTGTTCACGATTCGCTTTCCTAATGATACATCCAAAATTGTACTCGATACATTAAATGACTTAAAAGAAGAATATGGACGGGGCTTCACTTCAAAAATTATAGATATATGGGAACATACATTTTTAGAAGGAAAACAGGAAGAAGTAAAATCAAACTATATTCATTTAAAAATGCCCGAGTTTTTAACAGAAGATCAACGTAAAACACTGGAAAGCAAAGAGTTTCAAGATACGTTAAGCAGTTTAGCTTATTTTTTATTAACAAAAACCATTACTCCAACCTTGCAACATGCACCTATTTTTTATGGAGCTGTACCACAAGAACCCATGCAACAGCCTGTTTTAAATGAAACTCCAATCATCAAAAATGAAGAAGCGGCAACCGTAGATAACAGCCAAGAGGAAGAAGAAATTTCAGAAGCTGCTATGAGTTTTGCAGCTAAAAACCTTTTTGACGATGACGATGATTGAGGTAAATAGAAAGCTCTGAAAAGTGTTAAATTTAAATCAAAAAAGAGGTAAACTATTTGCGACGTGTAGAACATTTCAAAGAAAAAGTTAATTTCGGTTTGCAAAATAAAGAGGCTGGCTTATGTAGCTTTGAAATAAAAAAGCGTGTTTTGAAAGATTGATCAAAACACGCTTTTAATATATTCAATTGAGATTATTTTTTATAAAAATGTTTGATCATTTCTGTGATCCTTATTCCATTAAAGCGCCCTTTTGTTGAAGAAAATTATGTTTTCTTATGGCTAATATTTTTTCTTGAATAAAGTATCTTTAGCATTATAACAAAATGTACAAACCATAAAACGATTAATGTTCCAATAACCGATTGTCTAAAAGCAGAATATTCCCCCCATCTTTGTAAATCTTGCACCATTATAATAAGAAAGATGCTTATTGAAGTTAATAACATAATATACTTCTGATTTTTCATAACTTGCCTCCAAAAAAAACTCAGATATTTCTTTTCAAATATCGTTACTTCAACTAAGCAGGAACTGCCAATACAACAGTGCCTCAACTCATGCTCCCGTTCCTTGAATAAGATATTTAAAATCATATGATTTAGTCCTTGTAATAATAGCTCCTAATCCAGTTGCTACTATTTCCTTAAAGGTTGTTTTGTTACATTTCTAAAAATCTGGAATAAACTACTCATACCAATAATTACACCTAATATTATGTACATCATTGCTCTTTCCATTTCTTCGTATCCTAAGACAGAAGAAACAATAACCCCTATTGCAAATAGAGTCATAAAAATATGAAAGGCAATTTTTAGTCTTTTAGCTGTTTGTTCACTCATGAGTATCACCTCCAAGTCATTAACCCTACTTAATTTTAACATAAATATCCAAAGTTCTTATTAAAGAAAACTGTCCGTTAGCCGAACAACAGCAAAGAAAAAAGGCTGCACCAGCAACCCTTGTTTCTCAACTCTTGTCTCCGTTAATAGTAAAATAAAGCCCTATATTTATTTCTTCATAACCCAAACAACAACTATACCTAATCCCACTAAAATAACACCAATATGTACATACCAATAGTCAATAAATAACTTCCATTGAAGTTGTTGAATTTCTTTAACTCTTTCAAAATAACCCATTAGTTTACTCCCTTGTTTTATCTCTTTCAAACTTTTATTACGTTTTTGGCGTAATTAAGGTTTCAATCTTAAAAGTTTCGAATAAACCTTTTTAAACTTCAAATATCTTATTAAACTAT
This sequence comes from Halalkalibacter alkalisediminis, assembly GCF_028610705.1. Classification (GTDB taxonomy): domain Bacteria; phylum Bacillota; class Bacilli; order Bacillales; family Bacillaceae_D; genus Halalkalibacter; species Halalkalibacter alkalisediminis. Next base: position 19,842 of record NZ_JAQQWT010000042.1, read on the forward strand.
TGTGCTTTACTATTTTGTAAAACCCTTCACAACCTCTAATTATATTAACATACATATCCAAATTAACTGCTAAGTGTTGTTCAATTATATGGCCCTTTTCATGAAGAAAGACACTTTCCTTATTTCAGAAAAGCGCCCTTTCGGAATAACGGATTAGTTGCTAGCTTCATCGAATGGAAAATAAAGACCATTCCAAGTATTATCGAATTGTAAAAAACGAATAAATTTTGTTAGACTTTGCGGCTGCTGCTTTCTTTGTTTGATTATAAAATCTATCTTGATCGCTTCGGACAGTTCTTTACATTGAATTAACTGTATTTCTTTTCGACTTTTTGCAACGTCTGCTGGTATTATACTGATACCAAGTCCATCATGAACTGCTTGCAAAATAGATTCAAGTGAATCAAACTCCATGATAGCCGGATCTCGAAATTTATTCTCCTTGGAAAAATGTAACGTTTTGTTTCTATATATACAATTTGGATCACTATTAACAATTAACGTTTGATCATGTTGCTTTTCAAATTGACTATTTTCAGGTGAAATGAGTACGATTTTCTCAAAATAACTATAAACGATTTCGAACTGGGAGCAATTATATGCACCATTTACAAATACACCATCAAGTTCTCCATAGGAAAGCATTTCTTGTAACTTTTGCTTATCATGCGTTCTTACTTTTACATCAATATTTTTATGTTCTCTCAAAAAAGAAGAAAATAGCTGAGGAATTTTAACTGCAGAAATCGTTTGGGATGCACCAAGTTTTAAAGATTCTCTCCATTTTTGGGGGTTAATTAGTGACTTGGCTTCATCCATTAATTGTATAATTTGATTTGTATAATCTAATAAAACGTTTCCTTCCTCGGTCAATGTTACTCCTCTATTATTACGCATAAATAATCTTACACCTAGTTCATCTTCCAAACTCTTAATTCGCTGACTGACATTTGGTTGTACATAGCCTAATTTTTCAGCAGCTCTAGATACGGATTGCAGTTCTGCAACATGTTTAAAAATCCACAAATCATGACTTTCCAAAAATAACATTCCTCTCACTGGTATCATTTAAAATGATACCTTCTTCATTACTAAGTATTATACTCTTCAAATTCTTAAAAATATAATAGAACTTATAAATTAAACGAAGTAAGGATGATTATTTAGATGGAATTAAGAGATAAAGTCGTTATAATAACTGGTGGTGGCACTGGTGTTGGTAGAGCAACAGCTTTGAAATTAGCAGCTGCTGGTTCAAAAGTTGTTATTAATTATAGCCGATCGGAAAAAGAAGCTACCGATGTCGTCAATGAAATTACACAGCAAGGAGGAGTAGCATTTGCTTATAGAGCGAATGTAGCGATAGAAAACGAAGTGATTAATATGATATCCCAAACTGCTACAACATTTGGGAAGATCGATGGTTTAGTAAACAATGCAAGTATTACTGCTCAAATAGCTATGGATGACTTAGACGCAGTAACAGATAAAGTATGGGATGCCCTTCTCAGTGTAAATGTTAAAGGCATGTTTCATTGCGTAAAAGCTGTTGTCCCTTATATGAAGAAGCGACAATCGGGTGTGATTATTAATTTGGGTAGCGTGGCAGGAATGACCGGAATAGGCTCATCTATCCCGTATGCAGCAACAAAGTCAGCAATTCACACAATGACAAAGTCGTTAGCTATCGCATTAGCACCTTATATTAGAGTGAATAGTATATCACCTGGTGCAGTTGATACAAGGTGGTGGTCTGGTAATGAAGAAAAGATGTATCAACTTACAGGCAATTTACCACTTAAAAGAATTTCTACTCCTGATGATATTGCAGAGGCTATTCTTTTTCAACTGACTCAAGAATCTGTTACAGGCCAAGTATTTACAATCGATAATGGTCAAACACTCTAAACATCATGTTAAACACCCTCTTATGGAAGTAAAGTTACCATTTAAACGATTTACAGTATGGAAGGTTGCCCTTGCCGGAGCTGCACTAACTTTTTCACAGATGTCAGTCCTAACCTTTTCTTCTGTATCTTTCTGCATTTTTACCACAATTAAGAATTAAAACCTCGGATTAATCCGAGGTTTTTTCAGCAAAATATCTTTTTTTGTTATATTCGATATAACTTTTGCTAACAGCACAGACAATTTATTTAATGGACACGATCTGGTTATTTTTCTTGTTTAATTTGATCTATTCGTTTTTTTCCCCATTCATACATCAACTCAACGATTGGTAACAATGTCATCCCAAGCTCAGTCATTGAATATTCGACTTTTGGAGGAATTTCCGGAAATACTTCTCTATGAACGATTCCATCTTCTATCAGTTCACGTAATTGGTTTGTTAATACCTTATGAGATATTCCTGAGAAAAGCCTTTGGAGTTCGCTGAAGCGATGTGGTCCTTCTACACCTAAATGCCACAAAATAACAACTTTCCATTTCCCACTAATAATCGATAAGGTAAGTTCTTTTTCACAATGATAATCATGATTTAATATTCTCTCTTTAATTTCTTCTCTTAATGTATCTGACATGGGGAGTTAACTCCTTTTCTTATAATAGTAACCGCTTGGTAACCTCCGCACAAAAAAGTGCATTCTTCACAATGTTGAAAACCGTCGGTAGAATGAAATTAGTCTTAAATACAACTCTTTTCTATTTTAGGAGGCAAACATTTATGAGTAAAAAAGTGTTATTAATTATACCACCAGAACGATTTAATGAAGATGAATTATTTCAACCTAAAGAAGCATTGGAAAATGCAGGGGTTGAAGTAACCATTGCAAGCACAAAAACAGGTGAAATTACTGGTGACTATCAAGGTAAAACAAACGCTGAAGTGATCTTCTCTAAAGTTACAGCGACTGATTATGATGCTCTTGCTATCATTGGAGGATCTGGTACGAATGATCATCTATGGGAAAATCAAGAATTACTAAGCTACTTGAAACAAGCTCATAAACAAAATGTTCTAGTAACAGGAATTTGTGCCGGAGCTATAACTGTAGCTAAAACAGGTTTACTTACCGGCCGAAAAGCAACATGCTACCCAGTAGACGTACAAAAGAACGAATTAAAAGCTCATAACATAGAATATGTTGAGCAACATGTCGTAGCACATAATGATATTATTACAGGTGATGGACCAGATGGTGCGAAAGAATTTGGAAAGAGCCTGGTTGAAGCATTAAGTTAGTTCTTAAATTTAAAGTAAAAACCTTAGTTGGGTATGAAAGCCGTTCGGAATAAATTCCGAACGGCTTCTTTTCATAAATTGGTGAATCCATGTTTTCGTCTTCTGGAGTACCAAGCTACTTTATAAAAGAAGTGGGTTTTATAACCTCTTACTCAATTAAATGGCCCTTTAATGGAACAACTCTATTGTCACTCAACAGTTCCTTAATCCACCTTTCAATTCAGATGTTCTTTTC
>NZ_JAQQWT010000043.1 GCF_028610705.1 Halalkalibacter alkalisediminis
GGTATTTACCTTTTTGGCTCTAAACAAGAAAAATTATAAAACTGAAAATTCAGTCATTATTTATGCAACACTAGTGATTCTATAAGTATTAAAAATTTTATATTAAATAAAATTAGCAGTTTAAGTTCTATAATAATTCATATCTAGAACTTAAACTGCTTGTATTTTTACTTTATTAATCATAATTTACAATGGCCGTGACTTACTAAAATATTTTTTAGTAAAATAAGGCTGTGACTCATTATTAAATGCTACTCCCACCCCTAAATTCCGGAAATTTTCCTGAAGGATATTTTCTCTGTGTCCTAATGAGTTCATCAATCCTTCATGAGCAAATATACTACTTATTTGACCGTATGCTAAGTTTTCACCTGCAGTAGTAAATTCAATATTGTCTTCCGCCATTCGTTCAAACGGAGATTGACCTCTTAAATTTGTATGACTAAAATATCGGTTTTCTGCCATGTCTAAGCTATGTCTCCGAGCCGTTTCTTTCACATGATCATCCCATGTCAAAAGAGGCAAATCATAATTTCTTCTTGTAGCATTTGTTAAATCGAATAACTGAAATTCAAACCCTTCTTGTAGCTGCTGGCTTGGTTCAGAGTAAATAGCATTTTTGTTTTGTTCTAGATCTTCATCAATAACTTTGATTGCTGTAACTGTATTGTTTTCGTGCTGATCATAAAAAATTGTGACAAAGCTGTTGTCGAGATGAAATATATCATACTCATCATTACTATTAATACGGTAAGTGAACAAACGATATGGTATGAATGCTTCAGGGTTACCAAGCTGTTCATGAACTAATTGTATTGGGCTATCTAACCTTATGTCTGTTGAAGACGCAATCAAGTCCTGATTTGTATAAAGGCCACGAACAATATCTTCTTCATCATAAGCAACCATAATAAAATTTTGATAGTTTTCGTGATAGGTGTTCCAATTTATACCATATTCATTTATCGTACTCCTATTGGGACTATCACCAATTATCTTCTCCACTTCAACTCTTGAATTCCCCAGTTCAATATTGTGAATAGAGAACAATTGCTCTGCAGGAATTAATAATTTCGGCGAAGGAATGGTCGTATCATTGGATTCAAATTGTAGGTTATTTGAAGTCTCGAATAGTGAATTTAATCGCAGAGTAAGAGTATCTAATATAAAATTGATATCTAGTTCTTCTTTAACCTGGTCAACTGTTTGATAAATTGAACTCCAAGTAGATGAAGGAACAAGTTGGACCGGCTCTTTCCATAACGGTATTGAGAAATAACCCAAAAATACAACTATTACTAGTAAGATAAACCGTTTCACAACTACACTCCTGTTCTAATATTTACATTCTATTCATTACCAGACATTTTTTATTTTAATCATCCCACTTATATTCCATATTATTACCATTTAACTTTAATTCAATAAATGGGTTCACTATGTAGACAAATAATCTCCCCCCAACCATTTACTAATTAGGACAAATATTGAATGAAAACTTTTAAGTACAAAAGTTGATGTCCTTCTATATGCACTTAACAACAATACTTAAAGGAAAGATTTAAATAAAATTTACATCTCCAAATTAATAATCCTACCATTGTGAACGTGAAAGGGGTAATTCTTCATATAACTGAAGAGTTACCCTAATTTATGGAGCTATTAAAATCTACTTATTTTAATGCGTTCTATAGGCTTTGACCAAACCAAGTTAAACTATCTTCTTCACTATTAATTTTGTCCCAATCGACACCGAAACATGGATTTCCACAGTTGGAGAAAGGTCAGTAATTCCTTTTTAAAATTTCTCTTCATTCAACTCTTATTGTACATTACTTGAGTATCTTACATTGTACTAATATCAATCACGAATCGATATTTTACATCTGAAGCTAATACGCGTTCGTACGCTTCATCAATTTGATCAGCAGTTATAACTTCAATTTTTGGAACAATATTATGTTCTGCACAGAAATTCAACATCTCCTGAGTCTCACGGATACCCCCAATCATTGATCCTGCAAATGAACGGCGATGACCAATGAGAGAAAATACATTTAGGTCCAATGGCTCTGCAGGCGCACCGACATTTACTAGAGTACCATCTAGCGTTAATAATGAGAGATACGCATTAATATCAATTTTTGCACTTACCGTGTTAATGATCAGGTCGAACGTTCCAGCTAGTTTATCAAATGTTTCAGGATCACTCGTGGCATAGTAGTGATCGGCACCAAAATGCAGACCATCTTCCTTTTTCTTCAATGATTGAGACAGAACGGTAACTTCTGCACCCATCGCGTGCGCAATCTTGACAGCCATATGACCTAGACCACCTAATCCAACAACCGCTACTTTTTTACCTGGACTAGCTCCCCAATGGTTTAGTGGCGAATATGTTGTAATACCTGCACAAAGTAATGGAGCGGCTGCATCAAGAGAGATGTTATCTGGTATTCTAACTACAAAATCCTCAGTTACAACAATATGAGTAGAATATCCACCTTGAGTTGGCTCACCATATTTATCAACACCAGCGTAGGTAGGGACATTTCCTTTTAAACAATATTGTTCCTCTCCTTTTCGGCAGTTCTCACATTCACCACATGAGTCAACCATACAACCGACCCCAACTCGGTCACCTATTTTATACTTTGTGACGTTAGGTCCTACAGCCGTAACAACTCCCGCTATCTCGTGTCCCGGTACTAGAGGATAGTTTACTTCGCCCCATTCTCCGTGAGCAGTATGGATATCAGAATGGCATATGCCTGCATATTTAATTTCAATTAAAACATCAAGCAAATCAAGATCGCGTCGTTTAATTTCAGCTGCTCGAAAGGGTTTGTCTGGACCGTCAACAGCCCGTGCTTTAGCAATTATCATAGAAAAACCTCCAACGGTGTATATTTTTCAAGAGTAAGAGATGCGCTTGGACCGAGAAAAATGAAGAATTCATGTTAAACCTAAACTATCCTTCTTTCCTCCCTATCCCCACCTTTCTCTACAAACAATGATAATCCTTATAGTTGACTCTAGGTCAAGCGATTTTTTTTGTTTTTTTTCAAGGCCACCCGAACATATCACCTTTTGCCTTTTGATATAGCTTTAAGAACTAATTTTTCTAGATAAGTAAACTTCTATTATACAGCGCAATATTTGCTTTCTCCTTTTGACAATTAGAAACGACCATGATAAAATCCTCTTCAAACTATAGAGTTAACTCGAAGTCTATACCAAGAGAAAAGGTGATAAAAGATGAAGACATATTCTATCAGCGAAGTTGCCAAAGAATTGAATCTAACAGTATATACCTTGCGTTACTACGACAAGGAAGGACTTATGCCTTTTGTACAACGGACAGAAAGCGGTACACGACTGTTTAAAGAGTCCGATATCGGTGCTTTAAGGGTAATTGAATGTCTAAAATCTACTGGGATGCCCATTAAGGAGATTAAAAGTTTTATTGATTGGTGTTCGGAAGGGGATTCCACATTGCAAAAAAGATATGACATGTTTATGGAACGAAAATCTTTTGTAGAAGCACAGATGGAAGAACTAAAAAAAACAATGGAACTTGTGGAACATAAATGTTTATATTACAAGACTGCTTTGGATGCCGGAACAGAAAATATTCATAAAAACAATAAAGTAGAGATTCCAATTACAAATTAACAGAAAAACACCTGTATTTTGAATATAAATTACAGGTGTCTTGGTGTTAGTCTTACTACCACTTACTTATTTATTACAAATTGAAAATTGTAAGCTCCTTAATTACATGCTATATAAACTGGGTGTACTTATCCAGTTTTTCGATATTGAAAAAATGCGAAAAAACATTCTTTAAGTTGTGGTTCATACAAAGGAGTCCGTATCAGTCTGCAACTAAATCAAAGCTAACACGTATATCACCGTCACCGACTGCCTGAGAAAATCTTTCCACGTCCTCGATATATCCGAGACGAGTGTAGCTCTAGGAACTTGAGAAGGTTTCATAGAACAATACTAGACAATTGTCGCTATAAAGCATGATATCTCCCGCATTAATAACCCCGGGTCTTTCAGAATTTGTTGGGAGGCTATCTTAAAGATAATAGAACTTTTCATTTCTATAAAGATCCTCCATGTCTATGCTTAAAGGGAGTTTTTCAATTAGTGCATGTGTTGTTTCATTATCATAAAGCCTTGCTAAAAATACTTTGTCGCCTATTGCTATGTTTAACTCTATGGTCAGGGAGTTTGTCATGGCAATCTCATCCCTTTCTTGTTGCAATTCCCACCATGGTGAAGGAGGAAATGAGGTATCTTCATGTAGTTGGACTGTTTCACCGATTTGCGGGGCGAGTAAGCTAACTTCTGCTCTTTCTGCCTCTATTAATGCCCGTTCTATAGGTTCTGACCAACCATGAAAAGCAAGAGCAAATGCGCCCCAATGAACGAACATCATATGGTTTCCATTTACATCTAAATGAGCCTAAACGGCACCTTCTGGTGTCATATGAACCCAATCCCAGCGATCATCGAATTGGCCCCCATCCATTAAGGTAATGTCAAAAGGTCCATATACCTGTCCAATTTCTTTAAAATGTTCATCATATCCACTATCTCCACTTGTATAGAAACGTGTATTTTCTCCAAGAATTACCCAACCGCCCCAAAGGGTAGAGTCTCGATTAAAAGGTCCTCTTCCAGAGTAATGTTTCGCAGGTGTCAAAGCCACCGTTAAACCTTCGAATTCCGTTTCATCCCACCAATTGAGTTCCATAATGTTTTCTTCTTCAACTCCCCAGCGTATTAGATGAGTACTTACACCGAGTGGAACGAAAAAATGAGACACTTTGTCCTTTAATTGAAGAATAGTTGGATAATCTAAGTGATCATAATGATCATGTGTAATAAAAACAGCATCAATAGAGGGCGTTTCCTCGATAATGTTTAACATTTGCTCACTAAATCGCTCACTTCCTCCTGCAAATCAAACGGGTGAAGCCCTAGAACTTAGCATGGGATCTACAAATATCTTCTTATTATCAATACTTAAGAGAAAAGTAGAATGACCGAACCAGGTTAAACTATCTTCTTCACTTTCAACTTTTGCCCACTCGATCTTGGAAACAGGAATGTCTTCAGATGGAGAACGGTCATTACTTCTAAAATTATCTCTTATTATGGAGAGCCTACCAGAGATACTCATACCCAAATCTGTTGTTACTTGATTTACAAACTTTCCTTTTTGATAATTATCAAATCCTTCATAGATTTCTTTTTGTGCATTACTTGGATTTCCCCCAAACACAGGATGCATGTTAATAAACAAAAAAATAGCAACACTTAATACAATTAAAACAGCAAAAACATATAACATGACTTTTTTCATGGTGCCTCCTATAGTTAAGAAAATTCAACTATCTTTTTCTTAAACTTGTATTCTAAAATTGAAAGGTCGTATCTTAGGAAACTCACACATACTGGGTGGAGCGGCAGAAAATACGGGGATCTATTAATAAACATACTTATCTCTATTAAGCGGTTCTAAGTAATACTGCATTTCTATTAATTTAATTCTGATAGTGATACTCTATATAGCTTATCGTCATTCTCTTCTGGAGTACCACGCCCATCTGTATTATTGCTAATGAAATAAAGGGAGTTATCTTCAATCAGTACATCCCGGATTCTGCCAAGTCCAGTTATTACTTCTCGTTGTTCACCTGTTTCAAGGTCAAATTCTAACACGGCAGATCCTCTTAGTGCGGCAACATACAATTTACCATCATAATAGTCCATTCCAGATGGTGCCCAAGTGTCTGCATCTCCAGAAGTGAACAGCGGTGAAACCATACCTTTTTGTTCCTCATAGCCTTCCATAATCGGCCAGCCATAATTTTGACCAGCTTCTATTAAGTTGACTTCATCATTTGCACTGCTGCCGTGCTCACTTGAAAACAGTATCCCGTCAGACGACCAAGTAATCCCTTGAGGGTTTCGGTGTCCATAACTATACACGTAGGAATTTGGATATGGATTATCACTTGGTATCGAACCATCCAGATTCATTCTTAAGATTTTTCCGCCTAATGAATCGAGATCTTGTGCAATATCTGGCGCAGATGCATCTCCGGTAGTTGCATAAAGTGTTCCATCAGGTCCAATTTTAAGCCTTCCTCCATGATGGTAGGTTCCACTTGGGATATGATCTAGAAGCAATCTTTCTTCACTCCAAATGTTATCTAACAACCGTAGGGTTACAATACGGTTAAATTGTCCAGAGTCATCTACGTATGTATAATGAGCATAAGCTAGATTCGATTCTGCAAAGTCGGGGGCGAGCACAACGCCTAATAACCCCGCCTCGGGAGCTGTTGAAATATTTTTCTCCAATTCTACACTCTGCCGTTCGATTTCCCCATTTTCCATTCTTATGATATATCCGGGTCTCTCTGTCAAATAGAATGTATCTTCAAGTTTTTCAATCGACCAAGGAATATCAAGGTTTTCCACAATTACTTCTAGATTTTCAAAAGACACCATTTGCTCTTCTTGCCCTTCATTTTCTAGCTCACCTGAAGTATTTCCCGGCTCAGTTCCTGGATTTTGTTGGTCATTTTGAGTACATCCAGCGTTAAGAAGTAGTAGAAACATAGGTATTACGAAGACTTTTTTCATTCCAATCACCTCAGCCTTTCATGAATTTTTATTTTATAATCCTTTACTTGAAGACTTACATCTATAAAATAGGTTTAGATCCATTGTTCCGTAATCCCTCGGTTCCTTTAAACGGTCATCCCTCTGAGTTACGATGATAAGGATCAAGGCTACTCCCTGTTACACTCGCCAAATTTTCTAGGTACTCCATCCTGATTGATTGGTAGACTTATAGTTTATTCTTCGTTTCCTTGTAGTTCACTTTCTCATTTCTAATCATTTGTTCCAGTTTTTCAATCAATCTACTGTTGATCTCATTTTTTTTACTAAAAAAGGATTTTCTCTTTTGTTTTTTTAAAAGAGATAAAAGGTATTCCTTTTCTTCATAATTAAACATTTAGATCTCACCTCTTTAGTTTAATTTATTACGCCGCCCTAGCTTTTCTTTTACTATCTTGATGGTAAATAAAATAATCCAGTTCTTGACTTAAATGCATGGATGTTTTTTCCCTATCCGAACACCATTTTTTTGTTTTACTTGCAAAACAATGGTAAACCCTATAGTTAACTCTAAGTCAAGCGATTCAATTAATTTATATTTTTAAACGAAGAACCATGCCCCTACAGGTTTTAACTCTTTAAATATATAGCCTACTGCGATTGTTTAAAGACTTCAATATAGACGCTATAAAAGTTATTAATGTCTGAAATCTACAGGATTGCCTTTTAAGGAAATTAAAATTTCAATGGTTGGTGTTCTAACTAACGGGGATTCTGCAACAAGAATATGACATGTTTATGGAACGAAAGCTATTGTAAAAACACAGATGGATAATAAGTACAGTCAGTATTAACCTCATATAAAGCTAATAAATATAAAAATACGGTATTACATTATAAATTCTTGTAGGGGTAAGTATATGCCCCACCTTCTGAGATACTATAATGGAGATTGGCCACTTTCATATTATCCTCACAAATAAAAGTAACTACGTATTATGTTCTTTCATTAGTCATGCCCAGGTTCACAATAAATGTCTGACCTGACAGTAGCTATAGTGGCCATGAATTACTAAAATACTTTTTAGTATAGTAAGGCTGTGACTCATTATTAAATGCCACTCCTACCCCTAAATTCCGAAAATGTTCCTGAAGGATATTTTCTCTGTGTCCTAATGAATTCATTAATCCTCCATGTGCAAATATACTACTTATTTGGCCGTATGCTAAGTTTTCACCAGCAGTAGTAAATTCAATATTGTCTTCCTCCATTCGATCAAACGGAGATTGACCTTTTAAATTTGTATGACTGAAATATTGATTTTCAGCCATGTCCAAGCTGTGCTTCCGAGCTTGATAAAATCGTAAATACTTCTATGATATCTTTGTTTTAGACCGCTAGAGCCGAGGCTGGAATCTGGACTAAATATTGTCTGGAAGAAGCATCAGATTTTTCCCGTTGCTGCTGATATGTTTTTAAAAGAGATTCAGGCAAATTATAAACATACTGCAAAAAAACACTTAGATTAAATTGCCACATAAAAGGCTGTCTGAGTCATAAATACCTAGACAGCTTCATTGTTCCTTTAACCTATATCCCCAACATATTTCTAGAGACTTCCTAAATTATCTCTCATACTTTTTAATTTTAACAAGTTAACACCACTTTTATTTTTCAATAAACACACTAACATTTTCAAAATAAAATATGTCCCCCGCAAAATATGCGAGATCCACACATCGCTTTTACTCATTAACATTAGATCTAAGACTGTCTATCTTCACCACAAATCTAATTTTTTCTTTAGAGGTTCTCTTGGAAGAAAGACTCCAGTTTGTCAAATGGAATTAACTCCATGTTGTCATATAAATCCACATGTCCTGCATCTGGTACAATGTAGAGTTCTTTCTCTTCACCAGCTAGCTCATATGCGTCTTCACTGTGGTATCTGGAGTGGGCATTCTCACCTGCAATGAACAGCAATGGACGGGGACTAATCATCTCAATCTGCTCAAACGGGAAGAAGTTCATTAGTGCCCCTCTGCTGGTAAGGCTCATAGGTATAGAGCGAGGATTTAGTCCTCTAGGTGTACCGTAGTATTCATAAACTCTTGACCTGCTGCTTGTTGTGAAGGTTTTAGTTAGACAGCAGAGCCTACTAAGTCTTGTATTGGCTCTCCTCCTTCAGCCTCAATCCAACGTTGTTCAGCAGCTTCTTCAAGAGCTGCCCTCCATTCTTCCTTCGCCACAGGAGTCGACCATACAACCGACCCCTGATGACGGCAAGGCTGGCGCAAGTCACTGGCTCTGGCACCGTGACAGTGACATCTGCAGCCGAATAATACAAGTATATGCACCACATGAAAAGGCTGAGCGATACAAGCCCAGCCTTTTTTGTTAGAGATAGTTTTTTCTTCGACTAATCCCTAGTAAACGATACTCCTGTTTTTTGTGCAAATGCATCGAGCATCCTATTCTGTGCAGCTACGTCTCGTACGATAGGATTGAAGTTTCGATCAATTTCTTGGTGAAAGAAATACTCGCCCGTTACTTGGCTGCCCGGTTCAGTAGCCTCTGCCAACCAAACTTGCGTCATGTAGCCCTCGCGGAGATTGTCTGGTGTGGTGGTATTACCATTGGCAAAACCCATACGAGTTGGTACCCAACCTGGCTGTACGGCATTTGATTGAATCTCTGGCCACTCACGCGCGACGGCCATGGCAAGCGCAGAGATGTGTGCCTTGGTGTCGCTGTACGTTGTCCGAGGGTTGTCACTCGTTATGTCGTCTGCATCAATATCGCCGCTAAGGTGCTGGTCTGACGTGAGGTAGATAAGCTGCTTCGGCCTATTAACAAGACTTGTCAAAATGTACGGAGAAAGCGAGTTTACGTTGAGCATTTCATCAGACGGCTGGCCGTAGACGCCTGCATTATGGATGATAACATCAAACGTTCCAAGTACGTTGATGTCTTCGGCAAGCTGTCGGGTTTGGTCGAGGTCATTTAGGTCACCTATAACAACATCGCTGATTTCGGGGATGTCTCGCCTCACATCGGCTGCGCGTGCTTCATTACGGGCATGAGCAACAACAGTGTGCCCTCGTTTCGCTAGATAGTAGGCCGTCAATTCTCCCAGGCCGGCCGTTGATCCAGTAACCAAAATCCTCTTCTTAGGACCCTCGGATGGTTTGATATTTTCTTCGATATAGCGCATTTCATCGGCTACTTCCTGCGTGTTGTAGCTGTTTGCACCGAACCGTTCACCATCACCGCTTTCATCAATATTTGAGTTTGCGTCGCCATTCGTACCGCTTTGATTATTTTGCTCGTTGTCTATTAAATTTTGTTGTTCATTTGATGAACAACCGACGAGTAAAAGAATGGCCATCATATATATGCATAAGATCTTTTTCATCATTAGTTACATCTCCCATTGGTTTTCTATTCTATTAAACTCATTTCAGATATCTTTTCACAGTGTTGCTCTTTTTTTCTTAAACTTTATATCCAGCTAATTAATTGTCTTTTTTAGTAGGGTAGATTTCCCCATAATTGATGGACCTCCTCCCACGTATCCTCCGTTTGATTTGGATGATACAAATATTGCTCATACATTTCGGTTAAATGGGACAATTCCTCTGTGGAATAAAAAGAATCAATATCGTGTGCAAAGTTTCGAAGTGTTTTTTCCTTACGTATTAACCAACACCATTCCAATTTTCGTAATAAAATCAAGTACGCTGAACCAAGATTATCGTCCTCTTTCTTAAAACGGTGATTCCTGATTATCTCTTAACCAGTATGTTGAACTTTCTGATATCAAATTTTCTGGTGGTCCCCAAACAAGAATAATTTCTTTCATAATTTAGGTTTTACTTTCCACAAAGCTAGTGGCTCGCTAACACTTGGCTCTGGGACAGAACCTATTTTCACTAGATCTTCTTCTGTAAGCCTTTGTGGAATTGAGTTTGAACTTTTACGGATTCAGCCTTGGAATACATTGAGATATCCAATCCATAGGAATATATAGTGCCTCAATCACGAATTGATCCGGTCCTTATGTTGAGTGAATCACACTTTTATGATAAGTGTTATCCTCTCTTACATTAAATTTTATCCATAACCTTTCCATATTCAATCAATAAACACCTGTTTGCTTGTTTTCACTCTATAATTTCTATGGAAACGCTAAAGTCCTCATCTATATCATCAAGTAGTTCTACTCCAGACTCAATTTCCCCTAATTTAATAAGACCATCAGTAAATCCATAACGATCATCATAAAACATAGTCACGTTTCCCCAAGGAGAAAAATAAGCAAAATCTTCACGTTCAGGTGTATAGCCAGAAGGTGCCCCTTCCGTAGTTAATTCTTCCGGTGGATCACTAATTTTTTCAGTTTCTCCATAATCCCTGAATGTCAGTGTCAAAGGAAGTTGTTCTAAAAATTCCCTGCTTGTAGGATTATCATAAACATTTATAATGATTTCCCCACTGTCAAGAGTCACTACGATTCTTTCTTCTGAACTATCCGAATTATCACTATTCCCTGTAGAATCCTGAATGCCTTCATTACTTATTTCCTCAGATGTATCCTCTTGTTCGTTATCAGGAATACTTTTCACCTCATCGTCATAACCATTACTTTCTCCACACGCAGCAAGAGTGAAGACAAACATCATGGTGAAAGCTAACATCAACAATTTTTTCATTTTAAGTTTCATTCCTCTCACTGTGCTCACGGCACAAATATTTAATGAAAGTGAAGCTATTCTCCATTCCTAATGTTGCTATAATACATTGGGATAAACAGATATACTACGGAGGTGAGTGGTGCAGTACCAAACTGCCCGCAGATTAAGATGTGTCGTTTGCTGTCTTCAAGAACAAAAATGTATGCCTTCGAGCGTCAACTTTATGGAAACATTCCCCGTTTATGACATAGAAAACAGTCAATGTCTGCTCTACCGACTAGTTGGTCGCCAATAATATATAGAATCTTTTTATTATGATTTATTCAATATTTTTAGCCAAATCAAAAACGACATTTATATCACCGTCTCCGACAACTTGAGCAAAGCGTGCTGCCTCCTCAATATATCCAATACGAGTGTAGCTATAACTACTTGAGAATGTGTCATAAAATAGTACCAGACCATTATCTCCATACAACATGATATCTCCTGCATTAATCTCCCCTGGTCTCTCGGAATTTGTTGGGAGTGTATCTGGGAAACTATAAAATTTTTCATTACTATTAACATCTCTCATGTTTATGTCTAAAGGTAGTTTTTCAATAAAGGCTTGAGTGGTTTGTTTTTCATAAAGCTTTGCAGAAAATACCTGTTCTCCTATTGTGATGTTTAAATCTATTATCGTTGATGAGTCTGACATATCACTACCCCTCTTTTCTTCAGTTTGCTCACTGGTTGGCAATTCCTCTTGATTAATTTCTTTACTTTCATTTGTTTCACTATTAGCACAGGCAATCAAACCAAAACTAAAAATAAACATACTAAGAATAGAAAAGAATTTTTTCATACTATGTCATCCTTTATACATGTTTTTTTAATAGTATTTATTTCCACAATAGATTTACATCATAAAAAGTTCTTTGAATTACCTCAAATATCTAAATAGAAGGAGCAGGACGAAAGCCACCGCCTGTACCAATAGCTAATAATTCATTACCTAAGCTATCAACAAATAGCTGCATTGTTATTTATTTGCTTGTCAACAAAAATATGTGGATCTCGAAAAAATATACGAGATCCACACATCGTTTTTACTCAATTAACATTAGATCTAAGACTGTCTATTCTCATCACAGATCTAATTTTTTCTTTAGAGATTTTCTTGAAAGTAAGACTCCAGTTTGTCAAATGGAATTAACTCCATGTTGTCATATAAATCCACATGTCCTGCATCTGGTACAATGTAGAGTTCTTTCTCTTCACCAGCTAGCTCATATGCGTCTTCACTGTGGTATTTGGAGTGGGCATTCTCACCTGCAATGAACAGCAATGGACGTGGACTAATCATCTCAATCTGCTCAAACGGGAAGAAGTTCATTAGTGCCCCTCTGCTGGTAAGGCTCATAGGTATAGAACGAGGATGTTCTCCTCTAGGTGTACGGTAGTATTCACCAAACTCTTGACCTGCTGCTAGCTGTGAAGGTTTTAGTTCGACAGCAGAGCCTACTAAGTCTTGTATTGGTTCTCCTCCTTCAGCCTCAATCCAACGCTGTTCAGCAGCTTCTTCAAGAGCTGCCCTCCATTCTTCCTCAGTCATCACCTCATCCGCTACCGGTGCTAACCCCAATCCTTCACGATTAGCGCGTCCCATGTCGTACATACTCACTGTCGCAACGGCTTTTAATCGTGGGTCAACTTGTGCAGCATTGATTGTAAAACCGCCACTACCACAAATGCCGATCACGCCAATACGGTCTCGATCCACCAATTCATGCGTTCCTAAAAAGTCTACTGCAGCACTGAAATCTTCAACAAACGCTTCTGGAGAGGCGATATTACGTGGTTCCCCACCGCTTTCTCCATTGTAGGAAGCATCAAAGGCAATGGTCACAAAGCCCCGTTCTGCCATCTCCTGGGCATATAAACCGGACGTCTGTTCCTTCACACCACCGAATGGATGTCCGACAATGATTGCAGGTAATTCAGCTGAGGAATCAATATCATTAGGGATATACATATCCGCAACCAATTCAATTCCAAATCTGTTATCGAATGATACTTTTTCGAGAGTCACCTCTTCGCTCTGAGGAAAAGTCTTGTCCCATTCCGCGGTGTCTACTGTATCCGCTTGAACTGTGCTTTCTTCATTTCCTTGAGTGTCCTCA
The DNA here is from genome assembly GCF_028610705.1 of Halalkalibacter alkalisediminis. GTDB lineage: Bacteria > Bacillota > Bacilli > Bacillales > Bacillaceae_D > Halalkalibacter > Halalkalibacter alkalisediminis. Next base: position 13,509 of record NZ_JAQQWT010000043.1, read on the forward strand.
TCAACTGTACTTTCTTCATTTCCTTGAGTGGGTGCACAAGCACTAGCAAAAAACAAGACTAAGCCTATTAATACAAGTGTAAGAAAACTTTGCTTTCGTAATATATTTTTTTTCATTTTTAACTCCTTAAAATTGAATTTTTTCCATTATTCATTTACTACTTATTTTATCCTTTTAGAATAATGGTCTGAAAAAGATTAGAGACTGTGTTACGTTGACGAATTAAGAAGACAGTCTTAGAAGTACCTATGTCAAACACAACTGTGCAGTGACATCCATTAACCTTAATGATAAATTTCATTCCCCCTTCTTTTTATTTTAGGGTATATTCACTTGCATAATGGAAATTGATTTTACTAAAAACATGACTGATGAATTAATCAATATCCGTTTATTAGTATAGATGGACGTAGACGAAGCTCTCAATGGTTAAATCAAAGCAATTTGTTGGTTAATCAACAATATATTAAATAATGTCGATAAATTTTAGGGAGAAATCTAATAAACAAAATACGGAAAGTAGAAAGAATAATACCCTAAATAGGTATTGTAAAGAGATTTCATGCCATTATTGGTCTTTGAATTTAGTACTGAGGAGTTTAAGAACGATGTAGACAAAAACACCTTCGAATTAGCACTTCTTGTACCAATTCGAAGATGTATTAATATCTCAATAATTTAGGTTAATGTCATACTAAAAAAATTTTTTTCCAATATTACAATGAGTTGTTATGTTTTATTTGACGACACTTTTAAGCAGTATTATAGAATCCTATCCATTAGAATCCCTAATTCTTTCGCTATAGACTTAGGTGAGGAAGGCATCCCATCCTTTACCCATGATTCCAAAACCCCTATGTAAGCATTCGCAGCGAATTTAACAATTATATCTTCACTTAACCCTTCATTTATTCCAGTTGTTTTGTGAAATTCATCCTTAAATCCCTCGATCACATATTCTAGAAACTTAGCACGAAAAGAAGGAATTGCTTCATTGCTCGATAACATTGTCGAAAAAAATAAATAATGAGCCTCAAAGTATTCGACAAAGATCTGAATAGCATCTACCCATTCCTCTTGACATGCCCATTCACTTGTTTCCTTTAGCTCGTTAATATGCTCGTCTATCATCTTATCTAGTAAATCGTATTTATCTAAATAATGGAGATATACAGTACTTCGGTTTACATTTGCCCTGTCTGAAATATCCTGAATAGTAATATGGTCAAAATTCTTTTCACTCATAAGTTCAAGAAGTGCTTTTTTTATTGCCTGCTGAGTTTTTACTACTCTCCTATCCACTTTCGGCATTGTTTCATCACCAAACTTTCTAAAGATTATCGACAAATTTGATTACATTGTTGGATAAACCACATTTCACTTTCATTTAACGATTGAAAGTATCCTACATCTTTTTATAATTATAGACAGATGTTGTTTTAACAATCAATGATGATTTTGTTTATTGGGCAAAGTCAATGCCAGCAATATAGTTGCAAATGATTGTTATCAAAACCCAAAAAAAGATGTAGAAAATTCTAACATCATAATAACATTAAAAGGAGATAAAAGAATGGAAAAAAAAAATCAATCAACACTCAATCTATGACCGATGCTGTTTCTCATAAAGGAACCTCCGAAAAGGATAAAACCTTTCCTAAGAGCGACAAAGTAAATGTAGAAAAGTGTCATACAATAACAGGTTTGGTATTAACGTTGCCGCAAACTTGTATTTACCGAAAGATATGGATGAATCAACGAAATACCCGGCTCTTGTCATTGGTACCCCGTATGCAAACCATGGCAGAACGAGGTTTTGTTGTAATTGCATTCGACGAGTCCTATAACGGTGAAAGCAGCGGTGAACCAAGACATATTTCATCACCTGATATTTTCGCTGAAGATTTCAGCGCGGGTGTAGACTATCTGGGAACACGATCTTACGTGGATAGAAATCAAATCGGTGCGATTGGCATCTGCGGTAGTGGCGGATTTGCCCTCTCCGCAGCAAAAGTTGACCATCGCATCAAGGCCATTGCCACTGCAAGTATGTACGATATGAGCCGCGTAAAGCGAAATGGTTGGGAAGACAGTATGACCGACGAACAACGTAATGAATACTTCGTTCAACTTGGCGAGCAACGTTGGAAGGACTTTGAAAATGGCTCTCCTCAGTTGACACCAACATTCCCTGCTGAAATTCCAGAGGGGCTGGATCCTATCACAAGTGAGTTTTTTGAATATTATGTAGCTCCTCGTGGACACCATCCAAATTCAATAGGTGGACTTACGATGACAAGCGATCTGTCTTTTATGAAATTCCCTTTGGTTATTGATCTTGAATCCATTTCGCCAAGACCAATCTTGTTCATCATGGGTGAAAATGCACATTTGCGCTATTTTACCGAGGATGCTTACAAGACAGCTGCCTAACCAAAGGAATTGCATGTTGTCAAGGATGCAAAACATATCGACTTATATGACAGGACTGACCTTATTCCCTTCGAGAAGCTCGAGAGTTTCTTTCGAACAAACCTAAGTTAATCCTAACTTGGAAATACTAATAGTAGTAAAAGTTAATTATCTGCCTCAATTACATATGTTTGGGGCAGAATTTTATGTTTAAAGGGGTGTCAAATTTGGATAGACCATATATTATTTGTCACATGGCAACTTCATTGGATGGGAAAGTAGCTGGAGATTACTTGAAAGTGGAAAGACAAGCAGACTTTGCAGCTATATATGAAAAAATTCATGACAGTTACGAATCGAAAGCATGGATGTGTGGTAGGGTTACAATGGAGGAACACTTTACCTTTGGCCATAAACTAGATTTAAAAGACAAAGACATACCACCTATCCCTAAAACCGATTTTGTTGCAAACAAAAATGCTGAAAGTTTTGCGGTAGCAGTAGATCCCTCAGGAAAATTAGGCTGGACAGAAAATTCCATTAAATCATGGAATGAGCATCGAACGGACGATCACATCGTAGAGGTGCTTACAGAGCAAGTTTCCGATGCTTTCTTAAACCACCTGAGAAAAGTTGGTATATCTTACATTTTCGGTGGAAAAGAACGATTAAATTTTACTGTCGTAGTACAAAAGCTAAAATCTCAATTTTCAATTGATAAATTAATGCTAGAAGGTGGAGGCTTTATAAACGGCTCGCTTTTAAATGAAGGATTAATTGATGAATTGAGCCTGTTGCTAGTTCCCATTGCAGATGGTGCGTCTGACTCAGTGACACTATTTGAAACGAGTCCTTTTCTAAACAAACCGAAACCAGTAAATTTCTCCTTAACAGCAATCGAAAAATTGGACGATAGCGGGTTATGGATTAGGTATGTAACACAAAAAAACAGTTAAAGTAAAAAAGCCGATTTCTCTTTCCTAACAGGGATGATCGGCTATCTCTATAACTTACAAATGAACAAAAGTTGACTATTACAAAGTGCATTATGGTTGAAGGAATAAATTCCCCCAAAATTTAATGTAATATACCTACAGGAGGAGCAATGAAAAAAGTGATGTTGTACGTATTCATTGTTATTATTATAATTTTAGTTGCCATTATCTTATTTATAAATATGCACCCTGCGTTCGGAGGAAATCCAAGTAGAGAACAGCAAGAGGTTTATGAAAGGTTTGATAATTATCAAAATGGAAACTTTGTAAATCAAGTACCCACAGATATGAGTAATGGCATCTTTGGAACGTTATCGATGATGAGAGATTCTCTTTTTTCCGGTGATACTGAACGTTTTCCAACTGGTGACATACCTGTTTCTGAGATAGATTGGGACAAAATTAAAAGTGAGGAAGATAGTTTAACTTGGTTTGGTCATTCTACGTTTCTATTAAGCATTGATAATAAAAAGATCTTTGTAGATCCAATGCTAGGACACAGGGCTTCACCCGTTTCATTTGCAGGAGGAAGTCAACGCTATAGTGAAGATCTTTTAAGCATAGTTGAGGAATTGCCCCCTATCGATGCTGTTTTTATTACACATGATCATTATGATCACTTAGATTATGCATCGATTCTTCAGCTAAAGGACATGGTTTCTCATTTTTACGTACCACTCGGTGTAAGTGCTCACCTCATTCGGTGGGAAGTAGAAGAAGAAAACATTACTGAACTAAATTGGTGGGATGAAACGGAGTTCGAAGGTTTAACTGTGGCTTTGACCCCAGCCAAACATTATTCTGGAAGAGGACCTTTTAACCGCAATTCTACCCTCTGGGGCGGTTGGGTCATTCTTGGAGAAAATACAAGGCTTTATACAAGCGGAGATAGTGGATATGATGAACATTTTAAAGAAATTGGAGAAAGATATGGCCCTTTTGATTTGACTCTTCTAGATGGCGGTCAATACGATGATCGCTGGGATTGGGTTCATATGACACCAGAAGAAGCTGTTCAAGCTCATGTAGATGTAAATGGTGAGAATATGATGTTAGGGCATTGGGGTGCGTTTACTCTTGCTTTTCATGATTGGTCAGAACCTATCGAACGAGCATTACTTGAGGCAGAAAGATTGGAAGTTAATTTACTTGCTCCACAAATAGGAAAAACTATCCTATTACATAAAGGCTTACCTCTTTCCCCTTCACAATGGTGGGATTATTAAATTGGTTACAAAACGACTTAGCGTACAGTAATGACCCTTCAAGGGTACATTATGGTAGGGGTACAGTAATATGAACTGTACCCTTTTTCACTAACAACTTTTTTACTTTATGATTTTTCACAAGGTCGCTAAAAAGGAAAACCTTTGCTGCGCAGTGCGAGTCAAATACGAAAAAAAGGACGATTACTTAATAAAACCTAATCATCTCGGAATTTTATCCTCACGATCTATTTGTACTATTTCTAACCCACCCTTTACTTCTCACTGTTCACATTAGTCACTCTATCAGATTTTTTAATTTCAATAATTATTTAGCCTAGCTTAGATTTTTCTGCACTTTCTTCCACTATTTTAATATTGCAAGCATTAATGGAGGTAACGTTAGATATAAATAAATCATTCTTATCATATTAATCACCTTCGACAACATCCGTTGAGTAAGGACTTATTGAGTTAAACAGGTGAAACTTGATTGGATCCGAACTAATTTAAATAATTTCACAAGCGAATTAGATCTTTCATCGTTGACTTGTCAATACCCCTAACTTCTTGAATACTTATTGGTAGTTCCTCATAATTTGGTTTGGTTTCTTCACTTTCATTGGTTTCACTAATAGCACAATCAGTTAGACCGAAGCTAAAGATCACATTAAAATTATATCTTTTTAAGTTTAATTTTTAAGGTAATTTATTACCGCGAGAAGCTGTATAAAGAGAATACCATTCCTCACGAGTCATTAGCTCCGCTTGTTTAATCCCATCTTGGCACTTTTTAATTCTTTCTGGATTGGCAGTTCCAATAACAGGCTGGATCATTGCTGGATGACGCATTAACCAACCAAGTACAATTGCCTCTGTTGAAGCCTCTTTTTCTTTTGCTAGCTTTTCTACTAATTCTTTCGTTGCTATATCAGAATCTGAAGGTTTTTCTATAATTTGACCTGAATATAATCCTTTTGCTAATGGTGACCATGCTTGAATTTGCACATCCGATGATTGACAATCCTCAATTATTCCATCTCCAAAATTAACGCTTGAACCAGATTCGTGATTCACTAAAACTCCTTGTTCTAGCCAGTCAATTCGTTTTAAGCTCATATGTAACTGGTTAACAACCATAGGTTCTGAACAATATGAATTTAAAAGTCGGATTTGAGCAACACTCATGTTAGAAACCCCAAAGTGACGTACTTTTCCAGTTTTCTTCAATACCTCAAATGCCTCAGCGACATCTTCCGGTTCCATCAGTGGGTCTGGACGATGTAAAAGTAGAATATCTAAATATTCCGTATTTAATCTACTTAATATTCCATCTACTGAATCAAGAATATAGTCCTTTGAAAAATCATAGCAATATGGATTTGTTTCATTGCCAAACCGAATACCACATTTTGATTGAAGTGTCATTTTTTCTCTTAGTTCTGGGCGAGCACCCAGAATTTCCCCAAATACTTTTTCTGCTTTTCCCAAACTATAAATGTCAGCATGATCAAACATTGTAATACCGACCTCTAATGAAGTGTCGATTGCTTTTTCTGCTGATAAAATGTCTTCTTTTGTATAGGAGTTTTTTTCCCATTCTCCACCAAATCTCATGCAACCTAATGCAAGACGACTTGAGGTAATCCCTTTTTTCTCTAATGGCATTACTTTTACTTTTTTCATATAAAAATCCCCTTTTTAATGGTGTAAAGAAAAATGTAAAATATGATACAAATTAATGTTTCCTCAACTGGCCTACCTACCAGTTTTGGCAAACATCTTTCGAACTTCTACTAGGGTCTAATATCTTCAGTTGAGCTCAGAGTTAGTTCAGTTTCCTAGGAACAACATGTTTCATGCGATGTATCTATGTATGAACACCCCCTCGGTTTAGCATTATCAATAAAATTTATGATGCATTACATATTTTCTGTGAAAAATGATTTTACCTTATCAAACGGAATCAGATCCGTTCTATCATAAAGGTCGACATGACCAGAATTAGGAACCACATACAACTCTTTAGGCTCAGCAGCCATTTGGTATGCATCTTCACTAAAGTATCTTGAATGTGCATGTTCGCCCATGATAAACAGAACCGGTCTTGGAGATATTGATTTAATATAATTCATCAATGGGAAATTCATAAAGGACATAGCACTTGTTTTTGTGAATGCGCCTACTGAATTCGTGTGAAACCCACGCTTCGTTGCATAATACCCGAAAAATTCACTTGAAATAGGATCTAACTCCTCAGGTACTTTATCAACAGGTTCGCTAGGAAAAGTTGGCGTTAATTCCGGCTCTTTACTTTCAAAATCTTTCCAACGTTGTTCAGCAAGTTGGTTAAGAGTTTGATTGCGCTGTCCGTCAGTCATGCTATCTTCCCAACCGTTTCGCATTACTCTACTCATATCATACATACTTACCGTTGCAACTGCTTTTATTCGTTTATCAACTTGGGCAGCTGTAAGAGCGAAACCACCACTACCACAAATACCAATAACTCCAATTTTATTTCGCTCTACAAATGGACGAGTCCCTATAAAGTCCACTGCTGCACTGAAATCCTCAACAAAAATATCTGGAGACGAAATTCTTCTTGGCTCACCACTACTTTCTCCGTTGTAAGACTCATCAAAAGCAAGAGTTACAAAGCCACGCTCTGCCATTTCTTGTGCATAAATTCCTGCCCCTTGTTCCTTAACTCCTCCATAAGGTGTACCAACAATAATAGCAGGATACTTGTGAGACTTATTAATTTCTTTAGGCAAATACAAGTCTGCTGAGACTGTAATTCCATATCTGTTATTAAATGAAACCTTTTCAACGGTTACCTTTTTACTGATAGTAAATGTTTTTTGATAATTTTTTATCATTTTAATTCCTCCATTGAATTTTATTTTGGGTAAATATCCTAGTTCAAAACAGCGTACCGCATTTGTTTTAATGCATTTATTACAACCCTCAGTCCAGCAAATCAAGTTCACGTCGCTAATTTCAGCTATGCAAAAAGGGTTATTGGTTCTTCTGCAACTCTTACATTAGCAATCACCGTTCATTTAATTACAATTTTTAAGAGATTGGCTTGTAAGTAAATAAATCAATCTGATTTAATTTTTTTATTCACTTATCTACTCACTTTATCTCTTGTGACAAAATATTAATACCTCTAGTCAACTCGAAGTCAAGTAATAATTTAAATTACGATATTGCCATACAAAAACACATCCAAATTAGTACTTTTTGTACTAAATCGAAGGTGTTTTTATAGTGTCTAAATTATTTGGGGGGATTTCTAGGGGTTGAAAAAAATCAATCCACTTCACTGCATCTGACTGTTTCTTATTATGGTATTTCAAAAAGTTAATTACTTAGATTATTCCTTCTTACCATAAAGCAAGTGGCTGTTTTCTGCTAGGTTCTGGATAAACTGAGTCTATTTGCTCCAAATCTTGTCGCGATAATTGAATCTCAACTGCTCTTACATTATCTATCACATGAGTTGTATTACTAGATTGTGGAATAGCAATTGTGTGTCCATTTCTAATACACCAAGCTAATAAAATTTGAAAAATATCTGTTTGATGTTTTTCAGCAATTTCCATCAAAACTTTTTGTTTCGTTAAATTGGTACCAAAGCTATCCCCCCGAGCAATTGGAGAATAGGCGATTAATGGCATTTCAAGTTTGTTCATCGCAGGTACTAAATTGAATTCAATCCCCCGGTCTCCCAAATTATAACGTACTTGATTTGCTTCACACTTTATTCCATCAGGTAAATTTATTATTTTTTCTAAGTCATCAACATCTATATTAGATACACCCCAAGACTTTATTTTTCCCTGACTTTTTACTTTCTCCAAAGCTTCAATCGTTTCTTCAATAGGAATATTCCCTTTCCAATGAAGTAAATATAAATCTAAATAATCCGTATTTAATCTTTTTAAACTATTTTCTAAACTAATAGGTAAATCCTTTTTTGAGGCATTTGAAGGAAGCACTTTTGATATGAGAAATAAATCTTCACGACTATAATCAGATGGCTTAATAGCTTGTGCAACTAGTCTCTCTGCATTCCCATAACCATACATTTCAGCAGTATCAATAACTTGAACACCATTATCAAGACCCACTCTTATTGCTTCTACTTCTTGTTCAAATTTATCAGCTTTGTCTCCCATATTCGAAGTACCTAAGCCTATAGGAAAAACTTTTCTTCCCGCAATTTTAACTTTTTTCAATGTTCCCACTCCTAAAATTGTAAGTTTATAGATATTTTCGAGAAAATTTGGTTTTCTGAATGACCTCTGATTTTATATATTCACTCATACGGATTTGAATACTCTCCATTCCCTTATAATGTTTTCAAAGCCTCTTTAATCGGTATTTCCCCACCAATCCGATCAAAGGCTTTGCCGATTGTTTGGTCATCCTCAAGTGAAGCATTTACTGAAGCAACATCTTCAGACATATTATGTAACACTCTTTCTTTGTATTTGAAAAATTTTTTATACTAAAAGTGAAGGATATGAATTCCCTTGGAGAAGAATACATTGATTCATTATTCAACATCTGTTTATAATTATAAATATCAACACGATACTCTCAATGGTTAGATGCACGCAATTCGTTGATTACTCAACAATTCAATAAAAATTGTTGAGTATCTGTAAGAAAGGTTGGTGACCAAACATGCCAAAAGTGGATAGAAGAATAGTAAAAAGCCAAGAAGCGATAAAAAAGGCTCTTGTCGAACTGATGTCTGAAAAAGGGTTTGATAACATTACCATTCAAGATATTGCCGACAGGGCAAATGTGAAATGAGGAACCATTTATCTTCATTACTTGAATCAATTTCATAAAGCCTAACTCATGAATCGTACAAGAATCCAATTTTACATTTAACATTTTTAAAATTGGAT
>NZ_JAQQWT010000044.1 GCF_028610705.1 Halalkalibacter alkalisediminis
GGGTTAGCTTCATAAGCTAGCATTTTAAAGGAAACTGACACTCTATGTTTCTAGCGAGTGGTTTTTGCACCAGAACCGTTTTTAGGATATGTCCATCGAAATCATCATCGAACTCTTTAACAACTTTAAAACTTTTTGCATCATAAAACGCCTTGCCTATCTTATTATCCTTTTCTACATTTATATAAATCTCTTTTATTCCGTCTAAATCCTTAATTCCTTGTCGTAATAACGCCGAACCAATCCCTTTTTCTTGGTATTCTGGATAAAGGTAAATGGCAGCTAATTTAACTTTTCCATTGTCTCTTACTGGTGAAAAATTAGCAAAACCAATAACTCTACCGTTGAATTCAGCTACAAAAATAAAAGAACGTTCTAATCGTTGCTTCATCTTTTCATCATTGTAAGCCAATTTCAAGAAATTTTCTTGAACCTCTAAAGGAATTATCCCTTCATACGTGGCGTTCCAAGATGTTTTCGCTACATCTTGTACTTGTTCAGTATCTTCATGACGCATCTTACGAATTGAATAGCTAAAATAAAAATATTATTCTTAGTTAATTACTACTTTAGACTGCCAATCATCGATTAAATTGTATATATTTTTATACGTTAATACAGGCTCATTATCTTTACGTTCTTTTGAGTATAAATTAATCCATATTGGGTTAATTCCAACGTCTTTGCTTCCTAATATATCATTATCCCACGAGTCTCCAATATACACTGTATTAACTGGTTTTATCTTGAAATAATCTAAGGCAGTTAAAAAGGCTTTGGAGTGCGGTTTTGAATAACCGATGTCGTCAGAGATAAAAATATGTTCATTAGGAATTAACCGATCTAAACCTAAGTTTCTTATCTTTACCTGCTGTTCATGGATTTTTCCGTTAGTAATAATCCCAACTTTATAGGAATCTTTAATTTCTCTTAAAAATTGGTTTATTTTTTCATCAGGCTCAATTAAATCGAAAACCTCGCTTATAAATTCTTGAAAATATAGATCCGCTTCCTCAGATGTAACATTTCTTTTGAAGAATTTTAAAGTATCAATAAGCCTTAACCGCCTTACATCATCTAATTCTACTTCACCTTTATGATGCAGATCCCAATAACGATTATCGTTTTTTTTATATTGAATAATAAACTCTTCGAAACTAAGTCCTTTTGTCAATTTCGAATTATTAAATGTATTAAAGGTGCCAACGTTCCACTTATCGTTAAAATCATAAAGTGTATTATCAAGATCAAATAGGATTAATTCAATATTCTCTAACACTTCTTCCCCTCCTATAATGCTTTTTTAAGTTTTGGTTTTTCAGGGATTTTCTCTTCTAGCTTCATCCAGATAACGGCACCGATCATAATAAATAACCCTATATATTTTATTAGTGTAGGATATGGCCCCCAAATTACCCAAGTCACGACCATGGCAACTGGTAATTCAACCGTTGTCAAAGCTGCCATGATAACAGGACGAGTGTTCTTAGCTGCGAAGGAAAGTAGTTCAAATGTAATAATCTGCCCCAATGCAGCTGTAACAGTACCAAATAAAAGAGCATTAAGGCTAAAAATATTAATAGATGAAATGTTGAATAAGATAATCACAATCGCAATAACCGTAGCTATCAGGAATATAAAAGGTTTAGTATTCTTGTGATTACTTACATATCTTAAACTAAATAAATATCCTGCAAATGACAGTCCAGCTAGGATTCCTGAAATAGCCCCTAATAATGTTATCTCTTGAAACGAAGCGCTCACAAGGAGCATTGAGCCTAACCACAAAATTGCCATTGATACTAGTTGGATTTTATTAATCTTGTGCCCATATATTAAGAAACCAATAAGAATAAAGAGCCAAGGATATTGAAAGAGTCCTATTGATGCTAAACTAGGATCCATTTCTTGAATGGCTATATAATAAAATAAACTTGTAGCAACTACAGTCAATCCTGCAACCCAGTTATAAATGTTGCCTAAAATCGAATTCTTTTCAAGATTACTATTATTACTAGTGCTAATTTTAGATCTAATCGTAAAGTAAACTAGAGGAATAACCATTTGAAACACTAATAAATCAAACGTGTGTAATCCTGCATTGTTAGCGAATTTTACTATTATTGAATTGACACCGAAAGTTAAACCTGCTATTAATGCTGCCCACGCACCATAAGTATACTTTTTATTGTACATAATATTTTTTTCTCAAAGTCGGGAGTGTAAAATCGGTAATACCAGAACCTATAAATTTCGATTTTTCCGAATCTAGCGGTAGCCATTTTATATCAGCAATCTCGTTATCCGGTATCGGATCTCCTTTGTATAAAGTTTCGTATACACTTAATTCTAGCTTTTCTTTCCCATCCATAACTATTGTTAGATATTTCCCTAGATGCTTATATGAAATTAATTCCACAGATATCTCTTCCTTTAATTCCCTTCTTAAAGCATCAATTTCTGATTCTCCTGCCTCTATCTTTCCACCTGGTAACATAAAAAAGTCTGGTGATTCTTTTTTGCTTACAGCTAACAACCTGCCATTATTGATAATTGCAGCACCTACTTTTTTTATCATACGAGCTGACCTTGCCCTTTTGAAACATATGTATAATTCGGAGCGTTTTCTTTAGTCTTTGTCACAAAATCAAGATGCTTATGGCAGATAGGCAATTTATCTTTAATATACTCTTCAACCATTTGATTTGTAGGTTCACTAAATGCGTCTCCAAAAATAGACACTCCTTCTAATGATTTAGTCGATAAACCCAATTTCATTAAAGCGTATTTCACATCTTTTTTGCTTCCATAATTATAGATAGGACAATTATAACTAATACCATATTCGCTTTCGAAATCGGCAAATAATTCAATTGCCACTTCTTTTTGTTCTGCTAAATCTTCTTGGTATCCAACACAACCATCAACCATGTTTGTGATATTGTTTTCTAAACAATAAACCGTTGCTGCTGCATGAATAGCCAATTTATCTCCAAGTAAGACTAGATTTACACCCCATCTCTTAAAATCTTCCTCAATATTTAATATAGCAATTTCTCTTAATAACCCATATGTTGGAAGTATTGTACGGCTATGAATTTGATTAGGAAATCTGTCTTTCAACTCTTTAACTCTAATCTCAGATAATTCACTTTTAATACCTATACCACTATTACATGTTAACAAATGTACTTCATTTCCTTTTAGTGCCTCTAAGCTTGCTACTAAAGTCGAATCTTTACCACCTGTAAATAAAACAGCTACTTTATTATTTTTCCCAATCAATTACAACATCTCCTTTTTTTGGAATATGTATAATATTCTCATATACGAATAATTTTTACAACATCTAATTTGAGTTTGTTTTTTACCAAAAAAGGACAATATCTTCCTTTTTCACAATCATTACGCTTAGTCTGCCCTGTCATTATATTTAATGTTTATCATTGCACCTGCTTAGCAATGCTTTTCCTTCCTGCGTAAAGTTGACTAAGCCAACAATAAAAACGATTTTTGTTATTCTGGCTGCACAATGTGAAACGTTGAATATAGTTCGACTTGTAGGGGTTCAATCCCCTTACAAGTCGACAGTTAGCACAAAAAAAGAAAAGAGAAGGATATTTTATCCTTCTCCATGTACGATCAAATATGACTGTGTTCTTTTATGCTGTAATACTTAGCATTGGCATTAACGATAAGGTGATCAAGAACCTCGATGCCAAGGACCTTCCCACATTCATGTAACTTTAGAATAAAGGTTGCTTAGAATATGGATCGAATCTTTACTCACCTCGCGCCCAAACCGTTATAGCTCTAATATCCTCAGGTTTCGTTCTACAGCAGCCACCTATTATTTTTGCACCTGCTTCATACCAACGTTGAGTACTTAAAGAAAATGGCTTTGTAGTAGACAGTTCACTCCACGACTTACTAGTTGCATCATATTCCTCACCTGAATTAGGATAAACGATAATCGGTTTAGAGGTTTGACCTTTTATTTCTTTAATTAGTGAAGAGATAAAATCTGGGGATGAGCAATTTATACCGATTGCAGCTACTTGTTCCTCCCTATCTAGCCATTTTGCACAATCTGCTATTTTTTCTCCATTACTAGTGTGGAATTCATCTTTTGCACTAAAACTGATCCAAGCGTAAACTCCTGGGAATTCCTTTAATACCCTTGTGATGGCTTTAGCTTCCAAAAGACATGGAATCGTTTCACAAGCTAGCAGATCTGCACCAGCTTCGACCAGTATTTTAATCCGATCTCTGTGAAAGGCCACTAATTCATCTTCGTTTACTAGATAGTCGCCTCGATATTCAGAGCCATCTGCAAGGAATGCACCGTACGGACCTACAGAAGCTGCAACTAAAGGTTTTGGCCGATTAGACCGATTGCCGACACTAGCCCAAAATTCATCACGTGCCTCGATGGTTATTTGAACAGACTTCTCAATTAAGTCGGTAGCCTCAGCCACAGTCAAACCTCTTTCCATATAACCTTCAACAGTCGCTTGATAACTAGCTGTAATGGCACAATCTGCACCTGCTTTGAAATAATCAAGATGAACCTTTTTTATCAGTTCTGGATTTTCCAATAAGATTTTTGCTGACCATAAACGGTCATTTAAATGACACCCATAACTCTCTAATTCTGTAGCCATTGCCCCATCAAGAATCATGATAGGAAAATTAGTTAGAATTTGTTCTATTGGATTCATTTTTTACCTCCCTTCATACAAGCAAGGTGAAGGTGATAACAGGACTTATCCTTATCACTTCTTCATTGCTTTACTTAAAAATTTCCTCGTTCGTTCAACACTTGGATTATTAAACATTTGCTTTGCCGTTCCTTCTTCAATAATCGATCCATTTTCCATAAGAACAATATGATCAGAAATCTCACGTGCAAAATGCAGCTCATGTGTGACAATCAACATCGTATTTCCTTCATTTGCAACATTTTTAATAACCGTTAAGACTTCATCAACTAACTCTGGATCAAGAGAGGAAGTTGGTTCATCAAATAATAAAACTTCAGGATTGAGTGCAAGGGCTCGAGCAATCCCTACTCTTTGTTGTTGTCCTCCAGAAAGCTGTGCTGGATAATAGTTCAATCTTTCTTCCAAGCCAACCTTTTCAAGAATCTCTGTACTCATTTTTTTAGCTTTAATAGGATCGATACGCTTCACACTCGTCAAACCAATCATTACATTTTGTAGCACTGTTAAATTTTTAAATAAATTATACTGCTGAAATACCATTCCTGTTGACGTTCTTAGCGAAAGAATATCTGCCTTACTTGCTGACTCAACATCTATTCGATTTCCGTTAATTTCAACTATTCCACTTGTCGGTTGTTCTAAGAAATTAATACAACGCAATAATGTTGATTTTCCAGAACCACTCGGTCCTAAAATCGAAACAACCTCTCCTTTCTTAACAGAGAGATTAATTCCTTTTAATACATGTTGTTGATCAAAATATTTATGGATATTTTCCACTTTAATCATGAGGAAACCCCTCTTTCATATTTCCGAGCACGCTTTTCAACTTTAACAAGAAGTCTCTCAACTATAATACAAAGGATCCAATAGATAATAGAAACCGCAATATAGACTTCAAAGAAAG
This sequence comes from Halalkalibacter alkalisediminis, assembly GCF_028610705.1. Classification (GTDB taxonomy): domain Bacteria; phylum Bacillota; class Bacilli; order Bacillales; family Bacillaceae_D; genus Halalkalibacter; species Halalkalibacter alkalisediminis. The sequence continues at coordinate 5,632 of NZ_JAQQWT010000044.1, forward strand.
CTAGTCCTCTGGAACCGAGAATTTTGGCTTGTCCCATAATATCAATAACTCCAATAATAAAGACAAGAGAGGTGTCCTTAATAGTACTGATAAACATATTTCCTAGGTTAGGTATGGCTACTACTAAAGCCTGTGGCAAGATAATTTTAAGCATCATCTGAGTTGGACTCATTCCTATCGCTTTAGCTGCTTCAAATTGCCCTCGGTCCACAGACTGAATGGCAGATCTTATCGTTTCAGACAAATAGGCCCCTAGATTAATAGAAAAGGATAATAACGCATAAAATTCCGGAGCAATTATGTTAACATTTAAGCCTTGAAGCCACCCATATTCACCTTGCAAAAAGTATATGATTTTCGGTATTCCATAAAATACAAGATAGATTTGTACCAGTAAAGGTGTTCCTCTGATAAAAGATACATAGCAAGAAGAAATCGTTTTTAATACTGGGACTTGATATATTTTTATAAGTGCTGTAGCCAGGCCTATCAATAAACCCAAAATCATTGAGCCTACAGCAATTCCTACAGTAATGGGTAGCTTTGAAATAATAACAGGAAAGCTTTCTATTAAAAAACCTATATCTAATAATTTCTCCATTTCGTATTCCCTTCTCCAACCTTATTCAGGAATATATTCTCCGCCAGTCCATTTTTTTGAAAGCTCGACTAATGTACCATCTTCTTTCAGTTGCTTTAGGATTGGATCAATTAGTCCCTTTAATTCCTCACCTTGCGTATCTTTCTTGAATACGATCCCCATATCATCATTAACTAATGCTTGTCCTACCACTTCTAAATCCAAACCTAGTTTCCCGATAACCTCATTAATCATAATCGGATCATTTACATAAGCATCGACACGACCATTTTGCACATCTTGCAAAATTTCAGCAGGATTTCCACTTTCGCTATACTTTAAAATAATGTCATTATCGACTTTTGTATTGTGTTCTTCGAGTAATAGAGTATAAGAATCACCAGCTAAAGCCCCAACATTTTTGCCTTCTAAATCTTCTATAGTTTGTATATCCGTTCGACCTGATTTCACTACAATTACTGTTTCTGCGGCAAAATAAGACTCGTCTGTAAATAAATACCTTTCTTCACGTTCTGTTGTTTTCGCTACTTGATCTGCAATAGCTTGAATTTTATTTGATTCTAGCGCGAGAAACATACTATCCCAAGGGGTTGCAACAAATTCGAATGTGTATCCATCTAACCTTTTATCAATTTCTTTCACCACTTCAATATCATATCCTGTAAGTTCATTGTTCTCATCAGCATAAGCAAATGGCGGATAATCATTTTGCGTCCCAACTAAAATAATCTTATCTGCTGTTACATCAACTGTTTCTTGAGAGGAACAACCACTCATCATTACAGTCAATCCTACTAGGGCCATAATTAATATAAGTATTCTTTTCATGTTTTAAACTCCTTCGTTTAATAGATTGTCATTGTTGGGGATTAAGAGGATGCAATAAGTACACTTTAACTTAATCGTCACTAAATTGATAAGAATAATAACTTATTATATCGAATAAAAATGTCAATGCAATATGTATTTATAATTTTAGGTTAATTCCAAATTATTTAACTTACGAATGTAAACCTTATCATATCTATCTTGTTTGCTCTGAAATCTATTAATATATATATTTCAAAAATAATGTAAACAATAAATCAATAATGTTGTCATCATATGCGTTACGGTGTTTTACAAAGAAGAGTTAGCCCCTATAAAAAACGGGAAGTCCAACTCTTAAACCTTCGTAATCTCACAAGACAACATGAAAATATTACAGGAACACTGATTCAAACTAAATGACAATTCCAAGCCATTCTTGCCCAAGTGTTTCCTGAATATAGAGGCGTTTTGGGTGATTTGTATTCGGTGGTATCACTCTTAACGTTAGTAGAGTTTCCATCTTCTGAGGACATTCTAAACGCAAGAGAAGAGACACTCACTGATAAGATAAATAAGCTTTGTAGAAGTCGTTCAATAAGATGGGCAAATGAAAACGCAAATGAACTTATAGCTGCGGCAAAACGTAATCCATTCGAAAAAACAGTTTATCAGAGCCATATTTTAAGCCTTGATATGTTTATCAACATTCTACTTCAATACAAAGAGCACCTATCAACGTTGGAGTCAGAGATAGATGCCTTTGCCAAAGAAGTTGAGGAATATACTATTATCAAATCTATCCCTGGTATCGGAGAAAAAATCGCTGCAACGATTATATCTGAAATTGGTGAAATAGATCGATTTGATCATCCTAAGAAACTTGTAGCTTTCGCTGGTGTTGACCCTAGTGTATTCGAATCTGGTAAGTTTACAGCTACCAAAAATCGGATTACGAAGCGCGGTTCAAGTAGGCTTCCCCATGCGTTATATATGGCAGTCCGCTGTGCTATTCGCGATTGTCGCAAAGAAGAAAACGAGTGATGAAATCATTCCTCGCAACAAAAAATTACGCGCGTTTTATGATAAAAAACGCGCGGAAGGAAAACCTTTTAAAGTAGCTGTCATCGCATGTGTCAATAAGCTCTTACACTGGATCTACGCCCTATTAAAAAGCAAGAGTACCTTCCAAGATATAACTTAAACACCATATCTAGATAAACAACACAAACCTTCCAAAAGTATTTAATTGGAAGGCTATTTGGTATGCGCATATTTAGTATAACATGTCTGATTTAAGGTTTTTATTGAAAAATGTTGACAAACTACTAGCTGGTTTCGTTGAAGAAGATTATCTGTTGTTAACCTACTCATAAATATCTTCATAAACTTTTACTATTCTCTTTGTTTCCAAATCTCCTAATTAAGAAAGCAATTATCGTAATGGTTCCACCTACAAACATTGATACCCAAAGAATATACCACCAAAGTGTATCCGTTATGCCATAATGTCGAAATGTACCGATAGTAATCAAACAACCTAAACAAATTACGAAACCGAGCCATTCTATGACTTTCATTTTACTTGCAATAAAAACCTTAAATACCTTTTAACACTCTAACCAATAATTCCTATAATAACTCATTAGCTTATTAAAGTATTCTGCTCCGTTACTTTAACAAGAGAGAAGCGATAACCTTTATTAGGCTATTGCACCCGTTTGTTCAACAAGCTACCTGCTTAATCTAGGTAATATTGTTTGTAGCTCTACTAAATGGTTAATTACCATATCAGCCTGAGAAAGTTCATCTTCTTGTGCAAAGTCAAAGTTACAGCCTATTGAAACCAAACCATTCTCTTTGGCTGCATTTATATCTGATAGTCGATCTCCAACTACCGCTCCATTAGTGATACCAAATTTTTTTATAATACTCTGAACTAAGTCCGATTTATTCAAAGATTCAATTTGTTGGATACTAAATGTTTCCGTAACCCAATTATCCAAATCATAATAACTGACAATCGCTTTTAAATATTCCGTTAAACCATTGCTTGCTATGTATATGGAACAATTATTCTCTTTCAAATAACTAAAGACTTCTTTTACGTTAGGATATAAAGCACCTTTCCCATTTCTTATATTTTCAATTAATCTTTCAAGGAAATAAGCATCGGTTTGTTCTCTTACCTCATTGGAATGGTTAGGCAGCAAAGTCTCCCATACTTTTGGTAAAGGTACACCCATAATTTCACGGTACTTATCAATAGGAGTAACAGAATCCCATTTATCTACTGACCGTAAATAGTTAAAAGTATCTTCAAGAGATATCTCTAAGATTTTATCTGTTTGAAAAAGTGTTCCATCCATATCAAAAATTAATGATTGAGACATTATTTTCTCTCCCTTTAAAAAATAACTGCTGAAGAAGAGCTATTTATTTCAGATTTAATCCACAATTGGAATGATTTCAAGAGAACCAAAAGGAACATCGTGAATGGCATAAAATAAACGAGAGTTTTCAGTTATAGGTACTTCTTTTTCATCGCCATCACCAAGTATTTTTATTTGGTTGATACTTGTATCAAAAGCCTTTCCTGCTAAAATTGAAATCTTTGTCCCTTGCTTTGTTTCAATTTCAAATCCCATTGTTGAATAAGGACCATCGCCTTCAAAACCGCTAAATGGCTGGTCTCTATACCAACTAAATCCCTTTTTACTTTCTGTTATACTCGCAACACCTAACGCTTTATTGAGTTCAAAAAATACTATCGTTTCATCACTATATTCTTCAACAGATAATAAAATTGCATTTGCACTCTCTTGTTCCAACCCATATTTAATTGCGTCTTCCTTCGTTTGATACCATTTAGAGTTATCTTGGGTGCATCCTACCAAAAATGTAATGAAAGAAAGTAATAGAAATATTTTTTTCAAAATAACACTTCCTAAAAAGAATTTACTTACTAAATTATCCTGTGCATCAATAGTCGAACAAGCGTCAGCTTTTGTTCTGCTAACGGCACCCGTTGAATAAATTAGCTTCATCTTTTAGAATTCCATAATATACAAGGTCTATATATTCGTTTTCCTTCATAACGTGACCTCTTAAAACACCTTCTTTTTTCATTCCTATTTTTTCTATAACTCTTCCTGAAGCTGGATTTGAGTGAAAATAACGAGCAAATACTTTATGGTATTGCTTTTCAATAAAAGCAAATTCGAGTATAGCTTTAGCCGCCTCCGTAGCATAGCCATTTCCCCAATAATCTTCTCCAACCCAATAAGCAAGTTCACCGTTATTAAATTTTTGATGGTTAGATAATGCTATTGCTCCGTATATCTTTCCCGTAACCTTATCGGTAATAGCAAATTCAAAATACTTATTATCATTAAAATTATCAAGATGATTATTTATCCAAGATAATGCATCCTCTAGCGAATACGGATACGGCAAATATAAAGTGTTTTTATATAGATTGTAATTGTTACAAAGCCTTGTAACCTCTGGTGCATCAGTTTCTTTAAATAAACGTAGAATTAATCTATTCGTTTCGATTGTTTTGTCCGTTCGACAATAAATCATAAATCCCCCCCTCAAAAATAAAGCATTCTTTTTAAATTCAGCATCTTCCTTTAAATTCCTCTTACTCAAGTATTCTGCCTCGTTACTTTAAGTAATCCTTCACAATCTCTAATTATTTTAACATAAATATCCAATTTGATTTGCCAAAAAAGAGCGCATATCCTTGTTAAAGAATAGCGCCCGATCGTGGAAGATCAATACTTAAACCTTATTCAAGAAAAGCTCCCCTTAATAAACCATTTATACTGACATACAAAACAAATCCAGAAGAAAGAAAAGAAAAAACCCCTGTTACTTTTCGTTTCTATTGAATTTCAGTAATTCCTACCCCCTAAAAAAAAAGAAACAACCACATCTTTGACTGTTCCTGTTGTTTAAGGAATGCTCCCGTTACTTTAATAAGAAAGGCGTTTACTTTCAGCAATTACATTAATTAAAGCATTATTGACCCGTTTCATTTTCTTCTTGAAGTGTTTTTATAAGTTCTTCAAAATTATCATTAAATCTGTTTAGCTCGTATTCATTTATTCCATTGTTTGGATTGTTCCTTGATGCATCTCTTACTGCACTCGAAATATTGAAAGCAGAAAATAATATGCAAATACTTAAAATAACTATTGCACCAGTCAAAGATAATCTTGTTTTTTTCTCGCTCATAATAATTAGTTATTAATTAGTGTAACACCAAAAATCAACCGGTTGTTTCTATTTTTTTCACTAACCTGCCAGTTACTCGTAAGGAATGATAATAATAAGCTTTGAGATTTAGAGATAGCTAGGTGAAAGGTTCGAAATCTTGAATGAGCAAGTAAGAGTAGGCAAACATTCACATACAAGATCTCGCCATCCTTGGTGATGTATCGAATATTTTCCTTCCAATCCAATTGCGCTTGTTCAGCTGGTGGCGTTTCAAAACGGATCACTTCACTGTTTGAACTCTTACGCTTTCCTGAATCAAAATAACTTTGGAATTCTACTTTACTTGATATGTCCCTTCTGAAACTAGATTGAGCACAATTTAACCCATGATTATCCTTTAAATATTGCCATAATACTCGTTTGTAATAAAAAACTTGCTTTGACTCTTCTGATAAAAGGAGCTTTATGACTTCATAAAAGTCATCAATTCTTTGATGAGCGTTCCCTAGTACTTTTCTGTTCATAACCCTTTAAGTATTTGTCTATTGTCCTCCGATCAACACCCATATCTCAAGCTAATTTACTCTTATTGATTTTCATCTTTAAACTCTCCATCAACGTTTTTAATTTAGGTAAATCTAAAAGACTTTTAATCTCTATATCTGTATTAATGTTTATCTGCATATGCATAACATTCACCTCAAGAATATTATGCAGTTACACTATCGAAACTGTACATACTTAAACGATCACTTATGTACATTCTTAATTTAGCATTTGTAAAAAACGATATTTGATGAACAAAGTGTTTCAAATTAATCAGCAGAAATTGTGTCATTCTACTGACGGTCACACTATTTTATATTATCTATAAGTTTCTCTTCATTTTACTTGCTTTGGCTTTTTGTCATCATTGGATTTGTCTTATCTTATGGCTTATTTTTTATTATTTTTTACTCAGTCCACTTGTTAAAATCAAGTATTGCAATTTTTGAAATAAGATATAAGTATTCTAAAGATATCAAGAGACCAAGGATTTGACTGATTACAATCAATTTATTGATTTACGTTTAGATGCTTTATTGTTGAGTATGTTAAAAAAAGGAATTGTAAATGAAGAGGAGTTTAAGTCATATTTAGACGAATGTATTGAGAAACAATATAGCTTCTTAAGTGAGGAGAAGAAGGAACAGCTTTTAAAAAAATCTAAAGAATTTCACAACTACTAAACTTTAATTTAAAAAGGAGAATCCTCACTTGACATGGTGAGAATATGGTTCTTTTTCTTTATAAAAGATTGTTTCTATTGAAGAATTTCTTAATAGAGAGGGAAAAAACCAAAACCTTTCCGTAAAAAAGAATAGACTCCTTATAATTGAGAAATCTACATTTACCATTCCTAGTTAAAATAAACTAATTTAGGAAAAGTTGTTCTTTATTTCCTTTTCTGTAAATTATATAATATATGAGTCTTCCAAAAAATAGATAGAGATGGGGAAAGAGAAAGATGAAGAAAATATTTTCATTAACACTAGTAATTGCTTTATTTGTTGGTTCTTTTGCAAGTGTATCAAAAGCTTCGGAGATTAATTATCAAGAAAGTTTAATTGAAGAAGGAGAATTCACTGAAGATTTTTATTCGGATGATAATTTGATTGAAGGGGTAGATTATGATATAGTTTCTGAATATATACCCTTAATTGATACGAATGAAGATAAAGTTATTGACATCACTCAAGATTCAAGTAGTGAAATTACTCCATTTCATGTAGTTATGCCAGGTCCGCTTTGGAAAACTACTGATGTGAAATATGTCAAAGAAGTCACTGGTACCGCTACTCTTTGGAAAACTAGCGGGGAACCTGGTATTAACATAGGTTTAAATTATACTAGAGGCACAAATGCTACAATTTCACAAACGTATGGCGCATCACATTCAGCGCTCTCAGCAAATCTTAGTTTTACAATTGGAAAGTCCTATTCGGTTTCTTCTACAGGAGACTATAAAGTACCGAGTACACATAATGGAAAAAAAGTAGCCAAAGCAGAAGTTTCTGGACACCCAATTTATAAGCAATACTCTTTGAAAATTCACAAAAGAAATGATATCTATTATAGATATGATTATAAGGGGTCTGCTTACGCTTATAAACCAATCGGTATACATATTAAGAAAAAAATATATTATAAATAGGTGATTTTTATGAAAAATACCAAAAATACATCAAGATCACTACTACTATATAACGGTATCTCGTTCATTATTGTAATAATTTTTCAATTATGTGCGCCATTATTGGGTAAAGCATTATTAGAAACAAAAGTAGAGTTTATAGATGAAGGGCCGTCATATTGGATTGCACAATTAATAGAGACCACTTCTATAAATAACATTTTCTTACTTATTGGAATTCTTAATGTTATTTTAATTGGAGTTGCTGTAAATACTCTTTTAAACCATAATAAATAAGTTTACATTTTATAAAGTCTATTCCTGAGGTTTCTCATCGTCATTTACCTGAAGGGATCTATGCCGACCTCCGTGAAGGAATGAACCTGTACGACCAGCTCATGAAGGACCTTCAGGCTGTTGCAGAAATACGAAAAGAAGTCCAACGGGGAGTTGGACTCAAAAAAGTTCGGCAAATAAAGGACGCTGCCAGGGATTCGATTGGGCTCATAGAAGGAAGAGATCTGGCCAGATTGATACCATTTATATTTTAATCGCGATCAGATAATAATCTACACACTATTTCTTGTGTTTCTCCCTTGCTATACTTTACGATAAATGTAAAGTGACAATAAAGTTATTTAATTTTAAAACCTCAAACAAGCATAACCCCGTTCTAAGTAAGGACGGGGTTAAAAATATAGTTGTTTAATTTTAGATGTAAGATACTTCGCTACACTAAAAAATATAACAATAAAGTCATTTAAAAATCTATCCAAAAAATACACCTCCATTAAACTGCTCCTTATGAAATAAACTACCTCTTTACTTTAAGTACAATCCTTCACAATCTCTAATTATTTTAACATAAATATCCAAATCAACTGCCGAGTGTTGTTCAATTAAATGGCCCTTTTCATGAAGAAAGACGCTTTCTTTATTTCAGAAAAGCGCCCGATCGTTAAAGATTTTTATATAAGAAGCCTAGAGCTAAAAATGCGAATTTTGTACACTAAGCTATTTTTATAGGTTTTCGGCTTTTTTTAGGTTAACTATTGCAACAAGATACACATTGTTGCTTTCGAAACCACTTTCTTGTAAATAATGACTTTAGTGATTTAATTGAAAAAGGTACTTGATATCGATATAAAGACTCGTATTTCCATGCTTCACGATTGATCATGTTTTGTTTGCGTTTATGTTCTTCGATGATAAATTGGTAATCATTCATAAGTGAACTCTCCCTTTCGTATTAACCGCAACAAGTGTTGATGGTGTCTACTTCCGTGTCTTCTTTGGTAAAAAAGAATTCCCATTCGTGACCATCTGGGTCAGTAATCCAAAATTTGTCTTGTCTTGCATAGCAACATGTTGTATCGTTCTCATCACGTGAGAAGAATCCTTCCTTATCTAATCTATCCTTGTGCTTTATTAATTCTTCTATACTGGCGACTTGGAAGCCGAAATGATTGATATGGTTCCCTTCCACACGTTGAACGGGGCGCAGCGTGAAATTTAACCCTGGGTCTTCCAACAAAAACTTCGCATAATTCGGTTTCATCTTTACAGGTTCGGTCCCAAATAACTTCGAATAAAAGGAAATAGACGCATCTAAGTTTGTTACATTTAAACCAACATGGATATTCATACTTGTTATTCCTCCTAATGGATTATTTACATCAATTTTTTTTGATGGATTGATCAAAAAAATTTGTTAACAACACGTAGGGCGAAACAGGCAACATAATTCAGGAGACAATAAGTGATTAACCTGGCTTTGATTCAGTTCATAGTAGTTCCATGTTCCTTTCTTTTCCTTCTTAATAAGATCGGAATCCATTAAGATTTTCAGGTGATAAGAAAGTTTCGATTGGTGCATCTCCATAATCTCACAAAGGTCGCATACACATACTTGACCTCGAGTGCATAATTCATTCATTTTAAACGCTTTGGGTCAGCCAACGCTTTAAACGCTTTTGCATAATTTTCAAATGTTTCTTCATTTGCAGGGATAGGTATAATTTGGTTCTGTTCCATTTTTATCTCATTCCTCTATACATCAAAAATATTTGATTTATTTATAATATATACTACGCTCGTTGATTTCGCAACTAAAATATCAAAAAAATTGATATAAAAAGAAGAATCCAGAGATTCCCTTACTCTTCCTATTTCCTCAACAATCTGGCCCTATTCATTAAGAAAGAGCGCAATTCTTATTCCAGAAATGCGCCCGATTGTGGAAGATCATTGCAAAGTCTTATTGAACAAAAGCACCCGTTAGCCAGCCATGAAGCGCAAAAATCAGCGCTTCACCACAGAGAATGAAAATATACTAAGTTGTCTATACTGGTTCTTAATCCAGTCAACCAATCCATAGTTCAATGTATACGGCTCTTTTTTTAAAACGAATTAGAAGGGTCTTCTTTGTTATTGTCCTTTTTATGTAATTAGAGAAGTTTATTTTCATGGTAGTTTAAGTGTAACTTTTCACAAACTATTAATAATATAGCTTTAATAATTCTTGTATTGGTGAATGGTGCGATTGACTTAAATCAACAAAGTATTCTAATTGCCATTTCTGTGTTTTAATAGCCTGTTTGCTCGTGGGTTTTTCCCATCCAGGGTATACTCTAATTGCCATTTTTCCTTTTGCAGTGGCTGTCTTAAGTATATTTTGTTTTAGAAGAACTTGTTTCGGAAAAACGAATTGTCCAAAATGATTTTCATTAGTAAAGGTATTGATAACCATTAAGTCAGTAGCCTCTTCATATGAAAAGGCTTGGTTTTTTTGATTCCTATCTTTTTCCCAAAAAGCAACAAACTGCCCTATCTTAGTAGGTGTTATCTTTGCGACTCTAAATCTAACCGATTTCGAATTCATTTGAAATATACCCGCCCCATAATCTGAATTTTGAGCTTCTTCTTGGATAGCTTCATAATGAAATGATTTGGTTCATAATAATTTTTATTTACATATGTTAATGCCTTATAAAATTCATTCACTACTTTTACCCCTCATTTTTATACTGCTAGAATAATTCTTCTCTCTACCAACATATCTAAAACCAAAAAAATTAATTGAGCTATCCTGCTCCGTTACTTTAAGTACAAAATTTCACAATCTCTTCAAAACTTTAACCTAGATATCTAGGTATTGTTCAACAATATGGCCCTTAAATGAAAAACGAGCACTACCCTTGTTCAAGAATAGCGCCCGTTTGTTGAAGATGCTCAACTTACGCCAACCGTTTGTAAAGTAAAACTTTTACGAAAGATCAACTTTTTGAAAGTGTTCAACTGTCGGGAATGGGTCATAAAAATGATGGAGTTGATTTTTCCATTCTTGATATTCGTGTGATTGTCTAAATCCAACTTTATGATCTTCTAAAGTTTCCCACCATACTAATAACAAATATTTCCCCTCAGCTTCCATACAACGTTGTAGTTCGTGGGATATATAGCCCTTCATTGATGAAATAATTTTAGATGCCTTACGAAAAGCTTCTTCATATTCCTGTTCCATACCTTTTTTAACTTGAAGCATGACAGCTTCTAGTATCATCAAAGCTCCCCCTCTGTGTCCAATTATAGAATGAATATTTACAATCTATATCTTCTTTTTATGATTAATAATCCCTTCAAAGAGACGCCCTTCTCTATTCAAGAAATGCGCCCTTTTCTGGAATAAGCTTATAATTTTGATAAGCTGGTGTACTCGAATTATATTTAACCTTACATTAGTAGTGGGTATTTAAAAATTCCTTAATTTCATTGTTAATTTCTATTAAATGTTCTTCAGAAGGAAAATGTCCCATTTCAAATGTTTTGACTGCTGTTAAATTTGATATGACTTCTCTTGCTACTTTGTTTAACCGATTCGCTGGAAAAAAGATATCGTTTTCTCCTGCGATAATCAAAGTTGGAGAATTATAATGCATTAATTCCTCCTTCTCCGTTAATTTAGGCATTTCTTGTTCAAGTTTAATAAATTTAAATATATCTCCAATAATGAGTTTATCAATTTCTTTCATACTATTACCCGACATAATGTTTGTAATTTTATTGAGATATTTTTCAGATGAAGATGACATAATATTGAACAGGATCAAAGGAAGTAAAATATTCTTAATCATTTTAAACTTAGATCCTAACTGTATCCCTGCTGGAGAGACTAAAATTGAACAATCCATCTTATCCGGCATAAATGCAGCTAATCTAAGAATGATTCCAGCACCATAAGATGGACCTATAAATGCACATCTTTCAATATTAAAATAATTCATTAGTTCTGTTATCCATTGAGCAAAACTATTACCCTTTGCTGAAATCCTATTTTGATCACTGTATCCAGGATGACCAATAGTATCCGGTGCGTAGATTCTATACTTATCTATAAGAGGTGAAAACCAGGATAGTGTCATTGGGTTAATACAATTGCCACCTTGAAGTATAAACAAAGGTTTACCTTCAATTGGACCTGCTAAAAGCATATGAGTTTTTCCAAAACTTGTATCAATATAACGTCTTTCGACATCGTATGCGAAAGTCTTTATATAATTTTCATAGTGTTGTACAATTTTCCTTTTTCCTTCTACACTTTTATAAATTGATGTTTTCCCCATAAAACACCTCGATTATCATATTCTAAATATAACCTTCTATTTTTGTTCTAGAATTTTCTACGTGAACCAACCTTTAAAGGTTTCACTTTATTAATTCGAGAAGGTGATACTTAACAAAATGGCCCAATACACGAAAAAGACGCGTTCCTAAATTAGCGCCCCCTTTTCTTTGTCTGCCTATTTTACATAATTCCCGATCTTAGAATAAAAGTATTTCCATTTCGTTTGAATTTTTTGGTAAATTTATAGAGTATTTAAAAATTTAAAGAGGAGAATTTAGATTATGACGACACCTATTTATGTAGTAGACGCTTTTACAAATCAGGCTTTTAAAGGGAATCCAGCAGCCGTCTGTGTTCTTTCTACTTCACAAGACGATATTTGGATGCAAAATATTGCTGCTGAAATGAATTTATCCGAGACTGCATTCCTTCATCCTTATAAAGATGGATACTCATTAAGGTGGTTTACACCAAATACAGAAGTAGATTTGTGCGGACATGCTACTCTGGCGAGTGCACATATTTTATGGGAACTGGGTCATATGAACTCAGAACAACCAATTAGATTTTATACTAAAAGTGGGGTACTTACAGCTAGTAAAAGTGGGGAATGGATTGAATTAGATTTCCCATCTGAACAACCTAAACAGGAAAATATTTATCCCAAGGAACTTATTGAAGGATTAGGAATTCAGCCATTATATGTTGGACGAAACCGATTTGATTATTTAATTGAAATAGACTCAGAACAAATGTTAAGAGAATTAAATCCTAACTTTTCACTATTAGAACAAATTGATACTAGAGGAATCATTGTAACAAGCAAATCACCATCAACTGAATACGATTTTTTTTCAAGATGTTTCTTTCCAGCTGTAGGAGTCAACGAGGATCCTGTTACAGGATCTGCGCATTGTTGTCTGGGTCCATATTGGCAAGAGAAATTAAACAAAAACGAATTTCTTGCGTATCAGGCTTCTAAAAGAGGAGGAATTCTAAAAATCAAATTACATAATGATAGAGTTTTCTTATTAGGGCAAGCCATCACAATACTGAGAAGTGAATTACTAAATTAATATTCCGACAGGCTGTATATCTTATTCATCTATTAAGGAAATAAATTACTATTAAAATTTCAAATAAATACTTCGAGGAGATCTATATATGACTACAAATAGTATTAGTACACCTATGTTTATGATAGGTTTCTTTCTTTTTATTGTTGGACTTTTGATTATTTTTAACGTTATAAGTAATACATTAAGCACCATTTTATTCATTTCTTTATTTGCAATTTCGATAATTATTAAGGTCAAACAATTATGGAACAAAAAGCAAGCGAATAACTAATTTAATATTTTTTCTTCTAAATTTCTATACTACTGGGGTATTGCGTTTGGAGATAAATAACCTTGTTAAGCAAAGAAATTAAATATGTAGGGACTACAAGTTTATTTTGTTAATCTTGCAAGGTGGTTTAGTAAACGGGCTGGGTCCCGTGCTGACATAAGAACATAAAATAAGGAGGTACTCTTGAACGTTTTAAAAAGATTCAAACTGGAAATGTTTGCATATGTGCAGAGTGTCTAGAAAAAGGTACCGTTGAAAGGGATTGATTCTTTCAACCTTTTTCCTTTGCTTCTTTTTTTCTCCTTTTTCAAGGTGTACCGCCACATAGCTATCAAGCTAAGAACGTAAATGAATAGATATAAAAGCTCCTTGTTTCAAAATTAGTCAAAGATGGAAAAGTAGGCATGGCAAAGAAACCTATTAAAATGCAATTTTTTTGCTATGCAGCTTATCTATCCTTCACTGTCGTTTCATACACAACCCCAAGAATATCAAAGACAGTCATCTTCTTATACCGATGACATTTACGACCATTCTTTTTGAGCAGCTGATAAAGGTGATGCAGAATTTTCAAAAGTTCATCTGTGCCAACTGCCATTGCTTGAAATAATAATGGCCCTATAAATAAAAAGAGCGCATATCCTTGTTAAAGAATAGCACCCGTTTTGTTTAAGTACAATATTTCACAAATCAGTAAAAAACACTTAGCCAGAAAATAGACTAACGAATTAACTCTTATTCATAAGAAAAATATAATATCTATTTGTGGAACTTTTTATAGTTTTTTCTTTTTATTCCACCAAATAAAAAAAAAACATAGAGCATACCAAGTAAAAAATAGTTTTGAACCATTAGAGGAAGAAGTGTATTCAGTATCCATAAATTAATGCCATTAGTAAGAACTGAAGGGAAGGGAGAAAATATGAGATATAGTAATGTATAGACAATCATTCCTCTTTTCCCATTCCCTATCTTTCTTTCAATTATCTCCCCTATAATAAGTGGTAAATAAAAAAATTTGTTTATTTGTGAACACTAGAGTTGCATTAATCTAATCCAATTCTTAAGAATACTCAAAATGTTCAATTATTTTATTTTTTGCATAAAAAAAGTCCTTTATAATGGATAAGTCAGGTGG
>NZ_JAQQWT010000045.1 GCF_028610705.1 Halalkalibacter alkalisediminis
CCAGGATCAAACTCTCCATAAAAGTGTTTGATTTGTGCTCAAACTGTATCGCTAACGATACTTCATTGTGATTTTACGAAATCACTTAAAATTGACGAGAAAATCATGTTTTCTCTTTTCGCTTGGCTTTTGTTCAGTTTTCAAAGAACTATTGTGTCACTTCGTTAGCGACATTTAATATCATAACACAACGAATCATTCCGCGCAACAACTTTTTTAAAAAAGTTATTTTCGCAATTCGCTACGAAACAATCAGTCGTTAACGGCGACAAGTAATACTATAACATGATTAATAATTCTACGCAAGAATTAATTTTGAACTAATTTTTGCGGCTAGGTTTATTAATCTATCACACTTCAAAAACATAAGCAACAAAGAAAAAAATCAACAGTTCCAAAAACAGTTGACTCCCTCTTTTCTACCTATTTAATCGTTCAATCCTATTTTAATAACATAAATAGAGATCTACTACCTATCCAAGTTCACAGCGATTGTGACTACCCGTCCATCACCTCCACTGAACCTAATTAATCTCACACTAACTTCCCAAGCTCGTCCACAAAAGCTGGTCTTTTGATATATTGCTGCATTAAGGAGTTGATTACTTTCTGTGCTTGAATGTCGCCACATACCTTTTGGAACCTTTGGATCAAATAACCTACCTTTTTATATTGTTTTCGATTGCTCGCCCGTTCAGCCTCCGTTAGGATTAGAGTTTTAAATAGTTCAATCACTTCTTCAAGATAATCTTCAACTAAATAAGGATAAAGATCTTCTATAGAAAAGAGGTGACGCTCACAGTACTGGAGTAACTTCCCCTTCATATTTTCTGTTTTTATAATTTCTAAATAAACTGAAGAAGGAGAAGATTGTTTCTCGAACGTGGTAAGAATCTCTCCGAGGACTTCACTCCACTCAATTGGCTGATACAGTCCTTTTAATTTAGAATAATAACCAAAGTCGCCATTATATATTAAATCTAACGCAAGTTTCCTTTGACCTTCTACATCACCCAGCGCCTCACAGGCCTGAAATCGATATTTTTTCCATGATCGAACGAGTCCAGGGTACTCTTTATTTAATTTCTCCCCTTCGTTACAAAGCTTAATCACATCAGAAAACTCGCCTGCTTCCATATGAGATGCTATCGCCATTTCTCTAAAAGTACTGTACGTAATATTAGCGTTTATAAACTCTTGTGCCTTTTCCTCAGTGTCATAACGTTCTATCATCTCAAGTTGAAGTCGTTTTAATTCTTTACGATGATAATCTGAACTCCAAGAGGAATCCGGGAGGTTTTCGAGCATGCTGTTAAGATGTTCTTCAAGTTTTGCCCTTAAAACGGGGTTATTAGAAAAAGAAATACAGATCCTCAATAACTTTACTGACCAATCACTCCACCCGTCATAGCGTTTGTTTTGCGCTTCTTTTAAGATGGCAGAAAAAATCTTCCGTTGTTCACGGTCCGATAATTGATACATGCCCATCGAAACGGATTCATCCATGATCTCTAAGCTTCCCTCGATCAAACCTCCCACAATTCCGCTTGAGTCATCACAGTACTGGAGCATATCAACAACAATTGATAACACCGCTTTACATAGCAACACTGCGCTTTCCGTATCACCTGCTATCATTTTCCCATGAGCTTTTTCTAAAATCATCTCTGCTCCCACTACCGCTTGCCCCACATCTCTCCACTCAATAAAACCACGACGCTTATACTGATTAATGTACTCCCTAATCAACTTCTTACTAGTAGATATCTCCGTTTTCATCCTTCTCTTCCTCCTCCTAGCTCGTTTTAACAATCTGTATCATCACTCGGAAACCACAATGTTATAAAATCATAATATCATCTATCCGACATAACTTTGGAGAAAAATATATAACCTATTCAATCGGCCAGTGTTCTTAGTGGATTTCATATTAACTTTTAACCTCTCTACATCCGAACCTCTCTGTCATGAATAGAGCATTCTTTCAGTAAGTTCTCTTTCTCGTCAATCTTTCCACATACTTCCTTCATATTTTACTTCTATTCTTAAATTAGAAAATAAAAAGGAGATGATAACGAATGAAAGCAATCGTTCTAACTGCCCTAACAGTATCATTATTAGTAGTAGGAACTGGAAATGCATTAGCGATGGAACCAGAAAGCCAAATGGGAAATGAGTATGGAACATTTAATTTCGGACAGAAGTTGTCCATGCATGAAGATATGAGTGTTCAAGAAGTAAAAGCGATGTATGAAGACCATCACGGAACCTTAGGAGCGGCACCGAGCAATAACTTTACAAAGCACGATTGTATGTTGGAGAAAAAATAAAAAAGGAAGGTGACTTAAAGGTCGTACGATCAAGGAAACAAAAAATTCAATTGCCTTTATTTCCATTCAATTGTTCAATCTTCATATTCCGCAGCCTACCCAATACGGAATATCCAAGCTGATTTTAACTAACCCTATATCACTTTGCCTACAGAGCATTTGCCATTTGCATTTTAGTTAATTTGAGTTCACTATATCTTCAATCGATTTTATAT
Organism: Halalkalibacter alkalisediminis; assembly: GCF_028610705.1. Classification (GTDB taxonomy): domain Bacteria; phylum Bacillota; class Bacilli; order Bacillales; family Bacillaceae_D; genus Halalkalibacter; species Halalkalibacter alkalisediminis. The sequence continues at coordinate 2,546 of NZ_JAQQWT010000045.1, forward strand.
GCTTGGCCAAGGACTCTCCTTTATACACACAGTCTTTTATGGCTAATACGGGACGAAGAATCACTTCCACTTCTTCATTTATGATTCTTAACTCAGTCCTGTCCGGTTCAACTGGATAATAGGAGCCCCACTCTACCGTTCCATCAAACATTTTTTTCAAGACTTCTCCATAATAAACACCGAATAAAATAGCAAGTTTGGGTTTTAAATCGTCTTCAACCGATCTATATAGTTGTGGTACTTCTTCTTCTAATTGTTTAATGCTTTTATGAGAGAGGTCGATTTTAATGTTGAAGTTAGCACACATTTCACAAAAATCAGTTGAATGTACGTAGCTAATAAGACTGCTCAAAGTACTGTCACTCATAGAAATTCCCCCCTTGACGTCCAAAGTTACTAGTTAGAATGAGCTATTCACCTGATAGCTATTCTAAAAAAAGAAACGTCTGTCATGAACGTATTCCCAAAAAAGCACCTGCCTTAATCCTAATTAGATACAAAGAACTCAGAAGCGTTGTGCTGCTGAGTCCTTTTGTATTTCTTTGCAAGAAAGGAGGGGAGCCACTCTCATAGGTTCCCCGAAGACCATCACCTTACCATCATTTCTATTACCTCCCGAAACACCCCACTCGGCTTCCTCTTCAACTCCTCATACCCAATCTCCAGGCAAACCTCACCCTTCACAATCTCAAACCGATCTTCCGCCCCGTTCATCCTAACCTCCACATCCTTAAACCGATACCTCTCAACCCCACTCGCCTTATCTAACTGCTCCGAATTGAGCTCCACCTTCACCCGGTCCGACACCCTTCTCAGCATCCGCCAAACCGTCAACTCATCCTTCGACTTCATAAACAACTCCGGCAATTCCTTCGCTTCCTTCAACTGAGCTAGTGTCGTCATCGCATACCCCGCAATGCCGTAATTCACAGGCTTAATCACATCCGGAAGGTTCATCCATGACTCCACCGTCAATCGAACCTCACCATCATCCCCTACCGTAACATCCTTCACCTGTCCGTAATTCCGCACACCATTCCAACCAACGCCAGCCTCTTTACTCACATACAAAGCCACATACTCCGCTTCCTGCCAGCCAGTCTTCAGTTGTTCGGAATCCAGTACATAAACAGTCTCTTGCCTACACCGACGATACTGCTCCTCCGTCGACACAACCCCTAACAACACTTTCTCATTCAAAGAAGAAACCCATTCTTCCCTCGTCCCTCTCGGCAAAATGCCTTCCTCTTGAATCTCTTCTGGACTCTTTTCGATTAACCTCTCAAGAAACTGCTCCACCAAATCCGTAGCTGACGGCAAAAACGGCAAGCCCCCAATATTCACTTCATCAATGCTCTTATAAAAATAATGCTCCTGATACACCGATTCATCTGCCCACGGAAACAACACATACGCCCCAAAGGCCGTTCGCTCATAGGGTCCTTCCTGCCTCGCCACAATCGAATCCCTGTAGCGATGCATCGTATTAATATCCTCTTCTAATGGACCAGGCGTTTGATAGCGATTCCCATAAAAGCTATCCTCCACCGCAAAATCAATCCGGTACTTCGCATCAAACACATAGTTAAAGGAATAGTCCTTCCCTTTCTTTTCGATACTTAAGACACTATCTGGCTTTTGCGTGGTCGTCGGATTTTTCTCCACCATTTGATACGTTAAGACAATTTTCTCATCTGTTACTGGATGCTTGAACACTCGTTTCGCGGATTGATTCGTATCTAACCGCACAAACAACCCATCCCGATTGACCTTGACAATATCTTGACTAACGTGTATATATTTCCTACGCAATAGTTGTCCCAGCTTCAAAAACGTCCAACACTCATAGAGCTCTGCGACATCCTTTACCGACATTTGATAGATCTTACCCTGCAGCGCAAGGCCTTTTGACACCGTTAAATAGATTTGAAACGCATCACGGTATCCAGGTGCCATTTGCAACACAAGACTCATCACCGAACGGTTGAACACCCCAACTTCTTTCCAAAACGGATTCTTCCTTTTGACTTTCAGCTTCTGAATCATCTCTTTCACTTGATCCAAAAGCTCCAAATCCGCCTCAACCTTGCGCCATTTTTGATTCGTCAACTTCCCATACAAATACTCCAGTTTATCGACAAGTCTCGACATCATCCATTTCACATAGCGGTTTTCGGTCGTATCATAAGTGAGCGCTTTTTTAATCTTCAGTCCCTCATTCGGCATGACCCTCTTATCCGCAAGCCTTACACCATTCTTCACTTCCACAAACACATGAGGATTCTTCCTGAGGTAACTCCTCCCCTTTGAATCAAGGCGCTGCAGCTGATCCCCTCTTGCTCGCTCGTCTTACTATTAAGGACTCCAAATCGTATCAAACCCATTTTTAATAGAATAATCATAAAGCATAATAATTTTCTTATCTTTATAATTCATCATCATCTTTGTAATAGTAACATCATCTTTTTTATCACTTAAATCTTCATTTCGATTAATGATGTTCTCAAGGAAATCCTTTTTCGGTAGTTTGTCACTTTTTGAGCTATTACACTTATTACAAGATAGAACAAGGTTCCAAATATGATCTGATTGTACGAACGACCATGGGATAAAATGATCAACATGCGTTTCTCCCTTTTTACCTGATAGTCCCTTTTCACAGTAGAAACAGCTTGCTTCGTAATGATTAAGTAAAAGCCTTTCAAAGGGGCGTAGGGTTGAACGTTTTGCAATACTTTCTACCTTCCCAAGGAGATAATTAATACTTGGGACTTCATTTAATTCTTCAATCATTACAGCCATATGGTAATTCGTAAGATTCACAATAAGCCTTTGATAGTTCAACATAAAGCTATGGACTGCAGGATTTAACTTAAAGAATTCTTTTTTATGATCAAATGCATAGAAACTTCCTCTTGTATCGCCATATAGCGCTCCATAAACATTTTCTTTCATTGTCGCTTTGACTTTACTAACAAGTTTAACTTGCAACTGTTCATCTATTTTATCGAATATGAATTGAGAGGGAATTCCGTACTTGCTCTGTGCCTCTTTAATAATCGTAACAACTCTTGCATTTTTCCCTCTGTTTTGCTTTATTAAATCGTGCTGGACAATTAAGTTCCAATAAATTTTGGTAAAAGAAAATGCCAGCTGATCGTATGTCAGTTCAAACCGCTCATTAACCTGATATAGGTTTTCTATTAGGGCTTTAATTAGAGCATATTTATACGTAGACGACTTAACTGATTTACTGGATAATACAATCGTAAATATTCTCCAAATTTCCTCATCAGTTAAGTACGACTCTCTCAGCTCACCTACTTTTAACTTATGACTCATCTAACCTCCACCCTTCAACTACCTTTTGAGCTACTCGTACCAGTAGCCTTTCTTTATTTTAATCCTACTAAAGTTGTTTAGTTGAATTAATCATCTTCTACATCAATCAAAAATATTCTCTCCTTAAATCCACCACGATTTGCAAGTTTATCCTCTCGTACACGCTCAATTTCACTTGGTTCCACTCCAGCATACTGTCCAAGTGCATAGACCACTTCCATCAAATCAGCCATCTCTTCCACTAACTCTTCCTTAGTTGATGCTCGTAAAAGCTCCTCTACTTCTTCTTGCAGCTTCACTTTTAATTCCTTCTCATATGTACGTGCATCTAATACATCCCTCCGAAAATTCTTCCCCGTCTTCTGAATAATTTCAGGAATTCGATCTCTTACAAGTTTGTTATATGTAGGCACATAGGTCATCCTTTCTACAGTAGTGACGCAAAATAAATGAACAAGAGCACGGAAAAATACCATGCTCCTCGCTCCTTACATATGCTTCCTAATATACCGAGCCAACCCCTCATCACAACAATACACATAGCAACCTTTCATTCCTCTTGTCATCAACGTTTTATACGTATTTCTCACAAGATCAATTAAGGGATCTGTTTGTCCTTTTTTAGGTTTAGCTGGTCTAGCACCTTTATCTTTAAATTCTTCTCTTCTCACAATGATAGAATCTGATTCCTCATCATATCCTAAGTCCTTCCCAATAATAACACCCGCATAATCCATCTCAAGACCTTGAACTGTATGAATACAACCAATTTGATACGAACAATCTTGATGAATCGCCCAATCAATACGATTCGGGTCGTTCCAAGGCATCGCAAAATCAAATTCTTCCACAACAACATCCTTTGGTAACTCACCATCTATAAGCTTTTTATTCCAATCCCAAGCGTATCCAGCTAATATTCTACCACCACGTTTATCCACAATCTCATTGACTAATTCTTGAGGATTCGATACAACCTGAAAGTCAAAATCACCTTCCAGTTGCGTGGCCTCTCCTCCAATATCAAGCAAATGATCTAACCAGCTAATATAGTTACCAGACCCTGAACAACGAAACTGTGAACCTAATTCAACTACATGAACATCCGGCCCAGCTTTCTTCGCTTCTTCCTGAATCACATCAAAGCTACCAATATCCTTTTTCGATATCACTTGCCTGTCATCCACGAAAAATACACTCACCTTGCTCGATCTGATAATTTGTGTTGCTTGGTTTTCGCCCTCTATCTTCTTTTTCATATGACCATGTTCTTTTAAACGATGAGCTTCATCACAGATTAATACATCATAATAATCTTCAGGCGCATGTACATATGATGCTGACCCCTTAAATAAATCCCTTACCTCAACATGTCCGGATCTACCAATTAGTTTCTTTCTCAATATTTCTCGGAAAGCTTGATTAGGTGTAATATACTCCGCAACAGCACCACTATCTAGCATATAACTCATTAGATTCAGTCCAATAACGGACTTGCCTGTTCCTGGTCCACCCTTAATAATGATCACATGTTTCATGTCTGTCTTCGTTTTCATTTGATTGTATTTCATTCTTACTTTTTCATAAGCAACTTTTTGCTCATCTAGCAAGACAAACTCTTCATTTCCTTCAATCAATGACTTAACCGTCTCAACTAACTTTTTCGAAGGACGTATCTTACCTTGTTCAATCTCTTCGGCGATCTCTTTCCCATTACCTTCTGATACCTGTTCATGAATATCTTTCGCCAGTTTCCTGTCATCAAATTGAAAGTAAATTGGCGAATCCATTAAATACTTTCGATACTGTTCACTCAACAACGGCTCTTTCACTCGATCTTCAATATAATTATGTAAATAAGCACAGGAATTTAATTGAATAGTCGAATCTGTATAAAGAGATTCGTTAAAATTTTGAAGATATCGTTTATAGGAAGAGGCTTGATAAGATGGATGGACTGTTTCTCGTTCTCTCCCACCCAAAAATGTCTGAACAATGCCATCCCCTTCTGCAGCTTTTGCTCTTTGCCACTGCTTTAGTTCAACAATAAGCGCATTTCTCTTTCCTTTCCAGTCATGTCCCGTAATAAAGAAATCAATTCTTTTCTCTGTGGAAGGCAATTTATACTCTAATAACACATGAGTATCTTCTTTTAAGTCCGCATCACGTAGAATCTTTGCCATTTGTGGAAGTGAATTTTCCCAAGATCTCAACTCACTGTCTGATACGACTTTATTCATTTTTGCTAAGACATTTTCTTTTAGAACGTAACCGATTTTGTTTTCGTATATGTGATTTAGGAATTCAGATGATGGTTTGTTGTAGATGATCATTGGTTGAACCCTCACTGTAATTTTTTACTAATTATAACATATTTACTGGTTACATTGATCTATTGCTGTTTTATTAACACTAATAATTCTAAAAATGATAATATGAATGTATATACATAGAATTTAGGAGGATTACCTTGAAAAAAATAGTTAAAGTAGTAGCAGCCATCATAGAAAATGAGCAAAATGAAATCCTATGTGCCCTAAGATCTCCCGAAATGGCGATTCCAAACATGTGGGAGTTTCCAGGTGGAAAAGTAGAGAAAGACGAAGATATCTATACCGCGCTTATAAGAGAAATTAATGAGGAATTACAATGCGAGGTTGAAACCATTGATTTATTCAATGATAATACCCACGAATACGATAATTTCACTATTAACCTAATCTCCATTAAAGCCAAAATTGTTACAGGGACTCCAGTAGCTAATGAACACTCAAAACTAATCTGGATTAAACGAGAAAATCTTGAATCTTTAAAATGGGCTCCTGCTGACATTCCAGCAGTTGAACAATTAATCAACGAAAAATAGTCTTCTCAAATGAGAAGACTATACTTTTTTTACAAACTCAGTATATACCCTTGTAGGAATCTCCGTTTCTAACTCTAGTTTAACGGTTATTGGTTTTTCTCCTTCGAACTCAACAGCATTACCTTTTCCAATATAAATATAAGGTTCCACCTTACCATCAATCTCTTTATATTTACGAACAAACAAATGGAGGTTAATACCTCTTTCACGATTATAAATGATATTTCTCCCTCTATCAGATGTTTGATTTGTGCTATTCGGTGTTTGCCATTGGAAGAAGTTCTGATCAATAAATTTATCTTTATAATTGATACTTTCCTTTATATCCTCTTCTTTATGAAGGTCGATAAATAAGAAATAATCATTTCCATTCGCTAACAATCCAGACCCTCTAAATGCAGTATGGATTTTACGATAATTAGAAAGTAACGCCGCATCAATCATTTGATATTGTTCAAAGAGTTTAAAATGAGGAACACCGTAGTATTCATTATTGAATTCCTTCTCATATCGGAAGATGCCATATGTGACAATGTCCTCAATATACTTACGGAATTCCTCATTGACTAGTACCGCATTAAATTCTTCTGTTTTAAACAGCAAACCCTCGCTAAAATGAAATAGTTTCAGCCTGCTTTTCTTTTGAACACTATCATAATAATCTTGATTTAAACACTCAAAAGCATGTAACACACTATCTTCATCTATTTCCTTAACGAACTTTAGAATCTCATGTTTCGCCTCGTCAACTGCAATCTCATCATTAATTAAAAGATATTTAATAATAACAAATTCATTGATCCTTTTTAGTGGAAGCTTACCTGATAATTCTTTAAGTGCACCTTCAAAAGCATCATTACTCAATAGAGCCTTCAAGTGATCGTCTCTTTCTACTTTTGCAACAAATTGTAAGTAAGTTTTCTCTCGATCAATAAACTTTACTGGATCAGGTGCGCCATCGAATTTTAAATAATCAACTAAATAATAAGGAATATATCCCTGATTCATCTTTTTAAATTCAAAATATTCTTCTTTCAAATATTTCATCGAATTAAAATTTTCTTGATCAATTTGCTCCAGAATTCTTTCTTGTGAGATTTTATCCATTTGAATATGTGTAGCACCAGGAATGTTAGCAAACCCTGTGGCAATAGCAACTTTCAAGCTTTCTTTATCATAGTAACGACTTCCATTTAACGCGATTGCTATTAAAAACGTTTTACTATGGTTCCCGATAAAATCGAGTACGGTCAAAAAACTCTTGCTTTTATGTTTTCGCAAGCCTCGCCCTAACTGTTGAATAAAAACAATCGGAGAATTAGTAGGTCTAAGCATTAAAACCTGATTGACAGAAGGAATATCAACACCCTCATTAAAGATGTCTACTGTAAAGATAAATTCTAATTCATCCAAATCATTTTCAAGTCTATTCATATATTGAGACCGTAGTTCAACTGAATCTTCACCAGATAAGCAGATACTCTTATAGCCTCTACTATTAAATTCTGCTGCCATGTATTTAGCATGTTCTACACTTGCACAAAAGCCTAGACACTTTCTTTTTTCTCCATCATGACTGTAGAAGTTCATATTCTCAATAATGAAATCTACTCTTTCGTTAACTTTTAAACGTTTCGTTATTTCCGCAACATCGTCTATATCTACATCGCTTAAGTCAATTCCTTCAATATCCGTAATCCCAAAATAGTGGAACGGAATAACAAGCTCATCTTCTAAAGCATCATGTAAACGAACTTCTAATGCGACATTGTTATTAAATAACTCAAAAACATTATTATGATCACTCCGCTCTGGAGTTGCTGTCATGCCAAGTGTGAATTTCGGTTTAAAATAATCCAAAACTGATTGATAACTGGGACTAGTTGCATGATGAGCCTCGTCAATAATCAAATAATCAAATTCATCAATTTTGAACTCATCATAGCATTTAGACAGAGTCTGAATCGTCGAAAACACATAGTCTGCACCCTTTTGTTTCTGATTCCCTGTCAATAGACCGAGAGTTACCCCTCTGTTCGTAATCAGTTGCTCAAAAGTTTCTTTTGCTTTCTTAAGAATCTCTTCTCTATGAACGATAAAAAGCACTCTTCTAGGTTTGTAATTCTTCACATCAAATGCAGACATATAAGTTTTACCAGTCCCAGTAGCAGCAATAACCAGAGCCTTATCTTCCCCAAACGATCTGATTCTTTCTAAATTTTCCATCGCTCTTTTCTGCATACGGTTAGGAATTATGTACTCGGAATTCTCATAGATTAAATTGTGTGTAATGTTAGGAGTAGTTAATCTACTTAGAAATTCTTCATATCTACTAATAAAATCATCATCAGCAACAACACTACTATTCCACAAATGATCATATTCTTTTAGGACGTCTTTAATAAAGGCTGCATCATCTTTTGAGATGATTTCTACATTCCACTCTATATTACTTTTAAGAGCACTTTGTGTAATATTAGACGAACCAATAATTACTTTAAAAAGATCCTTATACTCAAAGATATATGCCTTTGTATGAAAACCAATTTCTTTATCTGTTACAAATACTTTCAGGTCAATATTATTAAAATCATTAATCTTTTTAAGTGCTTTTGATTCTGTAAAATTTAAGTAGGTAGAGGTAATGATTTTACCTTTTATTCCTTTTTTATCAGCTTCTTTGAATGAGTCTAATAAAAGCTGAAGACCACTGAAATTAATAAATGCTACACTAAAGTAAAATTGCTCACATTCTATGATTGATTTTGTTAGTTCATTTAAAAGGTTTCCTTTGTCTGAATTGACTATTAGCTTTTTTTCGACTGTCATTTGTATATACTCCTTACTAACTCTCTTATTTACCTTTAATTATGACTTGACTATATATTTCAAGGTGATTTTATGATTCCTGAGTCAATCGATTCGATCCTTTAGTACCATCACTTTTCTATTATACATTAGATCGCTGCCACAAATTGACTTACCTCAGTATTTATAAGTAGAAAAATCAAAAATATTTGCAACTTAAATAATCAGGATGAAAACATGGCCTTACTCACCGAGAAAACTGTCGAAAAAAGCGCTTATTCTTGAAGAAGAATAAGCGCCTAATATTGTATTATTATTCTTTTTAACTAGTAACATACTGATATTTATATAAGCAATCAATAATGGTAATTAATCGTTAGTTTTCTTTCGTCTTTTTTTAAAGTAAACCCCTAATGATACACCACCAAGTGGGATTCCTAAACCGGCTGCATACATCATTTTTGTTTTCGTTTCTGCTGCTCTCATCTCTTGTCCTTCTTCAAAGAGTTCATCATAAAGTGCAATCGCGTCGGCATTTATTTCAAATTGTTCAGGTATAAAATATTTAGAATTTGTTCTACCATTTTCAAGTGCTGTGTCCTTAATTTGTTGAGCTACATCATTAGATTGATAACCATCTAAATACCACTCTAAAATCTCTTCGTGATCACTATCGGTTGGTTCAATAAAAGTAATGTTAACAAAGGCAGAATGATATCCTTCCGATATTACTTCTTCTTTTCGGTTTAACTTGCCTTCTTCATAGCCGTTTTTGTATGAATCTTCAAATCTAGTATCGATGCTTGAAATAGTTGACTCATTCAAAATGTAACCATTTTCTTTTCCTAGGTTAAAGTTTTTCTCACTTTCTTCCTTGGTTCTTTTATCAAGGCCTTTCTTGAAATTTTTTTCAAAAGATTTTTTTAATTCTTCATCGTTTGAAAAATGTTCTGGGATGATTAATTCTCCTAAACTGTAACCGAGATCATACCCTGCTATCTCAGAACTATGGATCTTTTCTTCACGTTCAAACGCTTTCAAAAATGCTTCTTTATATGCGTCATTCCAATCTTCTGATTTTGTATCAAGATAAGACACTTCATTTTCACCTTTTTTTCTATAGGTGCTTTTACCTTCTTCTTTCCCTAGATTACTTCCATCTAACCTATCTTCTTCCCTTATTTTCTTAAGGCCTTCGTTATAACCAGCTTCATAACCAGCAGCATAACCGATCTTAAAGCCTTGATTACCAGAATCAGTATTAGTAGTTTTAGCAGCTCTACTATATCCGTCATCAAAACCATTTGCTTCCCCAGCTACTTTTCCCTTATCTACATCTACTTGCGTATAGCTCGGTTTGGGTGCCGTTGTGTTAGTACTTGAACTTGTATTCTTGGTACCTCCGTTATGCTTGTGATACTCACCAGTTTTATATCCCCATTTCTCACAGTTCGTTCTACAAGTGTGCCCTCCATTACTGTCTGTTCTCCCCGGGTGTGCGAATGTCTCTTGTACTGATAAAAACAATGTAAGAATTAATAAACCAGCAATAACCAAAAATTTCTTCATCTCTACTCTCCTACAATCTTTTTTACAATCCCTCCAATATATTACATATTTCTTTAATAAACTACAATATGTAATTAATTATTTAATGATTTATTTCTTCCACACTGTAGTGAAGAAGAATACCTTATCTACATTTCACTTTTCTTTTATACTCTAATGATGCAGATCTAACGGGGCAGCAAATTATATATTTGGAGATAAACATTCTAAATCATCATTTGCAAGAGATTTATTACAAAGAGAATCAAACATTGTACTTATTGATGAATTTGATAAAGTACATCCAAACTTCTATAACGCTTTTTATGAAATCTTTGACGAAGGAAAGTTCAATGATTTAAATTATTCCGTCAATGTTAATAATTGTATATTTGTTCTAACGACAAATTATATTAGCGAGGATGATATTACTAAAAGTTCGGAGTGCCTATTTACTCAAGGATAAATTCAATTATTGAATTTAACGAATTAAGTAGTTCTGAAAGAGTTGAAGTTATAAATCGATTATACGAAGAGACTGTTTTAAATTTGGATAGCGAGGAAGTTAAAACTATTGAGCAGGCTAAATTAAAAGATTGGTTTGTTGACAATGCTTTGCATTTTTAATAATGTTCGTATGTTGAGATCAAGAATACAAGAAGCAATCTACGATATCCTGACATCCAGGTTATACCTTTAATACATATGATAATAGTAACAATGCACTTCAGTATAGCTTTTGAAGCTTTATTTACGATGTCCAAATCGATATCTATACGAAGAGTTAAAGAACAAACTCATAAGAATTATTGCAGAGCTATCTTTTGAGCAAAAGATAGCTTTATATTCCAACTGCCGTTATAGCCTTAAGGCATTTTTGTTAATGTTTTGCAATCATTAATCTTATCAATCATTACTTCCTTGGAGTTTAGTAGTTGGGGTTAAATAACACAAAATCAGTTGGTTTACTCCATTTCGAAGTAAAGCGCCAATTTGTTGAATATCGTTCTTTATGTCATTAGAGCCTAAAAAGAATAACCCCTGGAACATCATATAAAAAGAAGTAAAGGATTCTAGTCCTATGATTCAATCCCTTTAAAGAAAGATTTAAATATATCAAACATAAAAGTCAAAATTAAACGCCTCTACTTTTTGTCTAGTAACACCTACTGATGTCTATTTTACTATATTTATGCTTATATGAATTTTTTTGAGTCTAGAATGGCGTTTTGCCACAAGTACCTTCACAGTTCGCGACTTTAACCTTAAAAAAATATCCATATAACTTGCACACTAAAAAAACAGCCCTCCCTACCTCAACTCAAACCACACCTCTACATCCGAACGACGTTGAAACGCTGCTAACGGATCTTCATCATCCTTATCAATAAGGAAGTACGTATACCCTTCGCGTTCGGCCCCTTCATACATTTCATTCCATAAGTCAGGTTCTAATCCAGAGACAGAAATAAAGTCATCGTATGTATTCCCACCTGAACTTACGGCGTCAAATAGGGCATGATTTAAATCAAATGGTTCATTCTCCACTTCATGTACTTTCACATGGAACTTCGCTAACACATACTCCTGATTGTCCCCTGGTTCATCATTAAATTGGTTTCCTTTACGAACCAGATCCCAAGCTTCATCACCACTAATTAGTTCTAGCATTTCAATGTCTAATTTAACATTCCCCTGAAAAAGGTCGTTATATGAAAGGGTTACCCGTTCTCCAATTGTCAGTGGATTGTTTCGTGTACCAACTTCATTTTTATCTTTTGATGAAGCAGCCTCGGCTTCTTGACTTTCTTCCGCTCCATATTTAACTAACAGATCTTCTGGAGGTGTGTCTGCTGATAGAAGTGTACGCAACTCATAATACGTATCACGCATTTCTTCATCTTCAACAGTAGGGCTAAAGATCCAGCCTAGTTTGTCTTCGTAAATAAAGAACAACATTTCTTCAAACTTACCGTCTTCATCTTGTAATCTAGTAAGAGTAAGAATCCCGGTTTCTCCGTCTTCTTCATGCTCCATTGATTCAATAATCGCAAACTGATTTAAGTCAATCGTTGTGAACTCAGATTCTTCGGTAAACCCGTTCATCAAATGAAACAACGGTTGAACATCCGGGTGAATGTAATCATCAATCGCTTGTTCACGCGCTTGCGCATCCGTCGTATAGAAATGTTGTACAAAGCTCTTAATCATTTGCTCTTCTTCGGTTAGAGTGTTCTTCTCCTCTAACCAATTCACTTCTTTCTCTGTTTCTGAAGTTTGTGTTTCTCCATCCACCTTCTCAATCGTTGCTTCCTCACCACAACCAGTTACAATCATTGCTGCAACTACAGCTGACATGAACCATTTCCCTGTTTTTTTCATTTCCTTTCCCCCTATTGAATGTGATTTCCATTCATAGGATAACAAAGTGAAATGACAACTTATTGTCAGCGAACAAATGTTTTATTGATATTTTTTTAACCAATCGGCCAGCATCTGTTTCATTTTTTCTCGGTATTCAATGGGTTCCATGATTTCTGCATCCATTCCGTATTGCATGATCCATTGCAGAAATTCTCGGTCATGGTTCAATGTCACCTCAAACAACAAGCTTCCATCTTTCTTTTCCGTGAGCTTCGGTGTCACAAAAAGTTCCTCTTCTTTTATGTAACGGGCCACATTTGAACTAAATATAACCTTAAAGTGAATCTTATCCGTTCCTTGGATAATCGACCATGTGTGTTGGAAGTATTCCTTCAGGTTAAAGTCTTGTTTCGTGAATGTTTCCTCCGTTTGTTTCACCTCAAGAAATCGGCTTAATCGAAACGTACGAAACCCTTTCTTCTCATGACAATACGCAATTAAATAGAAGCGATGGTCTCTCGGAATTAAGTAATAAGGATCAAGCAAACGTTTGGTTGTGACGTCACGACTTTGTGTGTGATAGACCACCTCAATCGTTTGTGAATGTAATATTGCATGAATGACTGGTGAGAGGAAGTTGGAATGCTCTTCTTGAAAGGAGGGTGTCCCCATTTGAATGATGGATACCATTTTCTGAAGAACATCTTCTAAATCCTTCTTCTCCTTTTGATGAGTCGCCATCACCTTTTCATAGGCGGTATAGAAGTCCGGTGGAACAAGATGGTTAACCGGATCTAAAATCTTCGGCATCATCCCAAACGCTACCGCCTCCTCTTCTGTCCAATCAAGTGGATAAAGAGAAAAGTTACCGACAAAACGATTTCCCTTTCCGTACCCATCACTCATAATCGGTATTCGTGCCGCACTTAAAATCTCTAAATCTCTATAAATCGTTCGTTCCGTTGTTTCACATCTGTCTGCTAGTTCCTTTGATTTAATCCCAGGACTTGATTGAATGAGATTGATAATCCGGACTAGTCTTATTAGTTTTTCTGACATGGGGAGGACGTCCTTTCTATAACTCTATTGTTCATAACAACCTATTTTTACCATTTTACCAATTAAATTGATTAATAGCTTGTTTCATATTAAATTTCACCGGTTTGACAGTCCTACTTCATCCAACAAAAAACCGCCACATCATGTACATACGATTGCGGCTGCTAAAATATTTAAGAAGCACCTGTTGGGAAAAGAGCCTGACCAGAGGCAAAGAGACAGTCAGAATATATCTAGTTGGTTGAAGTCCTATAAACAAATCTGTATTAAGTTGTTTAATTTCACCTTTCTTCCTTTATACAAGATAGGTCTTATTCCTCCACTTTTTTATTCTGGACACATTGTACTTTCAATGGCTCCTTTTCCCAACCACGTTAAAGAGTTAACTTACTTGTATTAGTTTTTCATCCCTTCCCACTTTAACAGGTACTATGGCTTCTGCTGACTTCTATTAGTTCAACATCCGTTCCAGGGATGCTTACGATTAAAGTTTCGCTTATCTGACAGACCTCCCAGGGTATGTACAAAAATTCCTCCCCATGTCCTTGCTTCATCTACTCAGGAACCCCTATGTTAGTTAGATTCATGCGTATTTGCTCTTTTTTTATATCATAAAGTGAAATTACTTTATTGTTCTATGCCTAAAATCCCAACCATGACTAACTTTATAAATAAAAAAGGAAGTATAGTACTTGGAAAGACTTTAACGTTGAAAAACCAAGTTCCTCACGCTGAATTATTCTATCTCTTTTTTCATCTTCCATTCCTTCAAACCCATCACCTCTCTTTCTTTTGAGGCTCGAGCTGCGGGAAGTTGACATCTTGATTTGTTTCATAATTTGTTTCCTCTAAAATACACATTGGTTAGACTTACCCAAAACAACATTTTATAACAATCTAGAAGTGCTATAGCTTGGTCGAACTCGAAAACGAGAGGATTATTACAAACCAAACATGAAGTAGCTTGGTTGTTCAGTAAGTTATCATTACCGTTGCAGGAAATCTATATATATAGAAAAAAGCTAACAGGAGTAGAGGCAATTGGACAAACAAAATAGCAGATTCAGATGGGTTGTGTTGGCTTCTGTATTGTTTACTTACTTATTAATGTCAAGCCAACGAACCGCCCCGGGATTGATTACAGACCAGCTTATGAGGGATTTCCATGTAACAGCATCAACGATTGGGTTACTGACCAGTATACAATTTTTTGTATACACTAGTTTGCAAATTCCAATGGGGATTTTGGCTGATCGGTTTGGTCCCAATATCTTTCTGATTATAGGTGCGATACTTACAGGTATAGGCACAATCATTTATAGTCTTGGTACACATGAATTTGTCTTGTTTTTTGCCAGAATACTTACGGGAATTGGGGATGCGACCATATGGGTCAATATGGTATTAATCTTAAGCCAATGGTTTAAAGTAAAGGAGTTTGTTCGATTAATTGGCCTAGCGGGAATGACAGGAAGTCTTGGGTTCCTTTTAGCGACCGTTCCTTTCTCCGCATGGATTGACTTACTTGGGTGGAGGACAGCATTTTTTTCGGCGGGACTGCTATTATGTATACTTGGCATTCTCCTATTTTTTGTACTTATCAAAAAACCAAAACAAATCTTTCTTAATGATTCAGTATCTGTAAGAAATGAGAAACAACAACCACGTGAAAAAACCTTGGTTTTACTACGAAGAATATTTTCGAATCGGCAGGCATGGGCTTTATTCTTTTGTCACTTTGGCGTTGTTGGTGGATATGTGGGATTTATCAGTTCGTGGGCAGTGCCTTATGGGATGAATATGTATGGCATGACACGTTCAGATGCGAGTCAACTCATAATGATTGGTCTGATTGGGGCTCTTATTGGTGCTCCTCTAACAAGTTGGATCGCAAGTCGGCTGGAAACCATTAAATGCCTTTATGTTGTTGTTCATGTCACTGTTTTATTGAGTTGGTCAGCTTTCCTTTTATTTAAAGGGAACCCACCATTTGTTATGCTCATTGTGCTTTTCTTTTTAATTGGCTTCGGATTTGGTGCAAGTGCCTTAACTTTTTCAGTCGTTCGTCAATCTTTTCCAATAATTGAATCTGGTATTGTTTCCGGGTTTGCAAATACAGGTGGATTTCTAAGTGCTGTATTGCTGCCAGGTATTTTTGGCAAAGTATTGGATCATTTTCAGGTTGCTTTAGGCAGTATGAGTGATGGATACTACTACGGTTTCATCATTCCAGTGATCTTTTCAATGATTGGCTTGCTTGGGGTGCTTTCTATTAAGGAAAAACGTCAGGGTGCAGGACGTAAAACGAATAACCACTCATCTTAGAGAAGCATGAGGACGGTTCTTACATGGCTCAAATTATGGGCTCTAAGTGGAGTGTAAATGGTTAATATCAGAAGAGCATCTTACTTCTGATACTAATCGCAAAATTTTTGAATGCCGAGAAGTCTGGTAAATTAACCACTGCAGAGAATGGACCATCAATCTCAGTGACCATCACACCTTATTTGTTAATAAATCCATTTTTATATGTTCCTCTAAATACGTTTACAGCGGCTAAGCCATTTGAAAAGTTTTCTGCACGATCATACAAGGCGTGCCTGGCACACTCGATTAATACTTAATAGATAATGCTTCCATAATGATATAAAGCTGACAAAATCAATCCCAACTCCCCCCTTCTTTCGATACGAAACGGCTGCACACATGCTTGCTAGCGAAATGTAATGAAACGAAGTGTTCGTCAAGCATTGCTTGACGAACACTTCGATAAGGAGAATAAAAATTGAAACGTAACAACTAAACTTTAAATACGAGTGAGAAACTTAGGACAGAAAAGCCATCGAAATTGTTATGGAATTTATCGATTCCCGCGATGGTCGGGCTATTTGTTATGGCATTATTTAATGTCGTTGATATCTTTTTCATCTCATATGCAGAAGGTGTAGATGCGGTTGCAGGATTGACTGTAGCATTTCCAGTCATGTTGATTGTTATGACATTATCAAGTGCTGTTGGTATCGGTGCAGCTTCTATCATATCAAGACGGTTAGGAGAAAAAAGAGTTGAAGACGCAAATTTGGTTTTTGGAACATTCATTTTTCTAATCCTGATCATCAGTTTTATTAGCATTATCTTAGGGGTTTTCCTATTGCAAAAATCATTTAGCTGGCATTGAAAAAGTTATTATACTACTATTACCTTGTTCTATTTTCGAATAAATTTCTTCAACTACTTCTTTCGCTCTATCGTTTGTGTCATATTTCCCTAATACTTTACTCCAGTAGACGAAAAAACTTCTGTTGACAACTCCTTCAATAAAATTGCCTTTTACGGTTACTTCTTTAACATTTACTAAGACTTTCTTATCTTGAGTTATAATCCATAACATAAAAGTAATCTCCCCCTTGTTATTGCGCATATGATTTTTTACTAAACTGCCATGTTAGTTTAACATTAATTTCCTTTTCATTGACATAAAAAATGCGTTCCTTGTTAAAGAAACGCACCCTTTCGTATTATAAGGTTAACCAGATAAGAAAATATTTCTGGTTGACCTTTTTTTATATGGTCTTATTATAACAGTAGC
>NZ_JAQQWT010000046.1 GCF_028610705.1 Halalkalibacter alkalisediminis
CATGCCGAACACGGTCGTTAAGCTCTTCTGCGCCGATGGTAGTTGGGGGCTTCCCCCTGTGAGAGTAGGACGTTGCCGGGCAAGAAAGAAAGCATTCCGTTTAGGGATGCTTTTTTAGTACGTGAATTTATAAGGACGGTGCGTTGTAAAGAAATATTTATATAATACCAGAATTTGAAGTTCATCAGGGTGATGCAAACAATGGTTCCCATAAACTTGTGATACATTTAATTTTTCTCCTTAATTCCAATTGAAAATTTAACCAACAGTGTCTACTACAGAACTCATTTTCTTATTTAGAACATATAGTAAATAAAAGGGAGATGATTAGTGATGGTTAAAAAATTCAACATTACATTTGAATATGTAAATGGAAAAACAGCATGTTATGAACTAGTTCCAGGACGAGGGCTTGCGGGAATAAAGGAACAAATTAAAAAATTTAGGTGGTATGAGGTATCAAGTACAGAGATAGTTAATTTAGATAATGTTTTAAGTGTAAAAATTGAAGATGTGGAATAGAATCACCGTATCATTTGGTGGCGATCGAAGAGACCACACCCGTTCCCATGCCGAAGAAGGTCTTTAAGCTCTTTGCGTCGATGGTAGTTGGGAGCTTCCACCTGTGAAAGTAGGACGTTGTCAGGCAAGTTAAAAGCATTCCGTTGAGGGGGCTCTTTATTGTTTTAAATCTAAGTTTGAATTAATAATCAATTAGAGTTATTTCCGTTGGAGATAGCTCTTTTTCTTGTTTTTATTTAATGATGAGTTTTTCGTACAAATTAATTAGAATCAAAGTTAGTTTAGTTATAATAAAGTAAATCATTTGAAAGGAGTGTGTGATGGTGTTTGTTTTCTACAAGGTACAGAAAGATACAGAATTAATGGGCTTTAAGAAACGGAAGGTGTTAATGTCTTCAAGCGTGATCTCGAGAGTGTAGCTACAAAGCAAGATCTTGAAAACGTGGTTAGGAAGCAAGACTTTGAGCAATTGAGTAAAAAGCTTGATGCTATCGCCTCATTAGTTGTCCATATACAGAGATGTATCTCAAAGGTAGGAAACACGAAACGAACATTCGATTGCTTAACCGCTTGATGCCAGACAAATAATCGCAAGAAATGACATCGCGAAGCTCCAAGTATCAGTATTTTCCAACAAGTCTATCATTATTATAAAAGGCTTTTATCTTTTTTGAATTACTTTTTTATTCAAAGAAGTCACCTATCATATATCCGCGTTCATGATCCAGTCGAATCCAATTGCAATAAAAGAACATCGCCTTATAAATGAGCGATTTAGGTGAAATGTGCGTTTCAACAGTAAAATGAGTTATCCTTTCCACTGATTACTAGTAGAGCGTGTTCAAAAAGATGGCAATGGCTTCACACGCTACACGTCTCTAGGAGAACCCCACTCCTAGAGGCTCAAAACCTTGTAGCGATTCCGCTCATTGCTTAGAGTCTGTTCAAAAAGGGAAAAACCACCCCTTTTTGAACAGACTCTAGTAAATACATGAATTCTCCGAAATACTACATACTGAAAAATTTCAGAGGCAGGAAAGTTAGTCACTCCTCCCGTCCTTTTACTTGCTGTGATATGATAATTAAATCGATAAGAATAGGAGGGAGTCGATGAGTTCGTTTTGGGTGTGGCTGTTATTATTAGTCGTTTCCTGGGGGTTGTCTCTTTTGCATTTTTCAGCAGATCTTCTGAACATTTCATTTCGGGTGTTAGGAAGTGCCGGCTTTTTTGCGTTGTTTTTTTTATCACCGCTTTTACGAAACCATAAATTTATTTTCACTCTGCATCTAAGTCTTGCAGCGGTTCTAGCTGTCGTTGTCCTATGGCCAGAAGAGGGAGGCTCTCCCAATTTACATACGTTAGTTGTTTTTTCGATTCTTGCAGGAAAGGCTGTATATCGACTTAATCCTCTACAGGCGGGGATCGTTGGCTTTATCCTGACACTAGGAGCGATTATTCCATATTTTTATGATTATCCTACCATTTCACCTACTTTTGTAGTCGTGTATGCTAGTGTGCTAGCTGTAGCGTTTGCTGTATATAAACGGGTTTTACTAAATAGTTTAGGTTTTTCCGAACAATACGAAGCGCTCCTTAATGAGTATCGGAAACTAAAACGAAGAATTGCGTCTGATGAGAAACAAGCTCGTCAGGAGGAGAGGGCTGAGATCGCAAGGCAAATCCATGATTCTGTAGGTCACAAGCTAACTGCATTACTGATGCAGCTTGAAGTCGTTCGCATGAAAGCGGATGATGAAACAACCAAAGATCAAGTCCAAGGGCTTAAGCTGTTGGCAAAAGAGAGTTTGGAAGAAACGCGTAGTGCAGTTAAAGCTTTAAAGCAAGATGATGTAGGTGGGTTGGCGGCGATTATCAGTTTGATTCGTAAATTAGAAGCAGAAAGCTTTGTTCGTGTCTCGTTTTCAATCAAGCACGGAGCTTTAACAGCTTCTTTACGTAATGAGCAAGCGATTGCGGTGTACCGAGCCGTTCAAGAGGCGTTAACGAATATGATGCGCCATAGTGGTACAAGAGAAGTCCATATTGTCTTTGAGGCACCAGCTGGATCAGTGTTTCGGTTTGAAGTGTCCAATCCAACGGCACATGAAATGAGTTTTCGAGAGGGATTTGGATTATCCTCAATGAGAGAGCGCATGGAACGAGTAGGAGGAAGGTTAGAAGTAACACAATATGACGGGTGGTTTATTGTACGGGGAACACTTCCACTAAATGTAAAGGAGAGGCTGAATGGATGATAAACATTTTATTAGCTGAGGACCAAGGGATGGTGCGACAGGGGTTAAAAATGATGATTGAAACGGATCCTGAACTTCAGGTGACGGGGGAGGCAAGTAACGGAAAGGAAGCCATTGCATTATGTGAAACCCATTTATTTGACTTGATTATCCTTGATATCCGAATGCCAGTTATGGACGGGTTAGAGGCGGCTCGGATCATTCATTCGCGCTGGCCGGATCGCTTGGTACTGATTTTAACGACGTTTAATGATGATCAATATGCCCTTGAAGCGCTCAAAAGTGGAGCGAGGGGCTATTTGCTAAAGGATGCGGAGCCGGAGGAATTAATCCGGGCGATCCGAAGTTGTTTAGCAGGAGGGTTGTCATTACAAGATCATGTCGCGGCAAAGGTCATGCCAAGGCTCATTAAGCAAACAAAGGAGTTAGAAGTGGATCCGTCTATTACTCCTCGTGAACTGGCGATTATGAAGCAAATTGGTGAAGGACGAAGCAATAAGGAGATTGCAGTAGAACTCGGATTGTCAGTAGGGACCGTTAAAAATCATATCAGCCTCATTTTAGATAAATTACAGTTGCGTGATCGAACACAGCTTGCGATTTATGCGATTCGTCATCATGTTGTGTAACGATTTAGTTGATCCCAAGAAAAATGACTTAAGTCATGGATAAACGGAAAAGTAGTGACGGAAGACAGTGGGAGCACTGTCTTTTTGTGTATATACTGAATTTATAAAGAGTGATGAAGGAGGCATGCTCCATGCTTGAGACGGAAGAATTAAAGAAGGTGTTTAAAGGGAGAACCGCTGTTGGTGGAGTAAGCTTCTATATGGATAAAGGAGAATCGGTTGGGTTGCTTGGTCCGAATGGTGCCGGAAAGTCGACGATCATTTCAATGATCTCTTCCCTTTTAAAACCGACCTCTGGTGACGTGCGATTACATGGTAAAAGTGTAATGAAAAATCCAGGTGAGATCCGCCGTGTTCTTGGAGTTGTACCTCAGGAAATTGCGCTATATGAGGAATTGACTGCTTTTGAAAACTTGAAATTCTTCGGGAGGATTTATGGGTTAAAAGGGAAAGAGCTTGAAAAAAGAATTCAAGAGGTATTGGAGTTAGTCGGCTTAACGGACCGCCAAAAAGAAATGATTAAAACGTATTCTGGAGGCATGCAAAGAAGAATCAATATCGCAGCCGCGATGCTGCATGATCCTGAAATCCTAATTATGGATGAACCGACAGTTGGAATTGATCCACAGTCCAGAAGCCATATCCTTGAAATGGTACGTGATCTCAACCGTGAAAAAGGGTTAAGCGTGCTGTATACGAGTCATTATATGGAGGAAGTGGAACGTCTTTGCGACCGAGTCTACATCATGGATCACGGTCAAGTCATTGCTTCCGGAACGAAGGATGAATTAAAAAGCATTTTGTCAGGTGAAGAAACCATTTTCATTGATTTAGATCGTCATGATCCTGAGCTTTTCACAGACTTACAGGCTCACGATGGTATTCTTCAAACAGTTGAAACCGAAAAAGGCATGAAACTGATTGTTCCTAAAGGCAAGAGGATTCTTGGAGAAATTTTTCAAATTTCAGAGTCACACAAAGCGCAAATTATCAATGTGAATGTCCAAGTACCGACCCTTGAAGATGTGTTCTTACATTTAACGGGACGTAAATTAAGGGACTAAGGAGAGAGACATGATAGATTTATTAAAAAAAGATATGTTGATCATGTTCCGTAATCGAACCGAATTGTTTTTACTCCTCTTCATGCCACTGATGCTGATCGCGATTTTAGGATTTGCTTTAAGAGGTTTATTGGGAGGAGACACTTCTGGGATTCACATGCAGGTTGCTATCGTTTCGTATGATGATGAAAATCAGGGGATTGAACAATTTGTAGGAACATTGGATGAGCTAGGTTTAACGGAAGAGGTTGCCCCGGAATTGCATCTAGTTGCACAGGAAATGAGTCCGTATCATGTATTAACAGATGTTTTAGAGGAAGAGCGTCTTAAGGACATGATGGAGGTCGTTCATTTAAAAGTGGATGAGGCTCAAATGGCGCTGGCTGATGGGGAACTTGTAGCCGTGTTGACCATTCCAGAACATTTCACGTATCAATCCTTAAGCAAAATGCTTCTGCAGCAAGGAGAAGGAAGTGAGTTAGAAATTACAGTCAAGGAAGCTGGCTCCATGCACGCATCGATCTTTGAAGAACTAATTGTAAACTTTGTGAACCAGCTAAACTATGAAACTGCGATCTCCACAGCACTAGGTGGAGAAGATACCTTAGAGGAAATAGGGGAAACGCAACTAGGTGGAATTGAAACGGTTTCTAGTAGAGAGCCTGTTAGTTCCTTTCAATATTACACCATTGGGATGGCGGTCATGTTTGTCCTGTATGTAGGAGCGACCATTTCTAGTAGAGCCTTTGTGGAGAAGAAGGAGCATGTGTTTAATCGGATTTTGCTTTCAGGAACATCTTCTTTTACTTATCTAAGTGGAAAAGCATTATCAGCAACTGTAATTGCTTTTATTCAACTGATGATCTTATTTGGGATATCTAGCTTGATCTTTCAAGCATTTGCTGGAGAATCGCTACAGTTTTGGCTAGGGATTATTCTTATATCAGCTGTCGTCTCCATATGTGTGGGAGGTTTTGCTGCATTATTAACAGCCCTTGTCATTCGTTATCATAGCGATAGTATCTCTAATGTGTTTTCAGGGGGAATTATTACTCTCTTTGCTTTTGCAGGGGGCAGCTTTTTCCCGATGACAGATATGCCAGATGTGATTAAGGAAATTGGAAATTGGACTCCAAATGGAGCTGCTCTAGTTGCTTATTTGCAATGGATGCAAAGCCTTGATCTGCAGGTGATTCTTGACCCGGTAAGCCGGATCGGTGTAATGGCGATTGTCCTCTTGCTAGTAAGTGTGCTTATCTTTCCAAAGAGGAGGTCGGTTTTCAGATGAAATCTATTTTTTTATTACAGTGGCAGAGATTTCGGAGAATGCCATTCTTGACGCTTTCTTTTTTTGTCTTAACCATCGTATTCATTTTTTTCATTGCAGGCTTTGGATTTGATAGACAAATAACCGTTTATACGTATTCAGAGGAATCCCTGGAAGCGGAGAGTAGAGATGCGTGGTTAGCGCTTTTAAATCAATCCGAGGCCTATCGTTTTGAATGGATGGAAAAACAAGAGGTAGAAAGGGCTCTGGCAAACGGAGATATTCATTTCGCCCTTCAATTGCAAGAAGAAGACTATCGTCTGCTAGTGACTACCGAGGAATCAAATCGTTTTTTAGTAGAAGGCTTTGTTCAGCAAATTTTTCATGAGGAATTACGTTTAAGAAAAGCGGAACAATTAGCTACTGACTCAGATTTTAGAACAGACGTCGATCAATTAAGGCAAGACCCAATCATAAGCGTGACGACCTCTTATTTAGAAGGGGATGCATCCGTTTATCATGATGAACGCCTCCAAGTTTTATTTGGAATGACCCTTTTCTTTTCCATTTACTCGATTATGTACAATTTATTAAATGTCGCTGAAGAAAAAAGAGGGGGAACGTGGGACCGTTTAATTGTCTCTCCACTTCGAAAGTGGCAAATCTATTTAGGTCATTTACTGTATAGCTATTTGATAGGGTATGCTCAGATTTTGATTATCTTTTTAATCTTTAAATGGGGTCTAGGGTTTGATATTGGAGACCGCTTTGGCACGATCTTAGTGGTCATAGGATGTTATGTCTTTGCGATTGTCTCTCTAGGAATCTTATTAATGGGATTGGTAAGGTCGGCGCAGCAGCTACAAGTTGCTATT
The DNA here is from genome assembly GCF_028610705.1 of Halalkalibacter alkalisediminis. Lineage (GTDB taxonomy): Bacteria > Bacillota > Bacilli > Bacillales > Bacillaceae_D > Halalkalibacter > Halalkalibacter alkalisediminis. Next base: position 6,614 of record NZ_JAQQWT010000046.1, read on the forward strand.
CCCATTGTAGCCTCTGGTATGGCCATGCTTGGTGGAGCGTATTGGCCGATTGAGGTCGTCACGAATGAAGTGATGCTAGTCCTCTCAAAAGGAATGCCCATTTTTTATGGAATTGAAGCCTTGAAGGGAGCCGCGATCTTTGACCGGGGATGGCTCGATTTAATGCAACCATTGTCCATCATGGCTCTTTTCGGAGTGGTGTGTATGGGGATTGGAATTAATTTGATGGAGAGACGATGAGAATGTAAGTGGTAGGGATGAAGAAAAGGAGACTCAAATCGGTTGTTATTTACGACCGATAGAGCCTCCTTTTTTCTATCTTTACTTGTTCTTCCAAAGCACGGTTTTTTAAGCCTTTGCACGGTGGCTTCCCTCTGAAGTGGTGGAAAAATGGAAAGCATTCCGTTCAGGGGGGGTTGATGTCTTTTTAACAAGCGAACCATGTATAATGGAATTTAAATCTTTGCCATATACTAGTAAACTTAATAACTAATCAAGTTTGAGTTATTTTTTTCAGATCGGAAAGGCATGTATTTTGAGAGTTGAGACATTCTGATGCTAGATGTTTGAGGATGAGATTTGGGTGAATGGAAAAGAAAGGAGTAGGTGGAGACTGAAAAAACAAATAAATAGCCACAAGTTCATAATTTAAACTATTTTTACTAAGTCCGCTGTGGACAGTAGGCTTTTTTTTTGAGAATCAGCATACACTCTCCTGTAGAGAAAACTAAACATTTAGAATGGAGAACAACAATGAGAAAAAAAGTACCTTTTATAGCGTTGTTACTGGTCTGTTTGTTTATTATGGGCGCATGTTTCGATCGCCAGAATCAGGATGTGATTGACACAGGGATGGCGAGTGCTAGTTCTGAGTATGAACAGGGAGAGGAGTCCACTCATTTAGAGTATGAATACGTGGAGGAGGAAGCGGTTCTGGCTAAAGAGGGAGGGGCTCCTAAGCCGGAACATGAAACCATCTGGGAGGATGGAAAAGAAAAGGTTGCTTTTGTTGAAGAGAGAATGGTTGAAATCAAAGAGGCTATTATGAATGAGGAATACGAGAAAGGCAAAGAGGAGTTACTAAAGTTGCGGGATGAGATCGATCACGACGACATTATGATTATTTATCAGTTGGACGTGACTGATTTATTGGAACAAGTGGAACTTGCGTTAGAAGAGGACCATGGTGAGAGTGAACCGGGGGAGCAGGATGAACCTACGGAAGCAGTGGAAGTTGTATATCTTGATTATGTGAATGAGCGCTTTGGTTTTTCATTTAAGTATCCAGAGGGGCTAGAAAGTGATCCACCGCCAGAGAACAGAGACGGGGTACGCTTTTATAACGATGACTTCGAGATTGCAGCTTATGGGGGGAACCATTCGGAATCAATCGAGTATTATTATGAAGAGGCTGTAGCTGGTGTTTCAAGTGAAGTTGCCTATCAGCGAATGACTGAGGATTGGTATGTGCTATCTTATGTTGAAAACGAAATGAATGTTTATAAGAGGTTTTTCTATGGGGAATCGACATTTGCTGGGTTTGTGATTATGTATCCTGTGGATAAACAGGATACATATGATGCGGTGACTGCGTTTATATCGGAGAGTTTTGATTCTGGGGTGGAGTAACCTTCATGCTAGGGAAAAGAAGCAGAGAATCCGGACAGTGATTCTCTGCTTCTTTTTCATGGAAAACCTAGACTTTGACATCAAACGAACTTTGATTCTCCCTTTCGATTACTTCATATCTAGCACCGTATAATTCTACTTTGTCTGTGATTGATCCTTGTGTTTCCCGTTTAGGAGAGTGATTCAATTCTTGTTGACTCTTGCGGCGGTCTCTACTTGCATAGATTTGCATGGCTTTTGTGACAAGTGGATTTCTTACTGCGTACGTAATGTTAGGAATCATATGTATTCTCCTATCTAGTTGATTTTTTAAAGGTTGAGCACGAGGTTTCTAATGTGAATGGCTCCCTTTTTATGAAAAGAGGGATGAATGGAATCTTACTTATCTATATGGTGATGTAGGGGGTTTTTAGGGGGGCAAAAGGGCAATCGATTAAATTGGGAAATTGGTAATAGTGGATTGTGGAACCACTGGATGAATATAGGGATGAAAGTAGGATGTGTGGGCGGGATTATTATTCTGGTTCAGATTTTGATGCTTAGATTTCTTGGCAACGGAGTTATAAGATGACATCTATTACGGGCAAAAGATGAAAAAATCGTGTAGTACGTAACCAGATTATGGTTCATACTGTTCATGTTCTTAGAGTCTGTTCAGATTACTAGGGATTTGACGATTGTGAAGATTCTATTTTCGGTTTTACAGTTTGTCGAGCTTGTACCGCGGAATTTATTTTTTGAGAACAAATGCAAGGAGATCCGAGAATTGAACTATGCTGGTTCGCTAAAAAAGGGGGTTCTGTCCTTCTAAAATGAAAAAATATATGATGTAGAAAATAGAGTAAGTTGGTAATTGTGAATTCGTTTGAGTTTTTCAATAAACCTGCTAATAATAAAAAAGTTCGGCCTCATAATTGTGTGAGAAATGAAAATAATAAAGCTAAGTAAAGTTATAAACTAAAGGGGGTGCTAACAAAGTGATCAATTCAATGATCAATCATATTGGCTGGATAACGGATGTATTCAATTGGGGTAGACGAGCAGAGCAATTTTTTGGAGCTAGACGTAACAACCGCGCTGGAATGCTGTTCATCGTATTAGCTATAGGAGTAGGAATTGGGTTTTCAGCTTACAGTCTTATAAGAGAACGTGAATATGGAATGCAACAAATTAATAAACACTAACTTCCTTCCTTAGAAACGCCCAAATAAATACCCCAGGAAGGCCAAACCAAACCTATGGCAGAGTTTTCGAAGAACTAACGACTGTGCCGTCGAAAAAGGCGGGTGATAATGAAGTTTTAACGTACTGAACTTCTTAATAATTCTTTAATAGCAATGTATTCATGTGTTTAGTCTTGTTGACGGTATGGTACTTTCTTTTATTTTGAGTTTAAAAGTAGGGTGTGTTATTAGGATTTTTCCTATTATCTATTTGCTTATCTCCAAGCAGATAGTTTTGTTGAATGAGGAAGAAGTTCTGTAGAGTATCTATATGATGAGTTTTAAAAATAGGCGCTTTTCTTCAATATGAAGGGAGTGTCTGTTTTTGTGGTTATTTGCGATTGGCTATCGTTTTTTTAATTGTGCTGACGGTTGACGGTGGGCTGATATTGGTGTTGTGTATGAAGTCAAAGGATGAGATAGCAGAAAGGGAATCTATATCATACAAACTTGTACGAGATCGTATTCCTGGATTTATTGAAGTGATTAGCAGCCGAAGATATTAGGTGAAGTAACATATGAAAAGTGATTGGTGAAGATATAGGGAGAGACCGACAAGCTTTTAGGAGTAGGGTCTATGGAGAAGGAGTGTATCATTTGAAGAGGGGGATCGTATGGAATGGAATTTTTTTGAACACATTACTGCATTAGTTCTTTTTTTAAAGGGGTGAAAAAGGTTTAGTCAGGCTCAGTGAAAGGTTCTGTTATGTATAAAAACAACAATTAGAGTCTTTAACCGAAAAGGAGGCTCGAGTCGATATAGCATAGGTAATCATATTAGAGAAGATGTCTTATATGGAAAAATCTGAATTAATCCTTAAGGAATTACAATTGTTGAACCGACGAGTAAATGAATTTGATTCAAACATGGTCACGAAGCGAGATCTCGAGAGTGTAGCTACAAAGAAAGATCTTGAAAACATGGTTACGAAGCAAGACTTTGAGCAATTGAGTAAAAAGCTTGATGCTGTCGCCTCACAAGTTGCCCATAATCCTGAACAAGAGGTTATCTTGAGAGATGTATCTCAAAAAGTTAAAGACCACGAAACGGACATTCGATTGATTAAACGCATGATGACAAACAAATAACTTCGAAGAATGACCTCGTGAGGCTCTAAGTATTAGTACCTTCCCACAAGTCTATCGTTATTTATGAAAGACTAAGATCCAGGTTTTTTATTTACTAATGTTAAGAAAAAAGAAGAGCAGGAACGAACCTGCTCTTCTCTTACAATTCATATCTCTTTAACCTCTTATAAAACGTACTGCGCGACACTCCTAAAAATTTCGCTGCTAAACCAACATTGCCATTGGTTTTTTTGAGGGCTTCTATCATCATTTCTTTTTGGGTTTTTTCCCGGGCTGTAAGGGTTACTTTAGGATCTTTATCTACATTATTGTTGCTTAATGCTGTCTGCTCGCAGAGTCCCCGTTCATTGATCCACTTTAAAATGTCTTTTTTTTCTACTTGTTCGCCTTGGAAAACAATCTTTAGTCGCTCTAGAAAATTAAATAATTCTCGAATGTTCCCGGGCCAATGATAATCACTAAGTCGTTCAAAGAATTCTGCAGGGAATTGGATAGGCCATTGATTGTGAGAGCAGAAATGTCTAACGAGATAAGGAATATCTTCTTTTCTTTCTCTAAGAGGTGGAATTTGAATTGGATACACATGTAAGCGGTAGAACAAATCTTCACGAAACGTTCCGTTCGCTGTTAATGTACGTAAATCCTTGTGTGTTGCTGTTATGATTCGGATATCTAAAGGAATTTCTTTTTGGCTTCCTACAGGAGTTATTTTTCGTTCTTGTAATACACGTAATAAAGCTACTTGCATAGATGGCGGGATTTCACCAATCTCATCAAGAAAGATCGTTCCTTTGTTTGCTTGTTCAAACTTGCCTTTTTTCCCGCTTCTTAAAGCCCCTGTAAAAGCACCCTCGGCATAGCCAAATAATTCGCTTTCTATTAAATCTTTAGGAATTGCACCACAGTTAACGGCGATAAAAGGAGCATCCAAACGAGGGCTATTTTCATGAATCGTTCGGGCGATTACTTCTTTTCCAGTTCCTGTCTCACCATGTATATACACACTTGCATTCGTAGGTGCTACCCGTTCGAGTTCCTGCAGTAATTGCTGAAATGATTGGCTAATCCCTGTTTCGCCTTTAAAAGTAATGGTTTTCGAAGGCTGAAAGAATGTTGTTCTTTTGTTATCTGAAAAGTAAAGTGCATATCCAAGTAAGGCGCCATTTCGCTTGGAGTAAATAGGGACTTCCATTTGTACTTGTAGGTGGTAAAGAGAAATAAATTCTTTTTTACTTTTGCCGAACCAATTAGAAACTTTACTCCGAATTAATCTACTCGCAGTTACAACTAGCTGTCTATTATTTGTGATGAGGACCATCTTGTTTGTTTCTATTAAATCGATCGTTACCTGGAGAAGTTCCATTTCCTCGCGATGAAGGAGTATGCTTGCTTCCCGTTCAATCGCATGAGCAGCAGATACCGCCATCCCAAACATATAAGGGTGGGTTTTTTCAACTGGACAAGAGAAATCAATAATCCCTAATAACTTCCCATCTTCCTGTAGAATAGGAGAGGCAGCGCAGCTCCAGCGGTGGGAAGCAATGGCAAAATGTTCAGCACCATTGACCATAATCGCTTCTTTTGTTTGTAATGCCGTGCCAATTGCATTTGTTCCTGCTTGTTGTTCCGTCCAGCGAACCCCTTCAATGAAATTGATCTTTTTAGCCTCGTTGATTTGAACTTTGTTACCAGTCATAGACAATACATAACCATCGGGGTCAATGATCAAGGCTACCATTCCTAATTCTGAAATAGAGGACTTCATTTTTTCAAGTTGTGGTCTAGCTGCTTCCATTAACAGTGTATTTTTATTTCTTTGCGTGAGTAAATCATCAAGTAGAAGATACTCTTTTACTTTACCGATAAAGGGGTCTACGTCTAGACTTTTACATCTGTACCACGATTCAGAAATTCGTTTGTTTAATCTGCTAGAATCAAAAGTCCCATCCTTCACAAATCGTCTCCACATATCTAAAGAAATTGAAGTTTCGATCATTTAACCCTCCATTATAAAAAGTATTTCATAATGTTTAGTGATGTAACAAACGTTCTTGAGGTATTGAAGCTTAAAGAGGAAATCTAGAAGAAGAGATAATTGTAGTTACTACGTATGTAATTTTCTTTTATTGTAAGCGATTACTTTACTTAATTCAAGAAATGTTTGGCTGCGATAACCTATCTTTGTTTTAGTATTTGAAAAGTAGACAAAACGAGACAAAGTAGACAATGTGAGACGAATTTCTCTCATTGTCTACTTTTTGTAAAGTGATCTAGGGGTGTTTCCTTATAAAACGTCTCTTTTGAGTGTTGGCATGCTCTTTGCATTATAGCAAAGTGAAGGCAATGACCTTGTCTTATTAAAAGGTTCTTTAAAAACGAAGGGGAGGATGAAGTCTAATGAAGGTTGCAAAAGAGATCAGTGTAACGGTAACGAAGGAAAAAGCGAGTTGGATGTATCAAAAAATGGTGGAAATTCGTAAGTTTGAGGATAAACTACATGAGATTTTTGCAATAGGCGCAATTCCTGGATTCGTTCATTTATATGCAGGGGAAGAAGCGATCGCTGTTGGTATCTGTGCACACTTAGATGATAAAGACACTATTACAAGTACACATCGGGGGCATGGACACTGTATTGCAAAAGGGTGTGACCTAAACGGTATGATGGCAGAGATCTTCGGGAAAATTACGGGGCTCTGTAAAGGAAAAGGTGGCTCGATGCATATTGCCGATTTAGATAAAGGAATGCTGGGTGCCAACGGGATCGTAGGTGGGGGCTATCCATTAGCAGCAGGTGCTGCGCTGACGGCCAAATTAAAGAAAACGGGGGCAGTAAGTGCTTGTTTCTTTGGGGATGGTGCTGGAAACCAAGGTACTTTTCATGAAGGCATAAACCTCGCTGCTATTTGGGATCTACCAGCTATTTTTGTTGCGGAAAATAACGGTTATGGCGAAGCTACGCCATTTTCATATGCATCTGGGTGTAAAACGATAGCCGATCGTGCAGTTGGATACGGGCTCCCTGGTGTGACGGTTGATGGAAAAGATGTTATGGCTGTCTATCAAGCGGCACAAGAGGCGATAGAACGTGCTCGTCGCGGAGAAGGACCAACTATCATTGAGTGTGTGACCTATCGCAATTATGGTCATTTTGAAGGAGATGCTCAAAAGTATAAGAAGGCACCAGATAAAGAAAAGCACCTTAACGAAGAAGATGCCATTTTAAAGTTTCGAAACTATATCTTAGAGCAAGATCTATTAACAGATAGCGAGTTAAATGAGATTGATGCTGCAGTTGAGAAGGCTGTGGAAGATTCAGTTACATTCGCAGAAAATAGTGCCTACCCTGAACCGTCTGAATTATTAACAGATGTGTATGTGTCATACGAATCTAACTAATTCATTTTACTAGTAAAAGGAGGAAACACGATGAGCAGAAAATTAAATATGATGGATGCCATTAATGAGGCAATGAAACTTGCAATGCGAAAAGATGAAAACGTTATCTTACTTGGAGAGGACGTTGCCGGTGGAGCTGCAGTTGATCACCTCCAAGATGAAGAAGCCTGGGGTGGTGTATTAGGTGTTACAAAAGGATTAGTACAAGAATTTGGACGGGACCGTATATTGGATACACCTATTTCGGAAGCAGGATATGTCGGTGCCGCAATGAGCGCGGCTGCTACGGGAATGCGTCCGATTGCTGAATTAATGTTTAATGATTTTATCGGAAGTTGTATGGACTCCTTTATTAACCAAGGACCTAAATTCCGTTATATGTTCGGCGGTAAAGCACAAGTTCCAGTAACGATACGAACGATGCACGGAGCTGGTCTGAGAGCAGCTGCCCAACATTCTCAAAGTCTATATGCCATATTTACAGCAATTCCGGGAATTAAAGTCGTTGTTCCTTCTACACCTTATGATGCGAAAGGACTGTTGCTTGCGGCGATTGAGGACAATGACCCAGTCATTTTCTTTGAGGATAAGACGCTTTATAACATGTCTTATGACGATGTCCCAGAAGGATATTACACGATCCCATTAGGAAAAGCCGATATTAAGCGCACTGGAACGGATCTCACTATCGTTGCAATTGGAAAGCAAGTTCACACCGCTTTAGCAGCAGCAACGGAGTTATCAAAGAAGGGGTTAGAAGTCGAAGTCGTGGACCCGCGTAGTTTGTCTCCTTTAGATGAAACAACGATTCTTAACTCTGTTGAAAAAACGAGCCGACTCATTGTCATTGATGAAGCAAATCCAAGGTGCAGTATGGCGACGGATATTGCCGCACTTGTGGCTGATAAAGGCTTTGATTCGTTAGATGCACCAATAAAGCGAATTACAGCTCCACATACACCTGTGCCGTTCTCGCCGGTACTAGAAGACCTTTATTTGCCTACACCAGAAAAAGTAGTCGCTGCGGTATCAGAACTACTAGGAGATCAATCATTGTTAAAAGTGTAAATATAGAGAGGGGGAAGCTTATACCATGGCAACAAAAGTGATTATGCCGAAACTAGGATTGTCAATGAAAGAAGGAACGGTCTCGATTTGGAGCAAGCAAGAAGGAGACGAAGTAAAAAAGGGTGAACCAATTGCTGATATAAACTCAGAGAAATTAGAAAAAGAAATTGAAGCACCTGTAGATGGAACAATCATTAAAATTTCAGTTCCAGAGGGACATGGGGTCCCTCCTGGAACAGTCATTTGCTATATCGGTGAGAAAGGTGAAGCGGTGGCAGAAGACCAACCAACGGCATCTTCAAATGCAGAAGTAGCAGCAACAACAGCAATTGATGTCTCTCCACAACCGAAAAAAATAGTAGTAAAAACAAATGTGAAAATTTCTCCTGTGGCAAAGAAAATGGCAGAAAGTGCTGGTTTGGATATTGCGAGTATCAAAGGGACCGGACCTAAGGGGAGAATTACAAAGGAAGATGTTGAGAAAGCCATCGATACGCAATCAGCAAGTTGTCAGGTAAACGAGGAATCTAACAAAGAAAGAGAACAAGTTGAGATCATACCTATATCTGGAATGCGAAAAGTTATTGCTCAAAGAATGCAGGCAAGTCTACAAAATGCAGCGCAATTAACGATAAATATGAAAGTGGATGTGACCGACCTCATTATCTTGCAAAAACAAATGACGGATGTCGCCGAAAAACAGCATGATACGAAATTGACGGTAACTGATTTTATCGCACGTTCTGTTGTACTGGCTTTGCATGAACATAAGCAAATGAACAGTAAATTAAGCAATAATGAAATTCATGTGTACTCAAGGATCCACCTAGGGATGGCAGTTGCTCTTGATAAAGGCTTGGTTGTACCGGTTATCCGTCATGCGCAGACGTTATCACTCATTGAGTTATCAAAAAGGATAAAAGAACTTGCTACTCGCTCACGAGAAGGAACGCTTAGTACAGATGAAATGTCAGGTTCAACGTTTACGATCACGAACCTAGGTGCATTGGGCATTGATCATTTTACACCGATATTAAATGTTGGTGAAACAGGTATTCTCGGTGTTGGGGCCATTGAAGAGGTCGCAAAGTTTGTTGGAGATGACATACAAAGACGTCGGATTCTACCACTTAGTCTGACATTTGATCATCAAATTCTAGACGGCACTCCAGCAGCAGAGTTTCTTCTTACAGTTCGGCGCAATTTAGAAGAGCCGACTAGAATGTTTCTATAGAAGAAAGTAGGTGTTAATCCATGTCAAGGATTGCCATTATTGGAGGAGGACCTGGTGGATACGTAGCCGCTATCACGGCTGCCCAAAAAGGAAAAGAAGTGATTCTTATAGATCAAGGGTCACTTGGTGGAACTTGTTTAAATGAAGGTTGTATGCCAACAAAGGCACTGTTAGAGAGCGCTGCAGTGGCTGAAAAAGTGAAAAACGCCGAGCATTACGGAGTGAATCTCCCAACAGGGGAAGTGCAAATAGATTGGGAGAGAGTACAGGCTCACAAACAATCAATCGTTAATAACCTCGTTTCAGGTGTTGGTTATTTAATGAAAAAAAATAAAATTACGGTTCGAAAAGGCCAAGCGTCTTTTCTTTCTGAACATAAAATACAAGTTAATGGTGGGGTGATTGAAGCAGATCAATTCATCATTGCAACAGGATCTGAGCCAATTGCCCTACCATTTGCTCCATTTGACGGCAATTGGATTATAAATAGTACACAGGCGATGTCTTTGCCATCGATTCCTTCATCTCTACTTATAGTTGGTGGGGGAGTTATAGGCTGCGAGTTTGCTAGTATATATAGTCGAATGGGAACGAAGGTAACCATTGTCGAGATGGCCGATCAGCTTTTACCAGGAGAAGATCCCGATGTAGTAAATGTGTTAGTGGAGGAACTGGAGAATGCAGGTGTTGAAATTTTCACGGGCAGCACTTTAAAGGGCTTGAATTCAACTACTCGCCTTGCAACGTTTGAAAATAGGGAAGGAACTCATGAGAGAAGTCCTGAGGTTGCGCTTATATCGATTGGTAGAAGACCTAGAACGGCTAATCTTAATCTTGAAAAGATCGGAGTGCTATTTTCGAAACAAGGGATCCATGTGAATGAATCCATGCAAACGAATATCCCTCATATTTATGCATGTGGTGATGTAACAGGAGGAATTCAACTGGCTCATGTTGCCTTTCATGAGGGAACCATTGCCGCGCTGAATGGTTGTGGGGAAGAAGCAAGTGTGAATTACCGGGCAGTTCCAAGGTGTATTTATACATCGCCAGAAATAGCAAGTGTTGGACTAACCGAAAAGCAAGCAAGGAATCAGTATGGTGATATTCGGATTGGGGAATTTCCTTTTATGGCAAATGGCAAAGCGATGATAGAAAACGAATCGATCGGTAAAGTAAAAGTATTGCTAGAACCTGAATTTAATGAAATGATCGGGGTATCGATTGTCGGCCCTCATGCAACCGAATTAATTGGCCAAGGAACGATCATGCTTCATTCAGAGATGACTGTAGAAATCATGGAGCATTTTATCGCAGCTCATCCGACATTGTCAGAAGCGGTTCATGAAGCAATTCTTAGTGCAAGTGGAAAAGCCTTGCATAGTTAAAGGGAGAAAGGCTAGCTCCGTTTTGAGCTAGTTTTTTCTATACGATGGATGTACTTATGGCAATAACAAAGCGATTAAGTAAAAAATTTAATCAATATCTGGGGGAGTGAAGTAATGAAAGCAGTATTGTGGCATGGAAAAAAAGATATCAGAGTGGAAAATGTGCAAGAGCCAGTAGTGAAACAAGGTGAGGTGAAAATAAAAGTTGCCTTCTGCGGAATTTGCGGATCAGATTTACATGAATATTTAGCAGGTCCTATTTTTGTTCCTGTTGAGGAGCCTCATCCTGTTTCAAATGGAAAAGCGCCTATTATAATGGGACATGAATTTTCTGGTGAAGTGGTCGAAATCGGGGAAGGTGTAACCCATGTAAAAGTGGGAGATCGAGTTTGCGTAGAGCCTATCTTAAACTGCGGAGAATGCCCATCTTGTTTAAAAGGGCACTATAACATTTGTGAAAAATTAGGCTTTGTAGGTTTATCAGGTGGTTATGGAGGCTTTGCGGAATATAGTGTTCTTTCTTCTCATATGGTACATAAAATTCCAGATAACATGACGTTAGAACAAGCCGCTCTTGTAGAACCAACGGCTGTTACGGTTCACGCAGTTCGCCAGAGTGCATTAAAAATAGGGGATACTGTTGCTGTTATCGGAGCAGGACCGATTGGTTTATTGGTTGTCCAGTCAGCAAAGGCAGCAGGAGCTACGAAAGTTATCGTTGTTGAAGTTTCTCCGGAACGTCAGGACTTCGCTAAGAAAGTGGGGGCTGATGTGGTCATTAATCCATTAGAAGTAGATGCTATTGAAGAAATTCGTTCCCATACAAACGGACTAGGGGTGGATGTATCATTTGAAGTAGCGGGAATCCAACCGACGATTGAAATGGCCATTCAAGCAACAAAGCCAGAGGGAAATGTTGTAAACATCAGCATTTGGGAAAAACCAGCCGAAATAAATATAAATAACTTAATCTTAGCTGAGCGTAAAATGACGAGCATCATTGCCTATCGAAACAATTATAAAGAAGTCATTCAGCTGATTGCAAACGGACAAATTCAAGCACTTGAGCTCGTAACAAAAAAAATTGCGCTTGATGACGTCGTGACAGAGGGTTTTGAAGCGCTAACTGAAAATAAAAATCAAATTAAAATACTTGTTGATTTGTCTTAAGCCTGCGATAAGTGGATTTTTTCATAGGTGGCGCGTGACGTGTGGAATCATTGCTGCTTCCTCAAATCTACTAATAGGGACTTTGTCGAGATTGAGTCACCAAAGGGAGTGACAAAACGATTTTAGCGAACGTCGTTAAATTTAATCATATCGGTAAATCACTTCATTCGGTATCGCACCTAGATGAGTTAAGCAAAACGAGAAAATATAATAATCGTTGACAAGAAATTCGATGGATATTATAAATTAAGTAAATCGTAAACAAGACAAGTTAGCGGATTGTTACTGTTCGGCAGGTAAACCTAAGTTGACCAAGGAGCCTTTGTTTGTACGAAAAAAATAAATGAATATATTAAGACAGAATACAAGCATGAGCTAACAAAGGAAGAAATGCTCTACCTAACGATTCATATTGATAGAGTTGTTAATCGAAGTGAATAAAAATAAGGCTTTGCCTTGGTCTTGGATAAAATTATTGGAATCGACCTTTTTTTGTAGGGAATTTAAGGGCGATTTTTTTTTTGGTGTTTGAGATTTATGGGCAGTCAACGCAGGGATTATGTGTGAGAAGAGACACATATAAAAAGAAGGATGAGTTGTTCTGAAAAGCATGTATCTCTTATTACATATTATTATTTTCTGGTTAATTTTTAGGCAAAGTGTTAAGTGGGCAGTTTGCCTTGGTCGGTATAAGAAAATCCATATGGAGTTGTCTTTTTTATAGTAGTGACTTTCAATGTGTGATTTCATTTGATCACTAACAATTTAATATTTTTAATAAAATGAGTGAATTTCATAATTTGAATCCTAAGTCTCGTAAAGCTTTCAAGACACAAAAAAAGGAGTACCTCCCCAAA
>NZ_JAQQWT010000047.1 GCF_028610705.1 Halalkalibacter alkalisediminis
AAATTGCTAAAAATTGACGAGAAAATCATGTTTTCTCTTTTCGCTTGGCTTTTGTTCAGTTTTCAAAGAACTACTTGGTTATTAACTAGCGTTAATAACTGTCACTTCGTTAGCGACATTTAACATCATAACACAACGAACAATTCTACGCAATAACTTTTTTCGGAAGTTTTTTTTGCAATTCGTTACGAAACAATCAATCGTTAAAGGCGACAAGTAATACTATAACACACTAAATCATTCTGCGCAATAATTAATTTAAAACCACTTTTTGCGACTAAGTTTATTAATTTAATACATACCAATCACAATAGCAACACGTTTTGGCAATTATTGAGTACATTCTATATACACCTATCAACTAAAAATAAACCTCATTTCTCTCTGTTTATAATCTAGGAAATCTTAAATGCATATAAAACAGTGTCTCCTCCTCCCAAATCCTTACACTCGAACAAAGACACCCACCTACAAACAATCATCCACCATTATTTTAACTTCTTCAATAAAAAAGGGCTTTTCTAAATAACGCTTTACTCCAAGTCTTTCCGTACTAACTTTCATCAACTGGTTGTTCTTACTAATGATACAAATCAATTTAGACATTAATGCCGTTCTCTCTGTACTTAGGATTAAATCTATGAAGTTCTCAAATTGATGATGTAACTCGATCTCACAGAGGAACACATCTGGTTTTAAATCGTTATATGCTGCTACGACAGATTCTGGGTCGCTTATCGTATAAATATGTTCATATCCATCTTCTCTCAAAATGTTTTCAATTAATAAATTTAAGCCCTGATATTCCTGAAAAACCAGTATTTTCGTTGCATTCATTTCGTTTACCACCTAACAGTATTTTCATCTAGTAAACAACTTTATCGAATCCTTCTTATCTTTGTCTAACGTTGGCAGTCCCCTTTCAAGCCTGTTTTTCCCCCTATTACTACTAGCTCGTTCCCTTCCATCCCCTTTTTGGTCCTTTCCAACACAATGAAAAAGACCCGCATGCATACATGCAGGTGTAAAAGAAAACTCAACCTTTCTATTGAATAAGCTTTTGTACTTCACTAATTTTCAATTTGGAAATATGAGCAGCCTTACTATAGTTAACAAAATAGGCTAAGTACGTCTTACCAGATGCCTCAATGCGCAAAACATTGCTTAGATTTACAAGATAGGAACGATGGGTTCGAAAGAAGGATGAATGCTTCATCTCTTTTTCGATAGAATCAAGAGATTCGAACGTGTCATAAACCCCATTCTTCGTATGTACCTTTGTTTTTTTTCCATCCTTTTCAATAAAGTAAATCATATCTATTGAAAGATAAAAAGTCGATCGACCTTTTTTTATTATTACCTTTCCCGAATTCACGGGGCTTAAAGGAGTGATGATTGGTTCACTTTCTAGATCGATTAAATAAACCGCTTTTTGAAGAGCCTCATATAGCCGTTGCTGCTGAATCGGTTTCACCACATAGTCAACTGCTGATACCGAAAAGGCCTCTACGGCATACTCTTCATATCCTGTTATAAAGATACATTTAAGATCAGGAGCGAATTGTTTACAAACTTTCATAGTCTCGATCCCATTTAGTCTTGGCATGCGTATATCGACTAGAGCAATATCGACCTTTATTTTTTGGTTCATCAGAAAATCTAATAATTCTTTGCCATCCTTCCCTCTAAACACCACTTCCATGTTTGGCAAGTAGCAAATAAAGCTCTCTATGATATGCCTAGAATCCTCATGATCCTCAGCAATTGCGATGTTGTATTTCCTCATAACTTGATTTTTAGTCATTACACGTTTCACCACCTGCATTATCTAAACTAGTGAAAGGGTAGCTACTTTAAAAACCCTAAAAAAAACGATTCCCAAGTCAAACATGGTGAGCCAGAACGATTAGAAAATGTATCCATATCATGAAACGTTATTTACAATTTACAACATCTCCTATTATATATGGTATAGGAACATGATGCGCTTTTTAAGAGGAAATGATTAGGAAATACCCGAGCTTCCTCATTATCACTTCAGAAAATACGATACGGAGGATGAACATTTATGGAAAGTAGAGAATCACCATCGGCTGTTCTTACTGAATTTTACACTCTACCACAACTAACAAATAGTAGTTTAATTGAAAATGGGGCTCATATCATTTATATGTTTAATGAGTCTACTAAATATATAAGCAATGCTATTCATTTTATCACAGAGGGCCTGACCAAAGGCCATCTGATCATCCTGATTGAAAGTGAAGAGTTTTTCAATGAAATAAATAAGCAACTCATCCAACAAGGCTACTCAGAACAAGATCTTAAAACCATTACGTATATCGACCAAATGAGACAGTATTCCAACAACAAACAATTCGAAGCCGATCACAGCTTTCAGAGCCTTCTTAAACTTTTAAAACCAACCATAGACCCGTATCGAACAACCCGTTTATGGGGTCAGGTTTTAGCGAAGGACGCCTTACTTTCAGAGTTAAGAAAATACGAGTGTGACTGCGATGAATTTATGGGAGGAGAAAACGTCATATCGGTTTGCGCATACAACGCCCTCTTTACCCCTTCCTATATTCAAAATGAAATGCTCAAAGTACACGGCTATTTCATGACCGATGAGCAAATTGAAAAATCACCATTTTATAATAAAAAGAATCTGCTAGCCATGTCCCCTTCCGAAAAGGCAAGATTACAAAATATCGAAAATGAAAACCAGCGTCTAAAGAAAAAGAACAGTCGCTTACTCAAGGAAAAAGCATATCAACAAGAACGCGAACAGATTCTTTATGAAGCAAAAAGACATGCAGAAAACGCAAATGCGATGAAGACAACGTTCCTCTCCCAAATGAGTCATGATTTACGGACCCCCTTAAACATTATACAAGGGTACGCACAAATTCTGATGTTAGAAGGAAGCCACCAACGTCTTCAAAAAAACATCCAAAAAATCTTTGGTGCCTCAAACGATCTATTAAAATTGATCGAGGAGATCCTCGATTTTTCCGCTATAGAGGCTGGAAAAGTGACCATAAACAAAGAACCAATTCATTTAAAAACGTTTATCGATAACAGCGTAAGTGCAATCTTTGATTTTAACCACTCTGACATTATGATAAAGGTCGATCATATTGATGATAATCTCTACATTGAAGCAGACCGATTACGCTTAACTCAAGTGATCACGAACTTACTCACCAATGCGATTAAATACAATCAACCACATGGAGAAATTTCGGTTTTCATTGATTTTGATGAACTAAGGGAAGAAATTAAAATTCATGTCAAAGATACTGGAATTGGGATTTCTGACAGTGAGCTTCACCTTATTTTTGACCCTTTCTATAGAAGCGAAACTAGTAAGAGCAAATGGAAAGGAACAGGCATTGGACTTGCGATCGTGTCTCAATTGACGAATAAAATGAATGGATCATACGGGGTCACAAGTGAAGAAGGCAACGGCTCCAACTTTTGGGTTTCGTTCAAAGGATTCGCTTCCACTCAACCATGTTTGGTTGCCTTACAACCATCTGCAACACACCAACATCCATCTACAGACGACTTGAACGTACTATATATAGAAGACAACCAAGATAATATTGATTTGATGTCTTCGATGTTACACATTATAACAGATATCCAACTTACTAGTGAGATGACCGGAAAGGATGGCTATCACAAAGCAATTGAAATGCAGCCAGACCTCATTCTATTAGATCTCCACCTACCAGATACAAACGGATTAAACGTCCTAAATGATTTGAAAACTCATGCACTCACCAAGCATATCCCAGTCATAGCGATCAGTGCAGAGGCTCTCGAATCTAGCATTGACCTTGCATTAGAACAAGGCTGCCAGGGCTATTTAACAAAGCCTGTTAATTTGACAGAATTAAGAGATGTCGTGATGCATTATAGCAACAATTGAAAATTTAAATCTTGAGTTAATAGCCAACAACCAAAAGAGCACTGGATTTAATGATGTGACCCCAAAAAATTAGTTTTTCACTCTAACTTTTGAGGTGCAGTACATTAACTCCAGTGCTTTTGATTATTCTTCCACAAAACCCCTCATAATCTAACCTTCTTTGCGACGATCTTACTCATGGCGTGTTGATGTGGTATTCCTGACGATTGACAATCAAAGATCACTTCAGGGCTACTCTCAATGCACCAGACGTGGTAATGAGATAACTCCAATCATAAGAGTAAGGTTCATTTTCAGGAGGCGGCGCTATAAAAGGCTTTTGAACGAATACATTAAAGAAATGCATTCCATCTTTGTTCGTGTAATTCTTATATATATAAGATTTCTTGACGGTATTTAGGCTTAACATAATGCAAAACTCCACTTGAAAAAAGAATGTCAAAATGCTCAGTTAGTCGAAAAAAATCGGAAAGACCCGCCTTTCACATCAACCCTAGCCCCTAGCAGCAAGTTTCTTGTTTTTTCAATCCCTGCATTCGATATATCAAATGCTGTAACATCATACCCGTTTCTTGCGAAAAATACAGCGTCTTTTCCTTCGCCACACCCAATATCTAGCAGCTTTACATGCTTAGTAGGCGGCATGAGTTCCAAAACTCGGTAACAGTCTGAATTAGGTTCAACTCCGTTACTTTCTCTACTTGATTAAAAGCTAGACTAGTATTGAAGAATACAGTTAATTCATTAACTAGCTTTTGAAATACTGGGTGCTCATGGTACATAAAGTCATTATGCTTACCATCTATGATGTACAGTTGCTTCGGTTCACTTGCCGCTTCATACAAGTTAGTTGATTCAGCAAGAGGATGTAATAAATTGTCTTTACCGTGCCCGATAAATAAAGGTACTGAAATATCTGATACACCCTTCTCAGCGTTCATATTCATAATAGAATCTATAAATTGAAGTTGCGTTTGTTTACCAAAAGGAGATAGCGGAACTAATTCCTTTTGAACATAATCGTTTGTTGCTGGGTCTAGAGGGTAATGAATAAATGGATCAGCCATTTGTGATTGGCCTGTTGTCACACGGTGTACTCGGTCGTCTTCTACTGTTTTTACGATTTCCATCCATTCAACATAGGAGTGAATCGATTTTAACCAGCGTTCTCCATCAAAGAAACCATTAAGTGCGGCAACAGCTTTTACACGCTTATCCTTTGCTGCCACTCGAACAACATTGGATCCACCCATTCCCCAACCAATTAAACCAACTTGCTCAGGATTAACTTCTGGCTGGGCTTGTAAAAAGCTAATGCATTGATAATATCCTCCACTTGCTCGTCTAAAAGAACACGCCCCTTTTCACCTTCACTGTTTGCAAGGTCACGTTTGGACCGTGTGATAAATAAGGAATTTACCGTTTAATTTATACAACGAAAATAGACCTATAATCGCCTATATAAGACGCCTCAGTATAAATAGTGCCTGCCTATGGACACAACACCAAAACCAATAGACATTCTAAATAATCATTCTATTTACAGATTACACCTTCAATTGAACTATAACAAATGTTCACTAAAGCGAGTAAGACCTGATAGAACTCGAGTAACCATTGACTTTACGGGCGACACCATTTTTTCTTCAATAAATGGATGATCGCTGTATGAACCATCACTTTTAACATGAAGGCTGTTATGAGTAATAATACGATCAATCTCACTCTTCATCTGGTTGGCAAATGGTTTACTGTCAATAACCACCATTATTTCTGTACTTAGATGTGCACTTCTTGGATCTAAATTAAAAGAACCAACTAGACTAATTCTATTGTCAAATATAAATGATTTAGTATGATACGATTCAGTCGGTCCTTGAAACTCATAAACATTGACCCCTGATCCGACTATTTTTTTTCGAAAGCGTCTGTAGCCAGAATAAGCCATAACATTTGGGGAAGCAGCAACTGAATTCGTCAGAACCTTCACATCATCAGCATAAAGATGTTTCTTATTTAGATGCTTCTGCATATCAATAGTAGGAATAATATAGGGACTTTGAATGAGAATAGACTCTTTTGCTTTCCTCATTAATCTTGATATCTCATACCAAACCCAAGGCTCTTTATTAAAACGCTCAATAGGATTATGAATGAAAGTGACTTTATTAGCTGGCAAAGACCTGTCTCTCCAATTTATCTCCTGTTTAAATAAGTTAGGTTGAGACTCGACCAAGGTTTTAAAAAGCTCTCTTAAATCAGAAAGTTTTCTTTGTCCCATTTTTTGTTGCTTCTTTGTTAAATGAGTAACTGGACAGCGGGAAAATTTATGATTCCAAACATAGTCATAATATTCTTTCACTTTAGAAATGACGCTGTCTTTTAGATTTTCGACATCTGTATTAACAATGACAACATCACGATCATTTGTTGCCCCCTCATAGCCTACGGGAGCAAAATATTTATCACCAATATTTCGTCCACCTATCATAGCGACTTCACGATCCACGACGATAATTTTATCATGAAGCCTGTTATTCCAAGTCCAAGGGCGCCATGCATCAAAAGGTTCGTAAAATTTTAACTGTATATTGGGATGTTCAGAATAAGAATAAATAATGTCTTTCTTCTTTCCCCTCATATGATGAGATAATCCGTCTAGAAGTATTCGAATCTTAACCCCTCTATCGGCTGCATCAACAATGCTGGTATGAAAAATAGTACCTGCTAAACCAGGGCTAATCATATAGTAAGAAATATCCAATGTTTCTTTTGCATTTTCAATTAAGTTAATTCGAGCAAGTCCTGATTCATACCTCTTTTCTACAAGAGCCACTTTATCCTGAGACTCCTTTTCACCAAAAAAGCGTTCAATCTTATGTTCATCTATATAGCGGCTCTTTTTATGCTTGGAAAACTTAAAGAGAATAACTCCAGAAATCAGCACATACAAAAAATATATACCAACAATATAAACGATTAACATGATAAATCCCCCCTGTACGATCCCGTCTTCAACATATTTTTATTCAAACAACATTGAGCTAACCAATTCTTTGAGCGATTTGAGCGATTTTCTTTTATTTGATTTTATTATGCTTCTCATCTCCTCCATATTTTATAAGCAACGATCTAATCATCGTCCGGTGTACCTCTCAAATTTTTTACCCATCCCAAACGAAAACAGCTCTCGTGTTCCTACCATGTTGTATCGCTTTATGTCTGAAATATCCGAGCGACTTGGGATCCACTCATACATAACATTTAGCAGCTATTAATAAAGACAAAACGAAACCCATTCAGTCAAAAAAGGATAGCGAAGCATTTTGCCTCACTATCTCTTTGGATTGTTACTTTTGTTAAATTGGAATCGATTGCTTCTGTCTACCGGAAAAATAATTCAAATTCTTAAAGCCGATTTCTTTTAATCGTTTCTGCACTTCTTCAAACTCGTCCCCTACACGATCAGGATTATGTGCATCCGAACCAAAAGTCACACCCACCTTGTGATAAAGAGCTCTTTCTAAAATGTCATCTGCTGGGTACCAACCACCACAATCCTTTGTCTTTCCGGACGTATTTATTTCGATTACTAATTCGTATTCCCCAATCACACGCAACGTGTGCTCAAGTGCTTTAACCTGTATATTAGAAAATTCTGGATAAAATCCTTTCATCGCATCGATATGACCGAGAATATCACACATTCCACTACGCGCAGATTGCTCGATGAGGTGATAATATCTTTCTTTCGTTTTTACTTTTTCCGTATTTGTTAGCCCTTCCCAGCGACTTTTCTTAAAAATACTTATTTCATCAACATAGTGAACCGAACCAATCACATAATCAAACGGATGTTCAACTAAAATTTGCTTATAAATCTCACTATGCGCAGGGAAAAAATCACTTTCAATCCCAAGAAAAACTTCAATTTGACCAGCATATTTTTCTTTTAAGCGCAAAACCTTTTTTACATATCTCTTAAAATGCGTCTTCGCCATTGTAATACCTGGTTGAGGGTGATCTTCTTCACTGTGAAAGTAAGGTGCGTGATCGGAAATGCCAATCATGTTCAACCCTTTTTCTACTGCTGCTTTCACATAATCTTCAATTGTGCCAATGGCATGACCACACATTTGATTATGTGTATGTAAATCAAATTTCACCGAATTTTGTGTCGTCATAGTGACTCCTTTCGTTAAGAGATCTGTACATAGATTTAGCTATCATGCTAGAAATTCTTCTTTATAAAGTTAACACTATTTTTTGTAAGCACTTTATTATTTATTCCTTTACCTAAGTTCTAAACCCAATACAGATTAGACTTCTTTATCTATTAAGCAGTGTCTTTCTTTACTTGATTAAATGGTACATAAAGTCAGAATACTGACCATCTGTTATTCCGCCAGTATTTTGTTTCTTTTCAGCATTTTTAGTAACACCTTAAATCTTCTTGGTTCATAGGAAATAATGAAAGCTTTCGGTTCAGACTCTTCAATTAGTGGTATAAGTTCGTCTTCTCGACTTCGTTTAATTTCCCCTCTTCCACACAATCACCTTCTAGGTGAAAAGAGATCAAGAAACTAACAAGGCACCAGAGAAAAGCTGATTCACGTAAACCGTTTTTCTCAGGTACCTAATTTCATCGATTCATTTCAAACGAGTTGCTCGCTTTCTCAAAAAAACTTTAGCTCCCCTGCCTTGATTCAACCACAAAAAAAGATCCCTTAACGGAATGCTTTCACTTTGCCTGGCAACGTCCTACTCTTACAAGGGGAAGCCCCCAACTACCATCGGCGCAAAAGAGCTTAACGACCTTGTTCGGCATGGGAACGGGTGTGGCCTCTTTTACCTTTATACAAAAAGAAGAGAGTTGACCATTTTAGTCATCCCCACACTTCAAGTATTACTTTTGAGTGTTCCTTAGCTCTCTCTCACTTTCGGAGGGGACTCGAGCCAACTCTTTTCAATTAAGATATTTGCTCCATCTTCTGCAAATAATTGAATTTCTGCTAAGAATCGATTGTACATGACCCCTAAATCCTTTTTAAGACTGGTTCCCATCCCTAGGCCATAGAAACTCATTCCAACACTTGTAAGTGCATGAACTATGTACATCATTAACTTATCTGAAAAAACAACATGCGTATCTTCACTTATTTCAGAATCCCAATAGACCGATGTAGGTAAGTCATTCTTCTTTAAGTGCGATCCTACAATCTCACAATGTTTTTCTGCAATTTCTTTGCCCCTTATAAAGTATTTTCTAACCTCCTGTGATTGTGCCATCTGACTAAAACCGATTAAGGTGGCTGCTCCCAATGCATTTCTTTGAAAGTTCATATATAAATTTGTAACTTCAGGAACCGTTAACGGTCTTTTATCACCAAAAAATCCCGCTAGAAAATTTTGATGCTCTACATAATCTACTTTGTGTTCGGTTTCAAGATACGCTGACCTAATATAAAGATCTTTTGAAATTAATAAATCTTTAGCCATCTCATACAATTGAACAGAATCTGATAAACACTCTTTAAAAAATTCCGTAGAATCTTGTCGAACCGCAACGGACAAGTTAACGCTGTGCCCCCTTAATCCAATCCGAGCAAATTCATGTATATACTCCAGCATAAAGTTATCAGAAAACATTTTCGGCGCAGATGTTGTTACATCTTTGTCTATTTTAAAACCATGTGGAACTTCATGGCCTTCCTGACTGAACATGGTTTCTATTTTCTTGATATGACTACCAGCTGTATCACGAGCAAATTGTAAGATTGCTTTTACATTTGCATCTTCGACATTATCTATAAAATAACTCAATACACATATTTGGGAACTGTCTCCCATAAAAGTACCCCATAATTGTGAAACTTCTGCTGAAGTTAACTTGGTTTCCATAACTGACCCAACCTTCCATATGTTCTTATAGTGAATTATGCCCTCTGCCACATAATAAATGTAAACTATTTATAAGAACAATAAGGAGTGAAGCATCTAAAACATTTAGAGCTCTCATGTAGAACCCTACCTCGGCAGAATGAAATATTCTTTAATATTATGTTCTTTTTCTCGTCAATGTTTCCACATAGTTCCTTCACATTTTATCTCTATTCTTAAATTAGAAAGTATGAAGGAGATGATAACCAATGAAAGCAATCGTTTTAACAGTCCTAACAGTATCAATATTAGCATTGGGGACAGGAAATGTATTAGCGATGGAACCAGAAAGCCAAAAGGGAAATTCATATGGAATCTTTAATTTTGGACAGAAGTTATCCATGCATGAAGATATGACTGTTCAACAAGTAAAAGAGATGTATGGAACCCATCACGGAACGGCAGGAGCAGCACCGAGCAAGAATTTTACAAAGCACGATTGTATGTTGGAGAATTAAAAAAAGAGGGAGACTCAAAAGGTAGCATTTAGCGATTATTTGAGGCTCCTTTTCTTTGTTTAACACTCAGGCGTTCCACTTACTTTTGTTATCCATACAACATCTATGTAATGTCATCAACATACGAAAAAAATTTCTCATCATTATCAGATCGAATAAAAACTACCATATATAATTATAAAAATTCATATATACAAAAAAAGCATCTCCTTAAAGATGATCTTACTTCATGATTATTTAGAAAGCTTTTCATGAATCAAGATGAGTGAAAATTAATCAATCTCGGTTGCATACAATTAAGTTTTATTCAAAAACTAGAAAAAAAACAAGGAGAGCATTCATGAAACATATTTCTCTTCAAATCGAAAAAATGAGTTGTGGTCATTGCATTCCCGATGTTGTTGAGGCACTGAAAGCTATCGACGGTGTTATTTCAGCAGAAGGAAATGAAAATACCGATATCGTTACCGTTGAGTTTGATGAAACGATGTTAGACATTTCCAAGATGGAAATGGCTGTTAAGGAAACGGGACACTTGATTATTTAATAGCATATAAAATAGAAAAGCATTCCTCAACGGAATGCTTAAATTGGCCTGGCAACGTCCTACTCTCACAGGGGGAAGCCCCAGCTACCATCGGCGCAAAAGAGCTTAACGACCGTGTTCGGCATGGGAACGGGTGTGGCCTCTTCGCTATCGCCACCAGACTAGTATATAAGGTATTTTCTAGAAAATACCTTGACCATCGAATTACCTGTTGGTTCACTTAGTTCACATTTGATGGTTCTCTCAAAACTAGTTAATGCATACTAGAAACATTAAGAATTAAATTGGATCTGCCCTCGACCGATTAGTATCTGTTAGCTCCACGCGTCACCACGCTTCCACACCAGACCTATCAACCTCATCTCTAATGAATTACTCCATGGGAAATCTCATCTTGAGGGGTTTCATACTTAGATGCTTTAAGTACTAATCCTTCCACACGTAGTTATCCAGCTTCTTTATACAACTTTCCATATGGCAGTCAGAGTCTCCATCTTAATAGAATAAAACGCCTCCCCCATTTGATCCTAATTTAGTTATTTTCTATTTTAAAGTATTCAAGGAATCCAGCTTACTCAACCTACATATATGAAATGACCATTTCACCACACCTTATTACTCAGATACTATCAGAGCTCATTCCAATTTCAAATTTATGTAAGCCTTTAGATCGCATTCACTATTCTGATAATTAAGTCTTTCGTTATGCGAAATAAAAACCAGGTTGAACTACAATGAAATCAGTCACTAGGAGAGGAGGATCGAAAAAGGGTTCATATTTAAGAAAAATACATATCGGAAGGGGTCCACTATGAACAGACCATTCAGAAAATCTTTTATTTTTTTCCTTACCTTCGTATTAGCTCTATCTTCTTTAAGTTTTAATGCCTTTGCTAGTAGTACTGTTGAGACAGAAATTGACCCTGAGCGTTTATTAGTCGTTTTTAAGTCTGAAAGTCTACCAAACGACGTGAACGAAATCATATCAGCAGCAGGTGGAGAAATTACGTACGAGGTACCACAAATAGGAACTGTTGAAGTTACAACCGACACTCCGGCTTCATTTTTAAAAGAAATCATGAATAACCTTAACGTCTTATCTGTTGGACCTTCTCAAGAGGTTACACTAGATTTACCTGACTTTAATGAAGCTAGTGAAGTAGCTTCTAGTGAAACACCTATCGCTAACATTTGGGAGTCTGGCTACCAATGGGATATTGAACAAGTTACTAATAATGGCGCTAGTCATGATATTCACAAGGATGCTAGAAATGAAGTTGTAGTAGCTGTCATTGACAGTGGCTTTGATTTTAACCATCCTGATCTCAAAAACCATGTAGATTTAGAAGGTTCTAGAACCTTCGTACCTGGTACTGAGGGAGTTACAGATTCTTGGGATTATAATAGCCACGGTACTCACGTCGCTGGAACAATTGGTGCAGAAGGTAGCATGAAAGGTGTTGCTCCAGGAGTGACATTAAGATCTTACCGTGTTTTTGGAGCAACTGGTGGAGCTCAACAAATTTGGATTACTGATGCCATCATCGCAGCGGCTAATGATGGTGTTGATGTGATTAACATGAGTCTAGGTGGAACAAGGCTACTAGGACAATGGTTTTTTACAGATCCTGAAACTAAAGAAACAATTAGTGGTGGAAATAGCGCTGCAGATTACGTAGCATATAACCGCGCTATCCGTTACGCAGTAAACAAAGGTGTAACCATTGTATCTTCTGCAGGAAACTCTGAACAAGATTTAAAAAGCCCAGCTAAAGTAGCCGAGTGGCAAAACGCTAACCGTAATGATGGTTGGGAAGCACGAGGAGCTGTATTCTTTGTTCCTGCACAAATACCAGGAGTAATTACTGTTTCTGCAACTGGTGCTGGCTTTGGTACAGAAGATCGCTTAGCTTTCTATTCTAACTATGGAAATGGTGCCATAAACGTAAGTGCTCCAGGTGGAGATTTAGGACCTGATCGTGCTGGCGGAAGTAAATACTTAGTTTTAAGTACAGTTCCAACTTACATGGAGTTTGGAGGAAGAGGCCCAGAAGCTGAAGCATTATTTGGTAAAGGATATGGTTGGAAAGGTGGTACATCAATG
Source organism: Halalkalibacter alkalisediminis (assembly GCF_028610705.1). GTDB lineage: Bacteria > Bacillota > Bacilli > Bacillales > Bacillaceae_D > Halalkalibacter > Halalkalibacter alkalisediminis. The sequence continues at coordinate 12,990 of NZ_JAQQWT010000047.1, forward strand.
GCCGCTCCTCAAGTTTCCGGGGTTGCTGCAGCATACATTGCACAAGTACTAGTTGAAACAGGCCAGAAACCTTCTCCAAATCAAGTTCAAACACGCATTCAACAAACAGCTGTTGACGCAGGTCAAACTGGATATGATGAGCTTTATGGACATGGAATTGTTAATGCGCATCGTGCGTTATTAAATAGCAGAAAATAAAATGACGAAAAAGAGCAGGGAGAACGTTAAAAATCTCCCTGCTCTAGTTATTTTCGCTTAAAAAATCACATTAACTTCATTCAAGTACGATTACAATCTTTTATCTCCATGTTTCAGATAACGTCGATATCACCTATTTCGAAACAAGTAAAATGCTCTCACCGATCAATCAGCTCGTTAGCAAGGATTAAGTTAAATTTGAAGAATACACAGTTCGCTCTTGTGCGGGAACGTTTTTTTATATGATTCCACCTCCTACGTTCAAAAGCCTATCCATTTAATATTTTCTATGGAATTCACATAAATCTACGTTATACTTAAATATTAAGAGACTAATTAGAACGTTGATACTTTTTATTTAGGAGGAGTCCGGTTGAATTTTGTTGCGATAGACTTTGAAACAGCTAATACAAATCGTTCGAGTGTTTGCTCGATTGGACTTGTTGTTGTGAGAAATGGCCAGATTGCTGAAGAATACTACCAATTAATTAAACCAAACGATATGTACTTTGACCCCATTTGTGTGAGAATCCATGGGATTACTCCTGAAGATGTCAAAAACGCCCCCTCATTTCATGAAGCGTGGAAGGACATCTCCCATTTACTAGAAGGAAACCTCGTCATTGCCCATAATGCAAGTTTTGATATGTCTGTATTGAGGTACTCACTCGATGAGTGCAGGCTCGAATATCCTTCGTTTTCTTATAACTGTACTGTGAATGTTTCTAAAAAAACATGGCATGGTCTACATAGTTATTCATTGAATGTGGTCGCAGAGCATTTACAAATTCAATTTAAACACCACCATGCACTCGAAGACGCACAAGTGGCTGCGCAAGTATATCTTCAAGCTTGCAAACATAACCATGTTACAAGTCATGAAGAACTCATCGAAAAACTAGAAATTGGTCAAGGAACGTTTTATGCCAACGGTTATACACCAGCACGTGCCAACAAAAAGAAAAGCAAGAATAAGAGAAGTTCGTTAAAAATAAGTTAACCAGAAAACAAAAATATGTAATGAAGGGATGAGCCTTGTTCATTAGCAGCTCCCCCCTTCTTTTGCATCCTTAAAAGAGACCCTTATAGTTTCAATTAATTGATACTAATCCCCAATTTAAGCGCACTAATATGTACTTTTTTGCTTAAATTCTCCCGTCAGCGGGAGACAGATTTTGCATGCCACTTCTTTCTTTACAACACCCCTATAAATTCACACACTAAAAAGCCCAAAAGCCCCTTTCTGTTTGCCTTAAAATAAATTTGTCAAACCATAAAAATTCTCAAGGGGGAGTTCATCCACCTTGAGAATCAATCTTACTTTGAAGCTTCAATTGTCTCAAGTAGTTTATTCACAAAGTCTTCTCCAATTTCAGCAGAGTACTTTCCGTATACAGGTTGAGCCAGTTCAAACATTTTTGCTTGTTCTTCTGAAGACAGTTCAGTAATTGTCATACCTAATTCAATTAATTGTGCAGTTGCGTCAGCATCTTCTTGTTGGTTTAATTCACGTTGGTAGATTTTAGCCTCTTCAGCAGCCTTCTTAACAACTTCTTTTTCTTCATCTGTTAAAGAGTCCCAGAAAGACTTACTAATTAAAAGTGGACTAGCATTATAAATATGCCCTGTCTTTGTTAAGTATTTTTGAACTTCATAGAATTTAGCTGTTGTTATATTCCCAACTGGATTTTCCTGACCATCAACAACTCTTTGTTGAAGAGCAGCAAATAATTCAGTATAGGCTATCGGAGTTGGGTTAGCACCAAGTTCTCTCCACATGTCCATATGAAGATTATTTTCTAAAGTTCTGATTTTTAATCCCTTGATATCGTCAACCGTTTTTACTTCTTTAACATCATTAGTTAGGTGTCTAAATCCGTTCTCCCAATATCCTAAACCAATCATACCTTGTTCAGGCAAGTCACCTAGCAACTCTTCACCAACAGGTCCATCAAGAATTTCATAGGCTATATCTGTATTTGGAAATAAGAACGGTAAATCAAAGACATTGAAACGCGATGAAAATTGTGCGATCGGACCAGTTGAAACAGTTGTCCCTTGGATTGTGCCTAATTGTATTCCTTCAAGCACTTCACGGTCACCACCTAATGAACCATTCGAGTAGATCTCTACGTCTATGGAACCACCAGTTTGTTCTTCAATACTCTCACCAAATTTTACTAAACCCTTTGTTAGGGATCTTTCATCTGGAGTAGCAACAGCCAGCTTCATTATTTTTGCTTCAACTGTTTCTGCTACTGGCGCTTCTGCATCACCGCTCGCAGGATTCGAATTGCTACTTCCTCCGTTTCCACCACCACATGCACCAAGTACAAGTAGTGTGGACATCAAAACTCCCCCAAGTAACTTTTTCATGTTAAATCCCCCTATATATATAAATGTTATTTTGATTTTACCCATTCACGAATACCAATACCTCTTTCTCCGTCAGGAAGTCTATCTTCCCATGATGAATTAAAGGAGATTTCATACGCTAGTTTGGTAGCTGAATGATAAATTGGCGGTCCAATATCCAATCCATCAACAATAAAGTCCTCGTTAGAATATGTCGTGAATTTTAAATGTTCTTCAATCCACTCTTGGCTTCTACCGTTTTCTTCATGTAGCTCTAGTAATGCTTGATAAGCCGTTTGCGCTCTTTGAATTGTGATTGATCGATCATTTAAACCATGATGGAACCAAATCGCTACTCCTGCATCTGCCACTTCCGCTAATTCTTCTTTTAACTCATCTTTACGAGAGTCAGGATATGCCCTTGGTCCTGGATTAACTGCACCGTTAGCAACGATAAATGCTGAAACTAGATCTGGTCTCTTCATGAGTACTTCAAAAGATTTCGCTGTTCCCATAGAGTTTCCTGTTAAATAAACTCTGTCTGTATCAACTGAAAAGTTTTCAATAAAGTACTCATAGGTCGCGATTATATCGTCGGATGCACTGTATGTGTCTTGCATCGATTGAGGAACGGAAGAACGATAATGTGTTGATACAATAATCATATCCTCTTCTTCCATCCATGCTGTCGCTGATTTATCAATCGCTATGCTCGTTCCAAAGTTATCTTCACCATTCACCTGCCAAAAGGATGTTCCCATTCCAGTAAGTGACATCATAATTGGATACTTCTTTGCAGGGTTATAGTTTTTGGGCAGACGATATTTAACCATGATATGATCTTCTCCGCTGCTACTTGGGATTGTTAGCAAATCTTCAAATTCATCATATTTTAACTGAACGGTTTCTTTTGTCATTCCCATTTCTGATGTGCTAGCTTTTGATATGACTTTACCATTCTTAGCTAAAATATCTTCTAATTGCTGTACCGTTGTATTTACATCTTTCTTTAACCAATAAGGTTGGACTTGTTTTTGTCCATTTTCATCATAGTAAACATAGTCCGTCATCATGATACCTACTCTAGAGCTGTCTGCAATCTCAACAATGACATATTTACCTGGCACTGATTTGCCGTCCGTTCTCATTTCTGGCTTATTATTCGTATATACCTTGCTAATCTCAGCAGTAGCCATTGTTTCACCAGATGAGTCAAGGTCCATGATTTCATAGCTTTGAGTAGATAGTGAGCTTGAATCTACTACACTCTCATACTCTATAGCTACAGCTGCAAGTTTCTGCCCAAGCAATTTCATATCTGTTATAGCTTGAGTGCTAACGATACCTTCTGTTTCTTCTGGCTCTTCAGCCTTGTTATTGTAATGACGTTCTCCTTCTTCATCCATCTCCCAGTGCGAGAACCAGTCCTCCCAAAGCTTCCATACTTCTGATACGATAAAATTATGAGCTCTTCCAGATGTTTGAGTATATTGATACATTGGAATGTCGCTGTCATCATACCAAGTGTATGTTTTATATCTATCTTCTGAAGTCACCACAGCATCATCAATGTCACCAAGATCATTTCTATCTAACCAGTAGTTAACTGTATTGTTTGTTCGACCTGGTACAGTATGGTCCCAGCTCCATAAATCATATTCACCAAAAATCAAATAGTTTGGAATTTTGTCCGTTTTACCTTCAACTTCTCTTAAAAGAGGACCTGAAGTGGAACCGACAGCAGCAAAGTATTCTGGCATAATAGCCGTAGCATAGTTTGTAAACATCGATCCTAAAGATTGTCCAGTGAGGTAACGTTTGCCTGGGTCAATGCTATAGTCTTTATCGACTTGTTTAATGACTTCTTCCAAAAATACAAAATCATCTTGTTGATGATCTCTAAAGTTGACATTCCACGTTAATTCAGTAGATGAATTATACTGCTCACTTGGCATGACAAGCATGAAGCCGTATTTATCAGCCACATCCCACCAATGACTTGCATCGAAGAATAACCGAGCTGGTTGAGTATTTCCAGCTAATACAAAAACAGCCGGGATATTTTCATTAGGTGCTGACTCTGGTATGTATACTAGATACTCACGAGTGTAGCCACCTAGATTCATTTCCTTATATTCAACACCGATCGCCTCATGATCAGGTCTTACTCCAAGCACGTTCCCATTGATAGATGTACTATCATAGCGTGTATAATAAGAGAGAAATTCATAGACTTTCTTAGTGAACCCCTTCGTATAAACACTTTTATCATCTTTTTCAAGGATCGCAACTTGTGAAAGAACATCACTATAAGAAGTGACTATATTTTCAGAACTTTGATCTTGTGTAAAAACAGTACCACCCAAGAGACCTTTTGATTTAATACCCTCTTCAACAGTATCATTGGCTTGTTTCCAATAGTCTACGAGATTTTCCACTGAACTCAAGTCATCATTAACGAACCAAGTTGGTACCGGAACCTCACTATAGGAAATGTCTTGATTTTCAGAGAATGTCTTTGCACCCGTCTTAGCAATAAAATTTGAATCCAAATCTTCAGTTTGAATAAAAGCAGAGCTTATTACAAAATGCGGATTTTCCATTGCCCAGGCTTGAAGTGCCGAGCCTCCATCACCATAGCCTGCTAGATAAAAAAGGCCAAAAGTGTTGTAATAAGTAGTATCCCTTATCACATTGAAGGCTTGATTGATATAATCAAGTTCTTCTTCAGCAGAGCCCCATCCACTTTCGCCAGGTTCAAGAATAAATAACCCTTCAGATTTCTTATTAGCTATGTCTATCCAGTCAGTCTTTTGAAGAAACTCTTCAGTAGACATCCCTTCAGGAGCAGCAACGACCGTGAAGTAATCACGGACTGTTGTGTCTGGTGCAACATAAATTTTGACCGTACGTGTATCGTCATTAACGGTGACATTACGGGTAAAATAACCTGTCAGTGGTAACTTGTTGCCGAGTGTGATATCAATAGCCGGCTTCTCCATACCATCCAACGAAACCGCTTCCAATTTTGTGTTTTTAAATAGCGGAGACTGATTACTTTTTCCAGATGACGCAGAAACTGGCACAACACTTCCCAAAAACATTAATGTAGCAATCATTAATAGAAAAATTTTCTTCATGTTCAATTAAATAACCTCCCAATAGAATAATGTCGGTGAAAATCCCGTATGGATTACCATTTACTAGTAAGTATTGTTTTCATGATTTCATTGTTTTATGTTCGTTTCATGCAATCAATGGCAACACTCCTCTCTATTGAAAACGATGAAATTTCCCCCGCAGATCTCACAGATGTTAATCATTTATTATCCGGAACCTCACCTCCCACTTTAATCAGTTCTTTTGCTAGTATAAAAACTTATTCGTTAATACATAGATTCAGAAAACCTTAGCCTTATTTTGGTTCAACTAATCTTAAAAGGAATTGAGCAAGATGATGAGACTCATTGTTTTATATGGGAAATAACTAAACATATAGATCGATCTAATATTGAACAGAAGAATCTTTGATTAATTTTTTATAAGAGAAATTGTTTAACCTGCACGCTTGGTTAGATCGATCTAATTTAGAGCAAAAAATTGTTGATTAACTCTCACCCTTTTTAAAGGAGACATTGCTTAGCTATTACACTTCAATAGATCGATCTAAAATAGTCTATATGGATCTTTATTGCTCAATAATAGGAAAGGGCTTTCAAAACATCGAATTAGAAGTAAATGTCTTTAAATTTAGAATTATAAGGGAATTTTACAATATCTCAATCATGCAAGCAACTTATTAAATCGGGTTAATTTCAGGCAATACCTTTAACTCACTTAAAAAATCTCTTATTCCCTATAATTATCTAATTATTTTAAATTTTATATATTTGAATCAATTTCATAAAGCCTAACTCATGAATCGTACAAGAATCCAATTTTACATTTAACATTTTTAAAA
>NZ_JAQQWT010000048.1 GCF_028610705.1 Halalkalibacter alkalisediminis
TTTCATTTTTTTTACTTTCACATTATTGGAGTGAAGCTCTTTAAATTCAGGATTGTTCATGACAAGGCTCATGGTCGCTAAATACAAGAAACGTCGTAGCCGGGATCTGCCGCGTTTAGAAATGACAATTTGTCCTTTCCATTTACCCGAGCTAGCTTCTGCTAAATGTAATCCCGCGTGTCGCAATAGGGAATTACCGTGAGAGAAGCCGCTTAGATCTCCTGCTTCTCCTAAAATGCCAGCTAGTGAAATTTCACTAATTCCTTTAATGGCAAGTAGTTTCTTTGCGAATGTAATTTGTTCGAGTACACCAGTCACTTCTTTTTCAACTCTTTCAAGTTGAACTGTAGCGAGATCAAATTCTTCAAGCAATTGTTCTAGGTGTAATTTATAAGCATCATGTGCTTGTTGATTACCAACAGAATGCTTAGCTAATTCAACTAGTGATTGGGCTTTTTTTAGTCCAGCGTGTCGCTTCATTTTTGTTTTCCATCCTTCAACGATATCCTGGGCTTCCATGGAACGTAATTCGATGGGGGTGGGGAATAAGCGAAGGGTTGCGATTGCTCCTTTCCCTTTTATGTCCTTAAACACTTGTCGAAGTTCAGGAAAGATAAGATCTACCCAGCGATTTAATTGATTGATGGAACTGACAAGCCGTTTAACAATCACATCACGGTTAGCCATAAGTACTCGAAGTTTTTCAAAAGCTTCTGGAGTTGGACGGATAAAGGCATAATAACCATTCTTCACCATATCAGCGATTACGAGAGCGTCTTTTTTATCACTCTTAGATTGAGTATTATCTCGATTTTCTTTATTCTTTTTGACAAGATGAGGGTTAACCGTTACCACATCAACGTTTTGTTCATATAGCCATTTTGATAGATTAAGCCAGTAATGTCCAGTAGGCTCCATACCTACAATCGATGTATTGAAATTTTTTGTTTCTTTTAATTCATTGATCCACTGCAGTAATCTACTAAAACCTTCTTCATTATTTTCAAAAGATAGAGGATCGCCTACTACAATCCCACGGAAGTTCACAGCTCGAGCTACGTGAACTTGTTGGGCAATATCCACACCAACAACGAGATGTTTATCGGAAATTCGTTCAATTAGTTGATTTTGTTTGTCTTGCATTTTAAACTTCATAGTAGAGTTTCCTCCTTAGATTTTGAGTTTTAGAGTGGTGTCTATACTCATATCTTACTGAGGAGCTCTATTTTTTTCGAAGTTGAAAATTAACGTTCTACAGGAATGCTATCGGGCCATATAATTGAACAACACTGGGCAAGTAATTTGAATATTTATGTTAAAATAATTAGAGATTGTGAGGGGCAAATAGCTGAAGATAGACGAGCTTATCCTCAGCCATTTCTTTGTTCCGCAAATGGCCAGAAATATGGAAGAAATCAAGGGGGATTGGAGTCTTTTGGTAGTAATTACGCATTATTTGTTCGGGAAAAAGAATCCCAAGGGAGATTATGATGAGTGTAGGGCGACTAACGCCACCGTCCAAAGGATTGCTCGGCGGGGCCGTCTCGCAATACTTTAATACCAATCGATATCAGTGCAAATGCAAAGCGCAGCCGTGACGATATTAAATTCAATCCTTGTACCTTTAAGTGTGTTAAGGGGAAGAATTGCCATACTGCCCATTTGCGATTGAACAAAACAATCCGAGTATTCCGGAACGGTAAGCCCCTATGGCAAGTACAATCCAACCTACTGCAATAGCACCGTTAAAATGACGCATAATATGAAAAGCTTAATATGATTTGTCGACAGTTTCCGTGGCTATCATAAGATTCTGGATGTCGACCAGTTGAAACGCCAGATGATCGATGCCCCCATGAAATGTACGAGTGAAGAGACCGAATATAACTAACGTGCCCCCAAAATTGCCAAAGTTGGATTTTTCATGCCTATGATCGGGACAGTTTGATGATAGCCGGCCACATTAGAACGTTACCCATGACAAAAGAGCTATAAGCCGCAATGATGAGAATAGGGTGTTCAGAGTATGCTGCCAACATGGAATCGAAAAAGAAATGATATTAGCTACGAAGCAGCGTGACTAAGAGAAGCAGGATTGGCCCAACGATAAAGGAGGTTAGTTTGTAAAAAACTAATATGGCAATTTGTGACGATCAAGTTTATTAATTGATCGTCTATTCTCATTTGACTATACTCCGTAGCAAAGAGCTTCCTTTAAAAATATACTTTGTGAAAGAAAGTATTTAAGTGAACGAAGTAGGTTAGAAAATGTGTTGAAACGTTATTGATAGGAGGATTTGAGTAGAATTTAGAGAATTAATAATTAGAATATAATATAAAAGTTGGAGGAAAAAGCTATGGATAATCTTATTGATAAAAGAGATTTTAATGAATTAGCTGATGAAGTCCTGGAAGGAGAAATAATTAATCCTGAGATAAAGAAAAACATAATAGAACAAAGTTATTCCGCATATAAAGAGTCTATTAAATCAATGGACTTAGATAACAAAGATATTTCAGACTTGACTCGAGAGCTTCTTCAAGCATATAAGGAAAAGCTATCTGACAAAAACTTGGATTGGGACCAGCAATCAGAGATTATGGACAGAATGGAGAAAGTATTAGAACAAAAAGTTAAAGATGCTAAAGACATTAGAACAAAACACTTTATGTTTTTAGCATTAGGCCTGTCTGTTACAGCAGGTGCAGTTGGAGCTACCGGGGCAACACTTGCAAAGCATGGACCTGAAGCATTAGGTAGAATATTTGATAAAACAAGAAGTTTGGTAAATAAATAATTACCATTGAGATTTTTTTATAAGGTATCTTTATTAATCGCTTTATAACTTGCTGCACAGTACAACGATACTGTTCAATAGAAAATGATATTCCCACAATTGGTGCGATTTTGGAAGACCAAAGCCTAATTCCTCAGTAAAGATAAGGAGGATTAGGCTTTTTTACTTCAAAATAGTTGACGTTCTTCAATTGGCAAACACGTTGACAGCAAGTGGTAAATTTCGTGGCAACTGCTGGTAAAAACATGGCACACGTGGTACATTCTCTTGGCTGTAATCATAGAAGGATTGAATAGAATATGCCATGATTAAAATACTGCATACGTAAGATTCTTAGAAGTTTTAACGGTTATGTTAAACCAACTGTTTTAATGCATTTTAGTTACTAACATTAATGTCGGTGTTATAAAATGGAAAAAACTAATTACCAACATTAATGTAATTTTAAAATTAGTGTAAAAATGAGAAAACCCTTGTTTTAAAAGGATTCTTCAGTTACCAACATTAATGTCCGTGAACATTTCTTGTTAAAGACAAAAAAGTTGGAAACTGGCCAGTATGTATAATATTTTAAAAATAACGATTTTGTCAGAACTCCACAAAAAGAATAAAATTTTTTTGAAAAACTATCCCTTAGGGATAGTTTTTTTCTTTTTACAACAACTGTTGTATGTTTCCACTGATTATAAGTTTGCATTGACTATAAAAGGAGGTTTCAAATAATGAAAGAATCGATCAACTACATCAGGAAAAATTGAAAAATGGATTAAAGAAGAGAGGGGAAAAGGGGAGGGAATTGATTATAAACCGTGGTTAACCATTAGAAATGTACCTTCAAACGGAATTGTTTCTAGAAGCAAAGGTTGGAAGAATAGAAGGAAACATCATCTTCATTCGCAACTAGAATGATATTCTTTTTATACATTAGAGTGGTCTGATGAAGATATTGATATTAGAGAGCAATAGCCCTTATTACCACTCAAAAGAACAATAGAGATTACAGAAAGTTTGGGAATTAAACATCCTAGTTTAAAAGTCTATATTTAATAAAATTAACCATTTAGGTAAAAATAGGTTTTAATTATTTTTAGGGAACCTATTTACGAATATAGGTAAACCAATTATAATAATTAACTATAAGGTTGTTGGACATCTAGACATCCAACCTCTCTTGCGAATGATATAAAGTAGGTAAGGAAGTGTATTGAAGAGGAGGAGTTACCCTTCTAAGAGGTTAAGCGTCATATAAATGCGGTTAGTTGTGAGTGAGTTTTATTAGTCCACTTGTTTTGAAAGCGCTATATTTTTTAAGGTAACAGAAAACGCTTACAAGTTAGTGGTTTCTTTGAACTGTTATTTTATTAATTTAAAAAGGGGTTAAAATGATGAACTTTTTATGGGGTATTTTTGGTATTGTTATTGTTTTTTTTATTGCTTACCTTTTTTCTACAAATAGAAAAGCCATTAAATTACAAACAATTCTAGGTGGATTATTCATCCAAATAATGTTCGCTTTTATCGTCCTAAAATGGGAAACAGGGCGAGCGGCTCTTCAATGGTTAACGATGCGAGTGACAAACATTATTGATTATGCAAATGAAGGCGTTAACTTTTTATTCGGTGGATTATGGCAAGGTGAAGGTGTAGGTTTTGTCTTTGCCTTTCAAGTCTTGACCATTATTATCTTCTTTTCTTCATTAATTGCCGTACTATATTACATTGGTGTGATGCAATGGGTTATTAAACTACTTGGAGGAGCACTTTCAAAAGTACTAGGTACAAGTAAGGCAGAATCAATGTCAGCTGCTGCTAATATTTTCGTGGGCCAAACAGAAGCACCTCTTGTTGTTCGTCCTTACCTTAATAAGATGACAAATTCTGAGTTGTTTGCCGTTATGACTGGTGGGCTTGCTTCTGTAGCCGGTTCTGTATTAATTGGTTATTCATTAATGGGAATCCCGTTAGAATACTTGTTAGCAGCTAGTTTCATGGCCGCTCCAGCAGGGTTAGTTATGGCAAAAATGATTATACCTGAAACAGAACAATCAAAAACGACTGATGAAATAGAAATCGGAAAAGATACAGAATCTACCAATGTAATTGATGCAGCAGCGCGAGGAGCTGGTGTCGGTCTACAATTAGCACTTAATGTAGGTGCAATGCTTCTAGCATTTATTGCATTAATAGCATTAATTAATGGTATTTTAGGCGGTATTGGTGGTTGGTTTGGCGTTGAAGGTTTATCTCTAGAAGCAATTCTTGGTGTGCTTTTTGCTCCGATTGCATTTGCTATCGGAGTGCCATGGGCAGAAGCAATGGCAGCAGGAAGTTTTATTGGTCAAAAGCTAGTATTAAACGAGTTTGTGGCGTACGCGGCGTTTGCTCCGGAAATTCCGGAACTTTCAGAAAAGACAGTTGCTGTAATAAGTTTTGCACTTTGTGGATTTGCAAACATTTCCTCATTGGCGATTTTATTAGGTGGACTAGGTGGACTTGCCCCAGAACGCCGAAATGATATTGCACGATTAGGTCTTCGAGCAGTTCTAGCTGGTGCACTAGCTTCATTATTAAGTGCAGCTATTGCCGGTATGTTATTTTAATCATTTATGAAGGGAGGTTACCGACGTTTTAACAAGGCTTGACGTTGGTAACCTTATTATAATGATAAGTATACTTTAATATAAAGGATGATCAATTATGAGAATGGTTGACTTAATTGAAAAAAAACGTGATGGTGGAGAGCTGACTAACGACGAAATTCAATTTATGATAGAAGGATATACAAAGGGAGATATCCCTGATTACCAAATTTCAGCATTTGCAATGGCGGTATTCTTCAAAGGGATGACACAATCGGAGAGCGCTTATCTGACAATGGCGATGGTTGAATCTGGAGATCAGATTGATTTATCGTCCATTAATGGTATAAAAGTTGATAAGCATAGTACAGGGGGAGTAGGTGATACAACAACACTTGTATTAGCCCCGTTAGTTGCTGCTATTGGAGTTCCCGTTGCAAAAATGTCAGGTCGAGGATTAGGGCACACAGGAGGAACGATTGATAAGCTTGAAGCGATCCCTGGATTCAATGTGGAAATTGATAATGAACAGTTTAACAACCTTGTAAACACCAATAAAGTCGCTGTCGTCGGACAAAGTGGTAATCTGACACCAGCTGATAAAAAGTTATATAGTCTAAGAGATGTGACAGCAACTGTCGAGTCAATTCCTCTTATCGCTAGTTCCATTATGAGTAAGAAAATAGCTTCTGGTGCTGATGCGATCGTTCTTGATGTGAAAACGGGTAGCGGTGCATTTATGAAAGACTTAGAAGGAGCAAAAGCTTTAGCAAAAGCGATGGTTGAAATCGGAAATGCGGTTGGACGTCAAACGACAGCAGTTATATCGGACATGAGTCAACCGTTGGGATATGCAATTGGTAATTCACTTGAGATTAGAGAAGCCATTGAGACGTTAAGAGGAAAAGGACCAAAGGATCTCGTTGAACTATGCTTAGTGTTAGGCAGTCAAATGGTGTATCTTGCTAAAAAAGCAGAGACACTAGAGGAAGCGAGGAGGAAGCTAGAAGAAGTAATTGCGAATGGCAAAGCGCTTGAGACATTTAAAGCCTTTCTATCAGCACAAGGTGGTGATGCTTCAATCGTCGATAATCCCAATAAGCTACCTTCCGCTCAGTATACGTTTGAGGTGAATGCGAAAGAAGCTGGTTTTGTTTCTGAAATTATTTCTGACAAAGTTGGGACTGCTGCAATGATTCTTGGGGCAGGTCGGGCTACAAAGGAATCAAAAATTGATTTGGCTGTTGGCCTTGTTCTTAATAAGAAAATCGGTGAAAAGGTTGAAAAAGGTGAATCGCTTGTAACGATTCATAGCAATCGAGAAGATGTAAATGATGTAATAGAAAGAATATACGATTCTTATAAAATTTCACAAAATCCAGTTGATTCTATTCCGCTTATCTATGATGAAATAAATAATTAATAAAAAGCCCTATCAACGAATGGATTGCTTGAAATAAAAGAGAGAACAAATTTCTCTCTTTTCTATTTGGTCACTAATTGATATAATAAATGTCAGACGTCCAACAACTGGTTTTGAATTTAAATTAAAGGGTGAAACAGATGAACGTATCTATTGCTAATATCATTGACCATACATTACTAAAAGGTTCGGCAACTGAAAAAGATATTATTAAACTAGCAGAAGAAGCAAAAATAAATCAATTTGCCTCAGTTTGTGTGAATCCAACGTGGGTAAGCACAGCATATGAAATGTTAAAAGGTACAAATGTTAAGGTTTGTACAGTGATAGGTTTTCCTTTAGGTGCACAAACTTCAAGTGTGAAAAGATTTGAAACAGAAGATGCTATTGAAAATGGTGCAACTGAAATTGATATGGTTATTAATATAGGAGCACTAAAAAATGAAGATAATGAATTCGTACAAAAAGATATTGAAGCGGTTGTTAATGCGGCTAGTGAAAAAGCACTTGTGAAAGTAATAATCGAAACATGCTTGTTAACAGAAGAAGAAAAAATCCGTGCTTGCCAATTAGCTGTTCAAGCTGGAGCTCATTTTGTAAAAACGTCAACAGGCTTTTCAACAGGTGGAGCAACTGTAGAGGATATTAGATTAATGAGAAAAACTGTAGGGCCGTCAATTGGTGTGAAAGCTTCTGGAGGTATTCGAAATAGTGAAGATGTTCAGAAGATGGTTGAGGCAGGTGCAACCAGAATTGGTGCAAGCTCAGGGGTGTCGATTGTAAAAGGGGAAACATCAAGTACAAACTATTAAATAAGAAGGTTAGAGGAGAAGATGGTTATGAAAGAATTATTATTGAGTCTGCTAGCAGGAATTATTATTGGTGTTACTTTTAAATTTTTACGTCTGCCGTTACCAGCTCCGCCAGTATTAGCAGGGGTTTTAGGTGTAGCAGGAGTTTACTTAGGTGGAATGATTGCAAGTAGTTTATTTAAGTTCTAATTTTTTTGCGTTTAAGATGTTGGACCTCCAACAAGTGATGAGTTTATTGAAGTACGCAAGGAAGGATAATCAGATAATGAAACAGTTTAAAAGAATATTTTTAATTGTCATGGACTCTGTAGGAATAGGCGCGGCACCGGATGCAAGGGAATTTAATGATGAAGGTGCCGACACATTAGGGCATATCGCAGAAAAAATGGATGGATTACATATGCCTAATATCGCTAAACTCGGCTTAAGTCAGATTCGTGAAATAAAGGGAATTGAAAAGGTGGCCCAGCCTCTTGGTCATTATGGAAAAATGCAAGAAGCCTCTAATGGAAAAGATACAATGACTGGACATTGGGAATTGATGGGCCTGCACATTGAACAACCGCTTCAAACATTTCCTGATGGGTTTCCCCCAGAGCTAATTGAAACATTAGAAAATCAAACGGGTAGAAAAATCATTGGAAATAAACCTGCATCCGGTACTGGTATTCTTGACGAGTTAGGCGAACACCATTATCACACAGGAGATTTAATTGTTTATACTTCAGCTGATTCTGTTTTACAAATTGCAGCACATGAGGAGATTGTTCCTTTAGAGGAGCTTTATCACATTTGTGAAATAGCAAGAGATTTAACGTTAGATGAGAAGTATAGGGTTGGTCGAGTGATCGCACGCCCGTTTACTGGTCAACCTGGGGCTTGGGAAAGAACATCAAATCGTCATGATTATGCTTTAAAGCCATTTGGAAGAACGGTAATGAACGAATTAAAGGACGAAGGATACAGTTCAATAGCCATTGGAAAAATCTCTGACATTTATGATGGAGAAGGAGTAACTAAAACATTACGAACTAAATCAAATATGGATGGAATGGATAAGTTACTTCAATCCATGGATGAGCAGTTTACAGGATTGAGCTTCGTGAATCTTGTTGATTTTGATGCTATTTTTGGCCATCGTAGAGACCCTATCGGTTATGGGAAAGCATTAGAAGAATTTGATGCACGGTTACCAGAAGTATTTGAAAAGATGCAGGAGGATGACCTTTTAATGATTACTGCCGACCATGGTAATGATCCCATTCATCATGGCACCGATCATACTCGTGAATACGTGCCATTACTTGTTTACAGTCCGAATCAAACAGAATCAAATGATTTAGGTGTAAGGCAAACATTTGCCGATATAGGGGCAACCATTGCTGAAAATTTTCAAATAAAAATGCCATTTTACGGCAAAAGCTTTTTAGATAAACTATAGTTTCTACAAAAGGAGAAATGAAAAATGGAAAATGTACTTGGGAAAATGCAAGAGTCAGCTAGCTTTATTAATCACTTAATTACAGAGCAACCGACAATTGGTTTAATCCTAGGATCTGGACTTGGAGAACTAGCAGATGAAATTGAAAATCCGGTGAGAATCAACTATGGAGAAATTCCTCACTTCCCAGTATCTACAGTGGAGGGGCATGCTGGTCAGTTAGTAATTGGTCAATTACATGGTAAACAAGTTGTGGCTATGCAAGGACGTTTCCATTTTTATGAAGGATATTCGATGCAGGAAGTGACTTTTCCTGTGCGAGTGATGAAACAGCTGGGCGTAGAAGTAATTGTTGTTACAAATGCATGTGGTGGAATGAATCCAGCGTTTAAGCCTGGTGATTTAATGATTATTGAAGATCATTTAAATATGACAGGAGCTAACCCGCTAATTGGACCAAATGAAAGTGAGTTAGGAGCACGTTTTCCAGATATGAGTGTAGCCTATACACCAGAGTTGGTTTCAGTTGTTGAAGAAACAGCTAAAAAATTAGATATTTCTGTTCAAAAAGGAGTATATGCAGGTATAACTGGCCCAACCTATATGACACCTGCCGAGCTTAAGATGTTACGAATCGTGGGTGGAGATGCTGTAGGGATGTCAACAGTACCTGAAGTCATAGTCGCAAGCCATATGGAAATGAAAGTGATTGGTATTTCGTGTATAACGGATATGGCCATCGGTGAAGAGTTAGAGCCACTTACACATGATCAAGTTGTTGAAGTAGCGAATCGAACAAAGCCTCAATTTATTTGCTTAGTTAAAGAGATTGTATCATCACTTTAATAGGAGGTTCTTTAAAAAATGAATAAAATGAAACTAGTTGAAGAAGCGATTAAGGCAAGAGAAAAGGCGTATACTCCTTATTCAGAATTTAAAGTAGGTGCAGCCTTACTAACAAAGGGTGGAAAAGTTATTCATGGTTGTAACATTGAAAATGCTGCATATAGCATGTGTAATTGTGCAGAGCGTTCCGCCTTATTTAGCGCCTATTCAGCAGGTGACAAAGAGTTTACGATGCTAGCTGTTGTTGCGGATACACTTAGACCAGTCTCACCCTGTGGAGCATGCAGGCAAGTGATTTCTGAATTATGTAGTTCAGAGATGAAAATCATTCTCTCTAATCTTAATGGAGATCTACAGGAAATAACTGTACACGATCTGTTACCAGGGGCATTTTCTCCAGAGGATTTAAACAAATAATCATAATAAAACACCTCTTAAATTGTTTAGTTCTTTAGGGGTGTTTTCATTGTTTTTTACCTAGTTACTCTTATTTATTTAAAATAGTTAGAGTTACCTTTGCCTTGATTGTTGTTGGACAAAACTGTAAAATTATAAAATACAGTAGGATAATTTTTTTGGAGGTATGGTAATGTCTTTAGATGGATATCAAAGGTCGAGATATCTCTTGATTATAGAAAAAATTAAGAAGGATATTGAAAGCGGTAAACTAGAACCGGGTGAAAAGTTACCTTCTGAATATAAGTTGGCAAAAGACTTAGGAGTTAGTCGGACGACGTTAAGAGAAGCACTACGAATTTTAGAAGAAGAAAGTATTGTAATTAGAAAGCATGGAATAGGAACATTTATTAATAAAAAGCCAATTTTTTCAAGTGGTATTGAGGAGTTAATAAGTATCACTGATATGATCAAAATGGAAGGGAAAACTCCAGGCACTCGTCTATTATTCTCTGATTATGTTGATCCTATTGATGAGGATAAAATAGAATTAAAGCTCAGTGACCAAGAGTCGGTTTTTCTTGTGAAAAGAATTCGAACGGCAAATAATGATCCAATGATTTATTGCATTGATAAAATTCCTGGGCATTTAATACCTCAAGGTTCTGAATTTGAAAAAGAAGAATCACTCTTTCATTTTATGGATGATGAAGCAGCTGTAACGATTAGTTATGCAACAGCTTTTATAGAAACAATAGGTTATCATGAAGAAATTTCAAAAATTTTAGAGTGTGAAAAAGGAACTCCGTTATTAGTATTGAAGCAGACGCATTACGATCTACATGAAAAACCTGTTTTATATTCAATAAATTTTTTTAGAGCAGATAAATTCAGGTTCAGCGTTTTTAGGAAACGGTTGAAATTTTAAAGGTAATTGATGAAATTTCTTTTTGATTAGGACCATGTTCAAGAATGAATTTTGCTATCTCCTTTGGATTTTTAAGGCGTGACCGGTCATTTATATGGTTTGTATTTGTCCCAAAGGGGGTATCCATTCCGCCCATATATACAGCTGTGACAATAATAGGGGTGTGTTCTAATTTTTTATCAAGCTTTCTGTAAAGCCTCGAACGGCAAATGGCAACATATATGGACTCATTTACTTTTCCTTTTTGTCTAGCTGTTTAAATTTATAATCTTCCCTTTATTTTGTTTCAAAAAATGGGGGAGGAGGGCTTGCGATATATATATGGTTCCTTTTACATTCGTATCAATGATTTCATCAATTTGGTGTGGTTCGTAATGTTGTAACGGACCAAAGTAGCCCACGCCTGCATGGTTAATAACTAGGTCGATTTTTCCTTCTGTTAGTACGACTTCTATTGTTTTCTGGACTTCCCCTTTTAATGAGGTATTACAAATAGCGACCTCAGCTTTACCTCCTAACTGCTGAATTTCATTTTCCCCTTTTTCTAACTTTGATTCTGTTCTTCCTAGCAGATTACTTTATCCCCAAATGACTATAAGAGAGCGCTAACTCTTTTCCAAGTCCGGTTCAGGCTTCAGTAATAAGGTTTCTGTTCTTTTTTATCGACTCCTCTAAAAGAAAAGGTTTACATTTAGTGAAAATAATTTATAATGAAACTAGTTGTTGGACGTCCTACATTTGAAATATCTTATCATGTCAATCGTATAAACTATAGGCTAAAAAATTATTTCATTTTTATGTGTATGAGGGTAAAGGGGATAAAGCAAATGACAATACAAATTGAACAAGCTGCTAGATACATTAACAGAATTCTTTTGCAAACGCCTAAAGTAGGTTTGATTCTTGGTTCAGGATTAGGGGTACTCGCAGAAGAGATTAAGGACCCCGTTAAAGTTTCTTATTCAGACATACCGGGTTTTCCAGCTTCTACTGTAGAAGGTCATGCGGGCCAGCTAGTTTTTGGAACTCTTGAGGGTGTAAATGTAATTGCTATGCAAGGTAGGTTTCATTTCTATGAAGGATATTCGTTGGAGAAGGTGACATTTCCAATACGTGTAATGAAAAAGTTGGGGATTGAAGCATTAATTGTCACGAATGCAGCAGGAGGAGTTAACACTGATCTAGACCCTGGAGATCTAATGTTAATCACGGATCATATCAATAACGCTGGGGGAAATCCGTTAATTGGTCCAAATAATACTGAATTAGGATTACGCTTTCCTGATTTGTCTACAGCATACGATGTTGAGCTTCAAGCATTGGCAAAAAGAGCAGCAGAGAGTTTAGACATTCCCTTGAAAGAAGGTGTGTATGTTTGGAATACAGGTCCATCATATGAGACACCTGCTGAAGTTAAAATGTTACGTCATTTAGGTGGAGATGCAGTTGGAATGTCGACAGTCCCTGAAGTCATAATTGCACGTCATGCTGAAATCAAAGTACTTGGAATATCATGCATATCAAATATGGCTGCAGGAATTCTGGATCAACCCCTCACTCATCATGAAGTGATTGAGACGACTGAGAAAGCAAAAGATAGCTTTTTACTTTTTATGAAAGAAATTATCTCTCTATATGGTCAGAGATAATATACAAAACAGTTTCCTAATTAGGAGATCTTTTGATGACTACCGCTTAGAACCGCATTTAGTTTACGAGATGATTTACCAGCAAAATGACTATTTTTATGAAAGACTTTTTGAATAGGTCCATAAAGGTACAAAAATAATGATTCACAATGGTTGGGGATGGAAGAGTCACCTCAGATGAAGAACGAAAGCAAATAATTAATAACGAACACTTGTCGTGAATATTTCCACCACAAGTGTTCGTTTAATGATTGAAGTAACCGGTACCGTTTATTGAACAAAAAGTAAAATAGCGGTACCTATTATACATGGCTAATAGGTACCGCTATTTATGTGTATATAACTTTTTACCGTTTAGGTCTAGACAAATATTTCAGGCAATTACAGGAGTAAATTGATACAGAACAAGGATGATACATTAATCGGTACCTTCAACTGTACTTATTGGTGCATGCAGGTTCCACAGATGCTGCTGGTATTGCCCTAGGTTCTAAAACTTGAAAGACTGAATCCAACTAGTTAGCAGGAGTTCAGTCTTGTCCACTTTATTGATGTTTAGAGTCCGATATACTTCCTCGGGTTCTTATGGCAATAACACTGCATCAATGACATGGATGACACCATTTGAAGCCTCTATGTCTGGTTTAACGACATTTGCTTTATTCACTTGAGTAGGGTCAAGTGAAATAGTAACGTCTTTATCAGCTAACGTTTTCACCTTCATCCTGTCTTTTAGATCACTAGACATCACTTTACCAGGTACGACGTGATACAGTAGAATATTGGCTAAGTCTTTTCTAGCTAATAATTCTTCGGCTGTTACACCTAATTCTTTTAGTAGTTTTTCAAATGCCTCATCTGTTGGAGCGAATACAGTAAAAGGCCCATTGTCTTTCAGTGCCTCGACCAAATTTGCTTTCTCTAGAGCTGCAGCCAACGTATTGAAGTCACCTGCTTCAACGGCTGTATCGACAATGTCCTTTGTATTTTCGGGATTCTCTGCAGCAAATACTCCAGCTGAGAATGAGAGGAACATCATGAAAATCAACAAAACCACCGCATACTTTTTCTTTTCCATTCATAAAACCTCCTTTTTTACCTACAAACATACATTTTAAAGAAGCAACACACACTCTAATCCTCTCTTAGTCGTCACACCCCCGATATGTAAATTCTAAGGTAGTATTCGTTGGTTTGGATTTTTTATCCTTACGTGTACAATAAAAAAATTAAGGACGAACCATGGTTAATAATGAAAGTTTGGTTTACTTAGAATGACGATTGGTTAAATTTATTAACTTACAAAAATAAAGTAAATTATATTGAATTAGTAACATACTATATGATAGTATATAAACAGAGATAGACGAAATTAATAAAAAGGGATTGGAGAGGAAGAAGTTGTCAAACAAACAGGAAGTTGGATCATTATTATTAAGAGTAATGTTAGGAATGGTTTTCTTAGCTCATGGAGCTGCGAAGTTTCAAGGAGGTATAGAAAATATTGTAGGTTGGTTCGATAGTATTGGTCTACCAGGTTTCTTAGCTTACGTTGTTGCCATCCTTGAATTGGTAGGAGGAATTGCATTAATTCTAGGTGTAGGAACGCGAATTGTGTCTGCTCTACTAGCCCTTTTATTAGTAGGAGCTATTTTAAAAGTTCAATTAGCGGCAGGTTTTATTGGTGGCTATGCGTACGATCTTGTACTACTTGTTATATCGGTTCACCTTTTCTTAAATGGAAGCAAGTTATATTCTGTTGGTCATCTGCTCTTTAAAGGTGAAGAAGTTCAGCATTCATATAAAAACCCAGCTTGAATACCTCGAATTAGAGAAGAATGATACTGAGGTAATTAAAGGACAGAACAACACTCATCCTTAATTGGGGGTGGTTCCTATAAGAGAAATTAAAATGAACAAGAAAAAGTAGGTGGATAGGTATGGGGTTTTTAGATAAATTATTTGGAGATAAAAAGGAGACGAAAAACATGTCAAACATTAAATTAGCCGTTATTTATTACAGTTCAACAGGAACAAACTATCAATTAGCAAAGTGGGCTGAAGCAGGTGGTAAAGCAGTAGAGGCAGAAGTGAAAGTGTTAAAAGTTCCTGAACTTGCTCCGCAATCCGCAATCGATTCAAACCCAGCTTGGAAAGCTCATGTTGAAGAAACAAAGGATGTTCCAGAAGTAACATTGAATGATCTTGAGTGGGCTGATGCCATTATCTTTAGCGTCCCAACGCGCTTTGGGAATATGCCTGCACAAATGAAGCAATTTATAGATACAACAGGTGGACTTTGGTTTAATGGCAAATTGGCCAACAAAGCTGTAAGTGCGATGTCTTCAGCAAGCAACGCGCACGGTGGTCAAGAAGCAACCATCCTATCTCTTTACACATCGATGCATCACTGGGGTGCCATAATCGCTTCCCCTGGTTACACCGATCCTGTTCAATTTGCATCTGGTGGAAATCCTTATGGAGTAAGTGTAACAGTTGGTCAAGATGGGAAGATGCAAGAAGATGTAGAAGCAGCAGCAAAATATCAAGCAAGACGCACTGTACAAGTCGCAGAGTGGATTAAAATAGGAAATCAATAAGTTGAAAGAGAGCCAATCAATAGATGATTGGCTCTTTTACTGCTATATAAAACGCTGAAGATAGTTATGATTGAAAATTTTATAAATTGTGGCTAGGATGGAAAGTTCTTTGCTTAAAAATGTTAAAATGACAATAGTATAAGAGAAAAGAGAAAAGAGAAAAGAGAAAAAAGAAAAAAGAAAAAAGAAAGAGGAAAGAGGAAAGAGGAAAAGAAGAAAAGAAGAAAAGAAGGGGAGCTTTTTAGTTAGATCAATGATCAAGTTCTTTTTTTATATGTATTAAAACGAGGGAACGCTCATCATAGAAACATGAATGCTGTTTTTTTATTTGTTATTACACTTTTGGAATGGGGGTATCTAATAATAACTTAAAAGAAAGAAAAGCGTTGAGGAGGGCGTAATGCAAAATATTAGAGAAACAGTCAAAGAAGTTGTGTATGCAATTATTCCGCTTTCATTGGTAGTCATCATTCTACAGTTCACGATCATCGGGATGCCAATAGATATGTTTGTTCAATTTTTAGTTGGGGTGGTCATGGTTTCTGTAGGATTAATTCTTTTTTTGTTAGGTGTACATATCGGTTTATTACCTGTTGGAGAAATGATTGGGTCGGCACTTCCAAGGATGGGGAAAGCGTGGTTAGTCGTCTTTTTTGGTTTTCTTCTCGGTTTTGTTGCAACGGTTGCAGAGCCGGATGTGAGAGTTCTAGCCATTCAAGTCGATTTAGTATCAGAGGGAATGGTTTCAAGTAATGTTTTAATTTATACAGTTGCGTTAGGGGTTGCGATCTTTGTAGGATTGGCAATGCTTAGAATCTTAGTAAATATTCCTATTACCTATCTTTTGATAGGTGGGTATGGTTTAGTTTTCTTATTGGCGGCGTTCACACCGACTCAGTTTGTTCCGATTTCATTTGATGCAGGTGGAGTAACAACCGGTCCAATGACTGTTCCGTTCATTTTGGCTCTTGGTGTAGGTGTGGCCTCTGTATTAAGAGGAAAGAGTGCATCTACGGACGGGTTTGGTTTAGTCGCATTAGCATCAATAGGACCGATATTGGCGGTACTCGTGTTAGGGGTGATCTATGGATGAACATTACTATTTTCGCTGGCTTTGGTCATGTTTTGGCTGAAGTGGCATTTGCGCTTGTCCCGTTGTTGGTTTTTTTCTTATTCTTCCAGTTCTTTGTGTTGAAATTGCCGATGAAGAAATTAATTGATATTTTTAAAGGGATGTTTCTCACGTTCTGGGGGCTTGCTTTTTTTTTACAAGGAGTCCATATTGGATTTTTACCTGCCGGTGAGATGATGGGTACGATTATGGGACAAATGAAACATTTATGGGTTCTTGTTCCGATTGGATTTGTACTCGGATTTGTAGCGACATTTGCAGAGCCTGCCGTACGGATTCTCAACCATGAAGTAGAGAAGGTCTCCGGGGGGTACATCCCACAAAGAGTTATGCTATATACTCTTTCGATCGGTGTAGCGTTGTCGATCGCACTATCGATGTTGCGCATTATTGTGGGGATTCCATTGTGGTATTTTATCATTCCAGGTTACATATTAGCACTTGTCCTTATTAAATTTTCAACGCGCACATTTACAGCAATCGCATTTGATTCGGGTGGGGTAGCAACGGGCCCAATGACCGTTACTTTTATCGTAGCGATGTCAGTAGGGATTGCAACGGTAATGGAGGGGCGTGATCCCTTGCTTGATGGTTTTGGCATGATCGCGTTAGTTGCACTTTCTCCCATTTTATCTGTTTTAACTCTAGGGTTACTTTATGGTCGAAAGGAGAAAGAAAATGAACGAGCATTTGAATCTGAGTCATAAACTACTCGTGACAATTGTCAAAAAAGGAGTCGCTTCTAAGGTCGTGAAAGCATCAAAAGAAGCAGGGGCTGAAGGTGGTACCATCATTTATGGGAAAGGAACTGGCATCCATGAAACGAAGAAATTTTTTGGGATTAGTGTAGAGCCTGAAAAAGAAATGATCTTAACGTTGGTACCAAAAGAGAAAATGGATCTCGTTCTATCAGCGGTTGAACAGGCAGGGAAATTAGATAAACCGGGAAATGGAATCGGTTTCGTCATAGATGTAAAACGAATCGCAGGAATTGTTCACTTACTTAAATTGGAAAACCAAAGCAGTAAGCAGGGAGGTTAAGATGGAGAATAAAGTTTTATACGACTTAATTGTAACGGTTGTTAATAAAGGTTATTCCGAGAAAGTGGTTGAAGCATCGAAACAAGCAGGAGCTGAAGGTGGTACGATCTTGTATGGCAGAGGGACGGGGATCCACGAACAAGCTAAACTATTTAATATTGCTATTGAACCAGAAAAGGAATTGATCCTCACGTTAATTAATAGAGAAAAGACCGACGAGGTACTCGAGTCGATTATGATTAATGCTGAGTTGAATAAACCAGGAAAAGGAATTTCATTTGTGTTACAGGTTGAACGTACGATTGGAATTAATCATATTTTAAATCGCATGGTGAACGAGAAGCTAGCAGATTGAATATGTGTTGAAAGAAATAACAAACAAAATATCATGTTTTAACCTAGTATGAGTCACATACTAGGTTAAAGTTAATTTCCAGGGAATGGGAACAGGCGTGTTTAATTTTACGTAATATTTAGGACTTTACCAAAAGGAGCTTTAGGCTTGAACTGATCTGGAACAAGCCAATAGATAAAAGGCTTTAGCGTTAATTCATCATAAATATAACCAGTTAAATCCGTTACATATAATAGCGTATCTATTTCTTCTTCATTTGCCCACTCTAATACGTCTGTATAAGACGATTTCCCATGTTTGTAATAGGTCAATGCCTTTTCCTCTGTTACATTAGAAATATCTCGAATTTTAAAATCTGCTTGTATTAAAGTGGTGTCAGGATTCATTTCTTTAATAAATGTTCTAAGCTTTTCAATCAACGACTGATCAGTTTGACTATTGGACGTATCGATTGCTAATGCGACTTTTTTATTTTTATTTTTTTGCATAATTTTAAGTAGCTCTCTTTGCCAGCTCATCATATTCCTCCCTTGGTTAACGACTCTTATTATCCCTTGATATAGGTATGTTATAACCGCTTTTTTTAAAGGGAAAAAGGAATAAAAAAGAGTTGTATAAGGTAGGTCGAAAAAAACTTTGACGGGTCTCTGACTAAAGTTTTTTACCTATTGAGATCTTATGATGTTATTGACATCCAATAAATGCCCCAAAGTTGACGGTATTGCCTATCCAGAATTAGACGATTATAATGTCCATATATAATTCGAAACATTTC
>NZ_JAQQWT010000049.1 GCF_028610705.1 Halalkalibacter alkalisediminis
GGTTCCTTTTAAAAGGACCTCTTTTACCTCAGCTGAATCAGATATTACAAAGTAATTGCACCGATATTAGCGAGTTTCGATTTTTATTCGTTAGATCAGCTATTATATTTATAACTACTAGACAGATATTCGTCACTTTATTAGGCTTATCCGTCCTAGCCTCACATAAATATAACTGCCAACATTCCAATTTAACCAATAACTGTAGCTTTGTACTATGTCCTAATTTTTCAAAACTCATCGTAACATGCTATCTTAGAATTACTCCTGTTGTAAATAGGCATGAACTAAATGTGGTATCTTCAATTGGGCAATATTAAGATAATGTGAGATAAATGGAAAATCAGTTCCATCAAACGTATGAATTAAATCTCCCCACCACTCAGCTTCATACCGACAAATCATACTTAAATTATACAAAAGCAAAAAGTGCGTGGCCATTTCAGGCAAAGAATACATTCGTATATTTTGACGTTCCTTCAGCAAGTACACATGATTGTTTCGATCAAAAGAAAAAGGAAATGAGTCAAGCTTATTTGGCTTATTTGGTAATGTAATGATAAGTTCGTTTTTATCTTCAACTACACTCACGCCTTTATAGGTATGGTTGAGTGATTCTAAAAATTGTTCAAAACGGTTAGGAGTCATGTGGTAAAGGTCGAGTATTTTTGATGAAAAAATAATTTGTTTTTGGTGATCTTTTATTTTTCCTTTTAAAGAAATGGATTCACGATGTAGTGTTTGAAACAAATGATGCATATCACCTAGATGTTGGAACAACGTTAACATTTGATATTTTTCACCTTCTTGGTGTTTCACATGAAACATTTTGTCTAAAAAAGAAGAAAAAAGGCCATTTTTTTGGATTTTAACTTCATCTTCTAAAAAACGGTAAGTCGCTTTTTTTCTTTTACGGGTGGTGACTCCGTGTGCTAAAACCTGTGTATTCTCTGGATAGTTGGGATCAGTAGACAGAATACAGGCTTTTATCAACTGAACATACCCATAAAATAATAAAATTGGTTTTAATTCTATAGGAGATGTTGATGCTTGTTTAAAATAAAGTTGCCCGTGTTGCAAATGATACATAAAGGATGAACAGACTTGATAACTCTTTGACTTCGCCTTGGTAATCTGTTTTATTTCATAACGTTCCGTCAAAAATCTACTTGAGTATGTTGCTGAGTAAAAGGGGATAAATAAATCGTAATGTCCATCAATCATACGTTACCTCCTTTGTTCTGTTTATTCAAAAAAATCACACATTTTTTCATTTCTTGACAGTAGTTTGCCCAATTGATAAGCTACTAATAATATTTTGCGAAGAATATAAACATGGGGAGGCAGAATAATATGCGGGAAACGAAATTTCAAAAAGAGGGTCTTACTTTTGACGATGTACTTTTAATACCAGGAAAGTCGGAGATTTTACCTAGGGATGTATCCGTTAAAACGAAGTTAAGTGAAAACATTCAATTAAATATTCCAATTATCAGTGCTGGAATGGACACGGTAACAGAAGCTAAAATGGCCATAGCGATTGCACGTGAAGGTGGATTAGGTATTATTCATAAAAACATGTCCATTGAGCAGCAAGCCGAACAAGTAGAGATCGTAAAGCGTTCTGAAAGTGGAGTTATTACAAATCCATTTCATTTAACTAGGGACCGTCAAGTGTTTGATGCGGAGCATTTAATGGGTAAATACCGGATTTCAGGTGTTCCTATCGTGGATGAAGAACAAAAGCTCGTTGGGATTATTACCAACCGTGATTTACGATTTATTGAAGATTACTCGATTCAAATAGATGAAGTTATGACTAAAGAAAATTTAGTGACAGCACCAGTAGGAACAACACTTAGAGACGCTGAAAAAATCCTTCAAAAGTATAAAATTGAGAAGTTACCGCTTGTCGATGATCAGGGTGTCTTAAAAGGATTAATCACAATTAAGGATATTGAAAAAGTGATTGAATTCCCTAATTCAGCAAAGGATTCTCAAGGAAGATTGTTAGTTGGAGCGGCTATTGGTGTTTCTGCAGATACGGATATTCGAATTTCTGCCCTTGTTGAAGCTGGAGTCGACTGTATCGTGATTGATACAGCACATGGTCATTCTAAAGGGGTTCTAGACAAAGTTCGTGAAGTACGTCAGAATTACCCAGAATTAACGATCATCGCTGGGAATGTAGCTACTGCACATGCAACGAGAGATTTAATCGAAGCAGGTGCTAGTGTCGTGAAAGTAGGTATTGGACCAGGTTCGATTTGTACGACACGCATTGTTGCTGGTATTGGTGTACCACAAGTGACAGCCGTTTTTGATTGTGCACTAGAAGCAGAGAAACATGGTGTACCAATTATTGCTGACGGCGGTATTAAATACTCTGGTGATATCGTTAAGGCGCTTGCTGCAGGTGGACATGCTGTTATGCTTGGAAGTTTACTTGCTGGTGTATCTGAGAGCCCTGGAGACCGTGAAATTTATCAAGGTCGTCAATTTAAAGTGTATCGTGGAATGGGTTCTCTAGGAGCCATGGAAAAAGGAAGTAAAGATCGTTATTTCCAGGAAAATGCTCAGAAATTAGTTCCAGAAGGAATTGAAGGACGCATACCTTATAAAGGACCTTTAAATGATACGATTCACCAACTAGTAGGTGGTATTCGTGCTGGTATGGGTTATTGTGGAACACCAACATTAGAAGACTTAAGAGAATCAGGAGAATTTATTCGAATTACGGGTGCCGGTTTAAAGGAAAGTCATCCACATGATGTTCAGATTACAAAAGAAGCACCGAATTACTCTTTATAATCTTTAGTAAGTCAAGGCTAACGTAAATTTGAACAAATATGTAAAATCGAATTTGGAAAATAGATAGGGTCTTCTCTATCTATTTTTTTTGTGTAAGTTGTGATAAAATAACCTCTATGTGAAATGGTGTGGAGGTGTAGGAGTGAAAGAGCTTATGTTTAAAAAATGGCTAACGATCATGCTTACAATGGTGATAGTTGCAACATTTGTAATGCCGGTGAAAGCTGGTGCAGCTTTTGATTTAGAAGCAGAATCTGCTATTCTAGTAGATGCTCAAACAGGGAAAATTTTATTTCAAAAAAATATAGATGCGATTCTCCCAACTGCAAGTATGACGAAAATGATGAGTGAATACCTCATTTTAGAAGCAATTAGTGAGGGAAGAATCACTTGGGATCAACAAGTACCAATTAGTAATTTCGTGAGAAGTTTATCATTATTTAGAGATTTATCCAATGTACCTCTAAGACAAGATGCAGTCTATACAGTAGAGCAGTTGTATGAATCTGTTGCTATTTACTCAGCCAACGCATCAACGATTGCAATAGCAGAATTAATTGCCGGATCTGAAACAGGTTTTGTTAAAATGATGAATGATAAAGCGGCTGAGTTAGGATTAGAAGATTATGAGTTTGTAAATTCTACAGGTTTAAATAATTCAGATTTACAAGGAGCTCACCCTGAAGGAACTGGTGAAACAGCCGAAAATATGATGTCTGCGAGAGCAACAGCGAAGTTAGCATTTCACTTAATTAATGATTATCCAGAAGTTTTAGAAACAGCAAGTATACCAATTAAGGAATTTCAAGCTGGCATAGGAGCAGATGAAGAACCAATTACCATGCAAAACTGGAACTGGATGTTGCCAGGTATTGCACCGCAACATGATTATGATGGAATTGATGGGTTAAAAACAGGTTATACGTCTGCTGCAGGTAATGCTTTTACAGGAACGGCAAAGCGTAATGGCATGCGTCTGATCACGGTAGTCATGCGTACAAATTCGCGAGACGATCGCTTTAATGAAACGAGAAAATTATTAGATCACGGCTTTAATAATTTTACTCATGTTGAAGTCATTGATGCTGGATTTGTTCCTGAAGGCTTAGATTGGATTCCGGTTACAGCAGGGAAAGAAAAAGAAGTTTCCATTTCAAGCGTAAGTCCACTTTCAACCGTCGTTAAAAAAGGCGAAGAGGAATTATATCAAGCTGAATTATTCTTAAATGAAAGCTTGCTAAATGAAAACGGAGAAATTCAAGCACCGTTTGAAGCCGGTACTGAAGTTGGTTCATTAGCTCTAGTTTATGAAGGGGAACAGGCAGAAGAATTCTTATATGCCTCTCAAAAGGCTGAAGTACCAGTTGTCACTGATACGGCTGTAGAAAAAGCTGGATGGTTTTCTATGATGATGCGTGCCATCGGAGGATTTTTCCAAGGAGTATGGACTGGTGTAGCGGACACAGTTAAAGGTTGGTTTTAATAAGGTATTTGAAGCGGGGTCCTAATTTTGATTAGGCCCCGTTTCGTGTTAGCATAAAAAATATGATTATTGATCAAATTATCGTTAAAGTTTGTATAAAAGAATCCATTCCTTCTGACTCTAGATAGAGCGGCTGACGGATTGCATCGCACTGACTATATCGAACAAACGTTTCTTTTTGAACAACCTCTAAATAATAACTGAAAATTTATGCGAAAATACCAAATTTAAGGTATACTATTGAAGGATGATCAAACACTAAGTAAGCGTGTATAGGAGGAAATAAGAAATGAGTCAAACAGGAACAGACAGAGTAAAAAGAGGTATGGCAGAAATGCAAAAGGGTGGCGTTATTATGGACGTCATTAATGCAGAACAAGCTAAGATTGCTGAGGCTGCAGGGGCAGTTGCTGTCATGGCTCTAGAGCGTGTACCAGCAGATATCCGTGCAGCAGGTGGAGTAGCACGGATGGCTGATCCAACGATTGTTGAGGAAGTATTGAATGCAGTATCCATTCCAGTTATGGCAAAAGCGCGTATCGGACATATTGTAGAAGCTCGTGTTTTAGAAGCAATGGGTGTCGATTACCTTGATGAGAGTGAAGTTTTAACTCCAGCGGATGAAGTATTCCATTTGTATAAGCGTGATTTTACAGTACCATTTGTATGTGGAGCTCGTGATTTAGGGGAAGCATCTCGTCGTATTGGTGAAGGAGCTTCTATGATTCGTACGAAAGGTGAGCCTGGAACAGGTAACATTGTTGAAGCGGTTCGTCATATGCGTATGATTCAAGGTCAAATTCGCAAAGTACAAACGATGACCATTGATGAGTTAACGACTGAAGCAAAAAATATCGGTGCTTCTTTTGATCTTCTATTGCAGATCAAGGAAACGGGTAAATTACCTGTAGTTAACTTTGCAGCAGGCGGAATTGCTACTCCTGCAGATGCGGCTCTAATGATGGAACTTGGCGCAGACGGCGTTTTTGTTGGTTCTGGTATCTTTAAGTCGGACAACCCTGAAAAGTTCGCTCGTGCGATTGTAGAGGCAACTACACACTATCAAGATTATGCTCTAATTGCTGAGCTATCAAAAGGTCTTGGTACCGCAATGAAAGGGATTGAAATTTCTACTTTAAACCCAACTGAACGTATGCAAGAGCGTGGTTGGTAAGAAGCAGTTATGGTTAAAATAGGAGTACTAGCATTGCAAGGAGCAGTAAGAGAGCATGTTAAATGCTTGCAAGCTCCAAATACAGAAGTAGTTGTGGTGAAAAAAGTAGAGCAGTTAGCTGAATTAGATGGTTTGGTTTTTCCAGGTGGAGAAAGTACGACGATGCGTCGACTTATTGACCTTTATGGATTCTTTGAACCATTAAAGCAGTTTGCTGCTGAAGGCAAGCCAATGTTTGGCACATGTGCTGGCTTAATCTTAATGGCTGATCAAATCGATGGACAAGAGTCCGGTCATCTATCAGTCATTAATATGAAAGTACAGCGTAATGCGTTCGGACGCCAGCGTGAAAGCTTTGAAACAGATTTACATGTAACTGGTGTAGGGGAAGATGTTCGAGCAGTCTTTATTCGCGCGCCATTGATCCTAGAGGTTGGCAATGACGTTGAAGTTCTTTCTAAGTATAATGATGAAATTGTAGCAGCAAGACAAGGACAATTTCTTGCCTGCTCGTTCCATCCTGAATTAACGGATGACCATCGTTTTCACCAATATTTTGTTTCCGTTGTGGAAGAAAGCAAAAAGAACTAATATATATCAATGCGTTGATGAGGATTAGTACAATCAAAACTCTGTTCAGAGAGCCGGTGGTTGGTGTGAATCGGTCTGAGATTGGTTGGAATCCACCTTGGAGTAGAGGATGAGCAGGATGCTGTGAAATCCTCTCGGTAAGCAACCGTTACTTGCTAAAGTGGTATCGTCAAGGTTTAACCGATGACGATGCAACAAGGGTGGCAACGCGGGTGCTCTCGTCCCTTCTTCTATCAGAAGGGGTGAGGGCTTTTTTTTATGCTATATTATTTGGTACTATTATGTAGGAAATAGAAACGAGGAGGATCTACATGTTAGATATTAAACGATTACGAAAAGATTTTGAAGAAATTAAAACGAGACTTGCAACTAGAGGAGAAGATATCTCAGGTCTTGACCGTTTTGAAGCATTGGATGAAAAGCGCCGTACGGTGATCGTAGAAGTAGAAGAATTAAAAAGCAGGCGTAACCAAGTATCTCAGGAAGTAGCTCAACTTAAACGTGATAAAAAGGACGCTGATCACCTTATTAAAGAGACGAAGGAAGTGTCTGAGAGAATTAAGGCACTTGATGATCAACTTCGCACAACCGAAGAAGAATTAGAAGGAATTTTATTAACGATTCCTAACGTTCCCCATGAGAGTGTTCCTATTGGCGATACAGAGGATGATAATGTAGAGATTCGTACGTGGGGAGAAGTTCGTTCGTTTGATTTTGAAGCAAAGCCACACTGGGATTTAGGAACAGATTTAGACATCCTTGATTTTGAGCGTGCTTCAAAGGTAACAGGCAGTCGATTTGTTGTTTATAAGGGGTTAGGTGCACGTTTAGAGCGGGCACTTATTAACTTTATGATGGATCTACATCAAGACGAACACGGGTATGAGGAAGTTCTGCCACCTTATATGGTTAACCGTGCAAGTATGACAGGAACGGGTCAGTTACCGAAATTTGAGGAAGATGCATTCAAAGTTCAGGATCAAGAATATTTCCTTATTCCAACTGCAGAAGTACCTGTTACCAACCTGCACCGTGAAGAAATTTTATCAGCTGAACAATTGCCAATTGCTTATACAGCTTATAGTGCTAACTTCCGCTCAGAGGCTGGTTCTGCAGGAAGAGATACACGTGGATTAATTCGTCAACACCAGTTTAATAAAGTGGAGCTTGTTCGCTTTGTAAAGCCTGATGAGTCTTATGAAGCATTAGAGCAATTAACAGGACATGCGGAAAAGGTACTCCAGCTACTTGAGTTACCATATCGTGTTTTAAGCATGTGTACAGCAGACTTAGGATTTACAGCGGCTAAGAAGTACGATCTTGAAGTATGGATTCCAAGTAACAATTCTTATAGAGAGATTTCATCTTGTAGTAACTTTGAAGATTTTCAAGCTCGCCGTGCTAATATTAAGTATCGTCCTGAGCCAAAAGCAAAGCCTGAATTTGTACATACGTTAAATGGTTCAGGTCTTGCAGTTGGCCGTACAGTGGCTGCAATCTTAGAAAATTACCAAGAGGAAGATGGATCAGTTGTGATTCCTAAGGTGCTTCGTCCATATATGAGAAATGTAGAGCGAATTACTGTTAAATAGAGAAAAAAACCCACTGCACATCGATGCAGTGGGTTTTTGAATTTTATTAGTAATTAGGCTTACGCTTTCCTGATTCAATCTCATCCATGTAATGACATGCAGCCATGTGACCATCTTTCATATAGTGTTCTGCACGTAATTCAGGCGTATCTGTTTTACATAAGTCTGTCGCAAACGGACAGCGTGTATGGAAACGACAGCCTTCTGGTGGATTAATTGGAGAAGGGACATCTCCTTTTAAAATAATACGATCATTCTTTTTACCTGGATCAGGTACAGGAATGGCTGATAATAAAGCTTTTGTATAAGGATGTTGCGGATTATCAAATACAGATGTTTTATCACCAATCTCAACAATACGACCAAGGTACATAACGATGACGCGATCAGAGATGTGACGAACAACCCCTAAATCATGGGAGATGAAAAGATACGTTAATTGAAAATCACGTTGCAACTTCTTCAATAAATTAATCACTTGAGCTTGAATCGATACATCCAGTGCCGAAACGGCTTCATCACAGATGATTAGTTTTGGATCTACAGACAACGCACGAGCAATCCCAATACGTTGACGTTGTCCACCACTAAATTCATGTGGGAAACGATCTGCTTGGTGAGCACCAAGTCCAACTGTCTCCATTAACTCACGAATTTTCTGACCACGCTCGCTGCGTGGTACTACATTTTGAATTTCCATCGCCTCTTCTAATACTTGTCTAACCGTTTGACGAGGATTAATCGAAGCATAAGGATCTTGGAAAATAATTTGTAAGTCTTTTCTTTTCTTACGCATTTCGAATTTACTTAGAGATAACAAGTCTTGACCGTCAAATTCTACTTCACCTGCTGTAGGCTCATCAAGTCGAAGGATAGCACGTCCAGTAGTTGATTTACCACAGCCAGACTCTCCAACGATACTTACTGTTTCACCTTCATAAACAGTGAATGAGACGCCATCTACGGCTTTAACGTGATTGACCGTCCGACCAAGCATACCACCTTTAATCGGGAAGTATTGCTTTAAATCTTTCACTTTAAGTAGTTCTTTTTTCATACACGTTCACCTCCGGATTGCCATCCCACTCTTCAGAGTAGATCCAACAGCGAATTTGGTTACCATTTTCATCCTCTTCAAGGTCTGGTAAACGTTCTACACAAATATCACTTGCAAAAGGACATCTTGGTGCAAAACGACAACCTATAGGCATGTCAGTAGGACTTGGTACGGAACCTTTAATGACGGAAAGTTCTTCATTCTCTAGATCAATATCATGACGAGGAAGTGAGTTTAACAATCCGACTGTATAAGGATGTCTTGGATTACGGAATAGTTCGTCTACTGTAGCGTATTCAACGACTTTTCCACAGTACATAACGGCCACATAATCACAGGTCTCTGCCACTACGCCAAGATCATGAGTAATCATAACGATGGACATCCCTAGTCTGTTTTGTAGATCTTTCATTAATTCTAAAATTTGAGCTTGAATTGTAACATCTAACGCAGTTGTTGGTTCATCTGCAATGAGTAATTCAGGATCACAAGCTAAAGCCATCGCAATCATCACACGTTGGCGCATCCCACCAGAAAGTTCATGTGGATATTGATGAACACGTTGTTCAGGAGAAGGAATCCCAACAAGCTTTAACATATCAATCGAACGCTCGATGGCTTGCTTCTTATTTAACTTCTTATGAATTTGAAAAGACTCACCGATTTGTTGTCCAACTGTGTATACAGGATTTAGAGATGTCATAGGCTCTTGGAAAATCATTGAGATTTCATTTCCACGAATCTTTCTCATTTCTGCATCTGTTTTATCTAAAAGGTTAGTTCCTTTAAAAAGAACTTGCCCACCAACGACTTTTCCTGGTTTTTGAATAAGTCTAAGAATAGAAAGTGATGTAATACTTTTACCCGATCCAGACTCACCAACGACACCAAGTGTCTTTCCTTTTGGAACGGAGAAGCTAACACCATCGACAGCTTTTACTTCAAAGTTTTCCGTGAAAAACGACGTACGCAGATCACGAACTTCAAGAATGGTTTCTGTCACAAGGATTCACACCTTTCTTATTTTAAGATTGTCTATTATGATCTATTAGTTTAAGTCAATACGTTTGTTTAAGAAGCGATACGCAATATCTACTAGTAAGTTTACAAATACAAATAGTAAAGCAAATACCAAGACTGTTCCTTGAACAATAGGGAAGTCACGAGCACGGATGGCTTCAATAATTAAACGACCCATTCCATTAATAGCGAAAACCGTTTCTGTTAATACGGCACCGCCTAGAAGACCACCAAATTGTAAACCTACAACTGTTACTACAGGAATTAAAGCATTTTTTAAAGCGTGACGATAAATGACGACGCGCTCTTTTACCCCTTTGGCACGAGCCGTACGAATATAATCTTGACCGATTACTTCAAGCATACTTGAACGTGTCATACGAGCGATAATAGCTGCACCAGCTGTACCTAAAGTAAAGACCGGAAGGACGATTTGTTTCCAATCTCCCCAACCAGATGCTGCAAACCAATTTGTTGTAAATGGCCCAATATCTAAACCGATAGCAAACCATTGAATTAACATAAGTCCTAACCAGAAGTTAGGCATAGAAAGACC
Organism: Halalkalibacter alkalisediminis; assembly: GCF_028610705.1. Taxonomy (GTDB): domain Bacteria; phylum Bacillota; class Bacilli; order Bacillales; family Bacillaceae_D; genus Halalkalibacter; species Halalkalibacter alkalisediminis. The sequence continues at coordinate 10,285 of NZ_JAQQWT010000049.1, forward strand.
AAATAGTGCAATGATCATAATCACAACATCTGTAAGTGTGTAATGCTTTGTTGCAGAAACGATACCAGCAATTAAACCGATGAATACACTTAAAATCGTACTATATAAGGCTAATTCAACCGTTACCCAGAACCGTCCTGAAATCTCAGTTGCAACTGGACGTCCACTACGAATAGAATTACCAAGATCACCTTGGATTGCATTTGATACATAAGCTGCATATTGAACGGGAACCGGGTCATTTAAACCAAGACGTTCACGCATTTGCTCAATTTGAGCTGGAGATGCACTCTCACCTGCCATGATTTGAGCCGGGTCACCAGGGATGAGGTGCATTAAACTAAATGTAAGAATAGTTACACCAATTAAAACGGGTATCGTCTGAATAAGACGACGAACGATAAAAGTAAACATTTTTTTGCACCTCTTTCTAGTTTTTCATTTTAGGATCTAATGCATCTCTTAAACCATCACCGAAAATGTTAAAGGCTAAAACGACTATGACAATAGCAACACCAGGGAAGAAGGCTACATGAGGAGCATCCCACATATAGTTACGACCGTCACTTAACATAGCTCCCCATTCAGGTGTTGGTGGTTGAGCACCCATTCCTAAGAATGATAGACCACTAGCTGTTAAGATTGAAGTTGCAATACTTAAAGTAGCTTGTACAATAAGTGGTGATGTAACATTTGGCAAAATATGCTTAAAGATGATACGACCGTCACTTGCACCAAGTGCACGAACGGCATCAATATACTCTAACTTTCGCACGGCTAATGTAGAACCACGCACAATACGAGCAAATACAGGAATGGAAAAAATTCCGACCGCAATAATTACATTTGTTAAGCTTCCTCCAAGAACACTTACAATGGCTAATGCAAGTAGGATACCAGGGAAAGCAAGAAGGATATCCATTACGCGCATAATGAATGAATCTAGTTTTCCACCATAATATCCTGATACAATTCCTAAGAAGATTCCAATTGCTGCTCCAATCACAACGGAGAAGAAACCTACATATAAAGTGATCGACATACCGTGAATAATTCGACTAAATATGTCACGACCGTGATGATCAGTCCCGAAGAAGTGTTCTCCTGATGGACTAGCTAGCTTATTAACATAGTTTTGTACATTTGGTTCATAAGGTGTGAAATAGGGACCAATTATGGCAACTAAAATAAAGAATAGAATTAGAAGACCACCGACCATTGCTGCCTTATTTTTACGTAATTTTTTGTAAAAATTCTTCCATCTCTCAACTGTTGGATTAGGAGGAGGACTTGATGTTACATCATTATTTATAGATTGTTGGCTCATAACTTACATCCTTTCTTTATGGTTTGATTTTGATCATTTACATCGTCCAAAAGCTAGCCATCATTCGACGAAATAAATTACTATTTTACAAATTTTAATTATAACATGCTCACTGGTATTTACAATCAGTATATTACTTTTGTAATATACTTATAGTTCCGTTTTGTATGGATCATCCTAAAAAAAATGAAACGATTACATGATTGTTATCTAGTGATATTTATTAAATTTCCGAAATTGGTGATAACTTTTCTAACAAAGTAATTTTCTGAAAATTATTACTTGTATTGTTTTCTGAGTTACGATATATTATTATTGGTTTTGAAAATGTAGACTAAATTTTTTAGGGGGTACTATTTAATGAAGATGTCTAAAAATTCATTTTTCTTCATGGTGCTTGTGCTAAGTGTATTCATCGCTGCATGTGCAAGTGAACCAGATGCTACACCTGCTCCAACAGATGAAGCTGGTGAAGAAACGACTGATGGTGCAACAGAAGGTGCTGAAGGTGGCGATCTAGTTATTGCTACTTTGTCGGATGCGGTTTCGCTCGATCCACATGGTTCGAACGATGTTCCTTCTGGTAATGTTGCAACAAATATTTACGAAACGTTAGTATACTATGATGAGAATATGCAAATACAAGAAGGTTTAGCTGAGAGTTGGGAACAAGTCGATGAACTGACTTTGAAGTTTGTATTGAAAGAAGGTATAAAGTTTCATGATGGGTCAGACTTTAATGCCGAAGTAGTTAAAGCGAATATTGAACGTATTACAGATCCTGATATCGCATCACAAAGAGCCTTTCTTTTTAATGATATAACTGAAATTGAAGTTTTAGGTGATTACGAAATACAATTTAAAACAGAAGAGCCAAAGGCATCTTTGATCTTTAACTTTGCGCATAGTGGTGGCGGCATGATAAGTTCAGAATCAATTGCTGCTGATTACGAAGAAATGGAAAACGGTGGAAGTCCAGGTGCGACAATTAGTGCTAAACCTGTAGGTACTGGTTTCTTTAAGTTTGATAGCTGGGACCCAGGTACTGCTGTAAAGTTAATCAAGAATACAGAATACTGGGGAGAGGAAAAAGCGAAACTTGATTCTGTAACTTTTAAAGTTGTTCCAGAAGATTTAACGCGCGTTGCTGAGTTGGAAACTGGTGAAGCTCATGTTACTGAACCCCTTAGTCCAAGTGATTACAAGCGTGTTGAAGGTACAGATGGTATTCATGTAGTTGAGTCTGAGAGTTTAAGCTTAAGTTATATTGGTTTTAATACAGAAAAAGAGCCTTTTAATGACCCGAAAGTACGTCAAGCTATATCAATGGCAATAGATAAGGATGCTGTTGTTGAAGGTGTGTTCAATGGTGTAGGTATACCAGCTAAGGGACCTATTGCTCCTGGCGTAGTTGGACACAGTGATGAAGTTTCTTCATTGCCTTATGATGTTGAAAAAGCTAAAGAATTACTTGCTGAGGCAGGGTACCCGGATGGTTTCTCTACTACAATTTCAACAAACGATAATCGAGAACGTCAGGATCTAGCTGTATACACACAGGCTGTCTTAAGTGAAATCGGTATTGATGTGTCAATTAATGTTGTGGAGTGGGGTGCGTATTTAGAGCAGACTGCAAATGGTCAACATGATATGTTCATCCTTGGTTGGAGTTCAGCTACTGGCGATGCTGATTACGCTTTAGCTCCATTATTCCATTCTGAAAATGTAGGTGCACCTGGTAACCGAACTTTCTATAAAAATGATGAAGTGGATAGTCTTCTAGAGAATGCAGCGAAAGAAGTAGATCAAGAACAGCGCCTTCAGCTATATAAAGAAGTACAAGAGTTATTAGTTGACGAAGCTCCAATGATTTACATTCACCATAAGATTGAATTAAATGGTGTGCGTGATGAAGTTCAAGGTTTCTGGCGTCACCCTACTGGTTACTTCCAGTTAAAAGATGTAACTATTCAATAGGTATTGTGAGCGGTCTATCTATGCAAAAGTAGACCGCTTTTTAATATCTTTAAAAATTTTCTTGTCATTTGATAAGTTCTTCGTATATAATATTATTTGTCAGTAAATATTGGAGGAATACCCAAGTCCGGCTGAAGGGATCGGTCTTGAAAACCGACAGGCGGGTTAAACCGCGCGGGGGTTCGAATCCCTCTTCCTCCGCCATACATAAAATGATACACTACCTTTTAAGGTAGTGTTTTTTATTTGTTTTATAAGGAATGGTGTGAATGGATCGATTCTTACTATGTTTAGTTGGAGTGAACTTAATTGGATATTCATGAGAAGTGGATGAAACTAGCGTTAGTTGAAGCGAATAAAGCCGAACAACTTGGTGAGGTCCCAATAGGTGCAATTATCGTAAAAGATAATGAAGTGATTGCTGCTGCTCATAACCGTAGGGAAATGGATCGCCAAGCACTAGCGCATGCAGAAATAGCTGTTATTAAGGAAGCTTGTGAGAAACTGGAGAGTTGGAGACTTCTAGGTTGCACTTTGTACGTAACGTTAGAACCTTGTCCAATGTGTGCAGGAGCGATTATTCAGTCAAGAATTGAAACAGTTGTTTTTGGAGCGAGGGATCCAAAGGCAGGTTGTGCTGGTACGTTAATGAATCTTTTGGAGGAACCGAAATTTAATCACGAGTCAACGGTGATTTCTGGATGTCTTGAGGAAGAATGTAGTTCTATCTTAACGGTGTTTTTTCGTAAGTTAAGGCAGAAGAAAAAGATGAACAAGACCATTTAACATCTTTTCCATTTTGTTACTGTTGCATTTTTAGAACAAACCCTCTATACTAGGAAATGCGTCACCAGTGACGTGCTAACTACATTATTAAATTTGCCGTGCTAGGCGGGGAGGTAGCGGTGCCCTGTACTCGCAATCCGCTGTAGCGAGGCTGAATCCCCTCTCGAGGTTTTGTCACCGCGGGGTCTGACCTAAGTAAGTGGTGTTGACGTCTGGGTTCCACGCAACGGAAACCCATGAACCCTGTCAGGTCCGGAAGGAAGCAGCAGTAAGTGGCCCCTTCCGTGTGCCGTGGAGTCGCCTGGGCCGAGCTAACTGCTTAGGTAACGCCCGTGGTGGCATTATCAACAGAGGGTGCACGGTATCAATTTTATATAAAAAAGCAACTACGTTCGCGTAGTTGCTTTTTTTCTTGTGTTATACTGACTAGATACAACCTTTGAAAAACAACAGGCAATCGTTATAATAGAAGTAAGCGGAAAAAAGAGGAGGAAATGGTTTTGGGTTATCAAGCTTTATATCGTGTATGGAGACCGCAACTATTAAAAGATGTTGTTGGACAAGAACATATAACGAAAACACTACAAAATGCATTACTTCAAGAAAAATTATCCCATGCCTATCTTTTCTCTGGTCCACGTGGTACAGGTAAGACAAGTGCGGCAAAGATCATTGCTAAAGCGATCAACTGTGAAAGAGCACCTGTTGCTGAACCTTGTAATGAATGTTCTGCTTGCCTGGGTATCACATCTGGTGCGATTGTAGATGTAATGGAGATTGATGCGGCTTCAAATAATGGTGTAGATGAAATTCGTGATATTCGAGATAAAGTGAAGTTTGCTCCTAGTGAAGTCCGATTCAAAGTGTATATTATAGATGAAGTACATATGTTATCTACTGGGGCGTTCAATGCATTATTAAAAACATTAGAAGAACCACCTGGTCACGTTTTGTTTATATTAGCGACAACCGAACCGCACAAAATTCCTTTGACTATCATATCGCGTTGTCAGCGTTTTGACTTTAAACGAATTTCTAATCAAGCAATTGTAGCGAGAATTAAGCACATTCTCGATCATGATCATATTGAGGCTGAAGAAGATGCACTTTCTATGGTTGCTAGAGCGGCGGAAGGTGGAATGCGTGACGCTTTAAGTTTGTTAGATCAAGCTATCTCATTTGCAGAAGAGTCCCTAACCTTAGAAGATGTACTTGCTGTAACTGGTGCTGTATCGCAGAGAGCGTTATCTGAGATTGTATCTTCTGTTAAAGATGGAGATACTATTAATGTACTTAATACTTTAAATCAATTATTGCAGGATGGAAAAGATCCACTTCGACTGATAGAAGACTTAATTTACTATTTTAGAGATATGTTGTTGTATAAAAATGCTCCGCAGGCAGAGGATCTACTTGAGAGAGCGAAGGTAGATGAAGACTTTTTGCGTGTTGTCGAACATTTAGATCCAAACTGGTTATATGCAACGATTGAATCTTTAAATGCTAGTCAGCAGGAAATGAAATGGTCAGCACATCCGAAAATCTTTCTCGAATTAGCTTTATTGAAGCTAGTTAATCAGCGAGTTTCAAATAGTGACATGACGGCTAATTCCGCTGTTTCTTCGACGGAGGTTGATCAGTTAAAGGAAAAGGTATTTTCGTTAGAAAAGAAAATCCAAGGTTTACAGTCTGGTGCTATTCAGTCGTCTCAGGGTACGCACACTCCAGCACAACCGCAACAGAGGCGAGCGAAGAAAGTGACAGCTCAAACAAGGGTGTCGACAGCCCAAGTGAAAGAGACGTTAAAGCAAGCGGACAAGCAGCACTTACAAGCGGCAACATCTAGATGGGGGGATGTAATGGAACGCATTAAAACCCAAAGTGTGCCGGCTCATGCGTGGTTAAGTGATAGTAAACCGGTTGCATCCTCTTCGACAACGGTTGTTTTAGCGTTTCAAAATGAGATGCATCGTGATATGATGGATACGAAGTTTCGTGTAATACTTGAAGGTATTCTCCAAGAAACACTAAGTGGTCAATCCAACTTTGTCACCCTTCTTCAGCAACAATGGGAGAAAGTGAAAGAGGAATTTGTAAGTGAGCAAAAAGGGACCACTAAAGACGAAAAAGATGACCTTGTCGATGAAGCGGTTAAATTGGTTGGAGAAGAATTAATCGAATTAATTGATGGATAACCATAAGGAGGAAGTTATACAATGAAAAACATGGGTAATATGATGAAACAAATGCAAAAGATGCAAAAACAAATGTTAAAGGCTCAAGAAGAATTAAAGGAAAAAACAGTAGAGGCAACTGCTGGTGGTGGTATGGTAACAGTCATCGCTAGTGGGGATAAGCGCATTATCGACATTAAAATTTCTGAGGATGTTATTGATCCAGACGATGCTGAAATGCTACAAGATTTAATTTTAGCTGCAACAAATGAAGCGCTGAAGCGAGTGGATGAACTAGTAGAGAAAGACATGGGTAAATTCACTAAAGGAATGAATATGCCTGGAATGTTCTAGGAGGGGTTTGTTTTGCAATATCCTGAACCGATAGCAAAACTTGTTGAAGGTTTTACAAAATTGCCGGGTATTGGTCCTAAGACGGCGAGTCGCCTGGCTTTTTTTGTTTTAAATATGAAGGAAGACGATGTGTTGGATTTTGCAAAAGCACTCGTCAATGCAAAGAGAAACTTAACTTATTGTTCGATTTGTCACAATATTACCGACACAGATCCTTGTCGGATTTGTGAGGATAAGCATCGTGACAAGTCAATTGTTTGTGTCGTGCAAGAAGCCAAAGACGTAATTGCAATGGAAAAGATGAAAGAATACCGTGGGGATTATCATGTTCTGCACGGGGCAATTTCACCGATGGACGGCATTGGTCCTGAAGACATTAAAATACCTGAGCTGCTTAAAAGGTTACAGGATGACACGATTCAAGAAGTTATTATTGCTACAAATCCCACTATTGAAGGGGAAGCTACTGCTATGTACATTTCTAGACTGGTCAAACCTACTGGAATCAAAGTGACGCGAATTGCTCACGGTCTTCCTGTTGGTGGAGATTTAGAATATGCCGATGAAGTCACGCTCTCAAGAGCGATAGAGGGTCGTAGAGAATTATAGAAGTAATATTGGCAATGTTTGTTCTTAAAAGGATATGAAGGTGGGGTTTTGTGTTATTCCGTAAAAAAAGCAAACTTCGCAAGTTGGAAAACATACGTTTGTTTGAGCAACTTGAGAGTCATAAAGTTCAAGTCGATAGTGAGAAGAACTTGATTGAACGAAGCATAGATCCTTCTGATGATGTGTTAAATCGAGCGAAGATAACTGAAGCCATTTATTCATTCTTATTAAGAGAAGCAAGAGAGCGTCAAGCGAGTAAGAACAAACTACGTTAAGTAGTTTGTTCTTTTTTTTGTGTTTTTTGCATACGTTACTAATAAGACAAGCATTAAGAGGTGATGATATGGATCCAGTTCTATTAATTTCAATATTAGTTGGATTAGTTCTTATTTTATTAGTTGTCGGTGCGCCAATCAAACCTGTTCGATTTCTTGGTAATGTAGCTGTTAAGTTTGTGATAGGAGCATTGATGTTATTTTTTTTGAATGCGTTTGGAAGTTTTATTGACTTTCATATTCCTATTAATCCAGCGACAGCTGCCGTTTCTGGAATACTAGGGATACCGGGTGTAGTCTTATTGATTTTGGTAAAGCAATTTATCATTTAAGAAGATGAAGCTCTGTCGAATAGTGAGAATGTGATTGCGGTAAGTTTTGGTTTAATTGGTCTATAGTAAAAGGCATTAATAGATTGAAGACACAGTTGTAGAATATTGATTGGAGCTAGAGCATACATGTTCTGGCTTTTTTTGAGTCGAGTTCAAAGTATTTAGATAGTAACAAATGGCATGAAAATTATTTATCGCTGATAATAACAAAAAAAGCCAATACTGGGTTTTCACTGATAAAACTTGTTTTTTGTTGTTATATTAATTAGAGAGTTATCTATGCTCCTTCTATTCAATGTAGGGGCGAATTCTAAGTGACGCTCTCTTAATAATTAACTCATTATTAGTGCAATGCCCAGAAAAACTCTAAACCGTAGAAATAAAAAAACACTTTAATTTTAAATAAAACGTTGCATTATATTTCTGAGCATGGTATATTATTTCTTGTCGCTAAGAACGACATAAACGTTTTGAGAAAAACGTATTGACAAACTGAATTGGGTTTGTTAAGATATAAAAGTTGCCATGAGCGACAAAGTAGTTCTTTGAAAACTGAACAAAAGCCAAGCGAAAAGAGAAAACATGATTTTCTCGTCAATTTTTAGCAATTTA
>NZ_JAQQWT010000005.1:0-69078 GCF_028610705.1 Halalkalibacter alkalisediminis
ACCAATTCCCATTTATGTATCCCCCTAATAAGTCATTCCCACTTATTGTAAAATAAGTTGTTTTTTAAGTAAACTGCTCCGTTACTTTAAGTACAAAATTTCACAATCTCTTCTAAACTTTAACCTAGATATCTAGGTATTGTTCAACAATATGGCCCGATTGTGGAACAACAAAACTATGAAATTAAAGCACCGGTTGAAGAACAAAACTTAGAAAATCCTCTTTTTTCTCCGTCAATTCTTACCATTAAGGCTAATATTAAAAAGTTATCTTGAATTATTTTTAATGTTACTGCATATAGAAAGGATTGAGTTAAAAACCTTTCCAACAATGATGGAAAAATATCCCACAAAATAAACTGAAAAGAGTAAAATTAAAAAAGAGATAGATAAAAAAATTAAATTATTATTTGTTTCACTTCTTGTAATACCAAAAAAGTACAGATTATAGATAATTGGAGGGAAAATCATGTTTGAGAACGCGATAGTTATTGGAGGAAGTATTGCTGGAAAACTAGTTGCTAAAGCCTTGTCCTCTTCCTTTCGACAAGTGATTATCTTGGAAGCAGGTCAAGAATGGAAAGAGAAAGTACCTAGAAAAAGGGTCCCACAAAGCTATCATCCCCATGTCTTATTAAAAGGAGGAGAAGAAGCGATTGAGAAATTATTCCCACAGTTTATTGCTCAATTAATAGAAGATGGTAGTATTGTAAATAATTTTACTGGGGATTTGAAATGGCATCATTTTGGTTTCTGGAAACAACAATTTTCAGGAGAATTAATAATGGTTCAACAAAGTCGACCTATGCTTGAGTGGCATTTACAAAAACGTATTGATCAAGTTCTCAATATTTCTACTAGATACGAAACAGTGGCAGAACAACTGCTAATAGACCGTCTGCACAACAAATTGTCTGGAGTGCGAGTAAGATCCCTTAAAACAAGAACAGAAGAAGAACTTTATGCAAATCTGGTTGTTGATACCAGTGGATTTGGTTCAAAGAGTATAGACTGGTTGAAAACATATGATATAGAGGTTAAAGAGGAAAAGGTGTGGATTCAACTATTCTATGCTTCTAGATTATTTCGTCTAAAAAACCAAGAACATCCAGACTGGTGTAACATCCTTATTTCTCCAAGTTACCCTGACAATCCTTACGGGGCCTATATCCAAACAATTGAAGAGGATCGTTTCTCTGTGACTTTTAGTGGTTACGCCAATGAAAGCCCACCGCAAACGAATGAAGAATTTATTTCTTATGCCCAAAGATTACCCGTCCCTGATGTGCTTCATTTTCTTGAACAAGCAGAGCCTGTTACAGATATTAAAATACATAAGATTCCCTATCAAGTACGTCGGCGCTTTGACCTAGTAAGACATATCCCAGAAGGTTTTTTGGTAATTGGAGACGCTCATTGTCGCTTTGATCCTGTTTTCGGGCAAGGAATTTCTGTCGCTGCGATGGAAGCTTTAGAGTTACAAAGATGTCTTCAACAAGTTACGCACCTCGATAAAGGTTTTACTCAAACATATCATAAGAGAATTTCAAAGTTGATCGCAACCCCTTGGAACATGGCTATCACAGAATCATTTCGCCATCCTAATATAAAAGGGAATAGGTCTCTTGGACAGCCGATTAAACAGTGGTACAGCAAAAGAGTATATCAACTTTCAGCTTTTGACCCGGAAATTTATATCCGCTTGGTTAGAGTGATGAATTTAATCCGTCCCCCTTTTCATCTCTTCCATCCTAAAGTATGGTTCAAAATATTCACCAGTCAGCAGAAGTAGATTGTTTTTAGGGGAAGAATTTGTTAAAAAATAAACCTATTCTATAAATCAAACCTGTTTTTGAACAATCTTCATTCAAAAACAGGTTCTGTTATTAATGTACAGTAATGATCTGGACGATTATTTTAACCCAACAACATAGTTTTTCAATTTACTTTTTACATCTCTTGAAGACACTATGTTTAAAAAAGTCTATCAGCCTTCCTTATCATAAAATAACAATTCTAATTCTCCCTATTAAGTAATATCAAAAAATGTCTCTTTTGCTTAACTTTAATCATTTCAGTTTTCCGGCATTTAAGCAATTGTTACTCTACAATCTAGCCCGATTGTTGAATAGAATGACTTGCATTTTTTAAACAACTTTATTATTTTTTTAATGACTTTATTGTTACTTAACAACAAGGGGCTTTCTCGCCTTTGTAATAGGCTGCCCCCTTAGTAAAACCCTTTGAAATGCAAAAAGGACGCTTAAAAGCGTCCTCAGTATCGAATAAAATTATTTTTTACTATCTATTTTAGAAAACAGTACTAATCTGAATTTTATTTTGCTTAAATAAATTCGCTAAAGTGACCTCTTCTATTTTGACAGATTCTATCAAAGATATATGATCATTACTAAAATACTCGCTTAATTTTATGTCACCTTTCCATACAGCTCTTCCTTCTAACGAATTAGAAATAAAATATTCTTTTCCCTTATAAGTAAATTCAATCTCTCTTCCTTGTTCCAAATAAAACAATAGATGCTGATAACTAATGTTTTTGCCAGCAGGAACATCTTCAACGTTTGTTTGATCATTCATTTTAGAAATCACCTCACTTAATGTCCACTTCTTACTCCACTAGTCCAAGTATGCCTATGTGGAAATTTTAAATTTCCAGCATGGTGAAAATCAATATCTAAGTCAGCTTTTCCATTTTATCATAATATCTTCTTTGTTTTACTCCCTACTATCTTTTAAGTTTTTTGAGGACAAAGCTTTTCCGGTGGTAGGTAAAGATGATTTTGTTGATGTTGATTGCGTTTCTGTTTTGTACTCTAAACCGGACCCGTTAATTTGATTTAGTTGTGTTTTTTTACTTTTTTTCGAATGTTGATTTTGATCCTAATGGAATGAACATACCATTAGACTCATTTATTCATACGAGGGAAATATGGGTTGAATTTTAATAGCAACCGAGAATAATTACAATTTCATTTACAAAGGATATTACCTAGGTGATTGATTATGTGGTTGAATCTATACGGTGGGTTTATCGCACCTTGCTTTTTCGGATTATGGTTATTTAAAAGAGATAAAAAACTTGTTTTTAAGAATCGTCCCTTTTGTGTGGATTTTAGCAAGTATTATTAACTTATGGGGAGATTACAAAAATTTTTGGGTATTGAAACCTAAACTAAAAAAGAGACAATATCTTACTACAATGCCTTTAAGTTTTGGATTATATCCAGCTTTAGGTGCTATCATGATTTACTTAATTAGAATCACAGAGAAAAAGGCCCCTTTTTGGATTTTAACTTTTTCTTGTTTAACCACCTTTGCTGAATCTTTTTGTTTAATTTTTGGAAAAGCAAAATATGGGAATGGTTGGAATACCTTAAAAACATTTTTTTCATATCTAGTGCCGTATTATTTAGTTTATCGGTATTATAAGTTAGTTTACAAATAACCATTAATTGACCTTAAATAAATAAAAAAGCAGGGGAATTTCTATGAAAAAGGGAATTTACATTTAATATGTCTTTGAAAAATCAGTGGTTCATTAATATTACAATGGTTTTACTTTCATGGTTATCCTTATCTTTTTTTGGGTGGCGTAACATCAAACGATTTCTCCCTGCATCGATGCTTGTTGTTTTTTTGGAAGCGACTAAAAATGAATAGGCCAAAAAACCATCCGTTTTACTCTTACTGGAAGGTTTTTTGGCATGTAGGTTGTTATTGTTTTAAAGAGGCAGCTTATCCGTATGGTTATAGTAAATAAAAGATGTTATACCAACACATACAGATTATCCAAGTCAATCATTCTTTCTACTCTTTTCATATACCATTCGTGCCATTTCCTCTAATATAAAAATAACTGGAATTTGCGTGGTAATATTCGATTTGTCAAAAAATTCTTCTGTCACATAATAGGATACATTTTTATCAGAAATTTTGGCGATTGTGGACTGCCCGTTGTTTGTAATACTTAAAATCTTACTGCTATTTTCTTTTAACTTGTGAATGTGAGATATGGTAAACTCATTTTCTCCGGAAACGGATAGAGCAATCGTAATGCTATTGTTTAAGTTGGCGTGAATAGGCATATACCAATCTTTTAAATATGTAGAGAACTTACCTAAGCTCGAGAAGTATCTAGCACCGTATTCTGCAAGAATACCTGAACTGCCGATTCCGACAAAAAATACATGATTTGCTTTAGAAATGGCTTCTGCAGCATCCTCTAGCTTAGAAGTGAATTTCTCATTTTGAGTGCGCTCAAAAAACTCCGCTAATACATGTTGGCCGCTTTTAATCGTTATGTCACTCTTTTCATCAAGTAAAAGCTTCAGTTTCACTTTAAACTCCGAAAAACCTTCGCAATTTAATTTCCTGCAGAAACGCATGATCGTGGAAGTGGAAACATGAGTTTCATCAGCTAGATCGCGTATGCGCATATAAACGACTTTTTCTTTATTTTGCATGATGTATTTATAAAGCAGCATCTCAAGTTCATTGAATGTTGCAATGATCTCATTCGTAAACAAAGGCTTTTCCCCCTTCATGTGATCTTTCATCCTTTTATTATTATACTCCAAAAGAGAAACACAGTGTTATTTTCATGGAACAAATGCCTTTCGGTGAAAAACAAATCTAACGCTTCCAAAACTATATCGATTTCCCTTTTTCTCCTCTAGAATAAGTTTTGTAAATTCATTATTTTTTAGGAGGATGATTTATGGGTAAAGGAATTAAGATCGTAACGATTGGCGGAGGTTCAAGTTATACTCCAGAATTAGTAGAAGGCTTTATTAAAAGATATGATGAACTGCCTGTAAGGGAATTATGGTTGGTTGATATAGAAGCAGGTAAAGAAAAATTAGAAATCGTTGGGAGCCTTGCAAAAAGAATGATTGAAAAGGCAGGACTCGCAATCAAGGTTCATCTAACACTAGATAGAAAAGTGGCATTGAAGGATGCAGATTTTGTTACGACACAATTTCGCGTAGGGTTACTTGATGCTCGTGCTAAAGATGAAAGAATTCCTTTAAGTCATGGGGTATTAGGTCAAGAAACAAATGGACCTGGTGGACTTTTTAAGGGATTGCGTACGATTCCAGTCATTTTGGACATTGTAAAAGATATGAAAGAACTATGTCCAGATGCTTGGTTGATCAACTTTACAAACCCTGCTGGTATGGTGACCGAAGCTGTTCTTCGCTATACGGACCATAGGAAAATCGTTGGTTTATGTAATGTTCCGATCGGAATTGAGATGGGAGTGGCAAAGCTATTGGATGTCGACCATTCTCGTATTCGGATTGATTTCGCGGGTTTAAATCATATGGTATATGGATTAGATGTGTATCTAGACGGGGTTAGTGTGAAAGATAGAGTCATAGAACTGTTATCCATTCCAGAGAACAGCAGCTTTGTTCGAAACGTAGAAGGGCAAGGTTGGGAGCCAGAGTTTATTCGTGCATTAAATGTCCTAACTTGTCCATATCACCTTTACTATTATAAAAGGGATGAAATGCTAGAAAAAGAATTGAAAAACTTTAAAGAGGGCACAACGAGAGCGGAAGTCGTGAAGAAATTGGAAGAGGAATTATTCGAGCTGTACAAAGATCCTACCTTATCAATCAAACCACCTCAGTTAGAGGAACGAGGCGGAGCGTATTACAGTGATGCAGCGGTTCGTTTAATTTCATCCATTTATAACGATAAACGGGATATTCAGCCCGTTAACACAATGAATAATGGAGCAATCGCTAGTATTCCATATGAGTCTGCTGTAGAAGTAAGTTGTGTCATCACGAAGGAAGGTCCAAAACCAATCATAAATGGAGATTTACCAGTTCCTGTTAGAGGGCTAGTCCAACAAATTAAGTCTTTTGAACGGGTAGGCGCTGAGGCAGCCGTTACAGGAAATTACGATACAGCTTTACTTGCCATGACCATAAATCCGCTAGTTCCTTCTGATAAAGTGGGTAAAGCGATTTTGGATGAAATGCTAGAAGCACATAAAGAGCATTTACCACAGTTTTTCCAAACAGTAGACGTGTAATTTAGATTGTTTAAGGGGTAGAAATAAAATTTCTACTCCTCTTTTTATTTCTTACTATATGTCTTTAGAGCATAAAAGAATACCTAAGCCCCTATCAGTGTGAAAAAATAAAAAAAGGTTGTTGTGACTAGAAATAATATAGCTGTCTTCACTCCAACTGTTTGAAAATTGGGCAATAAGTAATCTTAACCCGATAACGACAAGATGAATTTACTTTTATGTGCTACATTAAATCTAACGAGGCACCTCAAACTTGAATGTTCAAGTTTTAAAGTAGCTAAACCTCCTTTTACCCACCTCAAAATCCTCCTCACCTAATTTTCAAGTACCTAAAACCCCTTTTACCTACCTCAAAATCCTCCTCACCTAATTTTCAAGTACCTAAAACTCCTTTTACCCACCTCAAAATCCTCCTCACCTAATTTTCAAGTACCTAAAACCCCTTTTACCCACCTCAAAATCCTCCTCTCCTAATTTTCAAGTACCTAAAACCCCTTTTACCCACCTCAAAATCCTCCTCACCTAATTTTCAAGTACCTAAAACGAATTCTAATAAAGGATGTTTTTCTGTTTTATTAAATTGTACCTCTCAATCGTACCCGTTCCCCTAACATGTCCCTCTTATGGAGTGAGATACCTTAAAGTATGCTCCCTCACTTCAGCAAACGTACTTCCTGATATCGCTGTTCGATCTGCCTCCTCGAATGGATAGACCACATATCCGTTTTCCTCTCGAATGACAAGGGTTGGCTCAATGTTTGGAGAATGGATATGGAGTTCTCCATTCGCTGTTTTGGTCACTTGAATGGTTGCCACACCGCCTATATCGGTGTAATCGTATGTTTGTCCAGATAAAAAGTTCCCTAAGGAGTAAAAAACGGTCGTTTCATGCCCTGAGTCTTGGTGGATGACATCGATCGGCTGCAGGACGTGGGGATGATGGCCAAAAATGATATCAACCCCCGCTTTTGATAACTGCTGAGCTAGCTTGCGTTGCTGTTCATTGGGTTCGCGCTCATACTCTGCTCCCCAATGCATATGAACGACCATCACATCGACTTGGCTACGCAGTCGTTTTACATCTTCTTCTATTCTTTCTGGATCAATGAGAGCGACGACATCTTGATGCCCATCAGGAATTGGAATGCCATTGGTGCCATATGTATAAGCCAAGACTCCGATTTTCACATCTTCAATCTCAACCATTCGGTCTCTATCTCGGTCCTCTGCATCTCGGTACACACCTACATAGTCCATTCCTATATCGTCATAAAAGGTAAGGGCACGTTCAATCGCCTTCACCCCACGATCAAGCGTATGATTATTCGCTCCAATCACCATTTGCACACCTAGCGATTGTAGGTTACTCACTATTTCTTGCGGACTATTAAAGGAAGGATAGGTGGATAACCCAATCTCCACTCCTCCAGGCATCGATTCTTGATTCGCCATGAGGAAATCAGGCGCTTTTAACAGTGGTTCAACCCCTGATAACATCGGTAAAAAATCATATCCATTTTCCGTCTCGGCTAACTCATAAACTCGTTCATGAAGCAAGATGTCGCCAATGGCCCCGAGAGTGATCGTCACTTCTTTTTCGTCTTCCTCGTTTACTTCTTCTTCCGTCCCAACGAGGAGCGATTCATGTTCTAGATCTGGTTCATTTTGATCAGAGGCTGCTTGTCCACATGCACCTAAGTTCAGCATCGCAACGAAACAGATTAACCAGACTACGTTCATAGGTTCACTTCCCTATCTATGACTTTCGTTTAGTATAGGAGGAAATAAATGTTTATATACAACAGACACCTCTTTCCCCTTTTAGCATAAAAAAACGCTAGGAGAGGCTCCCAGCGTTATCATGACATCTTATTTAGTATGTGCCAATTTCCGTATACTCATTTTCAAGTAGATCTAGCTCATAGACGGTTCCCGTGGCCGGATCAACCGAATACCATCCTAATGTCACGGTAGCATGTTCATTAAAGACATAGACTTGAACGATAAAGGATTCTTCCTTTTCTAGCATGGTTACATGGTCCTCTAGCTGATTTGATCCATCAAAGACTACATTGATTTCTGGATCGTGTAATTTCGTTACATGGCGCACCGCGGTCTCTGCACCGCTTGGAGATAGATATTTTTCAATGTCTATAATCTTCCATTTGTTCTCTTCCACAGCTAAAGAATATTGATACAGATCATTCTTTTCCTCATTGATTTCTGGTTGAGCAAAGACCGTCATCTCTTCTTCAGAATGAATCAACACTTGGTTTGGTGGAAGGTCTTGTCGTGCTAAAGGAAACTCATGACGAGGCTCATAGAAACGGCCTGGCTTCTCATAAATTCCTTTAAATTTCCCCTCAATCATACTCAGCGCATAAACGTCTGTAAGCTGACTAGCGATCTCTTCAAAAGAATTGGAAAAGCTTAGCTCCTCTTCACCCATTTCAAAGCTGCTCGATAAAACGTCTACTGCCTTTTGTTCAACATCCATAATAAATTGAACGGCTTCTTCCTCAGAAAGCACAGTTGCTTCTTCCACTACTTCCTCTACCGTTTCTTCTACTTGTTCATCCGTTTCTTTATCTTCAGGTTCCGGATTCGTCTCTTCTTCCACTTGTTCTTCAACCTGGTCAAAAGCTGGGTCCTCTATGGCTTCTTCTACTACGTCTTCACTCATACAAGCTGATAATACCAATAACCCGCTCAGGCAAAGGATCATTCCTATCTTCTTCATCATTACCTCCCTTTTAACTCTCATCCTATGAAACTAGTATAACGTATTTCTTCATCTTAAACGAATGTTTGTGCTAATCTGATTTCTGACCTGATGTAACCTTTACAATTTATTACAATTCATTCATCCTGCCTTAACAATGCACGAGTATGATGAAAGGAGTCACATTAAAGGAGGCTTATATGAGTGAGGATTGCGACATTGTTATCGGAATCACCTGGGCAGTTCTGTTGAGTATTCCTCTTTGGATCGTTGTTTTCGGTTGGATTCGGTTGATCGCATCGCTTTTACCTAGCTAAATGAACTTTAATGTTCCTTTCATCATTCTTATTCATCATCCTTCTTTGGTTTTAAACCAAAAGGCAAAGTGTGGTTGTGCCGCACTTTGCCTTTTCCCCATTCCATTGTTATTGCACTAGTAATTGGATCTCCTTATAGACATCCGCACTTATCGCTAGTTCCCCGCCTAATACATGGATTTGCCCGTAATCTATATCAACTAAATGGTTTCGAGTTACATCGTGCACGGTGTTTCCTACTAGTATCACACCTGCCTGTTCTTTTGCTGCCAAGGCAGCTCCTGATAGGCCATCTGGAAAACGTTCGGAGGTTGCTATATAGGCTTTATCGAACGATGGTTCAAAGTATTGAAAGGCTAAGATGTTTGTTTCAAACCTTGTTCTTCCAGCTAATCTTTCATGGTTGGGGAGAAGACTTGCTACCTCGTCTGTAATCGCGAGCTCTCCTCCAATGACAAGCGTTTCTTTTACCCCTAAATGTTTCAAAGCTCGTTCCGTCGCTTTTGGTACCGTTTTGGTATTTGCCAGTAAGACCGGAATTCCCCTTACGCCTGCATAGGAAGCAACGGATAGAGCATCTTGAAACCTAGAATCACTGACAATAATGGCATGATAGGATCCATTGGGTGCCACTTTCTTAGAGATCAATTCTGCTGTTTCGTGTGCATTGGCTCCTGCGATTCTCTCTATTTTTATTCCCAATTGTTTAATTTGCTGTTCAACCATGGGATCAATGGCAAGATGACCACCAAGAATCATGACCTTTTTCGCACCTAACCTTATGAGTTCATTCTTCGTAAAGGAATCTAATCGTTTATTCCGTGACAGCAACAATGGTGCATGATATTTTGCAGCTAACGGAACACCTGCTAAGGCGTCTTGAAACCGATCGCCTCGTGACAAGATCACATATTCTGATTTCTCCCAGCCCTCTTTACTGATCAAAGCTGATGTCTCATATAAATTAATCCCTTCTATCCGAGATACATGAGGCGCTGGCTGAGTGCGATTGGCATACTTAACGAATCCATGGCCAAACCAACTATCTCTTCCTTTTGGACCTAAATCAAGAGCGAACTCTTGTAGCTTGCTTCTCAACTCCTTATTGGTTTGTTCTGGGTATTTCTGTTTTAAGAGCGCTAAAATCCCAGTAATATGAGGAGTTGCCGACGAGGTTCCATCAGCCAATGCATATTGCCCCTTTAGAAATGTACTTAGAATTTCCACCCCTGGAGCTGAAAACTCGACTTCTTTTCCCGTTGAAGAAAAAGAAGCACGATTCAATTCCTGATCCACCGCTGCAACAGCTATGACACTTTCATATTTTGCTAGACTACTTACACTATTATCTGTTCCTTGTGAGTTCCCTGTATTTCCACTCGCCCCTACAATCAGAATGCCTTTTTCTTCAGCTTGTTTTAATAGGTTCTCTAGTATGTCTGAGGCTTGATTTGTGCCTAAGCTAAAATTGATCATATCCATTTTGTTCGCGATCGACCAATCAATCGCCTGCATAATCGACCGTAGGGTACCTACACCATCTTTGTTTAGAGCTTTGACCGCAAACAAATCCGCGCCAGGAGCTACTCCAATCACACGATTGTTCGTGTTCTTCGCTCCAATCGTTCCTGCAACGTGAGTCCCATGCCCATTATCATCGGACCATGAAGTCGTATAATCAAGTGTCGATACTCCACCGATCACATTAAGCTCCGGATGTGCGGCAATGCCCGTGTCCACGACCGCAATTCTAACACCCTTACCCGTTAACCCTTCATCCCACGCCAAACTAGCTTTAATCGCATGAATATTCCACTGTGACTTTGCGCTTTGAACAACATCATCGTTTAGTTGAGTAGTAGGAACTACATTCATTACCGTGTGTTCTAATGTATAAACGCTATTCTCTTCCACATTGGCTATATGAGGACTCTTTTTTAACTGCTCCAGATCTTCCTCTTGAAACACAGCTGCTACTGCTGGAATGGATTCGAATTGATGTTCAATTTCATGAGCTAACTCGCTAATGAACTGCTTCCCTTCCTCTGTGTTATACACAACAATGACTTCTTTACCCGTTTTATCTTGAGAAAATCCGTACGGCATCGCTGTTAACTGAACCACACAAATAATCAGTAAAGCCATTATCCATTTATATGTAGATCTAGTAAAAACCATCAATGTTCTTATCTCCTTTTAGAATCCGATATGTATTCAAAACGATCAAACATCCTATTCTTGTATTATATCCTATATATGTAAGGGATTTAAGAAGAAATCATGATTAATAGAGTTTCCTTTTATTTTCACAACTATAGTCATAGAGAGGCCATTGAAAAAGGTACGGTTTCACCTTTTTCAACGGTCTTTAAGCAATGAGTGGAACCGTTGCTTTGTCTTAAACCTGCTATGAGTGGGTTTCTCAATCCGCAGGCGCGCAACGTGTGGAGCCATTGCTGCTTCCTCGAATCGGCTTAAAGGGATTTTTTCAGTGCCCTCATAGATTTACGGGGGACTTCTTGGGGCTACGACTCAAAAGATGTGAGGTCACCTTTTGAGTCAGCCTCTATTCATTTTCTGTTTTAAATAACAAATCTAAACTATATTGGTGTCCAACCAATAAATCGTACTGAAGCAGTTGATATTCCTTCAAGAGCTCTTCTTGTTCTGGAGTGAGCTCTAACAGTTCCTGTCCTTTTGGATCCACCTTAACGGTTGGAGCTAACCCCGATATCTCGTCTCTGATTTTTACCAAAAACTGATAATAGGGAGGTAAATCCAAGTTTAATAACTCAAATACGGTGGGGCCGAGAAACGAAGCACTGATCGTATGTAGCTCTCTTCGTTCAACATCTACATTGGAGTAAATAAATAAAGGGGTTTCATGAAAGCTTCGGTAATCTTCTTCCTCTTCATGTACGTCTCCATAATTTAGTTCCTTGTAAACCGCTTTGTCCTCCCCTAAAATCGGGAGGTGATCTCCCCAAAAAACAACAACGGTTGGTTCCTCAAAATCCGAAACAAAGTCGACTAATTTTTTGGTTGCCGCATCGGCTTGCTTAATGCCTTCTGCATAAACTTCTAATTCTAACGTAAGCTCATCACTGATTCCGCTCACTTCAATTGTATTTTCTTCATAACGTTTTGTTCCATACGGAAAGTGGTTTTGCATAGTGACAGCATGGACAAACATAGGCTGCTCGCTTTCTTCTAAAAGCATCACAATTTCATCGGTTACCGACTCATCGCCAATATAAGACCCAGACTTCTCCTTGTGCTTCATTTCATCTATGCTGATAAAGGTATCAAACCCAAATGCTTGGTACACCCTCGTTCGTTTGTAAAAAGCTTTGTTGTAAGGATGGAGGGCAATCGTTCGATATTCTTTTTCCTTTAAAATACTTGCAAGTGAAGGCACCCTTGCCTTGCTATCAATAAATTGTTGATAAGGCATCGCACCTGATTGTAGGGCACTCATCGAAAATCCAGTTAACGCTTCATACTCTACATTGGCTGTTTGTCCACCGAAGCTCGGAGATAAGACAGACCCTGATGTGTGTTCGGCCATATAATTCCGCACATTCGGCATCGGGTCCTCACTGAAGGAGACGTCGAGCTTTGTTGGATCCCAAAAGGTCTCATTCATGACAAAGATGATATTCGGTCGCGCGTATCGTTCATCACTAAAACTCGCCGGTGTCGCTCCCCCTTCATTTAGAATCGCTTGGACCATTTCCTCTACCCGCTTTTGACTGTAATTCTCTGGTTTTTCAAACGTTTCATGATTTAAATTGGAGAGATACCCAAAAACAAATCCATTGTTGCTATAATTTTTTAGTTGGTTCCAACGAACGATCTCCAAATGATTCTCTTCCACAATCTCACCCATAAACGTAGTTGGATGGTAGGTGATCGAATAGACCATAAATAAGGCAAACATACTTGCTGCAGCCCTGCTCACTAAATGGATCTTGACTTCTTGTAGCCATTTATAAACCAAAACCACCATCATAACCACTGTTCCCAAGAAGACCATAGACATCGGAGAAAAATAGCCAACAACCATCTTTAACACATCTGTAAAATGAGCCGTCTGGGTAAAGTCAGATGGGTAAAGCGGTTCACCTAAAAATTTAAGCTTATTCCCATGCAAAACGCCCATCGTCAACACAAATGCCGATAAAAGGATGGAACTGATATAGAGCCTGCCTATTAAGGCGAATAGAAACAACCCCATACAAAACAAGTAAAAAGACCCTAATAGAAACAACCGAGTTTTAACCTGAATCCAGTCAATGGTCCCTGAAACTCCCCTTGAACCTTGAAAATACTCCAACGCAAAATTCAGAAGCACTGCTAGTAAAAGTAGACATGTGATACTATAGGTTTTTTTTATCCAAATTTCGTACTTAGGGTTTTCCAATAACCTCAACACTACGTTAATCTGAAACTGGCTGAAGATCATGACGTAACCCCAAATAAGAAAGGTTATAAGCAAAAAGATTCTCGTATTCAGTTGAATCCAGTCGATGATCGCATCCACATTTAGTTGGAATAACAGCCCTAACACTATACTAGTGATGAGCAAGGCTATCATGACATTGGCTATGAAAACAATTATCCAAGAATTTACGTTTTTTTTCATGCTACGCTCCTAAGTTTATTCGAGTGGAACCAGCTCTAGCTCCTCCCCATTCATATGAATTTCATAAAATGCCTCCAACATGATTAGTATGAACAAAAAAGGAGAAAAAATTTCCCAAATGTTCCTTATTGCTCTAAAACGACCGAACGGATTTATTATTGAAGATAAGGTTTAGACAAATTTATCGCAAAAAAGAACGTATTGTATGATAATTATGAGTGTGTGTTATTGAATTAGGTGAGGTTTAGAGGATGAAGGGGGAGAGGAACTTGTTGATTGGTCGCATATTAAATGCATTAGGTGTCCTTTTTATTTTTTATTGTGGAATTATGCTAGTAACTACATTTTTTACTGATAGAGGAAACTTTGATATGATGACGATTGGTTTCTTTGGTTTACTTAATGGTTTTATCGCTATGGAGGTTGGCCATATCGTCATAAGGTTACATTATAAAGACGTTTAGGAAGTGACCATAACCTTTTGCGCGAACAGTAACCGTTTATACGAAAATGGTCTAACAAAAAACCATTTCTCGCTAAATGGAGAAATGGGTTCGTTCTTGGTCATGCTGCATTGTTTTAAAATAATAGGTATGAAAACTAACTGGTGGTCCTTCTAAGTCATAGAGGAATATAGCTACTCTGTTAAATACCTCTCTGTATGCTCGATTGTTTCCGTATAGGTCCCACCCATAATGGGATTGATATCCGTTTCTGCGAACGGATACACTCGGTACGTTCCTTGTTCGACTAAAGTCGGTTCTATATGAGGAGTGTGTATATCAATCGATACATCGTCGCCCTTTGTCGTCTTCGTCACTTCGACCGTAGCCACCCCACCAATATCTGTTAGCCCAAAATCTTGGGAAGAGATGAAATTGCCAAGTGAATAAAACACCGTTGTCTCATGACCGGATTCCTGCTCGATGACCTCAATTGGCTGCAATACATGTGGATGATGTCCAAAAATGATATCGACACCAGCCTCTGACAGCTGCTCAGCTAACTCGCGTTGTTCCTCATTCGGTTCATTTTCATATTCCGCTCCCCAGTGCATATGCACAATGAGGACATCTACTTGCGCGCGGAGTCTCTCTATATCCTTGTCCATTCGCTCCGGATCGATTAAAGCCACCATATCTTCATGGCCAGCAGGAATCGGAATTCCATTTGTTCCATACGTATAGGCCAACACCCCAATAGTAACGTCGTCAACGGTGACGATGCGCTCTCTCTCCCGGTCTTTTGTATCTCGGTAAACGCCCACATACTCCATGTTGATTTCATCATAATAATCTAACGCACTTTCCACCGCTTCTACGCCTCGATCAAGCGTATGGTTATTCGCTCCAATCACCATATCAATACCAACTGTTTGCAAATTGCTAGCAATTTCATGAGGGCTATTAAAATTAGGATAGGTAGAAAGCCCAAGCTCGACTCCACCTGGCATCGACTCTTGATTCGCCATCATAAAATCGGGAGCTTGTAACAGTGGTTCGACTCGTTCAAGCATCGGTAAAAAGTCATAGCCGTCCTCCGTCTGTGCCTTTTTATACACGCGACTATGTAAAAGAACATCTCCAATAGAACCAATCGTAATATTGACTTCCTCTTCCTCTATTTCAATCATTTCTGCATCGATTAAAGGTGGATCAACCATCTCTTTCACTGCTTCTTCTTGTTCCTGCTGACAAGCTGTGAAAGTCACCATTAAGATCAAAAACATTAACATTCGCTTCATAAAACGACAACTCCTTTTCCAACTGTCAGAATTGCATCCATTATACTCTATTAAACGTTCTTATTATATAAGATTCGACAATTTTCCAGGAAATAATCATAATCCTACATTAAAAAGGGAAGTGACGTTTATTCGTCACTTCCCACGCGATTAAGTAGTTTTTCAACCGTTTTTTTAGCTGAGCCATTCCAAGAAGAAATTCTCGCAGCATTGAACGTTTTTTTCTGCTTATCATTGTAAATGGTATCTACATCGTGAATAATCCTATGTGAATATAAGAGGGCGGTATGATCATGACTATCAGCTGCATAACGAGTAATATGAACAAAATTTTTAAGGTCTTCTTTTACTGTCTCTTCGGCAAAATCTAGAGCTCTCTCCACTTGATTGGCTTCCGACTGCAATTCCTTTTTTATCTTTTCCCAATCAGCACTAGATGCGTCTCGATACTTTTCATGGTTCCCGTAACCAGTAATGTTATTTAATAAATGATGTGTATCGCTTATGATTTCATGTACGACTGCTTTGTTTTCCACCTGTTCAGTCTCAGCTTGACGATGGACCATTGCCGCTTCCTCGATCTCTTCTATTTCGGAAATCACTTCCGCTTCTTCTATTTGCTCATTAGAAAAGATAAAGATAGAGCCAACTGCAAGGATACATGCAATGGAAGCGAGTATGATTTTTTTTCGCATGCTTCCTCTCTCCCTTGTAATGATTTCCCTATTATAACTATAACACATTTTATCCTATGTCTTTCGTATGATTCCAACTTTGTGCTGTGAACGGACTAACATACATAAACTCGCTTCCTTCCGCTAAAAATATCCTTAACCTTTCACAAAGGAGTGAGTTCTTCGTATGAGCAAACGTTCCAAGTCAAAGCGCAACATGATCAAGAGCAAAGATGCCGTACAGCCGAGTAACGGCGAAGAAAGAATTACGATTTCTAAATCGAATCGAGAGCTGCAGGATCGCGAATAGGGTTGAGATGAGTTGAGTTGAGTTGAGATGAGGCGGTTGCGAGCTGGTGCTCGGCCGTCTTTTTGGTGGTGGTGGGTTGGTAGGCTTGGTTGAGTGGTGCTGTTGGACTGCAAATCGAGCGCCCCCCTCATTTTTACGTGGCCACCAATTCCATTCTTCCATTACGACTTTGAAAAGTTTGATAATCGCTAACTAAACGCCAGTCATGAGTACCTGATCACGCTATCGCACCAAAAAAGAGCTTGCGTGAAGCAAGTTCTCCTCCTTTTTCATTACAAAAAAAAGAGTGACTTATCAAAGACCATTGTTCGTCTTTCTTGTAAGTCACTCTTTATCAACCATGTTCTCTAGTACTCCACCTAAAGCTTTATTCCTCAACTTATTTTCTCATCAAACCTTTCAAAGTAGTAAGCACTCGACTTTTGCAACGGTGTCGATTCGGGATTTAGCTTTTTAACAAATTGAATAAATTGGATATAGTCCTCTGTTGACATTCCTGCTTCTAGCGCGTCGATCACCAAATCATCCCAAACGGGGTCCGTAGCTTCTGATGAGCATTCGCTTATCAATGTGTCCATTGATACATCTAAAGCTGAGGTGATCTTTTCTAATACTTCTATCGTAGGAGTTAGATGAATTTTTCTTTCAATGGAAAGGAGATAGGACTTATCTATACCTGTATGCTCTGCGAGTTCTGAGAGAGAAAACCCTTTTTCTATGCGATATTTTCTAACCATTTCACCAATCATGTCTGTTCACCTTCACTTTTAGTCATTTCGTGTTCTCTTTTTCTACCTATACGTGACTATCCCACTTTTTGAGGGGGTCTTTTGAGTGAAAGATAAAAAAAATAATATCTTTAGACTGATTCGCTCTTCATTATACCTAATAGTCGGAGGACGATCGATTCACAAAAGCTGCTGATGACGAAATTCAGTTATCCACATAACACTCTTTTTTCCACAAATTATCCCCAATTAGTGAATAATTTCCCTACTTATCCACTACATCCATATTAAACCCGCGTTCCGTCACGTAGCCTTCTATGGAATGGATATGCAGCTGCTCCGAGCGCGCCGCTTCTTCTGCGTCAAGATAGTCGTCGACATACTTATAGTCATCAAATAAATAGGCCACTCTTGCTAATCCGTTTCTCAAGAGTACTTGTTGAACGTTGGCCCCTTCCACCGTGAATACATGTCCTAGTAAACGGTCATAGTTATCAAACAGTGCCTTTGGATCTAGCTCGATGATGACTTCGTTCCCTTCTAGTAAATCCTTCACGAGATCCGTGCTTTCCTGCCCGAATTTTTGTTTTTCTTTGGTATTCTCAGGCGTATCCACTGCTAGGAATCGCACTCTAACGGCTGACTCTCGTTCAGCAAGTTCCCAAACAATGTCGCTATTTCCAACTTGATCTAGATTGAGTTGCGAGATTACAATCGTATCTCCATCGACCACTCTATCTACCTGAGCCACGAGCCATTCCCCTTCGAGATAGGCTGGATTTTCTACTTCAAAAGCTTCAATCTCGGAACCTTTTGGTAGACTTTGTTCAGCCGGGGCGCAGGCACTCATGATGATCACTAATAGGATCACTATGTACGTTAATTTCATCGCTTCTCACTCCTTGTATTGTTTACTAAATAGAAGATCTTCGCTCATAACAGAAAGAAGGAATGCTCCCTTTAAGTTGAAGCATCCCCTTTCTCATCATCCGAGCAAACTTACTGCACGACCGGATCCGGATACTCATACCCCTTCGTATCGACAGTCACCGTCTTCATCTTTTGCTCTTCTTTTGGTTTGTCACGGAAATCGCGTTCCGCTGCGACGATTGCATCAACGGTTTCCATTCCTTCTAACACTCGTCCAAAAGAAGCGTATTGCCCATCTAGTTCTGGTGAGTCATCTACCATAATAAAGAACTGCGATCCTCCTGAATTAGGATCATTGGTGCGAGCCATCGAAAGGACGCCGCGCTCATGGTTTAATGGATTCTCAAATCCATTAGCTGTGAATTCGCCCCCGATTGAATAACCAGGACCACCAGATCCATCTCCTACAGGGTCTCCACCTTGAATCATAAAGCCAGGCATCACCCGATGAAACGTTAAGCCATCGTAAAAGCCGTCTTCAATCAATGAAATAAAGTTAACCACAGTGTTCGGTGCGGTATGTGGATAAAGTTCAGCTTGGATTTCCTCGCCGTTTTCCATCGTAATGGTGACAATTGGATATTCCTCTACGATGATGGGTTCAGTCGGTTCCGTTCGTTCGTCTGTTTCATCAGTTTCTTCTGTTTCCTGTTCACCGGCTTCTTCATTTTCTTGCAGAGCTCCGCAAGCTGTTAATACTAGTAGAAGCCCTGTAACTAGTAGTAGTAGCCATTTATTCATTGTGATCCTCCTTTTTTAGGGGTGCCTGGCACCCCTGATTATAACGGAAATGGACTTGAAGAAAAAGAGATTGTCGTCGAGAAGGTTTGATTTCAGTTGCTATCGCTACTTGATTCAGCAAAAAGCGCATGAACCATGCGCTTTTTTGCTCGTTCATGATCGACTCATTCCCTCGTCTAGTAATCAACGGACATACATTCCGCTATTCCCTCCAAAATCCCTACTTTCATCGTTCAAGCGGACATCGGATCCTCTATTTTTCAAAAAAAAGAGCGAAATGTCTAAAAATCACTAGAATAGCGGAAGACATGTCCGCAAACCTCCTAAAAATGACTTTTTTCCCTGTAATAACGGAACTCATGTCCGCTCACAAACACACTCTGTATATCCTCAGGCACATACCTTTAGGTTTCACCACATCAGCAATCGGACCATCCTATGCCATCCCTCCCAGCCTTGACGTTACCTCCACTATCGTGATTGCTACAACTTAAATAGGCTCACTATTGAATTGTGCATACTCCCCACATAATCCAGAAATAGTTGGGAACGTTAGAAACAAGCTTGTCTATTCTATTTGAAAAATCCTTATAGAAATAGCGTTCTTACCTATGCCTAGCATCCTTTTAATTTTTTTACTACAAATTGTTTTAGTACCGGTTTTATCTCTTAGAATTATTTTTGTCGTAAAGAATATGAGCATTCCCGCTTCTATTTTCGGATTCCTTGAAGCTTTAATTTATGTTTTCGGGTTGTCGATCGTCCTGAGTGGTGAGCAAAGCATTGCGGAGATGCTTGTTTATGCTTTAGGGTTTGCAGCTGGTATTTATTTAGGGGGCTATATTGAAAATAAATTGGCCTTAGGCTATACAACCCTTACTGTGAACTTATTGAATCAGAATAGCGAACTTGTTTCGACTCTTCGGAATAATGGTTTCGGGGTAACCGTATTGGAAGGAATGGGAAAAGATAGTGTTCGTTATCAACTACAAATACTAACCAAACGAAATTTAGAAGAAAAGGTAATTTCTATGATTGATCAATATGAGCCACATGCCTTTATTATCTCTTATGAGCCTCGTAAATTTAAGGGTGGCTATCTATTAAAGGCGATGAAAAAGAGAAAAAGCTAAAGGGGGAGATGTGCCTGGCACATCCCCTTTCGTATTATCGCTAATCAAGGAGTTCGCAAAGTCATTCTACTTGATTGGGGCTAAACGTTGTTCTCCCCTCTCAATCACGTGTAAAAGCTCTTCTCTTCCTTTATGCGCAAGTTCAATGAATTCCCGGTAAGTTCCAAAGTCCTTATTCATCTAGTCCTCCAATTAGAAAATTTCAAGATAAAAGGCTGCTTCTTTCACATACACTTGATAAAGATCAACCCATTCATACGCCGCAGCACCGGCATTCTTCTTTCCAATTTCACCTAAGAAAAACATTCCCTCATTGACGTATTGAAGTTGGTTGGCTGACATTTTGACGGTTCTTTCTTCGCCGGTTTCATCTAGTTCTCGTATCTTAATGCTGGCTTTGTTCTTTTTTGTCACTTGAAATGTACCTTCCAGAAGGTCATCATAAGGCTCTGCGATGTTACGCATCATCTTAGCGATGTCATTCATTTTCTCCATTGCTTCATTCATATACCTTTGATACGGATTGAATTCAGTGAGTAGCTCAGCTGCTCGAATTAAGTCATCTTCTACTGTAGAAATGAAGGTTGCTACCTCTTTAGCGATGTTCGTTTTCTGCTTTTTATCAAGCCATTTCGTAAAGATTTTCACCGTAGATAAGAATTCCTTCACATTCGACTTACTCGCAGGTCCATTAATCTCAGTAAAATCAAAAACAATCAACTTCTCCCAAAATTTATCATCCACCTCGCTCCAGCTTTTAAAGATTGAGGCCTCCAATGCCTCGCGGATATCAAAGAGACTATTTTTATACTTTCTTACTGTATTTTCACCTTTACCGTCGGTTTTTTTTTTATAAAAATCAATTATATCATTCGTATAAAAGTTGTTGATCGTTGAAGGAGTGAATCCTAACTTCTCATATACCTCAATGTCCTCTTCAGAGACAGGCGTTGGCTTTTGATTTTGCGGGCTCGTCGCTTCGACCTGAGAAAAACGGTTTGCTCCCTCTGTAACAAAGGGGGATAAAGGTAACCCTAATCTCTTTCGCACCGTATTCAAATCAGCTGTAAAGTCGACATCGCCATACTCCTTTTCGGTCATCGCATACACATGATATTCCGCTTGCTTCAACCATCGCTCCGCATCTTCTGCTCGGTTGTGATTGACTAGTTCGATTAAGGAAAGATTGTCGTATTTCGGGATCGATTGTGTGACATCGATTAACCCAATAGACTGCACGTAAAGACCCACATACGGCGGAACGTTTTCTCCCATTTTAATCATCGTCGTTTGAAGTTCGGCATGTATCGGCAACGTGATCGTTTCGATCTGCTCTTTTACGTTCGTAATGGCCATATGAACTTGTTTAAGCTTTCTCATAAATTCCTTTTTTGCTTCTAAATGATGAGAGGTATACGTAAGCTCATCCTCTTCGATTGTGAGATGACCATCGACATCCGCTAGAACGATCTCTCCTTCTACTAGTGTATCTCGGTACACCTTCCAATCCTTTGCAAAGCCCCCTTGTTTGCTCGTTTTATTCCATTCGTCAATGACAAGATCTTCAAGTCGGTAAAAATACTCTGCAACGATTTCATCATCAAGCACCTTGGCTTGGACTTTATAAAGATGAATGTCTTTGTGCGTATGAGAATGTGGTTCAGGCCCCATTGTGGCTGCAAGAATTTCTGGGAAGTATTCAAATAAAATATGCTCATTCGTCTGAGACGTTTTTTTCGACCATTGTTCTACTTCTCGCTTCGCTATCTGTATATCTTCAGGAGAAATCATCCGATTGATGCCATGGAATTCGAAATGTCCATCAAATGGTTCAAGCAAAGCTAACGTCCCGTACCAAGGAGCAAACGACTTTAACTTTTGGTTTGGAAATTTGACCGTGAACGTTTCCTTCGTCCACACATCGGAAAATTGAATCACTGACTCCGTCCTTCCCGTCGCTTCAAGCAAACGCGGCTTCAAACTTGTCCACTGCTTGACTAGTTGACGGTCCGCTGCAGATAACTTTGCGCCCCGCTCTTTCTCAAACCACTCAATGCCTCGCAATCCATTTTCAAAACGGTAGAAATAATAAAGCCAAAAGTCAAAAAAACTCTCTTCTACATACTCTTCTATCAATCCCTTTGTTCGCTTTTTGAACAAGCTGAATTGCTTTTGATGCTGCATATAAGAAAATTTAGAGTAGATAAACTCTCTTAACATTAGAGTTAAAGCATGCTTTTGTTGTAAAAAGCGCTCTTCCTTCACATGCTTCAGCTGAATAACCTTTTCTTTGTTCATACAACATTTCTTATATTTTTTGCCACTTCCACAAACGCACGGATCATTTCGCTGAATGGTTACGCTCATCCATTGCCCTCTCCTTCTCTTCATTCTTTGTTTTTATCTTATCATAGATTTGAGTTGGGTTGGAGAAGAGGCGCGGTGCAGTGGGCGTGCCCTTGTAGGTGTTTACTAAAACCGATTCCGCTCCGCACAAACACCACTCTATCTGCATGCCCCTCGGTTAAAGCAAACGAACATCATGGTTAAGAGCCTCTAATCAACTATTGATTAGAGGCTCAGATTCATTACAGAACTCACTTTTCATCCCAAATCCTACTCAAACCATTCCGGCAACCACAACGTAAAGAACGGTACGTAAGCAATTAATAGAACAACGACAATACCTGCTACAAAGTATGGAAGGATGTCTTTAATGGTTTTCTCAATTCCAACCTTCGCAATGTAACAAGAGATAAATAGAGTGGCCCCTACTGGCGGTGTAAACATACCTAAAGCAAGACTGACTAACATGACTATCGCAAATTGAGTTGGATCCATGCCAATCTCTGCTGCGATCGGAAAGAAAATAGGAATAAATAAGAATAAGTTAGGAACAAGCTCCATCACCATACCGGCTACAAGCATGATCGCAATTAACACGAGTAGCAAAGCCCAGCCAGGTAATCCCAATCCATGAAGCATTTCCGCGATCCATTTAGGGATCCCTTCTGAGATTAAGACCCAAGTGAAGATCATTGAGGTACAGACGGTGACCATCACGACACTATCATCCCTTGATAAAAAGGTTTTCCCACTCATCCCCTCACCCGGATCTAGCAGAATATCTTTTAAATACTTCATATTAAATCCAACAGCAGCTTTCGGGTAAAGTTTATTTGTTTTTTGATCATATAAAAAGAGGACACTGGCATTCGATCCTTCAATCACATTTAAAACCTCTTTGATCAATTGATGGAGCACTTTATCTAAATCAAGAGTAGATGTTAATACCCTTGCAGAATTGATTAAACTAAATAGCTTTTTTTCGGTATTCATTTGTTCTTCCTCCTTATGCCTTTTATTCAAGAACAGATCCCCGTATTATAGCAAATTTTCGATCATGTTTCTTATGGTCCCACTAGCGACACATCAACACTAAACATCTTTGTGACCTGTTAGAAAGGGTTTTAACACACACCTACGTGAAAAGATGATTGCTAGATAAACAGATCTATGATAGATTTACACTATCAGTGAAAACGCTTGCAACAAGTACCGCCAACCTGCGCATTTTGTTGCACTTTATTTTCACCGTTTATGCAAACGATTGCACAAATGACTTCTATTTCATTTAGGAGGTGTTTAAAAGCATACAACGAAGAGCAACAAGATGAGGTAGTTTTTAAAAAAACTAGTTTTGAAAGGGGTACGTCATCCATGTATACGAAGCATAGAAAGTGGTTTTCTTTCACTTTAGCTCTATTAATGGTTTTTAGTTTACTAACTAGTTCGTTACCAGCAGTCGTTACCGCTCAATCCGTTTCTGACTTGGCAAGTCCTGTTGTAAGTAGCGATGGAACGGTTGTTTTCAATTACAAAGATGACAACGCTGACCGTGTTCTTGTGGCGGGAGGATTTACAGATTGGCAAAACCATGCGTTAGAAATGGAACAGATCAATGGCGTTTGGACCACCTCTACTACTCTTTCTCCAAACGTTTACCCATATAAATTTATCAAAGACGATGAATGGATGTTAGATCCGTTAAATAGTGAGGAAGTGAGTGGGAATAGCAAGCTAGTTGTCCCAGGATTGAACATTGATTCAATACCTTCTACTTTGAAAACGGGGTCCACTCACTCATTAAAAGCTGACGTTGTTCAAAACAGTGGTGCTATAACGAGTGCTGAAGGAGTCACTTGGTCTTTAGAAGATGCTCCAAGCGGGGTTGAAATCATGGATTCAACTCTATCCATTTCTGAGAGTCTTTCAGGAAATGAAACGTTTAAAGTGAAGGCTGTAAAAGATCAGTTTGAAACGACAAGACAGATTAAAACGGTTGGAGTCATGTACGACTATACCATTCATTACCATCGTACAAATGAAAATTTCGATAACTGGGATATGTGGATTTACAATAGTGGTTATGCAGATGCAGGCTATGCCTTTGACTCTTTCGTTGGCAATGAGTATACGTTTGCAAAAGGCACTCATTCTTTCCCAGAAAATGAAATCACGGTGATTCCACGAAAAAATGACTGGAGCGCCCAAGATGGTCCTTTCGATCTTCCTGTTCCGACCGAAGAAACAAGCACAGAGGTTTGGATCGTACAAGGTTTAACAGATGTATTTACGAGTGAAGCTGCTGCTGTTGCAGCAATTAAAGAAAGAGAAGGTGGCCTTCAACCTCATATCCGCCTTTCCTATGACAGACCTGATGGGAACTATGAAGATTGGGACGTGTGGGTTTGGGGGACAGGTGCCGAAGATCAAAATCATGATTTCAGCCGTTTTGAAGATGGAAAAGCAATTGCTGAAATCCAGGTAGGTCCACATGCTGATCAGGTTGGATTCATCGTACGTAAAGCAGACTGGGTTGACCGAGAGCCAGGCGGCGATCGTTCGATTACCGTGAACCAAACGGATCCTATGACAAAAGTATTTGTCACAAGTGGTGAAACTGAATTTTTCACCGTCCCTTCTATTCGTAAGCCATCGATTCATCAAGGCCATGCGAGCTTCCAATTTAGAGATAAAGACCTTTATCTAACAGATGAAATGGCTAAAATTGAACAAGTAGAACTAGACATTAAGGGAATTGAAGGCCGTCACCTAATGACCAAAGAGGAAAAAAATGAGCGTTTTGTTTTTACGTACCATGACTTTCCTGCTGGTGATTATGAATACACCTTCTTTGTCACAGTGGATGGCGTCACAACAGAAGTCACAGATCCCTATAACACAGTCGATGGAAAGTCAGTGATTGCTTATTTTAATTCGACGATCGATGTATCAGGAACCGTAGCACCAAAAGAAGTGGATTATCATCAAAATACGGTCCTCACTTTGGATATAACGAATGAAGATGAGGTGGACATTCGCGAAATTTCAGTCGACTTGCGTGAAGTAGGTGGCAAAGAGGCAGTGGCGATTGACCCAGAGCTCCAGGAACTAACTATTGCGATTGACCACCAAACGACGGCGGGAGTGAAGACGCTGCCGATTACCGTTGTAGATACTTATGGAAACGAACACAAAGGTGCAGCAGAAGTAACCGTCAAAGCTCGTCACTCGATTGGAGCAGGTGATTTTGATTGGGATGAAGCACGCATTTATTTCTTATTAACCGATCGTTTCTTTGACGGCGATTCATCTAACAATGATCCTTATGGAGTCGGGTATGATAAAGAGATGCCAGGCGCCTATAAAGGTGGAGACTTTAAAGGCCTTACATCAAAACTAGATTATTTACAAGATCTCGGGATTAATACCATTTGGATTAACCCTATTGTTGAAAATATCGTGTATGATGTTCGCCATAACGATACTCCGCATATTACACCATACTACGGCTATCACGGATATTGGGCGAGCAATTTCGAAACGTTAAACCCTCACTTTGGAACGATGGAAGACTTCCATGAACTCATTGATGAGGCACACGACCGTGGGATGAAGCTGATGATCGATGTCGTGTTAAATCATACTGGATATGGATTAAAAGCAGCCGATGCCGAGCTAGACGGCCAAATTGCGCATTTCCCTACGGATTGGGATCGAGCACGTTTTGATGGAATGCTACGTGATGGCGGAACCGATTCTGTTCGCGGAGAATTAGCTGGATTACCAGACTTTATGACCGAAGATCCAGAAGTTCGTGAGCAAATTGTTCAGTGGCAAGTCGACTGGATCGAAAAGTCGAGAACGTCAAACGGGAATACCATTGATTACTTCCGTGTTGATACCGTTAAACACGTGGAAGATGCGACATGGATGAAATTTAAAAGTGAACAAACAAAAGTTATGCCAGAATTCAAAATGATCGGGGAGTCGTGGGGCGCTTATTACAACGACGACCATGGTTATTTAAACAGTGGAATGATGGATTCATTGCTAGACTTTGACTTTAAAAACGACGCAGTCGATTTTGCAAACGGCCAAATTGAACAGGTTGAGCAGACGCTACATGCTCGTAATGCAGCCATCTCTAACGGAGGCACCCTTGGACAATTCCTCGGAAGTCATGACGAGATTGGTTTCTTAAACCAACCAACTATCAATGGCGATGAAGGAAAATTAAAGCTAGGGGCCGCCCTTCAAATCACAGCTAAAGGACAACCTGTGATTTATTACGGGGAGGAATTAGGCTATTTTGGCGAAGCAAATTACCCGTACTATACAAATCGATATACGATTGATTGGGACATCGTTGAAGGAAATGATGTGCATGAGCATTATACGAAGCTATTAAATGCCAGAAAAGACTATTCACAAGTTTTCTCTAAAGGAACGAGAACACAGCTTGCCGGTTCAGATGCAGAAGGATTCACAGCGTTTGAGCGCTCATTTGATGGAGAGTCTGTTGTGGTGGCGATCAATGTGAGAAATACTGAAAACGAAGTAACATTTGACGTACCTTTTGAAGCAGGAAGCACGGTTACCGATGTGTACGGCAATCAAACGTACACTGTATCTGCGGACCAAGCGCTTTCCGTTACGATTCCTGACCGCGATGCTGGTGGGACTGTGATCCTTGTAGCCGGAACCGTTTCAAGTCCAGTGAACGGAGTAGAACCAACCGAAGCTAGACCCGATGTTCCTAAAAAGACGGAAAAGCCGAAAGGAAAAAATCCGTTCAAAACGAAGAAAAAGCAAGAAGTGAAAGACAAGTTAGATAAGAAGTCAAACGGAGGAAAGGTAGAAAAAGCTCCCGTTGAAACAAATGGAGCTCGTCTTCCTAATACCTCTACGAATATGTATAGCTATTTCGTTCTCGGAACCCTTTTCCTTCTAGTAGGTGGCGGGATCATCATCCGTAAAAGAAAAATAGATATGTAATAGGAAAAAGTCAGCATCATATGGCATGCTGACTTTTTTTCTTGGTTATTCCGAACATTAAATCTCCTGCTTTTCATTCGCTTACGTGTCTACCTATTCTTGCCTGATCCCTAGATTGCTTTGTCTCAGGTTACAATCCTTTTATCAAATTACATATGGTGACAAGCATGACACCGACACCGGAATCCCATTAAACACCGCATTCCCCGAGACGGGATCGACCAGTCTCTCATCACTTAACCGGTTAGAGTTTACACCTGCTTGCTTTTGTCCATTACTCAATTGAATTCCAGTTAAATGGTGTCCCCATCCATGTGGGAGACTCACAACCCCTTCCATCACATCATCGGTGATGTCTACTGCCACTTCAATCATTCCAGCAACTGATTTCACTTCTGCTAGATGACCATTTGATAGGTGGTAGCGCGCTGCGTCCGCTGGATGGATTTGCAGGGTACAGCGGTTCCCTCCTTTTGTTAATTCTTTAATGTTATGCATCCATGAATTATTGGATTGTAAATGTCGACGGCTAACGAGCAGTAATTGCTTTTCATTCAGCGCAAGATCTGTCTTCAGTCGTTCTACATCGGCTACCAACAGCTTTGGCGCTAACTCAATCTTACCTGAAGGTGTCGATAAGATTTGAGGAATTCTTGGCTTTAATGGCCCTAAATCGAGTCCATGCGGATGCTCTTCTTCTAATTTTGATAAAGATAGCCCCTCCGACTGTTCGTCAAAGAAATCTCCGTATTCACCTGTGCGCAGAAGGAAATCAAGGATTCGCTCCGGACCTCTTCTTTGTGATAATTGATTAAACAGTTCCTTCGGGTCTTTCTCAGCTAACGGAGAATCGACTTTCGAACATTCCTTGTTAATCAACTGTTTGCACGCAAAATCGTCTAAATATGAAACCGGATCATCGCCGACTTCTTGATCCATAACAGCTGCTGTTAAATGGAGTAACACTTCCCATTCATCCAATTGTCCCTCCGGCAGCTCGAACACCGTTTTCGAAAAGTGAGCGATGTTGCGAACCGAAAGCTGGTAAAACGATAGGTCATAATGAGAGCGTTCGAGCGCTGATGGAGCAGGAAGCAAGACGTTGGCATGCCGCGTCGTTTCATTTAAATAACAATCAACACTAACCATAAAGTCTAATTGTCCGATGGCCTCGATCATCTTCTCTCCATTTGGTGCTGATAATACAGGGTTCCCAGCAATCGTCACAAGGGCTTTGATTTGACCGTCGCCTTTTGTTTGAATTTCTTCAGCTAAACAGGAAATCGGTAACTCGCCTAACACCTCTGGCCGTTTGCGTACCCTTGAATGAAAACGACCAAACCGGATTTCCTTTTTCCGTTTTCCACCTCCATGTTTAGAAGCGGCTGCCGGATTTGTAAACATCACACCACCCTCTGAATCTAAATTACCGGTCACTGTATTAATGACATCAATGAGCCAGCTATTAAGGGTGCCATATACTTGTGTGGACGTTCCCATTCTTCCGTAAACAATGGCTCGTTTCACCTTAGCGATCTCGCGTGCAAAACGGCGAATGGTCCTTGCCTCGATTCCACATTTAGCCGCAACCACTTCTGGCTCAAACGGTTCAACCGCTTTTCTCACGTCCTCCAACCCGTTGATGTGCTCTTCGCTCACATTTACAAGCTTCTCTGCAAACAACGTCTGCAGAATCCCTATGAGCAAATACGCATCCGTCCCTGGAATAATAAAATGGTGCTCATCTGCTAATTTCGCTGTGACGGTTTTCACTGGATCAATGACGACCAGCTTCCCGCCTCGCTTTTGCAGCTCTTTCAAGCGTTTCCTCATATTCGGCGCGGTCATCAAGCTTCCATTCGAAACAAGGGGATTCGCTCCCAGTACGAAGAAATAATCGGTCCGATCAATATCTGGAATCGGTATAGAAAAGTCACTTCCAAACATGAGCTCGGCTGTCAACTGCTTTGGAATCTGATCCATCGTACTAGCTGAATAGCGGTTCTTGGAGCCTAATGCACGCAAGAACATAGGCATGTAGATCATTCCCGCTAAATGATGAACATTCGGGTTGCCAAGATACGTAGCAACGGCGTCCCGCCCGTGCTGACCGATGATCGACCCGAGTCCTCTCTTCACCTCTTCAAAAGCCTCGCCCCAGGAAACCTCCCGCCACTTCTCCCCAACTCGAATCATCGGTTTCCTCATTCGGTCAGGATCAGCGTATAACTTGTCTAAACGATACCCTTTAGGACATAAATACCCTCGACTAAACGGATCTTGTTTATCGCCTTTGATGTCGACCACTTCGTTGCGTTTAGTATGAATCTCCAAACCACAAGTCGCTTCACACAAAGGACACGTGCGGTAATGAACGTTGATCTTATCTGTTTCTTCGGTTTTCAATCTTGCAACCTCCTCTTGCATACTAACTAGTTAGTATGCAGTTGACATTTGTGAACCTTTACATCTTCGGTGCAGTTATACCCTGTAAACGTAAAAGAGTATTTACCTGACCTAAGTGATAGACTTCATGATCAAACACACGGTGAAAAATCCAACCAACTGACGGATGATCAATGGGTGTGCTGCGATACCCTTCAGGAATCGAACGAGTCTCTTCTAGTATACGAATCGGGTTGGATTCGAGGAACGCTAACGTTTGTTCTCTCGTCTCATGTAAATATTCTAAGAGACTTTCCGCCGATTGTAAGTCGGCTTTTCTTTTGGGATCATCTCCCCTTTTTTGATGACCGCATGAAGAAACCAATCCTCCGCTTGTGCTACATGCCGTAGAAGGAAACCAATATTATTTTTATAGCCTTGTGGTTCCCACTCTAATTGCTCATGCGACAGCTGGTTATACGCAGGAAAAAAGTGCTCCCTCAAATCATTCGCATAGTAAAATCGTTCAATCGCTTTCAACATGCATCCCTCCATTATGGTAACGCTTACAAAATAATGTATTCGACAAACTTTTAATCATTCCTGTTTAAAAACAAGATGATTGTAAAGATTCTACAACCTCGAACCATTGATCAGCCTTGTCTAGTGGACATCAGATCCGCTATTTCTTCAATAACCCCCTATTTTAGCGTTTAAGCGGACACCAAATCCGCTATTTGCTAAAAATAAGGACTAACTGACGACTTTGAGCTATGATAGCGGAACGGATGTCCGCTAATCTATTAAAATGACGGTATTTAACAGAAATAACGGAACTCATGTCCGCTTACACCCAATGACTAGATTCATTGAGGTCCTTCACGACGTTGATCCTAAATCATGCCTATCGGATCATACAACAGTCGTTTCCAATCATACATCGAGTCACCCAATCGAAGTAAGCCTCCACTCGCGCTTTTCTCAAAGCAAGCCAAAAAAGCCATTTCTCATCTAAACTAATGAGAAATGACTCTTTTTCTATGCAGGAACAGCTCTTACGCCGTTTCCACTTTATCCTTGCCGCCTTCACTTTGTTCCACAAATACGGCGCAGGCTGCGTCGCCTGTAATGTTAACAGACGTTCGAAGCATATCAAGAATTCGGTCAACCGCTAAAACAAGGGCAATCCCCTCAACTGGTAATCCGACAGATTGTAAGACCATCGCAAGCATAATCATGCCGACTCCTGGAACACCAGCTGTGCCGATACTCGCAAGTGTGGCGGTTAAAACAACGGTCACTAACGCTCCTACAGACAATGGTTCGGCAAATACTTGGGCGATGAATACCGTCGCCACAGCTTGCATAATCGCTGTCCCATCCATGTTAATCGTTGCGCCAAGCGGCTGCACGAAGCCAGAGATCGGCTTAGAGACGCCAAGCTTTTCTTGGGCCGTTTTCATCGAAACCGGTAGTGTGGCGTTACTACTTGATGTACTAAAGGCCACCGTCATCGCAGGTAAGAAGTTTTTAAAGAAATGAATCGGATTCATTTTCCCTAGGAAATAAACGGTACCTGAGTAGACAATCGTAACATGTAAAATTAAGGCCAAGATCACACAGATCATGTACATGCCCATGGACGATAAGGCATCAAGGCCTAGTTTTCCTAATGCTGAAGCAATCAGTCCGAATGCTCCGTATGGCGCAAGCTTCATCGCAATCGTGACGAGAAACATCATGATGTCATTGCCTTGCTCCATGAACTTGAACACTCCACTTGTTTTTTCCCCAAGATGTGCCAGAGCAAAACCGATAAAAATGGCAAAGAAAATAATTTGGAGCATCTGCCCGTTGGCAAGCGCGTCAATTGGATTGGTTGGGATGATGTTTAATAAGGTGTCCATCACCGGAGGCGCTTCTGCAGCTTCATATCCTGATCCTTCCGCCTCACCCATTAACCCCTCTTGACCTGGTTGAATGACAAGAGCCACGGCAAACGCAATACAAAGAGCGACCACGGTCGATAGCAAATAAAACCCAACCGTCTTGCTTCCGATTCGACCTAACTTTTTTGTATCCCCCATACCAGCAGTTCCAAGTACAATCGAAAAGAAGACCAGTGGGACAACTAGCATTGTAATTAGCTTTAAAAAGATTTGCCCAAGTGGCGTGAGCACATAGGTATCTACAGGTACAAAGGCATCCGGAGCCAAAACATTAAACCCAAGCCCTACAGCTACCCCTAAAATAAGGGCAATAATGATTTTTTTGGTCAAACTCATTTTTATTCTCCTCTCATGATGTAGTCTTTGAAGAAGGCGATTACATTCCTTCAATCATAACTACTATACTTTCATTTTTTCTTGTTGCCGTCAATCCTTGTTGTTCGTTTTTCTTACATATCTTATATGTCACCAATCGTCATTTCAGACTGCACATTGCTTTTTCAGATAAAACGGTTCATGAGAAAAGTACCTATCTTCACAAAAAGTTATTTCATACATTTTCACAATTTAGGAGCTTCTTCTCAATTACTAGAGTATTGCTTTGTTTCTCTCTTTTTTATGTTTAAATGAGTAGAGAAGACGAGGAGGTAGATTGAATGAAACTCAAGGTTATGACAGTTCTTTTCATCATGATCACTTTTGCACTTCCAAAGGAATCATTTGCTCATCCTTTGCTACAGAAAGAAGACGATGGAGATCAAGTCGTCGAATTGCAACAGAAATTGATCGCGTTAGAATATTTACATACGAATGCGACAGGCTATTATGGTTCGCTTACCGAGGAAGCCGTTCGCAAGCTTCAACAGGATTTCGACCTCGCAGCTGATGGAGTTGCTGGTCCACATACGTTTACTCGCTTAGACGAGATTGAAAAATTAGCTAGAATCGTTCACGGTGAAGCCCGCGGTGAACCTTATAAAGGACAAGTTGCTGTTGCCGCTGTTGTGAAAAACCGCCTAAAGTCTTCGGAATTCCCTTCTACGATTGAAGGTGTCATCTATCAACGAAATGCTTTTACAGCCGTGCATGATGGTCAGTACGAATTAGCGCCAACGTCCATTTCCTATAAAGCGGTTCGCGACGCTTGGACAGGCTGGGATCCTTCTGATGGAGCTACGTATTATTACAATCCCGATATTGCAACGTCTGAATGGATTTTCACGCGCACACCAACTTTTTCTATTGGTAGGCATTTATTTGCAGAATAATACTAAAAAAACCTGTCACTCTTCGATTTAGTTGGTGAGGTGACAGGGTTTTCTATCAATCTATTCATTTGTTGCCGCAGCCTCAAAATAGATGCTCTCTTCAATCATCTCAATAAAGGCTGGAACGTATTTGGCATCGAATTGATGACCAGCACATCTTCTTAGTTCTTCTATTGCTTCCTCAAACGTCTTCGTCGCTTGATACGGTCGTTCCGTCGTCATCGCGTCAAATGAGTCAATGATACATAAGATCCTCGCTAGTTTAGGAATCTCCTCCCCTTTTAACCCATGCGGATACCCTTTGCCATCATAACGCTCATGGTGCAACTCGACCAAAGGAAGTAAGTGGGCAAGCTCTTTATTAGTAGAGACAATTTCTTTGCCCCACGTCACATGCTTCTTCATCATTTCCCATTCATGCGGTTCCAACTTGCCTTTTTTATTAATGATGTCGCGCGGAATTTCGAGCTTCCCGATATCATGAATCAGTGCCCCCATAATCAGAACCTTCGACTCGTGCTCATGTAACTTGAGTTTCTTCGCAAAATTGACCGCATATTTAAAGACTCGCTTACTATGCTTGTATGTATAGACATCCTTCGAAAGAAAAATCCGAACTTGTTGTTCAAGCAACTCAATTTCCTTTTCCTCATCCAAGTTCTTTTGAACGACATCCTCCTCATCATAAAGGTGCACATTGTTCTTCCCTTGCGCCTTCGCGTAATACATCGCTTGATCCGCCTGATCGAGCAATTCAGACGTATTATAAACGGACCCCTCATGCGAAACAATGCCTCCAGAAAAAGAAAGACACCCTTGCGGAAGAATTTCCACACCTTTAAAGTATGTATCATTCATCTTCTTCCGTAGCCCATTCAGAAACTCATAAGCCTGTTTCCCCAACGTATCTGGCATGAGAATCACAAACTCTTCCCCGCCATACCGAGCATAGGTATAGTTGTAAGGACGACAACCCTCTTTTAACAAAGAACCAAAAAACTTCAATAAATCATCGCCTTGCAGATGCCCAAAATAATCATTATATTTTTTAAAATCATCTATATCAATGACCGCTAAACTAAACGGCTGACTGTTTTTCATTTTCACAAAATCAATGAACACTTCTTTGAAATAACCATGATTGTATAAGCCGGTTAGGTCATCTCTGTTGGCTTTTTTAGAGGCTTGTTCGTATAAATTAAAGTGTTGTTTGAAGGCTAAGGAAAGCATAAGAATGACAGTAGTAAAAAGTAAGATTCCTATCACTGGTTGGTGAATTAACAATATACCTAATATAAGCGCTAAGACTAAGA
This sequence comes from Halalkalibacter alkalisediminis, assembly GCF_028610705.1. Lineage (GTDB taxonomy): Bacteria > Bacillota > Bacilli > Bacillales > Bacillaceae_D > Halalkalibacter > Halalkalibacter alkalisediminis. Next base: position 34,268 of record NZ_JAQQWT010000005.1, read on the forward strand.
TACTTAGATAACTGAAAATAGCTTCTGATAGAAATGTTTTAAAAATGATTAAAAGAGGTTCATTGCTAATTAACCAGAAAAATACACCTATTGTCATTATGTTTAAAAGCATATAAACAATCATAGAGAAGAAATACGAGTGCATGTAACTAAAACTAATTAACCCCGTTTCCCCACCTAATAATGTATAGGTAAAATATGAACAAATAATCATGATTGAATAAGAAGCAAAATTAAAAAGATGTTTCCACCATGCTGTCGTGACTCGGTATAGAGCAACTATTGCTATACTACCTAATAAAATCATTAAGGTTATTTCTAGTCCAAATATAAAAATAGATGCAAGATAAATAGTGGTATCCATTCCAAGAGAATTCCCTTTAGGTGGGATTAAAATCGTGAAATGTTTACACAAGACATTTACAACAACTAAACTTATAATAAGAGTCCATTCAATTGATGTATAAGAAAATGTTAGATCCCCAAATAAGATGAACAAACCACACCCTAATACTGATAAGATAAGGATGTATAAATTAGCCTTTTTATTAAATACACCATGATTATTCATTGTATCTCACTCTCTAGAATAGATTAAAGGAGAAGTATATGACAACTTCTCCTTCATAAAATTATACTAATGCAAAACCAGATGTTAAAGCAACAACAAGAGATGCGATAATAGCTAGATTCATAACTAATTTTTTCTTATTCAATTCACTCACCTCCTTCAACTAACAAGTGTAGAGATCGATGGTTTTACTCGTTTATGTTGTAACATAAGGTGTTGGATAAAAATAAAAATTCCAATATTCATAATGACATCGCCGATACTAATGACTTGACTTTTTGGATAAGGCGATGTAATTGGAATAATGTCGCCAAGAAATCCTAACTTAGTAGACTCCGTAATCATCGCATGCTTTGCGTATAATCCACTTTTTAGAACCTCCGTATAAAAGGGATCAAGTGCAATGGCAGCTGCCTCATAAGAAACAGGCATTCTACCTCCATTTGCAGCTATTGCAATGAAGTTTAATAGAACCCCCACAAACAATAAAACAAACCCCTTATTCTCACGGTTAACCCATAAAAAGAATAAGCCTAAAATATAGATAAGAATAAACAAAAATCCACTAATTTGTTCAAGAATGGCTACTCTTCCTTGCAACGTAAAAACAAGAATTTGTACTCCTAGCAAAAGTGGAAAGACCCATCCATATTTTAAATTCAGATCAGCCAAGCCTCTTAATGTACCTCGTCTTAAAAATCCAACGATGAGTGATAGTAAAATTCCGTCAAATACCATAGTTCAACACCTTGACTGTCCTTATTTTTGTAGAATTTTGTAAATAGATACCATTTTAAACTGAAAATTGGCTCAATATGTAATATACTCTCTCATTTTAGCAATAAAAGATTCAGACATCAATTCAAATATCCTCTTAGTTCATAGGTCTAAAGTATGGAATAATAGTAAAATAACCCTTTTTCAATAGGTGTTATTTCACACTCGCAAACTCACTCACAATCTATGATCCATCCCATCTATTTTCCTATAATAAACGACGAAACGATCTCTTCCGTCGATAGGGCCTGGTCTCCTCCAACAGAGACGACTTTTAAACATTTTTCTTTTGACCTCATAAAAAAAGACCTGTTGATCATGAGTCTAGTAAAAAAGGTTCACTAGACTCTTAAACAAGTCTTTCTTTCATTTTATGCCCCGTAGGCTTTCTCAAACAAGAGAAGGTAATCTTCCTTCGTAATCTCTCTTGCATTGCTAGGCGTTGAACCATTTTGAAACGCGGATTCAGCTAAGTCATCAAAGTCTGCTCGGTTTACTTGCGGTAGCGATGCAAAGGTTGGAATGGCAAGGTCCTGTGCCAGTTGCTTCATTTCGGTGACTAGTGCTGCAGTCGCTACTTCGTCCGGCGTGCTTTCTGTTGCCAACCCAAGTGTTCGGCCGATGATCGCATGTTTCTTTAAATCAGCTTCGGCATTAAAGGCAATGATGTATGGCAAGAACATCGAATTGGCGACTCCATGTGGCGTGTCATACAGCCCGCCTATGGCTTCGGCCATGCAGTGTACCGCTGCAACATCGGCGTGGGAAAACGCCATACCGGCGATCGTCGCACCAATCATTAATTGATATCGTGCATCCGTGTCAGTACCATCTTTGACCGCTCGTCTTAAAAACGGATATATCCGCTTCATTGCCTCAATCGCTAGACCTTCTGCAATCGGATTGCTCCGTTTGCATGTGAAGGCCTCGACTGCATGAACGAGTGCATCCATTCCCGTTGATGCAGTCAGCGGTGCAGGGAGCTCATACGTTAGTTCTGGGTCGACGATAGCTACGGCTGGTGCTATTTTTACATCTTTAATTGTGAGCTTGATTTTCTTTTCCGTGTCGGTGATCACCGATGAGCGAGTGACCTCTGCTCCTGTACCTGCTGTTGTCGGAATGGCAATGATTGGTGTCACGGCCGACGGGACTTGGTCGCGCCCTGCATAGTCTTGCGGTCTTCCTCCTAATACTTGCAAAATCGCAATGGCCTTCGCTGCATCAATGACCGATCCTCCTCCGAGGGCAACGATGCCATCTGCCTTAAATTCATGGGCCAGCTCTCCTCCCCGAATGCAATCTGTATCTCTTGGGTTCGGCTTCACCTCAGTGAAACACTGCGTTTCAAAGCCTTGTAAGATGCTTTCTAACTTTTCAACCACCCCCCATTTGATGAGCCCCGGGTCGGTGACGATGAAAAGGCGTTTGCCTTGGATAAACTCTTTTATGTATTCTCCTGTTTTTAAAAACGTTCCGTTGCCTGAGTAGATTTTGGTTGGCAGATGAAACTCAAATAGATTCATTAGAAACCTCCTTATGTGTTTACTAAATTGAAGGGTTCTACGTTTCTTGAGAGTTTCCCTTTTATTGAGCAAATCTCTCTTTAAAAAATCTGAAAATTATTTTATTTCGGTGGCAAATTACGACAGCTTTTGTAAACGGTTTGCCCTATGATAATAGTATAAATTTAGTAAAGTGAGGGTTTCCTTATGAAAAACAAGCGGTTTTATCCAATGTCATATCAGAAACCTTTAAAAGCTCACCTAATAATAGAAGAGATTTCTAATAAGTCTAAAGAAATTGATGTACATACAATGGATTCATTCGGCTTGTCTTTTTCAACCGATTTGGATTTTCCAAGCAAAGAGGAAACTTCTTTGACGCTCAAAATTAAGTTTTTCGCACTAGGGGAAGTGACTGGAGAGGTCATACGAAAGGAAATGGGTTATGACGGTCGTTACGTTTATGAGTTGAAAGCGCTCAGCTGTAACCTGCAATACCTTAAAACGTGCGCACCTCTCTATGAGGCACCTACCGATCGTTTTCTGCTTAGTTAAAGAACTTCAATGGGAGGTTCTCTTTTTTTTGTTTTAAATGATAGTAAGAGTTATTGAGCTAACGGCGCAGTAAAGTTAAAGAGATAACATATGGTATGGGATTTGGTAAAGTAATAATAGAATTTATAATAAAATTAAGCTTTACTCCAAATAGGAAGTAAAGCTTTTTTATATTCAATTATTGATTGAAGTTAAAAAAGGACTAATTTAATTTTTTTGTATACATAATCACCTTTAATTCGTTTTAGTAGTTGTGAAAGGAGATGAAGAAATGAGTAAGCCCTCAAATGAAGAAATAACTAGATTATCTAACGATATATATCAAAAGCTTTGCTCGATGGGGGCTAATCCAGAAGATGCAAAAGAAATTGTTCAAGAATCTCTATATCGTGGATTTCTTAATATCGATGGTATTAATTCTAAGGCATTTAAGTCATGGCTTTACAAAGTTTCCATCAATCAATATTACGATTTGTGTAGAAAAAATAGCCGTCATTCAATCATCGAGTTTGAGGATTATCTATTGGAATTGGAAGGAAATCATGTGGAAGATACCGTGATTAAACAAGAAACAAAAGAAGAGTATGAACAGGTATTATACAAATTAAAACCACTTGAACGAAAATTAATAAAAATGAAATATGAAGATGAATTTTCGTATGAAGAAATTTCTGAGTATCTTAATTTGAAAGAAAGTAATGTTAAGACCTATTTATATCGTGCTAGGAAAAAGCTTACAAAACTTTTTAGGAGGGATAATAATGAAAAATGATCCATTCCAGTCTAATGATATTGAAGGAATAGTTAAAAAAGCGAAAAGAAAAAGTATTATTCGAAATATAGTCATCTCAACTATTTCACTGCTTCTTGTAGGGGCACTATTTATAATTATTAATGGTCAGATTGTAAATAAGGCTCATTATAAAGCAGCTGAGGCAAATAGGCTATTATTTAAAATTTCACAACCCAATATTCAAATTGGAGGAGGAAAATTTGATTATGGCATTCTATCGGGAACGTACAGCTACAATAAATATAAATTAATTGAAGATAGAGTAGTCCCTTGGGGTCAAGATATACGAAAGTTTAATGCAATAGGACATAATAATAAATCATCAGCAATAGCGGTATATGATGAGGTTATAGTTGGTGAAACCGAAGAAGAGTATCGACATTATAACACTACAAACGGACAGAGAACGATGCAATTTTATCATCCGTGGTTTGAATATACGACTATTCATAACGATTTAGCCTTGATACAAAATGCTCCTAATGACGCGATAATGGAAGTAGCTATCTCTTTTAATCAATCTTATTCAGTTAGTGAAATACAAGAATTTTTTAATCTAAATAATAAAATAACTTGGTATTGGGTTAATGATTATAATCAAAATGCTAAAGAACAATTACAAGGTCTTCATAGTTCGGGTGCTACTGCGTCACATGTGTATGGCTTTAGTGGTACAACTACTAAAGGAGAAGGAGACATTGTAGCTCAAAATGAAAAGGATTTTCTTGCTACATTAGAAGATATAAAAAGCACAGGAAATTATGACTATATAGTAGACCCTCTTCTAGAAAATGTAAACCTAAACATGAAAGAAGGGATAATCCTTGGCGTTGTGGTAACTGGAACCAAGGAAGAGTTATTAACACTAAAAGAGGATAAACAAATTAGAGCCATATCATTAGGGGCTGTTGCAACAGAATATTAGTATTTAATAAGAACCTTCTTATAAACGAAAGGGTGCGTTCCTGGAATCAAACGGGGCGCATTTTCTTTTGCACCAGATAAGAGGAAATTAATAGTAAAATTTAAATGTCAGTTATTGAAGTAAACGGAGCAGTGTAATTCAATAGAAAAGAAGTCCTAATATATGTAAATTTGTGCTAAGGTTAACAAAAGGAGGGGATAAAATGAAGAAATTTTTCCCATACATCATATTTTTCATATTTGCATTTATCGGTACAGTCCTTGTAGAAGAATGGGGATTTTTAATTGGCATTATAATTGGTACTTTGGTTCTTATCTATCAAGAACTTCAAAAGATAACATCACTCTTAAGTGATAAAGCAAAGAATAATAGTGAATGATTGTTGCACGAACAGGTGCGATGCTTGAATAAGGAATCGCCTTTTGCTTACCGAAGGAACTTTGCAGGTTACTTGAAGAAAAAATGGGAAGAAGTTAGCGTCTATTTATAAGGGGAAGAGTAATGATAAAAAATAAAATATATCTTGCTATACCATTGTTAATGGGAATGATTACTTTAGTTGGTTGTAGCGGTTCAAATGCAGAGAATAATCAACTGAAAAAAGCAAAAGAGACTGTTCAAGAATCTACAATACAGCAAGTTATGACAATAACAGTTGAAGAAAGGATTGATGAAGGATACAAAACTGTTAAAGTGCTTGATGATGCGAATGAATTAAAAACCGTTGAGGAAATTATAGAAAATGCAGATTGGGAGGAAAATGTATATGTTTCTATGGCTATACCTCCTGAGTACCGATTTAGATTAAATCCATCTTATTATGCCATCTGGGTAACACCTAATCGAGATAGACTTGAAATAGTTATAGAAGGGAAAGGAAAGTATATAAATCTACCAGAAAAAGAATCAAAAGCCTTATTTGAACTCATTACTGGTAATGAATTGAATTAAAATAGCGGCCCATCGATTTTATGAAAAAAACGGCTTTAAAAAATCCAATCAAAAGCGATTCATTTTTATCTCTTATCTCTTCGGTTAATTTTCTTGCATTGACTATAGCGCTTTCTTTTTGTGTATAAGCCCCACCAATAACGACAACTATCTTAGACCCTTCAAGGTAAGAGGATGCTTTTATCGATTGAAAACTTTTTATCAGTTTGTTTGTTTCTTCTAATAAAGGTCGGTTTGAAGAATCAGAAATTGAAATAACCATCACAGTGAAACGCTCCGGCAGCCAAAAGGAGGAAAGCCTTGCTTCACGACGAATTTGTTGTTCGTTCACATACTCATGATTAATTAAATTCCAAAGTAACTGGTGATCATCATTGTTTTTTTGACCTTTTTTCGCATAGTGTTTGTAAATCAGTTTACCAACATGTGACGAGATATCCTTTAAAAAACTTAGTTCCTCTTCTTTAAGCAGAGTATTAGACTCAAGCACCCATGTACCCAATCGTTTGCTTGTTATGTTTTACACTGATCACGACACGCTGATACAATCCTACTTCTTCAATAGGTTCTACTCGGATTGGATCATTTTTCGTTTCTAACTGTTGAACAATACCCTCTATTTCTAGTCGTTCTATAATAAAAACAGGACATTTTTTTGAGAGAATGTTTTTTTGTTGTGTGGAATCAAAATGAGAATGATCTGGAGAGCTATAAGCAATAAGTTCAAAATTTTTGTTCTCAATAATAACTGATTTCTCAAGAATGGTACTAATATATTCAGCCGTTTCATTGATATCTTCTAGCAGGAATCTAGTGTCTAGTGAACTCATAATTACCTCCTCATTGCCCTGTTAAAAACTAGTAATTACTTCCTATTATAAATTAGTTTTAATAAATAGCAAAAAACGAATTAGTAGTAACAAGGCCGGAAGATAAGTCTTCTATTGTTTCTATATCTCAAAGAATTTGAAAGTTAGAACATTTTAAACTAGAACTAGAAAAATATATCAAGACTATAATACCAAACGAAGAGGCAAAATTAAAAGGCATGAGTCCAGTACAATACCGAACACATGCCCAACTAGCTGCCTAATGAAATAACCGTGTCTACTTTTTGGGGTCATTTCAAAACCGAAATGGAGGTTGCAATCGCTCCGTTCGCTACTCGCCTACAGAGGACAAACCCACTCCGCTGATTGCTTCGAGGTTATCCCAAAAAGTCATAAAAAGACCTCTAGAAACAACCCCTTATATTTATATCTTTATTTTTACAAAGTACAAAGCTTACTAACGGTATAATTACTATTATACCGTTGGAATGTTTAGTGTTTGTCCAACCATAATTGGTTGATTGACATCTATCTGGTTAAACTCGGCCAATTGTTGAACGGTTATTTGGTACTTTTGAGCAATCTTCCATAATGTGTCTCCTAAAACAACAGCATGTACGATCATTTGCGGTGAAGTTGGTTGTTGAGTCGTTGGAATGGTCAACTTTTGTCCAATCATTAAATACTGTGATTCCGTTAGGTTATTAATCTTCACTAACGCGTCCATTGTGACTTGGTATTTTTGAGCAATTTTCCATAGCGTATCTCCTGAAACCACAGTATGCACCCTATTTTCTGTTGGAACATTTGGTACGGACTGTTGGGTTGATGGAATCGTCAATTTCTGACCAACCCATAGATAGTTCGTTTCATTTAAATGATTGATTTTTACAATCGCGTCAACTGTCACTCCGTATTTTTGAGCAATTTTCCATAACGTATCTCCTGATTGAACGGTATGAATCGTTGTGCTTACTGGTTGGTCTACTGTTTTTGTTGGAATCTTTAGCTTTTGTCCAACGAAGAGGTGTTGATCGACATCTAAAGAATTAAGCTGAACAATATCAACAATCGTTACTTCATATTTCTGAGCAATCTTCCATAACGTATCACCACTAATAACAGTATGAATGGTAACATTGCCTACTGGCTCTGTTAGTGGCGGAGAAGCCGGTGAAGCCTCTACTAATTCCACATCAGAGCTTGGAATTTGACCTGGCACTTGGTCTTTAACTAAGATTTGATAATAACCATTTTCAGGACTATCTGAAATTAAGGGAAATACCTCTCCCTTAGTTGCCTGATAACCCTGTGACATAGGATACACTTGGACAGTTGGGTTATTAGAGGTGACTCGTACCTGTTTAACTGGCTCTGCAGCAACAACTGACGTGCTCTCTTTCACTGTTACAGGTTGACCGTTAAAAGTGATATAACCAGTAGCCCCATTGCTTTCAGTTACCATCACTTTGATAAAATACTGACCATTGATTGCTTTCCCACCCATCATGTCAGTACCATTCCATGTAAAAGAATGAGATCCAGGCTTTAGATCTTGAATAGAAAGTACACGGTTCATATGACTTCCGGCTAATGTTGCCATAAAAACGGTGACGTTCACAGGTTCACTGACCGTTATTTGTCCAGAAACCGTATCATTTACCCCATCATTATTAGGGGTAATTTCTTGAGAATTAAAAGAAGCTGATTGAACAATTTCTTTTAAACGCCATTGTGGAATTTGATTTTCTCCATTGGCTACCTTTATTAAACCGAGCTTTTCAATCGTTTGTGTTGTAGCTGGATAATTAAAGTTTAACTCAATCGTTTTAAAGACAATCTCATAGTCTCCATCACGAACGATATTGCCTTTTTGGTCTCTTCCATTCCACTTGAAACTGTGCTGTCCCGGTTCGAGTTTCACTCTAGAAGTTTGATATAGGACGGCTCCATCCTTTTGAACGGCAATTTGAACGTCAGCATGACGGCTTAACTCATATTGCACTTCTGTTAATGCTTCGTTTACACTATACCTTGGTGATATGCTAGATGGAGCGATTTGTTTCAATGTAACAAGTGACTTTGGATTCGTTTCTGATACAACAGTTATTTGCCCAAGCGGGAACCCTTGTGCTGAATTATAACTACTATCCGTTAAATAGGATTTTAATTGATACGTCCCTGGGGGAAGCGGTTCCTTTTTTTCATCATCCCATGGTGACCAATGAACAACATGCGTTGTTTTAAAATCAGTTGTTGAAAGATTAATTTTTGTTTGACGACCATTACCAACAGCCATCACATAGCCACGCGTTGGTTCATTCGTTTCTAACATAATTGACAAATACCCAGGGACGCTATTCCCTTTATAAGCAATAGGACTAGATGAAATTTGTTTATTTATAACTTCTGGAGGGTCACTATCTGAAGCGTGAACATGACTCTCAAAAACAAATACCATTAAAATAACAGCAAGAATATTTACAAACAGTTTTTTCGGCATATAGACACCTACTCTCAATTTATTTTTAAAATTACTAACTTATAATAGTAGAAAGAGAGTGTTTCCGGCAATCTGAAATTAATGGGAATTGGTTCATACAAAAGGCTGCTGAGATTATTCCTTATAAGGGTACTCTTTGTGCTTATTTCCATGAATATTTAAACAAGAAGAAAAAGCTAACATATAAATGAAATCTTATTATGTATAGCCTAAGCAAGCAGGTCTTCCAAATTGGAAAAACGGCGCCTATGTTCAATAAGGTAACTGCAAATAACCTTCCGTAATTGGGCGCTTTTCTGTAATAAGAACAGCGTGCTTTTTTATGAATAGGGCCATTTAATGGAGTAAGACTTTCCAACAATACTGGATATACATGTTATTATTATTTGAGATTGTGAAGTAATGTACTTAAGCTAAAGAAACAGGTCACTTTAATAGCATGCTACTAAAAAAGAGAAGAAGTAGATTTAAGAGAGGTGGAATATTTGGATTTATATTATCAAGAGTATGGGAATAAAGACGCTTTATTAATGGTATTTTTACACGGTGGTGGAGTAAGCAGTTGGATGTGGGATAAACAAATTCAATACTTCAATCATTATCATTGTGTTGCAATAGACTTACCAGAACAAGGGAAAAGTAAACAAATGAATAACTTTTCAATTAAATTTAGTGCAGAGAAAGTTATTGAGTTAATAGAAAATATAGCGAATAAAAAGAAAGTACTTGTTATTGGGTTCTCTTTAGGAGCACAAGTGGTTGTTCAAATGTTAAGTATGAAATCAAATTTAATTGATTATGCAATGATAAATAGTGCATTAGTTAGACCATTTTCATTTGTAAAAAAATTGATTAGTCCTTCTGTTAAATTAACTTTTCCATTGATAAGAAATAAATCATTTTCAAAACTTCAAGCAAAAACACTTTATGTTGATAAAGAATATTTTGAAATATATTACAAGGAAAGTTCCCTTATGAAATCAGATACTCTTGTTAGAATTTTGGAAGAAAATATGTCATTTGAAATACCCGAAGATTTTAATAAAGCGAAGAGTAAAATATTAGTTACTGTTGGTGAAAGAGAAAAAGCAGTAATGAAAAAATCAGCAAAAGATATAGTTTTAAGTAATTCTAATTGTATATGAATTATTATACCTAATGTTGGTCACGGAATATCTTTGATTAATCCTGATTTCTTTAATCATATGATAGAAAATTGGATAAAGGAGGATGTTTTACCACGAAACGTAGTAAAAATAAAATGAAATATGTTTTTAGTTTCATCAATGTATTAAAAGGAGGAGGTTTCACTGTTGAAGCATTCCTCCTTTTTTATCGTTCGTTATGTAATCATCCAATTGTTTAGGATTCGGTCCATGTGGATTAGAGCTAGGTTGACTATCTAAACATGTAAACACAAATAGAACAATTCCACCAATGATCGGAACAAAACTTATGAGAAACCACCATCGACTTCTCCCAATATCATGAAGCCCCCTAACCGTCACAGCTAACATTGGTAGTAAAACAGCTAGAGTATAAAGAGTTGTCAAGAGGCGTTTAGAACCTTGTATTTGGCTGCTCGTGGATTTTGACGTACCTAATGCCTCGTTTAGGACCTTGTATTTATCCGCTCTACGGGTTTGACGTGCCTAAAGCCTCGTTTAGAGCCTTGTATTTCTATGCCCTACGGTTTTGACGTACCTAAAGCCTCGTTTAGAGCCTTGTATTTATCCGCTCTACGGTTTTCACGTACCTAAATCCTCGTTTAGGACCTTGTATTTATCCGCTCTACGGGTTTGACGTGCCTAAAGCCTCGTTTAGAGCCTTGTATTTGGCTGCTCTCCGGTTTTCACGTACCTAAAGCCTCATTTAGGACCTTGTATTTGGCTGCTCTCCGGTTTTCACGTACCTAAAGCCTCGTTTAGAGCCTTGTATTTCTATGCTCTACGAGTTTGACGTACCTAAATTGTCTCATGTGGGTGTTTGTTAACCTATTTGGGTTAAACCCTCTACAGTGTGTAACACGCCTCACACTCTTTTTTGTTCCATATGATCCAATCTATCCGATTGTGAGTTTCATTGAGTTATTTTCAATATGGACCCTTGTATTAACTTAACTGTAGCAAGGTCTAATCGTAGCTTCGGTTAAACCAACCACTGCCTGGATTGTAACGATTCTCTTTACTATTGGGTCATCATTATTAAGTTTTTTAACAGCATGATACGTCGCAAAAAGGGATGAAGCATTAGCTTTCATCCCTTTTTGCGCAGCCTAACTGACACGCAATCTTTCATACGTTTCTTTATTACAAATAATATACAGCTGCGCTTCTTCTGGAATCGGTTCACTCAGCCTGCGGTTAATGTCTAAGAAGTCTCTATCTGCGATCAGAGTGGCGCCCTGTTTCAACAAGTCTTGAAAAGCATCGTTGTATGTAACCCAGCTTGGATGTTTCGATAGCTGATAGAGGTCTTCCCCATGCTGACGGCTTATAAGCTGTGAATATACTTTGCTGACACCTTTATATAATGCAGAGCGTACGGCAAGTCTTGAGATGGTTTCCTGTGACAAAATAAATTCGTCGACTTGCACATGAGAGAAGTTAGCTAGATTTTTTTCAGCCATGACTTCAACGGTTGTGTGAACATGAGGAGCCAATCGTCCAACTGTGATTGAGACGAGTAACGTCTTTGCATCTTTTAATGAAGCCTCCTGGATGTTGTCATCGGAAAAGATTATCACAGCGTTCGCTTGTGTCATGTTGGCTTTGATAAAGGGCTCCTCTGAGGAGGGATCTCCTTGTATGTAGTGAAGCCGGTTGTCGGTTAAATCCATAGGCGCTTTCGCCAGTGTATCAATGACAACTACCTCAACTTCCTCATCCGAATCAAGAATTTCCTTAATCGCCGATTCTGACTTTTTTCCCCATCCAATAATGATAATGTGGCGGTTATTCATGTAACTTATCCTTCCTTCCTCTCTCATCCTTCTAAATAACGTAAAGGAATCCACAATCTTGCCAATCACAACCCCAAGTAAGCCAATTCCAATTAAAAACATGAATACAGCAAATAGTTTACCAGGTAAAGTCACAGGAGAATAATCTCCATATCCGACGGTTGTAAAAGTCGTCATCACAAAGTAAAACGTGTTGGTGAGAGTTTCAAAGTTAGCTGGCTCTAGGGCATACATCATGATCGTACTTACAAGAATAAACAGAGCTGTCGTTAGAAATAATGTTAGGTTTTTCATTTTGATTAAACCTAGGCTGATTCTCAGAAAAATGTGCATTGTTCGTGTCCTCCTGTGTCCTCGGTTTGCTGAAACCGAGAAGTTCCCGCACTTGTATCGAAGAGGCACGTACGGGGGCCTCATATGATTCGTTCGATGATATGAGTGGCAAAGTCGCTATTAAAATCAAGAACTCGCGAATATCACTCGCTCGCAATCGTCCACTCACCCTCTGCCCACCTCTCACACTAAAAAAATCATGCCGGTCTACTAGGCAAACTAGCAAAAAAACCTTCTACCCCGTCGTATATGCCACAAACATCGATAAATTCCCGGTAATCATGCCGCCGACTCGGAAAAACAAGCCACTTGGCTGGCCGTTGATAACGTGTGACCCGATTAACAACTTGCCTGTATAAGGGCCGTCCCATGTATCAATCGTTTGATCAGGCATCGGGAAATATTCTTGAAAGACGACCGCTTGCTCTTGGTAGTAGTCGACGTCTTCTTCTAAAACGCTGCCACCTGAGACAATTTGAATGCCGCCGCCTTCACGACCAAGGACGGGCTTTTTCACATAGGACTCAAGTGAAATAGCCGTATCATAGGTTGGTATAAAATATTGATCAATGACGGCTTGCTCCGATCTGGTGTACCATTCTTCTTTTTTCTCCGTGATCAATGATAAAATCGCTTTTGATTGCATGAGCAAGGCTGAAGGTGGATTGATCACTTTCACTTTATCGTTCATCATGTGAACGATAAAGCGTTCGCCGATCAGCTCACCTGTGCCGCTTTTTTCTTCTAAAAAGTATTCAAGTGGGTAGAGGCGGTACAAAAAGTCGATTCGCTCGCCTTCTGGTGTTTGGACATCATCTTCGCCGACGACAATGTCTTCGAGCGGGATGTACTTCGCTTGCTGCGGGTACAAGCTCATTAGGAATTGCACGGTTTGTTTGTCTTCATTATGCCAGTCGGCGCAAGTGAAATAGAGTGTGTCCGTGCTGCCGATTCGATAGTCTTTAATGATTTGGTTCCAGGCACTTTTAATATTTGCGCTGATGTGGGCATTTGGATTAGGACTGCCGTACTCCTGACAAAGAACATCCTGCGCGATCGCAGCCTCTACTAATCCAACCGGTGTATCGGTATTTCCTTCGATCACTTTCAAACCTTTGGCCGAAGCGATAAAGTCATACCGAACAAAGTAGGAGAAGGCCGTTTTGCCTTCAGTAAGAAGGAGATCCCATAAGAACACGGAAATACCGGTTTTGTGGATCACCGAACGGTCTTTTAAAATTTGTTCATATGTTTTCGCAAAAATATCGTTCACCGCTCTAGAAGCGTTTTCAACTTCTCGCACTAAGGAAGACGGGACGACTAAAAGGGAGTCGCTCATGTATTGGTTGTCTTCATAGTTTTCATAGAGCGTTGCCCACGTAAAGCCTTTAGCCGACACTTTGCGTTCGAGCTCAAGCCATCTTTTCAAATAAGCATCTGCTTCAAATGGCTCCGTAAGTGATTGGTATGGAAGCATTTGTCTTACCTCCTTTTAGTAACTGATCGCCGCTGCGACAATCATCCCGACTAGGACAGAGATACCGCCTAAGAACAGACCGACGGCTACGTTGCCTTTTTCCACTTCCTTTGCTAAGTTCGTATTGCGCGTAAACACATATTCCACTACAAGGTGAAGCACAATTTGAACGACGATCGCGACTAACGCCCAAATGGCTAGATCGACCAAGTTAATCGAGTGGCGAATCGCTGATTGAAGCACGACAACAAGACCTGCCATTTTTCCGAGTAGCTTTAACGCTACTGCGGTATTGCCGTTTTTAATTTGTGCACGTTCTGAGTAAGGGGTGAACAACTTAAATATGTATGTTCCAATTAGAAATAAGACAAGAGAAACAGCTAAATAGATCAAAAAATGATCGAAGGTTTGTAGATAAAAACGAATATTCATTCACTTGCTCCTTTCATTCCACAAGGTAAGAAATAAGATAGATTGTTGGTAATTTGTGCCCCTGCTCGAAAACCAAAGGCGCTTGGTTTCTCGTTTACGATAAAACTACCTATTAACAGGTGAGCATCCGTCGTTCCTTTTTCCGTATGAATCGTTGTCACGGGCAAGTCGACATACTTTTGAAACACTTTTACATATTGGTCATAGGTTTGTTCCTTCGGCGAAAAGAGCGTTTGTCCATTTTGTTTCACTAAAACGGTGTCGCCTTCTCGTCCGAATGCGGGTTTGGAGACATACCGATCTCCATTTTCGATGAAAGGTTCTTCATCTAAGTACGTCGGTAGAAAGTGACGGCCAATGATGTCATGTTCTTGTTTTGTAAAAAATGCATGATCGTGTTCGTGCATTCCCCAGATCGCCGCCATCACCGCTTTGCTTTGCATCAAAAACGCTGAGGCTGGGTTCAGCATACCGACTTTCCCCTCACTCACTAGCTTCATAAACTCGATTCCGATTGGAAACTCGTCATCAGCTACATCTTCGAGTAACGCTTCTAACGGATAGGTGTGGCGGTAAAGAATATCGATTTTATTTCCTGCGCAATCAAAGACGCCCTCACCGGCAACAAGTTGCAGCTCGTTCAATGGAACAAAAGCCGCTCCTTTGATTCTCGACACTTTCATTAAATACAGCAACGTTTCACGGTCTTCAATGTCTTCTTCATGAGCTGTGAAAACGACATATGGATGACCGGCTAATAAGATCCCCTGCGCGCAGTGATACACACTGTTGCGGATGGCTTTTCCTAACTCATACTCTTTTGAAGCATTAGGATCGACCCTATCAAATTCCACACACACCAACCCGTTCACCTCAAAGAGCTCGCGAATAAACGTCGGCGTGTCTGAGTTAAACTCAATCATTTTTAAACCCTCATTGGTTTTGACAAAATCAAAGCGCCCGATGACCGTCTCATATGGGAGGAAATTCATCCTCAAAAAGGACACAGCTTTTGACGGAAACCCGAGATCGAGAAGTGTTTCGTCTGAAGCCCTTCGGATCATCTCGTTCATTTTTTTATAAATGGAGTAAACGTCTTGCGTTGCCTGATTGATGGCTGCTGCTTCATCCTCGTCCAATGTCAAACAGTCATAAAGAGCATATTCCATCCCGTACAACCGATCCCAAAATGTCGGTATCGCTCTATAAAATAAATCTCGTTTAGCCTCCAAAAGTACCACCGCCACCCATGCCAGAGCGCGGGTTGGTCGCTTGGTTTGGATTTCGTTGTTGATTCGGGTTGGGCTGACTTACGTTCGGGTCTGTTCTTGGTGTTGTAACGGCCGGCTGACGTGTACCGCCACCACCCATCGCTCTTCCTGCCATAAAAGCAGCCATCGTTGGAAACCACATTCCCCCGTAGTAATAGTGACCGCGGTTCGGGTTCCCGTCTTCGACACATTGATAGCCCTCTGCTTCCTCATCCCACTTCCATGTATCACAATCCGCTTCATCTGGCGAAGGCGGACCTAGGTCCGGCTGAACATTAGGATCCGGCTCAGCTGGAGCCGAAAAGAGCTCCTCCTGTGTAGCGGGAGAGCATGCGGTTAGCCCCATTAACGCCACACTCGAACCAAGCAATCCTTTTAGAAGCTTATCCGTTTTTGGTTTCATCTTTTCTACACCTCCCGTTTTGTATACGCATGTCCTGATCTTTTGGTTTCACGGATATCGATCCTCATACCTATCTATTTTAACCTATTTGCTTTCTAGCAATCATTTGTATTTATTTTTCGGAAAATCTAATATGGAAATTGTTTGAAATCCTACTTATTTTCGATAAAATGAATTATGATAGATTCATATATAGCCGTTGGGAGATACCGCACATGACGTTTCGATTCGAATTAATCAAAAGCCTGAAAGACCCGTACTCAAAATTCTATCAATTAAAGATTTCAGAAGGAGTCCCATTTCCTTTTAGAAAAATAGCTCTCCTCGTTGGGGTCAGCTTGTTGATCGCTTTGATCCGTTTATTTTTTGCATTAGACACAGCGAATATTTCTGCACTAATTACGGAATATTCCGCTAGTGAGTTTGAATTAATGAAAGTCATGATTGGACTTGGCGGTTTAGCTGATGCTGCTCTTTCGCCGATTGTCTATGTGTTTTTTACTAGTTTAATTCTCTGGGCGTTTTTAGATGAAGTCTCTTTTCGACAAACCCTTGTCGTCTCAACCGTGAGTCTCTTCATTCTTATAATCGGAAAAGCAGCCTTGCTTCCTTTTGAATTGTCTCTAGGGATACCAGCCGTTGCCTCTCCTTTTGCCTTAGGTGTCGCCGCAAGTAAGTTAACCGAAAATGATTATTTTATCCACTTTTTTGGAGGCATCTCCATCTTTTGGGTGGCTGCGATTGTGATACAAATATATGCTTACTCGATTTTGGCCATGAACCGAAAACGTTTTATTGTCGTTCTGACCGTATCCATTCATTTCCTTATTCTTTTAGTTGCTGTCCTTAAAACATTTTTAGGCATTTATTTAACTCTTTAGTTGCGAAAAAGGTGGTCAAACATAGTGAAAGCTTGGATCAAACATACACTCCTCCTAATAGGTATCCTTTTTATTAGCATGAATGTCTTCTTCCTTTTACAAGAAGATATGAACATCGAACACTTACAAATCATTGACCAGTTTATCTCTCCCTCCCAAGTAGACATTGTCGAGGCAACCGAAAAACCTGGTATCATCTCCTCTACAAGCGAGGAACACATTTACTTAAATGAAAACCTCGGTTCACTTGGAACGGTCTATGTGGAGGAAGGTCAAGAAATTCAGTTAGGTGAGGTTTTATTTAGCTATCATAATATTCAATTAGGGTCTGCCGAAAGAGAGTTACAATTAAAAATAGAACAAACTGAATTACGATCCTCTCAACTTTCGGATGAGATATTCACCCTCAACAACATGAAAGATATGTTAGCTCGAACTACATACGAGGACGAGCCAGAACTGATTGCTCTATTGGAATCTCAAATTGCGCAATATGACATTCAAATCTTACAAAAAGAGCATCAAATCGCTAGTCTTGAGCTTGAAAAAGAACAGTACCAACAGTCACTTTCCACGTTAAGTGAACAGCAGGCTGAATTAGAAATTACGAGTCCCGTGACTGGGATTGTTAAAGAGATCAACACGAATCGAAACGAACCCTTTCTCACGCTCCTTTCCTCTCCTTTTGTCGCCAAAGGGGAGTTAACAGAAATGGAATCGCTCGCGATTGATGAAGGGATGAATGTTGAGATACGAGTTCATGACCGAGAGCCGATGGACGGCATTCTCTCACAGATTTCAAACTTTCCGAGCAAAGCACCCAACCTTGAACAAGAAACCACTTATCCGTTTGTCGTCGAGCTTAGCGATATCGAGACGGATCTCAAGATTGGCTACCATGTCAACCTCAAGATCATTCAAAATAAAATCTTGGATGCGATCGTGATCCCCCCCTCATCGATTGCCATGAACGAAGAACAGTTCGTCGTGTTCACGGCAATCGATGGCCATCTGGTTGAAAAAGGGGTCACGCTTGGCATGGTTTCAAACAACCGGCAGCAAGTAACATATGGCTTATCTACGGCTGATTTGCTTGTCGATGAGCCGTATACAGTGAGTTCAGGGCAACCATTTGTGACGAAGGTGCGCTTGAGTGAGTTAGAAAGAGAGGCTTTTTCTTCTTTTAGAAAGAAGGAGTTGCTGATGTTGGCGTTGCGGGGGTTTCTACAATAGAAGATGTTGGCTTAGGTGAAGGGGTCACCTAAGTCTTTTTAGTTACAGAAATGGTATAATAGAGGTAATTAGTTATTAGGAAAGGTTTAGAGATATGATGAGAAGCCATTTACTTTTATTCTTATTCGTTAGTTTATGTCTGATTGGCTGTAGCCCTGAAAATGAAGCTGAAACCCTCTACGTAGCAGCCGCTTCCGACCTCTATCACGCTTTAACGGAAATCGGAGAAGCCTTTACCGAAGAAACTGATATAGCGTTAGAATTCACGTTCGGCTCTACAGGCCTTTTAACCCAGCAAATTCAAGAAGGAGCTCCTTTTGATTTATTTTTAGCCGCTCATGAATCGTATATCGATCGTTTAATGGAGAGAGAGGCTCTTCTACCTGATTCAAAAGCGTATTATGCGATAGGGCGTCTGGTTCTGATGGGGCCAGCTTTGCCTGAAGGCGATCAGTTAGCTCTCGACTATTTAGTAGATCCTGAGGTGAAGACCATTGCCATTGCCAACCCTGAACATGCGCCTTACGGAAAAGCCGCACAGGAAGCGTTGGAAACGTCGGGCATTTGGGAGGAGATCCAACCGAAGCTTGTGTACGCAGAAAATATTAGACAAGCCTATCAATACGCGGAATCAGGTAATGCCGATGTTGGGATCATCGCGTTAGCCTTAATGAACGAGACGGAATTCCCTTATGAGGTCATTGATGAAGACCTTCACCTTCCTCTCATGCAGGCGCTAGGCATACCAGCGCAAACCGAGAAAGAAGAACTGAGCCGAAAATTGGCTGCGTTTATTTTAAGTGAACAAGGCCGAAGCATTTTACAACAATATGGGTTTGATTTGCCATAATGGATACGATTGTGACGCCCTTACTTTTGTCGCTTAAAATTGCCGCGGTTGCTACGCTGTTTGCTTTTATTGCTGGCATTCTTTTGTCTTGGTGGTTTGCTTTTAATAAAAGCAAACTAACGGATTTGCTGTCGATATTGATTACGATTCCACTTGTGATCCCGCCCACTGTCTTGGGGTATTATTTGCTCTTGCTGTTAGGAAGAAGCAGCCCCATCGGTCAGTGGGTTGAAGGATTGACAGGGCAGCCGATCATCTTTACTTGGAAGGCTGCGGTCATTGCGGCAACGATCGCGGCCCTGCCTTTACTAATTCGGCCGATTCAAGCCGCTTTTGAGGCCATAAGTAAAGATACGATTGGCGCGGCTGAGGTTGACGGAGCTGGGAGACTTCAGGTTTTAGTTCATATTATCATTCCGCTTGCTTACAAAGGGGTGCTCGCTGGTTTGGTGTTAGGTTTTGCTCGAGCGATGGGCGAGTTTGGTGCGACCTTAATGGTTGCTGGGAACATTCCCGGTAAAACGCAAACTCTCTCGATTGCGATTTACGATGCCGTTCAAGCCGATCGCATGATGGATGCTCATATGATGGTCATCATCTTAAGTGTGGCGACGATTTTCTTTTTGTATTTGATTCATAGATGGTTTCGGTGATTAGAAAACCATTTCCAAAAGGCCCATCCATTAGGAGAGGGCACTGAAAGAAGTGAAAATCGTACCTTTTTCAGTGCCTATCCATAGGATGAGCCTCTTTTTTGTAAACTTATTACTCTTTTGATGGGTTCCCTGCATGAGCAGGCTTTCCTGTTTTCACAGCATGATCAGGTTTTCCAATCGCTTTACCTTGATGATAAGATAGTCCAAATCCGTAAGCATAAGCGTCACCAGATGGATTCACATACGCATAGGATGGATCTGCCTCAGGTGCGAAACTAGGAATATCACCGATTCCGTTATCTACCGCTTCCATACTAGCCGGAAGGGCAAATGGCAATTTTCCAGTTGGATTGAATGTTCCACGGATCACATCGACAATCGCCTCATCCTTTGTTCCAAAAGTAGCGATGAACGCTGCTGCATTTGGTTCAATTTGATCAAGTACCCATGGGTTCGTCATGTTGACCGCCGTAATAGTCGGAACTGTTTTTTGAATTTCAATCATTCGATCGACATTGGCGATTCCTGTTTCAGGACCTATGGTAATTCGCGGATTATTATCCCAGTTCGATTGAACAGGTTTCACATAAATATACGCATGTGTGGCTTCCTCAAGATGATCCGTGATGCTGATTGAAGGATCGTGCTTTTGAATTTTCTCTATTAATCCCTTCGTATTCGCTCCATCCGTTCCACCAGGGAAAAGCTCGACGTAAAGCTTTGCATTTTTCATTTTCGCATCTTTTAGAGGCAATACATTTTGATCATTGCGTAAAAGAACGACTGACTTTAGATGTGCTTCATCTGCTAATTCCTGTACTTCTGGATTAGCGACAACATCAAGTGCGTGTTGTGGATCGACATATGGATCTTCAAACAACCCTAATTGCATCATTTCCCTTAACAATCGAGAAACAGATTGATCCACTTTCTCTTCTGTAAGTAAGCCTTGTTCAACTGCGTCAATAATAAGCGTTGGATCAGATGACCCCGAAATGATATCTGTTCCTGCATTCACTGCTTTCGCCATTTTTTCTACAGGAGTTAAATCCTCAGCACCCCATGCGTTTCTTCCGACAGCACCTGTATCAGAGTTCACATATCCTTTGAAACCAAGCTGTCCACGCAAGAAATCCTCTAAGATGGCTTTGTTTAAGGCAAAACCAACTTCTTCAAATTGCTGATCTTCGCTATACCATGGCAACCCTTGATCCGCACTATCATTACTTGGATACGCGTAATAAGGCATGATCGATGAGACATTCGCTTCGATCGCTGCTTCAAAAGGAGGAATATGGTACTTAAGCATGCTTCCTTCTGTTGGATATGGATTAAATCGACCTTCAACAAAGTGAGGATCTAACCCTTTATCACGTGCTCCGCCACCAGGGAAATGCTTCACCGTTATCGCAACACTGTCAGGACCAAGCTCATCTCCTTGGAAACCTTTTATCACGTTATAAATCATATCTGAGGCCACTTCGGGATCCTCACCGAATGTATCTTCAATTCTTGCCCATAGTGGATCTGTAGCGATATCCGCCGTATATCCGTAGACTTTGCGAATTCCGGCCGCTCTCCATTCCTCTTTTGCGATCTCTGAGAATTCCTTTATCGCATCTGTGTCACCTGCTGCTGCAAAACCTAATGGACCCGGCCAAAAGGAATGTTGTCCCTCACTTGCAGCAATATTTGTGTAATCCGTCGAAGCATGATTTCGTGGATTCGACGTGACCACAACTGGTATTCCTAATCTTGACTTTTCAGCTAATGATTGGAGCTGATTTGTATATTTTGCGATCACATCCAAAGTTGGCGTTTGACGGAAAATGACGTAGCGCATTTGATTTTGAACAATGAGGCGATCATGTTCTTCAACGTATTTGCCATCTTCAGGATTCGCAATTGGCGTGTGTGTGTTAATGAGCATTAAACCGGCCTTTTCCTCAAGATTCATCCTTGACACTAGATCGTCTACGCGCTCATCCACTGGTCTTCTCCAGTCTTCATAAGGGTCTAATTCCCTGTTGCCATTTGCATCTCTAAACTTCAACCCATCTACTGTAATGACACCTTTTTTTGCCACTTCTATTTCCGGTTGCCCCGTATTTGGATCTGCTTGTACACGATAAGTAATCGTGTCTGCCCCTGAATTTCCTGGGCTCGTGTTCTCCGTTGGATCTACATACCCTAAGTCATCATTCCCATTTGCACTAACCTGTGGCGCGATCGCTGGAACTAATAACAATAATGCTAGCGTACTAGTCAGGAATTTTTTCCTTCCTTTTTTTGATACTAAAACCATTTTCCTTCCTCCTTTTAAATTTAATCGCTTTCAAAACTGCTCAACCACTAAATGGAACTAAACCTCCCCCTTTAAGTTTGATTGTTCATTTTAAATTAGTTTATACACTAAACAAACTAATACATACCTATCGTATATGTAAGCGCTTTTCTATACAAGGAAATTTTTACCTAATTAGAGATTAGTAGTAGACTAGTATTCGCAGCGAACATTGTCAGATAGTGATTTTTATTGTAAAATCATGTCGTAAACAGGTTATAAATCCTGAATCTTTCGAATGGCATGTGTCGCTTATCTTCTAAACCTATTTGTAGCTTTTGATCGATTTCAATATCCGATTCTAGCACTTAAAAGAAAAAAAAGACCAAATCTTATAAGATTTGGCCTAGAGTTATTAATCTATTTTTTTGAACGAACTATTTAAAAATAGTCGAAATCACTTGATCCAGTGACATCTCAC
Source organism: Halalkalibacter alkalisediminis (assembly GCF_028610705.1). Classification (GTDB taxonomy): domain Bacteria; phylum Bacillota; class Bacilli; order Bacillales; family Bacillaceae_D; genus Halalkalibacter; species Halalkalibacter alkalisediminis. The sequence goes on from NZ_JAQQWT010000005.1 coordinate 56,941, forward strand.
TATCAACTTCAAACGTACCTGGGCGTAATGAATTCGCCAATCCACGTTTTTCCACTTCTTTAAAAAACGTCATCGCACTATCGGTGATCTCTGCTCGCACAAGAGCTTCCCCGACATCAATGCTCGTCATCCCTGGCGAAACGGTTAAGAGTGTGCGGTAAATAATGACTTCTTTAACCTCTTGTTCTTTTTCTGGTTCTTCTTCTTTCGCCTCTTCCACTACTTCTGGCTGTTCTGCCGCTTCTACTTCAGCTTGGAAAGCAGCCACCTGCTCATGCCACTGCTCTTCTGTATGGATGACAAAGCCGTCCGCACCTAGCGAAGCAATCATCTCTTCAGCTGTCATTTTTTCTTTCACTTGCGCTTGTGCTTGTGTCGTCGGCGCATCGCTTGTCCCGAAAAAATAAACGGCTGCACATACACCCGCCGCTACTAGTAATCCACTAGCAAAACTTTGCATCGTTTTAGAGGTCATTGGCTGCTTTTCTCCTTTCACTTGGTAATTCCATGTAAGGAGCAAGCATCAGTTTAATCTCTGATTCTGTTTTTCTTGTTTTTGCAGCAATGCCTTCAAGCGAGTAGCCTCGTCTATGTAAGTCAATCGCCTCTCGTAGGATAGCTCGTTGCGCGGAAGCCTCTACCTTAATTCCAGCCTCTTTTGCCGTAATTTCATGATCGAGCTCAAGGTAACGCATTTTTTGTTCTAGCTGTTGCATTTCTTCCATCATTGAAATGGAGAACTGTTCGATCTCTGATTTCTCTATTTTCGCTTCTTGCTTTGCTTTCATAAACGACAATATCAACAATAATACGGCTCCACCAAACAAAATGGATAATGTCCATTCCATCATGTCGTGATCCTCCTCGCGTGAATCTATTATTTTAAACTCGAATACTATTATACCTCGATTCTCAAAAAAATTCGATGCAATCCGAGCAAATACCACAATTCCCCCCGTTTTTTGACAAAAAAACGACTTAGGTCTGACCTCTTTTTAGAGCTTAGTACCTAGCGATTTGAAATTTTTTTAAAATCAACTAAGACATATTCCTCCTTCCCTTATATATACAAAGTGAAAGGAGGTGCTAGCATGCTAATCAACTCTCGCTTAGTCTTGATTTTCTCAGGTGGAGTCGACGAAGATGGGAAGGACATTCAAAAGACAAAGAGCTTTAGTAACATCAAGCCAACGGCAACCGACCAACAGCTTACCGCTGTCGTCAATGCGTTAACGCCACTTCAAGAATGGACGCTCATGAAAGCCGAGCGTACAAACCTTCACAGCCTAGTGTAAGGCCTAAAACGACCACTTTAGAAAGGAGGAACCCTTATGAGCAAACGACTTGAATTGATTTTCGAAAACGAGATGGGTGCCAATGTCACACTATCACTTGACAACCCTGTTTACCCTGCAAATCCCCTCGTAATCAGCGCCGCAATGGATTCCATTGTTGCACAAAATACATTTGTCTCAAGTGGCGGTGAAATCGTAGCTAAAAAAGCCGCACGCATTGTCGATCGCACGGTTGAAGAAATGGAAATCTAATTTACGTAGAAGGAGGAGGCGTTAGGCTACCCTCCTCCTTTTTTAAAAAGGAGGAAATGTTTAAATGGACATGTGGCTTCCGCTTTTGAGTGAGTTTGGTTTCCCGGTCATCGTCACACTCTACCTGCTTCACCGAGTTGAGAACAAGCTTGATACCGTAAACCACTCCATATTAAAGCTGCCAGAAAGCATCCACCACTTCCAGTATGTTCGCAGTGTGGAGCATAAGAAGAATGGATAAATTAGTTGATCTAGCAAACCAATGAGAGTTGGTTTGTTTTTTTAGCGTCGAATATAAGCCGAAGCGAATGAACTCGTTTCGGTCTTTTATATGTCTTTATCGGTCACTTTTTACGGTTTATCGGTCTCTTCAATGAGTATATCGGTCATCTTCTCTTTTTTTATCAGTCACTTTTTCACTTATTTCGGTCTATTGAAAATGGTATTAGGTATGCTGTTCATTTTAGTTTGAGCCCACCTCCCTCTGCCTAAAAACATTTCCAAAATTAGTTATTTACATCTTGCAATCTCACCAATGCCGTATTATATTAAATAATACAGTTAGAACAGTTAATACAATTTAACCGTTAGTTTGAAAGGAGGCCTATATGTTTCAACTAGACATCAGAAGCCGAGTGCCTATTTATGAACAGTTAGTTGAGAAGTGGAAGGAACTCATCATCCATGAAGTGTATCAGCCAGACCAACAGCTTCCTTCTGTAAGAGTGCTGGCCCAAGAGTTAACCGTTAATCCGAATACGATTCAAAAAGCATATCGTGAGTTAGAAAATCAAGGGTATATTTACTCCATTCCTGGTAAAGGAAAATTTGTTGCTCCTCAAGCTACAACCACAAATAACGAGAAGGTGATCAAATTGAAACAAGAATTGCTTAAGTTATTGTCTGAAGCGCTCTACCTTGGAATCGATAAAGAGGAAATCCTTTCTTTAATTACGGAGGCTGAACAGTCGACAAAAGGAGGGAACCAAGATGATTAATGTGACAGATCTCCGCAAAGGATTCGAGGGAATGGAAGCCGTAAATGGGGTAACGGTTCATATCAAAAAGGGTTCGATTTACGGGTTGCTTGGGTCAAATGGTGCTGGAAAAACGACTCTTTTAAAAATGCTCGCCGGGATTTACAAGCCAAGTTCGGGTGACATTCAAATTCTTGGGCAACCTGTCTTTGAAAATGAGGACATCAAAAAAAGAATGATTTTTCTAGCGGATTCTTTGTATTTTTACCCGAACACCACGATTCAGCAAGCTGCTTCCTTTTATCAATCGGTGTATCCTTCTTGGAATGAGGGCCGCTATCAAACATTAAAGCAAGTGTTTCAAATCGATGTAACGAAAAAAATTCATCGTCTTTCAAAAGGAATGCAGCGTCAAGTTGCGTTTTGGCTGACGCTATCAACGATGCCGGAGATTCTCATTTTAGATGAACCGCTAGATGGTTTGGATGCGGTGATGAGGCAAAAAATCAAAAACCTTCTCATCCAAGATGTGGCCGAGCGGGAAATGACGATTTTGATTTCGTCTCATAATCTACGAGAGGTGGAAGACCTTTGCGACAATGTCGGGATTATGCATGAGGGAAAAATCATCATTGAGAAGGATTTGGATGATTTGAAATCAGATGTTCATAAAATCCAAGTCGCTTTCAAACAAGGAATACCAGCTGAGTTTCTTCAGCATGTTCCGGTCCTTTACAAAGAAGAGCGAGGCAGTGTTCTTCTTTATATCGTGCGAGGAAAAGAAAGTGAGATTCACGATCATGTACAAGAGCACCAGCCGGCCATCTTTGATTTACTGCCATTAACTCTAGAAGAAATATTTATCTATGAAATGAGGGATGTTGGCTATGAGATTGAAAACATTATTGTTTAATAAGGGGATCTTTATTCAGAACATCCGTCATGTCGGATGGATTGGGTTAGGCTATTTAGTCTGTTTGCTTTTTGCCATGCCGTTACAGCTTCTGCTCGCTTATACGAACGAGGATCACTATCGTTATCATCAAATACCCGATCAATTAATTGGACTTTCGAAGGATTTTCAGGTGATCTTAACCTTTGTTTTCCCTGTATTACTAGCTATCTTTCTCTTTCGTTACATTCAAGTGAAGCTTTCTAGTGATTTCACTCATAGCTTACCTATTAAAAGAGGGCTCTTATTTAACCAACATCTTTTATTTGGGTTGCTTGTCTTCATTCTACCTGTATTCGTTGTCGCTGCTATTTTACTAGGATTGGGTTCATTTTTACCTTATGAGGAACTATTGTCCTTTTCTTCTATTTTAAGTTGGGCTGGGACCACGACCCTGTTTAATGTCTTTGTGTTTGTCTCAGGTGTGTTTGTCGGGATGTTCACAGGGATGTCGGTTTTACAAGGAGCTCTTACGTATATTCTTTTTGTGTTCCCTGTTGGTGTGGTCGTCCTCTTTTCTGCTAATTTAGATTTTTATTTATTTGGATTTACGTCTAATTATTATTTAACTCAAAAATTAGAGACGGTTATTCCGTTTGTACGACTTATGGAGCTCGAGCGCGTTCCTTTTACCATTAGTGAAATCCTTATATACGTGGGACTCATCATTGCCTTTTATCTTGCCGCTTTACTTGCTTATCAAAAAAGACATGTTGAAACCGCTACACAAGCCATTGCTTTTCCAGCGTTACGTCCTGTTTTTAAATATGGGGTAACGTTCTGTACGATGTTAGTTGGGGGGCTCTATTTTGGAGACATGCATGGGGCCAATGGCTGGATTATCTTTGGATATGTGACCGCCTCTATTCTTGGTTACGTCCTCTCGATGATGATTTTAGAAAAAACGTGGAGAGTGTTTGCCAAATGGAAGGGCTATGTCGTCTACATGGTCGTTGTGACGATATTAGGGCTGGCTTTTCAAATCGATATGTTTGGCTATGAAAAAAACATCCCATCCGTTGAAGACGTTCAAGGAATCTATTTTGGTGACTCTCTTTATCAATTCAACGAGGAGGAGTTTGCCGATTATCCTGATGTGGACCGACCGATTGAATATGTGAAGCAGAGCTTTTATTACGAGGACAAAGAATTAATTGAGAAAATCAACAGCTTACATGCACAAATCATCAAAGAGAAAAATCAGCTTCAAGCAAGTTCCGAACCCGGAAACTCCATAGCGCTTCAGTATGAGTTGAAAGACGGATCCAAGCTTGCTAGGCAATATTCTATTCCGATTCAAACCTACCAGAAGCTCTACCGAGATATTATCGAATCTGAAGAATACATGCAAAATCAAAATCCGGTCCTAAAGTTAGGCGACGAAGATATCGCCCACCTTGACCGAATCACGATTTATGCTTTTAAAAATGGCGATCGAGTCATCTTAACTGATCGCGAAGACATCGAGGAGTTCCATCAATGGCTTCAAGCCGATGTAGAAAACGAGTCATTAGAGACATTTCTCGATAAAAGGTTTTGGTGGTCAGACATTGAGTATGAATGGCCAGACCGAAAAACGCTTCGGGTCTCTTGGAAAAAATCGTACACGCAAATTGAAGCTTGGTTAGACAAACGAGGTCTTCTCGCTCAAGCTCGCTTCACGGCAGACGATTTTACCCATGCGTATGTCATAAAGAACCCAGATAAGCGAGAATTGTATACATTCGTCCGTGAAAATGACTTAGAGGCGACGTTTGCCGACAGGCCGGACGCAATAAAGCTCGAGGCCGCTGATGAGATTGATGAAATCCTCAAACAAGCCTCTACCTCTCATGATCGAGGGGATTATATAATTGGTTTTTATTCTGAGGAGGTGCCATATCCTGAATTTCAAATTCTCCTTCAAGAACATGTACCTGATTTTATCAAAAAAGAACTCCCATAACCTTTTGGTCACGGGAGTTTTCCCTTTGGCGTGCAGGTTGTGGAGAGGTTCCGGCAACTCATTCTCTTTCCGGCAACTTCCACTCTCAATCCAGCAACTCCCGCTCTCTTTCCGGCAACTCTAGCTCGCTTTCTGGCAACTTCCGCTCTCTTTCCAGCAACTCGCTCTATTTTCAGCAACTCCCACTCTCAATCCGGCAACTCTCGCCCTCCTACCGGCTACTTTCCTTCCTCCGCCATCGTAAAAATTGCATCGCATTTCCGGCCGACATATTGATCATCATAGTCAATAAAATCCCCATGGCCTGCGGGGTCGACCTTCGCTAGTTTTACAACCGATTGCTCTTCCAGTTCGGTTAAGTACATCATCAGTTGAGGGTAGATTTTCGGAGTCCCTTGGCTATACGTTTCGCCGGAAAATCCTTTATGTTTAATGAGGATCTCACACATTTGTTTGACGGTATAGCCCTCTTTAACCCAATCGATGATCGACTCATGATGTGGCGCAAAGGTTGACGTGCTCTTTGGGTTCGTTGCTTCCGTTACAGGTGCTTGTTTCGTGTCTTGGACGTCTTTTTTCTCTGGCTCAAAATCGCCAAACAAGCTAAGTTGCTCCATCATTTTTGTCATCTCCTGTTTCTTTGTTCTCTAGTGTATCTATTATTTTAGCATTTTTATCAGCTGAGGTTCTAGGCTTTCTTAACGGGTCTACTAAACAAATATCCTTGGATTTGGTCATAGCCCTTTTCTCGGAGAATGTCTAGTTGCTCTTTTGTTTCTACGCCTTCTGCAACAACTTCTAAATTCAAACCATTTATCAGGTCGTTTTTTAAGGGGAAAATAAAAGCTATCCCCTTAAATAGGAATAGCCAAGTCGTTACATCCATAACGATGATCTGGTAACCAGGCTAACATAGTTTGGATATCACCCAACCCTTAGCGCCTAGGTTTTTCATCCTATTTTTTCAAATAGTTTGCCTTTATCTACTTAAACGTGTATTTATCTTGTTACGTAATTTTATAGGAAAAACACATAATTTTCAACAATATCCAACATTAACCAACAAAGTTCAGCTTGACCAAGATAGGTCTTTTTAACCGATCTAATTGTACTTCCTACCATTTTAAGTGAGCCCCTACCATTCTTCGTTCAGAGCCACGCTTACTACTTTGAATTCCCGTTTACGAATCTTTATTTACCTCCATTGCTGTACCTAAATCGGTTTGACTTTATTCCCCGTATGAAGAGTTTTATAGGAGCTCTCGTACACACAAAAAAAAAGAAGACGTCCCCTACAAAGAGGGGCGTCTCCTTCAAACTAACTTTCGTTTCTCCGCCATTTCGTTTGCACGATATAAAGAGCTGGCACAATGAACAATGTTAGTAGCGTTGAAAAAATCAATCCTGACACAATGGCAATTCCTAGAGGTTTAAACAGCGTACTGTTTCCGAGGGCGATCGGTAATAAACCTGCTATGGACGTCAATGTGGTTAGAACGATGGGGCGGAACCTTTGTTCAGCAGCTGCGATGACGGCTTCTACCGCATCAGAGCCTTCCTTCCGGCGTTGTTCGATAAACTCAATGAGCACAATCCCATTACGAACGACGATCCCGGCTAAACTAACGGCTCCCATCATCGACATGAACCCAAGTCCAGTTTGCGTCACAAATAATCCGAGTAAGGCACCGGCAATCGCTAAGTATACGGTACTCATTATTAAAATAGGCATCGTTAAAGAATAGAATTGAATCGCAATGACCATTAAAATGAAGAAAACAACGACGATAAAGATTTTACCAATATCAATGAATACATCGGTTCTTGCCGATGTTTCTCCTCCGATGTCGACGGAGTAACCAGTATCACTTGCAACCACTTCCTGCAGCTGCTCTCTCACATCACCAAGGATTTCATCTGAACTTCTATCACCTGCCAGATAGGCTCTTACTGTAATCGTTCTATTATGATCTCGGTGAGGAATTCGTGGTTGCGAAATGATTTCATCAAGTGTCACCACTTCATTTAATGAAACCATCCCTGCTCTAGATGTCGGGAGATAAATACGTTCGAGCAATTCCTCCGAAAGCGGCTCATCGATCGCAAACTTGATTCTCATCTCAACGAGTTCATCCGTTTGTTGAAGTTGCCCAAGTGGGATTCCGTCTCCGATCAGACGCAAGGCTTGAGCCAAGTCCGCGCTGGACAAGCCACTTGCTTCAAGTTCCTCTCGAATTGGAGTGAATTTCAACGTCTGAAGAGGCGCACCTACGTCATCATCAACCGTGCTCACACCCTCTGTTGATGATAGAATTCTCTTCACCTCTTCCGCGATCTCGGTTAAGCGATCCATCGATTCCCCCTTAACTCGAATCGCAATGGGCGCCCCAACTGGTGGGCCTGATTCAATCATTGATGCCGTAAAGGTTTTATCCGGGAAATTCGCTTGAAGAATATCATTCCAACGATCTCTTGCATCGCGGGTCGTGATTTTATCTTGATCAATAAAGACAAAGAAATTCGCGACGTTGTCTCCAGAAACTCCGCCTCCGCCAGGTCCAAATAAACGAGGAATATTGGTTCCGACATAGGTTGAGACAGAGTCTACATATTCCATATTAGCCAAGAACGCTTCAACTTCATTGGATTGTCGTTCTGTTTCTGTTAAAGCCGTTCCTTCTGGTAGTTTCATCTCCACAAAAACTTCTGCGCGGTCCGTATCTGGGAAAAACTCAAGTGGGATAAACGGGATAAGCGCATAAGCTGCTGTCCCTATGACAAACCCTACGACGACTGTTAGCACAGGACGACGACTAATTTTGGTCATCATTTTCTGGCTATAAAATCTCGCCCCCTTATCAAAGACAGACCCAAGTAATCCCGCTGGCTTTCTTTCTGTGCCCTTCGATCTTTTATTTTCCTGAAGCGACCTGTATGTCGGAATTAAAAACAGCGCCACCAATGTTGAAGCAACCATCGTTGCAAGTAAGACAACGGGCAACGGTCTAATAAACGAACCTGCTTGCCCGGGTAATAACAAAAGAGGCAAGAACGTAAATACGACCACAAGCGTTGAGGTTAAGACTGAAACCGCTACTTCTTTTGTTCCGTTAATAGCCGCATCAAGCGGCTTATCGCCAAGGCGTAATCTTCGCTCGATGTTCTCATTCACAACAATTCCATCATCGACTAAAATTCCAAGCGCGATAATAATGGCAATGAGTGAAATTTGATTTAAATCCACACCCGTAAACGGAAAAACAATCGCTCCTAAGCTAAGCGAAACCGGTATGGCAAGCGCCACACTAAATGCCGTCGAAATGTTCAATCCAAGGGAACAAACAAATAGAACGGAAATCACCGCAATGGCAAAGGAAATGCTTAAATCTCTAAACAATTCATCGACTAAATCCGCTTGCGAATACAACAAAGTCATCTCAACACCGTCTGGTAGATCTGCTCGCATCTCATCAACAAATGGATCAAGAGCCGCTTGTGACTTGGTGACACTCGCTCCTGCTTTTAAATAAAACGTAAGCGATATGGCTTCTTCCCCATTGAATGTTACTTGCTCTGTTGGCGCTCTAAACGTTTCCTTGATCGTTGCCACCTCTGACAGCGTGATCACACCTGCTTCTTCCGAAAAACCAACAGGCAATGTTTCAAGATCAGAGAGGGAATCATAGGTGGCAAGCTCGATTCGATAATGATAAGCCTCTGTCTGCCACTCACCTGGTGGGATCGTCGTCATCTCCCCATTTAAAACTCCAATAATTTGATTCACCGAAATCTGAGTTTCTTCAAGTCTTTCATAGTCTAATTCTAGTAAAATCTCTTTATCTAATGTTCCTTGAGCCACAATGGACGTGATGTCATCAAGTTGAATCAGACGCTTATTCCAACGATCAATGAACTCATTCACCGCTGTCAATTGAGTGGCGTCATCTAAGGTCAGTTGGTAAGTGGCTAACCCTTGTATACTTAGGTTGCTATTAACCTGTGGTGCCATCGCGTCTTCTGGAAACCCCGCAGACGCATCGGTCACTCGCTGTCTTACCTCATTCCAAAGTTGATCCGATGAGACACCATCCTCTAACTCGACTGTAATGAGAGAGATTCCTGGACTGGAGACCGATGTTAAAGAAGCGATCTCATTCAATGGTTTTAATTGCTCTTCTATCTGATTCGTTACATTTTGCTCCACTTGTTCAGCTGAAGCCCCAGGATAGACCGTTGTAATCTGAGCAATAGGTGGACTGATTTCAGGTATCTCTCTTTGTGGCAACTGCAGAAAGCTAAGTACCCCTACTAAAGTAAACATAATGAAAAAAAGGATGGTTATCTTTCGCTTGCGAATAAGCCATGAGATCATTGTTATTTCCTCCAATTTTTTACATCCATCTTATGTGTATAAATTATACAACATTTGAACACCTTTTGTAGAGCCTGAACTATGATCATTTTATCAAGAATCCTACATTTGGTTAAAAAAACGAGCAAAAAGGCGCGCCCCTAGCTACTCTAAGTTAACTTCTCTTTGCGGATGATTTACACGACACTCTATTCACGCAAAACAAGATGATGATTATCATGAACGGACCGCTTTTAGAAACCCCGTTACGTTCACTGCGGGATTTCAACCTAGATAAACGGTCAAAAAATAACCGAGTGTAACAAACACTCGGTCCATACAGCTTTTTGCAGCAGACTCTTCGGGGCTCAGGTAGCTCTTATGTAACTTGGCCACCAACTAGTCACATCATCTGTTTCTTTTAGAAGACAGCTACACTTCAAATTTATAACCGACACCCCAAACCGTACGTAGCACATTACAACCAATTTTCTTAAATTTATGTCTAATTTTCTTCACGTGAGCATCGACTATACGGATATCGCCAAAAAAGTCATATCCCCAAACGTGTTCAAGTAAGGTCTCTCGTCTATAAACATTACCAGGCGTTTTAGCCAAGTGGACCAATAAATCAAATTCCTTTGGTCTCAAAGTCACGTTCTCCCCTTTAACGATTACTTCTCTCCGATCAACATCAATTTTGATTTCTCCATAATCATATGTAAAGCTCTGTTCTTTTACTACATCTCTACTACTTGTAGAGTCCACTCTTCTTAAAATGGCTTTAATTCGAGCGACAAGTTCTCTTGGACTAAAAGGTTTGATGATGTAATCATCTGCCCCCAGCTCTAAACCAAGAACTCGGTCAAATTCATCCCCACTTGCTGTTAACATAATAATAGGGACATTCGACACTCTTCTAATCTCTCGACAAACATCATATCCATCCATTTCAGGCATCATTATATCTAAAATAACCATATCCAGTTGTTTTTCTAGTGCGAGAGCTACCGCATCTCTCCCGTTGTTCGCTTCAACCACGTTAAAATTTTGCTTTTTTAAGTAATGAACTATAATCGCTCTAATATTATCGTCATCATCAGCTACTAGAACATGAAGCATAGAATAAAACCTCTCCTTTTATTCCTAGTATATGGTCGAATTGTGTATAAAAAGCTTTTACACTTATACACGGTAGCATTAACAATCAGGGTGTTACAAGGTACATAAGTTTGATACGAAGTCCTGCCTTCTTTCCAATTGTAAACGTAACTTACTTACATAAGTCCCAGTGTTTTTCCATAAGAAAGAGGAATCTTTTTTAAGATTCCTCATCCATTTACATTATTTTAAGAAAGAGATAAAGTTTGAGTAAGCTGTCTTTACTTTCTCATAATAACCAACTAACTTATCAAAAGTACCTTCATATTTTACACTCGTGCTCGTTTGTACGTCAGTCTCAGCATCAGCACCTAGCTCTACTTCCGTATTAGTTGTATCATTTTCTTCCTTCACTCCTTCATCAACTACTGAATCTACCTCTTCGGTTCCTTCTTCTACTTCTATTACATCCTCATTCACTACTAAGTCTACTTCTTCGGTTCCTTCTTCTACCTCTGTTGCCGCTTCATCGATAACAGGATCTACTTCTTCCATTCCTTCTTCCACTTCTGTTGTGGCTTCATCGATGACGGGATCTACTTCTTCCATTCCTTCTTCTACTTCTGTTGTGGCTTCATCGATGACTAGATCTACTTCTTCCGTTCCTTCTTCTACTTCTGTTGTGGCTTCATCGATGACTAGATCTACTTCTTCCGTTCCTTCTTCTACCTCTGTTGTGGCTTCATCGATAACGGGATCTACTTCTTCCGTTCCTTCTTCTACCTCTGTTGCCGCTTCATCGATGACTTGATCTACCTCTTCCGTTCCTTCTTCTACTTCTGTTGCCGCTTCATCGATGACTAGATCTACTTCTTCCGTTCCTTCTTCTACTTCTGTTGTGGCTTCATCGATGACGGGATCTACTTCTTCCGTTCCTTCTTCTACCTCTGTTGTGGCTTCATTGATGACGGGATCTACCTCTTCCGCTCCTTCTTCTACTTCTGTTGCAGAATCTAACTCAGGGTTTTCAAGAACACTATAAATGTATAAACTTTTATAGTTAATTAACTGCTCATAAAGACTGAAAACAGATTGATAGTTATCGTAAATGACTTTCTCAAGAGCCTCTTCACTATTAACATCTTTCGTATCACTTACAACTTCATCTGTGCTATCTGTCTCGTCTACTATTTCTTCGATTCCTTCTTCTTCTGTGCTATTATTCTCATCCACTACTTCTTCTTCGATTCCTTCTTCATCTGCGC
>NZ_JAQQWT010000005.1:69178-102530 GCF_028610705.1 Halalkalibacter alkalisediminis
TGTCTGTCTCATCTAATGCTTCTTCTTCGGTTCCTTCTTCATCTATGCTGTCTGTCTCATCTAATGCTTCTTCTTCGGTTCCTTCTTCATCTATGCTGTCTGTCTCATCTAATGCTTCTTCTTCGATTCCTTCTTCATCTATGCTCTCTGTCTCATCTAATGCTTCTTCTTCGATTCCTTCTTCATCTGCGCTGTCATTCTCATCTACTTCTTCTTCTTCGATTCCTTCTTCTATGCTATCATTCTCATCTACTTCTTCTTCGGTTCCTTCTTCATCTGTGCTGTCTGTCTCATCCACTGCTTCTTCTTCATTTTCTTCTTCATCTATATGGTCTGTCTCGTCCGCTTCTTCATCTGCGTTATCTAAGTCATCTGCTACATCATAATGACCTTTAGCCACCTCTCGCATCATCTGCCCTTTTTCAGGTGAACCAGGAATACTATTTGCCACTTCCGATACAATTTGGCCATGGTTTTCGTCTCTCTCCGCTAGTTCTGAAGCTGAAACGGGTGCGCCCGCAGCAGCAAATGCACTTGCAAGCATCGCTGTAGATAACACCAAAGGTACTACTTTTTTAGAGTTCTTTCCTCTTTTCACTTGTTCATTTCCTTTTTTAACCATGTTCTTCCTCCTCTTAAAGCGTAAGTGATAGATTGATCAGGCTGGACTCTCTATTACATTCTTAAAGATTGATGTAAGGGTCGAAAATAATAGGTAGTACCCTCCTTTTGTCATTTTTTGCAGTTTTCCTAACTGCTTGTCCTACACTTTACAGAAGAAATATTACTAAACTATGAGTTTATTTAGAAATAACTTAGACCTTTTTATGAACGCATGAAGATTTTATTGTCATAATCGGGCTTTACAATGACAAGTGGTCTTGCGTACACGCATTGTATAAAAAAAAGAACAAAAAGGAATGCATCCTCTTTGTCCTCTATCTTCTTTATGTTTACTCATTTTTCCCTTTTTTATTTTCTTCCGCTTTATTAGCTGCTTCCCTTTGTTGCTTTGCTTCTTCACGTTGCTTTTCTTCAGCCTTTTTAGCTGCTTCTCTTTGTTGCTTTGCTTCTTCACGTTGCTTTTTTTCAGCCTTTTTAGCTGCTTCTCTTTGTTGCTTTACTTCTTCACGTTGCTTTTCTTCAGCCTTTTTAGCTGCTTCTCTTTGTTGCTTTGCTTCTTCACGTTGCTTTTCTTCCGCTTTTTTAGCTGCTTCTTTGTTTGCTTTTTCTTGAACTTTTGCTAGTTCATCTGTGTCTTCTTCGATATCCTCAAAAACTTCTTCTGTTGCTTCAATGAAGTCTTCATTACCTTCAGCTGTTTCGTCTTGGTACTCTTCTTCCTCAAGTTCTTCCGCTTTAAGTTCTTTCTCTGCTAGCTTCGCTAATCTTTTGTTGATTTTCTTTTCAAGTTTTTCTTGAGCCTTTACGATGTTTTTCTCTAGAGACTCTCTAGCTTGAGCGTTTCCTACTTTATCTAAGGCTGCTTGTAAAGCAAGGATGTTGGAAGAAAATTTTGCTTCAAGCTCATCTTGAATCGAATTTTCTTGATCTTCTTCTTGTGTATCCTCCTCAATGACAACAGCCTCTTCTTCTACTACTGTCACTTCTTCTGTTTCCTCTTCTTCAGTTGCTTCTTCTAAGTTTTTGTATTTTTCTAATGCCAACTCCTGTTGGTCAATTGCTTTTTGAAGAACTTCATGGGCTTTATCCTCTTTACCTTCTGCTAGTAAAGCCGCTGCCTCTTTAATACGCTCTTGGACAAGGGAAACCAACATTTCAGCTTCTTTTACATCGTCAAACGTTAAGGCAAGTCGTACGTTCTCCATTACTTGTTTAGTGAAATACAAAAGGTCACCAGGAAGGAGGGCAGGTGTTTTCACTTCAACTTCTTCATCCGTATGTACATCATGATCTACTTCAATTAATTCTATAAAATGATCATCCTCTTTAGTAGTTTCAGATTCTGAAGATCCTTCTGTTGTTTCTCCCTCTTGAGAGGATTGATCTTCAACTACTACTTCTGTTTCCTGAACCACTTCAAAGTAACTCTCTTGCACATCCGTATTGGCAGAAGCTTGTCCTGTTACCAAAGTAAAAGCGAAAGCCGTTGTCAACACACTAGTAGCTACTACATTACGAACGTTTGCATTCAGAGTTCTATTGTTTTTTGACATAAAAAAATCCCTCCAAAATTAGTTTACGGTCATCTATACGGAATGACATTTGATTTTTAGGGGGTGTTATGAAATGTAATAATTGTGTAATAAATTGGTCATTCCATTAGCATTGTCTAATCTTGTATAATCATCTAAGATTATAGTATATTTAAGCCTGATTAGGAGGATTTTTATCATGTTTTGTCATAAATGTGGCGGGCCATTGCTTGAGAAAGCTCGCTTTTGTTCAAACTGTGGTGAAAGAGTATCATCCACGGGAGAACATGTTGAACAAACGCTAGTTACAAAAGAGGTGCCCTCGGGATCTGTCTTACATCCTTCTGAAGAATCTGGAATCGATCAAGAACTTTGCCCGACAATTCCACAAAATCAATCCACTGTTGAGTCAGAGATGGCAGCAACCTTTGATGAATTTGTCCCCCCAAAAGACATTAATCTGGTTTCACGTAGTCGCATCCTAAAAAAACTACCCATCCTACTTCCCATTGTTAGCATGCTATTAGTCGGTGGAGGCGTATCAGCAGCCTATTTTAATGAAATAAACAAAAATGAAGAAGTTCTTTCTTTGCAACAGTCAGCTGAGACCGCGGCCTTAAATGGTGAGTATGCAAAGGCTGAAAAAACGTTACAACTAGCTCTGAACATGCGTCCAACTTATGCGGTTTTGCAGCACGACATCGAAGCGGTCAATCGAGCCTCTAGTTACATGGCTGAACTAGAGTCTATTAGTGACAAAATAAAAGAGCAAAACTTCACCGAAGCGGAAGAGAGTCTTTTTTTATTAAAAGAAACCATCGAGTCGGAAGGAGACCCTTTATTTGATTCGATTGCTGAATTAACCTCTGCAAAAGAAGTGACCGTAACCGTTGGGAAAACAAAACAGGAATTAAGTGAGTTATCAACCGTTCGTCAGTTGGTTGATAAGCTAAATATCATTGCTACCTTACATTCAGAAGAAGCCATTGCCATCAAAGAACAAATTATCACGAAGATTGTTCAAATATCGAGTGCCCTTGCGGAACAACAGTTACAAAAGAAGCAATTTACAGATGCCATTGCAACCGTGAATCAAGGACTTGAATATGCAACAGACAATAAAACGCTCCTCACCTTCAAGGAAAAAATTGAACAGGAACGAGCTGCCTTTGAAAAAGCCGAGCAGACGCGCATTGAAAATGCGATAGAAGCCGCGGCCAGAGAGGACTTGCAAAATCAAACCGCAGCCGTTGAAGTTACCTCGTTTGACTATGAGGTTGATGAATATGGTGACTTATATATATATGGCGACATTACAAACGTAGCCACGAAAGACATTTCTGCCGTTACGATTGAATATAAGGTGTACGATTTAGAAGGTGCCTTACTATTTGATCGTTCGATGACTGTCTACCCGTATTATGTGAATAGAGGAGAACAAGGCTCATTCGAGGATGTTGTTTTCTATCTATTTGAAGATGTAGATGTTGAAATTGAAAACATTACTTGGTATGTCGAGTAAGGAGAGATAACATGAAAAAACAGTGGCTCATTAGTTGCTTTACAACCATTTTAATCTGGAGTGCTGGCGTATATGCTTTTACCTTCATAAAGGAATCTGTTCCGAACCAGCTTAATACCCAATCGACTATTTTAACTAGTGAACAAATTGCCTCAAATGAAATCTCTGCAGCTGCCGAACCCAAGGAAATGAAAGAAATTATCCGTGAAACTCAAAAGCGAGTCGTTCAGATTGAACTAGCAAATGACTCCTTAGGTTCTGGGTTTTTATATAATGATCAAGGCGATGTGGTGACCAATGCTCACGTCGTTGCTGGGTCAACAGATGTACAAGTTAAAACGACAGACAACCGCGAATTCTCCGGAAAAGTAATTGGAATTAGTGAAAATACAGATGTTGCCGTTGTACGTGTGGACGGGCTAAAAGGCATGGAACCCTTACAAGTTAGTAGAGAGAAGCACGCAGATATCGGGGATGAAGTGCTTGCATTAGGGAGCCCGTTAGGATTTCAAAATACAGTCACAACTGGGATTATTAGTGGAGTGGGTCGCGAATTAGAATTACCGCCTTATCACTATGAGGATGTCTATCAATTTTCAGCCCCCATTGCACCAGGAAATAGCGGTGGTCCTCTGATTAATCGTCATACAGGTGAAGTGCTCGGTATTAACTCGGCGGCGGCTGATCAAGGATCGATTGGGTTTAGTATTCCACTACCAAACGTTATCGCTTTAATGGAGGGCTGGTCCGATTCACCGATGACTACCTTGCCAAATATCGTGGAAGATGCGGATGATGATGTTTTGAAAGAAGAAACCTATTTAGACGAAGACTTAGCTCAGTATTTAATCAACTACTTCTACGAAAGCATCAATTTTCAAGATTTTGTCACAGCGTATTCTTTACTGGGAAGCTCTTGGCAAGGGAATACATCCTATGAATCGTTCCGTGAGGGGTATTTACATACGGAATCGGTGTTGATCGATGAATTAACAATTATAATAGAGGATGATGTCATCGTCACGGCCACTATTACAGCTAAAGAACGAAGTAATGGCAGCTATACGAATAGTAAATACAAAGTGACTTACACGGTTGGCTATGAAAATGATCAAATGAAGATTTTGTCTGGAACAGGAGAAGTTCTAGACTAAGCAGATGGCATTTTAGGTGGTTTACATACTAAAAGTAGTGGGAGAGCCGGCAAATTATGCCGACTCTCCCACTTTGCTTGACACTGGTGCCAGGCACTCAAGAACGGTTATTCTGTTATTCGTCTTCCTTCTAGTAATCTCTTAATCCAATATTCATCTGTATTCATTTCAGTGATGGCGATTTTCCCATCTATGGCAGCTGCGAATCGGCCTTCTCCAAGGTAAATCGCAGCAAGCTCTGCAGTGTTTCCGCCATCTTCCCCAGCAAAGAACATCAGATCTCCTCGCTTGAGCTCTTCGATATGAATCTTCTCGCCGCTTTGGCGAAGCATTTCAATGGTTGCCGGCAGGGTCATGCCCGAGCCTTCTTCAAAGAGCTGCTGAATAAATTCGGCAGAGGTTCCTTCATATGCATCCCCATTGTATGCTTCAGCAAGCTGTGCTTCCCTGTTTTCTTCCTGAGGTCTTTCATACGTCCTGCTTCCCACATATCGCGGCGGCCAATACGAGCTTGTCGTCAGATTGACGATGGCTACACCAGAGGAATGGGTGGCGACAATGATTTGATTATTCCCGATATACACAGCAGGGATTAAACTTGACCCTTCAAAGAACATCAGGTCTCCGCGTTCTATTTCATCCCTGGATATTTCAGTTCCTTCCTGCCATTGCTGGTTTCCATAGCGTGGCAAATCGATATTCAAGCCTTTTTTATATACATACTGAACGAGGCCGCCCGTGTCAAAGCCTTGTTCTGGCGAAGCGCCTCCAAGAGAGTACTCTGTACCAAGAACCTGATAGGCTTCAAATACCGCTTCATTATCATATTGAAGCGTTAAATCATCGAAGCGTTTTACCCCGGTAAAATGCTTTTTCCAGTACTCATTCATATACGAAATGGTCGTTTCTCCTTCTTCTCCCGTGGCATGGATGATGTGATCATCGCCGAGGTAAATGGCCGTATGCGAGATTCCTTCCTGCCACGTTCCAGAAAAATAGAGAATCGTTCTACTTCCGTTCCTAACCCTTTCTGTTCACGGGCGTAACGAGGGAGCGTGATTCCTTTAGATTCTTCAAATATATACTGGACAAGCTCTGACGTAATAAAATTTTGGTCATTTGGACCGATCATTTCAATAGCTAACTCTGCTGCAGCGTCCTGTTCTTCCTCGGCAAACGCGTCATCAAGGAGGACCCCAGACAGCATCACCAGGACGATGATGAAGGCGAGGAACTTTTTCATCCAACCACTCCTTTTTTCTTTTTTGTAAACTTTTCTAATTAAGTTTTAGTTCAACCATACATGAGCGCTATAAGACTATACACCATATAATTAATCATTTTTCTCATTACCATCTAATGAATCTTTCCCCTATCTGTTCACTTACAAACTTACTTCATCGACTATTTCAGAGGCTCACTCACTTCTCACCCCACCTTATGCGGTTTTGTATATGGCGGTTCCATCCAAAAACATCTAGCCTATGAAGTTCGTTTTTCACAAAAGCGGACTTGAACCCTAGAGAATGTGCGCATGCCTGGTGCACCCTAACTAGAGTAAGAGGTATCTTACGCCAAAAAGCCTGCTATGATCGTTTGATCATAGCAGGCACGTGTTGTGAACGTAAATGCCCACTTTAAAAATATTATCTATTAACCTCAAGATGTTCGTTTAGTTTATTAGAAAGGAACTGTAGATGTTCCTCATCCGGTAAATAATAGTAAACTCCATTCTTTTTTGTTTCTTCTCCTTCTATTTGGTGCTGCTCTATCTGCTCGATAGCCTTTTTATATCCTGATTGAATCGTCCACATCTCATCTAAAGTCAAGTTCGTTTTTACGTTATTTTCAATCACTTTAAATAGATCGTCAAAATGGGTGATAGATGATAGATTAGATCCCTTCTCCATCACTGCTTCAATGACTTGGCGCTGCCTGAGCTGTCGGCCAAAGTCTCCTTTTGGATCTAAATGTCTCATGCGAGAGTAACCCAATGCCTTTTCACCATCTAAATGGATTACGCCTTTTGGATAATGGACATCATAAAAAGTAAAATCTAAATGATTCTCTACTTCCACTCCTCCTACTGCATCAACCACATCTTTAAAACTGTCCATATTCACTCTAATAAAATAATCAACTGGAACGTCTAAGAAGTTTTCTACCGTTCGTATGCTCGTCTCCATTCCACCAATTGAATGAGCATGACTAATTTTATCTTTTGTTCGGTTTCCTCTTATCTCCGTATACGAATCACGAGGAATGCTTACCATATGCACCGATTCTAAATGAGGATTAATCGTTAATAAGATTAAGGTATCGCTACGTGCAAGATCCAGGCGATTGATACGCTCATCCAATCCCATGAGCAGGACCGAAATCGGGTCGCCATCTGTTAGATTAACTTCTTCTTGACGCATTTCAGATTTTTCACGGTCAAAATCTTCTTCTTGGATGCTTGCTACTGTGGAGGTGACCATCTGCCAGAAATAGATTCCGTAACTGCCTGTTCCTACTATTAAAACACCCATTATTGTTAATATAACAAGTAGAACTTTCTTTCCCACTGCATTGCAACCTCACTTTTCATAAAGTCTTCAGCTTTAGCACTTTTAGAAGATTCCCTCTTTGTCATTGAGTCAAAAAGGAAATGTGAACATCCCCCATTAGGCTGCCGATTTAGACTTAGATTCCGTTTGATAGTTTCTTCCTGTCCGGGCAACTTTATTCCAGTCATGATTAAAGAAATAAGCAATGCTTCCGTACAGTACAATGTATAAAATGACGATACGATAGACCAAAACATCAATAGCAATCGCGGTACATAAACGGAATCCATCGTTTTTCCCAAACTTAAATCCGTAATATCTACTCATTCCAATTGACACGAGATCATACACGACACTAAATAAAAATAAGTATACTAAATATAAAAAGACATATTGCGTATACGATTCAGGAGGATAATAGATCGCGTTGATCACAAATATCCCTAACATAATAAAGGCTGAGATCGTTCCTGCTAAAAACGCTTCAAATATATAGAAAAACGAGACTGCTCGGCTAAATAAACTTTTAGCAAAAAAAGAACGGAAATAAATCAGACAGTCGATATAAGCTTTTTGCCAACGAACACGTTGTTTGAAAAAGTCTTTAAAAGTCTCAGGTAACTCTGTATAACAGATTGCTTCAGGTATAAGAATAATCTTCTTATTCTTACGTTTCGAGATGTATCTATGCATTTTCAAGGTAATGTCAATGTCTTCGCCAACGGTTGTTCGATATCCTCCTACATCTAAAAGGGCTTGTTTTCTAAAAATACCGAAAGCCCCGGAAATGATCGCTAAAGCATGAAAACGCGCAAGTGAAATTTTCGTAATATAAAAGGCTTTTAGAAAATCTAACATTTGAAGACGCACTAACAGATTAGTATGAAGCAACGACATCCGGCTCAAAGGTCTGGATGTTTTGGTTTGTAAAATGTGCACCATTCCTCCTGCGGCTACTATGTTCGGATCTTCAAACTTTTTGTTAATAGCCGGTAAAGCTGTATCCGTTAAGATCGTGTCAGCGTCTAACGTGACAATGACATCTTGGCTAGAATATTCAATGCCTGCATTCAAGGCATCGGCCTTTCCACCATTCGTTTTATCTACAACGTAAATATGAGGGTAAAGCTCTGATTGATAGCAGTTTCTCACT
Source organism: Halalkalibacter alkalisediminis (assembly GCF_028610705.1). Lineage (GTDB taxonomy): Bacteria > Bacillota > Bacilli > Bacillales > Bacillaceae_D > Halalkalibacter > Halalkalibacter alkalisediminis. The sequence continues at coordinate 77,713 of NZ_JAQQWT010000005.1, forward strand.
TTCGTATGAGACAGCTTTCTGTATGGAATCCTAGTACAGGGTATCAACTTTAAATATTCATTTAAAAGAACCATAGTTTGGTCGTTTGAGCCATCATTGATATAAACAACCTCAAATTTGGAATAGGACAAGGATTTCATACTGTTAACAGACGTTTCAATAATCCCTTGTTCATTGTAGCAAGGCACTAAAATACTGATCCCCTTTTCTGTTGTAAAACCTTCTTGAATCTCTTCCCCCTTCGACCTGAACCAAGGTAAACAATGAAATAAATGAAGGACAGGGAAAGCAATACATAGTAGGAAGAAAAGTGAAATACCTAATTCCAATAAAAGAGGAGTGTCTCTTTTATCTTTTGCATCCCATGTACCAGCTCGTCGTATATCAGCAATTCCATTAATGCTATGATCAGCGAGATTCAATTCAAGCGCTTGAATTCCACCGAAGTAGACTAGGTGATTTCTGACTTGAACTTGATAACCTTTTTTGATTAAATCGACCATGACGTCCTCAGAAAAATGCTCTTCCACATATAAGACGTCCTCTTGCCCATAAAACCGTGCTGCATCCACAGCTTCTTCTAGTGTTTGATCAAGAAGAAGATGTCTTGTTAACACTTCTGTCATCACATATGGAATGCGTGTTCCTCCAGGAGTTCCAAGTCCGATGACTCTTTCATTATCGATATAGATACTGGGAGCAGCGGAACTTCTTCCACGCTTGCCAGGTTCATACCTGTTCGGTGAAGTGCTCATCGTACTGAAATGTTCAACTGAATTATTCATAAAGAATCCTGCCGTATAGGTTCCTGAACCAAAAAAGTTACTCAACGTATTGGTGGCCGATATCATCATTCCATCCTGATCGATTATGACAAAATGGGTGGTATCTGTATTTCCATCGTTCACCTTTTCTCCATCATCCACTGTAGTGGTAGAGAAGTTTGAAGAAGAAATTTGTTCAGCCAGTTTATCGATATACTCTTCACTCACAAGCTCATCGAAATCAATATCGTTAAATGCCGGATCCCCGACCGTTCTTACTCGTTCATTGCTAGTCAGTTTTAATATTTCTGTCATTACGTGAGTAAATTCACTCTCATTATCTTTTATTTCTTCTATCCTTACTTTTTCAGCTATTTTTAACGACTGGATAATCGGCAACCCTGCAAGGGAAGGACTAGCTGAATAAATCGTTCCTTCATTCAATTCTCCTTTCACAGGTTTCGGTTTTCTAACTTGATAGTCTTCTAAATCTGTTTCATTTAAATACGAAACGGCTTCAGTAACCTGTTTACCAATTTCCCCTTTATAAAAAGCGTCCGGACCATTTTCTTTTATTTGAGTTAGGGTCTCGGCTAATTCCAACTGCTTTAATGTTTCCCCGGGTTGTATAGGTTTAGAGCCAGGATAAAAATGAGGAAGATCCTCTACTGGCAACCGGGGAGTTGCGGCAATCAGACGTTCTGATAAAAGATAATCAATTTCAAAACCATTTTCGGCAAGTTCGATCGCTGGAGAAATCAACTTTGCGAATGGCTCTGAACCGAAATCTTGATGTAGGGCATCTAATCCTTTAACGAAACCAGGGACACCTGACACCTTATTCCCCCACTCTTCATCTGACGGAGCAGAAGACCAATAATCATAAACAAGTGGTTCCATTTCTTCCGGTGGTAAGAGCAGCAACTGCCCACCACCACCAATCCCTGAACCATACGGCTCAACCACACTCAATGTATAAGCAACAGCAACGGCGGCATCCGCTGCATTCCCCCCATTTTCAAGTACTTCCATCCCTACTTCAACGGCAAGAGGATGGGAAGAGCTCACCCCATAATTATCTATCAAAGATTCTTGATCTTCTGCCCCTAATACAGCATGGGGGTAAAGAAACGAAGTGGAAATATTTAGCAATAAACCTAACGTCAACCATTTTTTTAACAAAGCTAGTTCACCCATCCTCTCGTTGTTGAAACTGGGGTTTATAAAATAGATGCTCTTTTGGACTATTTGGGTATCCTGTATTTTCTCTAAATAAACCGCCTAACGGTCTTTTATTTAAAACGTCTAGCTTCCACCAAATGTCTTAAGAGTTTAAAAGAGTGTTTCCGTTTGAGGCAAGCAGCCGTTACTAGCTGTCACCTTATTACTCAAAAGGCAGTTTATCAGCTTCAAGTACTTGAAGCTGATAAACCTCTTTTTGATCTTGACTTGATAAGAGGCCACTGAATCAGGTAATATTTTTCACCTTTTTCAGTGGCCTTTACTTGATACCAGAGTCCTCTTCTCATCGGTTTGAAAATCACGATCACTTACTGTTCATCCCATGTTTGTTTATTAATGCTAGATATAATCTGTTCAGCTAATTCAGTCTCTAATTTCTTTTTCTCTTCAAACTTCGAAAGGTGTTCTTCGATGATCGTTTCCTCAACGATATTAAGTGTATTTACATGTTTAAACGAATTCATACCGATTAAAATGGTAGCTAAAAATATAAATGGTCCTATAAAACTTATGATCTTTTTCAACTTAGACACCTCATATTCACGATTAATTGTTCATTTCCCATGTTCCATTTCTTCGGTAGTCGGCTCCACCGTTTAGCTCATTTGTGTTATGATCCACTAGTAAACCTTGAATTCCACCGAAGAAAGCGGGAGACTCTCTTACAACTACTCTGTATCCTCTGTTTATTAATTCTGCTTTTACTTCATCTGGAATCTGCTCTTCGACATAAAGGGTATCGTCTTCAGCAAAAAAGCGTGGTGCCTCTATAGCTGTTTGAAAATCGATTTCATATAGCATAGAAAGAATCAATACTTGAGAAATAACGGCAGGAATTCTTGCACCTCCAGGCGAGCCAATGCCTAATACCGGCTTGTCATCCTTAGCAAGAATCGTTGGAGCCATAAAACTTCTTGGACGTTTTCTAGGTTCTAAAAAATTAGGTGATGAAGAAATTTGATTAAAATTCATTAATTGATTGTTTAAAAACATTCCCTCTGTATAGATACCCGATCCAAAAAAGTTACTTAACGTATGAGTAGCAGATACCATCGTCCCCTCTTCATCGTAAATAACAAAATGAGTGGTATCACTATGGTCAAGCTTGTCTGCAGGAGTAGCCTCGTTGTTGGACGTTTTCGAAAGTTGATTAAAAAGAACAGTAGAACTTAATTCTTTGGCATAATCAACACTACTTAATTTACGAATAGGTACATGATTAAAATGTAAATCTCCTATATATTCAATTCTAGATTCATAGCTTTTTTTTGATATTTCTGCCAGCAGATGAACAAAGTTAACGGACTCACTTCCTGCCTTTTCTATTCCCATCAACTCAGCCATTTGTAAATTCTGAATTAGAGTAAGACCGGCAAATGGTGGTGGAGCAGAATAAATATGATAACCGTTAAAGACCCCTTTAACTGGCTCATTCTTTACGACCGTGTAGCCATGTAAATCCTCCATCTCCAAACCTTGAACTCTACTTGTTATTTCCTGGCCAATTTCACCCGAATAAAAAGCATCTGATCCATCTTCTTGTATGAGTTTTATCGTATTGGCTAATTCTTGTTGCTTAAGTATTTCTCCTGGTTTAATCGCTGTACCACCCGGGTAAAAGTGTTCTAATTGATTGACCGGAAGTCTTTTTCTTGCAGCTTGAAGCCGTTCTGTCAAAATAGAGTTCACTTGAAATCCCTCTTCGGCTAAATCAATCGCGGGCTGTAGTAACGTTTCCATTGGCATAGAGCCTAGCTCCTCGTGAATTTGTTCAAGCCCTTTTACAAATCCAGGCACACCTACGCTTCCCTCAGCAATATTCCCACTGCCAGGAGCCATGACTAGATAGTCATAAAAGACTGGGCTTTCGTCATGATCAGGCACAACAACCATGCCTCCACCTCCACCTAGACCTGATCCAAAAGGTTCTACAACGGCTAAGACATAAGAAACGGCAATGGCTGCATCAATCGCATTTCCACCATTTTCAAGCACATCCATGCCAACTTTAACAGCAAGTGGATCTGCAGCACTAACTCCAAAATCATCAGGAAAAGTCTTTTGTTCAATAAAAGGCAGCTCTTCATTCTCTTTGCCAATGAACATGAACGAACCAATGATTAGGAATAGAATGAAGACAGCGATGGCAAGCTTTCTATTCAGTATCATTAGAGATCCCTTCAAGAACATGTGAATGATCTACTTCAAAAATTAACTTTCCTTCCTCCTTGTACCAGTTATCAGAATCAGTCGTTTCTTTCGTAAGTTGCCTGAAAATCCTTGCCTCATGATAAGCAGATGACACCCCAGTAAGCGGTTTAGGTTGTCCTTCTCTTATTCGCATTGGATTGAAAATTAATTTCCCTGTACCATCCTCTTCCAACTGATATTGTGCTAACACACTATCTCTCGTTCTACTCCACCCTTGATCAGAAATAAAATTACCAAGGCTGTACATAATGAGTGTGTCATTATAAATATCCACTGACATCAAGACGTGAGGGTGGTGACCAATGATGATATCTGCTCCTGCATCTGCAATGGCTTTTGCCATATCGACTTGTCTAGGATGAGCATGACTCTCATATTCCTGTCCCCAATGCATATGGACAATGACCAAATCAGCATGTTCATTTGCTTCATTAACCAGTGGCATAAATAGATCTGGATCTGCTACTAAGATTCCTCCGCGTTCATCTAGCGCACGAGTGCCTTTCACATAAGCATCCGTAAAACCTAACGTTGCTGTAGTCACTCCATTCACTTCTTCATATAAGATCGATTGTGCATCTTGTAAATTTCGTCCCGCACCGACAAAACCGACCGTTGAGTTCTCAAACGTATGAATTGTATCTTCTAATCCTTTGTGACCATAATCTAACGTGTGAGTATTAGCCAATGTAACGTTTGTAAAATTCATTCTTTCTAATACCTGAACAGATTCAACCCCTGTTTTAAAATGAATAAGTTTATCGATCTCTTCATATTCTCCTAATACAACGGGTTGATCAAAATTCCCTGTACTATAATCGGATTCTTGAAAAAACGGCTTTACATGTTCAAAAAGATAATCATGTCCATACCGTTTGGTGACTTCTTCAATGTGACGGCCAAACATCATATCACCCACCATTGTTCCAGTAAAAATAGCTGAGTCATTTGAATAGGTATCTGCATGTTTTTTACTTTCTAGTAAAGGCGTTATTAGTAATAAAATTAAGGTCAAAACACTTGCTATTAACGTGTGTTTGTTTACTCTTTTTTTATTTTTCTTTATTGACTTGAGCACCTTCTCTGGTAGCATCAACTTCTTGGACATCCATAATACCTCCACCTAAAATAAATAATAGATTGATATAATTGCAAATGTGATTCCGCTTAGTAAGATCGTGCTTCCTACCGTAGGAACCAATCCTTGTTTTTGAATTGTATTGGCAATTAACCCAGGAACAATTACCCCTATTCCTCTAAATTCGAAGGCCTCAAAGGGCAACACGGGGTAAAAATAGTCAAACACTAATTTCAAGACAATACCTGTTGTTAACATGGCGGCAAATTTTCGTCTGCCATACAGAATGGTTATTTTCCCAATCCCATAAACAACAATAAAATACGTTAGAAAACTAACTAAAAAGACTAGTAATAAAAAGATAGGTTGGTCAAAAACTAATGCTAGATAACCAGGGACAATTAACCCTGCCGGTAATACCCCCGTTTTTTCTGCATAAATTAAACTAAGAACAACTCCTATTACTAATGCTATATATAAATCCGATCCAAACAAATTCTCTTCCCCCTAGCCAACGTCTTTAATAAACGTCTTCTCTTTTTCTTGTTCAAATTTTTCTATTAATGGTTCAGCAGCTCCATGAATATTACCTACGCCATAGATAACGGTATCTGACAGAAATTGTTGGAGTTCTGTAAAAATTTCATCCGTCGACCAGTTTTCTAGATTATAGATCTTCTTCGCTGGAATATTACCTGCCTCATACTCATCAACAATGGGTCTTGTCGTTTCTCCTATTAATACAAGTGCTTCCATCTCAATGTGTGGAAGGACATCGAAAGCAAATTGTTCAGTTCGGTCAACTCGATCTGCACGACAATTCATAATAATGACCGGTTTTTCAGTAGGATAGCCCAGTTCTCCAAGCCTTTCCCAAATTTTCAGTGTCGATGAAGCATCGTTTGCGGCAAAGCCATTGACGAAATAAGAAGGATATTTCGGATTACCTAGTATCGCGATTCTCATGGCTCCCGGGTCGATCGGGGCATTTAACATTCCTTTAAATGCCGTTTCCTCATCTATCCCAAGCGCCTCTGCAACAGCTAAAGCCAATGAGGCATTTTCAGGAAAAATCATATAATCAAATTTGCGTAGAAATTCTTCAGAAATACGAGAGTTATCTGCCACAATTACTTCTGTACCTCTTTGTTTTGCAACCTCTCTGTAATAGTCAACATATGGACTTTCAGAGACGATTAGATGACCATTATGTGGAATGGTCGCCGTAAAAGCATCAGCTACCTCATCCAAAGTCGGACCCATGACATCCATATGATCTTCAAGCACATTTACTATGACTCCTACATTTGCCTGTAGCATCTGCTCTTGAAATACAATTTGGTAATCTGGGTTAACAGCCATACACTCACTGACAAGGGCTTCTGCTCCTAGATCTGCTGCTTCTTTTACAACATTTCTTTGTTCTCCAATGTTTGGCCCTTCCAGTCGTCTTTTAATGGGTTTCTCTTCATCTGTATCCCAATAGATCATTCGTGCTGATGTCCCCGTTGTTTTTCCAATTGTTTTTCTCTTTGTTTCTTTTAAAACTCCTGTTATTAAGCGGGTAACGGTTGATTTACCACGAATACCATTGATATTCACTCTAATTGGTATAGAATCGATATTTCTTTGGTGGCGTATCTTTTCAGTAATCCCCAGGATTAAAACAAACAAAATGGATAGTACGATTAAAAGTAAGACCATCATTTACTCAACACCTTTCTTAGAATATACATTTGACTTCCCTCTCCAATAGATCTCACTTGGCAAACCACCTCTTTGTAATAAACAGGAAATCCGCTCACTGATCATAATCCAAATTCAAGATAACTGTAATCAGACTATGGTATATAAACGTCCATATTACGAAATCTAGTCATTAACTACCACTATCAGTAATATGATTCGAGTAAGCGGTTTCATATTTATTTGCCCGCCTAAAGTCTGTATGGATAAATGTGTTACATTTTATTACATTTGGATACATATTTTAAGTCAGTTATATTTCATTTTTATTACTGTTTTCTTCACATGCTTGAAAATCCACATAAAAATTTGTTTAATATTACATATTTTCACGTTTTTCATTTGGTCTAAAACGATCATTCCATTATTTTGACTTTTTATGAACTAAGCTTTTCGAACTATTAATAATAAACGAAATCATTATGATTTCTATCTGAATACCCATTTGTCTCCTGTTTCATCACTAGCATATGTTTAATAACGGTGTCGACTTTTGTCGAAAATGATTAATATTTTATTAATCTTGTTGTTTATTGTAAAATTCCCATCTACTAGTCATAGTTCCTTCGGTTTGATTGTAAAAAATTATGTATAACTGCCCCCCGAAAGACCATCCCTTTGTCCCAGTCATTCACTATATGATAGTCGTCGTTATCATAGACTGAATCGGTAACGGGTACTTTACAAATCAAAAAGACCTTTTACAAGCTAGTTCCACTAAAGTAAAAAAGCCGCTCGATGGTTTAGAGAGGCTCTTGATCTTATAAGAAGTTCCTTAATCAACGGGTAAGTTTCTCAGGCTCTAACTTTGAGCCGTTTATTCATATAAATTGGGGTGATGCTGATTTTGACAATGCGGGAAAGGACTCATATCTTGGATTGTACGATAATCATAATGTTTAAGAGCGAACTGTGAATGATACATATATTCCATGATGTAAACCTGATGACCATCTGCATTGCATAATATACCAGATGTTCCTGTACCATTAGTGAAAGAAATTCCTACGGGCTGCCCCATTAAATGTCCAATTTTTTGTTGCCAATTCAAACAAATCTCCCCCTTCTCAAACACTCTATGTACCAAGGGAGATTAGGTGCTTGTAACAAATATCGGATGGTGACATAAACTACTATAAAAGCGGGAGAGTCGGCAAATTATGCCGACTCTCCCGCTTTGGTTCCACTAATGATATTTAGGAAAAAAACACTGACAATGTAAGAGCCATTAAAGTAAAGATTCCTGGATTTTTAAGTTGAGTGTTTGTCATGTCGTATGACCTCCTAAAATGTAATCTCTTTTTGTTACATCCATCATACCAAGCAAGAAAACATCTGTAAGGTAACACGTCAGGTTATGTAACAATAAATATATATTTAAAATACACCTTTTCATTTGGGTCGTGACTTGAAGGACGCAAACTCCTAATACTCTATTTCCTCAAAATCTTTTGGCTGAGGAACGGGCTGCTGCTTTTCTCTTACAGAACCTTCATTTGTCGTTTGAGGATCCTTTTCTCTTCCCTTAGCACCTTTGGCATTTGGCTTTGTTTGTTTTTTCATCGTGAAAACTCCTTTCCATTGGTTTTAAATGAATCTGCTCATTCTAAGTATTCCACCAAGATTATCATTCATGCGTTGATTCCGGCTTCCATTTAGTTCCTAACGTGAAATAAGTCCTATTTTCCTCCGTTTTTTAAAGAAGTAAACCACAGATGATTTTTTAATCTTCTGGGAGTATTTAGGCACTCCAACCTAGCTGAAACACTCCATTTTCAGGTTTCATTGCAAAAAAAGGATCTAGCGCAACAAGTTGCGCTAGATCTCTCTCCTTGAAAAGACTTAATTAATTTGTAGCTTCTTCTTCTTCTTCAGCGAACTCGTCGCCTGTTTCTTCGCCTTCTACATCTACATCAATTTCTTCTTCTGTATCGAATTCTTCATCATCTAATGCTGGCTCATCTGTAATGGGCTCATCCATTGGTGCTTCTTCCACTGGCGCTTCTTCCATCGCTGGATCTTCTACTGCTGGATCTTCTAGCATTGGATCTTCCTCTGCAGGTGCTCCACATGCTGTGATTACTCCTAGTGATAAGACAGCTGCTGCTGTTGTCATTAAAAACTTTTTCATATTCATTACCCCCAAATAATTATGTGACTAGCAGGTGTTTTCTCTCTGCTGTTAGTCTTTGTGTATCTTAACAAGATTATACTCGACCGTCTATGAGTTGCGGTTGTTTTTGGTAATGTCTAACATTTATCACAAGCTATCTCATGTTTTCACACAACAATATCAAAACTCGTTACAAAAATGAAAAACCTATCTCTTATTAGAAATAGGTTTTCATATAGGTTGATCTGTATTTAATGATTTAATTCATGCATCATTTTTTCACATTTGTCAAAAGGGACCGGCTTACTGAATAAATAGCCTTGGGCTTGAAAACACCCTTCATTTCGAATCAGAGTCAACTGTTCTTCTGTCTCGACCCCTTCGCAGATAACAGATACACCTAAACTTTTAGCAAGAGCAATAATTAATTTAATAATGGCATCATTTTCTTTTGATGTTTTACGAACGAAGGATTGATCAATTTTCAATGTATCAATTGGGAATAAATTTAACTGACTAAGAGAAGAGTAACCGGTCCCAAAGTCATCCAGTGACACTCTGATCCCACGTTCTTTTAAAGCAATCAGCTTGTTTCTAATTTCTTCTACATGTAAGATCGCCGTATTCTCTGTTACTTCTAGGCATAGCCTTGAAGGATCTAAACCAGATTGCGTTAAAGCTTGATTGACTCGCTCAATAAAATCTCTTCGCTTAAAAAACTCCCTTGAGATGTTCACAGAAATAACCAAGTTTTGATACCCTTGCTCATACCATGTCTGCCCTTGCATAAGCGCTCGATTCAACACCCATTCATCCAGATCAGCAAGAATGCCAATCTCCTCAGCTAATGGCAAGAACACAGCTGGAGATAGTATGCCTCGATCCGGATGATTCCATCGAATTAAGGCCTCTACTCCAAAAGGTCGATTCAAGTCCACATCGACTTGTAGCTGATAATACACCTCAAGTTGATCATCAGCTAAAGCCTCGAGCAATGAAGCTTCTAGTGATAGCTCATCAGCCGTTTTTTCATTCATTTTCGGGTCGTACACATGAACGTTATTTCGTCCTTCTTCCTTTGTATAAAACAGAGCCGTACCCGCATTTTTCAATAAGGTCTCAACATCCGTTCCATGCTCGGGAAAAATGCTCATTCCCACACTCAGCGTCATATAAAAGGATTGGTCTCGAATAAAAAAAGGCATTCGAAATTCATCAAAAAGCTTTTCTAACAGGATGGTTACTTCCTCATCTTGACTATGAGGTACGCTGATGGTAAATTCATCGCCTCCAAATCGGCTGACGAAGCCATCCTCCCCAAACACATTTCTAATCCGGTTGGCCATTTCGATCAATAGCTCATCTCCAAATTGATGCCCAAAAGAATCATTTACTTTCTTAAAGCGATCAAAATCAAGGAAAATCACAGCTAGCTTCTCGTTTGTTTCTTTTGCCACCTGCAAGCCAAGTTCTAATGATTCCGTATAGTGAATACGATTGGGCAATTGTGTCAACACATCATGATAAGCAAGGTGCTTCATGTTCTCTTCTTGATTTTTTCTAACTGTCATATCACGCAAAATACCAATATAATAGCTATCCTCTTCTTTTAAATTTTCCACTTTTGTGATTGTTATATAAGACCAAAATGGCTGACCGTTTTTACGAAGATTCAATAATTCACCGGTCCACGATCCATGCTCCTTCAAATTTTCCCACATCTCCATAAAGGTGGTTCGAGAGGTTTTCCCCGATTGAAGAATGTTAGGATTTTTGCCCTTAACCTCGCTAAAAACGTAGCCTGTGATCCGTTCAAACGCAGGATTGACAATGATAATTTCACGCCTGCTGTTAGTGATCATTAATCCATCATTCATATGGTTGAATAGGATCTCTACATTCTTTTCATTCTGAGCAAAACGTGTAAAAGCTTCGTACATTCCCGTTGGCCTCGCTTTCAGTTGTCGTACCTACGTTTGTTAGGGATTAATTGATAGCAAAAGTAATATCTGTTTCACACGCAATCTCACCGTTTACTGTAGCAACCGCATGACCTTTTCCAATTGGACCTTTCACTCGAGTAATTTCAACTTCTAGTCGAAGCTGATCCCCAGGCTTGACCTGTTTTTTAAAGCGACAATTATCAATCCCCGCAAAAAACGCCAGTTTCCCACGATTCTCTTCTGGTTTCAAGATCGCCACAGCTCCAACTTGAGCAAGTGCTTCAACAATTAAAACACCTGGCATAACAGGGTATTCTGGAAAATGGCCATTAAAAAATTCTTCATTTGCTGTCACATTTTTAATGCCCACAGCTCGCTTTTTATCCTCTACTTCTTCAATTCGATCGATTAGTAAAAAGGGATAGCGATGTGGTATGATTTCTTTAATTTCTTCAATAGTTAGCATGCCGTTCATCCTTTCAGATCACATTATTTTTTTCATTATATCACAATTTAAACCTTGATTTTAAAGAGGCTATGACATTTTAACCTAAAAAAAATCGAGACAATTAATTGCCTCGAATTATATCAACAATGTGATACCAGGTTTCTGGCCTAATCGCCTCACCAGGCTCTCCTCCACCAATCACACCATATCCAAACATCATACCTAGAATTAAGCTGCCACCAATCAGCAAAAGGGAAATCAAAATTCGAAGCCAAATTGGAATTAAACGCAAACGTGGTTTTTTCTCACGCCGTTTTTCTCTCCTTTGCTCTCTCGTCTCCTCCTCTGATTCCTCAGAGACAGAGACTCCATCTTCCTCCATAATCTGCTCTGGCTGTTTTGCACCACTAGTCGATTCACCCAATTCTGCTTCCGCCTCAACGTGCACGTCATCGGCATCTTGATCAAGTTGGTCAAGTTCTTTTGCAGCAGCCATCGCCTCTTCATCAGACTGGGCTTCCTCGTCAAACTCCAGTTCCTCTTCTTCGAGTACGTCTTTTTCCTTAAAAGACATTTCCTCGTCACTCGAGATCGTTGCTTCGTTTTTCTCAGAGTTATCCTCTGTCGAAGGAAGATTGGTTTCTTCAGTCAGTTCTTTATCTGTATGTTGTTTTTCTTCGTTAGATTGTTTGTTGGTCATCGTACTCTCCTCAAATCGGTAAACCTTATTTGATTTTAGTTGAAAAGACTTTTATTGTAAGTATTCGAAAAGGTATTACTTATGTTGTTGTCGGCCGTGAGTGGCAATGGCTTCACTCAGCTAGCGCGCCTTTCTGAGAAACCCGCTCAGAAAGGCTTAAAACATTGGCAGCCTGTTTTATCTCAAATGATAACAGAGCCTATTTTGGCGCCTTGGCGTTTATCTTGCTTTAAAGGCCTGAGTGGCAATGCTTCACACGCTGCGCGCCTTTCTGAGAAACCCGCTCAGAAAGGCTTAAAACATTGGCAGCGGCTTCGCTCATTGCTTCGTTTCATTAAAAAGGTGAAAACCAACCTTTTTAATAAAACTCTACCTCCTTAATCCGTTTACCAATCCTGACATTTCGTCTGACATTGAGATGGCTCTTGAGTTAAATTGGTAGAGGCGTTGTGTCATGATTAGTTCGTTCATTTCTCGTCCTAAGTCGACATTGGATCCTTCAAGTGCACCTTGTGCAATTCGGTTGCCTACTGCTACGTTTTCAAAGACGTCTGCTGCGGCGATTCCAAGGGCAGCAAAGTCTGGTAATCGGTAGAGATTGTCACCAATTGCATCAAGTAATTGGGGCTTAAGTACTCTTGTTAAACCAAACTCGCCAACATTTTGCTGCGTTCCGTCTGTTTGCGTTACGAGCAACTGACCGGCTCCAGAGAGACTAATAGATTGGAAATGTAATGGAAGGTTAATCCGGTTTCCAGCGTTATTTAGAACAAAATCACCATTGCTTGTCACAATCGTTAATTGCTGCGGGTTATCCGGATCTTCCGTTAAATAGAACGCACCATCACGCGTTAAACGCTCTGCTGGGTTACCGTTTTCCAACGTTTGAATTCGGAAAAAATGATTTTTCTCGGTAATGGCAAAATCCAACTCACGATCTGTTGTCATCAAAGGACCTTGCTCTAACCGAAGTGCGGTTTGGGCTATTTTCGCACCTGCACCCACACGTAAGCCGTTAGGTGTTAAACGGCCTCCTTCGTATTGTGATTTAGATTGATTATTCACTTGCTGAAAGAGTAAGTCCGAGAACGTTGCTTCCCGTCGCTTAAAACCAGTTGTATTGGTATTCGCGATATTATGAGATATGGTGTCTAGCTTCCGTTGGAGCTGACCCATTGCCACTGATGCAGCAATCATCGATGTATTCATTGTCATCCCTCATTTATACTGTTGTTGGGCAATGGTTGGGTGTCGAATGCAGTGATTTATGGTTTGTTGGTTATTGGTTTTAGACTAGTAAACTTAAACTGAGTGGCAATGGCTTCGCTCAGCTAGCGCGCCTTTTCGAGAAGTTCGCTCGAAAAGGCTTAAAACATTGGCAGCCTGTTGTGTTCTCGATTTTCAACAGAGCCTTATTAAGTGCCTTGGCGCTTATCTTGCTATTAAAGCCACGAATGGCAATGGCTTCGCACGCTGCGCGCCTTCCTGAGAAGTTCGCTCAGAAAGGCTTAAAACATTGGCAGCTATTTATTATTCGGTTTTTAACAGAGATTTATTAGGTGCCTTGGCGCTAATCTTGCTATAAAGGGCCACGAGTGGCAATGGCTACGCACGCTGCGCGCCTTTTCGAGAAGTTCGCTCGAAAAGGCTTAAAACATTGGCAGCGGCTTCGCTCATTGCTTCGAGAAAGTTAAAAAAGGTAAAACCATCCTTTTTTAACTTTCTCTCTAGCCAATACGCCCAATCTCATTAACGGCTTTTTCCATGCTTTGGTCGTAGGCTTGTAGGATTCTTTGGTTGGTTTCGAAGGCTCTGTAGGCATTCATCATTTCGGTCATCGTTTGTGAGGCATCTACGTTTGAGCGTTCGAGGAAGCCTTGTTGCAGTTGATAGCTGATGGCTTCGTTGCCTACGGCTATTGGAAGGTTTCCTTCTCCCTCAAAACGTAAGAGACCGTTACCTTCTTTTACTAGTAGCATCGGGTCTTCTGCATAGACGACATTAAGCTGCGCTACTTGAGCTCCTGCGTCGTTTGTAATAAAGCCCGCTTCATTTACTCGGAATTCCTCATTCCCGACTTGAATTCGGTCACCATTTGTTCCAAGCACATAGTGCCCTTCACTTGTGGTTAAGAAGCCGGCTCCATCAATGGTGAAGTTTCCGTTGCGCGAAAAGCGTAAATCCCCATTTTGGTTTTCAACGGTATAAAAGAGTGCTCCAGGACGTCCTGACTCCGTTTGCGGCATCACCCCTTGTAAAAGAGCGATGTCCGTATTGTTGCTCGTTTCCATTAGATCCCCTTGACGGAAGTTCGGCATACGTTCTTGGAGGTACACACCTGTCGTTAACTCCCCAATTGTTGGAGCTTGTCCATTTGGCATGCTAGTTGTACCCATTGCTTTGATCAACATATTAGGAAAAGCTCTTAGAGACGCTTGATCAGCTTTAAAACCCGGGGTATTTGCGTTAGCTAAATTGTTCGTTAACATTTCTTGGCGTTGCTGCTGTGCGATCATTCCCGCTGCAGCCCCGTACATTCCACGAAGCATGGACGTTCCTCCTCGGTTTCTCTCACTACCTATGTGTATATCGACTAAAATTCAAAAATATGGAACTGGATGTTTCTGGTTTTGCTAAGGTCCATGGTGCCTGATTACAGGGAGTCAAACATATTGGTCCACTTATAAAAAGAAGGCGCTATGCTCATGCATGGGTATGCTTGCAGGCGCCTTCTATGAGTTTTTTATCGTAGTTATTTCTTTGTTTCAGCGCGACTTTTTTAGGTGCCTTGGCGCATATCTTATTTGTCTCTCGATTTTTAAGAGAGTCTATGCGGTGCCTTGGTCTTTATTGGGTTGTTAAGGTCGTGGCGATGGCTACGCTCATCGCTTCGTCAGAATATAAAAAGGGAAGTTCGCCCTTTTTATATTCTGACTTTTTTACTCGACATGCGATCTAAGTTTTCTAAAATGATGCCTGTTCCTTTTGCGACACAGTGCATGGGTTCTTCTGCGACGAGGACTGGGACTTTTAGCTCTTCAGCTAGTAGTAAGTCAATTCCGTGCAGAAGGGCGCCGCCGCCTGTTAGGATGACACCACGGTCGATAATGTCTGCAGATAGTTCGGGTGGTGTTTGTTCAAGCACTTGCTTAGAAGCTTGTACAATGTAAGAAACAGACTCTGTTAGAGCTGTTTCTATTTCTTTTGAGTGTACCGTAATTGTACGTGGAAGTCCACTTACCATATCACGTCCACGGATGTCAATTTCTTCCTGACGCGCACCTGGAAATACTGTTGCGACTTGTACTTTGATGTTTTCAGCAGTACGCTCACCAATCAGGAGCTTATACCTTTTCTTGATGTAAGAAAGAATGTCTGCATCGAAGCGGTCACCGGCAACTTTCATAGAAGAGGCAGTAACGATATCACCCATCGAAAGAACAGCAACGTCTGTTGTTCCACCGCCTATGTCTACGACCATGTTACCGCTTGGTTGAAAAATATCCATGCCAGCCCCGATTGCAGCCACTTTCGGTTCCTCTTCCAAGTACACATTCTTCCCGCCACTTTTCTCTGCTGCTTCACGAATCGCTTTTTGTTCAACCGATGTGATATTGGTTGGACAACAAATTAGAATTCTAGGCTTTGAGAAAAGGCTTTTGACGTTAATCTTGCCTAGGAAATGTTTGAGCATTGCTTCAGTCATTTCGAAGTTTGCAATGACACCGTCTTTCATTGGGCGTAGGGCAACAATATTTCCTGGTGTACGTCCGACCATGCGGAACGCTTCTTCCCCTACTGCAAGTACTCGTTTCGTTGTTGTATCTATAGCAACAACAGACGGTTCATTTAAGACGATTCCACTACCTTTGACATATATAAGGACATTTGCTGTTCCTAAATCAATACCAATATCTCGACCAAACATGATTCTTTTTCCTCCCTGTTATACCGAACATAATCGTATCTTTATTACGATTTACCTAATTGTTGATTTTATCACAGAATGTTCTCACAGGGGGTATTTTTTTCGAAAAAAGTTACATGATTTGACAATTAATTTCTCGTTTTAACAATTGGCTCTGCATCATCTGTCGTTTTTCTGTATTTCACTTTCGTTGCCTCCCCACCACGCAGGTGCCGGATGGACTTGTGGTATTCCAAAATTTCTTTTACTTCATTAGCAAGCTCTGGATTAATTTCTGGCAATCTTTCTGTGAGGTCTTTGTGTACGGTACTTTTCGAGACTCCAAACTCTTTGGCTATCGTTCTCACCGTCTTTTTTGTCTCGACAACATACCTACCAATCTTGATGGTTCGCTCTTTGATGTAATCGTGCACACGACTCGCCTCCCTAATTCTGTGTTGGGTGATTGGTACAGTTTATTAGGGCGAGCACCGAGATATACCATAATATTATCAGGACATGCTTGACTTTTCAGAATAGTGTGTGACGTTTTGTGATACGACTGATCTCCATGAGGTCAAAAAGCGTCGTTTTGCCGCGCTCTTCTAGATGATATAAAAGCTCACAGAAAAGATGTGCTGTTGTTAGCGCATCCCCTAGCGCTTGGTGTCTGTCGTAAATTCTAGAGCCAAATTGACTTGCGTAAATCTCCAAATCTAACATATGTTGAGCTGGACTTAAATATCCGATCAAATCGAGTGTATCTAGACAAATAGGAAAATCGATTCGGTACTGATGACGCTGAATTTCTTTTTTTATAGCAAGCAAATCAAAGCTTGCATAATGCCCAAGCCAAATATCCCCTTGCCCCTCCTCCACATATTGAAAAAAATCTTGAATCGCTTCGAGCGAATGAGGAGCCTGTTCGACAGTTACATTCGAAATGCCGGTTAATTCCGTAATTTCAGGAGGGATGTCCCTTTTCGGATTGACATATGTTTGAAAGGTTTTTTCTTGAACTTTGCCATTTTTAACCTGACAGGCACCTATTTCAATGATGCGGTCTTGTGAACCAACAGCAAAGCCCGTTGTTTCCGTATCAAATACCGTAAACGTAAGATTAGTGGCAGGTGTGTTTAACGGTATATCTTTATTCGTTTGAGCCGTAGGGACGAACGACTTTCTCCAAAACATGTTATTCCCTCCCTTTTTCCAATCTACTAAGAGGCCATAAAGGGGCTTTAAACCCCTTTGTCGCTACGATAATCCAAATGATGATATCACTTCACCTTGTAAGCTTCGAATCGTTTTGAGAGCCATCATGAGCTCTTCTTTGTCTTTTAATCTCAAATGTTTCATTTCAATTTGACTTGAGCTCTCTTCTCCTAAGCGATAAGCGCTCCATGCTCGTTCAACACGAATGCGCAAAATCACTTCATAGGCAAAACGAAGGTTGTCAGCGGTCTCCTCTGAGAACACATTTTTTTCAGTCAAAAGGGCGATTTGGTTGAGAGAATGCCCTTCTAGTAATTTATGTTTTGCACAAAGCAGTTGCAAACAGTGATGAAGGGGAAACAGAGCATGTTTTTTTAAATCAATTGATTCTTTTTTAACACGAAAAAGCGCCCTGATTGGATGATCAAAAGTGGGAACAGGTTGTTCCTTTTCTAACTCCGCCATCCGATATAAAAAGATTCTCGATTTCTCTAATTGGTCTTCGATCATATGAACAAATTGATCATGTAAGGCTTCGTCTCCATATACGCAGCGAAACGATAAAAAGTTATGAACGAGCAGGACATTTTCATTTGTCGCCCGGAGCGCCCACCCACGCATTCGATCATGCCAATTTTGTAGTGAACCTCGCCACTGCGCTTCGCTTGTCATCATTAAACCAGGGCATCGTTTATAGCCGGCTGCTTCTAGGTGTCTGACAATCTCCATCCCTAGTTTTTCAAAATAAGCGCCCACTTCTGCTTGTGCGTTTGGTTCTGGGGTTTCATACACAAGGAAATGGTCTTGATCGGTTAACATAAATTGCTCCATACGTCCCCCGCTGCCCATCATGTACCAGGCAAACGAAACAGGCGCATTTCCTACTGCTTGAAGTGCGAGTTCAATGGCATGGCGTACTAAGCGGTCGTATAGCTTTGTCATGACATCAAGGGTATGAACCGTTGGAATTCCATCTTGAATCAAATTCGCTAACACTTCATACATCGCTGGTTTCAGTTCATGAATGGTATCATATGTCGATTGTTCAATTGTTTGGATCAGTTCCATTGTCCCGCGATTTTTCTTTCGTAGTAAATCAGAGAGCGTCACCATCCCAATGACTCGGCCACGATCCATGACAGGTAAATGTTTAATGCCATTCATGAGAAAACTCGACATCGCCTCGTAGTAATAAGCGTCCCGCGAAATAATATAGGGGTGCGGCGTCATCACATCTTGAGCGATCGTCCCTGCCCCGAGACCTTTGGCAACGACTCTTTCTACTAGATCCTTTTCGGTAATAATGCCAATTAACTGATCATTGTCATTCAACACAACGACCGAACTCGTTTGGCGTTTCACCATAACCGCTGCCACGTCTTGAATGTCATCTTCCATATCGACGATCACTACAGGCACATTCATGACATCTTGAATTCGCCTGATAAAGGGCTCGCTCTCTCCCCATTTACTTGCTAATTGAACTTGCTCCGCAAACGATGCGTAAATGTCTTGTAGCCGAACCGTCACTTGCTGCAACACAAAGTCACGAACAGCAGGATCATCCCACATCGCTTCCATAACAGGGTAAGGAATGTGAAGGCAAGTGGCGTCCTCTATAGCTTGAACGTCAACAGAATAGCGCTCAGGCTCTTCTGTTTTCCCGCCTAAAAAGTCAGCTAAGCTTGAAAAGCCGATCATATCTCCTTTTTGCAAAACCTCCAGGACCTCCTTCTGGTGGCTTTGGCTAGAGCGTTGACCTGGCCTGTCATTAAAATGGCCAGCTGCAACAAAAACTTCTGCCATCCCTTTTAGGATAAGCAGAAGTCCTTCTCTTGGTGTCTTTGAATAAAGCACCTTTTCATTCCTGTTGTAGTGTTTGAGTACGCAAGCACCCAGGATCTCCTCAAATTTGGAGTCACTCAATCCAACGAAAATCGGATGCTTGCGAATTTGATCGTGAAACTTATTTTCCTGCTGCGTCATCCATCCATACCTCTCCATCACGATAGCTCATTTGCTCAGGATAGCGGAGGTCAACCACATCATCTTGAAGTTTTTGCGAAGGTGCTGCCGTCATTAAGGAAACTATCATCGTCACAGCTAAGTTAATTGGAACCCCAATTAAACCGGCACCTGTATCTTGAATACCAAATAGTGTAATGCCACTTCTTGCAAGAAGAATATAACCAAGTGTAACCGTTAAACCTGTTAGCATCCCGGCGATCGCCCCTTGCTTATTGGCGCGTTTCCACCATACCCCAAGTAGCAAGACAGGGAAGAAGGTACCACCAGCTAAACCAAACGCCCACGCTACAATTTGCGTAATAACCCCTGGTGGATTTAGTGCAACAGCACCTGCAACCACCGTCGCAAGAACAATCGCCCAGCGTCCAGCTGCGAGTCGTTTTTTATCACTTGCACTTGGATTCATTAAGCGATAGTAAATATCATGAGCAAAAGAAGACGAAATCGTAATCAGAAGTCCCCCCGCTGTAGAAAGAGCGGCTGCCATCGCACCAGCTGCAACTAACCCGATAACAAATACACCTAAGTTCGCAATTTCTGGCGTCGCCATGACGACAATGTCATTTGAAATGATAATTTCACTCCATTGTAAAATGCCATCACCATTAGCATCAGCAAGCTGTAGTCGCCCGGTATTGACCCACGTTTCTGTCCAAGCCGGTAATTGATCAAGTGGTTGCCCAGCTACACGAGTCATTAAGATGAAACGAGAGAAAGCTGCATAAGCAGGAGCTGATAAGTAAAGAAGTGCGATAAAGACTAACGCCCATGCTCCACTCCAACGAGCTGCTTTCATCGTTGTTACGGTATAGAAACGAACGATAACGTGAGGAAGTGCAGCCGTACCAACCATTAGCGTAAACATTAACGCAATAAACTGTGACTTATCACTGTCAGCAAATGGCGCAAAGTATTCAGATATCCCAAGTGCTCGGTCTAGCTCTCCAAGCTCACTAACGATCTTCCCGTATGTAAGCCATGGCAACGGATTACTCGTGATTTGAAGGGACATAAATACGATTGGAATGATATAAGCAATAATGAGAATCATATATTGAGCGACCTGAGTCCAAGTAATCCCCTTCATCCCACCGAGCGTCGCGTAAATCGCAATAACGACAACCCCGATCATCGTTCCGTACATCGCATCGATGTTTAAGATACGTCCGATCACGACCCCTGAACCGGATAACTGCCCAATGATGTACGTGAAACTGATAATAATCGTCGCAATCGCTGCAATTAAGCGGGCCGCATTACTGTCAAAACGGTCACCGATAAATTCTGGCACGGTGTAACGCCCATATTTTCGTAGTTGTGGTGCAAGTAAGAAAGTAAGAAATAAATAGCCTCCAGTCCAACCCATAATATAGGCCAAACCATCATATCCAAGAATCATCACCGTACCAGCCATCCCAATAAAGGATGCGGCACTCATCCAGTCTCCACCTATCGCCATCCCATTCCAAAACGGCGGAACGCCTCGACTCGCTACGTAAAAGTCCGAAGTTGCTTTTGCACGATTAAAAACCGATATACCTATATAAAGTCCAAACGTTGCCAAGATAAGCAGAACCGACACAATCGTTTGCTGATCCATATGTGTAACCCCCTATCAATCATCTATTTTAGTGGTCTAATACTTTTCCTGAGCTCACTCTCGTGTTGTGCTCTTCATCAATTCCAAACTTTTGATCAATTTTGTCACTAATGATAGCGTTCGCAAAAAGCAAGACAACAAAGGTTACAACTGCACCTTGAGCACCCATATAATAATGCGCAGGCATTCCCATGATCGTAAACCCACTCAAGGCTTCGGCAAAAGCAACAACACCAAAGGACACCATTCCACCAAGAATCAAGCAGATGACAACAAGCATCGTTCTAGCACGGAAATAAGCATCAGCCACACTCTTATCAATTTTTCTCACTTCTAACTCCTCCTTTTCATAGTCAAGCTGCAAAGCCGGTCATTCCCTTTGGCATCCCCCCTTAAAAGAGTTAACTCGTTTTTACGATGCCACAACCTTCCTTTTAGCACGTGGCATTAAACGGTTCGAGTCACGCACGCGCTTAGATTCCTTTTTGAGAATAGACTCGTGGGTCTGCTCATGGCAGCATGTTTTTCTTAAAAGGACTTTACTAACTTTGTATCACTTGATGTGGTTGAATATGATGACAAGATTGGCAACGTCTAAGAGGTTTTCGCTTTGCAGCTTTCATGTTGAGGAATCCAATGAGTGGTATACAAACAAGAAAAATACTATGAACAAAATAAGATAGGATCAAGGCCATGATCCACGGTAACACACTTAAGAAAAGAACATATCGAACATTTGGCATCTCTTCTAGTTTCCTATTTTTACACTGTGCACATACTGAATAGTCGGTCTGTTTATGGGTCACTTGTTGTTTTCTATTATTCATTTGACTACCTCAACTGAAAAATAAATTTAAGTGTTTCAAAAAAACCAAGTGGTACCATCGCAATTTGAACGATTAAATAAGCAAAAATCGATGCAAAAGGCAAAGAGAGGAGTAGTGGTTTTTTTAGACGAAAAGCAAATACAACCGAGGCAAGCGTAATCAATAAAAAGACATAAAGCACTTAAGTTCCTCCTTCCGAATGGACAATATTTGAAAGCGTTATCATAATTCTCATTAAAAAAGCAGTTCCTTGACCTGCTTAACCTTACTTTATTATATGTGTCTACAAAATGTATTATTTCAAATTTTCAGATAGATGTCAACGTTTTCTAATGGAAAAAAAGACTAACCCCCAAGTAGTTTTCGACACTACTTAAGAGTTAGCCTTTTGTGATTTGATATTAACCTAATTCATTTTGTTCTGGCTGATCTTCGTCTTCATCATTGTGATCTTCTGGTGCTACTTCTTCTTCTTCATCCGCTGCACCATCTTCTTCTTTTTCTTCATCTTCTGCAGGCTTTTCTTCCTCTTTTTCTTTTTCTTTTTCTTTTTCTTTTTCTTTATCTTGATCCTCTGCAATATCTTTTACAGAATCAATTGGTTGTTGGAAGACATCATTCGGATTGACAGCTACTCCGTCTTGACGAATTTCAAAGTGCACATGAATTCCAGCATCTGAATTGTAGCTATTACGTCCGGCACGGCCAAGAACATCGCCTTGCTGAACGGTAGCTCCCTCTTCCACTTCCACTGTTTCTAAACTATGATAGTGCGTTACAACACCATTCTCATGTGAAATTTCAACAACATAACCTAGTAAAGAATCTTTCTCCGCTTTGATTACCGTACCACTTAATGCAGCAGCAGCATCAAAGCTTTCGCCATCTACATGTGCAAAATCCATACCTTTATTCGGGAAATACGTATTATTGTAGTATACAAGAGCTTCTTGCTGTTCCTCTGGTGTTCCATTCACATCATAAAAATAACCTACGATTGTTACATCATCTTCATTCACAACTGGCATTTTTACAACTTCTGATGAAGCTGTTACTTGTACAGCATCTTCACCATATGGATAGGCATTCCCGGCTTGACTTGGGTCTGTTACTTCCACGCTGTCCTGTGGCGCTGCAGATTCCTCTTGACCTTGCATAATGAATACTGCACTTAATACCCCAGCAGCAGCCACTAAATACAAAGCAGGTAACATCCAGCGTTTACGTAATAGACTTTTTACATTCATTGATTTTTCTTCAGATTTAGAAGAGCGTTTGTTTTCTTCTTCTCTCATTTCTCATCACCTCTGCCATCATTCTGATCAGATTGATGACAATCTATACATCTTGCAAAAAAATTTTTTAAATTAGTTTTCGACAAAGGCAATTTTTTTATGCATGAGTAATGAAATTTCTTATGTAAGAGCCGTTTTTTAGTAGCTATAACGCTGTTTTCAATTGTTCTTCTAAAGCGTCACGGACTAAGGATTATTTCGCAAGTTTTCCATTTTATTCGCGACTTTCAATTGCTTTATAGTAACTTCTCTCCAACTTTTAACAAAATCACTCTCTCTACCAACAAAAGCCCCGAGGACCATTTAATTTAATGATCCTCGAGGCTATTCTGCTATTCTGCTTTTGCTGTCATTTGTGCTACATACGGGTCAAGGCCTTCAATTTCGATGCCTTGGTAGTAATGTGTAACGATGTCTTGGTAGGTCTTGCCTTCTTTAGCCATGCCGTCAGCTCCGTACTGACTCATACCGACGCCGTGACCCCATCCTCTTGTTTGGATCGTGATTTGTTGGCCTTGGCGTTGCCACTGGAAGTCAGATGAATCAAGACCTAGTTTATCCCGAACTTGACGACCGCTTAATTCGGTTCCGTTAATGACTACTTTCGCAACGCGACCACCATCTGTTCGCTCTGAAATAGTGCCAACAGATCCATCATCCGGAAGGGATACACCTAGCTTTTCTTGGAATTCCGAAACAGCCATCACCTTTTCTGCACTAAAGCGAGGCGATGATTGATCCCAAGGACTTTCCACGCTTCTTAAATAAGGAAATTCATTTTCCCAGTAGTCTTCAGAGTTCTCTGTATAGCCATTACTCGTTGAAAAGAAAGCGGCATCGATTGGTTCCCCATCATAGGTTAATACTTGGCCTTGAGTGGATAGGACCGCTTCTTGAATACGGGCCATATATAAGTCATAATCTGCGCCCCAACTTTCTTTTAACTCCGCTTCATTTCTATATACTTGGTGTGTGACGGTATCGGTAACCATGGCTCCTTCTGGTAGCTGTACATCTCTAGGGCTGAGTATATGTTTTAGCATGTATGTACGCGCCGTTAGAGCTTGGGCTTTTAAAGCTTCCATTTCAAAATTTGGATGCATTTCAGAGGCAACGACACCCATTACGTATTTTTCAAGTGGTACATTTTCAATTTGCTCCGATTGTGAACGAAAAACGGCAATAGCCACATCCTCTTCCGGATTATAAGACCAAGCTTGTTCCGGTTGTTCGAGTGCTACTGTGCGAACCGTCGTCGTTGTGCTATCGGCAGGTTCTGAAACAAAAAGGACCAGCATAGTGGGAATAATAAGTACGATCGTGCATAAAATAGTTGCTACAATTAGAAGTCGTTTCATGTCAGTCCTCCATTTGTTGATTTTTCTCTCTAAGAAAGTATATGAGGGCTCGGCTTGAAATAGACCAGCAACTACAATGGACAATTGTGTAAAATGACGAAAATAAAGCTGTTGAGATTAAACTCAACAGCTTAGGGTTAAAATTGAATGGTAACCGTTTAACATTTGCCTACTTATTTATGCGGTGGCAGTGGCTCCACACTCGTTGCGCGCCTTTTTGAGAAGACCGCTCAAAATGGCTTAAAAGATGGCAACGGCTCCGCTCACACTTCCCGTAATAGCAAAAAAGGGAAAGGGCAAACTCTTGGCCTGCTCTTTACCTTAATCTCCTGTGACGCGATAT
>NZ_JAQQWT010000005.1:102630-176653 GCF_028610705.1 Halalkalibacter alkalisediminis
GGCAGTGGCTCCACTCGTTGCGCGCCTTTTTGAGAAGACCGCTCAAAATGGCTTAAAAGATGGCAACGGCTCCGCTCGCACTTCCCGTAATAGCAAAAAAGGGAAAGGGCAAACTCTTGGCCTGCTCTTTACCTTAATCTCCTGTGACGCGATATGCGGTGGCAGTGGCTCCACTCGTTGCGCGCCTTTTTGAGAAGACCGCTCAAAATGGCTTAAAAGATGGCAACGGCTCCGCTCACTGCTTCGTTGATATACAAAAAGGTAAAAAGCGACCTTTTTGTATATCAACTACACCAAATTCGATTTCAATGGAGCTGGTGCGTCGAGGTTTTCAATTTCTTCGTCAACCTGTTCTTCTACACGTTCTACATCTGCTCCTAGAGCTTGGAGTTTTTTTGCTAAATCGACGTATCCACGGTCGATGTGTTTTAATTCTGTGACGCGAGTGATTCCGTCTGCGACAAGTCCTGCTAGGATGAGGGCAGCGCCTGCTCGTAAGTCAGTTGCCGCTACTTCTGCTCCTTGGAGCTTATTAGGACCTGAAACAATCGCTGAACGTCCTTCAATTTTAATGTTGGAGTTCATGCGACGGAATTCTTCGACATGCATATAGCGGTTTTCAAAGACTGTTTCAGTGATCACACCTGTTCCATGCGCTTGCAGGAGTAGGGCCATCATTTGTGCTTGCATGTCGGTTGGGAAGCCTGGATGTGGCATCGTTTTGATGTCGACTGGCTTTAACTTTTTTGGGCCGACTACGCGTAATCCATTTTCCACTTCTTCAATATGAACGCCCATTTCACCCATTTTGGCAATTAAAGGACGTAAGTGTTCAGGTGTTGCACCTTCTACTACAATGTCACCTTGAGTCATTGCCGCAGCTACCATAAAGGTTCCTGCTTCAATGCGGTCAGGGATGACTGTATGCTCCGCACCAATTAATTCTTTCACACCTTCAATACGAATTTCACCCGTACCTGCACCACGAACTTTTGCTCCCATTGCGTTCAAATAGTTCGCTACGCAGACGATTTCTGGCTCTTCTGCAGCATTTTCAATGATTGTCGTTCCTTCAGCCAAAGTAGCGGCCATCATGATATTCTC
Organism: Halalkalibacter alkalisediminis; assembly: GCF_028610705.1. GTDB lineage: Bacteria > Bacillota > Bacilli > Bacillales > Bacillaceae_D > Halalkalibacter > Halalkalibacter alkalisediminis. Next base: position 103,735 of record NZ_JAQQWT010000005.1, read on the forward strand.
CGTTGCACCAACACTTGGGAAGTCTAGATAAATTTTTGCACCTTGTAAACGTCCATCGATGCGTGCTTCAATAAATCCATTTCCGATCTCAACAGTTGCTCCCATTGCTTCGAAGCCTTTAAGGTGCTGATCAATTGGACGTGACCCAATCGCGCAGCCTCCAGGTAATGCGATTCTTGCTTTTCCTACACGAGCAAGAAGTGGTCCCATGACAAGAAAAGAAGCTCTCATCTTGCGAACATATTCAAATGGTGCTTCTGTCTTTAACGTGTCACAAGCATTCACATGAAAGGCTCCGTCTTTATAGTCAACTTTAATATTCAAGTTTTTAAGAACTTCCTTCATTGTGTATACATCTGCCAATTTTGGCACATCATATATGTGGCTTGTGCCGCGGCCTGCTAGGATTGATGCAGCAATAACAGGCAGGACCGCGTTCTTAGCGCCCTCTACCTTAACTGTGCCGCGTAGCTGATTGCCACCCCGGACAATAATTTTTTCCAACGTATTCCCCTCCGCGTCTAAATTATAGTCTCTTCTCTATCATCAATATTCAGTGGTAATAATAGGCGTTCCTATTGTCACCGTTGTCCCAGCGCCCAATCCTTGATTTCCTCTAATCGCAACCTGGATATTCATTCTCGTCCCGTTCGTTTCAATGTAAGGTGTCCAATCAGGATTATAAGCGGAATAAGAGACAAACAACTCTTCATTTAGTGCTTCTACCGTTTCTGCACCTAGATGCTGAATCCAAGTTTTCGCCCTTTTTTCTATATCTTTTGAACTCGACCTGTCGTTTGCTTGAATCTGAACATAGGTTGTTGGGCTATCCATTTGAAGTTCCTGGATTCGCTCTTCAACTAATTCACCTACTATATTAGATTCAATGACAGATCCATTTGTTCCAAACACCTCATAAGTGACTAGGTGAGTAGATCCATTCTGGTTTGGTGTTGGATATGCGAAAAATTGTAGAGATTCAGTTAGTCCATTTGGTCCTACATATGTAAAGTGCGCCTTCCATTCCGACCCCTCTGTTAAAAGAGACGTATTTTCCCAACCATTCCTTTCAAACGAAGCAACTTCTTCCATAAAATCCTCTTCAGTAGAAAGCCTTGCTTGAACTCGCTCATCTCTAAGACGAATTCTCCACTCATTAAGTTTCATGTCTTCGTTGTTTTCCACCAGTTGATAAAACTCGTTTAATGGTTGTTGATACGTCGGAACATCATTTGCCCCTTGAACATGTGCATACCCTACTATTGAAAAAACTAAACCAAATACAACTAACCGCCATGCAACCATTTATGTTCTCCTCCCCAAGAAAACGTTTATTACTATCATTTTTACCAAGAGGAGGTTTGCCATACATGGAAGTTGTAGTCATTCCTCGACAAAACCCTATTCAAACAAAAACCTGAGCATTTGCGATGAATGCAGGTAGTCAAGAAAAAATGAGCTGAGCAACTGGGCAATGGCAATCGTAACGATTATCATTAATACCTTTGCCTTCGGACTATTTGGTTCTTTGACAAATAGATCAAATCGAAAAGATTGTAATGCCCACCATGTAACAGCCAAGAAAAAGACACTTGCAACAATATGTACAATTGCTTGTTGTCCAAATCCGTCGAACATTGTCATTACTCCCTACCGCTGATCAGCTTTTAATTAGGCTAAAATCTTTTTCTATTGTTTTTCAGAAATCAGCCCATTTTCCATCATAACTGATACAAAATAAAAAATCTATAGGAGAAATATGTGTTTTTGTAGTTGTTCGGACCTATTTTTTCTCAGAAAACGCTTACTTTTTTTAAAAGGGCAAAACAAAAAAATAAGACACTGTCCTTGTGTCTTATCATTTGTTAAGCGCACAAGAATTATGTCTTATTTTGTCGTTATTTATTTACCCGCAACATCTAAGCGATTCATCGCTTTTTTCAACGAAAGTTCAGCACGTTTGAAGTCAATCTCATCAGCACGAGCTGAATCAATTCGCTTTTGTGCTCTTTCTTTCGCTTCACGAGCGCGGTCTACATCAATACCTGAAGGCAATTCAGCAGCCTCTGCTAAAATCGTCACTTTGTCAGGACGGACTTCTACAAATCCACCACTAACCGCTACTTTTTCCACAGTGGTGCCTTTTTTTAAGCGTACGGCTCCTACTGTTAATGGAGCCACTAACGGAATGTGATAAGGCAAAATACCTAGTTCGCCCTCAACAGTACGAACACTGACCATATCAACATCGCCGTCATACACCTTGCCATCAGGAGTTACAACACTTACTTGAATTGTCGGCATTGGAAAACCCTCCTTAATAGAGGTTGTTCAAAAAGGAATCATACCCACCTTTTTGAACAATCTCGAAGCAATGAGCGGAGCCGCTACTCGAGGCGCAAGAAGCACTCACGCCTAAAGAGCGAAGCCATTGCCTAGCTAAGATAAAGAGAATGTCTCTCTTATCTTAACTAGCAATTACGCCATTTGTTTTGCTTTTTCAACTACTTCTTCGATACGACCAACAAGGCGGAATGCATCTTCAGGAAGGTCATCATACTTACCTGAAAGAATTTCTTTAAAGCCTTTTAGTGTTTCTTTTACCGGTACGTAAGACCCAGCTTGACCAGTGAACTGCTCAGCTACGTGGAAGTTTTGAGATAAGAAGAATTGGATACGACGTGCACGAGCAACAACCAATTTATCTTCCTCAGATAACTCATCCATACCTAGGATTGCGATGATATCTTGTAATTCTTTGTACTTTTGAAGTGTAGATTGAACTTGACGAGCTACTTGGTAATGCTCTTCTCCAACAATCTCAGGAGATAGGGCACGTGAAGTAGAGGCAAGTGGATCCACGGCAGGGTAGATACCCATTTCAGAAAGTTTACGCTCAAGGTTCGTCGTTGCATCTAAGTGAGCAAACGTCGTTGCAGGAGCTGGATCTGTATAGTCATCGGCAGGTACATAGATGGCTTGAATCGATGTAACCGAACCAACTTTAGTTGATGTGATACGCTCTTGTAATTGACCCATTTCCGTTGCAAGTGTTGGTTGGTAACCAACGGCAGAAGGCATACGTCCTAATAAGGCTGAAACCTCTGAACCTGCTTGTGTGAAACGGAAGATGTTATCGATGAATAGAAGTACATCTTGTCCATCGCGATCACGGAAATGCTCAGCCATAGTCAAACCAGAAAGAGCAACACGCATACGCGCTCCAGGCGGCTCGTTCATTTGACCGAATACCATGGCCGTTTTCTTAATAACGCCTGAATCTGTCATCTCGTGGAAAAGGTCATTTCCTTCACGAGTACGCTCACCAACACCAGCAAATACCGAGATACCGCCGTGCTCTTGAGCGATGTTGTTAATAAGTTCTTGGATTAGAACCGTTTTACCTACACCGGCTCCTCCAAATAGACCGATCTTACCACCCTTGATGTATGGTGCAAGAAGGTCAACAACCTTAATTCCTGTTTCAAGAATTTCTGTTTTCGTAGAAAGTTCTTCAAACTTAGGCGCTTGACGGTGAATCGGATCACGCTTTACGCTAGCTGGAATTGGGTCATTTAAATCAATTGCTTCACCAAGAACGTTGAATACACGTCCAAGTGTAGCTTCACCAACAGGCACAGAGATTGGTGCGCCTGTATCTACTGCGGCAGTTCCACGAACAAGACCATCCGTTGAATCCATCGCAACAGTACGAACTGTATTGTCACCAAGGTGCAAGGCAACTTCAAGCGTTACGTTAACATCAACAGCATTAATTTCAGAGCCAACTTGCTCAACTGTTAATGCATTGTTGATTTCAGGAAGGTTTCCGTTATCGAACTTAACATCGACAACCGGACCCATTACCTGAGTAATGCGACCTTTATTCATTTTTCTGTCCCTCCATTCAGGTACTAATGCCGTTTGCATTATATGTCCAAGCTTAGAAGACTTATCTATTAAGCCTTCTTAAGCTACAAAAAATCTTCTATTCAAGCGCCGCTGCGCCACCAACGATCTCCGTAATTTCTTGCGTGATCGCCGCTTGACGAGCGCGGTTGTAGACTAACGTTAAATCATCAATAAGAGCGGTAGCATTGTCTGTTGCCGCGCTCATTGCCGTCATACGTGCACCAAATTCACTTGCTTTTGCATCAAGCAACGCACCGAAAATCAGGCTTTCTGCGTATTGTGGCAATAAACGTTCTAAAATGGCTTGCTCTGATGGTTCATATTCGTACGTAGTAGTCGTTGTTCCTTCACCGATATCTGTTAAAGGTAATAGCTTCTGCTCGGTTACTTCCTGTGTCAATGGACTCACAAAATGGTTGTACCATACGTATAGCTCATCAAAAATACCGTCAGCAAACATCTCAACCGTTGTTCTTGCAATGTTTTTGATGTCGTTAAAATCTGGTTGGTCAGGAAGTCCAGTGATTTCTTGAATAACTGGAAGGTTACGTTTCTTAAATAAATCACGTCCGATACGCCCCATAACAACAATTCCGTACTCATCTGGTGATTTATGACGTTGTTCAATTGTTTTAAGAAGCGAACGCGTAAGACTGGCATTGTATCCTCCAGCTAACCCACGGTCAGACGTAATGACAATATAGCCCGTTTTCTTAACCGGACGCTCTTGTAGCATCGGATGAGTTGCTTCAGTCGAAGAAGAAGCAATACTTGCCACAACCTCACGAATTTTTTCCGTATAAGGTAGAAATGATTGTGCGTTTGATTGTGCACGATTCAATTTCGCAGCCGATACCATTTGCATCGCCTTTGTGATTTGTTTTGTCTTCTTCGTTGAGGTAATACGCGCCTTTATATCTCTCATTGAAGCCATTTATTTTCACCACCTTTTCGCAAAACTAAAACGAGTTACCCTGCATGAGAGGATTCGCCTGAATTGAAGCAAGTTCAATTCGGGGTAGCAGGCTAGAAGCCTGCTAGAATGCTCTATTAGTTACTAGGTACAAACCCTTTTTTAAACTCACTAATCGCAGCTTTGAACTCATCTTCGTCAGGAAGATTTCCAGTTGTGCGAATATGGTCAAGAATTTCTTTTTTGTTGTGATCAAAGTATGTGAATAACTCTGACTCAAAACGTAATACATCTTCAACCGGGATATCATCTAAGAAGCCTTTTGTTAAAGCATAGATAATCGTAACTTGGTACTCAACTGGTTGTGGTTTGTGAAGATCTTGTTTCAACACCTCAACCGTACGTTGTCCACGATTTAACTTCGCTTGCGTGGCACGGTCTAGATCCGATCCAAACTGAGCAAATGCTTCTAATTCACGGTATGCCGCTAAGTCTAGACGCAATGTACCAGCAACTTTTTTCATTGCTTTGATTTGCGCTGAACCCCCAACACGTGATACAGAAAGACCTGCGTTAACCGCTGGACGAACACCAGAGTAGAATAGATCTGATTGTAAGAAGATCTGTCCATCTGTGATCGAAATTACGTTTGTTGGAATGTATGCAGATACGTCACCAGCTTGTGTTTCGATGAAAGGTAGAGCAGTGATTGAACCTGCGCCTTTTGCATCACTTAACTTCGCTGCACGCTCTAATAAACGGGAGTGTAAATAGAATACATCCCCTGGGAATGCCTCACGACCTGGAGGACGACGTAGCAATAATGAAAGCTCACGGTAAGCAGAAGCTTGTTTCGTTAAATCATCATAAATGATTAACACGTGCTTGCCATCGTACATGAACTCCTCACCCATAGTTACCCCTGCATATGGAGCTAAGAATTGCATCGGTGCTGGATCAGATGCACTAGCAGATACAATGATTGTATAGTCAAGAGCACCACGCGCACGTAATGTATCAACTACACCTGCAACGGTTGTATCTTTTTGTCCGATTGCTACATAGATACAAATCATATCTTGATCTTTTTGGTTCAAGATCGTATCGATCGCAATCGCCGTTTTACCTGTTTGACGGTCACCGATGATTAACTCACGTTGACCACGACCAATTGGAACCATTGTGTCAATTGATTTAATACCTGTTTGAAGTGGCTCATGAACCGATTTACGATCCATAACACCTGGTGCTTTGTTTTCAATTGGACGTGATTTAGATGTAGAAATAGGACCTAAACCGTCGATTGGTTGTCCTAGTGCATTGACAACACGACCAAGTAATTCAGTACCTACAGGAACTTCCATGATGCGTCCAGTACGTTTTACTTCGTCCCCTTCACGGATTTCCGTGTAAGGTCCTAAGATAATGATACCGATGTTGTTCTCCTCAAGGTTCTGAGCCATCCCCATTACCCCGTTTGAGAATTCAAGAAGCTCACCAGCCATAACGTTCTCAAGGCCATGAGCAAGTGCGATACCGTCACCAACACGGATAACTGTACCAACGTCTTGTACTTGAACATCAGACTGAAAATTTTCAATCTGCTGTTTTATAAGAGAGCTAATTTCCTCTGGTTTGATGCTCATTTCTTTCACCCCTATCTTCTACTAGCGTGTTCCGGCCAAAAGCTTGCGCCCGATTTGATCAAGCTGCGCTTTTACCGTTCCGTCATATATGCGATCTCCAATACGGACCTTAATGCCTCCGATTAGATCTGAATCGACAATGTTTGTTACTTCAAGATGCGATTTCTTTGCCTTTTTCGCAAAAATTTCCGCAATATGATCTTGCTCTTTCTCAGATAGCGGCTTTGGCGAATACACTTTCGCTTCCGCTACGTCCTGAGCTTCATAAGCTAATTCTTTAAACTTATTAATCATTGGAACAAGAATATCCGTTCTTTTACGCTCAATAAGAAGCAATAGTGTATTTAATGTCATTTCACTTAAAGCTTTCGTGAAGTTCTCTTGAATAAACGCTTGCTTTTGTTGATTCGTTACTTTCGGATGACTTAAAAGCGAAACGAATTCAGGAGTTGATTCAACAACTGCCTTTACTGTTTGCAGCTCTTCGTTTACTTTCTTTAGGTCATTTTTTTCTTGTGCCAATTGAAACAAGGCGTAAGCATAACGATTCGCTACTGCTAGATTGCTCATAGCTTATCGCCTACTTCTTTTAGGTAATCTTGAACAAGCGCTTCTTGTGCTTTCTCATCAAGTTCTTTTTCAATCACTTTTGATGCGATTAAGACAGATAGACCTGCCACTTGCTCACGAAGAGCTGTAACAGCTTGCTCTTTTTCACGTTGAATTTCTGCTAAAGCAGAATCCTTTAAACGCTCTGCATTTACTCTTGCTTGCTCTAAAATATCTTGACCTTGTTGCTCGCTAAGCTTTTTAGCTTGTTGAATGATTTCTTGTGCTTCAAGTCTAGCTTTTTCTAACTCTTTACGTTGCTCTACTATAAAGTTCTCAGCCTCTTTACGATTCTTTTCAGCTGAGTCCAGGTTCTCATTTACGATTTGTTCACGCTTTTCCATTACACCCAATAAAGGCTTAAGTGCAAATTTACTAAGGAAAAAGAGTAGTGTAAGGAAGGCAACCAATTGATAAAGAATTGATCCCCAGTTAATATCAAAACCCACTTCGATTCACTCCTTTCTTGGATGTGAAAATAAACAATAATTTATTTAAGAACATTACTTTCATTCATTACATGACGATACATAAGGAATGGCGAAGGTCCGAGAACCGAACTGTCGCCATTCACAAGTTATCTTGCTCGTCCTAAAGAACGAGCTCACTTGAATTATTGGAATAATAGTAAGAAAGAGATAACGATCGCGATGATCGGAACAGCTTCCGCAAGAGGTACACCGATGAACATAAGTGTTTGTAGAGTACCTTTTAGTTCTGGTTGACGTGTTACACCTTCAAGTGTTGCTTTAACGATAAGTGCTACTGCGATTGATCCACCAATTGCTGCTAAACCTGCTGCAATTGCAGCTCCTAATAATGCCATGATTAAATTTCCTCCTTAGATTTATCTATGTTTTTTTATTATATAGAATGTCCTCGTAAAAGGACGGTTGTAACCTGATCTTAATGATGCTCAACTTTGTGAGCCATGTAAACCATTGCAAGCATCGCGAAGATATACGCTTGAAGCGTACCGATAAACATACCAAACGCCTGCCAGATTATCGTTGGAAGGAACCCTCCAAACAATCCTATTAAACCTGATGTCCCTAGTCCAACTAGTAGTACCATCAGAATTTCCTTTGCATATACGTTACCGAAAAGACGCATTCCAAGCGTTAACGTATTTGCAAATTCTTCAATGATTTTGAACGGTAAAAGGAAAGGTACCGGACGAACATAGTCCTTGATGTACTCTCCAAACCCTCTAATCTTAATTCCATAATAGTGCGTCATGATGATCACGAGCGCTGCCATCGTTAATGTAAGGGCAGGATCGGATGTTGGTGATTTCCACCAAACCTCATGCGTCGATTTATTATAGATTTCAAAAGGAATTCCTAGCATATTTGCCACAAAGACATAGAACAAGAGCGTGAAAGCGAGTGCGAGAAATTGACCGCCCACTTTCCATCCCATATTGGCTTTGATGATTCCGCGAACGAAATCAATCATCCACTCTAGGAAATTTTGCAAACCAGTCGGGCGCATTGCTAGTTGACGTGTTCCAATAAAACAGATTAAGAATACGATTAGACATGCAACAGTCGTCATTAAAACTGTAGACATATTGAAGGACAACCCAAAGTACTCCCTAATGGGTGATATATGATCCATTAAATTTTCACCTCTTTCTACCAGATTCAATAAGTATATCTGCCATAATAATGACATAAATCAGGGCGAACCCTGTAATGACTGAAATTAGATGGAGTTGATCTGGAAATTCAAGCGCTAGCCATACACACAATATCGCCAAACCAATTCGAATTAACACACCAAATGTGGAAATAAAATAACTGAACACAGTGAATTTCTTTAAGCCTGTGGCAACGGACCCAACAAACTTTGCTTTCCTAAAGGTTGTCCAAAGACTTAGAAAGCTAAAAATGAGTCCAATCGTAAGACCGAGGAATTGAGGTTTGAATGAACTAAGGACATAACCGGTCATAAAAATCAAGATTAATAAGGAGACCATTACTGTGTAGCGTTTCATTTTTCCTTCTAGTGACATCATTGCTATTTCCCGTCTCCTATAAAAGGTTCAATCGCTCTGTAAACTCCGTAGAACCCCGTGCCAAGTCCCAACAACAAAAAGGTAACGAGGAAAAACGGCTTGGCCCCAAACTGGTTTCCTAACCAGAGACCCATAAACACTCCACTGACAGTTCCACCTACAATATAAGATGAAATGATAGAAACAAGTACCATGGCACGCCAAGGGCTACGTTTACCACCTGTCATTAAGCGTCCTCCTCAAACTGTTGTTGCGCTTCATAAACCTTTATATGTAAACCTTCTCATTATACCCTTAGTAATCGTACAATAGTGAAAACCCTGTGTCAATGCGATTTGTCATTAATTCGACGGTTCATTTACCATGTTCACATAACTGTCAAAAAAGCTCACATTCAGTGGACAATGTGACCAATTTGACTAGACTTTTTTTCTTAGGCTCGTATACAGGGTGAGACTTGTAATACCATTGCTTCATTCGTCATTCATTGTTTTGACCTCACCTCAACAAATCCAGACCTCATCTTTTGTCAAGAAAAGGTCTGGATTTGTTATTTTTATTTATCTTCTAACACTTGCGCTCCGATGACAATCGTTGATTCAATCGTGTCTTCTTTTCCATCCTTACGCGCATAGACTAGAGCCTTATACACTCCATCTGGTAAGTCAAGCTCCTTCCACTCTTCCCCTACCATTCCCCGCCCAACATCTTTTTTCGTGTCAAGGAAGCGAATAAATTGGAAGGTATCTGGATCATATAACGCAATGCCCATCTCCTCGGCTCCTCCTGGTAAATAAAGCTCATAGCGATATTCACCTGGATGATCTCCGTGACCGAAGTTAAAAGCCATCGCTCGAGGATAGTTCGGTTCTTCTATAAAAAAGACATAAGGGACAATAATTGGATCTTCTCCACCTCCAATGACAATTTCGCCATGATGGATGCCTTCTGCAAGCACAGCTGGAAATAGATCTAGCTTTACGTCCACTTCCGTTTTGTCTCCAGGTTTGAGTGTTGTCGAAAAAGGAACTTCCCATTGCAAACCATCCGGAGCTTGAAATGGCGGTTTCACATGGTAGGTCCGGGTCTTATCATCATGATTTTCGATCGTGAAGGTAACCATTCGTTTCTCTCGCGGATCGTCCTTTGTGTATTTTCCAAAGGTTAGTGCCCCAGGATATGCAAGTGTTTTAGCTTGAACGGCTTTATCTACTTGCAGTCTCCCCGCTCCTTGCTCGTATGGGTAATACGGCTCGCCGTCTGCTTTTACTAATTGCTTGGCCGTATTCATCATCGCTGCTTTAATTTGCACAGGTGTCCAATCAGGGTGAGCTTGTTTAATAAGTGCTGCAGCCCCCGCCACATGAGGGGCTGACATGCTCGTTCCATTTAAGCCAAGATAGCCTTTTGGAACCGTACTATCGATCGAGACACCTGGCGCGACTAAATCAGGCTTGACTTCCCACGTTTGTGTGACCGGCCCTCTTGAGCTAAATGGTGCAATGAAATCTTCCTCGTTTCGATAAATCGTTCTAGCATATTGCTTATCTTTTTCGTTCTCTAGTTGTTCAAGAATCCAATCGCCATCTTCCTTTGAAATACTAACAACTGGAAGCTTGATCCCTTGTTCAACCGCGCCTACAAAAGCCCCTGGAAGGTTGTTGTATATGAGCACCGCCTTCGCTCCAGCCTTTTGCGCAGCCTTCGCTTTTTCTGCAAAAGGAATCATCCCTCTTTTGATAAGCACAATTTTATTTTCAGCCTCTACGTCTTCCCACTCATCCTCTAATCCATAACCAGCTTCAACAATTTCAAAGTCACGTTTTAACGTCCAAGGAAGTGTCCCACCGATCGGGTATAGCGTCACTTCTTTTTCTAATCCGGCTATGGTCACATAAGGTGTTTTTAAAGGAGGAGCTGAAGCCCCAACCGAGATCGCTTTTGTGGAAGTTCCCGGCGAGCCCACGGTCCACATATTCGGTCCACTGTTTCCGTTGGACGTGACGGCCACAATGCCTTCTTCCACTGCTTTATCGAGCGCAATACTCGTTGGCCAATCCGGTCCATTCACGGTATTACCAAGTGAGAGATTTAACACATCGACTTCATCGTCGATCGCTTTTTCAATCGCTTCAATGACTTGCTCCGTTGTCCCTTGCCCGCCTGGACCGAGAGCACGGTATGCATATAAATCTACTTCCGGCGCGACGCCTTTTAGTTGCCCATTAGCGCCAATGATCCCGGCGACATGCGTCCCATGTAAAGTCGGAGGTCCTTGTGAAGCAATCGTCTCCATCGGATCACGGTCATAATCAACAACATCATAACCACCCTTGTAATTAGCTTTTAAATCAGGGTGGTTGTAATCGATTCCTGTATCAATGACCGCTACTTTAATCCCTTTTCCGCTCAGGCGCTCTCCACTAGGATCAAGCATCCCACGCATTTCATTTCCACCGATAAAAGGCACACTGCCATCTAAATTCGCTTTGTATTCCACGACTTTATCTACACGTTCTATTTCATTAAACGACTGAAGCATGTCCACTTCACTTTCTAGTAGCTCAATGGAAAATCCGTTCAACGTTCGCTTAAATGTTTTTCGAATCTTGCTGTTCGGAAAAGCAGTTGATACAGCAGCAACCGCTTCCTCCACTTCCCCAGATGCCGTCACAATGACGACCACTTTTTCATCTGTATGCTCCTGTTCTCCCATATTTGGAATCTCAGGAAAAGTGGCAGCGAATCCGGTATTGATATTCATCGTAACTAATAGGATCGTTAACCAGCACATCAAAACATTTTTCATATCCTTAACCAGCTCCCCCACCGTTTTGCATATATGGTTTAGTATGAACAGAAAAAGAAAAAACATGTATGAGATGGTGGGATGTGGGTAGGAACGGCGACTTCCACAAGAATACGGCAACTTCTGACTAGTTTTCCGGCAACTTAATTCTGGAATTCAGCAACTTTTCTACCCTTTCCGACAACTAGACTCTCGCATTCGGCAACTCCTGGCCACATTCCGGCAACTCCAGCAAAAAAAGAGGCTGATTCCTCAGCCTCTTCGCGCACATATTTATTTTGTTCCAAATAAGCGGTCTCCCGCATCACCTAAGCCAGGAACGATGTAGCCGTGATCGTTTAGTTTCTCATCCATAGCCGCTAAGTAGATGTCCACATCAGGGTGCGCTTCTTTTACGATCTCAACACCTTCTGGAGCGGCTACTAAGCACATTAATTTAATGGTTCTAGCTCCGCGTTTTTTCAAGCTATTAATGGCCTCTACAGCAGAACCGCCTGTTGCGAGCATGGGATCGATTACGATGAATTCTCTTTCTTCAACGTCCGTTGGAAGCTTCACGTAGTACTCAACTGGTTGAAGCGTTTTGGGATCACGGTAAAGACCAACATGTCCGACTTTCGCTGCTGGAATCATGCGAAGAATTCCATCGACCATACCAAGACCTGCACGTAGGATCGGCACTAACCCTAGTTTTTTACCGGCAATTGTTTTGGAATTAGCTAGTCCAACCGGCGTTTCTACCGTAACATCTTGCGTCGGTAAGTCACGCGTAATTTCAAATGCCATCAAACCAGCAACTTCATCTACTAGCTCACGGAATTCTTTTGTGCCTGTTTTTTTATCACGAATATACGTTAGTTTATGCTGAATTAACGGGTGATCAAACACGAAAACTTTACTCATTAGCTTTTTAGCTCCTTTTACGATCTATTATCTCCTACAAAATTCTACATAAAAAGCCTGCGCCCTTCAAGTTTTACTGTGATAAATTCTTTATTTCATTAATTTGTAATGTTTAGACTACTTAAGCACTCATCAAAATCTCCTGACAGATCTTGTGAATTAGACGTCGATAGAGATGCTTTTCTTCATAAACCCGTTCGCTGTATAGGAACGATTGTCCAGATCTATCTAACGTTTCGCCATTTAAACCATCCACCAGATTTACTCACAACAGGCACACAAAAATAAAGCCGGACCTCTACAGGCCCAGCTTCACATTTCTTATAGATGCGTGTACATCGGGAATTTAGCTGTTAATTCAGCAACACGAGTACGTGCTTCTTCTAGTTTTTCTTCGTTCTCTACATTTTTCAATGTTAAAGCGATAAGAGAACCGATTTCATCCATTGCCTCTCCGTCAAGACCGCGCGATGTAACAGCTGCTGTTCCGATGCGGATACCACTTGTTACGAATGGGCTTTCTGGGTCGAATGGGATTGTGTTTTTGTTTGTAGTGATTCCCACTTCATCAAGTGCTTTTTCAGCTACTTTTCCTGTAAGGCCTAACGAGCGTAAGTCTAGAAGAAGAAGGTGATTGTCCGTTCCACCTGATACAAGGTTAATGCCTTCACTCTTCAATTTTTCACCTAAGCGTTTTGCGTTGTCAATGATTGCTTGACCGTAAAATTTGAACTCAGGAGTCAACGCTTCACCGAAAGACACAGCCTTCGCTGCAATCACGTGCATGAGCGGGCCACCTTGAATTCCTGGGAAGATCGATTTATCGATTTTCTTACCGAATTCTTCTTTACATAAAATCATTCCACCACGAGGACCGCGAAGTGTTTTATGTGTAGTCGTTGTTACAAAATGTGCGTGAGGAACAGGATTTGGGTGCAAGCCTGTTGCCACAAGACCAGCGATATGCGCCATATCGACCATTAAATAGGCGCCTACTTCGTCAGCGATCTCACGGAATTTTGCAAAATCAATCTCGCGTGGATATGCACTTGCCCCTGCAACGATCAACTTCGGCTTATGCTCTAGTGCTAACTCGCGAACTACATCGTAATCAATGTACTGAGTTTCTTTATCGACACCATACTCAACGAAGTTATAAAGAACTCCACTGAAGTTAACTGGGCTACCGTGAGTTAAGTGACCACCATGAGAAAGATTCATACCAAGAACGGTGTCACCAGGCTCTAAGATTGTAAAGTAAACGGCCATGTTCGCTTGTGCACCTGAGTGCGGCTGAACGTTTACGTACTCAGCACCAAAGATTTCCTTTGCGCGATCGCGAGCTAAATCCTCAACGATATCAACATACTCACAACCGCCATAATAACGACGGCCAGGGTAACCCTCTGCGTACTTGTTTGTTAAAACTGAACCTTGTGCTTCCATAACAGCAGCACTTACGAAGTTCTCTGATGCAATGAGCTCAATTTTATCGCGTTGGCGACCTAGCTCCTGTTGTACAGCTTCAAATACTTTTGAATCTTGATTTTGTAACGTATCTTGTTTCATCTCTATTCCCCTTCCAACTCTATATCTTTCGGTTTTCAAACAAACACAACATCAATTCGCTTCTATATTAACATAAATCACGCGTTATTTCCGTACGAATTTAATAAAAAATTAAATTTTATTCATGTTCCTCTGTTCTTTCATAGACAGCACGGATGCCACCGATGAGTTTTGGTCTTGTAACAGCCATTGTCACATGCGCTTCTCCGACGGTTTTGACCTTGCTTCGAAGGGGGACTGCGACTTTTTTTAAGTGCATGCCAATCAACGTGTTACCAATATCCATTCCAACATCAGCCTGAATCGACTCCACTAACACCGGGTCTTTCATTTTTCGAAATGCATATGTAGCCATCGCTCCACCCGCTTTACGAATTGGAAAAGCCTGAACAATCTCATACCCACGTGATAGAGCGGTATCTCGTTCGACCACTAGCGCTCGGTTTAAATGTTCACAGCATTGAAAGGCAAGCTGAACCCCTGTTTTTTCATGAGCTTCCATGAACGCAGCAAATAAGGCCTCGGCAATTTCATAGGAACCATTTGAACCAATATGCTCTCCGGCGACCTCACTCGTGCTTGTCCCAATTACGAGAAGGGTATCAGCCGTCAGTTCATAAGCTTGATTCAAGTCCTCTATTAATGTGTTCACTTGATTCGTTTCAAATGACAAGTCCATCCCCCCTGCCTCCTTCAGATGGTTTTGCTTTTCTAAAAAAACACTCATAGCAAGTATTTTTCCCTTCATTACGCTTCGTAATTCGTAATTTTACTAACACGATTCGCGTGACGTCCACCTTCAAATTCTGTTTCAAGCCAAACACGGGCAATTTCCCGCGCAAGACCAGGACCAATGACACGCTCTCCCATCGCAAGCACATTTGTATCATTATGTTCACGAGTGGCTTTCGCACTGAAAACATCGTGAACAAGCGCACACCGAATTCCTTTTACTTTATTAGCGGCAATCGACATCCCAATGCCTGTCCCACAAATAAGAATACCTCGGTCATATTCTCCGTTTGCTACTTTTTCAGCAACCGGTAAGGCGTAATCTGGGTAATCAACCGATGTTGCACATTCACAACCAAAGTCTTCGTAGGCAATATTCATTTCATCCATTAATTGTTTGAGCTCCTCACGGATGTTCATTCCGCCATGATCTGATGCAATCGCAATTTTCATTGTTCTGCCCCTCCTTTTAGTTACCTGTCTTTTTTCGTCAGTCTTACGTAGTAAATCGCTCGATTGTTGCCTTTAAATTTTTTGCTTGATTAGATAAGTCATGAGCCATTTGCTCCATCTCGTTGATGGAAGTCCCTTGCTGTTCCGTCATTGCTGAGATTTCAACGGAACCAGCTGACGTCTCTTCTGCAATCGCCGCAACTTCTTGCGATTGATGAGTCGTCGTTTGAATGGATTCCATTTGACGATTAATCATCTTGGAAATGTCTGTGATAAACGAATCGACTTCGTTGACTGACTTTTCCACTTCACAAATAGCTTGATTGGTTGCCGTTCCCTGCTCAGATTGTATCATCGCCACTTGTACTTGATCGCCGATTTGCCGAGCCACATTTTTCACTTCAGTTTGGATATTGTGAATGAGATTGGTAATACCTTGGACTGCCTTAGCACTTTCATCCGCTAAATGACGAACTTCATCTGCAACAACAGCAAAGCCTTTGCCGTGTTCCCCAGCACGAGCTGCTTCAATGGATGCATTCAGCGCTAATAAATTGGTTTGACCGGCAATATCTCCAACTAGAGAGATAATTTCGCCTACTTCTTTTGCTTGTTTTTCTAAGCGTTCCACGGCAAGGAGTGATTTTTCGTTATCAGAAGCCAACTGACGGATTCCTTCTACAAGTGAATTCACAACCGTTCTACTCTCTGCTAACGTACTTACCATCCCTTCAGACGAAGTCTTTGATTCATTCGCTCGAGCCTGAACCAGCGTTGCAATCTCCGTAACTTCTTCCATTGATTCCGCCGTGTTTTGAATGGCATATGCAGTATTTTCTGCACCTTTAGCAATTTCATCCATCGTTTGGCCAATTTGAGTCGCTTTTGTTGCTGCAAGCTCGCTAGCAGCTGAGATCTCAGCCACCGTTTGATTGGTCCTATTAAAGTTTTGATCAATATCTTTGACCATGCTCCGCAAACTCGCTAACATTTCATTATAAGCCAGTCCTAACGCGCGAATCTCATCATCTGATTTTGAGACCATTATGTCCTCTTGAATATCACCCGCCGCTGCTCTTCTCGCCGCTTCTTCAACCTCACGAAGTGGTTTTGTCAAAAGCGGTGCCGCGATAAACCCTAAAAATCCACTCCAAAAAACACCTTTAATGAGTGTAAAAAGAACGATCACATTACTACTTAAGCCCAAAATTTCTTGTAAGGAATCAGCTAAAAAGAAAATGAAAATAGCACTAAATCCAAATGTGACGATAGCCAGTCCACTGATGCCGATCACGAGCTTCTTACGAATACTCGCCCTATACGATGTTTGTCCCCCTGCCACCTTGTTCCACCTCTTTAAGATTCCTCTTTTATTTTTCTCGTTAAACCATCTAAACTTGCTTCAATCTCTTTTGCAGTTTGTCTATACGCTTCTATTGGTCCACCGATTGGATCGGCAATATCAGGGTTAGGCGTATTGGGATCGACATATTCTTTTAACGTAAAGAGATATTCGCTTACTTGAGGAAAAAAAGTTTGAATCATTTGCTTATGCGAGCTCGTCATTGTTAGAACGAGGTCCGCCCACTCAAGCAACTCCTCCGTTACATGTTTGGAACGATGATTTTCAACGATTCCGAGTTCCGACAACACCGCTTTTGTTCCTTCAGAGGCTGGACTGTCTGGAAATGCCTGTACCCCTGCAGATTTCACCTCGATGTCTTCCCCTACGCGTGAACGCAGCAGCACTTCAGCCATCGGACTTCGGCATGTATTACCGGTACAGACAAAAAGCACTTTCTTCATGTTGTAAAACACGTCCTTCCTTTACGTCAAATACGTTTTTCCTTATCAAACAAAGCCTACAATGATGACAAATGACATTGCCAAAGTACCAATCCCCTTTTATCATTTGCTACAAATGTAGTCATTGCTTTTTGTTCCCCATTGATTAAATTTATCTTATCATACCGCCCTTCAAAACGGTATACAAGGCCTCTTTTGAAAAGTCGTTTTATGACAGTTACAATATTAACTTTAGCCCAAAACCGATCAAGATAAAACCACCAAGTAACTCACCATAGGTCCCTATGTATTTGTGAAACCTAGATCCTATCATTAATCCAACCCATGATAAAACCATACTAACGAAACCAATCATGATAACCGTTAAAGCCGTTTTAGCGCCTAAAATTCCAAAGCTTAGACCGGCTGAAAAGCTATCCAAACTTACACTTAACGCAAATAAGATAAGCCCTAAACCAATCGGTTGCATCAATCGTTCGTCCTCATCGGATTTAAACGTTGCCATAACCATTTGTAAGCCTATAATAAGTAGAAGTCCTCCACCAATATACGTCGCGATCATCCCAAAATAATTCGATAACAGCTTTCCTGTTACCATTCCAAGCAGTGGCATCAAAACGTGAAACAGACCGATCGTCACTCCTATATGAAAAATCTGACGCAAACGTAAACCAAGCATGCCCATACCGAGTGCGACTGAAAAGGCATCCATTCCCAATGCACTTGCCATTATAAAAAGTGTAAACATTTCGCTCATCTCTCCCCACTCCCCGAACATGCTATTTCAATGTATGCACGTCCAAAAAGAAATAGACAACCTATCTTGAAATTGGTTGTCTAAGAGATCAAAATTATTTATTTTTCACCATTTATATTGGCACTTCATTCATCTGTTCTACTCCCTTTTTTCTTTGTAATCTTACAACGTTTTTCCGTCTAAATGACTTTTCCACCTGCCGCTTTTTCTAAGCGATTCATAATCGCTATGCCTATGTTTTCAGCTGGAAACGTCTCTGAAAAGATGATTTCAGCCTTTTCTTCGTCAAATGTTCGCAAGCTTTCATAGAGTTGATTGGCCACCGTAGCTAAGTCTTGTCTGCTCCCACAGCTTACAATGACATCAGCCGTATACGACCCTTGATTATCTTTTGTCGTTAAAACCCCCGTTCGCTTCCCTTCCGCTTTCGCTTCAGCTAATAAGCTTGGAATCTGCTTTCGGTCGCGGACAAGAATCAACGTTCCATTTGGCGCGTAATGGGTGTATTTCATCCCGGGTGAGAGCGGGGCTTCATCTGTTGATTTTAAAGAAGGGTCGACTTTGATTTCTCCAACTAACGCTTCGATGTCTTCGATTGTCACGCCACCAGGACGATATAAAATCGGAATCCCCTTGGAGCAATCAATGACCGTTGATTCAAGACCAACACCCGTTTGACCTCCATCTAAGATCCCTGCAATTCTCCCTTTTAAATCATGAAACACGTGCTCCCCACTCGTCGGACTCGGTTTCCCAGAAAGATTTGCACTTGGTGCGGCTACGGGCACATTGGCTTGCTTAAGCAATTCAATCGCTACCGGATGATCTGGAATTCGAATTGCAACCGTGTCTAAGCCGGCCGTTACACTTGTGGCGACCGATTCTTTCTTTTTTAAAATGATGGTTAAAGGACCTGGCCAAAAATGATCCATTAATTTTTTCGCTAAAGGCGGAATATCTGTCACAAGCTCGTCCAACTGTTTTACACTAGCAATATGGACAATTAACGGGTTGTCACTTGGTCTGCCCTTCGCCTCAAAGATTTTTTTAACAGCTGTTTCCTCTAAAGCGTTGGCACCAAGACCATAAACCGTTTCTGTCGGAAAAGCGACCACTTCCCCTTTTGTTATCCACATAGCTGCTTCCTTTATATGTTCACTGTGTTGACGCTCATTTAAAAAGTTGTCCACAGCCCAAAAAAAAGTTTGTTTATAACTCACGTTTCATCGCTCCTATCTCTTCCATTTTGCAAGTGTTGTCAAACGATGTCAATAAAAGAGCAAAAAATCGACATAAACCCTTGTTATTTAAAGCTTTTAGCTAGTATATCCAATCAAAACGATACGCCATTCGACAAATTTCGAAGACGCGAACCAAAAAAAGTTGTCCACACCTGTGGGCAACTTGTGTATAACTATGGTTATTTATCCAGTTATCAACATCTTATTCCAATAATGAACAGGCCCAAACTTTCACATCAGCCTTTGCATTTCTCTTGAAATGTGGAGAACGACTAATTTGTTCCGGAACCTCCTCTTTTTCAATTTCCCTGAACCCAAGTTGATGAAAAAGGGCATTAGTTCCTTTTGCACAAAGATAAATGGTTTCCATATTTTGCTCTTCTGCATATTTTAATGTTAATTGTAAAAATTCTAAGCTCAGCTGAGCGGTCCAGATCGGCGAGTCTAAGACAAGAGAACGTAAAAGACCTTCTGTTTCATACTGCTCAACCCCGACTGTTCCAATTAAGTTTTGATCCTCATCTTCGACAACAAGGAAACTCTCTATATATTGCTCAATTCCTTCATCACGTAATCCTGCTTTTGCCACCAATCTTTGTATTGGTAGCATGTCCTTCTCTTTCGCTTTACGAACGACAATTCCCATAAGCTCCACCCTTTCACAGTACCTTACTTCATCTGTATGCGGAGCTTGTACCGATTATGCCTTTTCTGAAGAAAAGATTCGATCCATAATACTAGAAAACAATTCGACTACGAAAAACGCGACCTCAACCTCTTCTTCTGATTCATCTACTTCAACTGGCTCTTCTGCACTAACCTTCCCCGTTTCCGTCGCTTCTCCATTAGCCATATCTAGAAAACATAAGGGCGGAAACAACACACACCACCAGTTCTCCCCGTTTCCTTCACCTAGCGTAATCAACACAGCATCATACAAACCAGCTGGATACACGATGTTTCCATACAACTTCGTCGGAAATTGAACCTCTGAAAAACTCACTTCATACGATTGATTCAGCCCCATATTAGCTAACTCTTGTTCCACAATCTCTTCAATCATTACTAGATTGTCTTCAATCGTCGTTTTCGCTTCATCTAAATCTTGTATATCGAAGACCATTTCTGTAATCGCTTCATTTACACGATCACGAATATCACGCTTTAACGCTTGATCTCGAATCGCATCACTATTAGCTAAAATCCGTAATCGAATCGCCTCTTCTTGACTCACTTCCTGATGCAAAGACGCCACCGCTACAGCATTTTCAGATTCCCAACTAATTAATAGAACAAACAAAGAGAATAATAGATATATAATAACATTTGGTTTCAATTTAACGCACCGCCCTTTCACAAACCATTGTGGTCAGGAAGGCGTTTCTTTAAACCTATGATTCTAGATTTTTAATAAAAGGTTGAACTTTACCTTTTATTAAAGATTCTATGCAATGAGCGGAGCCGCTGCCCATGTTTTAAGCCTTCTGAGCGGGCTTCTCAGAAAGCGCGCAGCGTACGGAGCCATTGCCACCGATCGAAGGGGGTTTTTTCATACATTCTGAAGCGAGAAATAAAGTTGATTGAAACTTAACGGACATACGTTCCGCTATTTGCGAAAAAAGGGCTATTTTCATAGGACAAGCGGACACCAGGGCCGCTATTTACCAATATCCCTATCAAAATAGCCTCTAATATGTTAAATAAGGTCTCTCATGTCCGCTAAACTAAAAAAACACCCGTTTTCGTGCAAATAACGGCTCTCATGTCCGCCAAACTTCTCTTCCTTATTTTTCCACCCTCATATCCCCATAAGCAAACACCATACGTTCTTTTCCATTTATATCGTGTTTCACTTCCGTTTCGGCTAAAGGGAATATTGCAGCTAACATCTCTCGAACGACTTCTGCTTGTCCCACACCGACCTCAAAGGCCACAATGCCTTTTTCATTTATACAAAGCGGCAATTCACTCATGAAGCGACGATATAAATCAAGTCCGTCCTCGCCACCGAATAAAGCAAGATGCGGTTCATGCTCTCGTACATGGATCGCTAAGCTTTCGGCGTCACTTAACGGGATGTAGGGAGGATTGGACACTACGATATCCATTTTCGTTTTTGCCGCAAGTAACGGTTCGAGCAAGTCCCCTTGTAAAAAACTCACCTTTGCGTGTAGCGATTGTGCATTGCCTCTCGCAACGGTTAACGCATTTTCTGAAATATCGATTGCTTGAACATGTAGCGATGGGTCTTCAAGCGCTAATGTAACCGAAATCGCTCCGCTTCCTGCCCCAACATCGACTAGTTGTACCTGTTCATTTTCAAAAAATTGCTTTTTCAAGTCCAATACAGCAACGACGAGTTCCTCTGTTTCAGGTCGTGGAATTAGCACATGCTCACTCACTTGAAAACGTCTACCGAAAAACTCTTCGTAGCCGATGATGTGTTGAACCGGAACACCACTTGCATAGCGTTCAAGATCTATTTTTAATTGCGTAAAATATTGGTCCTCAAACGGATCCTGCAGCCTCATCAACAGCTCCGTTCGGTTGACTTGTAAGTAATGACGAATGAGCCAATCTGCAACGGGCTGCTCCAATTCGCGTTCAGCTAAAAAAGAAGAAGCCCAACGAAGGGCCTCCTGAATTGTGATAGGTTTCATCTTAATCTTCAGCCCTTTGCATCGCTTCTGCTTGCTCTTCTAAAATGAGGGCATCAATGATTTCATCAAGCTTACCTTGTAAAATTTGCTCAAGCTTTTGAATCGTTAACCCGATACGGTGATCGGTTACACGGCTTTGCGGGAAATTATACGTACGAATACGCTCAGAACGGTCACCGGTCCCAACCGCTAGCTTACGATTTTGATCGTACTCCGCTTGCACTTCGCGGTTGATTTTATCATACACACGAGCACGAAGAACTTTCATCGCTTTTTCTTTGTTCTTGATTTGTGATTTTTCATCCTGACATGATACAACTGTATTTGTCGGCACGTGCGTTAAACGAACCGCTGACATCGTCGTATTAACACTTTGTCCACCAGGTCCACTTGAAGCAAATGTATCCACGCGAATATCTTTATCATGGATTTCCACTTCAACTTCTTCTGCCTCAGGTAAAACCGCTACCGTAGCTGTCGACGTATGAATACGTCCACCTGATTCTGTTGTCGGAACACGTTGAACACGATGCGCTCCATTTTCATACTTAAGCTTCGAGTACGCTCCAGCACCATTCACACTAAAGATGATCTCTTTAAAACCACCAAGTTCAGTCGTCGTTGATTCGATCACATCGACCTTCCATCCTTGCGCTTCCGCAAAACGGCTGTACATTTTGTAAAGATCTCCAGCAAACAGCTGCGCTTCATCTCCACCCGCAGCTCCGCGAATCTCAACAATAACGTTCTTATCATCATTAGGGTCTTTCGGTAAAAGGAGAATTCTCAAGCGAGCCTCAAGCTCTTCTTTACGAGTGGATAATTCATCAATTTCTTCTTTTACCATCGCATACATTTCATCATCTAGCTTTTCTTCAAGCATCGCTCTCGCATCTTTATGTTGCTCGTTTGCTTCTTTATATTCACGATACGTTTCGACCGTTTCCTGAAGGTCGGATTGTTCCTTTGAATACTCCCTTAGTCGTTTTGAATCATTTATAACATCCGGGTCACTAAGCAATTCGTTTAGTCGATCATAACGATCTTCCAATGATTGTAATCGGTCTAACACGGCTATTCACCTCATTAAAATTTCCAGTCTATAACAGTCTAATTATAGTATACAGAAGGGGTTGGGTCAATGTGAGTCGAAACTGATCTTATGAATAGTCTCCCCCAATTTTGCTTATCTAGAACGAAAATGGGGTATTGTACTAATAAAAGGAGTGAGTCTTTATGAAATATGTCATTATTGGCGGTGACGCAGCTGGGATGAGTGCCGCTATGCAAATTGTTCGAGCAGACGATGAGGCCGAAGTCACCACGCTTGAGATGGGCGCCGTCTATTCATATGCACAATGCGGCTTGCCCTATGTGGTTGGCGGCGTCATCGACTCATTTGATTCTTTGATTGCACGTGATGTCGAGACGTTTCGAGAAAAATATGGAATTGATGCACGGGTCAATCATGAAGTCACTTCGGTTGATATGGAGAAACAAACGGTTTCCGGCGATGGATTTGAGCTAGAATACGACAAATTACTCATTGCTACAGGCGCAAGTCCCGTTATGCCTCCATGGGATGGCACCGACCTAGATGGCATACATACGGTCAAAACCATCCCTGACACAAAAGCAATTGTAGAAGAGTTGGATCACATATCTCGCGTGGTCATCGTTGGTGGTGGTTACATCGGACTTGAGATGGCTGAGAACTTTGTTGAGATCGGAAAAGAAGTAACCATGATCGAGCGCGGGCCACGGTTAGCAAAAATTTTTGACGAAGAATTATCCGAGAACATTCACGCGGAAGCCCGGAAGCATGGGATTACGCTAAAATTTAATGAGTCAGTTGAATCTTTTGAAGGTGAACAGCGTGTTCAGCGTGTGATCACCGACAAGGGAGTCATTGATGCCGATCTTGTTGTGGTGGCAGTTGGCGTGCGTCCCAATACGAGCTTCTTAGACGGAACGGGTATTCACCTGTTTGGCAATGGTGCAATTAAAGTAAATGCCTTCATGCAGACAAATGTTGAGAATGTCTATGCAGCAGGCGATTGCGCGACGCAATATCACCGGGTAAAGGAGCGCGATGATTACATCCCTCTTGGCACACACGCCAACAAGCAAGGTCGTTTAGCCGGACGTGCGATGGTCGGAAACCCTCGATCGTTTCAAGGCATTGTCGGGACATCGATCATTAAATTTTTTGATCTGACTTTAGGACGAACAGGATTGGCTGAATCTGAGATAAAAGAGATGGGCTATCCTTTTAAGACAATCGCAGCCTCAGTCCGTCATATCGCTGGCTATTATCCAGATTCTAAGAAAATGGACATTCGTCTTAGCTATCATGAAGAAACGGAGCAGCTGCTCGGAGGTCAAATTATCGGGGAAGCCGGTGTCGATAAACGGATTGATGTGCTTGCGACCGCCCTCTTTCACCGCATGCGCGTGTCAGAGCTTGAAGATCTAGATTTGGCGTACGCACCTCCTTATAATGGAGTTTGGGATCCGCTTCAGCAAGTAGCACGGAGGAAATAGTGTTTGTTCTTGAGGCGCGAATTTCCTACACTAACACTAAGATAGAGTCAGTAATATGATCAGAGAAAGAGCCAAACTCCTGTGTTTGGCTCTTTCCTTTGCCTATTTACCCCCAAATGCTGTCTCTTGTATCCATAAAAATGATCAAACAAGGAGGAGTTTACTTGCCAGATTCAAATGAACACAATTTAGCTTTGCTAATTTATGTTTCGAACTTCATTTTTCCCGATTGTAGCACCTAAAGGAAATGACTCATAAAAAATAAATTAGCCGAGATCCCTGTTAGCTCCTTAGTCATCATCAGCAATTCCAAAGCCATTATCCGCACATCCCCTAGCAATTACACTACTCCTAAAAAGGTCCTACATCGTAAATTTCTCCCCTCGTGAGTTCTTGAAGTACCGGTACAAACAAAGGACGCACGTACTTGTTAATTGAAGAGTAAAAAGAACATTATTTCCCGGGACAGAATTTCGACAATAACCGTCATTCAAGAAAGAACGAAAAAAGAAACGCCCATTAGGCGTTCCTTTCACTAACATGAACTTGGTAGCGCGGGACTTCCTGAAGAAGAGCTCGCTTAAGTTTCCCCATCTCTTTTTTCTTATCCTCATCGCTTAAATCTTCAGGTGGTGTTACATTAACGAAAGCGTGACTTCCGGCAATGATTACCATCCCCGCCTCCATTCCATATTCATCTTCAATAATATGGTGAATCAGCGCTTGATCGTTCTCTAGTGTAGGTCGCTCACTTTGCGGAGTAATGTAACTGGCCCCTTTATGAAATTCGCCCATTCTGTCATATGTCGCTCTTTGGCGGTTATAACTTAAATAATTCATCGGACCAACCCCAAACACACCGTGAACAGCGCCATCAATAAAATTGGGTTGATTTTGATTTGTTGTATTCATCGTGTTCATATTCCCTTGTGCTTGTGGTGGCTGGGGATCATTACAGCCAGTGACAAGCAGCATCCCAACAGCTAAACAGCTTAACCATTTTTTGTTCATACCAGAGCACCTCCATGCTACAAAAATGGGGTTGCACTCGTAGTATGTCCAAACAGAAGCGTTCGTTCACTGTTAGTTTTGACCAGACCACAAGTAGTCATGAAGCGCATAGTTCCCATCTAAAGTCGCATAATAAAAAAAAGCCTCTTAACAAGAGATTCCCATTGATTCACTTTACTTGAATCCTGAAGAAACTCGATAATCGGTCTCTTGATAAAAAAGATCGCGGCTACAATCAACCAACCAAATGATAAGTAAAACCATCGTTTTAAAAATAGCTCACTATAGATATACCCAGTTGTAAACATAATACCTGGCCAAATGACAACTAATACTAATGCTAATGCTAAACCAATGGCCCAACGCGTACACAATTTTGTATCTTTAAATTAACTGTTTTTCATCCATAAAAAATGACTTCCTTTTGAAATAACTTAAGCGACTTTATCATCAAAGCTTTTAAATTTATCTTTTCATGACTCAAAATCAAATTCCTGTGAAGATACCAAACCGTGTCCAATTGAGATCACACCGCTCACAAGAAAGACGGTTACATTTCCAAACAACATCGAATGAAGCTGACCTAATGACTTTATATTAATTTGACCATGCATGAGTTTACGCTGATAGATTCCAAGCAAATACACCACTTATCATTCCACACAAAGCACCATAAAACGCCCCTGTGTTTGTTGCTTTTTTCCACATTAAACCTAGTGTAACTGGAATTACCGCCCCACTAACGAAAATCCCCATCGCCATATATATATACAAATCCAAGTCCAATTCCAACAGAGAAAAGCAAAATCGATAAGACTCCCATTCCTAAACGCTCTTTGGCCGGGCATATTCTAAAGATAACATTCTCTCTAGAAGTCATTTTGTCACAAAACTGTCACTTATGTAAAAATTTTTAGGCCTATATAATTACATTTATTCTCTAGAAGAAAGGATGTTTTTATTTGCCTAGTAATAAAAAAGAAGGAATCATTTTTGGGCTTTTTATGTGTTTTGGAATGGTTCTGATTATGTCCGTTTACAACACAGCTTTGCACGGATTTTCATCGTTTACAGTAGGGGGGGCAATCATTCAATTTGTCATAACCTTTATCGTCGCTTTTATCGCAGAGTCATTAGTTGAACCGAAAGCGCGTAAATTTGCATTATCACTACCTTATGATAAATCGAAAGAAACCCACTTTATTGTGGTCCTTGCTTTTTGTATGGTCCCTATGATGGTTCTGATTATGTCTGTATACGGAGTGATTTTAACAACGTTCATGACAGGAATTGAAGGTTCCCTTTTCACAGCATACCTTAAAACGGTTGGTCTAAACTTTATCGTAGCGCTCCCAGCGCAGCTACTAATGGTTGGACCAATCTCACGTAGGCTATTAGTTAAATACATTAAACCATCGACACAAAAGCCAAGATTAGTCGTGTAAAAAAAGCAAGCTACTTTTGGGTAACTTGCTTTTTAGGTAGAACTTCTAAAAGGGTTACAATGTCTTTTCCTTTTACGGCGGTAGCTTTTTGCCCCGTTTATTCAAAATAATAAGCTAGCCTCTCTGATTTGATAAGGCTGGTTGTCAGGGGGTTTGCATTGGCTCCACACGCTGCACGCCTTCTGAGAAGTTCGCTCAGAAGGCTTAAGAGATGGCAGCGGCTACTCTTTGCCTGAGTTATTTAAAAAGGTAAGACAGCCTCTCTGATTAGATAAGACTGTCTGCCGGGGAGTTTGCATTGGCTCCACACGCTGCACGCCTTCTGAGAAGTTCGCTCAGAAGGCTTAAGAGATGGCAGCGGCTACGCTCAATGCTTCGAGATAGTACAAAAAGGGAAGATCGCCCTTTTTGTACTATCTCTCATACACTCAAATAATGACTAACTTCCGATTCAATCAATTCCTCTCCTTCATACACAATTCTCCCCTTATCAATGATATAAAAGTAATCGGCTACGCTTTTGGCGAAGTCAAAGCTTTGTTCGATGAGGAGGATGGAGATGTTTTCGTTTTGCTTTTTGATGTCGCGGATGACATTTTGGATGTCTTGCACAATATTTGGTTGGATTCCTTCTGTTGGTTCGTCGAGAAGCAAGCATTCTGGTTCGGAGACAAGTGCACGGGCTATGGCTAGTTGCTGTTGTTGGCCTCCGCTTAGATCACCGCCTCGGCGGTCTTTCATTTCTTTTAGGACAGGAAAGTACTCATAGATTTTTTCATCGATGCTTTTCTTGGAATTGGATCTGGCTTCTAAGCCGAGCATGATGTTTTCATAAACCGTCAATTGCGGGAAGATTTCTCTTCCTTGTGGCACATAACTAATGCCTTGTCTTGCACGGAAGGTCGGTGTTTTATGAGTCATTTCCTCCGCTCCGTAGGTAATGACCCCTTTTTTCGCTTTGAGTAAGCCCATAATTGATTTAATCAATGTCGTTTTACCGACACCATTTCTTCCCATTAGACAGACAATCTGCCCAGGTCGAACTTCCAATGTAATATCTCTGATCACTGTACTTTCATCATAAGCGACTTCAAGCTGTTGTAGTTGTAGCACTTGACTCAACTCCTTTTCTTCCCAAATACACTTCCATTACCTTTTCATTTGATTGAACCTTTTCCATTGGGCCATCACATAGCCATTTTCCTTCATGCATGACGGTTACTTTTTCAGCAAACTTGCGAACAAAATCCATGTCATGTTCAACGACAATCATCGTGCATTGCTGTTTCAGTTTTAATAGGAGTTCACCTGTTTTCTCTTCTTCTTCTTCGGTCATCCCGGCGATCGGTTCATCGAGTAAGAGCAAATCAGGCTTTTGCATCATCACCATGCCAATTTCAAGCCATTGCTTCTGTCCATGTGAAAGAATTCGCGCTTGTAAGTCGCGCTGTTCTGATAGTCCAATCAACTCGAGTTGTTTTACGATCTCATCGTTTTGCTGCTTAGTTGTTTTCGCTAGCAGTATCGACCAGATTCGCTTATCTTGCTTCATCGCAATTTCTAGGTTTTCATAGACGGTTAAGTTCGGAAAAATCGATGGCGCTTGAAATTTTCTACCAATTCCTTTGCGCACGATTTCGAACTCTTTATATTTAGTTAAATCATCTTTTCCCTTAAACAACACATCGCCTTCAGTCGTTTTTGTTTTTCCACATAAGACGTCGAGAAACGTCGTTTTCCCTGCGCCGTTCGGTCCGATTAGAAAATGAAGCTCCCCACGTTCAATTGAAAAAGAGAAATGATTGATCGCGACAAATCCACCAAAACGAACGACGACATCGTTACACTGCAGTACGTTTTCTCTCTCCATCTTCCGAGATTGATTTCGTTTCATCTGATTGTCCTCCTTTTTTCTTTCCTCGCAATTTATTAAACAAACTCATTAATCCACCAGGTAGAAATAAAACAACGATGACAAAGACAGACCCTAAGAAGAACAACCAGATATCAGGGTAATTTTCACTGAAGAAGGTTTTCGCCAAATTGGTGACAATCGCTCCTATCACTGGTCCAATCAACGTTCCTCGACCACCTATGGCTACCCAAAGAATCATTTCGATTGAAGGTACGATTCCAATTGTTGTTGGGGAGATCATTCCGACTTGTAAAACAAACAACATTCCCGCTAGTCCTGCGATTCCAGCAGAGATCGCGAATACGAATACCTTAAACAACGATGTATCGTAACCAGAGAAACGAAGACGATTCTCACCGTCACGGATGGCAATTAACGTTTTTCCGAACCGACTATGAACCAATCTGTAACAGAGAAAGAAGATAGCTGCTAAGCAGGCAACTGTCACAAAATAAATGATTTTCTGTGTAGAAGGTGCCATTAACGGTTGACCGAAGATCGTCGAAAAACCCGTAATCCCATTTGTTCCTCCAGTCAATTCCTGTTTACTAATAATGAGCGTAACGGTTACGATGACGAGCGCTTGAGTCAGAATCGTAAAGTACACATCTTTAATGCGGTTGCGGAAAATAAAGAAACCTAAAACTCCAGCGATGAGTGCGGGCAAAATAATAGCGAGCGGGATAGCAGCAAACGGGCTTTTAAAAATAGCCCAAAACCAAGGCAGCTCCGTAATTCCGTTCCACATCATAAAGTCGGGAACCGTGCCAGATGCTTCAAGCTTTAGGTAAATCGCCATAATATAAGCGCCTACTCCAAAGAAGATCCCGTGTCCAAGACTTAATACGCCTGAATATCCCCAAAGGAGATCAAGGCCAATGACAAGAATGGCAAAAGCCAAAAAACGTCCTAATAAATTTAAGCGAAAGTCGGATAAAAAAAGCGGACACAGGACTAAAACAAGTAATAAAGCAACAAACATCCACCTTCTATCAAACATATATTTCGTTACTGAAAATGGCATTTTTTTCATTCTCCTTTTTATTAATCTAATGAACGAGTACGAAGAGAGAATAAACCGGATGGTCTCCACTGTAAAAACAATATGATCAAAGCAAACACAAGCACTTTCCCCATCGAAGCATTCGTCCAAAATTCAAAGATCGTATTAAACACACCGATACCAAGTGCCCCAATAACGGTACCCGCTAGCATTCCAACACCACCGACAACGACGACCATAAACGCATCAATAATGTAATTCTGACCAATGGTAGGGCCAATTGGGCCAATTAACGTTAGCGCCGAACCAGCAATTCCAGCAAAACCCGATCCGATGGCAAATGTAAGGGAGTCTACTTTTCTAGAGGAGATTCCAAGACAAGTAGCCATATTTCTGTTTTGCATAACCGCTCGAATCCGTCTTCCACCTGTTGTTTTATATAAGTAAAAGAAAAGTCCTAAGAAACAAACCATGACGAGTCCAATAATAAATAACCTTGTATATGGAAGGGTTACAGACATCACTTGTACCCCGCCTCTTAGAAAAGATGGTGCCTCGACGCCTACATTAGGCGCTCCGAAAATAGATCTTGCTGTTTGTTGCAGGATCAGTCCTACACCAAATGTAGCTAGTAAACTATCAAGCGGTCTTCCATATAAATGCCTGATAACGGAGAACTCCAATAACATTCCGATTAATGCAGCTACTATAAATGCAAAAGGTATAGCTAGGATGAAATACCAATTGAAATATTCTGCCGGCACATAATTTTTAAATAATAGCTGGATGACATAAGTAGCATAAGCTCCAATCATAATTAGTTCGCCATGAGCCATATTAATGACTTTCATTAATCCAAATGTTATTGCTAGACCCAATGCAATGAGTAACAAAATAGAACCTAAGCTGATTCCGTTAAAGCCTTGAACAAGCATTCCTTCCATGTTTAACCCCACCCTTTTCCAATACATGCAATGGCTCCTGAGGTTTATCTCGCAACCTCCCTTGCAAGTTCTATTATTTTTTAAAAACAGAGGATGACCACTCTTAAGTGAGTCATCCTCCATTAACCCCTTCCTTATTGAACGCTAGAGGAAATGGCGCTTGCCCACTCATACCCTTCTAAGAATGGATCTGGTTTAATTGGCTCACCTGAATTCCAAACTTCTTTAAACTGACCATCTGCTTGCACTTCACCAATACGAACCGTTTTCCAAACGTGTTGGTTGTCGCCGTCAAAGATCACTTTTCCACCCGGAGCGTCCAATTCAATTCCTGGTGCCGCTGCTTTAACCGCATCTACATCAAATGATCCCGCTTCTTCAACCGCTTTTGCCCATAAATGAACCATGAAGTAAGCAGCTTCGATTGGGTCACCTGTTACACGCTCATCGCCAAGCATTTCTTTGTAGCTCTCTACGAAGCTTGCATTCTCTTTAGTATCTGTTGTTTGGTAATAGTTCCAGCTTGCATAATGTCCTTCTAATACATCTGCCCCAATTCCACGAATTTCTTCTTCTGCCACACTCACAGATAAGATCGTTACGTCAGCAGAAGTAATTCCTGCATCGGCTAGTTGCTTGAAGAAGGCAACATTACTATCGCCATTTAATGTATTGAAGATGACTTCTGGCTTGCTTTCACGAATACGCGAAATGATCGTGCTGTAATCGGTATGACCTAGTGGGGTGTATTGCTCGTCAACTGTTGTACCGTCACTTGCTTCTAATTGAGCTTTTATAATTTGGTTTGCTAGTCTTGGGAATACGTAATCGGAACCTAATAAGAAAAATTCAGATCCTTTGTTTTCTAGTAACCACTCTACTGCAGGGACGATTTGTTGGTTAGGGGCAGCACCTGCATAAAAGATATTAGGAGATGCTTCCATCCCTTCATACTGAACTGGGTAATAAAGAAGTCCGTTGTTCTCTTCGAAAACGGGCAGCATTGCTTTGCGGCTTGCAGAAGTCCAACCACCGAATACAACAGCCACATCATCTTGTTGCAAAAGCTTTGTTGCTCGTTCGGAGAAAACAGATGGTTCTGATGCACCATCTTCAATAACCGGAACAATCTTTTTGCCTAACACGCCGCCAGCTTCATTGATTTCTTCAATTGCTAATAATTCAGCGTCTTTTACCGATGTTTCACTCATCGCCATCGTTCCACTTAACGAGTGTAAAATCCCAACTTTGACTTCTTCTCCCTCTGTTGCTTCTTCGGTCGGTTCCGCACCTGTCTCTCCATCTGTTTCCCCTGTTGTTTCACTTCCTCCACAAGCGCTTAACGCTAGGATCGCTGACATCGCCATTCCTAGAAGAATGGATTTACTTCTTAAAAACTTTTTCATAATGGATCCTCCCTGTTTATGTATGTTTTTGTCTACGCGCTTTACGATACCAAGATTTTCTAAAACGAACAGCAGATACGGTAGAATATCTGACAGCCATTTTTTAAAAAATTCCAACAATTTATCTTTGGGAGCGCTTTCTGATTGGTCTCTACTCTATCAAAGGGTTGAATACACAAGAAAAGCACGCCTCCACTAAAAACGGAGCGTGCTTTTCTTGATTTTTATTCACTCTACGTCAAAAAACATAACAGACAGCAAGGCTAAACTTCACTAGCTTTCAACCAAGCTTTCACTGATCATCGCCGCTATTATTGCCTGAGAAATGTATGACTCGATCACATAACCGGTTGATAAGAGGTTGCTCATGGCTAATAACGAGGATGCCGATGTTACGTTTTCTAGCAACATCAAGAACCGCATGCCAAATTTGCGCTTGTGTAATCGCATCAAGCATCGTCGTCATTTCATCGGCAATCAGAAATTGCGTGTGAGCTCCAAGTGCTCTCGCCACACAAAAGCGTTGAAGTTCTCCACCTGATAACTCATTGGGCCAGCGTCTAAGCCATTCTTTTTTGATGCCGATTAACTCGAGCCATTCGTCATCAAACTTGCCACCCTCGGTTAAGATCTTCTTCATTCGCCACTTAGGATTAACTGCTTTTTCAGGATGTTGAAAGACGAGTTGAACCGGTTGATACCCCTTTTTCGGGAGTGGAGCATTGTTTAATAAAACTTGTCCTTCAAATGGTTGCATGTACCCCGCAAGCATGCGCGCAAACGTCGTTTTTCCACAGCCACTCGGTCCGATTAACCCGACGACTTCGCCCGATGAAAGAGAGAGATTTCGATTGCGAAAAATCCAGCTCTCTTTATCGTACCGAAAGCCGATGTTTTTAGCTTCAAGTTGCATGGATACACCTCACCATCCCAGAGCGAACGTCTCTTGCTACCGGTATTTGTTTCGAACAATCCTCAGTGGCATATGAACAGCGTGGTTCAAATAAACAGCCTTTAGGCAGTGCATTTGCCTGAGGTTGTGACCCTGGTATTGGCAAAAACTCATTTTGCGGAAGGGCTCTCCATAGCGCTTTTGTATACGGATGTCTTAACCGTTCCCCTTTTCCACTAAAATCTTGAACGGGTGCGATTTCAACCGTTGTTCCTGCATAAAAAACGGCAATTTTATCGGCAATTTTCAAGGCAGCATCAATATCATGAGTGATGAGCATGACGGCACTTCCATTGTCCGCTAATTCCCTAAACGAGGCGAGAGCCTCATTCATGACAGCTTGATCAAGTCCAGGGGTTGGCTCATCGGCAATAATAAGCTCCGCTTCACTCAAAACTGCTGTTGAGACGAGAATGCGGCGAGTCATTCCCCCCGATAACTGAAACGGAAAGAGTTTTTCCACACCGGCTTTTAATTTAAATTTTTCAAAGACGTTTCGTTGAGCGGTCACGGCGTCTTCCTGTCTCACAGAAGTTCTTACCTGGGCGCCTACTTTCATGAGTGGATCTAAATAGGTAACCGATTGCGGGACAAGAGCGATCTCACGCCCTCGTAAATCTGCTTGTTTTTCCGGTGAGAGCTCCATACCATCATACGAAATCGTACCCGTTACCGTAGCATTGGCAGGTAAAATCCCCAAGATTGCATGTGCTAACAAGCTTTTTCCTGAACCACTCGAACCGACAACCGCGACAATTTCACCTTTATCGATCGAAAGACTTAAGCGATTCATCACGTAAGAGGTGTCTTGCTTAAATCCTTTTGCATACTGAGTAAAAGCGACTGATAAATGATCTACTTCAAGAAGAGGCATCCTTAATCGCCCCCTTAATTTTTATTTTTTCTATTCATGAGCGCGATGAGGATCGAAGAGAATCCGCAAGCGTTCGCCTATCATATCAAAGGTCCGGACAACGAGTAACAAGCAAACTCCAGGGAAAAAGGCGAGCCACCACATTCCTGTCGATAAATAACGCATCGACTCCGAAAGAATGATGCCAATGGCCGGCTGATGCGGCGATAATCCCATTCCTAAAAAGGTGACCGCAGCCTCATGTAAGATGGCGTGTGGAAAGAGTAAAAATAGACCCACTAAAAACTGCGGGACAAGATGTGGCAGGATGTGTTTTCTCGCAATAAACCAGCGTGATTTTCCTAGCCGTCTCGAAATTTGCACATATTCCGCCGATCTTAATTGTAGTACCTCCGCTCGAATCACTCGAGTCAAGCTCGGCCAATGGGTCAAAGCAAGACCAATTAGAACTCCTTTGACTCCTCCACCCATCGTAAAGGCAATTATTATAAGGATGACTAAATGTGGGACACTCAAAAATAAGTCAACCAACCATGAAATGATGCTATCCACGACTTTTCCCATCGTAGCCGCCATCATTCCAAGAATGAGGGCAATGGTCACACTGGCCGTTGCGGCAAGGAGACCGACACCCATACTTAACGTCAGTCCTTTTAAAGTACGAGTAAACATATCCCGTCCTAACCAATCTGTCCCAAACGGATGAGCAAGCGAAGGTCCCAGATTACGTAATGCTAGATTGGTTGCCATTCGATCATCACTCAGAAGCCATCCACCAAGAAGAACGCTAAGTAGGAAAAGAGCGGCCGTGACCGTTACGACAACGGTCTTTTGGCGTTCATTTCCTTTCAACGATAATAGGCTCATAGCGATCTCCCCTCCTTCATCCTTGGATCGACCATTCGGTAGATGAGATCAGCTAGTAGATTTCCTGCAAAAACAAACAAAGCACTGAAAATGACTAACCCTAAAAGAAGAGGAACATCGCCACGCAGTCCCGCTTCAACCGTCGCTTGCCCCAAACCAGGATAGGAAAAAACTTGTTCAGCAAGCACCGCTCCTCCAAACAATTCACCAAACGCAGCAAATTGGAGGGTAATCG
The DNA here is from genome assembly GCF_028610705.1 of Halalkalibacter alkalisediminis. Lineage (GTDB taxonomy): Bacteria > Bacillota > Bacilli > Bacillales > Bacillaceae_D > Halalkalibacter > Halalkalibacter alkalisediminis. The sequence goes on from NZ_JAQQWT010000005.1 coordinate 138,961, forward strand.
CAGGCAGGGCGATATTGCGCAAACCATGTCTCCATAGCAACGTAAACCCCTTCTCCCCTCTAGCTCTTGCAAATAAAATATAATCACTTGAGAGCACTTCGATTAACTTTTGTCTCGTGTGTAATGCCACATTTGCGACACCGACTATACTCAAAGTTAACGCAGGTAAAATGAGATGTTTGATCCGATCCACTAACGTGACGTGTTCAGCTAGCACACCTGCTGGCACACCCATTCCAACTGGTAACCATTCTAACCAAACCGCAAAAATCAAAAGGAAAACAAGCCCCATCCAAAACGTAGGAGTGGAAGCCAATGTGTAACAATACCATTTGATGACGCGATCAATCCATGTATCCTTTTTCATCGCAGCGATAATCCCCATGACAAATCCGATCAATCCTGATAAAACCCACGCTGCAAGCATCAACGCTAACGAGTTATAAAAGCGTTCATGAATCACTTCTGAAACGGGACGTCTATAAATCATCGATGTCCCTAAATCCCCTTGTACAACCGAAGAGCCCCAACGAACAAATTGCTGAGCAGGAGGCTCATTAAGTCCCCAATTTTCAGCAATTTGTTCGCGCTGCTCTGGTCCCACTCTCATCATATCTGCACCAATATAAGCTTGAATCGGATCAACAGGTGATTGACTAATGAGCAAAAAGGAAAAGAGACAGACCGCGAACAAAAGAGAGAGCAATCTAACTGTTTTCTTCAGTAAGAATGACATTTAATTTTCTTTCCATTTCCAGTCAACCAAGTTATCCGTGATCGGCCAGCCATGACCATGTGGTTGAATTCGTTGTTCCCCGATATCTAGGTTTTCATCTACTAGATAGATGTGATCAATATTGACAAGCCATGCCCAAGGCGCATCTCCTTTAGCACTAAAGCCTGCTTGACCATCCCACTGTGCTTTTTTCCAATATTCAATCGCCTCCTCCTCTGTTGTAGCAGCAAGAGCACTCTCTAAATAGTCATCGACCGTTTCATTATGGTAATAACCGCTATTGAACCATTCCACTCCAGCATTTTTGCCACTATAAACATGATAGATTTCTAGAGGATCGTGACTTCCCCACCCCATTAACACAGCATTTGAATGCATCTGTGCTTGGATGTCATCCCAACTTTTGCCTTCAACAATGATCGTAATACCTAAAGGTTTTATCATATCGGCCACTGCGATCGCCAATGACTGTCTCGTTACATCACTTGCAGGGTAAAGCAGCTTGAATTCCGCTTTTAGACCATCTTTTTCAAGTACGCCATCCCCGCTTTCATCCACCCAACCAGCGTTTGCTACTATCTCTTGTGCAGCAGTAAAATCATTATCGGTAATCACCGTCTCTTCATTCCACCAAGGAAGACGGTCAGCTACCGAATAAGCAGGTGTCCCAAATCCTTCTAAAATACCATCCACTAGTCCTTGTCTATCAACAGCTAGATTAATGGCTTGGCGTATGGCTAGGTCAGAAGTGACGTCATTTCCCACTTCTAACCCCTCTTCTGTTTTTTCTCCTGAGGCTACATATGGAAACATAATTCCTCGGTTATCCACACTGTGGATAGACTCAATACGCATCCCTGGCACTTCTTGTGTACTGAACGCCGCTGGGATATAGGCCATGTCAGCTTGTCCTGCTTTGGCCGCTGCAAAAGCTGCATCCTCATTTAAGAATAAGAAAGTAATCTTTTGAAAAAATGGAGCCTTCTCATAGTAATCTAGATTCGCTTCCACGATCATTTGTTGTCCTTTGTCCCACTGCACGAGCTTAAACGGCCCAGAACCAATTGGGCTTTCAGCGTACTGGTCATCATACGCATGTTCAGGGACAATTCCGAGTGTTAGTAGTGTTTGAATAAAGGTAGATTGCGGTTCTTTTAAATGAAACACAACCGTATATTCGTCATGAATCTCAACTCTATCAAGGACAGTGAGGTCTAAAATAGACCCACTCGTTTGTGCCTTATCAAACGTAAACTTTACATCAGTAGCAGTTAGCGCTTCTCCATCGGTAAAAAAAGCATCCTCGCGAAGGTTCACTGTCCACACGCGTCCATCTTCACTCACTTCGTAATTCGTAGCGAGATCATAGGCAATCTCTAAATCTTTATCTCTCTTAAGCAATGTACTTTGAAAAAGTGGAGAGCCATATCGTCCCCATCCTGTCGTAGGATCAAATCCTGTATCAGGTTCAGAACCAACTGATAGAATGAGCTCATCTTTCTCTAAATGTACTGTTGTTTCTATATTTGATCCGGCTGCTTCAGAACAACCCGAAAGAAAAACGATAAAACTTACTCCGATCAACATGATAAGTAAAGACTTCCATCTCAAAACCATTCACCCCTTGATTCATTTCAGTTAAAAAATATTATAGCATAGTAAGCTCTCATTCTGAGAAATCACTAGTTTAATTATGCTTTTGATTAATTGTAAAACTTACCTTATTTTTACTTATTTCGCTCTACTCTTTTACAATGGCTTAATGAACTCTACCACTATATTCAACTTGTATTTAACAATTTATTGAACTTTTACCAATAAGAAAAGAAAAGTTTGTTACATTTTCTGACATGGAAATTGTGTGCATTAAAACGAAACCTTACAATTGAGATTAGTTTGAATTTACAGAATATCTAATAAAAAGCTCACATCTCATGTAAGGTGGTGAAAACATTTGAAACTAACACCCGTCGAACAAGAAAAATTACTTATTTATGTTGCCGGTGAACTTGCTCTGAAACGAAAGGCAAAAGGAATAAAGCTAAACTATCCGGAATCCGTGGCGATCATTACATGCTTTGTAATGGAAGGTGCCCGGGAAGGAAAGACAGTCTCTCAGTTAATGAGTGAAGGAAAACATGTACTCACTTCTGAAGATGTAATGGAAGGAATTCCAGAAATGGTGCATGACATTCAAGTGGAAGCTACATTTCCAGATGGTGTCAAACTTGTGACGATTCATGATCCGATCCAGTAACAAAGGAGGAATTTGATGATACCTGGTGAAATTCGGGTTGCAAAAGGCTCCATTCATTGCAATCAAAACCGAAAGACATTAAAAATAAAAGTTTCTAATATCGGCGACAGACCGATTCAAGTAGGATCCCATTTTCATTTTATTGAAGTCAATCGCTTTCTCGCCTTCGACCGCGTGGCAGCGATTGGCATGCGTCTTAATATTGCAGCTGGTACGGCTGTACGCTTCGAACCCGGTGAAGAAAAAGAAGTGGAGCTCGTTGAAGTTGGAGGCAACCGCGTCATTCACGGCTTAAATGGTTTAACGAATGGTTCTATCGACTCAAGGAAAGCTATCGAATGGACTTTAAAAGAAAAAGGATTTTCCGGAGGTGAGAACTAAGTGGAACTATCTAGACGACAATACGCAAATTTATTCGGTCCTACTGTAGGTGACCAAGTTCGCCTTGCCGATACTGATTTATGGATTGAAATTGAAAAAGATTACACGACCTACGGCGACGAATGTAAGTTCGGCGGAGGAAAAGTCCTTCGAGATGGAATGGGTCAAGACGGCGTTCGCACTCGGAACGAAGGGGTTCTCGATCTTATTATTACAAACGCAGTCATTGTTGACCATTCCGGAATTTACAAGGCAGACATCGGCATTAAAGACGGCAGAATTAGCGGGATCGGCAAAGGGGGAAATCCAGACATTATGGATGGCGTTGACCCTAACATGATTGTCGGGGCGAGTACAGAAGCCATTGCAGCTGAAGGTATGATTGTAACAGCTGGAGGCATCGATGCTCATATTCATTTTATTAGCCCACAGCAAATTGACACCGCGATTGCTTCTGGTGTTACAACGATGATTGGTGGTGGGACAGGCCCTGCTACTGGTACGAAAGCAACTACTTGTACACCAGGAGCTTGGAACATAGAACGGATGCTTGAAGCGGCTGAAGAGTTTCCGGTTAACCTTGGTTTCCTCGGAAAAGGCAATGCCTCCGCTGTTGAACCACTCATCGAGCAAGTGGAAGCTGGAGCTATCGGCTTAAAGCTCCATGAGGACTGGGGCACAACTCCACAGACGATAGACATGTCTTTACGTGTAGCCGATCAATTAGATGTTCAAGTGGCTATACATAGCGATACCCTTAACGAAGCTGGTTTTGTCGAGGATACGATTGCAGCTATCAATGGTCGCGTCATTCATACGTACCATACAGAGGGCGCTGGTGGCGGACATGCTCCAGATATTATGAAGATTGCCGGACACCCGAATGTGCTACCTTCTTCAACCAACCCAACACGCCCTTTTACGGTTAATACGATTGAAGAACACTTAGATATGTTAATGGTCTGTCATCATCTGGATCCCGAAGTACCAGAAGATGTCGCTTTTGCGGATTCAAGAATTCGCCCTGAAACCATTGCAGCAGAGGATATCCTGCATGACTTAGGCGTCATCAGCATTATTTCATCGGATTCACAAGCGATGGGCCGGGTCGGTGAAGTGATCATCCGTACATGGCAATCGGCCGATAAAATGAAAAAACAATTAGGATTTTTAGAGGAAGATGCTTCAAATGAAAATGACAATACACGAGTGAAACGATACGTGTCTAAGTACACGATTAATCCTGCGATTGCACACGGGGTCAGCCATGAAATTGGTTCGGTTGAAGTCGGAAAACTGGCTGACTTGGTTATTTGGGACCCGATGTTTTTTGGGGTTAAACCAGAAACCATCTTAAAAGGCGGATTAATCGCTTATGCTCAAATGGGCGATCCCAATGCTTCTATCCCAACACCACAACCGGTGTTTCAACGCCCGATGTTCGGAAGCTTCGGCCGCGCCAAATACTCAACATCAATCACATTTGTCTCACAGTCCGCTTATGACAATAAAGTACACGAAAAACTAAAACTCAATAAAATCATCTCACCTGTCAAAAACTGTCGCAACATCGGCAAAAAAGACATGAAATGGAACGACGGCACCCCCACCATCGACATCAACCCAGAAACCTACGAAGTCAAAGTCGATGGAAAAGCAATCGAATGCGAACCATTTGAGACCGTTTCACTAGCACAAAGGTATTTTTTATTTTAGAGATTTTAAAAAAGGCACGAACTTCGCCTTTTTTAAAATCTCTAAGCCATGAGCGCAGCCGCTGCCTGCTCTTAAGACCGGTCTGAGCGGGTTTCTCAGAACGGGCGCGCAGCGTGCGGAGCCATGGCCTTCTCCGAATCATCCCAAGAAGGTCTTAAAGATTTTAAAAAGGCACGAACTTCGCCTTTTTTAAAATCTCTAAGCCATGAGCAGAGCCGCTGCCTGCTCTTAAGACCGGTCTGAGCGGGTTTCTCAGAACGGGCGCGCAGCGTGTGGAGCCATGGCCTTCTCCGAATCATCCCAAGAAGATCTTTAAAGTTTTTGGGTCTTAAAAAAAGGCACGAACTTCGCCTTTTAAAAATTCTATAAGCCACGAGCAGAGCCGCTACCATTTTTTAAACTCGTTCTGAGCAGGTTTCCAAGAGCGAGCGCACAGCGTGCGGAGCCATGGCCATCTCTAATTCAACCCGAGAAGGTCTTCCTTCTCAGAAATACTTATTTACTTACTTTCACTAACCACCACACACACAAACCAGGAGGTATCCACATGATCGTACAAACCATCATCGGCAATGTTAAAAAACAACAAGTAGACACTGAAAAATTAGAATGGATTGAATTAGACTGGGAAGAGTTGAACAAACGGATTTTAAGAAAGCACACCGATAAAGGAAGAGAGATCGCGATCTCACTCAATGATGATACTCACTTACACTTCGGCGATATCGTCTACCAAGATGACACAGCTGTTATTGCCGTTCGGACAAAACTGGAGCCAGCCTATGTGATTACACCGAAGTCATTGAAAGAAATGGGAAAAGTCAGTTGGGAATTAGGAAACCGTCATACACCGTGCCTTGTTTCAGAAACTGAAATCGTTGTTCGTTTTGATGAAACATTAGAGGCTATTTTTGAAAAAGTTCAAGTGGCTTATGAGAAGACCGAGCGCCGTTTTGAAACACCATTTAAATACAAAGGACACCACCACCATTAAAACGTCTTTGTTACATTTTATGCAAATTCATGACTCGGCTTTCCCTATTGGTTCGTACACTCATTCGTTTGGAATGGAGACATATATTCAAGCAGGGAAAGTAACGGATAAGCAGAGTCTCTTACATTTTTGTCACACTTATCTTTTTACAAACTTAGTTTACGGTGACGGCCTTTTTGTAAAAGTTGCGTATAAGCTTGCTCAAAATGAGAACTTCGACGAATTAATAAAGCTTGATCAACTTTGCCATGCGATGAAAATAGCGGCTGAATCAAGACAAGGTAGTATGAAAATGGGAAAACAATTTATCGAGACGACCCTCCCTCTGATTGACTCTGCCATGATGACTACATGGCGGCAACATATTAAATCAAAAAACATTAACGGTCATTATGCTGTGACTTATGGGATGTATGCGGCACAATGTGAGTTTGAACTCGACGATGTCTTAGCAGCTTTTCTCTATTCATCAACAAGTTCGCTGATTCATAACGCTGTCCGAGCGATTCCTCTCGGTCAAAGCGCTGGTGTACAAGCCATTTACAGTTTACTAGACCCAATAAATGAAGCCGTTGAACTTTTGAAAAATAAAACCATTGATGATCTTAGCAATTCATCTGTTGGCATCGAACTCGCTTCGATGGAACATGAACATTTACATTCACGACTTTTTATATCTTAAAACAAGGAGAGATTGCTATGAAAAGACCTATACGCATTGGAATTGGAGGTCCTGTCGGATCTGGAAAAACAGCTCTTACGGAACGATTGACAAGAGCGATGCACAAAGACTACAACTTAGCCGTTATCACAAACGATATTTATACGAAAGAAGATGCTCAATTTTTAACGACAAACGGTGTGTTGCCCCCTGATCGTATTATTGGTGTTGAAACGGGTGGTTGTCCACATACAGCCATCCGTGAAGATGCTTCGATGAACTTTGAAGCGATTGATGAGTTAACGGATCGTTTTGATGATTTAGATATTATTTTCATCGAAAGTGGTGGCGATAATTTATCGGCTACTTTTAGTCCAGAACTCGTGGATGGGTTCATTTATGTGATTGATGTGGCAGAAGGACAAGATATCCCACGTAAAGGTGGACCGGGTGTGACACGCTCAGATTTACTCGTCATTAATAAAATCGACTTAGCTCCTTATGTAGAGGTTGACTTGGATATCATGAAAGAGGATGCTACGAAGGCACGAGAAGGACGTCCATTCATCTTTACCAATCAGAAAAAAGACATCGGCATCGATGAGGTCATTTCGTGGATTAAGTATCAACTATTATTAGAGGATCTTTATGCAGAAGCAGCTACTAGCGAAACCAACTAAGAAACTCAACAAAATGCAAGGAGAACTCGGCCTGACGTTTGAAAAAAAGGGTGCTCTCACTAGGCTCACCAAAAGCCATCACTCCTCTCCTCTAAAAGCGAGCAAAGCTCTTTATCTTGATGAGACGGGTTCGGCAACGGTCTACTTGATGGAGACATCAGGGGGGATGGTCGAGGGGGATGTCAATAAATACCGCATTACTATAGGAAACGACAGCCATGTTTCGTTGATCCCACAATCCTCAACAAAGATCTACCCATCAAGACTAGATTTACCTTGCCGGCAGTCCGTTGATCTAATGGTTGGTGAGAACGCTTCGGTAAGATGGCTACCAGAAACGACGATCCCTTTTGAAGATTCTATTTTTCTAGCTGATACGAAGATTGACCTAGAACCGAACTCATCACTCATCTTTAGTGAGATCTTCTCATCGGGCCGTCAGAAAAGTGCTGAGAGCTTTGCGTTTGATCGTTTCTCCTCAAAGACACAGATTCTCATCGAGGGTAAACTGATCGCCTTTGATCATTTAAATCTAGTCCAGAAGGAATCGCCTTATTTCCATATTGGAATGTTTGAAGATTGTACGTATATGGGCACCATTTGGTATGTCGATCCAGCTGCTGCCAATCAAAACTTCGAAACATTTTTAACTGATTTCCACCAAGCTAAGAACCACCGTTTTGGCTTCTCCAGACTTGACCATTACGGTGTTCATTTTCGTTGGCTATCGAATGATCTTTGCTTGTTGAAGGAACAAATGAATGAATTGATCCAAAACCTTTAGATTTTAACCAGCTATGAATCATAGCTGGTTTTTCTGATTTTTGAGCCGTTTCTTGCTGTTGCAGAGCATAAAAACGTCATTTTTCTATTAAACTTATCAAGATGATTTTAAGCTTTCTACCTCCTTCCCATTTGTTTGGCTTGAGTGCATGACCATTGCCCTCTTGAATTTTATTGCGACATTTGATTTTTTTATCCCATTTTTCATTTTATTAGCGAGTTCTTCATTTATCAGCGAACCTACTAGATTAGCGGTTTTTCATGCTATTTTAGCGAACGACAGAACTTACCAGCGAAAATGAACCCGTCTGAAGTCTTTCAACAAAAAAGCCTGTCGCTCAACCATCCTCTATACAGGAATCGATCAGGCTACAGGCTGTATCAAAAATATCGTATCTCTAAATTCTATATTTCAACGGATTGAATCGCTACTTTCAGTTTAGGACGGTTCGGTACTTCATGACAATGACGGCAGCGTGGTTCATAGGATTCAGATGCTCCAACTAAAATAATTGGATCGGTATAAGAAGCTGGTTTGCCATCAATTAACCTCTGTGTGCGGCTAGCTGGTGAGCCACAACAAGGACAAACGGCTTGTAGCTTTGTCACTTCTTCTGCTAAAGCCATCAACGGCTGAATAGGTCCGAAGGGTTCGCCGCGGAAGTCTTGATCCAAGCCAGCACAGATGACGCGAATGCCTCGGTTAGCAAGCTCGTCCACAACGGGAATAATCTCTTCATCAAAAAATTGAACCTCATCAACAGCGACCACTTGTGTATCGGCTTTGATCAAATCCAATATATCAACAGACCTTTTGACTGGAGTCGCCATGACCTTCGTTCCATTATGTGAGACCACTTCCTCTTCACTATAACGATTGTCGAGTTCTGGCTTAAACACTTGTACGTTTAGTTTTCCAAAGCTCACCCGACGAACTCTTCTGATCAGCTCTTCAGATTTACCCGAAAACATACTCCCACAAATGATTTCAATCCAGCCTTCTTGTTTCATGACATGCATCTTCATTCCCCCACACAACAGATTATTCATTATATATAAATGGCTCTAACACCAGTTCGTTTTTACTATTTTCCCAACACATCTGAGTACTATGAGCAAAAAAAACAGGCAAGAGCTTCGCGCTTGCCTGTTCACTATACAGTTTTACTTCATGTTGTATTTCTTCTTGAACTTATCAACACGTCCGCCAACATCGTTAAGCTTCTGCTTACCAGTGTAGAACGGGTGAGAGTCTGCACTAATCTCAACTTTAAGAAGTGGGTATGTGTTACCATCTTCCCATTCAATTGTTTCAGCAGATCCTTTAGTTGAACCTGTTAAGAACTTGAAACCTGTGCTTGTATCCTGAAATACCACTTTTTGGTAATTTGGGTGAATACCTTGTTTCATTTGTTTCATCTCCTTTTGCCCTGAATCTTTTCGAAACAGAATTATCTAAATCACACATGTCGAAATTATATCAAGCTAGGCTTGAAAAAGCAACTCCATTTTCAACCAGTTTGATGTTTACATGCTTGAAAGTATAGAACAAATGGCTTGGCCTCTTGCTATAAGCACATTCGTACGATTGTTAATTTTTTATCGTTTTTTATTTCGGTTCATTTCTTCTTCCATCGCTTCGAAGAAATCAACATTTGTTTTCGTTTCTTTTACGCGCTTAATGAAGTGATCAACAAATTCAGGTGAATCACTCATTGTCTTACGAATGGCCCATAGTTTATCAAGCTGACTCTTAGGCATAAGCAGTTCTTCTTTTCTCGTACCAGAGCGGCGAATATCGATCGACGGGAAGATACGGCGTTCAGCCAACTTACGGTCAAGGTGCAGTTCCATGTTTCCTGTCCCTTTAAATTCTTCGTAAATGACATCATCCATACGAGAGCCGGTTTCAACTAATGCTGTCGCTAAAATCGTTAAGCTACCGCCTTCTTCAATATTACGAGCGGCACCAAAGAACCGTTTTGGACGGTGAAAAGCAGCTGGGTCTATACCACCAGAAAGGGTTCGACCACTTGGTGGGATAACTAAGTTATAAGCTCTCGCTAAACGAGTAATACTATCCATCAAAATTACGACGTCTTTTTTATGTTCAACTAAACGCATAGCGCGTTCTAGCACAAGCTCTGCTACTTTAATATGATTTTCTGGAACTTCATCAAACGTCGAGCTTACCACTTCCGCCTTAACCGAGCGTTCAATGTCGGTTACTTCCTCTGGACGCTCATCAATGAGAAGCACAATGAGATCAACATCTGGATGGTTTTCAGCAATGCTATTTGCGACTTCTTTCATCAAAGAGGTTTTACCCGCTTTTGGTGGAGCGACGATTAAACCACGTTGTCCAAAACCAACTGGTGAAATCATATCAATGATTCGAGATGACACACGACCAGGTGCTGTTTCAAGATTGATTTTTTGTTCAGGGTATAGTGGTGTTAAAGCTGGAAAGTGAGGACGCTCTCTTGATGTTTCAGGGGCAGCACCATTTACGGCTTCCACATGCAACAAACCATGGTAACGTTCATTTTCTTTAGGCGGTCTTACCTTACCTGAAACTTTATCGCCATTTCTTAAGTCAAAACGGCGGATTTGCGAAGCTGAAATATAAATATCTTCAGAACTAGGCATGTAATTAATCGGTCTTAAGAAACCAAACCCTTCAGTCGAAATGATCTCTAAAACACCTTCCATAAACATTAATCCATCTTGTTCTGCTTGTCCTTTTAAAATCGCAAAAATTAATTCTTTTTTTGTTAGTTTACTGTAATAGGAAACTTTGTATTCTTTAGCAAGTTCATAGAGTTCTTTAAGCTTCATATTCCCTAGATCTGCAATATTGACTCCCATTGTTACACCACGCTTCTTCATTTATAAATTAGACTTTTGTTGGAATTCTCATTCTTGTTTACCGGATTAAAACTTTAAGGAAACTGTTTTTCATAAAGTGTGTAAAAATCGAATGGAGAGTTCTGGAGATAAAATCGGTGAAAAGTGTATCTTAAAACGAACATATATACTATTTTAACCACAAATACAAACATTATTCAAGCTTTCCTACTTAACCTTACCCAATTAGTCACAAACATAAACAAAGGAAAGCTAGAAATTTTAAAAATTCCAGCTTTCCTCTGGATCATGATTAACGAATAACTAGGTCTGGCTTCTTTTTCATACTATGCTTTCCGTCTACGAAACGAACGGTTCCTGACTTTGCTCGCATAACTAATGATTGTGTCGATGCAGAATTTCCGTGATAACGAACTCCTTTTAAAAGTTCCCCGTCTGTTACACCTGTAGCAGCAAAAATACAATCATCCCCTGATACAAGGTCGTCCATTTGAAGTACTTTATTAACATCAGTAATGCCCATTTTCATGCAACGCTCAAGTTCTTCATCGTTTGCTGGTAGGAGTTTCCCTTGAAGCTCACCACCAAGACATTTCAACCCCGCAGCGGCAATAACGCCTTCAGGTGCTCCACCAGAACCTAGCATGATGTCTACGCCCGTGTCACCAAATGCTGTATTCAAAGCAGCGGCAACGTCACCATCAGACATGAGCTTAATTCGAGCTCCCGCTTGGCGAATCTCGTGAATCATTTTTTCGTGGCGTTCACGATATAAAATGGAGACAACTAAATCTTCAATATCTTTGTTTTTGGCTTTGGCGACAGCTCTTAAGTTATCAATAATAGGAGCATTAATGTCTACTTTCCCAACGGACTCCGGGCCTACTGCAATTTTATCCATGTACATATCCGGTGCATGCAAAAGATTTCCATGGTCGGCAATAGCAAGAACGGCTAAGGCATTCCACTGACCAGAAGCCACGATGTTTGTTCCTTCTAATGGGTCAACTGCCACATCGACACGAGAGCCATATCCGTTTCCTAGCTTTTCGCCAATGTAAAGCATAGGAGCCTCGTCCATTTCTCCCTCACCAATGACAACCGTTCCCTTCATCGGAATCGTGTCAAATACGTCACGCATTGCCTCTGTAGCGGCACGATCTGCCTCATCCTTATTTCCTCGTCCCATCCAACGTCCAGATGCTAGTGCCGCAGCTTCCGTCACACGTACTAACTCCATTGATAAACTTCTTTCCATGAGTCTCCCCCTTTTGTTATATCACTCACTCATCATCGCGTCCTCTTCGCTGTTTGCGTGACATAGGTTGTCCATTGGAGTAAGCGGCTACAATTGTTGCTATATAAGTAAACATGTTCTCATTGCTTGTCTATTTTAGAGGTAAAACAGATATTGTTTTACGCTTACTATCTATTTTTGTGGTGGTAGAAAAAGAGAAAAAAGTGCTTCAGCTATAGAAAAAGGGAAGATCGCCCTTTTGCCTTAAGCATAGTTAAACCGTGGCGATGGCTCCGCTCGTTGCGCGCCTTCTGAGAAAACCGCTCAGAAGGCTTAAGAGATGGCAACGGCTGCGCTCATCGCTTCGAGTTAATGAAAAAAGGTAAAGTTCAACCTTTTTTCATTAACTCTTCACCTGTTCTAATTCTTCTTCTGTCATTTTTTCTCGCCAGATTTTGGCGCCGAGGCCGATTAGTTTTTCTTCGAGGTTGGCGTAGCCTCGGTCAATATGTTCGAGACCGGTAATTTCGGTGATTCCATCAGCTACTAGGCCAGCTACAACTAAGGCTGCTCCTGCGCGGAGGTCGCTTGCTTTCACTTTCGCTCCTTGTAACTTGGATTTTCCGTTTATAATGGCAGAACGTCCTTCGACTTTTACGTTTGCGCCCATTCTTCTAAGCTCGTCAATATGCTTGAAACGTGCGTTGTAAATGGTATCTGTGACGATACTCGTACCTTCTGCTTGTGTGAGTAAACTTGAAAATGGCTGTTGTAAATCGGTTGGAAAACCTGGATAAACGAGTGTTTTGATATCAACACCTTTTTTATCCTTACTGTTATGTATCAACAATTGGTCATCGCTCACTTCGATTGTGACGCCCATTTCTCTCAGTTTAGCAATCAATGACTCGACATGGTATGGAATGATGTTATCGATTAGCACCTTTTGTCCCATCGTTGCGGCTAGAATCATATACGTTCCTGCTTCGATTCGGTCTGGAATAATCGAGTGTCTACACCCCGACAAAGAATCAACTCCATCGATTCGGATGACATTGGTTCCGGCCCCTTTGATTCTCGCTCCCATACTAGTAAGCAAGGTCGCTACATCGATAATCTCAGGTTCCTTTGCCGCATTTTCAATAATCGTTTGTCCTTTAGCTTTTACAGCAGCAAGCATAATATTGATCGTTGCACCCACACTAACGACATCTAGGTAAATACGTGCACCTCGTAATTCATCGGCACGTAAATAGATAGCCCCTTGTTCGTTCGTTACTTTTGCGCCAAGTGCTTCAAATCCTTTTATATGTTGATCAATGGGTCTTGGCCCTAGATTACAACCACCAGGTAAGCCAATGACCGCTTTTTTAAATTTACCGAGCATCGCGCCCATTAAATAATAGGAAGCGCGCAGTTTTTTCACCCGTCCATTTGGCAATGGCATGGCAATCATATTCGCAGGATTAATCGTAATCTCATGCTTACTAAGTTCCACTTCTCCACCAATTTCCTGCAAGAGTTCAGCAAGTAAATGAACATCCGAAATTTCTGGTAGATTGTCAATGGTTACGTGTGAGTCTGCTAATATGGCAGCAGGAATTAACGCGACTGCACTATTTTTAGCCCCACTTATCTGTACTGTTCCTTCTAGAGGATATCCGCCTTCAATCATTAATTTATCCATAACCGCATCCCTTCCATTGGTGCTTTCTCTAATGACACAATATTTTATTCTCTATATTTCCATTATAACCATATCAATGAAAATGTAACGAGTTATTCTGTCTTAGATTGTAACGGAAATGGGGAGAAAATTCCATACACGGCAAAAGGACTAGGTCTTAACGATTGTTCCAATCTGCTAGAAATTTTTCAATTCCTTGATCAGTAAGAGGATGCTTAGAAAGTTGTTGAATTACTTTAAATGGAATGGTAGCAATATGAGCGCCTAAACGTGCTGATTCTGTCACATGAATAGGGTGACGCACAGAAGCCGCGATAATTTGTGTTGGAATTTTATGTGTGTCAAAAATCTCCACAATCTCAGAGATTAACTCTAACCCATTTTGACCCATATCATCAAGTCTACCAAGGAATGGTGACACATATGTTGCTCCAGCTCTAGCAGCTAGCAATGCTTGAACTCCTGAAAAAACTAAAGTTACATTTGTTGTAATACCTAACTCAGAAAAGGCATGTACGGCTTTTAATCCCTCTGTCGTCATGGGTACTTTTACCGTAATGTTTGGAGCGATCGCTGCAAGTTCTTTTCCTTCTGCAATCATTCCTTCAGCATCTAGCGCAATGACCTCTGCACTAACAGATTCTTCTGTTACGATACTTGTAATCTCTCTTAGACGATCGTGAAAATCAACGCCTTCTTTTGCCACAAGCGATGGATTTGTTGTTACTCCACCGAGAATTCCTAATGCTTTTGCTTCTTTAATTTCCTCAACATTTGCTGTATCAATAAAAAATTTCATGAACGTTTCCCCCAACGATATGTTTTTTTGTCGAAATAAATCAAAGCGTTTACATTATTCTTTATTCTGAAATATCAACGTACTTAAATGCCATTAAAAGCAGCTCAGATGAACTGCTTTTAATGGTTATTCTATTTATGCTTTGTTTGAAGAACCAAATTCACGCATTTTACCTTTAACCGTTTCTTTAATCGCATCACGAGCAGGTCCTAAGTATTTACGAGGATCATATTCGTTCGGCTTAGCAGCAAGAGTTTCACGAACTGCAGCTGCAGAAGAAATTTGGCTTTCCGTATTTACGTTGATTTTAGCATGTCCAAACTCAATCGCTTTTTTAATGTCAGCAGTCGGGATACCCGTACCACCGTGAAGTACTAACGGAATACCAACTAATTGATCAATTTCATTCATGCGGTCAAAGCCAAGATTCGGCTCGCCTTTGTAAGGTCCATGAACAGAACCAAGCGCTGGAGCAAAGCAATCTACACCAGTTGCTTCAACTAACTCTTTACACTCAGCAGGGATTGCATAAGCAGCATCAGCGTCATCAACGATTAAATCGTCTTCTTGACCACCAATACGGCCAAGCTCAGCTTCTACAGATACTCCAAGAGCATGTGCAACAGCTACTACTTGCTTTGTGATCGCAATGTTTTCTTCTAAAGGATGGTGTGATCCATCAATCATAACAGATGTGAAACCTGCATGGATCGCTTCCACACACTTCTCAAAGCTTGAACCATGGTCTAAATGTATCGCAACAGGAACTGTTACGTTATATTCTTCCATTAGTGCTTCAACCATTTTTACAACGAGTTTAAATCCACCCATGTAACGTGCTGCACCTTCAGATACACCACAAATTACTGGAGATTTTTCTTCCTCTGCTGCTTGTAAAATTGCTTGAGTAAACTCAAGGTTATTTAAGTTGAATTGACCAACTGCATAACCTTCTGCCTTTGCTTTATTAAGCATGTCTTTCATTGATACTAAAGGCATTCTTCATCCTCCTCCATTTTTAGAGCCAATCTCAGATAACGAACAGATTATACATTTGATCAGTCGTCGCATCTATTTAACAAGGTACCCGATTGCACCGATAAATATCCACCAGAACTATGTAAAAAAGGAAATTGCCAAATAAATGCAAATCTTTAAAAAGCTCTACTATTGAACGAGTTCATTATAGCATATTTGCTTGAAATTACACGCTTTTCTAGAGACTTTATCAAAGTTTTTCAAAGTAAGCGTTTTAATTCTGACAATGATGTGATTAAGATACAACTAAGCTATTTTTAATCACTTCACGAATGTCATCAATATCAAATGGCTTAGCAAAGTGAGTAATCGCTCCTAAGCTCATTGCTTCATTAATGAGGTTTAATTCTCCATAAGCGGTCATCATGATGACATCGACTTGAGGGTTGTCTTCTTTAATGCGTTTCAAAATTTCCAAACCGTCCATTCCTGGAATTTTCATATCCAAAAGGACAAGATCTGGTTGTTCTTGATCAACAATTTTCAACGCTTGTACTCCATTCGCTGCATCAAACATTTTGTAACCATCTTTTTGAAGAATCTCACAAAGCAAAACTCGAATACCGTATTGATCGTCTACTACTAATATTTTCTTCATAACAGGTCACTCCTTTCAATTTTGGCGTACAATTAAATGGTCAGTTTAAATACTTCACACACTCCAACAACTTCTAACTTATTCGTCATATTCTTTTGAAATCCTGCACTCTTTTTTTCGTAACCCTATAAATCGTCCGACAAACAGTGTCTAACACTGTCAGAAAATGAGACTTTTGTTTTTTATTGAGCCAAGAGTACGGTATAATGCTCCTGATTAGTTTGTCTAAGGAGGCTGATTCATTTGCAAAAAATTTTCACGACCCAATTAATTGGTTTAATGAAGGATACGCTAGATGAGGATATGATGGAAGACGCGGCTCGATTGCTGAGTCAAGCTCTTATTGGAGATGGAAACGTCTATATTTACGGTAAAGACGAAATGGTCGCAGTGGCAGCCGAAGCGCTTTACGGAAAGGAAAAGCTTGAACATGTAAAACCGCTTTTCGAAAAAGGTGTAATGGCTGAGCTCGATCCTGCTGATCGTGTCCTGCTGATCTCAAGAAATGCCTATGATGAGGAAATGATTGATGTAGTTGAGCAAGTTTCTGCAAATGGCATTCTGATCGTCGGTATGAGCGCCGTACAAAATGATTTAAAAAAACAATGGATTGACTGGACCGATGTTCATCTTAATTTAAATGTACATAACAGTCTTGTCCCAACTGATAGCGGTGAACGAATTGGCTATCCTGCATCATTAATGGCTCTTTATACATACTTTTGCTTACATTTATTAATTACCGACTTTTTGAGCGAGTATGAGTGATAAAAAGGGTCGTCACTAGACGTCAATTCCATGCCCAAAAAAGCTGTTGAGATCCTCTCAACAGCTTTTTTCAATCGTTATTCAAACGTTCTTTTCTATTATTTCTTCAAAGATGCTCCAATAAACTCTCTGAACAATGGTTGTGGACGAGTGGGTCTTGAGCGGAATTCTGGATGGAATTGCGATGCGATGAAGTAAGGGTGATCCTCGATTTCAATCACTTCCACTAATCTTCCATCAGGACTTGTCCCAGAGAAGATGAATCCTGCCTTTTCCATTTGTTCACGGTACTCATTATTGAACTCATAACGGTGACGGTGACGCTCGTACACAATTTCCTCGTTGTATGTTGCATGTGCCACTGAACCTGCTGTTAGCTTACAAGGGAATAAACCAAGGCGAAGCGTTCCACCCATATCTTCTACATCCTTTTGCTCTGGAAGTAAGTCAATGATTGGGTGTGGTGTTTCTGGGTTTAATTCAGCTGAGTGCGCCCCTTCTAGACCAAGCACATTACGAGCATATTCAATCGATGCTAGCTGCATACCAAGGCAGATACCTAGGAAAGGAACTTTGTTTTCACGAGCGTAGCGAATCGCTGAAATTTTACCCTCTACTCCACGGTCACCGAAGCCACCTGGAACTAAGATTCCATCAGCCGATCCGACTAATTCAGCTACATTCTCATCTGTTACCTTTTCAGCATCAATCCACTGGATGTCAATATCCGCATCATAGGCATAACCAGCGTGACGAAGCGATTCAGCAACTGAAAGATAGGCATCTTGTAACGATACGTATTTACCAACAAGGGCGATTGATACTTTTTCAGATAAGTTCTGTACCTTTTCAACTAATGCCGTCCACTCGGTCATATCAGCTGTACGACATTCAAGATTCAAATGCTTACAAACAATATCATCAAACTTTTGTGCTTGAAGATCTAGTGGCACTTGATAAAGAGTGTCTGCATCACGAGCTTCGATGACCGCATTTTTATCAATGTCACAGAATAACGCAATTTTCTCTTTCATGTCTTGAGGAACTGGCATTTCTGTACGAACAACGATGACATTTGGTTGGATTCCAAGGCTACGAAGTTCTTTTACACTGTGTTGAGTTGGCTTTGACTTCATTTCACCCGCTGCTTTTAAGTAAGGAATCAGTGTACAGTGAACATACATCACGTTGTTAAAACCTACATCACTCTTGATTTGACGAATGGCTTCAAGGAAAGGCAAGCTCTCGATGTCTCCAACCGTTCCACCAATCTCTGTAATGACGACATCTGCGCCCGTTTCGCGTCCTGCTCTGAAGACACGCTCTTTGATTTCATTTGTTACGTGAGGAATAACTTGAACCGTTCCTCCTAAATAATCTCCACGGCGTTCTTTCTTTAGAACCGTCGAATAGACTCTTCCTGTTGTTACATTGCTGTTTTGACTTAGGTTGATATCAATAAAACGCTCATAGTGACCAAGATCTAAGTCTGTCTCCGCGCCATCATCCGTAACGAAAACCTCTCCATGTTGATATGGACTCATCGTTCCAGGGTCAACGTTAATATACGGATCGAATTTTTGGATCGTTACTTTTAATCCGCGGTTTTTTAGTAAACGTCCTAAAGATGCTGCTGTAATACCTTTTCCAAGTGATGACACCACGCCACCTGTTACAAAAATATACTTAGTTGTCGCCATTTTTTCGTCTCCCTTGCTTCTGTATAAAAGATTCTCCTGCTTAGGGTATGCTATATAAAATAAAAAAAACAAAAGTGACAACTCTCCCAAAAAAGGGGGCGCACTTTTGTTTTTGCTTTAACTAATCGTATAGATTTCTTAAGCCCTAAATGATTCTACCTAGATTAGGTAAAGAAGTCAAGAGGATCAGACTAGATAAATCGACTTAAATCGACTTGTTATTTTAAATCGTCATCCTCTAAATCCTCGTCTGCATCTTCCTCATCATCTGCATCAATACCATCGAGGTCTTCTTTATCGTCAAAATCATCTTCATCTTCATCAAGATCGTCTTCATCATTAGAAAGTTCATCAAGCTCGTCTTCTAAATCTTCATACTCATCTTCATAATCTTCGAAATCATCATCCAATGTATCAACATCATCAAGCTCTGCCTTCGCCTTTTTCTTAGGTTTAACAGGTGTTGTGATCTCTTCTTCAGATTGCTCTAGTGGATACCAGCTCTTCAAGCCCCAACGGTTATCTCCTAAAGAGTGGAATCTGCCATCGATATTCATATCGGTATATAAATAGGCAATCCGCTCATTTAATTGCTCTTCAGACATTTGCTTCATCGCTGCCACTTGTTTCACTAGGTCGTAGTAGTCAAAAGGTTGCTTTGACTCCTTCATTATTTCATACGCAATTTCAACCATTGACATTTCTAGCAATTCTTCTTGATCCATTGCTTGTAAGCTCACGGGCCGCACGTCCTTTCAATCAATCTTCTATGTAGTAGTCCTAACTTGTAATAAGCATACTTTTCATTATAAACACATTTCCAATGATTATGCTAGTTGTGGAAGATAAAACATGTAAGAGATTTATTAATCTATTGATAAGAGTTGCTGAATGTGCCATTCACTCTTTCTTAAATCGACTAATTCTTGATCCAAACGAACGAGCGGATTGAAGGGCTCATCTGCAAAAATAAAGACGACTTCGGCCACACGTCCATTGCTTAAAATGGCTTTATTGCCAATCGAGAGCTCCATTAATTTTTGAATAAACGTCGACACATAAGTAGGTTCTAGCTTACCAAATGCCTCTTCTTTCATTTGCCTTAACACATCATAAAGCGCCATTCCTTTTCGGTAGACACGGTCCGATGTCATCGCATGGAACACATCCGCAATCGCAATAATTTTAGAATAACGATGAATCTCATCGGCCGTTTTCTGGTCAGGATAACCAGAACCATCCTCTCGTTCATGGTGCTCTAAGGCCATTAAGCAAATCTCTTTAGAGTACATCGAATGATTACATAAAATTTGGTAACCAAATAATGCATGTTCTTTTATCGCTTCGTATTCCTCTGTTGTTAACTTCCCTGGTTTCGTTAAAATATAATCGTCAATGTAGAGCTTGCCAACATCATGTAAAAGACCACCAAGGGTAATAAATTGAATCTCACCCTCTGAAAAGCGGAGCCAACGTGCTAGCATCGAAGATAAAATGGCGACGCCAATATTATGCCGATATGTATAATCATCTTTGCCAAGTATGCCTTCTAAAAGGATCGAAAGCTTTTGTTCCTGCGCTAACTCTTCAACCGTTGGCAATATACTTAACTCAATCTGATTGATTTCCTGTTTGTTTGATTGGATCTTCCGAAAAATATCTCGTATCTCATTTGTGGTTCCAGTGATGAGGCGCTGATAACCTTGCCTCGTCGACGAGTTCTGGGTAACCATTTCAATCTTTTCAATTCCAACTTTCAACTTTGAAAGGATGGATTCAGTCAAAATAGACCCCTTCTTTAAAAGCAACGTTCCATCGCTATCAATGAGATCTCTTTTTATCTGACGGTTCATATACCGTTGATAAAGCTCTCTCTCCATCATCTCGTCTACACCTACCTGCTATTACATCTTTCCTATATTATACAATAACGATTTTGCTTCGGAAGTACAAATCCTGTCCTTTCAGTTGCTAAAGTCCTATTTTTATAGGAAAAGAGGTTGGTTAAAAGGTAGATATGTCCCCTTTTAGCCAACCTCACTCCATCTTCTACATATTGCGGCGGTACTGACCTCCAACCTCATATAACGCTGAGGTAATTTGTCCAAGACTCGCCGTTTTGACCGTATCCATTAATTCAGCAAAAATATTTCCACCAGCCATTGCCACCTCTTGTAGGGAAGTTAAAGCTTCTTTAGCGGTTGCCTCATGTTGCTTTTGGAACTCCCGAAGATTGGCGATTTGCTGTTCCTTTTCTTCTTTTGTAGCACGAGCCAATTCTAGCTCAAAGCCTTCTTCCTCTTCCTGGTTCGGATTGAGGTAAGTGTTCACCCCAATAATCGGTAGCTCACCTGTATGTTTTTTCATCTCGTAAAACATCGATTCTTCTTGGATTTTTGAGCGTTGGTATTGTGTTTCCATTGCGCCAAGTACTCCACCACGATCATTAATCTGCTCTAGTTCTCTAAGAACTGCTTCTTCGACTAAATGAGTCAGCTCTTCAATCATATAAGAGCCTTGTAAAGAATTTTCATTTTTAGCTAGCCCCAGTTCCTTAGAAATGATCATTTGAATCGCCATCGCTCGTCGCACTGAGTTTTCAGTTGGCGTCGTAATGGCCTCATCATATGCATTCGTATGAAGCGAATTACAATTATCATAAATGGCCATTAACGCTTGTAGCGTCGTGCGAATGTCATTAAAATCAATTTCCTGTGCATGAAGAGAACGCCCTGATGTTTGAATATGATATTTTAATTTTTGACTTCGCTCGTTCGCTTTATATTTATTCTTTAACACCGTTGACCAAATTCTGCGAGCCACACGTCCGATCACAGTGTACTCTGGATCAAGTCCGTTGCTGAAGAAAAACGACAAGTTCGGTGCAAATTTATTAATGTCCATGCCGCGACTTAAATAGTATTCAATGTACGTGAACCCATTTGCGAGCGTGAAAGCAAGCTGAGAGATCGGATTGGCACCGGCTTCCGCAATGTGATAGCCCGAAATCGAAACAGAATAATAGTTTCTTACATCGTGTTCGATAAAGTATTGTTGGATATCCCCCATCATTCGAAGGGCAAATTCCGTTGAAAAGATACACGTGTTTTGCCCTTGATCTTCTTTTAAAATATCGGCTTGCACTGTTCCTCGAACAGTTGATAGGGTCTGACTTTGAACAAGGTTTCGCTCTGCTGCTGTTGGCGCGCGCCCTTCTCTTTGCTCAAAGAGCTCAAGCTGCTGATCAATCGCCGTATTCATGAACATGGCAAGAAGGATCGGTGCTGGGCCGTTGATGGTCATCGAAACGGACGTAGAAGGGGCACAAAGATCAAATCCCGCATACAGCTTTTTCATATCCTCTAGTGTACAAATGCTGACCCCGCTCTCGCCAACTTTTCCGTAAATATCTGGGCGATAATCCGGATCTTCACCGTATAACGTAACCGAGTCAAACGCTGTACTTAAGCGCTTCGCATCATCATCTTTTGATAAATAATGAAAACGACGATTCGTCCGCTCTGGCGTTCCCTCTCCGGCAAACTGGCGCTTAGGATCCTCCCCTTTTCGTTTGAACGGAAACACGCCTGCTGTAAATGGAAAAGCCCCGGGGACATTTTCCTCCATCGACCATCTCAGGATCTCGCCCCAATCTGCAAACTTCGGTAACGCTACCTTTGGTATTTTCAAACCAGATAAGCTCTCGGTCGTAAGCTCTGTCACGATTTCCTTATCACGAATTTTCGTAATCAGTTGATCTTTGCTATACGCTTCTTTCAGCTCAGACCAGTTATCAAGGATCGCTTTACAGCTTGGGTGTAGTTGCTGTTCATAGAGTGCCTTTGTTTGTTCAAGCTGTGTCACCACTTCTTCTGTATCGTTTCCATGCGTTTTAAGCGCATCGATCGTTCCACTTATTTGAAAAAGCTTTCTCGCTACTTCCACTTGCTCTTCCGTCATTTTTTTGTACCCTCGAACCGTTTGCACGATGTCTCGTAAATATTGCGTTTGTTCAGGTGGGATAATGACATTTTGCTTAATGACTTCAGCACTCGTCTCAATGACTGTTTCCCAGTCTTTCTCACACTTTTTCGCAATGACGCCAATCAGTGCCGCAAAAAGCGTATTCGTCCCTAAATCATTAAACTGACTTGCGATTGTTCCATAGACTGGCATCGCTTCAAGTGGTTCTTCAAAAAGGTTTCGGCTTCGCTGGTATTGTTTACGAACATGTCTGAGGGCATCCTCTGAGCCTTTGCGATCAAACTTGTTGATTGCAATCATATCAGCAAAATCGATCATATCTATTTTCTCTAATTGAGATGGAGCCCCGTACTCACAAGTCATCACATACATAGATACATCGGCTATCTCTGATATTTCCGCATCCCCTTGCCCAATACCACTCGTCTCGACAATGACAAGGTCAAAGCCTGCTGCTTTTACAACAGAAATGGCCTCATGAATGCTAGCTGAAATTTCAGTTCGAGATCCACGAGTTGCGAGGCTTCTCATAAAGACTCTCGGATGATGAATGGAGTTCATACGAATACGGTCGCCCAGTAACGCCCCACCTGTTTTTTGCTTGGTCGGATCAATTGAGAGAATCGCAATCGTCTTCTCTTTAAATTCAAACAAAAAGCGTCTAACAAGTTCATCTGTTAATGAGCTCTTTCCCGCTCCACCCGTTCCCGTAATACCAAGCACCGGTGTGTTCGTTGCTAGCTCTTTAATTTTAGTGAGCGTCTCCTCTAAAGCAACCGCTGTCTCCTGTTTCGCTGCTGTGAACTGTTCCGCTAGCGTAATACAACGCGCGATCGCACGATTGTTCTTATCCTTTAACTCGGTAATTTCTTCATTGATTTGCTCAACCGTAGCAAAGTCACATTCTTCAACCATTTGCATAATCATGCCTTGTAGTCCGTGCTTCCTTCCATCCTCTGGAGAAAAAATACGAGCAATTCCATATTGATGCAACTCTTCAATTTCCGGTGGCGTAATGACTCCCCCGCCGCCCCCATAGATGCGAATATGACCTGCCCCTTTTTCCTGCAGGAGGTCATAGCAATATTTAAAAAATTCAACATGACCACCTTGGTATGAGGATATCGCAATCCCCTGAACATCCTCTTGTATGGCAGCGCTTACAATCTCGTCGACAGAGCGGTTGTGCCCGAGGTGAATAACCTCTACACCACTCGCTTGTAAGATCCGTCTCATAATATTAATCGAGGCATCATGCCCATCAAATAAACTAGAAGCCGTCACGAACCGTATATGGTTTTTCCGGCGGTATGTTGCTGTTTCCATCTTCATCTCTCCTCTTTAATTAGGACGATATACTCCATGTAGCAGCTGTTCAATTTGTAAATCTGTATATTCCTTTAATCCATAAAGTTTTTGAATGGACCATCTTCTAAATGTCCACATATGTGCTTGAACTAAAATGTTGTGCGAAATTAGCTTTATTTTTTCCTCAGTTAAGCAAATCGCTTCTTCTTTCAAGGAATCACGCAGGATTACCTCAATCATCTCTGTCATTTCCATTTCTTTTTTGAGCACATACGAAAGAGCTTCTTTCGGCAGTGATTTTGCCTCTTGATACATAACAAGCACTTCATCCTGCATATCATGAATCACCTGAAAATAAGCGGCTACTGCTTTTTTCAACCGTGTCATCCCTCTACTGCTCGTATCTAGCTGATGCACGAGTCGCTCCCTTACTTCATCGTAAATCGAGTCACACACCAAATACAGGACATCTTCCTTCGAACCAATATATTCATAGAGCGTACCAATGCTAAATCCCGATTCTTTGGCAATCTCTCTCGTCGTCGTCTTGTGAAACCCTTTTTGCTTAAAAAGTCGGACAGCTCCTTTAACCATTTGCTCTCTTCGCTTTTTGATGAGCTGCGGATCTTTGACCATTGATGGAACGGATTTTTTCAATTCTGCCAACCTACTTCCTCATTTTGTTTGTCCTAAGCATACTAGAACTTTTAAGAATGTTCTATACTTTCTCACATAGAGGGTAGATCTTTTATTCGCAAGCAGTGCGCGGGCGGTGTTAAAGTTCTTTGGACTGAGCTAGCGGCCGGATTTGATGCTAGTTCGGTTGCTCCAGATCGGATATCGGTCACTTCGGCCGGGTTATCAGTCACTCTCTATAATATATCAGTCCGTTTACCGAAGTTATCAGTCACTTTCGCTACGTTATCAGTCCCTTCGAAATAATCCGGCACTTGCCTTTGATCAGCGACTCTCACCTATTGATTAGCGACACCTCACCTGATATTAGCATTTCAAACTGCCGCATACACGCGCCCGCACTTCCTCAATCAGTTAACAACATCTTTGAAATAACTAAACGTTGAATCTCATTGGTTCCCTCATAGATTTGTGTGATTTTCGCATCACGCATGTAGCGTTCAACTGGGTATTCTTTCGTGTAGCCGTAGCCTCCGAATACTTGCACCGCCTCAACGGTTACTTCCATTGCTGTGTCACCAGCAAGAAGTTTTGACATCGCAGACTCTTTTCCATATGATAGACCTTCACTTTCCTTCCACGCTGCTTGATACGTGAGTAAGCGGCTTGCTTCAATTTTCGTTGCCATATCGGCAATTTTAAAGGCAATCCCTTGTTGCGCTCCAATTGATTTACCGAATTGTTTTCGTTCTTTCGCATATTCAATTGATGCATCTAATGCTCCCTGAGCAATCCCAACCGCTTGAGCGGCAATGCCGTTACGACCGCCATCTAGCGTCATCATCGCTACTTTAAAACCCTCTCCCTCCGCACCGAGGCGATTGGCTACCGGAACGCGGCAATCTTCAAAAATGATCGTCGTCGTAGGAGACGATCGGATTCCAAGCTTTTGTTCCTTTTTCCCAACCGAAAATCCAGGCGTATCCGCATCGACGATGAAAGCCGTGACACCTTTATGACGAGCGCTCGGGTCTGTGACAGCAAAGACGACATAAATGTCTGCAATTCCGCCGTTTGTAATAAAAATCTTGGAGCCGTTTAACACATAATGGTCGCCGTCTAATACAGCTGTTGTTTTCATTGCCGCTGCATCCGACCCTGAACCCGGTTCCGTTAAACCGTATGCGCCAATTTTTGTGCCTTCTGCTAAAGCGCGCAAGTAAGTTTGTTTTTGCTCTTCATTCCCGAACTTATAGATCGGCCAACCTGCTAGTGATGTATGTGCAGATAATGTCACACCAGTTGAAGCACAGACACGTGACAGCTCTTCTACCGCGATCACATAACTCATATAGTCGGCTCCAATTCCACCGTATTCTTCTGGCCATGGGATGCCGGTTAAACCAAGCTCCGCCATTTTATCAAAAATCGCTCGATCAAAACGCTCTTCCTCATCACGCTCTGCTGCTGATGGAGCCACTTCTTTATTGGCAAAATCACGTACCATTTTACGGATCATTTCTTGCTCTTCAGTTAAAAGAAAATTCATCTTACTTCCCCCTTAGTTTGACAGTAACTGTTTGCTAATTACGAGTCTTTGAATTTCACTTGTTCCCTCATAAATCTCACATACTTTTGCATCACGGAAAAATCGCTCGACCGGATACTCTTTTGTGTAGCCATAACCACCAAAAACCTGGACCGCTTCAATCGCCACTTCGACAGCCGCTCTCGATGCGTATAACTTAGCCATCGATGCTTCCTGCCCGCAACGAATCCCCTTATCTTTTAAATTAGCAGCTCGGTAAGTTAATAGTTTTGCCGCTTCAATTTTCGTTGCCATTTCAGCAAGTTTAAAGGCAACACCTTGCTGCAACCCAATCGCTTTGCCAAATTGCTTGCGCTCTTTAGCGTAAGCAACAGCTGCTTCAAAAGCAGCTTCTGCGATCCCTAATGACTGAGCCGCAATGCCAATTCGACCAAAATCAAGATTCGCCATCGCAATTTTAAAGCCATCCCCTTCTTGCCCAAGAAGATTTTCAACGGGAACTCGAGCATCCTCAAAAACAAGTCCGGTCGTATTTGAGCCAAGCAGACCCATTTTTTTCTCTTTTTTTCCAACCTTAAACCCAGGCGTGTCTTTTTCAACAATAAAAGCTGAAATCCCCTTCGCCCCTGTTCCTGGCGCAGTTGTAGCAAAGACGATATACGTATCAGCTTCCCCTCCGTTTGTGATAAACACTTTAGACCCGTTCAAAATATAGGCATCACCATCTTTGACAGCGGTCGTTTTCAAACCAGCTGCATCTGAGCCTGCTCCAGGTTCCGTTAAACCAAATGCTCCCAAGAAAAGGCCAGTCGCTAACTTAGGAACATATTTTTGCTTTTGTTCGTCTGTACCGAAATAAAGAATCGGGTTCGTGCCTACCGATGTGTGAACCGATAAGATCACTCCCACTGTCGCAC
This sequence comes from Halalkalibacter alkalisediminis, assembly GCF_028610705.1. Lineage (GTDB taxonomy): Bacteria > Bacillota > Bacilli > Bacillales > Bacillaceae_D > Halalkalibacter > Halalkalibacter alkalisediminis. The sequence goes on from NZ_JAQQWT010000005.1 coordinate 166,258, forward strand.
TCACTTTCGATAATTCATGGATCGCAATAATGTAAGAGGTGAAATCCATTTCCGATCCACCATATTGCTCCGGAATCGGAATACCCATAATCCCCAGTTCACTCATCTTCTCTAGAATCGGTCGAGGAAATGTCTCATGCTCTTCCATTTGCGTGATAAACGGAGTAATCTCCTTTTCTGCAAACTCTCGAACCATTTTTCTCATCATTTCTTGCTCATCTGTAAAACGCAAGTTCATCCCCTGCACCCCCTTTGAAGTAGAAGTTGTTCCAAGCCCGTTTTCTTTGTTGGAACAACTTCGAAGTCATGAGCAAAGCAACTTCCAACTTTTACGAGAACTAGGGAGCCAAAGTAATCTCGTTGAACTCCCTCATCAGCACGTCCATTGGAGCTCACCCAATTAAATACAACTTGCTGATTTGTGTGTAAAGTAGCCATTTTTTCAGGATAAAGTTTCCATAAAAAATTCAAACTCGCAAATATGGACTCTCACCCTTAGAACAGCTAGCAACCCATAAGCCTTAGCTCCCCTTCAACCTCTATTCATACTGATAAAACCCACGACCTGATTTCTTCCCTAGCCACCCTGCCTTCACATACTTGCGCAACAGCGGACACGGACGGTATTTATCGTCACCAAAGCCTTCATGTAGCGTTTCCATGATATAAAGACATGTATCAAGTCCGATAAAATCAGCGAGTGTCAACGGTCCCATTGGGTGGTTCATGCCTAGCTTCATCACTTCATCCACTGCTTCAGGAGTGGCGACCCCTTCGTAGACAGTAAAAATGGCCTCATTGATCATTGGCATTAAAATTCGATTTGAAACAAAGCCAGGAAAATCGTTTACTTCAACAGGTATTTTTTGAAGTTTGCGTGATAACGCTTCCACAACTTCGTACACCTCATCAGCCGTCGCAAGACCACGAATGACTTCGACTAACTTCATCACAGGAACAGGATTCATGAAGTGCATCCCAATGACTTTTTCAGGACGATTCGTAGCAGCTGCAATTTCAGTAATTGGCAGGGAGGACGTATTCGTCGCTAATATCGCATGGGCTGGAGCAATTTGATCTAATTTGGCAAATAGCTCAGACTTAATTCTCATGTTTTCCACAGCAGCTTCAATCACGATGTCAACATCACTTGCATGAGTTAAATCGGTCGACAGTTGAATCCGATCAAGAATCTCTGTTTTTTCTGCTTCCCTCATTCGGCCCTTCTCCACTTGTCTCGAAAGATTTTTCGTCATCTGAGCAAGCCCTCGTTGCACAAATTCTTCCTTTAGATCATGAAGGACCACTTTCATTCCAGCCATCGCGTGAACTTGAGCAATCCCAGATCCCATTTGACCAGCACCTATGACCATCACTTTGTTTATATCCATAATCGCTTCCCCCTTACACTTCTATTAAAATCGCGTCGCCTTGCCCTCCGCCACTGCAGATGGCTGCAATCCCGCGTCCGCCACCTCTTCTTTGCAACTCATAAGCAAGTGTTAAAATAATTCGTGCACCACTTGCGCCAATCGGATGCCCCAGCGCAACTGCTCCACCGTTTACATTAATTTTTTGAGCATCTAGCCCTGCCAACTTTTGACTCGCTAATGCGACAGCTGCAAACGCTTCGTTAATTTCAAAAAGATCAATTTCCTCTGCACTGAAACCCGTTTTCTCTAACAATTGGTTGATGACAAGACCAGGTGTTTTCGGAAAGTCTTCAGGTGCGATGGCAAGCGCTGTATGAGCCACAATCGTTGCGAGTAGGGGAAGGCCAGCTTCCTTTGCCCTGTCCTCTGACATTAATAGAAGAGCAGCTGCCCCGTCATTAATTCCTGGTGCATTCCCTGCTGTAATGGTTCCTTCCTTTGAAAATACAGGTCTCAGCTTCGCTAACGATTCAAGCGATGTATCTTTACGCGGAGCTTCGTCCTGTTCGACTAAGATTGGTTCTCCTTTACGTTGAGGTACTGGAACCGCTATGATTTCATCTGCTAGTTTGCCAGATTCAATCGCAGTCACCGCTTTTTGATGGCTATTATAGGCCCAGTCATCTTGTTGTTCTCTTGTAATGCCTATCTCCTTAGCAACGTCACTTCCGTACGTCCCCATGTGGACATCTCGAAACGAGCAAGTTAATCCATCATGAACAAGTCCGTCAATCATTTGGCTATTCCCCATCCGGGCGCCCCATCTCGCCTTCGGTAAGTAATACGGTGCGTTACTCATCGATTCCATTCCTCCAGCAACGACAACCTCCGCTTCTCCTAAGCGAATTGCTTGATCAGCAAGCGTGACGCTTCTCATACCCGATGCGCACACTTTGTTAATCGTTTCTGTTTTTACGCTCCACGGTAGGCCAGCTGCATGAGCGGCTTGCCTTGATGGAATTTGCCCTTGCCCAGCTTGTAGTACGTTACCTACTATTAACTCATCTACTTGATCAAAAGACCAATTAGCTCGATTTAATGCTTCTTTAATCGCTGCCCCACCAAGCTCTGAAGCGCTCAAACGGCTTAAGGCTCCGCCAAATTTGGCAAAAGGTGTTCTTGCACCACTCACAATTACTGTTCTCATACACTCACTGCCTCTCATTATTTTAATCAATATTCGACTGACTGAACGCTCGCTCAGGATCATGATAAACATCAAGCCCTGCTCCTTTATTTAAAATGAGAAGTGGGCTTGATGTCATATTATGAAAGCCTTTTCTTTTTTATTCTAGTGAACAAGTTCATTTTCCTGCTTCATTAACGATTTTTCTAAAATTTCTACTAAGTCCAGTGTTTGAACGTCTTCTTCTACTTCTTTTGCTTTCGTCCCATCACTTAACATCGTTAAGCAATATGGACAACCACTACCGATAACAGATGGTTTTACTTCAAGCGCTTGTTCGGTTCGAGCAACATTGACACGCTGTCCTGTATCTTCTTCCATCCACATCATACCGCCGCCAGCACCACAGCACATTCCTGACTCTCTGTTGCGCTCCATCTCAACGATTTTCACACCTGGAATGGCTTTTAAAATATCGCGAGGTGGTTCATATACTTCATTGTAGCGGCCAAGGTAACAAGAATCATGATAGACAATCGTTTCATTGACCTCATACTTTGGCTTGATTTTTCCTTCTTCAAGGAGTTTAGCTAGTAGTTCCGTATGATGGTACACCTCGACTCCCTCAAGACCAAACTCAGGATACTCATTTTTAAACGTATTATAAGCATGTGGATCGATTGTCACGATCTTTTTCACATTATGCTTTTTGAATAATTCAATATTTGCCGTTGCAAGCTCTTGGAATAAAAACTCATTGCCAAGACGTCTTGGTGTATCTCCAGAGTTCTTTTCTTTATTTCCAATAATCGCAAATGTTACGCCTGCTTCGTTCATCACTTTCGCAAAGGATTGAGCAATTTTTTGACTGCGCTTATCATAAGAACCCATCGAACCTGCGAAGAATAGATACTCAAACTCTTCACCTTTTTTCTCCATCTCTTTAACGGTTGGAACATGAATGTCCTGTCGACCTACACGCCAGTCTTCACGTTCTTTACGGCTAATTCCCCAAGGATTGCCTTGACGTTCGATATTGGTCATCGCACGCTTGGCATCTGCATCCATTTTTCCTTCTGTTAACACAAGATAACGACGCATATCTATGATTTTATCAACGTGTTCATTCATAACTGGACATTGGTCTTCACAGTTACGGCACGTCGTACATGCCCAAATTTCTTCCTCTGTAATGACGTCCCCAATTAAGCTCACGTCATACCCAGCAGCTGCTTCTTGCCCACCTGCTCCTTGCATGGCTAGTTGGTTCGCTTTTGTATTCGAAAAAGCAAACTCCGGTAGCCATGCTGATTTAGACGTAACAGCAGCCCCTTTTTCCGTTAAATGGTCTCGCATTTTTACAATGAGATCCATCGGTGATAATATTTTGCCCGTTCCCGATGCCGGACACATATTCGTACAGCGTCCACACTCCACACAGGAATATAAATCCATTAATTGCTTTTGGTTAAAGTCTTCAATTTTATTTACTCCAAACACTTCTTGACTTTCATCTTCAAAGTTAATAGAAGATAATTGACCAACTTTATGTGTACGTCCAAGGAATACGTTAACAGGACCAGCAATTAAATGGGCATGCTTAGATTGTGGAACATACACAAGGAATGTCAGTAAGAACAATAAATGCATCCACCAAAAAACAAAGAACAATCCACCTGCTACAGCCGGTGGTACGAAACCAAATACTGCCGCAATTCCTGATGCTACCGGTTCAAATCCACTAAGATATTTATCTAACCAAATGATTTCCATACCTTTTGCTAACAACTTCGAAGTCATTAATCCTCCAATAAAAACGAGAACAAGACCAGACTTCCAGCCACGCTTTAGACGAACTAATTTTTCAATATAACGGCGGTGAAACGCCCACACAACCGCAATCAAGATCATCATAACAACGAATTCCTGAAAGAGTGTGAAAATTGGATATACAGGTCCAAGTGGAAGATGCGAACCTATAGCCAATCCTTTCCAAATTAAATCAATGGCTCCTAATTGAACCATTAGAAATCCGTAGAAAAACATTATATGAATGATGCCACTTTTTTTGTCTTTCAATAACTTCTTTTGTGCAAATACATTTACCCAAATCGCGTTAAAACGTTCTTTCATTGTGTGATTGAACTCTGCTTTTTTCCCGAGCTTAATGTACTCATATCTCGTTTTGATAAGAGTAACAAATAAATAGACTGCATAGCCTGTTACTAATATGAACATTAGCCAATTCACCCATGTTAACGCTTCCATACATACGACCCCTTTCGCCTTAACAAGTTTGCAACTTGCTTTTGGTTGACGTTTTTTAAAGTTAAAATGATTATAGCACATTCTTGAATGAATGGTCATTCATTTTTGGAGAAATATTTTATTCATGTTCTCCTTCTTATTTGTACATGCTAAGGAAAAGTAGAGCTAAAGTAGCTTATAAAATGTTTTATAGCGACGATTGTAAGCCGCTCCAAGCCAGGCTTGTTCGAATCTGACTTGTCTAAAAACAAGCAGAACTCTTTTAGAAAGAAGGTTATGCTATGAATGGATGGATTATTACTCTCTTCGTTGTTGTCGCTGTCCTTATATGGCTTCGAATAGATTTTAAATTAGGATTACGACAACAGAGAAAAGAAGCAACAAGACATGTTCAAGAAACGCGTTATAGTGAAGTCGATCTCCTTCCTACAGGAGATGATTTTTTTAAACGTTTATTGGCAGATATTCAACAAGCAACTAATCATGTTCATCTCCTTTTCTATATATTTCGAGAAGACCATATTGGTAAAAAGATGCTAACGATACTTGAAGACAAAGCAAAAGAAGGAGTCGACGTTCGACTACTCGTCGATAAAATGGGTTGTAAGCTCTCGAAAAAAAGAATAAAGGAACTAAAAAAGATTGGGGTTCGCTTTGCCTACTCACACCCCCCTTCATTCCCCTATATTTTCTTCACATTCAATCGAAGAAATCATCGTAAGCTCGTGATCGTTGACGGTTGTGTTGGGTACATCGGCGGTTATAATGTGGGAGATGAATATTTAGGGCGTGATCCTAAATTTGGACCTTGGAGAGATTTTCATCTTCGTATAGACGGAGATGGCGTCCAAGATTTGCAAGAGCAATTTATCCAGGACTGGCAAACAGCCAAACAAAACCGCATGGTAAAAGAAGCACATTATCCTCGGTTAAAGCAAGGCTCGATTCCGTTAAGGATCTTACCGACAGATGGGACTTATTTAGAAGAAACCTTTATCAATTTAATTAAACAAGCAAAGGAATCGCTTGTGATTGGTACACCTTATTACATTCCGGGTGAAGAAGTACAAAAGGAAATGATTAAGGCTGCAGAAAGAGGGGTTGATGTGAAACTCATCGTTCCTAAAAAAGGAGATCACCCTCTTGTAAAGGAAGCGGCCTTTCCCTATTTTGAACCTTTATTACTTGCTGGCATAAGTGTGTACCAATTCTACCGTGGTTTTTTCCATGCGAAAGTCCTCGTTGTGGACCAGCAAGTGTGTGACATTGGGACCGCTAATTTTGACCAAAGAAGTTTTCATATCAACCATGAGATCAACTGTCTGATCTACGATAAGACATTCATTCAAGGAGCACTTACTGAGCTAGAGCATGACATCGCAATATCCGAACGTCTCACGATTGAAGCATTCCGTAAAAGACCGCTTTTCCAAAGAGGAAAAGAAAAAGTAGCAAGATTGGTTTCGGGTTTGCTTTAGGAAAAGGCCTTGCACGAAAGGTGTGTGTGCAGGGCTTTTTCCTATGTTTTAACAACTTTCATCGATACCTTTACTAATAACAAAAAGCCTTGCGTCTATTCACAAGGCTTTTTGTTTATCCTAATTGCTTTCGCTTTATCCAGCTATCGATTATGGCATTACATTGTTCCGGTCTTTTCGTTGGAACTTGATGAGCGACACCACTGACTAATGCGACATCAAGGTCTCTAATTTCTTTGTAAAACTTCATCATGTACGGTCGCGAAACAATATCTCGCTTCCCATAAATTAGCATGAGAGGAACAGTGATTTGTTTGAGTCGATCAGTCGAGACGTATTGTTTACCTTCTTCATAAATGCGCTTTAAGGTCGGTCCATCCGCTTGCTTAATAAAGTGGGCCATCTCTCTTTGATGATGTTTTGATCTAAAATGGGCCGCTGGTAATCCATAGGAAAGGAGATTAAGCATCTTATTTTGGGCTGCCCAGATCCCTAGCTCAAATTCAGCCCCAAGTAGCATCGTCGAAACTTCTGAGAACCCACCAATTAAGATGATACCCTTCGTTTGTTCAGGATAGGCAAGCGCAAATTCTTGAGCCGTTGATCCTCCATTAGAATAGCCGCACACGATCACCGGGGGCAAGTTCAACTGAGTCACAAGTGCATGAACCATCTTGGCTTGATCGGCCACAGTCGTTTCTTGTGTTCTCTTCGAACTTCTTCCACTGTCAACTAAATCAATGTAAATTAATTGATAGCGTTCAGCTAATTTTTTTTGATAACGGAACGTCTCAGAACCCATAACAGGTGGATGGATGAAAACAATGGGAGTTCCCTCGCCATGTACTTCATAATACAAGTGTAAATTCGTTTTTTTTAAGTAAGGCAATTTTCAAATTCCTCCTTACAGTGCTGAGTGGTTACGATTGAATGAATGGTAGCAGCCAATGAAACAGTTTATAGCCTAAATAAACGCCGACAATTCCCATAACCCCTGCTAGAGCTGGTGGGGCAGGAATAGGCAATTTAATAAGCGCAAAGAAAAAACCAACGACAAGGCCTGCAATGAGAGCGAGAAAAATTTCTTGCATCAAAACCCCTTCTTTCTTTTCTTACTATGTGTGAAATATCTTTTTTTATCCGAACTTACCAGATGACTTCAATGAAAAACCAAATAATCATCACAATCTGAATAACTCCTTTAGCAAAGGTACTACTGAGAAAGGCAAACAAAGAGGCAATGGCTACTTTTCCTGCATGGTTCGCATCTTTACTCACCATCATTTCTGCAATGAACACCAGTATAAAGGGTACAAGAATGAGTCCAAAAGGAGGATAAATAAACGAACCTATAATCACACCAATGGCTGCCATTTTCTCTCCCCACTTAGACCCCTTGTACTTTTTCACAAAATACTGACTCGCGACTAAATCCGAAATCAGAATTAATAATGTAAGTAAACCCGTTCCGATCCAAAACCAAACCGAGAGCTCGCCGGTTTCTATGAAAAAGACGTAAAGGAAAAAGCCACCCCAAAGAACCAAAACAGAAGGGATAATCGGAAAAATCAACCCAACAAAACTTAAAATAAACAAAGCGATGATGACCACCCAAAGAACAAACGTCATTTCTTTCCCTCCTTATGTAAAAAAGGCAACTCAAAGTAGAACAGTCTTAGGATACGTCAAAACTCTTAAGACCATGTTCTACTTCAGTTACCTTTTGAAAAATTGTCTAGACGTCTACATCTTCTCTGGAGCTTCTACACCTACTAAAGCAAGAGCATTCTTAATCGTAACTTGTGTTGCTTTCATTAAAGCAAGACGAGCACGTGATGCTTCTTTTTGTTCAGGATCAATAACACGTTCCGCATTGTAGAAGCTGTGCAGCGTCGAAGCTAGATCGTGCACATAGTTTGTAATTCGGTGTGGCATTTGTTTTTCAGCAGCTTCAGCCACGACTTCTGGGAAGTCACCGATCGCTTTTAATAAATCATACGCTTTCTCTGAAGAAAGAGCTGATAAGTCCGTTGTTTCATCAAATGTCATGCCTTGTTCTTGTCCTTGACGAAGCATGCTGCACACACGAGCATGCGCGTACTGCACGTAATATACTGGGTTTTCGTTTGATTTAGAAACCGCTAAATCCATATCAAAATCAAGCTGTGAATCTGTACTGCGCATCGCAAAGAAGTAACGTGTTGCATCAATTCCGACTTCTTCCATTAAATCACGAAGCGTTACCGCTTTTCCGGTACGCTTACTCATTTTTACTTTTTCGCCGCCTTGGAACAAGCTAACCATTTGAATGATTTGTACGTCAAGTTGCTCCGGAGCATAGCCAAGTGCCTGAATCGCCGCTCTCATCCGTGGAATATAACCATGGTGGTCAGCGCCCCAAATGTTAATTAACTTTTCAAAGCCACGATTCATCTTATCTTGGTGATACGCAATATCTGGCGTTAAATACGTAAAGCTTCCGTCATTTTTGATCAAAACACGATCTTTGTCATCGCCATATGTCGTTGAGCGAAACCAAGTCGCTCCCTCTTCTTCGTACGTTTCACCCTTCTCATTTAACACCTTTAGCGTTTCCGTTACTTTATCTGTTTCATACAAAGACGTTTCCGAGAACCAATTGTCAAATTCAACACGGTACTCTTTTAAGTCGACTTTGATTTTTTCAAGCTCTTTTTCAAGGCCATATTGGCGGAAAAATGCTTGGCGTTCTTCTTCTGGTACATGAACATATTTGTCTCCATACTCATCTGCCAACGCTTGTCCAAAACCAATAATATCTTGACCGTGGTATCCATCTTCTGGCATTGGCTTGTCTAGGCCAAGTGCTTGGAAGTAACGTGCTTCAAGCGAGAATGTAAGATTGTTGATTTGATTTCCGGCATCATTAATGTAATATTCACGTTCTACATCATAACCGGCTTTTGATAGAATGTTGCAAAGCGCGTCACCAACAGCTGCTCCGCGCGCATGTCCTAAATGCAGGGTTCCTGTTGGATTCGCTGAAACAAACTCGACTTGAATTCGCTTGCCCCCTCCTACGTTCGTTTGACCGTAAGTATCTCCTGCTTGTAAGACAGTTGGAATGACTTCACGTAAGTAACTGTTGTTCATAAAAAAGTTAATAAATCCCGGACCGGCAATTTCTACTTTCTCCACTGAAGCCCGCTCATTATTTAAGTTTGCAACTAATTCATCAGCAATCGTTCTGGGCGCCTTTTTAGCGACACGTGCTAATTGCATCGCCATATTCGTTGCATAATCACCATGCGCTTTATCCTTTGGTGTTTCTAGAATCACTTCGGGAATTTCGGCATCAGAAGCTAATCCTGCTTGCTTAATAGCCGCAATGATTTCATCTTTTAGTTGTTGCTTTATTTGTTCTACACTGTTCATTTTGTTGTATCCTCCTCTAAGGTTAAGCGGACTTCATGTGTTCCGGTTTCCTGACCTTGTAACATAAATTTATAAACTAATTTTATTCGTCCACGATTTTTCCCAGATGGCCATTGCACGGATAATTTCTCTGTCATAGCTTTTGTTTCCCATGATGCATCCGGTGTCACATAACGCCCAAGGGTTTCCTCTCCCACAATGAATCCTTGTCGCATCAAGATCGACCCTTGCCTAATTAGCATCAATTCTCGACCATCCCATTTCATCGTCGTCTGAACCGAATGGTCATCAGATAGATCCTCTTCAAACCTTAAATAATCTTGGCTTCCTTTATGAAATAATTGACCTCGTGTTGTAAACTCGTAGGAATCCGTTTGATCATCATGATTAATTTTGGTTTGAAATCGCAGTTTCACATATCGTTTTATCGTATTTTTCATGCGGCTCGCACACCTCTCTATTCAACAAGTTTAGCGAGTTTGACCGTGAGTTGCAAGATGACAGCGTCACAGGTCTTGTTCATCTTTATTTACCCTGGAATTAATTTTATATAGAACAGGTCTATTTTAGACTAGAGTTCGTTCAAAAAGGAAGGGCACCTTTTTGAAAACCTTTGATTGCTTATTCATGGATGGCACGGGCTCCTCTCACTGCGCGCCTTCTATGAGAAAACCGCT
>NZ_JAQQWT010000005.1:176753-183929 GCF_028610705.1 Halalkalibacter alkalisediminis
CATAGAAGGCTTAAAACCTTGCAGTGGTTCCACTCCGTGCTTAGAGTTAGTTCAAAAAGGAAGGGCACCTTTTTGAAAACCCTTGAGTGATTATTCATGGATGGCACGGGCTCCTCTCACTGCGCGCCTTCTATGAGAAAACCGCTCATAGAAGGCTTAAAACCTTGCAGTGGTTCCACTCCGTGCTTAGAGTTAGTTCAAAAAGGAAGGGCACCTTTTTGAACTAACTCTAAAAAGATGAGCGCCAAACGGTGCTCATCTTCAGGTTGTCATTATTTCACTAGGTCTGCTACGAACTTCGGTAAGGCGAAGCATGCTTTATGAAGTTCTTTTGTGTAGTATTTCGTTTCGATTTCATGGAAACGGCTTTCTTCTACTTGTAGCGGATCGTGTTTTTTTGAACCAATTGTGAACGTCCAAAGACCACTTGGGTATGTTGGAATGTTAGCTGTGTACAGTCTTGTAATAGGGAATATTTCTTTTACATCGCTGTGTACTTTGCTAATTAATTCTTTATGGAACCAAGGATTGTCCGTTTGTGCGACAAAAATCCCATCTTCTTTTAACGCTTTTGAAATGCCTTCGTAAAATCCCTTTTCAAATAACTTAGCCGCTGGTCCTACTGGTTCAGTAGAATCGACCATGATGACATCATACTCATTTTCAGCTTTAGCAATGTGCATGAACCCATCATCAACTTGAACATCAACTCTTGCATCGTCTAACGCGCCTGCAATCGTTGGTAAATATTTTTTCGAATACTCGATTACTTTTCCGTCAATTTCAACAAGTGTTGCTTTCTCAACAGATGGGTGCTTTAGAACTTCACGGATAACGCCACCGTCTCCACCACCAACGACTAATACATTTTTCGGGTGAGGGTGTGTGAAAAGAGGAACGTGTGCCACCATTTCATGATATACAAATTCATCCACTTCTGTTGTCATAACCATGCCGTCTAGCACAAGCATTTTGCCGAATTCTTCTGTGTCTATCATATCAAGCTTTTGAAATTCTGTTTGTTCTGTGTGAAGGGTTTCTTTGATTTTAGCTGTAATTCCAAAACGTTCTGTTTGCTTTTCTGTATACCATAATTCCATCTACGTTCACCTCATAATTTCTAAACTGTTTCATCTATAGGTTCTTCTATTTTTTTGGTTCTAATCTTAACAAATGAAAGTATAAAGCAACGGTAAAAAAAAGCAAGTTAAATTTATCCAAAACTGTGCGTTTCTATGTTTAAAAAATGCATTTCTTACCAATGCTGAATAGATAAGAACACCACTATGTCTTTAAAACTAGAAACGGGGTGACGTTGATGGAAGTCGTCGTTAACCGACGAATTCGCCGTACAAGGCGCTTAGTTCGTTTATTTTTTCGATTGTTTTTAATTTTTCTTGTGTTAGCGACAGCAGCTGCCGTAGGCCTCCTCTCTTATACTAAAATGCAAGGGCCTCCACCTTTAAACGTGCCACAAACAACGGTTTACTATGGGGCAGATCATACCCCCATTGGGGAGCACCATAAAGGAGAAAATCGCCATTGGGTCTCTTTATCCCAGATTGATCAAAATGTGATTGACGCCACGATTGCTATTGAAGATCGTCGTTTTTACCATCACTGGGGTTTTGACATTAACCGAATTGGTGGAGCTGTGATTGCTAATCTACGCGCTAGATCTGCTGCTCAAGGGGCAAGCACACTCACTCAACAATACGCGAGAAACCTTTATTTGAGCCATGATAAAACGTGGAAGCGTAAGTGGAACGAGTTACTCTATTCCCTTAGACTTGAGATGAATTATGATAAAGATCAAATTTTAGAAGGGTATTTAAATACTGTTTATTATGGACACGGTGCTTATGGAGTCGAAGCCGCGTCTCAACATTACTTTGGAAAATCCGCTAAAAATCTCACATTAGCAGAAGCTAGTATGCTCTCAGGTATTCCAAAAGGTCCTAGCTATTATTCTCCTTTATTTGATTTAGAACGAGCGAAAAGACGTCAAGCAGTTGTCTTACAGTCGATGGTTACTCATGGCGTCCTGAACCAAGTAGAAGCCGATGAAGCTCATTTGGAGCCCTTAAACTTTGTTCAAAATGAATTGGATCGTCCTTCCACCGTCGGTCCTTACTTCCAAGACGTAGTCGAACGGCAGCTCATAGAAGAGATTGGAATTGATCCTTCGCTCATTGAAGCTGGTGGGTTAAAGGTTTATACGACCCTTGATCCTAAGATGCAAAAAGAAGCCGAGTATTGGGTTGAAAGAGAAATGCCTGACTCTGAACTAGAAACCGCACTTGTAGCATTGGATCCAAGAACAGGCGATGTGAAGGCTCTTGTTGGAGGAAGGAATTATGTAGAAAGTCCCCTAAATCGTGCGGTTCAGACGAGAAGAAGTCCTGGTTCGGCTTTTAAACCATATTTGTACTATGCCGCCTTAGAAAACGGCTATACCGCTGCATCGACTTTGCTTAGTGAACCGACTCCATTTAACATTGACGATGGACGTGAGCCATGGACCCCGAGAAATTTTAATGATAATTATGCAGAAGATTTTATTACTCTTTTGCAGGCGATGGCTTTCTCGGATAATATCTACGCCGTTAAAACACATCTATTATTAGGGACCGAACGAGCGGTTGAATTAGCTAAACGTGTAGGAATCGAAAGTCCACTGCACAATCATCCCTCTTTAGCTTTAGGGTCAGCGGAAGTGAATGTACTTGAAATGGCAAGAGGCTATAGTGCCTTTGCAAATGGAGGCATGCGTGTTAATCCGCGCTTCATCGAAAAAGTGGTTGATGTAGAGGGTGAAGTCGTTTATGAATCAGAACCAACATTGACACAGGTTCTTGATCCTAAGCTAGCCTTCATCCTAACGGACATCATGACAGGAATGTTTGACCCTTATTTAAACGCTCATACTTCCGTTACAGGTCGGTCAATTGCCCATCTGATCAATCGACCGGTAGCAGGTAAATCAGGGTCAACGACATGGGATAGTTGGATGGTCGGTTATACACCACAACTCGTTACGAGTGTCTGGGTAGGTTTTAACGATCAAATTGAACTAGACCACTCAACAGACGGTCAAAGAGCTAAGAACATATGGGCTAACTTCACTGAGCACGCTCTTAAAGGACAACCCGTTCTGCCATTTGAGAAACCAGACGGTGTTGTTGATGTTAAAATGAACCCACATAATGGGTTGCTAGCGACCGAGCACTGCCCCACTCACCGGGTCACTTACTTTGTTGAAGGTACAGAACCAACGAAGGAATGCCCACCGCCACAAGCGGACGGAGAAGAAGTCGAAGCCATTGATGAGGAAACACATGAAAAGGAACGATTCCTCGAACGCTTTTTCAAATGGTTTAGTCATTAAGAAAAAGGGTGACGCGCAGTCACCCTTTTTTGCTTGGTTTATGTGGCGGCTTTTTAACAGTTGCTTGGTGCTACTTATCAGTCGCTTTGCGTCATTTTTCGGTCACTTTACACGAGCTGCAACCAACTGATAATAATCTTGTGTGGAGAACGAGCGAAAGCCACATGATTGATATAGCTTTAATGCATGTTCATTTTCTGGAACTACCTCTAAATAGATGTCCTTACCTTTCTCAGCTTCCTGCTGTACAGCTTGAATGAGCGCTGTGCGGCCAATTCCTTGGCCTTGGTATTCTGGTTTAATAGCAAACCCGTAAATCCAACTTTCATTGCCTTCTTGGTGCCAGCGTAGCTTCCCAACAGGCTCACCTTTTGCTTCAATGATTAAGTTGCCGTCTATGTCTGTGACATTCTCATACATGCTTGCAGCCTCTTTGCGAGACATCTTAAAGCATTCTGCATCAAGCTGAATGAAAAAGGGAAGCTCTTCCTTTGTTGCGTGTCGTAACCCCACATGATCTAGATTCGCTGTTAGCTCTTTTTTCTCCCACACCATTTGATACTCGGAAAAAGCCATTTCAAACGGCTGGTGCTTAACAAACCTTCGTCCTGATTCTGACGAAGCGGGAATATTCAATAAAACGGTTTCATACTTTCTTTTCGCCATTTCTTCTAAAGCTTGTTTTAACAAGGATTGAAAAATCCCTTGTTTTCTTTTTTCGGGATGGACCATTCCACAAAGCTCTACTTTATTACCGAAGCCATAGATTCCCAGAAAGCCAATGAGCTGATGTTCTTCATAATAAAGAAAATCATTTTGTTCTTTCTCCGCTCTTGCTTCAAGTAGGTCCCAATTTAATTTCAATTCGATTTTATCTTCTTGTTCACATATCGCTTGTAATGCGCGAATGTCCTTTTGCTCTTTGGTCGTCAGCATCGTTAATCCCCCAGCGATCGTATTTATCCATAGAATACTAGTACTAAGAATCATTTGTAAAGTTGAAAAAGCGCGAAGGAATATTCCCTCGCGCTTTTTCGTGTCCTAGTATAAATGTGCGTTTATACTTCTTTCAGTTTACTCGCTCTTTGCCAAAACCTCAATAGTCGCATTCAGTGTTCAAAAACTGTTCAAAGTTAATTGAAATTTGGTGTTTACTTTTCAAAAAACTTGATTATAAGTCTTTAGACAGCTAATGCTTCATGAAGTGATTTATCTGAATTCTCCCACATTTTCTCGTTGTGCTCTTTTAAAAATGTAGCTAAAAGTGCTTTAGACGTATCATCCATATCGTCGACAAGAATGTGGCCCTTTAACGATTTATCCATTTTATTTACATGTTCAGGTAAACTCTTATATCCACGGCGAATCTCAATATCTACGGTCATTTCACAGCCCGCTACACCTGCATAATATGGCTTTCCGTCTTTATATTGAATCGTCACCCAAACAAGCCAGTATAGCTTGCCATTAGGTACTTTTTCTTTATCTGGTAAAAATTTAATTCTTTTTTCAACAACCGAACGAGCATGCAGCGCTCCCATATCAACAAACGCTTCTCCTTCGGTTGGATCAATAAAGACAGGCGAAACATTATCTAAATTCATGACACCTGCCCCGTAACCTCCATGTCCATCCGTAGAGTCATTGCTAAGAATATTAAAGCCCGTTTTTTTCTTTTTTAAATTATCGTTATTTAACAAGTCCATTTCAAACACCCTTCCCTAAACTCTCTTTGATTAAATTCTACACAAAAAGACCTACTTTATGCTAGTCTGAAACGTCCTGACCAACCATTTTTTATGAATAAGAAAAGAAGCTCCTCTTTCGTATCTCGAAAAAAGAGCTTGCCGATTAATGGCCTAATACACGCAAAGATTCGATAAACGTATAAGCTTGTTCAATATCTTCTTCTGTGTAATTTGATTTCTTCTTTAATGTAAACACTTTTTCCTTTACTTCATCACGAGGAAGTTCTTCAAAATAAAGCAATGTTGACACAAGTTCTAAGAAACGTGAGCTCTGGTCATTTAAGCTCTCGATTAACTTTTGGCTCTCTGGCAAGTCAAATTGATATAATTCAAGAAACTTCCTGCCTTCTTCCGCTAATCCGTAACGATATTGATAATAGTTCCCTTTGTCTTCTTTCTTTTCATCGACAAATCCGAGATTGCACAATTCTTCCATCCGTAAGCTAAGTTCCTCGGAATAAGGTCCAAACATATGAAATTTAAACCGCTCAGAGAATGGCACATTCATTTTCTTGGCAATATAAATGATTTTCTGCAGCTTTTTCCGTCCAACAATTTCACCCGCTTGCAAAAATAGCGCCATTACGTTTGCATGATCCTTCAGCAAAGCATGTTCCCCCTTATACGTTTAATAGATCTCGAATCTTTTTCTTTACTTCTTTATGCTCACGCTCATCTTCTAAATAATCGAGCGGAAAATAGAGTTTGTGATCCGTGCGCTTTTTACCTGATATCGCTTCTACTACCTCAGACTCACGCGATAGCTCACGCAACTTCCCATTTGGCATAAGGAGATGAATCGGCAAACGTTCCTCTTCCTCGCCTGGACGATAAAAATCGTAAGGGAGATCAGAAGATGAATCAACGACTAAATAATAGTCTGGGTTCAAATCAGCCTTTTTGAATAAGTCTTGAAGCACAAGCCAGTCGTTCATTTGTAAATTCGGATTAAACTCTACGTATTTAAACAATTTTCTATTTAGAAATCTTACACAAAGATCTCTTAAAATGCGATCCTCTTCTTCTTGCCAAATTTGAAAATAATACATGGTTATCGCTTCATCTAACCGCAAATAATCGTCCAAGCTCCCTTTTCCATCAAAAAAGGAATAAAAATGGTTCGGCTTATGTTTGAAGACATATCCTTGCTCATACAGTTCCTTGGCACGCTTGAAAATCTTCGTTAAAATGACTTCGGCACTCCTTGTAACAGGGTGGAAATAAACTTGCCAATACATTTGATACCGACTCATAATGTAATCCTCGACGGCATGCATCCCACTTTGCTTGATCGCAACTTGATCTTCCATCGGCCTCATCACTCGGAGAATACGTTCCATATCAAAATGGCCATAACTAACTCCCGTAAAGTAAGCATCACGTTGCAAGTAATCCATTCGATCCGCATCAATTTGACTTGAAATAATACTCGTCACAAGTTTTTTCGCATACGTTTTCTCAATCACATCAGCGACCGCCTGAGCAAACGTCGGGCTCACATTAGAAAGCACTTGATTCACTTCCGTATCGCCAAGCACAATCTGCCTTGTCCACTCTTCGTGATCAGTATCAAATACTTTTTCAAACGAGTGAGAAAAAGGACCATGTCCGACATCATGTAAAAGCGCAGCCGACAGCGTAACAAGACGCTCACTCTCATCCCAATGCGGGAGCCCTTTAAACACATCAAGAATTCGTCTTGTGATCTCATAAACACCAAGTGAATGATTGAAACGAGAATGCTCGGCCCCATGGAAAGTAACATACGTCGTCCCAAGCTGCCTCACCCGACGCAACCGCTGAAACTCCTTCGTGCCAATTAACTCCCAAATCAATTCATCCCGTACATGAATATAACGATGAACAGGATCCTTAAACACTTTTTCTTCCTCTAATTGACCGTAATAAGGTTTCGTCATAACCGTTCCTCTCGTTTCCTGTATGGTACCTATATTATACCTAGAAAAACTTGACTCCTGCCAGACTAAACTGGGGAAAACACAAAACTTCTTCCCTCACCTTAATATGACCGAAGCCGTG